>NZ_JBHJVF010000006.1:0-512063 GCF_042264145.1 Streptomyces sp. NPDC056144 | reverse complement strand
TGGCGTTGATTTTTGGCACGCTGTTGAGTTCTCAAGGTGCGGACGCTTCCTTTGTTCCTGTTTCCAGGCCCTCCGGGCGCTTCCTTCGTTTCCGACTCTATCAGATCTTTCCGATCCGATTTCCTCGGTGCTTTCCGGTCCTTCGCTTTCGCTCCGGGCCTTTCAGCGGTTCCGACTCTATCAGACCTTTTCAGTGCCTGACCCCCAGTCAGCGGGGCTTGTCTTTCCGGCTGTTGGGCCGTTCCGACGTCTCAAACTCTAGCGGATTCCCCGGGCGACTCATAATCGAGTCTTTCGAATTGAATTTCGGCATGCCGAAATTCTTTCCCGTTGGGGAGTTCGTACGAGTTGAGGTGCCGCATCTGCGGCGGGATGGTCGTCGAAGAACCGTTCCGGCTCCGTGACAACTCGGAGAACATTACGCATCCGAGAGGGGCGTGTCAACCCCTGTCAGTCGGCGTCAGCCGGCGTCAGTCGAGGTCCTTCAGGCGGCCGCCGGCGTCGGGCTGGGTGAGCTCCACGCGGCGGAGGAGACGGATGAGCGCGTCGCCGAGGACTCCCCTCTCCTCTGTACTGAGGTCCTGGAGGAGCTCCTCCTCGAAGTCCGTGGCCATGCGCATGGCCTCCAGCCACTTCGAGCGGCCCTCGTCCGTCAGCTCGACGATCACGCGGACGCGGTTGTTCTCGTCGCGGTCGCGGGTGACCAGGCCCTCGCCCGCCATGCGGTCGATGCGGTGGGTCATCGCGGCCGGCGTGAGGCCGAGGCGCTTCGCGAGCTCGCCGGGGCCGAGGCGGTAGGGGGCGCCGGAGAGCACGAGGGTCTTGAGGACCTCCCACTCCGCGTTGCTGATCCCGAGGTCGGCGAGCTGGCGACCGTACGCCACGTTCATGCGGCGGTTCAGGCGGCCGAGGGCGGAGACGACCTTCTCGACCTGGGGGTCGAGGTCGCGGTACTCGCGCTGGTAGGCGGCGATCTGCTCGTCGAGGGTCGGCTCCTGGGGAGCCTGCGGGCCGGACCGCTCGGGGGTGTCGGACATGCGGGGAGTATCCCACGCGCCCCGTTGGCATTGAAGTCCTTCGGTGTGTATTGTTAAGGAGTTAATTTTAGGTTCTAAGTCTTCAAGGTTCACGGGTACACCTCTGAACCTCTACTGAAGTGGGTGAGTGTGACCAAGGCGAGGGGCGCAGCGATGCGCAGGATTCAGGCAGGCAGTGCGCTGAGCTCGTTCGGGCTCGGTTTCACCGTTCCCTATCTCTATGTGTACGTGGCTCAGGTGCGGGACCTCGGCGCTGCCACCGCGGGCATCGTCCTCGCCGTCTTCGCCATGGCCGCGCTCGTGGTTCTCCCCTTCAGCGGGCGGGCCATCGACCGTCGTGGGCCTGTGCCTGTTCTGCTGCTCGCCTCCGCTGTGGCGGCTGTGGGAGCCGTGGCCATGGGGTTCGCGTCGAGCGTGCCGGCGGCCGTGGGGGCCGCGGCGCTGCTCGGTGCCGGTACGGCCGTGCTCCAGCCGGCGCTCGCGACGATGATCGTGTGGTGCTCGACGCCCGCCGGTCGTACGCGCGCCTTCGCCATGCAGTTCTTCCTGCAGAACCTCGGCCTCGGTGTCGGTGGTCTGATCGGCGGTCTGCTCGTCGACACGAGCCGGCCCAGCAGCTTCACCGTGCTGTTCTCGATCGAGGCCGTGATGTTCCTGGTGCTCGCCGCGGTCGTCGGGACCGTGCGGATGCCGGGCTCCCCCGCGCTGCGGGACAGCCGTCCTTCCGAGGGCGCCAAGGGCGGCGGTGTGCGGGCGCTGCTCGGGCACAAGGCGATGGTCCAGCTCTGCGTGCTCGGCTTCGTGCTGTTCTTCGCCTGCTACGGGCAGTTCGAGTCGGGTCTCGCCGCGTACGGCACGGAGGCGGCCGGGATCCAGCCGTCGGCCCTGGGCATGGCGCTGGCCGCCAACACCGCGGTCATCGTGATCGCGCAGTTCCTGGTGCTGAAGTTCGTCGAGCGCCGCAAGCGCTCCCGGGTGATCGCCGCCGTGGGCCTCATCTGGACCGTTGCCTGGCTGATCGCCGGGTACGCCGGTCTCGGGCACGGCAGCCAGGCGATGGCGACGGCCGCGTTCATCTCGACGTACGCCCTCTTCGGACTCGGCGAGGCGATGCTGTCGCCGACCGTGGCTCCGCTGGTGGCGGACCTGGCGCCGGAGTCGATGGTCGGGCAGTACAACTCGGCCTTCGCCCTGGTGAAGCAGCTGGCCCTGGCGGTCGGTCCGGCCGTGGGCGGGCCCATGGGTGCCGCGCTGCACGGTCCGTACATCGTGACGTTCGTGCTGTTCTCGCTCGGCATCACGTTCCTGGCCGTGCGGCTCGGGCGGCAGCTCACTCCCGAGCAGAACCAGCCGTCCCTGGCCTCGGCCAAGCCGTCGAAGGTCGTCGCTCGGCACGAGCCCTCGCGGGAGAGCGAGAGCGCCAGCGCGTAAGGCGGTGCGCTTCGGGCGCGGACTGATCGTTGTCGATCAGTCCGCGCCTTTTCGTTTCAGTTCGGCAGGGCGAATTCGCACCAGACCGCTTTTCCGCCTCCCGGCGTGCGGCGGCTGCCCCAGGACGAGGCGATCGTCGCGATGATCGAGATGCCCCGGCCCGCCTCGTCCTCCGTCTCCGCCTTGCGGCGGCGCGGGAGGTGGTCGTCCCCGTCCGTCACCTCGATGATCAGGCGGCGGTCCGTGCGGCGCAGTCGCAGGCGCATGGGCGGGGTGCCGTGCTGGAGGGAGTTCGCGACCAGCTCGCTGGTGGCGAGGACGCCGAGGTCGCAGAGCTCGACCGGGAAGCGCCAGCTGGCCAGGACCCCCGAGGCGAAGGCACGCGCGCGCGGGGCCGCCTCCACGCCGCCGAGGAGCTCCAGGGCCGCGTTGTGGAAGAGCTCGGCGTCGGTGCCCTCGCGGGAGGGGTGCTGGACGACGAGGACGGCCACGTCGTCGTCGTGCTCGGCGGTGACGCCCAGGGCGCGGAGCAGACGGTCGCACATGACCTGCGGAGTGCCGCTCGCGCCGGAGAGGGCGCGGGCGAGGGCTTCGACGCCCTCGTCGATGTCCTCGCGGCGGCGCTCGACCAGGCCGTCCGTATAGAGGACGGCGGTGGAGCCGGGCGGCAGCGCGATGGAGCCCGAGGCATGGAGCCAGCCGCCGGTGCCGAGCGGCGGGCCCGTCGGGTCCTCGGCGCGGCGGACGGTGCCGTCCTCGTCCCGTACGAGGATCGGGAGGTGGCCCGCGGAGGCGTAGACGAGCTTGCCCTCGCTGGGGTCGTGGATCGCGTAGACGCAGGTGGCGATCTGGCTGGCGTCGATCTCGGCGGCGAGGCCGTCGAGGAGCTGCAGGACCTCGTGGGGCGGGAGGTCGAGACGGGCGTACGCGCGGACGGCCGTGCGGAGCTGGCCCATGACGGCGGCGGCGCGGACGCCCCGGCCCATCACGTCGCCGATGACGAGGGCGGTGCGGCCGGCGCCGAGGGTGATCACGTCGTACCAGTCGCCGCCGACCGCCGCGTCCGTGCCGCCGGGCTGGTAGGTGGCGGCGATGCGGAGGTCGTCGGGCTGCTCCAGCTCCTGCGGGAGCAGGGAGCACTGGAGGGTGACGGCGGTCTCGCGGTGGCGGCGCTCGCTGGCGCGGAGCCGCTCGGCGGCCTCGGCGTGGTCGGTGACGTCCGTGGCGTGGACGAGGACGCCGCCCTCGATGTGGGGGCTGTCGACGGGGAGGCACGTGACCGTGTACGAGCCGCCGTCCTGGGTGCGACGGGATTTCACCGTGCGGGGCTTGCCGCTGCGGATGACCTGGTCGAGGAGGGGCAGCAGACCGAGGTCCTCGGCCTCCGGGCAGGTGTCGGCGACGGTGGCGCCCGCGGGGCGGGGGCCGAACGCCGCCGCGTACGCCTCGTTGACGTACGCGATGCGGTGCTCCTGGCCGTAGACCAGCGCGACCAGGCCGGGAAGGCGGCCGAGCAGTTCCCGTACGGAGAAGTCCTCCAGGGCGGGTACGTCGCTGTCGCCGGCGGTGCCGGCGTCGGCCGTGCCGTCGCCGGGCTGCTCCAGCTGCTGCCCGTACTCACCGCGGGCGGCGGGCACGGAGCCTTCGGTCCCCCGCGCCGCGCGGCGCTGCGTGCCGGGGAGCCGGGCGCTCCAACGGGTGAAGTTCACGGATCTGTATGCCTCGTGGTGTCGGTGCCGTGCAGAGTCACGCTGTGCAGGTGTGAGCCCACCTATGGTCACACGTCCAGTGTGGACGAGTGCACTGACAGTGACGTCTGGGATGTCAGGGCGACGGCTTGTCGCGGTGATCCGGTGGCGGTGCGGCGGCTAGTTCGAATTCGGCGCGCGGATGTTCGAGCGAGCCGAGGGAGACGATCTCCCGCTTGAACAGACCGGAGAGGGTCCATTCGGCGAGGACGCGGGCCTTGCGGTTGAAGGTGGGCACCCGGCTCAGGTGATAGGCGCGGTGCATGAACCAGGCCGGGTACCCCTTGAGTTTCCGTCCGTAGACGTGGGCGACTCCCTTGTGGAGGCCGAGGGAGGCCACGGAACCGACGTACGCGTGCGCGTACTCCGTGAGCGGGCGGCCGGCCAGGGACGCGGCGATGTTCTCCGCGAGGACCTTGGCCTGGCGGACGGCGTGCTGGGCGTTGGGCGCGCACTCCCTGCCGGGTTCCTTCGCGCTGACGTCGGGGACGGCGGCGGCGTCGCCGGCCGCCCAGGCGTGGTCGACGCCCTCGACGGCGAGGTGCGCGGTGCAGCGGAGCCGGCCGCGCTCGTTCCGGGGCAGATCGGTGGCGGCGAGGACGGGCGCGGGCTTGACGCCCGCGGTCCACACGACGGTACGGGTGGGGAGGCGGGTGCCGTCGCTGAGGACGGCGACGCGGTCCTCGCAGGATTCGAGGCGGGTCTCCAGGCGGACGTCGATGTTGCGGCCGCGGAGCTCGCGGACGGCGTACCGGCCCATCTCCTCGCCGACCTCGGGGAGGATCCGGTCGGAGGCCTCGACGAGGACCCATTTCAGGTCCTCCGCCTTGACGTTGTGGTAGTACCGCGCCGTGTAGCGGGCCATGTCCTCCAGCTCGGCGAGGGCCTCCACGCCCGCGTACCCGCCGCCGACGAAGACGAAGGTGAGGGCGGCGTCGCGGAGCGCGGGGTCGCGGGTGGAGGAGGCGATGTCCATCTGCTCGATGACGTGGTTGCGCAGGCCGATGGCCTCCTCGACGGTCTTGAAGCCGATGCCGTGGTCGGCGAGGCCGGGGACCGGGAGGGTGCGGGAGACGGAGCCGGGGGCGAGGACGAGCTCGGTGTAGGTCAGCTCGGTGTCGCCGCCGCCCTCCTCCTCGGTGGCGAGGGTGGAGAGCGTCGCGGTCCGCTGGGCGTGGTCGATCGAGCGGACCTCCCCGATGACCACGCGGCAGCGGTCGAGGACCCTGCGGAGGGGGACGACGACATGGCGCGGGGAGATGGAGCCGGCGGCGGCCTCGGGCAGGAACGGCTGGTACGTCATGTACGGCTCGGGGGTGACCACCACGATCTCGACGGCGCCGGATCTGAGCTCCGTGCTGAGCCGCCGCTGGAGGCGCAGCGCGGTGTACATGCCGACGTAGCCACCGCCGACCACGAGAATGCGCGCAGGTTCGGTCACTGTCCCATGACGCAACGCCGTCCGGTGTTTGTCCACAGGCTCGGCAAATTGTGTGACCGGAGGGGTACGGAGGCGCGGGGTGGCGCGTGAGGGGCGTGCGAGGAGAAAGGCGCAGGTCACAGCGGGCGGGGTGGGTGTGCCGCGGTGTCGTAATCGGGAGTGTTCCGGGCCTTGCTCCGATCGGGGGGCGGACCGTACGGAACTCCCCCTTCTGAATTGACCCGGACTCAACTATGTTCGTACCTCGTCGAGGTGTCGGATCGGGGTGCGTGGACCGCACAGCCCATCGGCCGGGAGCCTCGTATCAGGGCGGGGACGTCTCCGGGGGGAGACATCATGAGCGGGGGAACGCTTATGCAGATTCAGGATTCACGCTGGCAGCAGGCGGGCGTCGCGACGGCGACCGCGGAGGACGGCCAGGGTGTCGGTGCCGCCGGCGGCGTCAGCGGTGTCGGCGGTGTCAGTGGTGTGAGCGGTGCCGGGACGGTGTCCGCGTCGCTGGGCGGCAGATCCGCGCCGCTGCGCGTCGACGCCCAGCGCAACCTCGAGCACGTGCTGCGCGCCGCGCGCGAGGTCTTCGGCGAGCTCGGCTACGGGGCTCCGATGGAGGACGTGGCGCGCCGTGCCCGCGTCGGGGTCGGCACGGTCTACCGGCGCTTCCCCAGCAAGGACGTGCTGGTGCGGCGGATAGCCGAGGAGGAGACCTCCCGGCTGACCGAGCAGGCGCGGGCCGCGCTGGGCCAGGAGGAGGAGCCGTGGTCGGCGCTCTCCCGGTTCCTGCGGACCTCGGTGGCCTCGGGCGCGGGACGGCTGCTGCCGCCGCAGGTGCTCCGGGTGGGCGTCGACGAGCCGGTCGCCGGTGAGGGCGTGGACCTCGTCGGCGGTGCCGGGTTCCCGGGCGGCGAAGACGCCGCCCGCGTCCCGTCCCAGCGGGGTGTGGGCGAGCCCGACGCCCGGATCGTCGCGCCGCGCGCGGTGCCGGCCGAGGAGCGGGACGACGCCGGAGCGGCCGAGCTGCTCGACGTCGTCGGCCGGCTCGTCGAGCGGGCGCGTGAGGCGGGTGAGCTGCGGACCGACGTGACCGTGGCCGACGTCCTGCTCGTCATCGCCACGGCCGCCCCGGCTCTGCCGGACGCCGCGCAGCAGGCCGCCGCCTCCTCGCGGCTCCTCGACATCCTGCTCGAGGGGCTCCGGTCCCGGTAGCGCCCTGGACCCGTAGGCCTGACAGGCCGACGCCGTCCTCCTGCTCCAGGCGGACCACCACGCGTCACACGAACGTGTGAGCGGTTACGCCTGGACGCGGGAAGTCGCCCCGGACGAGTGGTAAGTGGACGCCTCGCTTCGGCGTGCCCACCCTCTGTGGGAGGCTGACCCGGTGTTCGGGTCTGAGCGTGCGTACGGGGGCTTCCGCGATGAGCGGTGACAGTCGGGACGATCAGCAGAGCGGCGGCGGGACCGAGACCGGGGAAGCGACTCCCCGTCAGGTGCCGAGCCAGGGCGGCCCGGGAGGGGCTTCCGGCGCGCCCGCCGGTCCGAGCGTTCCGCACCAGCGCGAGGCGAAGGCCGAGGAGCCGGAGGGCGTTCTGCCGCCTCCGCGCGATCTGCCGTCCTCCGACGCCGAGCTCGTCCAGCTCATGCGGGACGGCGACGACTCCGCGTACGAGGAGCTGTTCCGGCGCCACTCCGACGCCGTCCGGCGGTACGCCAAGACCTGCTGCCGGGACGCGCACACCGCCGACGACCTCACCGCCGAGGTGTTCGCCCGCACACTCCAGGCCGTACGGGGCGGGGCCGGGCCCGAACAGGCCGTGCGCGCCTACCTCATGACCACCGTCCGGCGGGTCGCCGCGAACTGGGCCAGGACCCAGAAGCGGGAACACCTCGTCGAGGACTTCGCCGTCTTCGCGGCCGAGGCCGCCCGCTCCTCCGAGGTGTCCGACCAGGACACGATGGACCTCGGCGCGGACGTCCGGGCCATGCACGAGGCCGAGCAGTCGCTCGCCATGCAGGCCTTCCGGTCGCTGCCCGAGCGCTGGCAGGCCGTGCTGTGGCACACGACCGTCGAGGAGGAGTCGCCCAGCGACGTCGCCCCGCTCTTCGGGCTGACCGCCAACGCCACGGCCGTGCTCGCCAGCCGGGCCCGTGAGGGCCTCAAGCAGGCCTACCTCCAGGCGCACGTCAGCCAGGCCCTCACCGCGGGCGGCGACTGTGCCCGGTACGCGGACCGGCTCGGCGCCTATGCGCGCGGCGGGCTGCGGATGCGCGCGGAACGCGGGCTGCGCAAGCACCTGGACGAGTGCGCCAAGTGCCGGCTCGCCGCCGGTGAACTGGCCCATGTCAACGCCGGGATCCCCGCGCTGCTGCCGGTCGCCGTCATCGGCTGGTTCGCCGCCGGGTACGCGCTCAAGGCCGCCGGAGTCGTCGCGGGCGGTGCCGTCGGCGCCGCCGGGGCGGGGGCCGCGGCCGCCGCTTCCGGGGCGTCCGGGGGGACGACCGGGGCGACCGGAGGTGCCGCCGGTGGGGCGGCCTCGGGGGGAGCGTCCTCCGGGGGGTCCGCCGCCGGGGGCGCCGTTTCCGAGGGGCTCGGGATGCCCGCGAAGGCGGGGATCGCGGCGGCCGTCGCCGTCGCGGCCGCCGCCGGACTCGTCTGGGCCATGGCCGGGGACCCGCAGCCCGTGGCCGCGCCCCAGCCGTCACCGTCGGCCGTCACCCCCGTCGTACCGTCCCCGGCCGCTCCCCCGCCGAAGCCCACGCCGAAGCCCGTACCGCCGCCCGCGGTCGTACCGGAGGAACCGGTCGAGACGGCCGAGCCGGTGAAGACCGCCAAGCCGGTGCAGACCGTCAAGCCGAAGCCCAAGCCCACGCCGACGCCGACGCCCAGTCCCGCCACGCCTTCGCCGAAGCCGAAGCCGACGCCCACCCCGGCGCCCAAGCCCAAGCCGACGCCGCCCCCCACGCCCGCTCCGAAGCCGACGCCGACGCCCACCCCCACGCCGAGCCCCGAGCCGTCCTCGTCCCGGCCGGCCCCGCCCGCGCCGCCCGCCGTCTACCAGCTCAACGAGCTGGACTACGGGATCAACGGCGACGGGACCAAACCCGAGGTCTCGCTCTCCGAGAGCAGCCCGATGTGGCAGCGCGACGGACTGGACATCGCCGGCACGTCGTACGCCCACGGGGTGAGCGTGCGCGCGCCCTCCTCGCTGCTCATCAACCTCAACCGGCAGTGCACGAGCTACCGGGCCGTCGTCGGCATCGACGACATGAGCGTGCTGCGCCACCAGGCCGGAGTCCGCTTCTCCGTGTACGGGGACGGGGTCCAGCTCTGGCGGTCCCAGGTGCTGCGGGCGGGCGATCCGGCGGTGCCGGTGTACGTCGACCTCACGGGCGTCTCCACGATCCGGCTCGTCGTGGAGCAGCACACGCCCTTCGGCCGGCTGGCCACGGCCGACTGGGCGCAGTCGGCGATCAGCTGCTCATAACCGGCTCCGCCAGGGCCAGGATCTCCTCGACGCCGAGGCCCTCGCCGGTGGCGCGGGCGGCCGCGACGGCCGGGGCACCGAGGGCGGCGACCGCCTTCGCCGTCACCGCTGCCGCCTCGCGCCGTTCGGGCACCGAGCGGGGCAGCTCGTGCCGCCAGGTGTCGACGGCGGCGAGGACGGTCACGGCGAGGGCGGGTTCGTCCGCCTCGGCCAGGGCGACCGCGACGCCTTCGGCGAGCACCGCGCGGACGAGGTCCGCGCTCTGGGCCTCCCAGGCGGCGCGGAGCGCGCCGGTCGCGGTGGCGACGGCGGCGGCTCCCGCGCCCTCGTACGCCTCCACGCGTGCGGCGAGTCCGGCGATCGCCGCCTCGAAGTGCGGCGGCGGCGTGCCCATCGCGATCGTCTGCCCCGCCCCCTCCAGCTGGACGCGGGCCTCGGGGATGTCGCCCGCGTCGAGGGCTATGGCGGCGCGCATGAAGCAGACGAACGTGCGGGTGTCCTGCACGTGGTACCGGTCGGCCTCGCGCTCGGCCGCGGCGAGGCCGCGTTCGGCGGCGGCCATGTCGCCTTCGCGGTAGGAGAGTTCGGCGAGGCGGGCCAGGAGGAAGGGGGTCTCGGCGTGGGCGCCGACCTCGCGGGCGAGACGGAGGGCCTCCTCGTACGCCGTCCCCGCCTCCTCGTGACGGCCCCGCATCACGGCGGCCTCAGCGGCGGCGCTCTCGATCTGCGCGCTCATCCAGCGGTCGCCGACGCGGCGGGAGAGGGCGCGGAGCTCGGCCAGGTCCTCGTCGATCCCGGCCAGCGCGTCGGAGCCGTCGGGCGCCAGGCCGGGGGTGTCGACCGCCATGTGCGTACGGAACATGAGGCTGATGCCGACCTCCCAGTCCCCTCCGTGGCGGCGGCAGTTGGCGATGGCGGTGTCCAGGAGGGCGCGCATCGCGCGCGGCTCCTCGGTGAAGTAGGCGGTGAACGGCCAGAGCAGGCCCGGGAAACGCGCGGCCTCCGGCCCCGGGTCCGTACCGAACGCGGCACGGACGCGGGCGACCAGGGCGGCGGTCTCGGGGTCCTCGCGGTAGTGGGCGGCGGTCAGGATGTCGACGGCGAGGAAGAAGTGCAGCATGCGCAGGTGCATGCGCGGCCAGAAGCGGGGGTCCGCGGGGTCCTCCGGGTCCTCGCCGATGGCGAGCACGCGGTCGGTCCAGGCCAGGCCCTCGGGGCGGTAGTTGCGCAGCCACCAGAACCAGCCCATGGCGAAGACGAGACGGTGGGCGGCGGCCTCGTCGGGCGCGGTGACGAGGACGCGGTGGAGGGCGGCGCGGATGTTGTCGAGGTCCCGCTCGATCCGGGCGATCCAGGGGAGCTGCTCGGTGCGGCGGAGCCGGGGCTCGGCCTCCTCGACCAGGGCCGTGAAGTGGGCGGTGTGGGCGGCGCCGGCGGCGGCGAGGAGCTCGGGGGTCTCGGCCGCGCGCTCCGACGCGTACTCGTGGATGGTTTCGAGGAGGCGGTAGCGCATGCCGCCCGGGCCGCCCTGTCCTGTGGACTCGTCGATGGGCGTGGCCACGACCAGGGACTTGTCCACCAGGGCGCCCAGGGTGTCGGCCGCGCCCGGGGCGAGGGCCTCGGCGGCGGCCAGGTCCCAGCCGCCGGCGAAGACGGAGACCTGGCGGAGCATCGTGCGCTCGGCCGGTTCGAGCAGGTCCCAGGACCAGTCGACGACCGCGCGGAGCGTCTGCTGGCGGGGCAGGACCGTGCGGGAGCCGGAGGTGAGGAGACGGAAGCGGTCGTCGAGACGGTCCGCGATCTGGCGCGGGGTGAGCAGCCGGAGACGGGCCGCGGCCAGCTCGATGGCGAGCGGGAGGCCGTCGAGGCGGCGGCAGATCTCGTCGATCGTCCCGACGGTGGCGGGGTCGGCGGCGGGGTCGAAGGAGGGGCGTACGGCGCGGGCGCGCTCGGCGAAGAGGCGGTGGGCCGGGTCCGGCGGGAGCGGCTCGACGGGGCGGACCGACTCGCCGGGGACGCCGAGGGGTTCGCGGCTGGTGGCGAGGATGCGGAGCGCCGGGCAGTGGGTGAGGAGCGTCTCGGCGAGGGCGGCCGCCGCGTCGATCACGTGCTCGCAGTTGTCGAGGACGAGGAGGAGGGGGCGGCGGGCGAGGTGCTCGACCAGGTGGGCGGTGGGGTCGTCCTTGAGGGGCAGGCCGTCGCGGCCCATCAGGTGGGTCTCGCGGAGCCGGAGCGCGGAGAGGACGGCGCCGGGGAGCGCTTCGGGGTCGTCGAGCGGGGCGAGTTCGGCGATCCAGGCGGCGGGGCCGACGGCGCGGAGCGCGGCGGCCTCGGCGAGGCGGGTCTTTCCGGAGCCGCCGGGGCCGGTGAGGGTGACGAGGCGGGAGCGGGCCAGGTCGTCCTGGAGGGCGGCGAGCTCGGGTTCCCTGCCGACGAAGGAGGTGAGGCGGGGGCGGATGTTGCCGAGCGGCGGGTCGGAGGATTCGGAGATGCCCAGGGCGGGGGGTTCGGTGGGGGTGGGTGCCGGTGTGGCTGCCAGGAGGTCGTGGTGGAGCGCCGTGAGTTCCGGGCCCGGGTCGGTGCCGAGGGCGTCCGCGAGGGTGCGGCGGGCCGACTCGTACGCGGCGAGGGCGTCGGCGGGACGGCCCTCGGCCCGCAGGGCGCGGATGAGGTGGGCGTGGAAGGTCTCGTCGTACGGGTACGTCGTCGTGAGCTCGGTCAGTTCCGGTACGAGTCCGTCGGTCGCGCCCCTGCGGAGGTCGGCCTCGACGCGGCGGCGGAGGGCGGCGAGGCGCTGGGCCTCGGGGCGGACGCCCGCCGGGTCGGGGAGGTCGGCGAGGGCGGGGCCCCGGAAGAGGGCGAGGGCCTCGCGGAGGAGGCGGGCGGCGGTGTCGGGGTCGTCGGTGTCGAGGCGGGCGCCCGCGTCCTGGGCGAGGCGCCGGAACGCGTACAGGTCGATGTCCTCGGGGGCGGCGACGAGCCGGTAGCCGGGGCCGGGGGTGGAGGCGACGGTCTCGGGGCCGAGGGTGCGGCGGAGGCGGCCGACGAGGGCCTGGAGGGCGGCGGGGGCGTCCTGCGGCGGGGCGTCCCCGTACACGTCGTCGGCGAGCTCGCTGACGGAGGCGGGCCGTCCGCCGCGCAGCGCGAGCGCGGCGAGGAGAGCGCGCAGGCGGGCGCCGCCGAGGGGGAGGGGGGTGCCGTCGGGACGAAGGGCCTCGGTGGTGCCGAGGATGAGATACCGCACCGGTTCATTGTGGACGGTGGGTGGGGCGGGCGCCTCGGGGTTTACCCGGGTCGGCCCCTGAGCCGTCGGCGTGCCGTCGTCGGGGCCACGTGTGTCCCCAGCCTGTGGACGGAGGCGCGTCCATGGCCGCGTCTGGCGCAGGGCTGAGCGCTGGCGCAGGGCTGAGCGCTATGCCGGCAGCGACCTCGACGGGGGGATCAGTGGGCCCTGGACCGCGCGGTGGGACCGGGGGTGGGCGGTGCTCGTCCAGCAGGAGCCTCGGCGGGCGATCAGGCGGCGGAGCCAGAGTTCGGTGGAGACGAGGTCGGCGAGGCCGTCCAGGGGGACCGGGGCGCCGTCGGCGGCCGCGCTGAGGGCTTCTCGGACGACGCGGGCCTCGATCAGGCCCGCGTCGGCGAGGAGGGGGGCCTCGAAGAGGGCGAGGAGGTGCGGGAGGGCGGCGCGCAGGCCCGCGCGGGCGGCCGTGGCCGAGAGGCTGTGGTGGGGGGCGCCCCAGCCGGGCGGGAGGTCGTGGACGCCCGCGCCGGACAGGACCGTGCGCAGGACGCCGGCACGGGCGTCCGGCTGGACCCGGAGCGATTCGGGGAGCTCGCGGCAGGCCCGTACCACCTGGTTGTCGAGGAAGGGGGCGTGCAGCCGCTGGCCGCGGATCTCCGCCGCCTGTTCCAGGACCCGGTGGTCGGCCGCCGCGCGCGCGAGGGCGGCACGCGCGCGTGCCTCGCCGGGGCGTTGCACGGAGGCCGGCAGGGTCGCCGCGCGGTTCAGGCGAACCGATACTTCGGCCAGCGCCTCGCCCGTCATCCAGCGCGCCGCCGGGCCCGGCCGCGACCAGGCGAGGGCGGACAGGGAGGCCTCCAGGGGGCCGAAGCCCTCCGGGGCCGCGCGGTTCGCCTCCAGGACCCGGCGCGCCGCCGCTTCGAGGCCGGTGCGGTACGAGGTACGGGCCAGCTTCCGCGCCGCCCGGTAGACGGTCAGCGGCACCAGGAGCGAACCCGCCGACGGGCCCGAGGCCTTGGCCAGCGCCGTGACCGGGCGGAGGAGCGAGCGGCGCCTGCGGTCCATCAACAGGTCGGCCAGGCGGGCCGGGTGGGCGTCCAGGACCTGCTTGGCGCCCATGCCCGTGAAGTGGTCGGCGCTGCCGCCCGCGAGACGCCTGCGGTGGCGTTCCGCCGTGACCAGCGCGGGGCCCGGCTCGTCGGTGAGCGGGCCGTCGAGCGCGGCGTACGGCAGGGCCTCCTCGCCCGCCGCCACGACCACGTGGTGCAGGCGGGGGTCGGCCGCGAGCTCCCTGGCCCGCTCCAGTTCCTTCTCGCGCTCCGCGCCCGACGGGGTCGCCAGGTCGTTGAAGGTGACGGCGAGCAGCCGCTCCCCCGCGCCCGTGCCGTGGCCGTGGAGCGTGCCCGGCACCCCGGGGAGGCCGGCCGCGAGGAGCGCGAGCGTGCCGGAGGCGCTGCCGCCCGAGAGGTCGGCGCCGATGCCGGGCGCGGGGCCGCCGCCGCGGGCCGCCCGCCGGTCCGCCGGGCCCATGCCGGGGACCGGGCCCGGGTCCGGCAGCGGGACCTCGGGCGCGTGCCGGGGGGCGGTGAGCCTGGCCCGTACCGCCTCGACCAGCGCGTCCCGTACGCCCTCGACGGCCTGCCGGGCGTCCGCCTCGGGCGCCGCCACCGCGAGCGAGGCGACCGTCTCGTACCCGGCGATCTCCCTCGACCCCTCCCGGAGGATCAGCGCGTGGCCGGGCGGGACCCGCCGCACGCCCTCGTACGGGGTGGAGTCGCGGAGCGCCTCCGGGGTCTCCGGGCAGGCGAGCAGGGCGCCCAGGTGGCCGATGTCGAGCTGGGCCTCGACGAGGTCGGCGAGCGGCAGGGCGGCGGTCGCGAAGGCGGTGCCGCCCGCCCACGGGGTGTGGAACACCGGGCGGGCGCCCGCGAGATCACCCGTGACGGTGATGCGGCGGCCGGACTTGACGACGACGGTGTAGCTGCCGGGCCACGCCGTCAGATGCCGCAGTGCGCCCCCGCGCGCGGTGAGCAGGCCGACGCGCAGTTCCTCGTCGCCCGCGGCGCAGCAGCCGAGGACCGCGAGACGGGTCTGGTCGTCGACGGACACGACGCGGATCTCGTCGGGGCGCCAGTCGCCGACCGCCCAGAGGGGGTCGGGGTCGCCCCAGAGGAGGTGGGCGCCCACGGGTTGGATCGTGCGGGCCTCGGCGGTGGGGGGGTGGGTGCGGGTGGCGGTCCGCTCGTAGGCCGTGTCGTGGGCCGTGTCGTAGACCGTTCCCGCGTGGGTGCCGAACGCCGGTGCCGTCGCGGAGTTCGGCGTCGCACTGCTCCAGCCCACCAGCCATCGCATCGGCGCCTCCACGTCCGTTTCGGTGGGAGACATGCTGCCACGACAACGGCGCACGGGGCGGGGTCCGGGTGCACGTGGGCGAAACCGAATGCGCCCCTGGCATGGGCCAGTTGGCGATCACCCGACGCGGGGAGACATTCGGCCGAAACTCGCCCCCCGGTCGAGGTTTCGACGGGCGCGCGAACAGAAGGGGAGGCGCCGGCCGCTCGCACGCGGCACGGCAGCCCGGGAGGCACTCCCGCCTCCCGGCGCCGTCCACCGCCCGCGGGGAATGGGGCGGCGGTTGCCCTCCGGCCCACTGGTCCGGGACACCACTCCCGGTCGAACGGGCCGACCCACGCACCACCCATGGAACCGCCGCGCCGCCCTCCCGGACGAGAGCGCACGGCCGGGCGCACGGCCACATGGGCGGAGCACGGGCCGGGCGCGCGGCCGCGCCCCGCGACTGTTCAGACAACAATCTCGCCATACGGAACACCGCCCCTTAACGGTGGGGATGCGGCGAACTACGCTGTGTTTACGAATGCCGCACGCCTATGCCCGGCGTCGTGGCAGCCGTCTGGGTGTCGTGTCGAGGGGTGGCGTCATGTCCAGGGAGCAACGCGGGCCGAACGAAAAGCTCGGCACGGTTCTCGCCCTCGCGGGAATCAGCAACGCCGGGCTCGCCCGGCGCGTCAACGACCTCGGTGCGCAACGGGGACTGACACTTCGTTACGACAAGACGTCGGTGGCCCGGTGGGTGGCGAAGGGCATGGTGCCGCAGGGCGCCGCCCCGCACCTGATCGCCGCCGCGATCGGGCAGAAGCTCGGCCGGCCCGTACCGCTGCACGAGATAGGCCTCGCGGACGCCGACCCGGCGCCCGAGGTGGGGCTCGCGTTCCCGCGCGACGTGGGCGAGGCGGTGCGGTCGGCGACCGACCTGTACCGGCTGGACCTCGCCGGGCGGCGGGCCGGGGGCGGCGGGATCTGGCAGTCGCTTGCCGGGTCGTTCGCGGTCAGCGCGTACGCGACGCCGACCTCCCGGTGGCTGATCACGCCGGCCGACCCCTCGGTGGAGCGGGACGTGTCCCGCGACGCGCCCCGGGGCGGGGGCCGGGCGGGCGCGGCCTCCGGCGGCGAGCTCGGGACGGAGCACGCGCGCGTGGGGCACAGCGACGTCGCCAAGCTCCGCGAGGCCGCCGAGGACGCGCGGCGCTGGGACTCCAAGTACGGCGGCGGCGACTGGCGTTCTTCGATGGTCCCCGAGTGCTTACGCGTGGACGCCGCGCCGCTGCTGCTCGGCTCGTACTCCGACGAGGTCGGCCGCGCGCTCTTCGGCGCGACCGCCGAGCTCACCCGCCTCGCCGGGTGGATGGCCTTCGACACCGGCCAGCAGGAAGCCGCCCAGCGCTACTACATCCAGGCCCTGCGGCTCGCCCGCGCCGCCGCGGACGTGCCCCTCGGCGGGTACGTCCTCGCGTCGATGTCGCTCCAGGCCACCTACCGCGGCTTCGCCGACGAGGGCGTCGACCTCGCGCAGGCCGCCCTCGAACGGAACCGGGGGCTCGCCACCGCGCGCACCATGTCCTTCTTCCGGCTCGTCGAGGCCCGCGCGCACGCCAAGGCGGGCGACGGGCCGGCCGCCGCGGGGGCGCTCAAGGCCGCCGAGGGGTGGCTGGAGCGGTCCCGGGAGGGCGACGCCGATCCGACGTGGCTGGGCTTCTACTCGTACGACCGGTTCTGCGCCGACGCCGCCGAGTGCTACCGGGACCTGAGGATGCCGGGCGAGGTGCGGCGCTTCACCGAGCAGGCGCTGTCGCGGCCGACGGAGGAGTTCGTCCGCTCGCACGGGCTGCGGCTGGTCGTCTCGGCCGTCGCCGAGCTGGAGTCGGGGAACCTGGACGCGGCCTGCGCGGCGGGGACGCTCGCGGTGGAGGTGGCGGGGCGGATCTCGTCGGCGCGGACGACCGAGTACGTACGGGACCTGCTGCACCGCCTGGAGCCGTACGGGCACGAGCCCCGGGTGGTGGAGCTGCGGGAGCTGGCCCGGCCGTTGCTCGTCGCGCCGGCGTGACGGGGGTCCGCGGGGCGTGGTCGGGTGGGGCCGCGCTCAAGGGTCGGGGGGCCGCGTGACCGGTGTGACCGGCGTGACACGCATCCCACGCTGTGGGCGTTTAGGGGCGTTGTCAGTGGGCCAGTGCACTATCAGGGGTGGGAGGTGGCGCTGGTGTTTGACTGTGACGTGCTGGTGATCGGCGGCGGGATCGTCGGTCTGTCGACGGCGTACGCCCTGACGCGCGCCCGTCCCGGCATCCGGGTCACGGTCCTGGAGAAGGAGCACGCGCTCGCGCGGCACCAGACCGGGCGCAACAGCGGGGTGATCCACAGCGGGATCTACTACCGGCCCGGCTCCCTCAAGGCGCGGTTCGCCACCGAGGGCGCGGCGGAGATGGTGAAGTTCTGCGCGGAGTGGGGCATCCCGCACGAGGTGACCGGGAAGCTCATCGTCGCCACCGGGCGGGACGAGCTGCCCCGCCTGCACGCGCTCGTCCAGCGCGGCAGGGAGAACGGGATCCCGGTGCGCGAGCTCGGGCCGGCGCAGATCAGCGAGTACGAGCCGCGGGTGCGCGGCCTCGCCGCGATCCACGTGGGCACGACCGGCATCTGCGACTACGGGGCCGTGTCCCGGCAGCTCGCCTCCTCGGCGGAGGAGGCCGGGGCGCGGATCATGTACGGGGCCGAGGTCGCCGCCGTCGACCGGAGACCCTTCGGGGTGGCGGTACGGACGGGCGACGGGCGGATCGTGCGGGGGAAGGTCCTCGTGAACTGCGCCGGCCTGTACTGCGACGAGGTCGCGCGGCTCGCCGGCGACGACCCCGGCATGCGGATCGTGCCCTTCCGCGGGGAGTACTACGAGCTGGCCGACCCCTCGCTCGTGCGGGGGCTGGTCTATCCCGTGCCGGATCCGGCGTTCCCGTTCCTCGGCGTGCACCTGACGCGGGGCATCGACGGCGGCGTCCACATCGGACCGAACGCGGTGCCGGCGCTCGCGCGGGAGGGGTACGGGTGGTCCGTCGTCCGGCCGCGTGAGCTGGGCGGCACACTGGCGTGGCCCGGTTCCTGGGCGATCGGGCGGGCGCACTGGCGGTACGGGGCCGGGGAGCTGCGGCGGTCGCTGTCGAAGCGGGCCTTCACGGACGCGGTGCGGCGGCTGCTGCCGGTGGTGGAGGAGTCGGATCTGGTGCGGGCCGCGGCGGGGGTGCGGGCGCAGGCGGTCCTGCGGGACGGCACGCTGGTGGACGACTTCCTGATCCGGGAGGCGGTCCGGACGGTGCACGTGCTGAACGCGCCGTCGCCCGCGGCGACGGCT
The DNA here is from genome assembly GCF_042264145.1 of Streptomyces sp. NPDC056144. Classification (NCBI taxonomy): domain Bacteria; kingdom Bacillati; phylum Actinomycetota; class Actinomycetes; order Kitasatosporales; family Streptomycetaceae; genus Streptomyces; species Streptomyces sp. NPDC056144. The sequence goes on along the minus strand of NZ_JBHJVF010000006.1, from coordinate 493,985 downwards.
TCCCTGCCGATCGGACGGGAGGTCGCGGGGAGGGCGCTCCGCATGCTGGACAAATAGGGCTTTTCTTCTGCCGGTAGAATCGACCGTTGTGTCTGAGCAGAGCGAGAACGCCTCCCCGCAGCCCCCCGCGGCCCCGCCCGCAGCGCCGCCCGCCGCCCGCCGCGGCAGCCGGATGTTCGCGCCCGGGGAGGGGCCCATGCCCGACCCCGCGGGGGCGCACCACGAGCGGCGGATCCGGAGCTTCCAGCCGCGCCGCAGCCGTGTCACGTACGGGCAGGCCGAGGCCATGCTCAAGCGGTGGCCCGACTGGGGGCTCGACATCGACGGGAAGAGCGTCCTCGACCTCGGCGAGATGTTCGACGGGCTCCCGGTCGTCCTGGAGATCGGCTTCGGCATGGGCGAGGCGACCGCGCAGATGGCCGCCGCCGACCCCGGCACCGGCATCCTCGCCGTCGACGTCCACACCCCCGGCCAGGGCAACCTGCTCGGTCTCGCCGACCGCAACGGCCTGACCAACGTCCGGGTCGCCAACGGCGACGCGATCATCCTGCTCCGCGAGATGCTCAGCACCGACTCCCTCGACGGGTGCCGGGTCTACTTCCCTGACCCGTGGCCCAAGGCCCGCCACCACAAGCGCCGGCTGATCCAGCCCGAGTTCCTCAGCCTGCTCGCCACCCGCCTCAAGCCCGGCGGCGTCCTGCACTGCGCCACCGACTGGGAGTCGTACGCCGAGCAGATGCTGGAGGTCCTCAGCGCGCACCCGGACTTCGAGAACACCCGCGCCGACGGCGGCTTCGCGCCCCGCCCCGACTTCCGGCCCGTCACCCGCTTCGAGGGCCAGGGGATCGACAAGGGGCACGTCGTGCACGACCTGCTCTTCCGGCGCGTCCCGCGCGACTGACAGAGATTCCGAACTCGCTCGTACGGTGTCGGTGGGGGTCGTTAGGGTCGGGAAGGTGTCGAACTCCGTCTCCACCCCTGCCATAGCCGTACCCGTGCCGCGGCGGGGCAGCGACGAGCACGAGCCCCCCTTCGTCGCGGCCGTCGCCGCCGACCGGTCCCAGTGGCGCTACCGGCCCCGCCGCGCCTTCTGGCGCAGCCGGGTCCTCCGGGCCGTCGCCGTGATCACGCTGCTCGCGCTCTGCGCCCTCGTGATCCTGGCGATGGTCCGCGAGCAGACCGGCACCGAGGGCTTCCTCGTCGGCCTGGGCCTCGCGGTGCTTCCCGTACCGCTGCTCACGGCCGCGTTCCGCTGGCTCGACCGGGTCGATCCGGGCCCCTGGAAGAACCTGCTCTTCGCCTTCGCGTGGGGTGCCTTCGCCGCCGCGCTCGTCGCGATCCTCGCGAACTCCTTCGCCGTCCGCTGGATCGCCACCGCCACCGCCGACCCCGACTCCGCCGACACCCTCGGCGCCACGGTCGTCGCGCCCGTCGTCGAGGAGACCGCGAAGGCCGCCGCGCTCCTGCTGCTCTTCCTGCTGCGCCGCCGGCACTTCGGCGGGCTCGTCGACGGGGTCGTCTTCGCCGGGTTCACCGCGACCGGCTTCGCCTTCACCGAGAACATCCTCTATCTCGGCAACGCCTTCGGCGAGGACCAGCTGGACGGGACGACCGGTCTCGGGGCCGTCACCGCCGCCACCTTCTTCGGGCGGATCGTGATGGCGCCGTTCGCCCACCCGCTCTTCACCGTGCTCACCGGCATCGGCTTCGGCCTCGCCGCGCTCGCCCCGCGCGGCAAGCGGCTCCGCCAGGTGCTGCTGCCGCTGGCCGGCCTTCTGCTCGCCATGGGCATGCACGCCGCCTGGAACGGCTCGGCCACCATCGGCGGCCCCTGGTTCTTCGTCGTCTACGTGGGCTTCATGGTGCCCGCCTTCGGGCTGCTGACCTGGCTCGCGGTGTGGAGCCGCCAGCGCGAGCTGCGCACCGTCGCCGGTGAGCTCCCGGCGTACGCGGCGGCCGGCTGGCTCTCCCCCGCCGAACCGCTCGCGCTCTCCTCGATGAACGCCCGCCAGATGGCCCGCGCCTTCGCCGCCCGGACGTACGGCCCTCCGGCGGCGCAGGCGGTCGGCGAGTACGAGTCCTTCGCGACGACCCTCGCGTTCCTCCGGAACCGGGCCCGGCGGGGCACGGCCGGGCTCTCCGACGCGGAGTTCACCGCCCGCGAGCAGGAGCTGCTCCACCACCTGTGGCAGCGCCGGGAGGTCGCCTCGCCCTCGCTCACGTACGCGGCACGGGCCACCGGGAAGGTGTGGGCGCCGCCGCAGTATCTCGACTACGGCGGCTACAACCCGTACAGGAGTTAGCCCCGGGTCCCGGTCAGGCGGAGGCCTTCGTCAGGAGGGCGAGCTCCGCTTCGGTGAGCGTCAGGTCCGCCGACGCCACCAGTGCCGGCAGCTGCTCGACCGTGCGCGCCGAGGCGATCGGGGCCGCGACCGTCGGCTGGGCCGCGAGCCAGGCCAGGGCGACCGTGGCGACCTCGGCCTCGTGCGCCGCCGCGACCTCGTCGAGCGCGGACAGCACGGCCTGGCCGCGGTCCGTGGCGAGGTGCTGGGCGGCGCCGTCGGCGCGGACGCTGTCGACCGTGGCGCCCGGGCGGTACTTGCCGGTGAGGAAGCCGGAGGCGAGACCGAAGTACGGCACGGAGGACAGTCCGGCCTCCGCGACGGTGTCGAGCAGCGGGCCCTCGTACGTCTCGCGCGACACGAGGTTGTAGTGCGGCTGGAGCGCCACGTACCGGGCGAGGCCCTCGGCCTCCGCGAAGTCGAGGGAGGCGCGCAGCCGCTCCGGGGAGATGTTGGAGGCGGCGACGGCCCGCACCTTGCCGTCCTTCACGAGCTGGTCGAGCGCGGTGACGATCTCCTCGACCGGGACCGTCTCGTCGTCGAAGTGCGTGTAGTAGAGGTCGATGTGGTCGGTGCCGAGGCGGCGGAGCGACTCCTCGACGGCGCCCTTGATCGTGGTGGCGGCGAGGCCCTTGTAGCGGGGGTGGGCGCCGACCTTGGTCGCGATGACGAGGTCGTCGCGGTTGCCGCGGGAGGCCAGCCAGCGGCCGATGACCGCCTCGGACTCGCCGCCCTCGTGGCCCTCGGCCCAGGAGGAGTACATGTCGGCGGTGTCGACGAAGTTGCCGCCGGCGGCGACGTACGCGTCGAGGACGGCGAAGGACTCGGCCTCGTCTGAGGTCCAGCCGAAGACGTTGCCGCCGAGGGCGAGCGGGAAGACGTGGAGGTCGGAAGCGCCCAGCGGGCGGAGAGTCGTCATGGTGTGATCAACTGCCCGCGCCGCCGGGGCTATTCCGTACGGGGAGAGGAGCCTCGGCTCAGATCGTCAGGCCCTTGGAGCGGAGCCAGGCCGCCGGGTCGATGCCGTCGCCGCCCGCCGTGTGGACCTCCATGTGGAGGTGGGCGCCGGTGACGTTGCCGGTGGCGCCGACGCGGCCGATCGTCTCGCCGGTGCCCACCGTCTGCCCCGCGCTGACCAGCATCGACGAGAGGTGGCAGTACCAGACCTCGGTGCCGTCCTCCAGCTCCAGGACGATCCGGTAGCCGTACGAGCCGGACCACGCGGCCGACTTCACGGTGGCCCCGTGGACCGCCTTCAGCGGCGTGCCCGTGGGCGCGGCGAAGTCGAGGCCGGTGTGGTAGCCGGAGGACCACATGGAGCCGGACTGCATGTAGGTGGCGGTGAGGCTGTACGAGGAGAGGGGCAGCGAGTAGCTGGCGGCGAGCTGCGCCAGGCGGGCGGCCTCCGCCTTCTCCGCCGCGATCCGCTCGGCCTCGGCCTTCTCGGCGGCGATCCGCTCGGCCTCCGCCTTGGCCTCCGCTTCGGCCTTGGCCTTGGCCTTGGCTTCCGCCTCCGCCTCGGCCGCCGCGGCTTCCGTCGCCGCCTTCTCGGCCGCGAGGCGCTCGGCCTCGGCCTTCTCGGCCGCGTCGGCCTCGGCCTGCTGCTGCTCGGCCTGCTGGAGGATGCGGGTGCGCAGGATCTCGCCCGCGTCGACGGTGCCGGCCGTGGGCTGCGCGGGCGGGGTGAAGGTGGCGGCGGTGGCGACGTTCGCGGTGGCCGCGCCGGCCCGGGCGGCCGTGTCGGCGTCCGAGGCGGGGCCGGCGGCGGTGCGCTCGGCGGCCGGGGTGACGTAGGTGGCGGCGGTGAGCGGGTTCGCGTTGCCGGTCGCGCCGGTGGAGTTCCCGGAGCCGTTCGAGCCGTTCGAGCCGCTCTTGCCCTGCTCGTCGTCGGCGAAGAACTCTCCGACGCCGGGGAGGTCCTCGGCTTCCGGGAGGTGCAGGTCCGGCAGGTCGGGGAGGGCTATCGAGACCGGGGGCTTGTCCTGCGCGGTGGCGAGGCCGCCCGCGCCGACGGCGGCGATCACGCCGACGCCGAGGACGGTGGAGGAGCGGGCGAAGTTGGAGCGCTGCTTGACGACGCGGTGCCGGCCGCCGGAGCGGCTCTCGGCGCGGAGGGATCCCTCGGTGGGGTTCCACTCGGTGTCCGGGGCGGCGGGACCCGCACCACCACCGAAGGCGTCGAAGGGGACTTCGGGTGCGGGAGTGTTGGACGCCACGGGGGCGCGCTCCTTTCCTTCCTTCTCGCCTACCGGGTTAGCTGACGGGTTCGGAGCAGGAAGGTCTCCTACGGGCCCGGTCGCACGGGTGCGTGTTCCGCACGGGTGCGAATGGGCTCGATTCACCCCAAGTGGTGGTTCCCCGGTTCCCTTTCGGGATTCGGCGCGTGCGCACGGTGCCGTCTCTTGCGACGGCTGGGACGACCGCGCTGCGTTATCGAACGTTAATAGACACGGGGTCCCGATTCCAAGCCGTTCCGGGTGATCGTTCATTGAATTAGTGGGGTATCGCCCGAGTTGACCCCCCTTCAGAAAGGGGATCCCCGCCCGGCTCCACACCTCCGCGATCTGACGGTATGTCAATTGTTATCGCAGTGACACCCTTCGACTACCCATGGTCACCGGGCGGGACCACCGGCATCGTCCGCCGCCGCTCCGGCTGCCCCGTCGCCGGGCGGCTCAGCGCGAGCAGCGCCATGTCGTCCGTCGACTCGCCGCCCGTGTGGAGCCGTACGTCGTCCACGAGCGCGTCGAGCAGCTCCTCCGGCCCCGGGAAGATCCGCCCCGCGAGCCGCCGCGCCGGGTCGTAGAAGACGCCCTCCGCGTTCCGCGCCTCCGAGAGCCCGTCCGTGTAGAAGAGGAGCGTCGCGCCCCGGGGGTACGGGTGCTCCTCGGACCGGTCCGGCCAGGCCGCCAGTTCGCCCATGCCGAGCGGCAGCGCCGGCTCCGCCGGATCCAGGACGTCCAGGCTCCCGTCCACGTACAGGAGCAGCGGCGGCGGATGGCCACGGTTGACGATGCGTACGGTCGCACCCTCTCCCGACGGGCCCTCCGTCTTCGGGATCTCGGCGAGGACCGCCGTCGTGAACCCCTCGAAGGCGTCGAGCCCGTCCCTCCGGGTGCCCTCGCGGGTCAGCGCCCGCTCCAGCCGGAGCGCGACGCCCTCCAGGCTCCGTTCCTGCTCGGCCGCCTCGCGGAACGCGCCGATGACGACGGCCACGGCCTCGACCGCGTCCATGCCCTTGCCCCGGACGTCACCGACGACGAGCCGCACCCCGTGCGGGGTGTCCTGGACGGCGAACAGGTCGCCGCCGATGAACGCGTCCGCCTGCGCCGCCTCGTACCGGGCCGCGCACTGGAGCCCGCCGATCCGCTCGGCGGGCGCGGGGAGCACCGCCTTCTGCGCGGTCTCCGCGATGACCCGCGCGGACGCGAGCCGTTCGCCGCTGAGGCGCACGACCCGGTTGATGAGCATCGCGAGCGCCGAGACGGTGAGGACCGTCAGGGTCTCGGTCAGCGAGGGGATCTCGTCGGCGGTGCCGTTGTAGAGGTGCAGGCCGACGGAGGCGAGGACGGCGGCGATGCCGGTGAGCAGGGTCGTGAGCGTCGAGAAGAAGGGCGCGGCGATCAGCGGGGCGGCGGAGAAGAGCGGGGCGGCGGTGTACGTGGGCGGGGTCATCACGTCGAAGACGACCCCGCCCACGATGATCAGCGGGGGCAGCGCGCGGAGGAAGCGCCGGGCGCCGCCGTACGGGCGGCCGTCCTTGCCGCCGTCCGTACGGAGCCAACCGCCGCCCGCCGGTCCTTGGGGGTGCCCCACCTGTGCTCTCCTGCCCGGTGTCGTACCGCGTCCTCCCAGGGTGGCCGCCGCCGCACCCGGCGGCGACCTCCGCGCGGCCGACTGGGCGTACTACCCGGCGAGCCGCGCGTCCCGGGGGCGTCCGTCCCCGAGGCGCCCGCCCCGGGCGAGGAGCGCCAGCGCCCCCGCGCACCCCAGGCCGACCGCGCACAGCGCGAGCCACGGCGCCGCGGACCAGCCGGTGACGTCGAGCAGCGCGCCCGTCCCCAGGTTCCCGAGGGTGATGCCGATCCCGCAGACCGTGTTGTAGAGCCCGTAATGGGTGGCCACCCAGCGGCCCCGGGCGAGGGCGACGACCGTGTCCATCTCGTACGGGTAGAGCACCGCGTTCGCCACGGCCAGGACCGCCGCGCACAGCAGCAGCCCCACCGCGCCCCGCCCCAGCGCCGCCGGGACGAGGAACGCCCCGCCCATCAGGGCGAGCCCGAGGACGAGACACCGCTCGCGGCTCAGCCGGCGGCGGCACCAGGCCGTGATCCGCAGCTGGCCGGCGAGCGCGACCAGCGCGGAGACGACGAAGAGGGCGGTGGTGAGCCAGACGCCACCGCCGGCCGTGTCCCCGGCGGCGAGCGGCAGCGCCAGGTAGACCTGGAAGGACAGGACGTACGAGCCGGTCATCGCGAGCGAGAACAGCCAGAAGGTGCGGTGGGAGAGGACCGTACGGAACTGCCCCCGCCCGTCCGGCGCCGACCGCGGCTCAGGGGCGCTCCGCACGGGCATGAACCGCAGCTGTACGAGGGTGAGCCCGGCGAACAGCACCGCCGCGACCAGACACGTCAGCCGGAACGACACCCCTGTCAGGGCGACCCCGACGAGCGGCCCGAGCAGAATGCCCGCCTGGTAGTAGGCGTTGAAGAGGGCGAAGGCCTCCACCCGGCGCTCCTCCCCCGCCTCCGCCGCGAGGCAGGCCCGTACCGCCGGGTTGAAGAGCGCCCCCGCGAGCCCGGTCGCGAGGGAGGCGGCGATCAGCGTCGGCAGCGACTGCGCGAAGGCGAGGGCCCCGAAGCCGACGGTCCGCAGGGCGCAGCCCGCGACGATGAGCGGCTTGAAGCCGAAGCGGTCGGCGAGCGCGCCGCCCACCAGGAACATGCCCTGCTGGGAGAGGTTGCGGGCGCCGAGGACGAGCCCGACCGCCCAGGCCGCCATGCCGAGCCCGTCCGCGAGGTGCGCGGCCAGGTAGGGCATGAGCATGTAGAAGCCGAGGTTGATGGTCAGCTGGTTGAGGAAGAGCAGCCGCACGGCGGGGTCGAAGGAGCGGGTCTGCTTCCAGATGCCGCCCTTGGGCGGAGTACGCCCCTGAGTGGTCGTCGTGGTCACGTGGTCCGCTCCGAGACCGCGCGCTCCGACGGCTTGCGCTCCAGGACCTTCCGCGTCCACGCCTCGACCGGCGCCCCCGGCTCGTACGCCTCCGGGTCCTCCCGTACGGGACCGTCGAGGAGCCCGTGCGCCGCGCAGTACTCGTCGTTGAAGACGGTGTCGAAGTACCGCTGCGGCCCGTCGGGGAAGACGGCCGCGATCCGCGTCCCGCGCGGCCGGGTCCTGGCCAGCCACCCGGCGACCAGCGCGACCGCGCCCACGCTCCAGCCGCCGGTCGCGAACTGCCGCGAGGCCAGGCGGCGGGCCGCCCGTACCGCCTCCGCCGGGGCCACCCAGTGGACCTCGTCGAAAGCGCCGTGGTCCACGTTGGCCGGGTGGATCGAGGAGCCGAGACCGCGCATCAGCCGCTCCCCCGCCGGCAGGCCGAAGACCGTGGAGCGTACGGAGTCCACGCCGACGAGCTCCAGGGCGGGGCTGCCGCCGGCGCGCAGCGCGCGGGAGATCCCGGCGGAGTGGCCGCCGGTGCCGACGGCGCAGACGAGGACGTCGATCCGGCCGAGCTGGTCGGAGAGTTCGGCGGCGAGCCCGGCGTAGGCGTCGCAGTTGTCGGGGTTCCCGTACTGGTTGGGCCACCAGGACCCGTCGAGGCTCAGGAGCAGTTCGGTGACGCGGTCCATCCGGGCCTGCTGCCAGCCCCCCTGGGGGTGGGGGTCGGCGACGACGTGGACCCGGGCGCCGTGGGCGACGAGCATCCGCTCGACGATCGGTTCGAGGCCCGGGTCGGTGACGACGTGCACGGGGTGGCCGTGGAGGACGCCCGCGAGGGCGAGGCCGAGACCGAGGGTCCCGGAGGTCGACTCGACGATCGGCGCGCCGGGCCGCAGCTCCCCGCGCCGACGGGCCTGTTCGACCATGTGGAGGGCGGCGCGGTCCTTGATGCCGCCGAAGTTGAAGCCTTCGAGCTTGGCCCAGTAGCCGTCGTCCGTCCACAGGACGGGGGTGTTGCCGACGGTCTGCACGGCGATGGGCAGGGTGTTGCCGAGGAGCAGCTTGCTCATGGTGATACGTCCTTGGGAGGGCGCCGGAGGAACAGGTCGCGCGCGGCGGGAGAACGTCCCGCCCGGGACCCGGCTCAGTTCCGGTCCACCCCGAGGGCGATGAGCAGTCGGCCCGGCTCGGGGCCGGGGCCCGCCCGTCCCCGGACGCAGCGCGCGCGGGGGTCGGTACGGAGGTCCGCCGCGTACGACGGGGGTACGGCTCCGCCGGCGTCGGGCGCGGCGCCCTGCGGGGAGGCGGTCTGCGCGGTCAGCGCGGGGAGGTGCGCGTCGTAGGACCCGGTGTCCTCGGGGCTGCCGCAGCCGTGCGGGAACGCGGGAGCCGGGGCGACGGCGACGGCGACAGTCGTGATGGTGGTCGCGGTGGGCACGGTGGGTGCGGTGGGTGCGGTGGCCGCGGTCGTAGTGGTGCCCGTGACGGGCAGCGTGTGCCCGTGCGAGCCGTGGCAGACGCTCACGACGAGGGCGAGGAGCGCGAGCAGGACGAGCACGGCGGGCGCCCGCCGGCTCATTCTCATGTCACTCACGCGTCGGTCACTCACAGTGCGGGCGACGCTACGGTGGGGCGGGAGGCGCCCGCAAAGAGGCGGCCCCGGTTTCGGCCACCGTTTACTTCGGGCAGCGGAGCCCGACAGGGGCGGACAAGCCCTAGAGGTTCCGCTCCGCGTAGACCGCCATGGCGTCCCTGACCAGGAGCGCGGTGCCCTCGCCGTGCTTGTCGTAGTTCGCGGTGAAGCGCGGGTCGTCGACGTACATCTGGCCGAGCCCGATCACGTACTCCTTCGTCGGCGTCACCGTCGTCGACAGCCAGGCGATCTGGCGGCGCGCGATCGCCTGCACCTCGTCGCTGCCGGCCGCGAGGCCGTCCCGCGCGGCCTGCCCGAAGTCGCGGGCGATCCCGGCCTGCTCGTCCATGAACGCCTTCTTCCCCGAGGCGTCGAGCGAGCGCCACCAGCGGTCGCCCTTCTCGTACGCCTCGCGGCCCCAGCGCTCGGTGACCTCACCCTCGTACCGCGTGTGGTCGAAACCGTCGAACACGTCCTCGGCCATGAGCTCTTCTCCGTTCTCGGTCTTGTGGAGAGTGGTCCGCACGGACGCGATCTGGCGTCCGATGCGTTCGCGTTCCTGTTCCAGGAGGGCGAGGTGGGTCCGCAGGGCGGCGGACGTGTCGCGCTGCCCCGCGAGGACCTCGGCGATGGCGGGCAGCGAGAGCCCCAGCTCCCGCAGCAGCAGGATGCGCTGGAGGCGTACGAGCCCCGCCTCGTCGTAGTACCGGTAACCGTTCGCGCCGATCCGGCTCGGTTCCAGCAGTCCGCGCTCGCCGTAGTGGCGGAGGGTGCGGCTGGTGGTGCCGGCCTTCTTGGCGATCTCCTGGATCGACCACTCCATGACGAAAACGGTAGATCTTGACGTCGCGTCAAGGTCAAGCGCCGCGCGAGTGCCTCGGGGAACGACGAAGGCCCGGATCGTTTTCACGATCCGGGCCTTCGTTGCTACTGAGTAGCGGGGACAGGATTTGAACCTGCGACCTCTGGGTTATGAGCCCAGCGAGCTACCGAGCTGCTCCACCCCGCGTCGGTAAACACGACTCTACGCCATGGGTGGGGCGATCACGAAATCCATTCCTGTCCGGCCCTCGCCGGGCGCGTTCAGCAGCCGCAGTCGTCCGAGTCGACCGGCGCCGTCAGCGGGTCCGCCGCCTTCTCCGCCGGGCCCTCCCAGGTCTCGTACGCGAAGCCCTCGCGGACCCAGTACTCGAAGCCGCCGAGCATCTCCTTCACCTGGAAGCCCAGCTCGGCGAGGGCCAGCGCGGAGCGCGTGGCGCCGTTGCAGCCGGGGCCCCAGCAGTAGGTGACGACGGGGACGGACCGGTCGAGGAGCTGCTCGGCCTGCTCGGCGATCAGCGCGGTCGGCAGGTGGATCGCGCCGGGGATGTGGCCCTGGTCCCAGGAGGCGGTGGAGCGGGAGTCGATGACGACGAAGCCGGGGTCCGTGCCCTCGGCGGTCGCGGTGGCGAGCGCGGAGGCCACGTCGGAGACGTCGGCGTGGAAGGCGAGGCTGGCGGAGAAGTACGCGACGGCGGCGGCGGGCGAGGCCGGCGCGGTGCGGAGTACGGGGTTGACCTGCGGCGTTGTCGTCGTCATGGCCATAAATCTACGGACGACGATCATCGGGACGAAGTGAGGAACCACGGCAGACGAGGGCGTCGGCCGGGGAATCCCGGGCGTTCCCGCCGCGCGAGCGGGGATCTCACGTATCGGGACCGTCGCCACCCCTTTCCTCCCCGCACAGGCCCCGTGCAGGCCCCGCGCAGGCCCCGCGCAGGCGATGATCACAACTGATCATTTCGGACACGAAGAAGAACGGGGACGCGTGGAGATGGACAGCGACAGCGACGACAAAGAACAGCTCGCCCGGCGGTTCGAGGCCGACCGGGGGCACCTGAGGGCCGTGGCCTACCGGATGCTGGGCTCCGTGAGCGAGGCCGAGGACGCCGTCCAGGAGACCTGGTTCAAGCTGAGCCGCGCCGACGTCTCCGCCGTCGGGAACCTGAGCGGCTGGCTGACCACGGTCGTCGGCCGCGTCTGCCTCGACATGCTGCGCTCCCGGGGCTCGCGGCGCGAGGACCCGCTGGAGTACTACGTCCCGGACCCGGTCGTCCGCGCCGCGGAGGGCACCGACCCGGAGCACGCCGCCGAGCTCACCGAGTCCGTCGGGCTCGCGCTCCTCGTCGTCCTGGAGACCCTCTCGCCGGCCGAGCGGCTCGCGTTCGTGCTCCACGACATGTTCGCCGTCTCCTTCGACGAGATCGCGCGGATCGTGGACCGCACCCCGGCCGCCACCCGCCAGCTCGCCAGCCGGGCCCGGCGGCGGGTGCAGGACGCGTCCCCCGCCGCCGGTCCCGACGCGCGGCGGCAGCGCGAGATCGCGGACGCCTTCCTCGCCGCCGCGAACGGCGGGGACTTCGGGGGGCTGCTCGCCGTCCTCGACCCCGACGTCGTCCTCCGGGCGGACGGCGGCACGCTCCTCGCCGCCGCGTCCAAGCTGGTCAGGGGCGCCGAGGCGGTCGTCGCGCAGGCGCTCACGTACGCGCGGTTCAAGCAGGCGTCGCTGCCGGTCGTGGCCAACGGCGCGCCCGCGTTCGTGGCGGTCGTCGACGGCCGCGCGGCCGTCCTCATGTCGTTCACGATCGCCGCCGATCCCGTCGCAGGGGACCGGATCGTCGAGCTCCAGATCCTGGCGGACCCGGAGCGGCTCGCCGCGCTCGGCCTGACGGAGGAGGAGCTGGCGCGGGCGGTGTGACGGGAGGGCGCCGCAGCGCGTGCGAGAGGGGGTCATTCGTGCGAATTTGTACGAGTTGGCATCAATTGATCCCCTCTCGCTCCGTACCGCAAAGGTGGCCGCCGTGACGCAGCTGACCCCCGAGGAGGCCCGCCGGACGGCGGCCGAGGCCTGGATCTGGGGATTCCCGGTCCTCGACAACTACCGCACGATGTACCCGCAGGCGATCGACGCCGACGACCCCCGGTACGTGGGCGGGTTCGGCCGCTTCCGGCACTACTCGGAGCCGTTCACCCCGGACAACACCGACGTCGTGACGCCGAACAACGACACCCCGTACTCCGTCGGCTGGCTCGACCTGCGCGCCGAGCCGTACGTGATCTCCGTACCGGCCGTCGACCGCTACTACGTCATCCCGCTGCACGACCTCGACACCACGTACGTCGGCTTCGTCGGCTCCCGGACGACCGGCCAGGCCGCGGGTGACTACCTCGTCGCCGGCCCCGGCTGGCGCGGCGAGGTCCCCGAGGGCATCGCGGGCGTCCTGCGTCCCGACACCTTCCTCGTCGGCATCATCGGCCGCACCTACCTGGCGGGCCCCGAGGACGTGCCCGCGCTCCGGGCGATCCAGGAGCGGTACGTGCTCCGCCCCCTCTCCACCTACACCGACACGGCCGCCCCGCACCCCGTCGACGAACCGGTCTGGCCCGTCTGGCGCGAAGAGGACCTCGACAGCGTCGAGTTCTTCACGCTCCTCGACTTCCTGCTCCAGTTCTTCCCCGTCCTGGAACGGGAGCGCGGACTGCGCGACCGCCTCGCGGCGCTCGGGGTGTCGGGGACGGGCGAGTTCGAACCGGCCGCGCTCGCCCCGGAGATCAGGACGGCGGTCGAGCAGGGCATCGCCGACGCCCGCGCCCGCCTGGCGGAGGCCGAGACGGACGTCTCGTACCATCTCTTCGGCACCCGCGAGGAGCTCGGCGACGACTACCTGGTCCGCGCGACCTCGGCCGACAAGGGCCTGTACGGGCTCCCCGCCGCCGAAGCCTGGTACAGCGGCTGGATGACGGACGACCGGGGCAACACGCCGCCCACCGGCGCCCACGACCACGTCGTCCACTTCCCCGCCGGACAGCTGCCCCCGGCCCGCTTCTTCTGGTCGCTCACCCTCTACCGGCTGCCCGAACGGCTGCTCTCCGCCAACGAGATCGACCGCTACTCGATCGGCGACCGGACGCCGGGGCTCGTGTACGACGACGACGGCGGCCTCACCCTGTACGTACGGAAGGACCGCCCGTCCGACCCCAAGCAGGCCGCGAACTGGCTGCCCGCCCCGGACGGCCCGTTCAGCCTCGTCGTCAGGGCGTACGGCCCCGATCCCTCGGTCCTCGACGGCTCCTGGAAGCTCCCGCCGCTCACCGTCACGGACTGAAGCGCTCGCTATCGTCTCCGGCCATGAGCACCTTCACCGCAGACGCATGGCCGGAACCTCCCCTCGCCGGCACCGAGGCCGAAGCGATACTCGGCGCCCTCGAACGCCAGCGGGCCACGCTGGCGTGGAAGTGCTCCGGCCTCGACGCCGCGGGCCTCCGCGCAACGGTGGGGGCCTCCGCCGTCACCCTGGGCGGCCTGCTCAAGCACCTGGCACACGTGGAGGACAGCCACTTCGCCCGGCTGTGGCTCGCCGCCCCCGTCGGCCCGCCCTGGGACACCGTCGACTGGGACGCCACGCCCGACTGGGCCTACCGCTCCGCCGCCGACGACACCCCCGAGCAACTGCGCGCGCTCTGGCAGGAGTCGGCCGACCGCTCCCGCACCGTCGTCGCCGCGGCGCTCGCCGAGGGCGGCCTCGACCAGCTCGGCGCCTACGTCACGCGGAGCGGGGAGCGCCCCAACCTCCGCCGGATCCTCCTGGATCTCGTCGAGGAGTACGCCCGCCACGCCGGTCACGCCGACATCATCCGCGAATCGGTGGACGGCCTGACGGGCGAGGACCCCGGGCAGTAGGCAGAGAGGTACCGGGTCACTTCCTCCTGCGGGGTCACGTCCTCCTGCGGGGTCACGCCCTCCTGCGGGCCGCCCAGGCCACCGCGCCCAGGGAGGCGGCGCCGCTCGCGATGCCGAGGACGGCGCCGGCGAGGACGTCGCCGGGGTAGTGGACGCCGGTGTGCACCCGCGAGTAGCCCACGGCCCCCGCGAGGACGCCGAGCGGCACGGCGGCGGGCGGGAGGACCACACCCACGGCGGTCGCGAAGGCGACCGCCGACGCGGTGTGCCCGGACGGGAACGAGGCCGAGTCGGGCATGGGGACGTGCCGGCTCACCACGACACGGGCCGCCTCCCGGTCCGGCCGCGGCCTGCGGACCAGCCGCTTGCCGAGGAGGTTGGCCGAGGCCGAGGCCACGGTGATGGCCCCGACGCCCGCGAGGGCGGCGACGCGGGGCCGGCCCGGGAGGAGCGCGAGCCCCGCGGCGACGGCGAACGAGATCTTCGAGTTGTCGGCCGCCGAGGACAGGCGGCGCAGCGCCGTGTCGAGGGTGGGGGTCGGTGTGGCGGCCACGGCCGCGTAGACGGCGCCGTCGACGGCGCGGAGGTCGTGCAGGACGGCCCGGAGAGTGGTCCTGGGCTCGGCCGTCTCCGCTGTCATGTCCGTCATGCGCGGCTCCTTGCTTCGTTCTCTTTGTCAGCTCTGGTGGGGCGTGTGGGGCGTGTGGAAGGCGAGGGCCGTGATCCGGCGCCAGTCGAGGGGCGGCGGGGGCACCACCGTCCCGGGCCGGTCCCGGGGCACGCGGACGCGCAGCGCGCCGGGACGCAGGGTGCAGACGACGGGGGTGGGGAGGGTGAGGGCCTCGCCGTCGACGGCGACGGAGATCGTGGCGACCTCCTCGGCGCTCTTGGGGGTTCTCGGATCGGCCACGACCTCGACCCTACGGGCCGTCAGGACGTTCAGGCCGGTCGCCTGGGTCCCCCGTACCGCCAGCTCGGCGGCCTGCGCCGCGCCGTCCACGCGGATGCCGATGACCCCGAGCTCGCCCAGGTCGAGACGCGGGCGGTGGGCCTCGGTGGTGTCGATGAGGTCGGGAGCGGCGTACGGGTTGTTGCTGACGAGGAGCGCCTGCTGCCCGGGGAGCCGGGTGGTGTCGGCGGTCGCGTCGAGACGGTCCCCCTCACCGCCCTGGAGCAGGTCGGGGAGGGTGGACAGGGCGGTGCCCGCCTTCGCGTCGCGGTACTCGGGACGCTGCACGACCTCCGCGTACACCCCGAAGGAGACCGTGTTCACGAACGGCCGCCCGGCGACGGACCCGAGGTCGACCCGGAGCTCCTCGCCGTCCGTCAGGGCGTCGAGGCAGGTCGACGGGTCGTTGCGGTCGAGGCCGAGGTCCATGGCGAAGTGGTTGCGGGTGCCGGCCGAGATGACGAGGAACGGCAGGTCGTGCTCGGCGGCGACCTCGGCGACCAGCGCCTGCGTGCCGTCGCCGCCGGCCACGCCGAGCAGGTCGGCGCCGTCGGCGACGGCCTCGCGGGCGAGCGCGGTGACGTCGGTGTGCGCGCTCGGGTCGAGCAGCACCACCCGCGCGCCGAGCGCCTCGGCCCGGGCGACCAGGTGGAAGCGCTCTACCTTCCCGCCGCCGGACTTCGGGTTCATGATCAGGACGGGGTTACGGGGCGGGGGCGCCGGTTCGCCGCGCATCACGAGCGTCCGCTCGACGTCCGGGCGGCGCAGGGCGACGCGGGCGGAGAACAGGGCGACGGACCACAGGCCGAGCGCCACGAGCGCGTTGAGCCAGACGCCGCCGACGACGTACAGCACGAAGACCGCGGCCGGTGCGCCGAGCGCCAGCACCGCGCCGAGGAAGCGCATCGGGCCCCGGTGCGCGAGGAACCACCAGATGCCGACGGCGGAGACGGCGAGGCCGACGAGACCGCTCAGGAGGATCAGCAGACCCCCGCCCAGGGCGGTCAGGAGCGCTGCGACGGCCATGACGGCCGCCGCGAGCGCGCACCGCGCCATCCTCCGGGCCGCCCGCATCGGATCACCGGCTTGGTTCGTCGCCACCGACTCCAGCACCTCCACGCCCCCCCACCTCCGCACTCCGGAACCACACTCCTCCACGGTCCCTCAGGTCGCGCGCCGGAGGGACCCATTCGGCGTAAAAAGATCAAGGTTTCACGGGGTGGTGTGCGGCGTGGTGTGCGCGGCGTGGTGTGCGGCCAGCCCCAGGCGCGCGAGGGCCTCCTCGCCCCTGGCGGCGTGCTCGCCCCCGGCGAGGAGCAGGGAACGGGCCGCCTGATAGCGCGAACCGGCCGCCTCGAAGGCCGTCGCCGTGGCGAGCAGGCGCGGCAAGTCGCCGTCGAGGAGGGCCTCGGCGCGGTCCAGGTGGGCGGTGGCGACCGGATTGCCGGTGACGACGGACCGGGCGGCGGCGATACGGGCCCTGGCCTCGGCCTCGGGGTGCCCGGCGAGGACCGAGGCCTCGGCCCTGACGGAGACGTACCAGTGGAGCCAGATCCAGGTGACCCACTTCCACACGTCCTCCGGCTCCGGCGCGAGCCGGTCGAACGCGGCGGGCGCGTCGCCCTCGTGGAGCAGGACCACGGCGTCGAGAAGGGCGCCATAGCCGTGGCGGTACTCCTCCGCCGTCCCCGCGCGGCCGACGATCCCGAGCCACTCGGCGCGGGCGGCCCGGTCGCCGCGCAGCCCGTGGACCATGGCGACGGAGGCGGCAGCCGGGCCGAGCGAGAAGGACTGCTGGCGACCGGTCCGCTCCCAGGCGTCGAGGAACCGGGCGCTCCCGGTGAGCACGTCCTCGACGCGGCCGGCGAAGGCGTCCGCGACGAGGAGCCAGGAGGTGGCGTGATGCCCCACCTCGGCGAGGAGCGGATGCCCGGCGAGCTCCCGCCCGTACCGGCGCGCCTCGGCAAGTTCCCCGACGCCGAGGGCGGTGCCGGAGGCCATCGCGAGCGCGTCGAGCAGCTCGTGCGTACGGGCCGGGGCCGGGGCGAGCGGCGCGAGGAGCGCCACCCGCCGCCGCGCGGCCCCGGCGGCACCGAACGCCTCCCCCGCCCAGCTCCGCGCCCCCGACAACGCGTCGAGCGCGGCGGACTCGGCGACGGGGTCCCCGGCCTCCCGGGCCAGCAGGACGGCCCGCTCGGCCGAGGCGACGGTCTCGTCGACGGTGTTCTCGGTACCGCCCTGAACGGCCCCGAAGGCGTCGAAGTCGACGGCGGCGCGGGCGAGCGCGAGGGCGGCGGGGGTAGCGGCGGAGGTGGCGAGGCCCCGGGCCTTCGTCAGCAGCGCGCGTATCTCCTCCAGGGGCGGGAGACGGGTGAACTCGCTCGAAAACCGGTAGGCGGTCGTCGCCGCCGTCGCCAGGTCGCGGGCCGCGGCGGCGAGGTCGCCCGCCGCTTCGCCCGCTTCGGCCGCCGCGCGGTGCAGGCGGTACATGTCGTCGCCCAGGCGGCGGCAGCCGGCCACCGCGGCGGCCTGCCGGAGAGGGGCGGCCGGATCGGTGTCGGCGAGCGCGGCGGCCTGCTCGTACCGGGCCTGGGACTCGCCGAGGAGGTTGCGGGTGAACGAGGCCTCCGCCAGGGCGAGGGCCAGGCGGTGGGCGTCCGTACGGTGCTCGGGGCGGGACGCCGCCCAGGTCAGGGCCGCCCTGAGGTCCTCCGCCACGGCGTCGAAACGCGGCCGCCAGTCCGCTTCGGGCGCTGATGCCGATGCCTGTGCCTGTGCCTGTGCCTGTGCCTCTGCTGATCCCGCAGCGAGCAGGAGCAGCTCCGACGCGGTGGACAACGACCACGTCAGGTGGCGTGACCGAACCGTCGCCGACTCCGTCGTCGGCTCCGTCCCGCCCTCCTCCGCCAGGCGCTCGGCGCCGTACTGACGGATCGTCTCCAGGGCCCGGTAGCGCGTGCCCCCGGCCGACGGCACCACCGTGAGCAGGCTCTGTTCCGCCAGCCGCCCCAGTCCGTCCGCGACGTCGTCCGCCGCCAGTGGCGCGAACCCCGCCACCTCGGCCGCCGCCCCCGCCGTGAACGGCAGCACGAACACCGACACCCGCCGCAGCAGCGCCCGGTCGCCCGGCGCGAGCAGGTCGTGGCTCCAGTCCAGGACCGCGCGCACCGACCGGTGCCGGTCGGCGGCCCTCGGACCCCCCGCCAGCACCCTCAGCTGGTCGGACAGCCCCGCCACGAGCCCGTCCAGACCGAGCGTCGGCCACCGCGCCGCCGCCAGTTCGATCGCCAGCGCCATCCCGTCGAGCCGCTCGCACAGGGCGACGACCGTGTCCCGTACCCCCGGATCCAACGGTACGAGCCCGACCGCCGACGCCCGTTCGAGGAACAGCTCGACCGCGTCCGACTCCCCTCCCCCGTCCTGCGACAGCGGCGGCACCGCGAAGACCCGTTCGAACGGCACCATCAGCCGTGCCCGGCTCGTCACCAGGACCCGGACGCCCGGGCAGGCGGCGAGCAGCCGTTCCAGGAACGGCGCCACCCCGTCCCGTACCTGCTCGCAGTTGTCCCAGACGAGCAGCGCCCGCCGGTCCGCGAGCGCGGCCACCACCGTGTCGTCGACGCCGCGCCCCGGCTGCTCGCCGACGCCCACCGCCGCAGCGACCGCCGCGCCCACCCGGCCGGGGTCGGTGACCGGCGCGAGGTCGACGAACCACACCCCGTCGGCGAACTCAGCCGCGAGCTCCGCCGCCACCGCGAGCGCCAGCCGGGTCTTGCCCACGCCGCCCGGCCCGACCGCCGTGACCTGGCGGTACGCCTTCACCGCCGCCGTCAGCTCGCCCCGTTCCCGTATCCGCCCGACGAACGACGTCAGCGGCGCGGGGAGGGGGGAGGGCGCGAGCGCGGCCGGGGTCTGTTCCGCCGCGCGGCGCGAGAGTGCCCGCCGGTCCGGGAGTTCCAGCTTCCGCAGCAGAGCGGAGACGTGCGACTCCACCGTGCGTACGGAGATGAACAACCGCGCGGAGATCTCCGCGTTGCTGAGGTGCTCCCCGAGGAGCGCGAGCACCTCGGCTTCCCGGGAGGAGATCGCTGGGGTGGTCACGTGATCAGTATCGACCGAGGCGCCAGGACTCCGTGGTGCTTTCCGTGGTGCTTTCCGTGGTCACCACGGAGGCGGGATCCGTCGCCGTGGCCGAAGGTGGAACCACGCCAAACGGCCGAAGGCGAAAGCCGGAAGCCGAAGGCCAAGAGCCGAACGACGAACGACGAACGACGAACGATCCCCAGGAGCGCTCACCATGACCGGTACGTCCCCCACCCAGGGCATCAAGACCGTCCTCCACCCCGTCTCCGACCTCGACAAGGCCAAGGCCGTCTACTCCGCCCTCCTCGGCGTCGAACCGCAGGTCGACGGCCCGTACTACGTCGGTTTCGAGGCCGCGGGCCAGCACATCGGCCTGCTCCCGGGCGGCGGCCCGCAGGGTCTGACCTCCCCGGTCGCCTACTGGCACGTGGACGACATCGAGGCGAAGATCGGCGAGCTGACCGCCGCGGGCGCCACCGTGAAGGACCCGGCGAACGACGTCGGCGGCGGCCGGCTCGTCGCCACCGTCCTCGACGCGGACGGCAACCTCCTCGGCCTCGTCCAGGACAGCTGAGCGAGCGCCGACCGATGACGACCGCACCCCGCTCCCGCGCCCAGCGCCGCCACGACACCGAGCACCGGCTCGCCCACGACGTCGACGTCTGGGTGGCCAGCGCCTCGGCGGACGGCCTGCCCTACCTCGTACCGCTCTCCTTCGACTGGGACGGCGAGGCCCTGCTCGTCTCGACCCCGGCGAACAGCCCGACCGGACGGAACATGGCCGCGACCCGGCGCGTCCGGGTCGGCCTCGGGCACACCCGCGACGTGTCGATGATCGACGGCACGGTGGAGGTCCTGGAGATGGACGCGCTGCCGCGGGACCGGGGTGACCGGTTCGCCGCCCGCACGGGCTTCGACCCGCGCACGCTCACGACCCCGTACCGCTGGTTCCGCATCACCCCGCACCGCGTCCAGGCGTGGCGCGAGGTGGACGAGCTCCCGGAGCGCGAACTGATGCGCGCGGGGCTCCCGGTGACGTAACCCGTCCCCGGTGACGTAACCCGTCCCCTCCGGCCGTCACCCGGACGGCCGAACCCGGCTCGTGCCCCACCCCCCGCCCCGTCAGGCTCCAGAGGAAGCGGCGCGGCGGAAGGGGCACGGGGTGAGGGTGCGGTTGCGGAAGCGCGGACGACTACGGAAGCTCGGCCGCCCCACCGCGTCGGACGTCACCTCGGGTGCCGTGACCGGCCTGTTCTCGATCCCCGAGGGCATGGCGTACGCGGCCATCGCCGGCTTCAACCCGGTCGCCGGCCTGTACGCGGGCGTGGTCCCGGCCGTCGTCGGCTCCCTCACCTCCCGCACCGTCCTCATGGTCACCACCCTGACCAGCGCCATCGCGCTCACCTCGCAGAGCGTCCTGTCGGACGCGGGCCTCGACCCGAAGGACGCGGGGAACATCGCGCTCCTGACGGTGATGGTCGGCGCGGTGATGCTGCTGATGGGGGCGCTGAAGCTCGGCGCGGTGATGAGCTTCGTCTCGAACGCCGTGATGACCGGCTTCTCGACCGGCATCGCGCTCCAGATCATCACCGGCGTCCTGAAGGACGCGACCGGCTACAAACCGCAAGGCCACAACAAGCTGTACCAACTGGGGAACTGGCTCTGGCACCTCCCCGACTGGAAACTCGCCGCCACGCTCACCGCCGTCGCCACGATCGCGGTGTGGGCGCTGTCGCGCACGGTCAAACGCCTCGAACCGGTGGCGCTCCTGATCGCGATGGTGACGGTGAGCGTGGCGGTCGCGCTCCTGTCCACACCCGTGGAACTGGTGAAGGACATCGCCTCGATCCCCGCCTCACTCCCCTCCTTCACCGCCCCCGACCTCTCCGCCGCGCCCGCCCTCCTCGGGGGCGCGGTGTCCGTGGCCCTCGTCGCCCTGGCCCAGTCCGCCGGCATCGCCCCCTCGATGCCGAACCCGGACGGCTCGCGCTCCGACATCAACGGCGACTTCCGCTCACAGGGGTACGCGAACCTCGCCGGCGGCCTGTTCCAGGCGCTGCCCTCGGGCGGCTCCATGTCCCGTACGGGCGTCGCCGTCTCCGCCGGGGCCCGCACCCGCTGGGCAGGCGTGGTCTCCGGAGTCTTCCTGGCCCTGGTCGTCCTTCTCTGCGGCTCCCTCGCCGAACGCATCCCGATGCCGGTGATCGGCGGCCTGATCCTCGTCGTCGGCGGCGAACTGATCTGGGGAAAGCGCCACGACATAGCCCTGGTCCTGCGCACGTCCCGGATGTCGGCGGCGGCGATGATCCTCACCTTCCTCGCCACCACCCAGCTCCCGCTCCAGCAGGCGATCATCCTCGGCGCGGTCCTCTCCCTCCTCCTGTACTGCGCCCAGGCCGCCCGCCAGGCCCGCCTGGTCGCCCTGGTCCGCCGCCCCGACGGCCACTGGGAGACAGCCGACCCGCCGCGCGCCCTCACCCCCGGCGAGGTCACGGTCCTCGACTACGCGGGCTCGTCCTTCTTCGCCGAGCTCCCCCGCATCGAGGCCCAACTCCCGGAGCCCGCCGAGGGAGCGACCCTGATCCTCGCCGTACGCGCCCTCCCCGACGTCCCGTCCTCGGCGATGCTCAAACTCCTCGACCGCTACGCGAAGACCCTCGCCGACGCGAACGCCCGCCTGATCCTCTGCGGCGCCCACCCCGCCCTCGTACGCCTCCTGCAACGCTCCGGCACAGCCACCCACCTGGCCCCCGAAGACATCGTCCCGGCAACCCCGGAACTCCTCGGCCCCCTGAACACGGCCCTGGACAGGGCCTTGTCCAGGCCCCGCCCCCCGGCCCCGCCGCACACCAAGGGCCCCTGAGGAAGCCCTCGGACGACGAAGCGCCCCACCCGGTCACCACCAGGTGGGGCGCTCCGCAGCAGGTCAGAGCAGAACGGTCAACTCACGCTCATGCCTCGGTCCGGCCACTGGCCGCGCTCCTCGCGCATGGCGTTGATCTTCCGGGACGCCTTGAGAAACGCATAGTCCGTCAGACCGTCGTCGGCCGAGGACGTGCGAGATTCCTTCCCCATGGTCAGCTGCCGCGTGAACTTGTCCGGATCGCCCCCGAACTCGTAGCGGACCAGCTCCCCGTCCTCGGAGATCTTCCGGAAGTAGACGAGCGCGGCCACTAGTCCGACCGCTCACGCCTCGACCGGCTGAGCTGGTCATCACAGGCCTGCGGGCGCCGTCGCAGCCCTTCCGGTGTGAAGGTGAACGCCTCCGCCAGAGGGGCGTCGCCGAGCCGTGCGGCAAGCAGAGCGGGCTCCGTCCGCTCTGGAGGCCATGGTGCGTCAGACCCGTCCGTGCCATTCCAGAGGTGAAAGAAGAGCATCGGCTGCCGCACGTCCTCGGTGAAGTAGCCGAGAACCTTGCCGTAGTGCGGATTGGTTCCGCCGATCAGTACCGAAGGCTGCCCGTAGCGGCTGGTCACGTCCGACCAGCTCCGGTCTGAGACCACCCAGTCGCCGACGGTCGCGCGAAGGCGGGCGTACTCCTCGCCGGTCAGCAGCCGGTCGGCCGTCAACCAGCCCTGCCGCCGCGCAAACTCCGTGTAGAGAGATGCCATGCCGCACTCCTGGTCATCAGGAAGGAACTCGGCGAAAGCACGGCTCAGCCCCGTGGAGCTCCAAGCTCCCCGAGCCTCCAGGGCGGTCCGTTCCTCGATCCACGCCTCCGGCCGCCGCTCCACGAAGAGCAAGTGGTCCAGCAGAACTCTGATGGTCGCCTCCCCGCCCATCATGCCGATGCGGCGCAGCCCCATGTCGACTTTCCCGACGAGGTACGCGTGTATGTCGTCCGACGAAGCGAGGTCACTGGTTGGGGGCACAAAGGGAGTCTGCCGTACCAACACTGGCTGTCAGAGGCGTCGGGCAGGATGCCCGGCATGAACGAGCACGACGAGTTGATCGAGCGCGTCTCGACCAGGGTTACCACAAGCGCAGGGCGTCGACCGCCGGTCACCGCCGACGCCCTCGCCAGGGCCGAGGAACGGCTTGGCTTCCCCCTGCACCCCCTCCTGGCCGCGCTCTACCGGCGGGTGGGGGACGGGGGCTTCGGCCCCGACTACACGCTCTTCCCTCTCGCTCGAACAACAGCGACCGAGGAAGACACCGTGGTCGACGGCTACCTCGACCGCATACCGCCTGCCGACGCGGACACCTGGTGGTCCTGGCCCAAGGGAGTCGTGCCGATTCTCGACTGGGGCTGCGCCATGATCGCCGCTGTCGACTGCCTGAGCGAGGACGGAACGGTCCTGCTCTTCGAGCCGAACGCGATCACCGGTCAGGACCCCGCCGGCGCCTGGTTCGTCGATGCGGGAAGCCTGGCCACATGGCTGGAGACGTGGCTGGCCGGCACCGGCTGGTACGAGGAGGACCTGATCGACCAGGAGTTCGACATGCCACCGTGGGCGGATGCCGCCTCCCGCTTGTAGCCGGAGCGGCCGGTCCCTGTCCCCTCAGACGTCTTCGGCTGTCCCGTCCGCTCACGCACGGGTCCCGGGACGACGGAGCGCCCCGACCGGTCGTAACCGGTCGGGGCGCTCCGTAGCAGGTCAGAGGGTTTCCCTCGCCTGCCGTAGGTAGGCCGTGTGGGACTCGAACCCACAACCAATGGATTAAAAGTCCACTGCTCTGCCAATTGAGCTAACGGCCCTCGCTCAAGCACACCTGAGCAGCATAGCCGGAGAGGCCCCCGGAACCGATCGGGTATCCGACACGAGGCGTGGTGCGTGCACGCCGGTTCCGGGGGACGGGGGGAAGGGGTGGACGGTGGGTCAGTACAGGCCCTTGTAGACGTTCCAGCCGCCGCCGAGCCGGTAGCGGCTGCCGTAGCCGCTGCCGCAGGTGCCCTGGTGGACGTAGAGGGAGCCTGTCGTGTCGCGGCCGACGAGGTCGGGGCAGGCGTCGCCCGAGATGTCGCCGACGCCGGTCAGGGCGGAGTACATGTTCCAGCCGGAGCCGATCCGTTCGCGCGGGAGCATCCCGCCGGTCGCCGTGCCGCGGTAGCGCCACAGGGCGCCCGTGCCGTCGACGGCGACCAGGTCGGCGCGGCCGTCGCGGTTCATGTCGCCGGCGCCGACGATCTTCTTGTAGACCTTCCAGTTCGTGCCGATCCGGATCCGGGGCTTCAGGCGGTGGTCCGCCGTCCCGCCGAACACGTACATGTCGCCGGTCGTCGTCTGACGCGCGACCAGGTCCGCGAACCCGTCGCCGTCGATGTCGCCCGGGGACGTCAGGACGTCGTACTGTCCCCAGCCCGTGCCGACCAGCGTGTACGGCGACGCGCCCGAGAGGACCTTGTCGCAGCCCGGCCGGTACGACCGCAGCTGGTCGCCGACGCGGACCAGGACGTCCGCGCAGCCGTCGGCGTTCACGTCGCCGGACGGGACGAACAGCGAGGCGGTCGGGAACTTCACGCCCGTACCCGCGATCCGCCCGGAGAGCGAACCGAACTGGTTGCCCCGGTACATCGAGACGACCCCGGTCGTGTCCATCACGAGCAGGTCGCCCGCGCCGTCCTTGCCCGCCATGTCACGCCAGGCCGGCTGGCCGCCGGAGACCTTGACCGTCCCGGTGAGCGTCAGGTCCTGGCCCTTGCCGTCGGCCGTACGGGCCGTCAGCTCCCAGGCGTACGAGCCGTTCGGCACCGGCGACCCGCTCGCCGTCCGGCCGTCCCAGACCGGCGGCACGACACGGCCCCGGGTCTCGTTGGCCCGGTACGTGCGGATCACGGTCCAGCTGACGGGGTAGCGAAGGGTCAGCTCCCAGTTCGACGCGGGCTTCGACAGCGCCCAGGAGGCCTTCCAGCCGTCCTTCGACCGCGCGGTGGCCGGCGCGCCCGACGAGGGGACGGTGAGGTCGGAGGTCGGCACGTTCGTCCACACCGCGTGGACGAGGTTCCTGGCGTCCTTGTACGCGACGGCGCCGCCGAAGCGGTCCACCGTCCACGCCTCCCGCCGCGCCGCGGCCACCTGCGTGGCGACGACGAAGCGGCGGACCGACGTGACCTTGTCCGTGTGGAAGTCGGTGAGCCGCAGGTACCCGTCGGTGCCCCGCTCCACGAGGTATCCGTCGCCGAGCAGCCCGCCCGTGGCGACACCGGCCGCCAGGGGGACGGCCTTGCTCGTGGCGAGGTCGTACACGCCCTGCTTGGCGAAGCCCGCGCACGCCCAGTACAGCCAGCGGCCGGCGGTCTGGAGCTCCGTCAACGGGCATCCGGAGTTCGTGGCGATCCTGCCGAGGGCCTTGCCGGTGACCAGGTCGACGCCGCCGATCTCGCCCGTCACTGCCGTCGACGTGTAGAGCCGGTCGCCCCACAGCGCCGCGGCCGTCTGCTGCGCCCGCGTCTGGACGGTCCTCGCCGTGTCCAGGTCGACGACGAGCATGTCCTGCCCGGTGAGGACCTGGCCCTGCGCGGTCGCCCGGCCCGTCTGGAAGACGGCCCACCGGCCGAAGACGTCGGCGATCCGGCCTTCGCTCCGCCCGGTCGTGACACGGGTCGTCGTGCCGTTCGCGCGGCGCGCGACGACGTCGAGCGGCCCGGTCGCGGTCGCCCGCGCCAGGTGGACCGTCCGCCCGTCACCGCTGTCGAACAGCGGGGTCGCGGCCTCCAGGCGGCCCGTCTCCGCCCCGGCCCACGCGGGCCCGGACTGGCCGGTGTGCACGGGGCCGACCGGGAGCGTCCGGGAGTGGAAACCGGCCTTGCCGGTGTCGGGCTCCAGGGTGGACAGCCGGCCCGAGCCGAGCGCGAGCGCGTCGACCCGCGCCTCCAGGGGCTCCACCCGGCGCAGCTTCTCGACGGCGGGGGCGCCGCCGCCCTTGCCCGGGACGGCCTTGAGCAGGGACCAGTCCGCGGCGGACGTGCCGCCGACGAAGGCCGCTCCCCCGCCGGGTATCTGCGTCAGCTCCGCCTCGGCCTTGTCCACGATCGGCTGCGTCCGCCCGTCCGGGTGGAGCGCGACGAGCCGCCGCTTGAGGGAGGCGTCGGCGCCGGTGGCCTCGCCGAGCGCCAGGACCCACTCGCCGACCAGGGCGATACGGGTGGCACTCAGGCCCTCGGAGAGGGCGACGGTCTGCTCGGCGCCGTCCGGCGCGGCGAGCTCCCGCACGTGCACCGTGCGGGAGCCGTCGACCCAGGCGATCCGGTCGGGGCTGACGGCGACGCCGTTGCCGTCCGGGGCGGGAGCGGGGATCACGGTCATCCGCCCGGTGCGCAGGTCCACCACGCCGAGGTCGCTCGGGGCGTACGGCTCCGGGGTCCCGTCCGGGCTCGGCGCGGCCACCCGGCCGAAGCGGAGGACGGCCACGGACGCGTCGCCCGCGACGAGCCGCGCCCGGTCCAGGTCGGCCCCGGCGGGCCAGCCGGTCACGGCGACCGGGGCGGCCGCCTGGTCGGCGGCGCTCCGCAGGACGAACCCGGTCGTCGTGGTGGCGTCGGCGGCGGAGGCGTACGTCTGGAAGAGCAGCGTCTCGCCGAGCAGCGCCCGGTAGCGGGCGTCCGACGGCACGGAGAGCGCCTGCTCGGTGCCGGTCGTCAGGTCGCGCACGGAGGTGGCCGAGTTGCGGCGCACGGCGAGGTAGCGCCCGCCGGTGCCGGCCTCGGCGAAGGTGCCGTGCCCGGCCTCGTACGCCCCGTACCCCAGGGGGACGCTCGCGCCGCTCGCGAAGTCGGTCCACACGAGGGGCCCGCCGGGCGCGGCCCCGGCGGCCTCCGTGGCGTGCGCGTAGCCCGCCGGGCCGAGGGCGGTGACGATCTCGTGGCGGGGAACGGCCCGCCAGTTGGGCGTGATGTCGAGCTGGTCGATGCCGACGATCGGCGCGGCCTGCGCGGTCACGGCGGTCGGGAGACCGACGGCCGAGGCGAGGAGCGCTGCGGCGAGGACGGCGGTACGCGCGCGCGGGCGCCGCGCGCGGGTGAGACGAGACAAGGAGGCCCCTCCCCGGGGGAAACCTGGAGTGCGGAAAGGGCGGAGGAGACTCCACCGGCCCCCCGGCCCGCGCCCCCGCCCACGTCAACCGGGCGAGCGTAACCCGTCGGGCGCCGGTATAGACGGCGGAAACGGGGCAGGGCCCGTACCAGCACCGAAGTGCTCGTACGGGCCCTGCCTCTGTGTCAGGTCACACGGACTCAGCCGTTGCGCTTCCAGCGCGGCTTGTCGTCGCGGCGGCCGAAGCCACCGGTCGAACCGGCCGGGCCGGAGCCGCGGTGGTCGTCACGACGGCCGTAGGGGCGGTCGCCGCCACCGGAGCGGAAGCCACCGGACGGGCGGTCGTCACGACGGTCGCGGTTGAACGGACGGTCGCCGCCACCGGAGCGGAAGCCACCGGAGGGACGGTCGTCGCGGCGGAAGCCACCACGGTCACCGCCGCGGTCGCCACCACGGTCGCCACCGCGGTCGTCGCGGTTGAAGCCGCCGGAGGGGCGGTCGTCACGACGGAAGCCGCCGGAGGGACGGTCGTCGCGGCGGAAGCCGCCACGGTCGCCACCGCGGTCGCCACCGCGGTCGTCACGGTTGAAGCCACCGGACGGACGGTCGTCACGACGGAAACCACCGGAGGGGCGGTCGTCACGACGGAAACCACCGGACGGGCGGTCGTCGCGGCGGAAGCCACCACGGTCACCGCCGCGGTCGCCACCACGGTCGTCACGGTTGAAGCCACCCGAGGGACGGTCATCGCGACGGAAGCCGCCGGAGGGACGGTCGTCACGACGGAAACCACCGGACGGACGGTCGTCGCGGCGGAAGCCGCCACGGTCACCACCGCGGTCGTCACGGCGGAAGCCACCACGGTCGCCACCGCGGTCGCCGCCACGGTCACGGCGCTCGTAGTTGCCACGCTCGTCGCGGAACGCCGGGCGCTCCTCGCGACGCTGCTCCTCGGCGCGAGCGGCACGCTCGGCCTCGACGGCGGCGGCCGCGACCTCGGCCTCGGCGGCCTCGGTCACCTCGGCGACAGCGGCCTCGGGGTCCTCGCCGCGCTCACGGGCGGCGCGGGCCACCAGGCGGTCGGCCTCCTCGCGGAGCTCGACGGCACGGCGCTGGAGACGCTCGAGCTGCTTGGTCAGGTCGACGACCTCGCGCTCGGCCTGCTTGGCCGAGTTGTTCGCGGAGTCGGCCTGGACCTCGGTCAGCGAACGGGCGCCGGTGATCTCGGCGACCTCCGGGTCGAAGGCGCCGGCACCGCCGACGATGTGGCGCGTGGCGTCGACGCCCGCGTCCTCCATCAGACGGAAGATCTGACGGCGCTGGTGCGGCAGGGCCAGGGAGACCACGACACCGGAGCGGCCGGCACGGGCGGTACGGCCCGAGCGGTGCAGGTAGTCCTTGTGGTCGCCGGCCGGGTCCACGTTGAGGACCAGGTCGATGCCGTCGACGTGGATGCCGCGGGCGGCGACGTCGGTCGCGACGAGCGCGTTGACGTAGCCGTCCTTGAAGTCGGCCAGGGTGCGCGTACGGGCGCCCTGGGTCATGCCGCCGTGCAGCGCGTCGGCCTTCACTCCGGACTCGCGGAGCTGCTCGGCGATGCGGTCGGCGCCCAGCTGGGTGCGGACGAAGATGATCGTGCGGCCCTTGCGGGCGGCGATCGCGGCGGTGACCGGGGCCTTGTCCTTCGGCTTCACGACGAGGACGTGGTGGGTCATGGTCGTGACGGCACCGGCGGACGGGTCGACCTCGTGCGTGATCGGGTCCACCAGGTAGCGCTTCACGAGGGTGTCGATCTCGTTCTCCAGCGTCGCGGAGAAGAGGAGGCGCTGACCGCCGGCCGGAACCTGGTCGAGCAGCTCGGTGACCTCGGGCAGGAAGCCCAGGTCGGCCATCTGGTCGGCCTCGTCGAGGACGGCGACCTGGACGTTCTCGAGGGAGCAGGCGCCGCGGTTGATGATGTCGCGCAGACGGCCCGGGGTGGCGACGAGGACGTCGACGCCGCGCTCCAGCGCGTAGATCTGGTTGCCCATGGACGTACCGCCGCAGACGACCTTCATCTTGAGGCCGAGCACGTCACCGTACGGCTGGAGGGCGTCCGCGACCTGCATCGCGAGCTCACGGGTCGGGGTGAGGATGACGCCGCGGGGCTTCTTCTTGTCGGTGTGACCGCCGGCCAGGGTGGCGAGCAGCGGGAGACCGAAGGAGAGGGTCTTGCCGGAGCCGGTACGGCCACGGCCGAGGATGTCCTTGCCGGCCAGGGCGTCCGGGATGGTCGCCGCCTGGATCGGGAAGGGGGTGGTGACGCCGTTCTGGGCGAGCTTGCGCACGACGCCCTCGGGCAGACCGAGGTCGCCGAAGGTGATGGTGGGCTCGTCGGACTCCTCGGAGTCCTCGTCGGTGTCGACGTCGTCCGCGTCGATGTCGTCGGTGTCGTCGATGTCGTCGGCCTCGAAGTCGAGGGCCTCGACGACGTCGGCGGTGTCCGCGATCTCGGCGGTCTCGGAGGCGGCTACGGCCTCGACGATCTCGTCGTTCTCGGGCATGACGGCGTGGTCAGAACTGAAAATGGACATGCGAAATGCGAAACCTTCCGGAGTCTCGGCACGCGCCCGTCAACTCCGTGAATTCGCAAATCGACCGCCTCAATGCGGTCAGCCACGGCTAGGGAGAGTACGCGCCACACGGCGCTCTTCTGTGTCGGCGCCGGGCAATGGGATCAAACGATCTACCACCATACGCACCCTCCCCCACCCGTGGCAAATCGGACTACGTCACACCGGTCCGGCCTGGGGCGAAGCAGCCGGTTCCGAAGGGGCTCCCGGCCCGTCCGCCGCCCGCATCCCGCCCAGCTGCGCCTCGGGACCCGGGGCCGGCGGATCGGTCGGGTTCGAGGTCGGCTCGGGCGTCGGCTCCGGGGGCGCCGTCGTCGGCTCGGGCGTCGGCTCCGGGTCGGGCGTCGTCGGCTCCGGTTCCGGCTCCGTCCCGCCACCGCCCGACGTACCGGGCTCGCCGCCGCCGTCGCCGCCGCTCCCCGCGTCGCCCCCACCGCTGCCGCCGCCGGAGCCGTCGCTCCCGCCGCCTCCGGCACCCCCGCCGTCGGCGGATCCCCCGCCCGGGCCCGTCGAGCCGCCGGAGGCCGATCCGCTGCCGCTCGCCGTGGGGAGCTTCGTCACACCGTCGATGCCGGTCGGGCCCTCCACCGGGACCTTCACGCCCGCCGAGGGGGACGTGGAGGCCGAGGGCGATCCGCTCGGCCCGGGAGACGTCGAGGTGCCGCCCTTCGCGTCGGGCTCGCCGCCCTTGTGCGGCCGGCCTCCCCAGGAGCCGTCACCCTCCTCGCCGGGGATGCCTCCGCCCCCGCCGTCGGACTCCGCCGTCGCGCCCTGCTTCCCCCCGGACGCGGCGGGCACCGGCTTCGCCCCTTCGTCGCTCACACTCATACAGCCGCTCAGACCGGCACAGGCCGCGACGGCCAGCGCGGCGGCGACCCATCTCACCGGGGTGGGCAAATGGCGCACGGGGGCACCTCCAGGACACAACAGGCAGGGAACAACGCGTCGCCCTGCCCAACTCCCCGCGCGTCACAAGAGACACGGTGCGCGCACGGCCCGGCCGCGGCGCGACCCGGCGCACCGGGCTCAGCCGTAGCCCAGCGCGTGCAGCCTGTCGTCGTCGATGCCGAAGTGGTGGGCGATCTCGTGGACCACGGTGATCTCGGTCTCCGCGACCACGTCCTCGCGCGACTCGCACATCCGCAGCGTCGGCCCCCGGTAGATCGTGATCCGGTCGGGCAGCACCCCGGCGTACCACTCACCGCGCTCGGTCAGCGGGGTCCCCTCGTAGAGCCCGAGCAGCTCGGGGTCGTCCGGGGCGGGCTCGTCCTCCACGAACACCGCGACGTTGTCCATCAGCCGGGCGAGTTCCGGGGGGATCCGGTCCAGGGCCTCGGCGACAAGTTCCTCGAACTCCTCGCGCGTCATCTCCAGCACGGGCCCATTCTCCCCCGGAAGGAGGCCCCCGCCGAGGGCGCGCCAGAACCGTTTTGGCGATACCGCCCGGCATCCCATATGCTTCTCACGTCCCCGACGCACTGAGAAGTGCGCAGGTGGGTCCGTTAGCCCTCATCGTCTAGTGGCCCAGGACGCCGCCCTTTCAAGGCGGTAGCACGGGTTCGAATCCCGTTGGGGGTACGCAGTAAACGTGTGCGAGACTAGTGCTCGCACAACGCAAGGCTCTGTGGAGCAGTTGGTTAGCTCGCCACCCTGTCAAGGTGGAGGTCGCGGGTTCAAGTCCCGTCAGAGTCGCTGAAGCTGGAAACAGCTTCGTGGCTGGGTAGCTCAGTTGGTACGAGCGATCGCCTGAAAAGCGATAGGTCGCCGGTTCGACCCCGGCCCCAGCCACAGAGAGAAGGCCCCGTTCGCAAGAACGGGGCCTTCTTCGTGTGCGCGCGGAGGGATGTGTGCCCCTGTTTCACGTGAAACAGAAGGTTTCACGTGAAACAGGGACAGGCGGCAGGCCTCAGCCTCGCCGGGTCTTACGGCTCCGCAGCGCGAAGGCGCCCGCCACCACGGCCACCACCGCGATCAGCAGCGCCCAGTCCGGCACCGCGCGGCCCAGCTCGGCGACCCGCTCCTCCACGGCGAAGGAGGTGTCCACCGACAGCAGGCCCGGCAGGGCGGTCGTCCCGTCGAAGACGAGGAAGAGCGTGCCGAGGCCGATGAAGAACAGGCCCGAGACCAGTGAGGTCGAGTGGACCTCGAAGCGCCCGACACGGATCGGGCGGCCCCGCAGCCAGCGCCTGCCGCCCAGGTCATACCGCTCCCAGAGCAGCGCGAGGACGAAGAGCGGGACCGCCATGCCCAGGGCGTACACCGCGAGGAGCAGGCCCCCGTAGGCCGGGCTCCCGCTCAGCGCCGCCACGGTGAGGACGCTGCCGAGGATCGGGCCCGCGCAGAAGCCGGCGAGGCCGTAGACGAGCCCCAGGGCGTAGACGGAGATCGCCGAGGTGGGCCGAATGCGTCCGCTGGCCTCCGCGAGCCGGCGGGAGGCGAAGCCGAGGCCGAGGATCTGGAGGACGCCGAGCCCGATGATCAGCCAGCCGCCGACGGTCACCAGGAGGTCCCGGTGGCCGTAGAAGAACCGTCCGGCGAAGGAGCCGGCCGCGCCGAGCGGGACGAGGGTGGTCGCCAGCCCCGCGTAGAGGATCCCGGTCCTGGCCACGAGCTTCGCGCGGGTGTCGATCGAGTACGCGAAGAAGGCCGGCAGGAGCAGGGCGCTGCACGGGCTGAGGAGGGCGAGCAGGCCGCCGAGGAAGGCGGCGAAGTAGCCGATTCCCGAGGTCACCGCTTCGCCTCGGTCCTGTCCTTCGCCGCCGCCGTCTTCGCCGCCGCCTCGATGGCGTCCGTGAAGGTCTCCAGGGGCTGCGCTCCGGCGATCGGCCGGCCGTTGACCAGGAAGGACGGGGTGGAGGTGGCGCCGAGGGAGTACCCCTGCTCCTGGTCCTTCTTCACGGCCGCGCGGGCCGCCGTGCCCTCGCTGTCCCGGGTGAACCGGGCGAGGTCGGCGACCCCGGCCTCCTTCGCGAGGGCGGTCAGGCGCTCCTTGCCGAAGCCCTTCTCCTTGGCCCCCTCGGCGTACGCGGCCTTGTGGAACTCCCAGAACCGGCCCTGCTGTCCGGCCGCCCAGGAGGCGCGGGCGACGGCCTCGGACTCCTCGCCGAAGATCGGGAAGTTCCGCCACTCGATGCGCAGGGTGCCCTCGTCCACGTACTTCTTCACGAGGAGGGGCTCGGTGTCGCGGGCGAACTTCCCGCAGTAGCCGCACTTGAAGTCGGCGTATTCGATCAGGACGACGGGGGCGTCGGCGCGGCCCAGGGCGAGTTTGTCGGAGGCGTCGCGGCGGGCGTACGCCTCCAGCTCGGGGTAGACGCCGGCGGACGGGTCGGCGGAGACCTCGGCGACGGACGAGGAACCGGAGGAGCCGGAGGGGTCGGGCTTGGTCGCGGTGTACGAGACGAGGCCGAGCAGCACGGCGGCGGCCACGACACCGGAGACGATCGCGACGGGCTTGGACTTGCTCTTGGTGCTGGACATGCGGAAACGCTCCTGAGGGAGGGCGGGGAAGGAGGACGGACGACCGGCGGGGGCCGTCCGTCTAGACCCTCAGGACCGACAGCTCCAGGGGGGTGGGCGCGGCGCGCCCGGGCGGCTCGCGGCCCGGCGCCGCTTCCCGGCCCGGCTCCCGCGCGGGTCCGGCCGCGCAGGTCGCCCGGTCGGCGGCGAGGGCCGGGAGGACCTCGGCGAACCCGTGCGCGCGCGGCGGTACGGCGGGGGCTGAGGCGCCCGCGCCGACGGCGTGCCCGGGGTCGCAGGAGGGGGACAGGGCCTGGGCGACGGCGTGCGGGACGGCGGCGGTCGCCACCACCGGGACGGCCGTACGCGTCGGGACGGCCGTACGGGTCGGGGCCGCCGTCCCGGAGAGGAGCAGCCCCAGCACCAGGCCCGCGAGCGCGGCGACGGCCGCCAGGGCGCGGGTGGTGCGGAACATGCGAAACCCCTCGGATCCGGTCAGTGCGGGCTCCACAGTACGCACCCGGCGCTCGTAAATCGGTTCGCCGCTTCTCGGCCGCAGGTGCGATCCTGGGTGCCGTATGTCTACTTCCTTCGCCGCCCTCCAGTCGGTCCTGGCCGAGGTCTCGCTGCGGGACTCCCACCGGCTCGGCCGCCGTCTCGAAGGCGCCCGCCGCATCCGCAAGCCCGAGGCCCGTGAGGCCGTCCTGGACGAGATCGCCGCCGAGGCGGCCAAGGCCAAGGAGCGCGTCGACGGGCGCGCCTCCCGCGTGCCCGCGGTCACCTATCCCGAGCAGCTCCCGGTCTCGCAGAAGAAGGACGAGATCCTGGAGGCGATACGCGACCACCAGGTCGTGATCGTCGCCGGTGAGACGGGCTCCGGAAAGACCACCCAGATCCCGAAGATCTGCCTGGAGCTCGGCCGGGGCGTCCGGGGCATGATCGGGCACACCCAGCCCCGCCGGATCGCGGCCCGCACGGTCGCGGAGCGCGTGGCCGAGGAGCTGAGGACCCCGCTCGGCGAGGCCGTCGGCTGGAAGGTCCGCTTCACCGACCAGGTGAACCCGGACGCGACCTTCGTGAAGCTGATGACGGACGGCATCCTGCTCGCCGAGATCCAGACGGACCGCGAGCTGCGCGCGTACGACACGATCATCATCGACGAGGCCCACGAGCGGTCCCTCAACATCGACTTCCTGCTCGGCTACCTGGCCCAGCTGCTGCCGAAGCGCCCCGACCTCAAGGTCGTCATCACCTCCGCGACGATCGACCCGGAGCGCTTCTCCCGCCACTTCGGGGACGCCCCGATCGTCGAGGTCAGCGGCCGTACGTACCCGGTCGAGGTCCGCTACCGCCCGCTCCTCGAAGAGGACAGCGAGGAGTCGGACCGGGACCAGATCACCGCGATCTGCGACGCCGTCGACGAGCTCCAGAAGGAGGGTCCGGGCGACGTCCTGGTCTTCCTCTCCGGAGAGCGCGAGATCCGCGACACGGCGGACGCGCTCACGAAGAAGAACCTCTTCAACACGGAGATCCTCCCGCTCTACGCGCGCCTGTCCCACGCCGAGCAGCACCGGGTCTTCCAGGCCCATTCCGGCCGCAGGGTCGTCCTCGCGACGAACGTCGCCGAGACCTCGCTGACCGTCCCCGGCATCAAGTACGTGATCGACCCGGGCACTGCCCGCATCTCGCGCTACTCGCACCGCACGAAGGTCCAGCGTCTGCCGATCGAGCCGGTCAGCCAGGCCAGCGCCAACCAGCGCAAGGGCCGCTGCGGCCGTACGAGCGACGGCATCTGCATCCGTCTCTACTCCGAGGACGACTTCCTCACCCGTCCGGAGTTCACGGACGCGGAGATCCTCCGGACGAACCTGGCCTCCGTCATCCTCCAGATGACCGCCGCCGGCCTCGGCGACATCGAGAAGTTCCCCTTCATCGACCCGCCGGACCACCGCAACATCCGGGACGGCGTCCAGCTCCTCCAGGAGCTCGGGGCGATCGACCCGAACGAGAAGGACCCGAAGAAGCGGCTGACCCAGCAGGGCCGGAAGCTCTCGCAGCTGCCCGTGGACCCCCGGCTCGCCCGGATGGTCCTGGAGGCCGACAAGAACGGCTGTGTCCGCGAGGTCATGGTCATCGCGGCGGCGCTCTCCATCCAGGACCCGCGCGAGCGGCCCTCGGAGAAGCAGGCGCAGGCCGACCAGCAGCACGCCCGCTTCAAGGACGAGACGAGCGACTTCCTCGCCTTCCTGAACCTGTGGCGGTACGTCCGCGAGCAGCAGAAGGAGCGGGGCTCCAGCTCCTTCCGCCGGATGTGCAAGCAGGAGTACCTGAACTTCCTGCGCATCCGCGAGTGGCAGGACATCTACAGCCAGCTCCGCACGGTCGCGAAGCAGATGGGCATCCACCTCAACGAGGAGGACGCTCCGGAGCAGTCCGTGCACGTCTCCCTCCTCTCCGGCCTGCTCTCCCACATCGGGCTCAAGGACGTGAAGGAGTCCAAGGAGAGCCAGGCCCGGGACCAGAAGCGCGAGAGCGGCCGGGGCGAGTACATCGGCGCCCGGAACGCCAAGTTCGCGATCTTCCCCGGCTCGGCGCTCTTCAAGAAGCCCCCGCGCTTCGTCATGTCCGCCGAGCTGGTCGAGACCTCGCGGCTCTGGGCCCGGGTCAACGCCCGGATCGAGCCCGAGTGGATCGAGCCGCTCGCCGAGCACCTGGTGAAGAAGACCTACAGCGAGCCGCACTGGGAGAAGGACCAGGCGGCCGTGATGGCCTTCGAGAAGGTGACGCTGTACGGCGTCCCGATCGTCGCCGACCGCAAGGTGAACTACGGCCGGATCGACCCGGAGGTCTCCCGCGACCTGTTCATCCGGAACGCGCTGGTCGAGGGCGACTGGCGGACGCACCACAAGTTCTTCTCGGACAACCGCAGACTTCTCACCGAGGTCGAGGAGTTGGAGCACCGCGCCCGGCGCCGGGACATCCTCGTCGACGACGAGACGCTCTTCGACTTCTACGACAAGCGCGTCCCCGAACACGTCGTGTCCGGAGCCCACTTCGATTCCTGGTGGAAGCACAAGCGCCACGAGGCACCGGAGTTCCTCGACTTCGAGCGCGAGATGCTCATCAACGAGAAGGCCGGCGCGGTCACCAAGGACGACTATCCGGACTCCTGGCGGCAGGGCCCGCTGAAGTTCCGGGTGACGTACCAGTTCGAGCCGGGAGCCGACGCGGACGGCGTGACCGTCCACGTCCCGCTCCAGGTCCTGAACCAGGTGACCGACGAGGGCTTCGAGTGGCAGATCCCGGGTCTGCGCGGCGAGGTCGTCACGGAGCTGATCCGCTCCCTGCCGAAGCCGATCCGCCGCCACTACGTGCCGGCGCCGAACTTCGCGACCCGCTTCCTCGACTCCGTGGTGCCCGTCCAGGAACCGCTGACGGGCGCGCTCGCCCGCGAGCTCCAGCGCATGGTCGGCGTCCCGGTCACGCCCGAGGACTTCGACTGGGCGAAGGTCCCCGAGCACCTCAAGGTGACCTTCCGGATCGTCGACGAGCGGCGCCGCAAGCTCGCCGAGGACAAGGACCTGGAGACCCTGCGGCTGAAACTGCGCCCCAAGGCCCGCCAGGCGCTCTCCAAGGCCGCCGCGGCGGCGACGGGGGGTCCTGACGGCTCCGGGCCCTCCCTGGAGCGCACGGGCCTCACGGAGTGGACGATCGGGACCCTGACGAAGGTCTTCGAGACCAAGCGCGGCGGCCAGCCGGTCAAGGCGTACCCGGCGCTCGTGGACGAGGGCGCGACCGTCGCCGTCCGGCTCTTCGACTCGGAGGCCGAGCAGGCTCAGGCGATGTGGCGGGGCACCCGGAAGCTGATCATGCTGAACATTCCGGTGAACCCGGCGAAGTTCGCCTCGGAGAAGCTGACCAACCAGCAGAAGCTGGCCCTGTCGTCGAACCCGCACGGCTCGATCCAGGCCCTCTTCGACGACTGCGCGACCGCGGCGGCGGACAAGCTGATCGCGGACCACGGCGGCCCCGCCTGGGACGAGGCCTCCTTCCGGAAGCTGTACGACAAGGTCCGCGCGGACCTGGTGGACACGACCGTGCGGACGGTGGGCCAGGTGCAGCAGATCCTGGCGGCCTGGCAGGCGTGCGAGCGGCGGCTCAAGTCGACGAACAGCCTGGCGCTGATCACCAACCTGACCGACGTGCGCGAGCAGCTGGCCTGGCTGGTCCCGGCCGGCTTCGTCACCCGTACGGGCCTCAAGCGGCTGCCCGACCTCATGCGGTACCTGGTGGCGGTGGACCGGCGGCTCCAGCAGATGGCCACGGGCGTCCAGCGGGACACCACCCGGATGGAGAAGGTCCACGAGATGCTCGACGAGTACGCGTGGCTGCTCGAACAGCTCCCGAAGGGCCGTCCGGTGCCGACGGAGGTCACCGACATCCGCTGGATGATCGAGGAGCTGCGGGTCAGCTACTTCGCGCACGCGCTGGGCACGGCGTACCCGATCTCGGACAAGCGGATCGTGAAGGCGATCGACGCCGCGGCCCCGTAGCGGGCGGGTTCGACCGCACCCCCTGACCTGCTGTACAGTCTGTCTCGCAGCCGCTTACGAGGGGCTGCGAGCAAGGCTCTGTGGAGCAGTTGGTTAGCTCGCCACCCTGTCAAGGTGGAGGTCGCGGGTTCAAGTCCCGTCAGAGTCGCCCGAAACGAAGGCCCGCATCGAAAGATGCGGGCCTTCGTCGTGTTGGCCCGGCGAGGGACGAAAGTCCCGCCGACGAGTGACCAACGCCGGGTCCCGGGGAGCCCTCCCGGTGGGACGCTGGGAGACGGAAGAGGCTCACGGCGGAGCCTGACGGGTGTGACGCGAGTCACTGAAAGTGTTTCAGAAACCGCTGCACTTACGCCTCTCCTACACCAGCCAGATTTAATATGTGCAATTGCACCACCCGCCGGCCGTCGGACGCGGGGACAAAAAAACGATCGCACCGGACCCGGCGGAGTCCAGTGCGATCGACGACGGAGGCCTGTTGGGGCAGGAAACCGTCAGCAGTGCTTGGGGTGGGCGACCGGATTGGGGGATCCGGACAGGCCCGGTGTTACGGGTGCTGCGGGGTGTTGAGCGAGCCTCAGGCCTCGCTGCGCTGCTGCGGAATACCCGCAAGCAGGGCACGAACCTCGGCCTCGCGGTAGCGGCGGTGCCCACCCAGGGTGCGGATGGACGTGAGCTTGCCCGCCTTCGCCCAACGGGTCACCGTCTTCGGGTCGACACGGA
The DNA here is from genome assembly GCF_042264145.1 of Streptomyces sp. NPDC056144. NCBI lineage: Bacteria > Bacillati > Actinomycetota > Actinomycetes > Kitasatosporales > Streptomycetaceae > Streptomyces > Streptomyces sp. NPDC056144. The sequence goes on along the minus strand of NZ_JBHJVF010000006.1, from coordinate 455,781 downwards.
ACATCGTGGCGACCTCGGCAGGGGTCAGCAGCGGCTCGGCATCAGGGGTGCGAGCGGTCATGAGCGGCCTCCTCGGGAGAACCGAACCAATCTCGGTTCTTTCCTCTAAATTCTGCACCTTGACCCGCCTTGCCCGAAATGGCAGAAGCGGGCCGAGTCGGTTATAGGACGAACGGCTTGTCCTCGGCACTACAACTACACCATCCGTCCAGCCACGTCGGCCAAACCGATGGAATTGCCCTCGCAGGTGTTCATCAGCGGCGGAAGTCGATGGACCATGCCATAACGGACAGTCACGCGTCTGTGACGATCAGTCACAGAGCGATCAGGAGTCCTCAGACCCCCCATAGAGTGCAATGTCGAGCGTTCCGCCCATAGTTGGACGGAAGGAACCCTCCCCGGACTCCTTGTCCTATTTTGGCACGAGGGTGGGTGATCGACGCAAGGGTGCGTTAAGTGCCGTCCGTCACGCTTGGGCCAAAGGCCCGGATCGGGACCAACGTCCCCGCCCGAAGGCGCGAAGGACCCGAGCACCAAAACCTTTGAAGATCATCTACACCGGCCGGACATGTCTTGTCGATGGCGACCTGACGAAGTTGCCCGGCATATGTCAGTTCGCGCCCCTGAGGTCCCTGACGGCCCGCCAGCGCTCCGCGAGCCGTCCGTAGACCTCGTCGGCCCGCTCGCCGTCCCCGGCCCGCAGCGCGGCGATCCCCTCGGCCATCCCGGCCGCCGACCGCTCCCCCGCCAGCCACGCCTCCGGGACCGCGTGCACGAGGCCCCCGAAGTCCAGCTCCACCATCGCCCGCGGATGGAACTCCTCCAGCCAGCGCCCCACGTCCACCAGGCTCTCCGTCATCGGCCCCTCGGCGGCCGCCTGCCGCAGCGCCCGCAGCGCCCGCGCGAGCCGTCGCCGCGCCTGCGCCATCGTCGTCCGGTAGACGAGCACCGGCGCCCGGCCCCGGCCGCCGCCCTCACCGGCCGGCTCCCCCGGCTCGTACACCCGCTCCTCGTCCCCGAAAAGCGTGAACCAGCGCAGCGGCACCTGCCAGAGCGCCGTACGGATCCACGGCCGCGCGTCCGGGTTCCGCTCCGCCCACCGCTCGTGGTCCGCCGTCACCTGCGCCCTGACCACCGGCGGCAGCATCGCGTCCAGCACCGACGCCGGATACGGGGACGGGCCGGACAGCAGCTCCTCCAGGGCCAGCCAGCCCCGCAGCCGCGTCCGCCACGGACAGATCACCACCACCCCGTCCAGGTGTGCGACGAAGGCGTCCCCGCTCTCGTGGACCGGCACCGGCACCGCGGGCGTCGGCAGCAGGTCCGCGAGGGAGCGCCGCAGCTCCTCCTGCGCCCCCGGCGCGCGCGTCCCCCCGGCGTGCCCCTCGGCGTACCGCGCCCAGTGGCTCCGTTCCGGCTCGGGGAACGCGGCCAGCGGCTCGTACACCCGCAGATAGGAGGCGTAGGGGACGGGGACCGAGGAGGCGACCGACATGGCGTGATCCTCCCAGAGAGGTACTCCCGGAGGGGGTGATCCCGCACGAGAGAGGGTGATCCTCGGCACTGCGGCCGTTCTACGCACAGGTAGGACTTACTCTCTTGCCGAACTGGTCCCTCCCCCACCCTTAGGGAGGGGCCGCAACCGCCGCTTCGTACTTGGGAGTCACCACCGTGACCGATGTGACCGGCGTTCCTGCTGCTGACGTACTGCACACCCTTTTCCACTCGGAACAGGGTGGCCACGAGCAAGTCGTGCTCTGCCAGGACCGCGCCTCCGGCCTCAAGGCCGTCATCGCCATCCACTCCACCGCCCTGGGCCCGGCCCTCGGCGGCACCCGCTTCTACCCGTACGCGAGCGAGGCCGCGGCGATCGCCGACGCGCTCAACCTCTCGCGCGGGATGTCGTACAAGAACGCCATGGCCGGCCTCGACCTGGGCGGCGGCAAGGCCGTCATCATCGGCGACCCGGAGACGATCAAGACGGAGGAGCTCCTCCTCGCCTACGGGCGCATGGTGGCCTCCCTCGGCGGGCGCTACGTGACGGCCTGCGACGTCGGCACCTACGTCGCCGACATGGACGTCGTCGCCCGTGAGTGCCAGTGGACGACCGGCCGCTCCCCCGAGAACGGCGGCGCCGGCGACTCCTCCGTCCTCACCGCCTTCGGCGTCTTCCAGGGCATGCGCGCCGCCGCGCAGACCGTCTGGGGCGACCCGACCCTCCGCGGCCGCAAGGTCGGCGTCGCGGGCGTCGGCAAGGTCGGCCACTACCTCGTCGAGCACCTCCTGGAGGACGGCGCCGAGGTCGTCATCACGGACGTGCGCGAGGAGTCGGTCCGCCGGATCACCGACAAGCACCCGCAGGTCACCGTCGTCGCCGACACGGCCGCCCTGGTCCGCGTCGAGGGCCTGGACGTGTACGCGCCCTGTGCCCTCGGCGGTGCCCTCGACGACGAGACCGTCTCCGTCCTCACCGCGAGGATCGTCTGCGGCGCGGCCAACAACCAGCTCGCGCACCCCGGTGTCGAGAAGGACCTGGAGGAGCGCGGCATCCTCTACGCGCCCGACTACGTGGTCAACGCCGGTGGCGTGATCCAGGTCGCCGACGAGCTGCACGGCTTCGACTTCGACCGGTGCAAGGCGAAGGCCACGCTGATCTTCGACACCACGCTGGCCATATTCGCTCGTGCGAAGGCGGACGGCATCCCGCCGGCCGCCGCCGCCGACCGGATCGCCGAGCAGCGGATGGCGGACGCCCGACGGGCCTGATCCGGCCGCGCGCGACCCGCCGGAGGGACGGAGAACGAGCGAAGTCGGCGAGACTTCACTCACGCCCTTCGGCGGGTCGTCGCGCGAGAAGAGGTTAAAATCGCGACTGACCAGCGAGGAAAGGGCGCCTCGAAGGTTCTGTACCGAGGTATGTGATGCGCACGGCGTACCGTAGACCGACGGAAACAGGTACCGTTGAAGCCCTACGGACCGGTCTCTCTGTCGAGAGCCCGTTCCGAATCATGAACGCGTGTCAAGACTCTGGGGTCATCGAGCCCCGTCACCGAGGGGGTCGAGCCATGGGGCGCGGCCGGGCAAAGGCCAAGCAGACCAAGGTCGCCCGCCAGCTGAAGTACAGCAGCGGCGGGACTGACCTGTCGCGTCTGGCCAATGAGCTGGGCGCTTCGACTTCGAACCAGCCGCCGAATGGCGAGCCGTTCGAGGACGACGACGAGGAAGACGACCCGTACGCGCAGTACGCGTCTCTCTACGACGACGAGGACGAGGACGAGGACGACGAGTCCGGTCCGTCGTCCCCACGTCGCGCTTGACCTTCTGAATCACCGAAACCCGGTCCGGTACACCTGGCCGGGTTTCTGTGCTGTCCCGACCCGGGCGCAGTGCCCCTGGAGCCTCCGGAGTCCCCTGGAGCCCCTGAGGCCTCTGTACGTACGCGAACGGCCCCGCACGCCCCCTGGAGGGGTGCGGGGCCGTTCCCGTACCGCTTACTTCGCGTAGTCGCCGACCAGCTCGGCGCCGGTGGCGTGGTCGCCGCGCTCGGTGATCTCGCCCGCGACCCAGGCCTCGACCCCGCGGTCCGCGAGGGTCGTGAGGGCCGCGTCCACCGAGTCGGCCGGGACGACGGCCATCATGCCGACGCCCATGTTCAGCGTCTTCTCCAGCTCCAGGCGCTCCACCTGACCGGCCTTGCCGACCAGGTCGAAGATCGCGCCCGGGGTCCAGGTGGAGCGGTCCACGGTGGCGTGCAGGCCGTCCGGGATCACCCGGGCCAGGTTGGCCGCGAGGCCGCCGCCCGTGATGTGGCTGTACGCGTGGACGTCCGTGGTCCGGGTGAGGGCCAGGCAGTCCAGCGAGTAGATCTTCGTGGGCTCCAGGAGCTCCTCGCCGAGCGTCCGGCCGAGCTCCTCGACCTGCTGGTCGAGGGTCATGCCGGCGCGGTCGAAGACCACGTGCCGGACGAGCGAGTACCCGTTGGAGTGAAGACCCGAGGACGCCATGGCGATGACCGCGTCCCCCGTACGGATGCGATCGGCGCCGAGCAGCCGGTCGTACTCCACGACACCCGTGCCGGCACCGGCGACGTCGAAGTCGTCCGGGCCGAGGAGGCCCGGGTGCTCCGCCGTCTCGCCGCCGACGAGGGCGCAGCCGGCGAGGACGCAGCCCTCGGCGATGCCCTTGACGATGGCGGCCACCCGCTCGGGGTGGACCTTGCCGACACAGATGTAGTCGGTCATGAAGAGCGGCTCGGCACCGCAGACGACGATGTCGTCCATGACCATCGCGACCAGGTCGTGGCCGATCGTGTCGTACACGCCCATCTGGCGGGCGATGTCGACCTTCGTGCCGACGCCGTCGGTCGCGGAGGCGAGCAGCGGACGCTCGTAGCGCTTGAGGGCGGAGGCGTCGAAGAGGCCGGCGAAACCGCCGAGGCCGCCGAGGACCTCGGGACGCTGCGTCTTCTTCACCCACTCCTTCATGAGCTCGACGGCGCGGTCGCCCGCTTCGATGTCGACGCCCGCGGACGCGTAGGAGGCACCGGTGGTCTCGGTCATGGTGATGAGAGCTTTCGTGTCGTACTACGGAACTACGGGCTTACGGGCGACGGAGCGCGTCGGCGGCCGCGGTGGCGGCGGGGCCGGCCGCGAGCTCGGTCTCCAGGAGCTGCTTGCCGAGGAGCTCGGGGTCCGGAAGCTCCATCGGGTACTCGCCGTCGAAGCAGGCACGGCAGAGGTTCGGCTTCTGGATGGTGGTCGCCTCGATCATCCCCTCCAGGGAGATGTACGAGAGCGAGTCCGCCCCGAGCGACGTGCCGATCTCCTCGATCGACATGCCGTTGGCGATCAGCTCCGCGCGGGTCGCGAAGTCGATGCCGAAGAAGCAGGGCCACTTGACCGGCGGCGAGGAGATCCGGATGTGGATCTCGGCCGCGCCGGCCTCGCGGAGCATCCGGACCAGCGCGCGCTGGGTGTTGCCGCGGACGATCGAGTCGTCGACGACCACCAGGCGCTTGCCCTTGATGACTTCCTTGAGGGGGTTCAGCTTCAGCCGGATGCCCAGCTGGCGAATGGTCTGGGAGGGCTGGATGAAGGTGCGCCCGACGTAGGCGTTCTTCACCAGGCCCGCGCCGAAGGGGATGCCCGAGGCCTCGGCGTAGCCGATGGCGGCCGGCGTGCCGGACTCCGGCGTCGCTATCACCAGGTCGGCCTCGACGGGCGCCTCCTTGGCCAGGCGTCGGCCCATCTCCACGCGGGAGAGGTAGACGTTCCGGCCGGCGATGTCCGTGTCGGGACGCGCCAGGTAGACGTACTCGAAGACACAGCCCTTGGGCTTCGCTTCCGCGAATCGCGAGGTGCGGATGCCGTTCTCGTCGATCGCGATCATCTCGCCCGGCTCGACCTCGCGGACGTAGCTGGCGCCGCAGATGTCGAGGGCGGCGGACTCGGAGGCGACGACCCAGCCGCGCTCGAGACGGCCGAGGACCAGCGGGCGGATGCCCTGCGGGTCACGGGCCGCGTAGAGCGTGTGCTCGTCCATGAAGACGAGGGAGAAGGCGCCCCGGACGTCGGGGAGGACCTTCGCGGCGGCCTGCTCGATGGTGAGCGGCTCGCCGTCCTCGTCGACCTGGGCCGCGAGGAGCGCGGTGAGCAGGTCGGTGTCGTTGGTCGCGGCCACCCGGGTGGAGCGGCCTTCCTTCTTGGGAAGGTCGGCGACCATCTCGGCGAGCTGGGCCGTGTTCACCAGGTTGCCGTTGTGGCCGAGCGCGATCGAGCCGTGGGCGGTCGCCCTGAACGTCGGCTGCGCGTTCTCCCACACGGAAGCCCCGGTGGTCGAGTAGCGGGCGTGACCGACCGCGATATGACCCTGGAGGGAACCGAGAGAAGTCTCGTCGAAGACCTGGGAGACAAGTCCCATGTCCTTGAAGACGAGGATCTGGGAGCCGTTGCTAACCGCGATTCCCGCGGATTCCTGACCCCGATGCTGGAGGGCGTAGAGCCCGAAGTACGTGAGCTTTGCGACCTCTTCACCCGGAGCCCAGACACCGAAGACGCCACAAGCGTCCTGGGGGCCTTTCTCACCGGGGAGCAAGTCGTGATTGAGTCGACCGTCTCCGCGTGGCACGTTTCCGAGTGTAGACGGGCTCGACCACTGGTCCGAATTGAGGAAAAGCGGAGGTGGCCGGGCTCGTGGGATCACACGAAATGATCAACTCGGCCTTGGAGGGGCCCACGAGGCAGGCGCCGGAAGGGTTCCCGGCCCCCGCAGCCCCGTGAGCGGACGCTCGTACCAGCTCCCGGCGCCCCCGGCGATGTGACGGAGTGCACCTTCTTTCGACTCCCGCTACCCCTCCGCCCTGGCCCCGAGGCCCTCGCCGGAAGCGTCGGTGAGGGTCAGCGTTCGGTGGTTCAGCCGATAGGTCAGCGGTCCGTCGAGGAGCTCGTACAGCTTCGTCTCCAGACGCATCTGCGGCGGCGTGCAGATCATGCGGGTGGTCGCCGCAGGGCCCTCGACCGTCAGGGTGGTGCCGTCGACGCGGGCGGCGGCGGAGAAGTTGTTGCAGCCGAGGTTGCCGGAGACCCGGCCGTCCTCGCCGATCGTGAACTTCGCCTTCGCACCGCTGCCCTCCGGCAGCGAGGAGGCCGAATCCCCCGAGACGAGGGAGTCGATCTTCCACGTGGTGCCCCGCAGCGGCGCGTCCGGCTCCGAGGTCAGGGCGAGGCTCCTGGCGCCGTCGGCCGAGGCCAGGGTGAGCCGCTCGCCCTTGACCGTGGCCTTCAGCGGACCCGAGAAGGCCGCGATCAGGTCCCTCTCGAAGCGCCCCCGGTCGCCGGTGCAGGCCATCATGCTGATCTCCTGCTGCGTCACGGTGACGGTCGAGCCGTCGACGGCGGCCGAGACCCCGAAGGCGTTGCAGCCGGTGCTGCCCTTGGCGCTGCCGTCCTCCGCGAACTCGACATGCGCGCCGGGCGGAGCGACGGCCTTGCGGCCGTCGATCGTGACGGCGTCGATCGTCCAGTACGTCCCCGCGAGGGGGATCCCGGGATCGAGCGTCCCCGCCGGGGTCGCGCCGCGACCTCCCGCGGTCCCGCAGGCGGCGAGGAGGAGGGCGAGGGGGACCAGGGCGGCGAGTGCGGCGCGGGGCTTCGGCATGGAGGTGGGACGGAGCCGGCCCCCGTACGGTTCCGCGGGCTACCCCATGACGGGCAGGAAGTCCGTCAGATCGGCCCGCTCGCCGCTCGCGCTCACGCGGGCCGCCTCGCGCTCCGCCGCCCACTCCGTCCGGCCCGTCGCCAGCCTGATCCAGGTCAGCGGGTCCGTCTCGACGACGTTGGGCGGGGTGCCCCGGGTGTGCCGGGGACCCTCCACGCACTGCACGACCGCGTACGGCGGGATCCGCACCTCCACCGCGCCGCCGGGGGCCTTCGTCGCGAGGGCGTCCGCGAGGAGCCGGGCGCAGGCCGCGAGCGCCTGCCGGTCGTACGGGACGTCCGCGCCGGTCGCCGCGTTCAGGTCGTCGGTGTGGACGACCAGCTCCACGGTCCGGGTCACGAGGAAGTCGCCCAGGGACATCGCCCCGAAGCGGGTCGTCACGAGCCGCTCGTCGGAGGCCGCCGCGAGCCGCTCCTCGAAGACCGCGAGCGTCCGGTCGAACAGCGCCGGCAGGTCGTCCGTGGCGATCGCCCGGGTGTCCTCGTCGATGCCGGCCGCACCCTTCGCGGTCGCGAGCGGCCAGTCGGCGAGAGCGAGTTCACGCCGTACGGGCTCCGCCTCCGCGAGGCGCTGCGAGAGCGAGCCGAGCACCATCGTCAGATGCGCGAGCAGCTCCCGTACGGTCCAGTCGCCGAGCCGCGTCGGCCCGTCGAGCGCCTCGGACGGCAGCGCGGCGGCCGCGTCCCGTACATGCCCGAACTGGGCGAGCACGGCGGCCCTGGTCTTGGCGGAGTCGTACCGGCGGGGGCGCTTCTTGGCGGGTGGCATGGCCCGAGGCTAGCGCCGAGACTGGAGAAGGAAGGTCCCCTTTTCCGCGAGAGGCTGTGACGGGACCATGACCCACCACGAGCACCCCGACGCCGCCCTCGTGCGGCGGGGCTACGAAGCCTTCAAGACCGGTGACATGGAGACGCTGGGCTCCATGATGACCAGCGACTGCACGCACCACTCCCCGGGCACCACCCGCTTCGGCGGCCACTTCAAGGGCCGGGACAACATCCTCGCCATGTACCGGGACCTGGGCGCGTACACCGGCGGCACCATGCGCGTCGAGCTGGGCACGATCAGCGTCGACGGACGCGGCCACGCCATCGCGAGCCACACGTGGTTCGCCGAACACGGCGACCGGGGCATCGAGATGCCCGGCGCCCTGTTCTTCACCCTCATCGGCGACAAGGTCTCCGACATCGACGAATGCGTGGAGGACATCGACGAGCTCGACGCCTTCTACTCCCTGGACGGCTGAGGACGCGGAAGAGCCCCCACCCGGAAGGGGCGGGGGCTCACACCGTACGCGTACCGACGATCAGGCCAGCAGGGCCGGGATCGTGGCCTCGTGGGCCTCGCGGAGCTCCGTGAGGGAGAGCGCGAACTCGCCCTGCACGTCCACCGCGTCGCCGTCGACGACACCGATGCGGGTCGCCGGCAGGCCCCGCGCACCGCACATGTCGGTGAAGCGGAGCTCCTCGCTGCGCGGGACGGCGACGACCGCACGGCCCGCCGACTCGCTGAAGAGGAAGGTGAAGGCGTCCAGGCCCTCGGGGACGACCAGGCGCGCGCCGTTCCCGCCGCGCAGGCAGGACTCGACGACCGCCTGCACGAGACCGCCGTCGGACAGGTCGTGCGCCGCGTCGATCATGCCGTCGCGGGAGGCCGAGATGAGGATCTCGCCGAGCAGCTTCTCGCGGTCGAGGTCCACGGCCGGCGGCATGCCGCCGAGGTGCTGGTGGATGACCTCGGACCACGCCGAGCCGCCGAACTCCTCGCGCGTGTCGCCGAGCAGGTAGAGGAGCTGGCCCTCTTCCGCGAAGGCGATCGGCGTACGGCGGTTCACGTCGTCGATCACACCGAGCACGGCCACGACCGGCGTCGGGTGGATCGCGGTCTCGCCCGTCTGGTTGTAGAGCGAGACGTTGCCGCCGGTGACCGGGGTGCCGAGCTGGAGGCAGCCGTCCGCGAGACCACGGGTGGCCTCGGCGAACTGCCACATCACGGCCGGGTCCTCGGGCGAACCGAAGTTCAGGCAGTCCGAGATGGCGAGCGGCTTGGCACCGGAGGCGGCGACGTTGCGGTACGCCTCCGCCAGCGCGAGCTGCGCACCCGTGTACGGGTCGAGCTTCGCGTACCGGCCGTTGCCGTCGGTCGCCATGGCCACGCCGAGGTTGGTCTCCTCGTCGATGCGGACCATGCCGGCGTCCTCGGGCTGCGCCAGGACCGTGTTGCCCTGCACGAACCGGTCGTACTGGTCCGTGATCCAGGACTTCGAGGCCTGGTTCGGCGAGGAGACGAGCTTGAGGACCTGGTCCTTGAGCTCGGCGCCGTCCTGCGGACGGGGCAGCTTGCCCGCGTCGTCCGCCTGGAGGGCGTCCTGCCAGTCCGGGCGCGCGTACGGCCGGTGGTAGGTCGGGCCCTCGTGGGCGACGGAGCGCGGCGGCACGTCGACGATCTGCTCGCCGTGCCAGAAGATCTCCAGGCGCTCGCCCTCGGTGACCTCACCGATGACGACCGCGATGACGTCCCACTTCTCGCAGATCTCCAGGAAGCGGTCGACGTGCTGCGGCTCGACGATCGCGCACATGCGCTCCTGCGACTCGCTCATGAGGATTTCCTCGGGCGAGAGCGTGGCGTCGCGCAGGTGGACCTTCTCCAGGTCGACCCGCATGCCGCCGGAGCCCGCGGAGGCCAGCTCGGACGTGGCGCAGGAGAGCCCGGCGCCGCCGAGGTCCTGGATGCCCGCGACGAGCTTCTCCTGGAAGATCTCCAGGGTGCACTCGATGAGGAGCTTCTCCTGGAAGGGGTCGCCGACCTGGACGGCGGGGCGCTTGGCCGGCTTGGTGTCGTCGAAGGTCTCGGACGCGAGGACCGAGACGCCGCCGATGCCGTCGCCGCCCGTGCGGGCGCCGTACAGGATGACCTTGTTGCCGGGGCCGGAGGCCTTGGCGAGGTGGATGTCCTCGTGCTTCATCACGCCGATGCAGCCGGCGTTGACGAGGGGGTTGCCCTGGTAGCAGGAGTCGAAGACGACCTCGCCGCCGATGTTGGGCAGGCCGAGGCAGTTGCCGTAGCCGCCGATGCCGGCGACGACACCGGGCAGCACGCGCTTGGTGTCGGGGTGGTCGGCCGCGCCGAAACGCAGCGGGTCGACGACCGCGACCGGGCGGGCACCCATGGCGAGGATGTCGCGGACGATGCCGCCGACGCCGGTGGCCGCGCCCTGGTAGGGCTCGATGTACGAGGGGTGGTTGTGCGACTCGACCTTGAAGGTGACCGCGTACCCCTGGCCGACGTCGACGACGCCGGCGTTCTCGCCGATGCCGACGAGCATGGCGTCGTTGACGGGGGTCTTCTCGCCGAACTGCTTCAGGTGGACCTTGCTGCTCTTGTAGGAGCAGTGCTCGGACCACATGACGGAGTACATGGCGAGCTCGGCGCCGGTGGGACGGCGGCCGAGGATCTCGCGGATGCGCGCGTACTCGTCCTCCTTGAGGCCGAGCTCCTTCCAGGGCTGCTCGCTGTCCGGCGTCTCGCTCGCGTGCTTGACGGTGTCGAGGCTCATCAGGCGTTGACCAGCTTCTTGAGGATCGAGGTGAAGAAACCGAGGCCGTCCGTCTTGCCGGTGCCGATCAGCGGCTCGACGGCGTGCTCCGGGTGCGGCATGAGGCCGACCACGTTGCCCGCGGCGTTGGTGATGCCGGCGATGTCGCGGAGCGAGCCGTTGGGGTTCACGTCCAGGTAGCGGAAGGCCACCCGCCCCTCGGCCTCCAGCTCGTCGAGCGTGCGCTCGTCGGCGACGTACCGGCCGTCCATGTTCTTGAGCGGGACCTCGATCTCCTGGCCCTTGACGTAGTCAGAGGTCCAGGCGGTCTCCGCGTTCTCCACCCGCAGCTTCTGGTCGCGGCAGATGAAGTGGAGGTGGTTGTTGCGCAGCATCGCGCCCGGCAGCAGGTGGGCCTCGGTGAGGATCTGGAAGCCGTTGCAGATGCCGAGGACGGGCATGCCCGCCTTCGCCTGCTCGATGATCGTCTCCATCACCGGCGAGAAGCGGGAGATGGCTCCGGCCCGCAGGTAGTCGCCGTAGGAGAAGCCGCCGGCCAGGACCACGGCGTCGACCTGCTTGAGGTCCTTGTCGCGGTGCCAGAGCGAGACGGGCTCGGCGCCCGCCAGGCGGGCGGCACGCAGCGCGTCCTGATCGTCGAGCGTTCCGGGGAAGGTGACGACGCCGATGCGTGCGGTCACGACTCGACCCTCACGACGAAGTCTTCGATCACGGTGTTGGCAAGGAAGGTTTCGGCCATCTCATGGATGCGGGCGAGGGCGGCGTCGTCGACCGGTCCCTCCACCTCCAGCTCGAAGCGCTTCCCCTGACGGACGTCGGTGACTCCGGCGAATCCCAGGCGAGGCAGTGCACGCTGCACCGCCTGCCCCTGAGGGTCCAGAATCTCCGGCTTGAGCATGACGTCGACTACGACGCGTGCCACTGGCACTCCCGGTGGTGTGTTGCGTGGGCGGTCCGCTCAGCGTACCTGCCTCCAAATTCTACGCGGGTAGAGATCTGAAGGATCCTCCAAAGAGATCACCAAAGCTCCATGAACCATCCGCGAACGGACCACGAACCCGTCCCGCATCGCGCGTGCACATCCGCGCACAAAATTCCAGCGAAATATTGCGGGCCCCAATCCGGCGGGACACGCTGAAACAATTGCCGGGGCTTCACAATGCGATGCCCGCCGCTGTACAAAGGAATCCAGAGCAGAACAGCATTGCTTCGGCACAGCCGACCGTCCGGCATCGCCGCACGTCAGAGGTGCCACAAGCACCTCGCGACCCCGGCGGCCGCAGGAAAGGACCGATATCCGTGGCTCAGCGAGTGGTAGTCACTCTCTCCGACGACATCGACGGTGGAGAAGCAGCTGAAACGGTCGCGTTCGGCCTCGACGGCAGGACATACGAGATCGACCTGAATGCTGCCAATGCCGAGAAACTCCGCAAGACCCTCGCGCCCTACCTCGCCGCCGGCCGCAAGCAGTCGTCCGGGTCCGGAAACGTGACAGGCGCCACCAGGCGCCCCTCCGCCGCGACCTTCACGCACACCTCGCTCGCCCCCGACCCGGCGGCGGTCCGCGCCTGGGCCCAGTCCAACAAGATGGACGTGCCGGCCCGCGGCCGCATCCCGAAGAGGGTGTACGAGGCCTTCCGCGCGGCGAGCTGAGCGGAGCCCAGGTGCGGGGCCCGGGAGCCGCGCGGCGGGGCCCGGGAGCGGATTTGCGTTCCACCCCCCATGATCCGCTAGAGTCTGGAACACGCCGAGGGGCAAGGCCGCAAAGCCGAACCTCACGCAGCGTGCGGGTGTAGTTCAGTAGCAGAACATCCCCCTTCCAGGGGGAAGGCGCAGTGTGCAATTCCTGTCACCCGCTCTGCATCGCATTACCAAGCACTCCGGTGCATCAGGTAGAGTGGTGCTCGCACCGCCCGATGAAAGTCGGTCGGAGGCATGCGGACGTGGCTCAGCTGGTAGAGCATCACCTTGCCAAGGTGAGGGTCGCGAGTTCGAATCTCGTCGTCCGCTCAGGAAAGTCGAAGGCCCCGGTTCTCTGAACCGGGGCCTTCGACGTGTGCACCCTGCACCTCCCCGCATGACATTTGTCAGTCAGGGCGGTGACAGCGCGCACTGCCGAACGCCCCGCGCCGCCCCGAGTCTGGGTACATGACCAACGCGATCGAAGCGGAAGGCCTGCGCCGCAGCTACTCCGGCGGCTTCGAGGCCGTGCGCGGCCTCTCCTTCACCGTCCCCCGCGGGGAGATCTTCGCCCTCCTCGGCACCAACGGCGCCGGCAAGACCTCCACCGTCGAGCTCCTCGAGGGCCTCGCCGCCCCGAGCGCCGGAACCGCCCGGGTCCTCGGCCACGACCCGTACCGCGAGCGGGCCGCCGTCCGCCCCCGCATCGGCGTGATGCTCCAGGAAGGCGGCTTCCCCAGCGATCTCACGGTGGCCGAAACCGTACGGATGTGGGCCGGCTGCACCAGCAACGCCAGGCCCGCCGCCGAAGCCCTCGCCGAGACCGGGCTCACCGGGCGGGAGCGCGTACGGATCAAGCAGCTCTCCGGCGGCGAGCGGCGCCGCCTCGACCTCGCCCTCGCGCTCCTCGGCCGCCCCGAGGTCCTCTTCCTCGACGAGCCGACCACCGGCCTCGACGCGGAGGGCCGCCGCGACACCTGGGAGCTCGTCCGGCGGCTGCGCGACGGCGGCACCACCGTCCTCCTCACCACGCACTACCTGGAGGAGGCCGAGTCCCTCGCCGACCGGCTCGCGATCATGCACGCCGGGCAGATCGTCCTCTCCGGGACGCCCGCCGAGGTCACCGCCGCCCGGCCCGCCCGGATCCGCTTCGCCCTCCCCGCCGACGTCCCCGCCGCGCGCCTCCCGCTGGGCCTGCGGGCCGCCGCGGACGGCCGACGCGTCGAGATCCGTACGTACGAGCTCCAGGACGCGCTCGGCGAACTCCTCGGCTGGGCCCGGGAACACGGCGTACGGCTCGAAGGGCTCGACGCCCGCTCGGCCACCCTCGAAGAGGCGTTCCTGGAGATCGCGTCCGACACCGGGATCGCGTCCAGCACCGGAATCGCGTCCGGCACCGGAATCGCGTCCGACACCGACCGGCAGGAGGCCGACGTCCGATGAGCTCGACCACCGTGGCACGCACCCGGATCCTCGCCCTCGGGCGGGCCGAACTCACCCTCCTCGGCCGGAACAAGAACAACCTCTTCATCGCCCTGCTCATGCCGCTGCTCATGATCTTCCTGCTGCGGTCCTCGCTCGGGCAGATGGGCCCGGAGGAGCTCCCCGGCGGCATGGCGGCGGCCACCCTCGTCGGCGGGACCGGACTCGTCCTCGTCCTCGTCGTCTACATGGGCCTCACCTCCGCCCTCGTGGCCCGCCGCGAGGAACTCGTCCTCAAGCGGCTGCGCACCGGCGAGGCCACCGACCCGGAGATCCTCGGCGGCGCCGCGCTCCCGTCCGCCGCCATCGCCCTCGTCCAGTGCGCCGTCCTGTCCGTCGGCGGCGCCCTCGTCCTCGACGTCCCCGCACCGCACCGTCCCGACCTGCTGGTCCTCGGCCTGCTCGCCGCCATCCCGCTGCTCGTGGGGCTGGCCGCCGCGACCACCGCCATCACGCGGAACGTCGAGAGCGCGGGCCTCACCACCATGCCGTTCTTCCTGGTCTCCGCGATGGGCTCCGGGCTCATGGTCCCCCGCGACCTCCTCCCCGACGTCGTCGCGAGCCTCGCCCAACTGCTGCCGCTCAGCGGGGTCATGGAGCTCGTCCGGGCCGGCTGGCTCGGCGTCGGCGACACCAAGGACCTCGTGACCGCCGTGCTCAACACGCTGGCCTGGGGTGTCCTCACCGTGTTTGCTGTCCGGAAGTGGTTCCGCTGGGAACCCCGCAGGTAGACGGGGTAGGGGAAGGGAGGCCGGGCACGTGTCCAGGCTGACGGGGTGGTGGAGCCGGCGCGGGAACGCGGCCAAGGTGGAGCTGTACACGCGGTGGAGCTTCCACTTCTTCGCGGTCGTCGAGATCGCCTCGATCGGCCTGGTGCCGGTCGCGGAAGCCGGTGACGACCCGGCGGCCACCCCCCTCGGCCTCGCGCTCGCGCTGACGCTGCTCGTCTGCGCGCACGCCGTGCTGAACGCCGTGCTCTCCTCGCGCGCCCTGGACTGGGTCCTGGACCGGCGCGACCGGCCGGTCCGGCTGGCCGCCGCGCAGATCGCCCTCACGGCGGCGGGAGCCCTGGCCGTCATCGTGCTGCGGGCCACGGGAGCGCTCGAAGCCGCCGAATCCGCGGTCTCCGTCGTCGTCGGCATGGTCTCCTTCACCCTCAGCGGCCTCGTGCTCTGCGTGCGCCGGACCCGGCGCATGCTGTACGTCGTCCCCGGCACGGCCCTCGTCACCGGCGCCGCGACAGCGCTCGCGGGCCTCCACCCGGCCGAGGGCCTCGGCTCCGCCGTCGCCATCACCGTGGGCGGCTACTTCCTCGTCGCCGCCTGCGGCTTCTCCGCCTGGCTGATGAAGATCGTCTGGGAGCTGGAACGTTCCCGCGACCTCAAGGCCCGCCTCGCCGTCGCCGAGGAGCGGCTGCGGTTCGGCCGGGACCTCCACGACATCCTCGGCCGGAACCTGTCCGTGATCGCCCTCAAGAGCGAGCTCGCCGTCCAGCTCGCCCGGCGCGAACGCCCCGAGGCCGTCGACCAGATGACCGAGGTCCAGCGGATCGCCCGCGAGTCCCAGCGAGAGCTGCGGGACGTCGTACGCGGCTACCGCGAGGCCGATCTACGGGTGGAACTGGAGGGCGCCAGGGGCGTGCTCGACGCCGCCGGGATCGCCTGCGAGGTCACGTCCGACGTGCCCGCCCTCCCCGACGAGGTGCAGGCCGCGCTCGGCTGGGTCGTCCGGGAGACGACGACGAACGTGCTGCGGCACGGGGACGCGCGGCGGTGCGCCATCGCCGTACGGGAGGAGGGCGGCGCCGTGGTGCTGACCGTGGAGAACGACGGGGTGGAACGGGCAGGCGGCGGGGGCGCCGCCACACGGACCGGTTCCGGGCTCGCCGGACTGCGCGAGCGGATCGCTGCCGTCGGCGGAAGCCTGGACGCGGGCCCCGGCGGCGACGGTACGTTCCGGGTGGCCGCCCGCATTCCGCTGCCGCCCCCGACCCGCCCGGGAGGCCACCGCGTCCCGGAGGCCCGGGCGGAGACCCGGGCGGAGACCTGGGCCGGAGCCCGTACCGAGACCCGTACCGAGGGGGAGCGATGACCGAGTCCGTACGCGTGCGCGTGCTGCTCGCCGATGACGAGCATCTGATCCGGGGTGCCCTCGCCGCGCTGCTCGGGCTCGAGGACGACCTCGTCGTCGTCGCCGAGGCCGCGACCGGGCCCGAGGCGCTCGCCATGGCGCTCGCCCACCGGCCCGACGTCGCCGTGCTCGATCTCCAGATGCCGGGCGCCGACGGTGTGACGGTCGCCACATCCCTCCGCGAGGAACTGCCCTCCTGCCGGACCATGATCGTGACCGGTCACGGCCGCCCCGGGCACCTCAAGCGGGCCCTCTCCGCCGGCGTCCGCGGCTTCGTTCCGAAGACCGTCAGTGCCCAGCGGCTCGCCGAGATCATCCGTACCGTCCACGCCGGAAACCGTTACGTGGACCCGGAGTTGGCCTCCGACGCCATCGCCGCCGGGGACTCCCCGCTGACCGCCCGCGAGGCCGAGGTCCTGGAGTTCTCGGCCGACGGAGCGCCCGTCACGGAGATCGCCAGGCGCGCCTCGCTCTCCCCCGGAACCGTCCGGAACTACCTCTCCTCGGCCGCCGCGAAGCTCGGTGCCGAGAACCGTCACACGGCCGTGCGTCTCGCACAGGCGAAAGGATGGGTATAGTTAGCCCCGCGCTACGGCGCATGCGGACGTGGCTCAGCTGGTAGAGCATCACCTTGCCAAGGTGAGGGTCGCGAGTTCGAATCTCGTCGTCCGCTCAGTGAAGAAGCCCCCGGTCGATCCGACCGGGGGCTTCTTCGTGTGTCCCGTGCGCCTTAGGGCCTGTCCGGCCGTGATCCGCCGGACAGGCCCTAGAAGGCGTCCGACCAGGCCTTGCCGGTCAGGAGCTCGTACGCCTCCAGGTACTTCGCGCGGGTCGCGTCGACGACCTCCTGCGGGAGCGGCGGCGGCGGGGTCTCGCTCTTGCGGTCCCAGCCGGAGGCCGGGGAGGTCAGCCAGTCCCGGACGAACTGCTTGTCGTACGAGGGCTGGGCGTGACCCGGCTCCCACAGGTCGGCCGGCCAGAAGCGCGAGGAGTCCGGGGTGAGGACCTCGTCGGCGAGGACGAGGGTCTCCCCGTCGAAACCGAACTCGAACTTCGTGTCCGCCAGGATGATCCCGCGCTCGCGGGCGATGTCCCGGGCCCGGCCGTAGACGGCGAGGGTCGTCTGGCGCAGCTGCGCGGCGGTCTCGGCGCCGACCTGGCGGGCGACCTCCTCGTACGACACGTTCTCGTCGTGGTCGCCGACGGCGGCCTTCGTCGCCGGGGTGAAGATCGGCGCGGGCAGCTCGGAGCCGTCGGTGAGGCCCTCGGGCAGCGCGACGCCGCAGACCGTGCGGGACGCGTTGTACTCCAGGAGCCCGGAGCCGGCGAGGTAGCCGCGGGCGACGCACTCGACCTGCACCATGTCGAGCGACTTGCAGATCGTGGTGCGGCCTGCCCAGTCGGCGGGGGCGCCCGCGGGGAGCTCGGTGGAGATCACGTGGTGCGGGACCAGGTCGGAGAGCTGGTCGAACCACCACAGCGAGAGCTGGGTGAGGACCCGGCCCTTGTCGGGGATCTCGGTGGGCAGGACCCAGTCGTACGCGGAGATGCGGTCGCTGGCGACCATGACGAGGTCCCCGGCCTCGTTCCGGTACAGGTCGCGGACCTTGCCCGTGTGGAGATGGGTAAGGCCCGGGACCTGGACGGGCTCGGGCTTTTCTACGAATCCGGACACGGTTCCTCCGCGTAGGTTGATCCAGGAGCGAGTCCGATTCTCTCGCATGCGGGGAGGGGCGTGACGGCCGGGCCCGTCCGGTCCCGGCGCTCCCCGGTCACTCCCTCTTGCAGATGCGGTCGAGGAGGTTCGCCGTGGCGCGCTGGATCCGGGAATCGACATGGCCCGGGCGGTCGAGCGCCGGGGACCAGGCGAAGGTGCCGGAGGCGAAGACCCAGGCGCCCGAGGGCGCCTTGTAGAGCGAGGTCTCCTGGTGGCGGACGGCGCCGTCGCCGTCCCGGTAGGGCGAGTGGGCGAGCAGGATGCGGCCCTCGTGCTCGGGGAGCGCCGTGCGCGGGAAGTAGCGGTCGGCCTCGCCCGCGACCAGGCCGGGGAGCTCGTCGCCCTCGCCGGCGCCGGTGGCCTCCCAGAGCCAGTGCTCCGCGTTCCGTACGACCAGCGGGTGCGGTTCGGGCACCCGCCCCGCGTACTGGATGCCGAGCAGGCGCTGCTCGGGGCGGTCGACCTCGCGCCAGAGCGCGGAACGGCCGGGGCCGCGGCGCTTGCGGCAGGTGAGCAGGCGGTCGGGGACCCCGGACGGGGAGGGGCCGAGCTCCACCTGCCAGTACATGGTGTTGGCGGAGAGGAAGACGAGCGACGTGCCCTGCTCGCGGGCGAGCTCGGCGGTACGGCGCATGGGTGCCGACCAGTACTCGTCGTGGCCCGGGAAGACCAGGCCCCGGTAGCGGGTCGGGTCGACGCGGCCCGCGTGCAGGTCGCGGGTCTCGGCGTACGCCAGGTCGTACCCGTACCGCTCGGCCCAGCGGATGAAGTCGTAGGCGTGGCCGACGTGGAGCGGGAGGCCCGCGCCCGCGTACGGCCGGTCGAAGGAGACGGTGACGGCCGCGTCCTCCTCGCCGAGCAGCCGGCCCTCCTCGTCCCAGGCGTGGTAGAGGCTGGCGCCCGTCCGCCCGTCCTCCGGGTACAGGTTGTACGCCTGCCAGGTCACGTCCGGGAGGACGAGGAGGAGGTCCGCCGGGTGGCCGTCGCGGACCGTGAAGGGGATGTGGGAGCGGTAGCCGTCGGCGGTGGTGAGGACCGCGACGTACGCCCCGAGCGTCCAGTACGAGGGGACCTGGAGCCGCCAGGACTGCCACCAGTGGTGGCAGGAGACCGTGCGGTCGGCGGTGAGGGGCGCGGGCTGGACGATCCCGGAGAGGCGCGGGCTCGTGGTGATCTTCGCGGCGCCGTCGCCGCCGTAATGACCGATCCGGTACACGTCGACGAGGAACTCCTGCGGCGGGTCGACGGTGACGTGGAAGTCGATCGACTCGCCGGGCGCCACCGCGCTGGTCGACGCGAAGCCCTTGATCTGACGCTTCACGTCGTCGGCCGTGCGCGGGCCGCCGCTGCGGCCCCGGGCGAGGGTCTCGTCCGCGTACCAGGGGACCAGATGGCCCGTGTCGTCGAAGTAGTTCTCCGAGCCGCGCAGCCAGGGCAGGGGGCCCTGGCCGAAGGGATCGCTCACGGCGTGCGCGAGCGCGCCGGACTCCCAGCGCCTGATCTGGTCCGCCCCCATGCTGCGCCCCTCCCTCGACTCCCCCGGTCGGCTGGTTGGTCAGTGCCTGTGGTTCTTGCCTTTGTCAGTGCCTGTCTCCAGCACATCACATAACGCACGCACTCCGTCACCCTTCGTCGTGAATTGACGAGAGTGGAAGACAGTCCTCCGGAGAACGGGGCCCCGAGCCGGGGTGCGACCGCGTCTCAGACGAGGCGGACGGGCTTCTCCGGGCGCACACCGGTGCTCGCGAGCCAGGCTCGCAGGGGCTCGGGGTCGCCCTCCTCGACGAGCGCGAGGACCCGCGGGCCGAGGTCGGCCGCGCGCTCGCCGCCGACGAGCAGGGCCGGGCCGTCGAGCCAGTCGAGGCCGGGGACGGCCTCGGCGGTGTCCACGGCGGCGCAGCAGACCATCGCCGTCACGTGGTCGGCGAGCAGGTCCCGTCCGGTGCGGGGCGGCTGGAGCGGGAAGAGCGGCAGCGGACCGTCCGGGCCGCTGACGGGGAGCGGCGACGTGGCCTGGGCGGGGCCCGGTGCCGGGGCGGTGCGGCCGGAGCCGTTCGCGCCGTCCGTGGCCCTGGCTGCGGCCTCGGCCTCCGTCGCGGCCACCCGGGCCTCGCGGGCCGCCTCCTCGCGCGCGAGGAGCGCGCTCAGCGCCCCGGCGAGCGCCTCGGCGGCGGGGTTCACCGGCTCCGACTCGTCCTCGTCCTCGTCCGGGCCGGTGTACGGGTCCGGGGCGGTGTACGCGTCGGGGGCGGCGGCCCGGTCCTCTTCCGGGCCCGGTTCGGGTTCCGTGAGGCGCCCCGGCCCCCGGTTACCCGGGGACGACGGAGGCGTCGCGGACAGGTGGTCGATCACGCGGGTCAGCGTCGGCCCCTCGCAGGGTGCGTCCCCGGCACCGCCGAAGCCGCCGGCACCGCCGACGCCGACGCTCTGGGCGCGAGGGGAGGCGGTCGTGCCGGAAGCCTGCGCGTCACCCGTGTCCGGGTCGGTCGTGGCCGGGCCTGCCGTCGACGGGTCGGTCGCCCCGAGGCGGTCGAGGACCTCGTGGAGCCGCGCCGCGTCCGTACGCCACTTCCGGTCGACGACCTCCTCCGGGTACTGGCTCCACTCCACCGGCGACCAGTCGGGGCCGGGCGCGGCCGGGCCGCCGTGGAAGAGGCGGGCGGCGAGCAGCGAGGCCGCCTCGTCGACCGCGCCCGGCTCCTCCAGGAGGTCGCAGGCGGGCCGGTCGCCGAGCCGGGAGGAGAAGCCCTCCGCGAGCCGGTCGCGGCGGGAGAGCTCGGTCAGGGCGGACACCACCCCGGCGTCGAGCCGGGCCGGCCAGCGGCCCATGCGCCAGGCGGGGAGCGCGACCCGGGTCAGGAGCCGGTCCCATCCCGCGTACGCCAGGCCGACCTGCTCCTGGGCGACGATCCGCACGCCGTAGTCCACGGCCTGGGCGCGCTCGGAGCCGGCCGCGGCGACGCCGCGCTCCATCTCGGCGGCGTGCCCGCGGCAGGCGCGGAGCAGGACGCGGGCGACCTGCCCGACACCCCGGGCGCCGAGCCTGCGGAAGGGGTCGAGCCCGGGGGTCTCCGGGACGGCGACGGCCGCGTCGAGCCCGCGGACGAAGCGGCGGGCGGCGGCTATGTCGGGGTGCGCCGCCGGGCCCGTACCCGCGACGACGGGCGCGAGGACGGCGCGGAGCTCGGCGACGCGCATCCACCAGAGGAACGGGGAGCCTATGACGAGGACGGGGGCCGCGCCGTCCTCCCGCCCGTCGCCCGGGCGGTGCTTGCGGTGGGCGCGGTGGCTGCGGTCCTCCAGCCAGCTGTCGCAGTCCGGCGTCAGGGCTATCGCGGAGGGCGCGGGGACGTCGAGCCGGTCGGCCAGGTCCCGCACGAGCCGGTACAGGTCGGGGGCCGCGCTCTCGGCCAGCTCCACCGTCGGGGTGGCGGCCGGGCGGGCGCGGGCGACGACGAGGGCGACGGCCGTGGCGGCGAGGAGGACGAGGACCGCGAGGACGGTCACGATCCACCGGGCGGTCGTCCAGCCGGAGCCGGTGAAGTGGCCGGTGACCCCGCCCGCGTACAGCACGACGGCCACGGCGGCGGGAAGCACCGCGAGGCCGAGCGCCCTGCCGCGGACGCGGAGGACGGCGAGGGCCCGGGAGCGCGCGGCGCGCGCACCCCACTCGTCGCCGACAACGGAACCGGTACCGGACACGCCGTTCACCACCCCCTCCTGCGCACGTCGGGACTGCCCATGTCGGACTGCCTGTGGCGGTTGCTCACTCCCCCACTGTGGCACCCGCCACTGACATCGCAATGCCGGTGGGCCAAGTGCCGGAATGCCTTCGCTGCACCCTAGTTGGGGCTTGGGCGACCGTCATCCGTATGGCCCATTCGTCACTCGATGGAATGGCTTTGGGTAAAGGTGATGGCGCACTTGTGGCCGTGCTGTTCGCGGGTTCTCCACAGCACGGCCACAAGAGGAATCAAGCGATCCCCGGTGTTGTCTCAGGTGTTACCGGGTGCCGTCAGGCCTCGGCGGCCTTCCGCGCGATGTCCGTGCGGTGCTGCGAGCCGTCAAGACGGATACGGCCGACCGCCGCGTACGCGCGCTCGCGCGCCTCGGCCAGGTCCGTTCCGGTGGCGGTGACCGACAGGACACGGCCGCCCGCGCTGACGATCGCGTCGCCGTCCCGCTTCGTCCCCGCGTGGAGCACGTACGCGTGCGGGGCGTCCAGCTCCGCGATCTCGTCCAGGCCCTCGATCGGGTCGCCCGTGCGCGGGTCGGCCGGGTAGTTGTGCGAGGCGACGACCACGGTCACGGCGGCCTCGTCGCTCCAGCTCAGCGGCGCCTGGTCGTCCAGGGTGCCGTTGGCGGAGTTCAGCAGGATGCCCGCGAGCGGGGTCTTGAGGCGGGCCAGGACGACCTGCGTCTCGGGGTCGCCGAAGCGCGCGTTGAACTCGATGACCCGGACACCGCGGCTGGTGATCGCCAGACCCGCGTACAGCAGACCGGAGAACGGGGTGCCGCGGCGGCGCAGCTCGTCCACGGTCGGCTGGAGGACGGTCTCCATGACCTCGTCGACCAGCTTGGGGTCCGCCCACGGCAGCGGCGAGTAGGCGCCCATGCCGCCGGTGTTCGGGCCCGCGTCGCCGTCGAGCGCGCGCTTGAAGTCCTGCGCGGGCCGGAGCGGGAGGACGGTGACGCCGTCGGTGATGGCGAAGAGGGAGACCTCGGGACCGTCGAGGTACTCCTCGATGACGACCCGGTCGCAGGCGAGCGCGTGCGCCCGGGCCTCCTCGACGTCCTCCGTGACGACGACGCCCTTGCCGGCGGCGAGGCCGTCGTCCTTCACGACGTACGGAGCGCCGAAGGCGTCGAGGGCCTCGTCGATCTCCTCGGGAGTCGTGCAGACGTAGCTGCGGGCGGTGGGCACACCGGCGCCGGCCATGACGTCCTTGGCGAACGCCTTGGAGCCCTCCAGCTGCGCGGCCTCCTTGGACGGGCCGAAGACGGGGATCCCTGCCGCGCGGACGGCGTCGGCGACACCCGCGACGAGCGGGGCCTCCGGGCCGACGACGACCAGCTCGGCACCGAGCTCGGTGGCGAGGCGCGCGACGGCTTCGCCGTCCAGCTGGTCGACGGGACGCAGCTCGGCGACCTCCGCGATTCCGGCGTTGCCGGGCGCGCAGTACAGAGCGGTGACGTCGGGATCGAGGGAGAGAGAGCGGCACAGGGCATGTTCGCGGGCGCCGCCGCCGATGACGAGGACCTTCACGCCAGCCAGGGTAGCCCGCGCCGCCCGGCGACCCTTGTGCGGGCCACCGAGCGAGACGCCGCTACTCGTTCGTGTATTCCTCCACAACCGTGGCGCCGAGCTCGCGCACGATCAGGTCGTGGCCGGAGAGGGCGGAGTCGACGAGGTCCGGATCGTCCTCCTCCGGTACGTCGTCCTCCGGGGCCACGGTCTGCGGCGGAGGCGCGTACGCCGGAGCGGACGCGGACGCCTGCGGCGGTGCGGAGGCGGACTGCGCCTGTACGGGGGCGGACGGCGGGGCCTGCTGGAAGGCGGGCGCCGCCGGGGCCTGCGCCGAGGGCGCCGGGGCCTGGGGGGCGGGCGCGGCCGGGGCGGGCGCGGCGGCCGGACGACCACCGCCGAAGCCGCCGGCGCCGCCGAATCCACCGGTCCCGCCACCGCCACCGAATCCTCCGGTACCGCCGAAGCCGGTCGCGGCGGGCGGCGGGTTGGCGCCGCCCGAGGGGTCGATGATCGCCTCGATCTTCCACTGCACCTGGAACTGCTCGGCGAGGGCCTGCTTCAGGACGTCCTCGCTGCCGCTGCTCGCGAAGTTGTCGCGGGCGCCCGCGTTGAGGAAGCCGAGCTGGAGGGTGGTGCCGTCGAAGCCGGCCACCTGCGCGTTCTGGCTGAGCAGGATCCAGGTGAAGCGGCGCCGGTTCTTCACGGCGTCGAGGATCTGCGGCCAGAGGTTCCGCACCTGGGCCGTGTCGCCGCCGGAGGCGGCGGGCTGCTGCGGCGCGGGAGCGGCGGCCTGCGGCGCGGGAGCGGCCGGGGCGGCGGGCGCGTGCGGGGCGGCCGGGGCCGGGGCCGCCGGGGCTGCCGCACCGGGCCAGGCGCCGGGCGCGCCGCTGCCGGGAGCGGCGGCGCCGGGCCAGGCACCGGGCCGGGCGGCGGCGGGCTGCTCCTGCACGGGAGCGGCGGCCTGCGGCGCGGGAGCGGGCGGGGGCGGCGGGGCCATCGGCGTGTGGGCCTCGGGCCCGGGCACGTACGCCATGGCGGGGGCGGCGGGCGCGGCGGGCGGAGGCGTGTACACGGCGGCGGCAGCGGGCGGCGCTCCCCCGGCCATCGAAGCCCCCACCCCCCTCTCCAGCCGGTCGAGACGCGCCTGGAGGGACCGCTCGTCGTCGAAGGCGGCGGGCAGCAGCACGCGCGCGCAGATCAGCTCCAGCTGGAGACGGGGCGAGGTGGCGCCGCGCATCTCCGTCAGACCGGCGTTGACGAGGTCGGCGGCGCGGCTGAGCTCGGCGGCACCGAAGACGGAGGCCTGGGCCTGCATGCGCTCGATCACGTCGACAGGGGCGTCGATGAGCCCCTTCTCGGCCGCGTCGGGCACGGCGGCGAGGATCACGAGATCCCGCAGCCGCTCCAGGAGGTCGGCGACGAACCGCCGGGGATCGTTCCCCCCTTCGACGACCCGGTCGACGACCTCGAAGGCGGCGGCGCCGTCACCGGCGGCGAAGGAGTCGACGACGGAGTCGAGCAGCGACCCGTCCGTGTAGCCGAGGAGCGAGGTCGCCATGGCGTAGGTCACGCCGACCTCGGTGGCACCCGCGAGGAGCTGGTCCATGACGGACATCGAGTCACGGACGGAGCCGGCACCGGCCCGGACGACGAGCGGCAGGACACCGTCCTCGACGGGGATGCCCTCGCGCCCGCAGACCTCGCCGAGGTAGTCCCGGAGCGTGCCGGGGGGCACGAGCCGGAAGGGATAGTGGTGCGTACGCGACCGGATCGTCCCGATGACCTTCTCGGGCTCGGTGGTGGCGAAGATGAACTTGAGGTGCTCCGGCGGCTCCTCGACCACCTTCAGGAGGGCGTTGAAGCCCGCCGAGGTGACCATGTGGGCCTCGTCGATGATGTAGATCTTGTACCGGCTGGAGGCGGGCCCGAAGAAGGCCTTCTCCCGCAGGTCACGAGCGTCGTCGACACCACCGTGGGAGGCGGCGTCGATCTCGATCACGTCGATCGACCCCGGCCCGTTCCGCGCGAGGTCGCGGCAGGACTGGCACTCGCCGCACGGCGTCGGCGTCGGCCCCTGCTCGCAGTTCAGACACCGGGCGAGGATGCGCGCACTGGTCGTCTTTCCGCACCCACGCGGCCCGCTGAACAGGTACGCGTGATTGACCCGGTTGTTCCGCAGGGCCTGCTGCAACGGGTCGGTGACATGCTCCTGCCCGATGACCTCGGCGAAGGACTCGGGACGGTAGCGGCGGTACAGCGCGAGAGACGACACGTATACGAGGTTATAGGCGCCCACCGACAACCCGGGAAAAACCACCGGCCGAGGTCTGTCGCGAACGGACACCCCCGACGCCCCGCCCGGAAACGCAAGCGCCCCCCACGCACCCGCCAGAGCCAACCTACCCTTGCTGCCTTCCGGCCCTGGGGGAGTTCAGTCAGATAGCGCCGCGTGAGGGGCTCCGCCCAGCGTACCCGATCCCCGCACCACTCCAACCCCCACCTCCCACCCACCCCCGCACACCGCCCCCTCACCCCCCGCCACCACCCACCCACCACCTCTGACCTCGCCCCCACCTCGCCCTGACCTCCCCCGACCCCGATCCACCCCTCCCCCACCCCCACGGGAGGCACCGATCGGATCGAGTTCGCGAGCACCCTCCTCGGTCATGTAATGTTCCGACCGGAGGATTCGCCTAGAGGCCTAGGGCGCACGCTTGGAAAGCGTGTTGGGGGCAACCCCTCACGAGTTCGAATCTCGTATCCTCCGCCAGCCCGAAGGGCCGGACCGCGAAAGCGGTCCGGCCCTTCGGCATTGGGGGCGCGTGTTTGCTCCTTCCGTCATGCAGCCCCGGGATGGGCGGCGCACTCTGAGGGCATGAGCGGAAGTGGAAACGGGGGCGGAGGCGAGGGCGGGAGTGGGAACAGGCCCACGGGGCCGCCGCCGGGGCCGCAGCGGGGGGGCGTCATTCCCCGTGGCCGCGGCCGCTTCTACGCCTCCCCCTCGCCGGAGGGGATTCCTCAGCCACGGGGCGGCGGCGTTCGGCGGGATGGTGATCGGCGTGCTCGTCGGCGTTCTCATCGGCGTGTTGGTGTCGAAGGACGACACGAAGGAATCCCCGTCCGCCTACAGCGCCGCGACCGGTACGCCGACGACAGCGCCTGCGACGAAGAAGAGTGCGGCGTCATCCGCCGGCGCCGACACCGGCGACATTCCCGGGGACGGGGTCTTCCTCGTCGGCAAGGACATCCAGCCCGGCACGTATCGCAGCGACGGCAAGGACACCGCCCTCTGTTACTGGGCACGACTGAGCGACACCACCGGCGAGTTGGCGGACGTCATCGCCAACGGCAACGCCGAAGGCCAGGCCATCGTCAAAGTCGACCCCGCTGACAAGGCGTTCCAGACCTCCGACTGCAAGCCCTGGCAGAAGATCGGCTAGTGCGGTGAACTGCCCGAGATGCGGGTTTTGTGATCAAGGTTTTTACTGGGCCTACCTGTTGTCCAACGCCGCGAGGCGAGCACCTGGAGGCTGAACGTGGCCACGTTGACCGTGTGGAAGTTCGACGCGCCGGACGGCGCGGCGGCCGTCGAAGACGTCCTGCTCCAGCTGCAGAAGCAGGAACTGATCAAGGTCATCGACGCGGCGACGGTCAGCTGGCCCGAGGAAGCGAGCAAGCCGAAGACGAAGCAGCTCAACAACCTCACCGGCGCCGGCGCGCTCTCCGGCACCTTCTGGGGCATGCTGTTCGGCCTCCTGTTCTTCATGCCGCTCTTCGGCGCGGCGGTCGGTGCGGCGGCGGGTGCGCTCGGCGGGAAGATGGCGGACGTCGGCATCGACGACGACTTCATCGACTCGGTGAAGTCGAAGGTCACGCCGGGTACTTCGGCGCTGTTCCTGCTCTCCTCCGACGCGGTGATCGACCGCGTGCGACAGGCGTTCCCTGGGGGGCATGCGGAGCTTGTGCAGTCCAACCTGGACGGCGAGAAGGAGGCGAAGCTCCGCGAGGTCTTCGCGGGCTGAGCCCTTCAGTTCGCCCCTGCGGGGCGCGCCCCACCCCACCCGACCGCGGTCGTCCGGCTTGAGCCGGTACGACTGCGGTCGCCTTTTTGGGGGCGTTCACCGATTAGAAGGAGTTCTGGAGGAGGCACGTTCCTGCCCCTGCGCGGTCTGTAGTGATGCCGATACTTTCTGTGATGACCGATCGGTACGACTGAGCAAGGGTCATACATGAAGAAGTTGGCGACGGCGTTGGTGACTGCGGGGCTGTTCTTTGGGGGGATGGGGGTGGCGGTTGCGGATTCTTGGCACTCCCTGTCACTGACGACGCCAGGTGCTGCGTTTTCAGGCAAGTACATGTGGGAGGAGCCCCTGAAGAAGCACGGCGGGCTGCGGCTGCAGGGGTTCCTGCAGGACAAGGATCCCGACGACGGCCACAACGTCTTCCTGCGAGTGAAGATCGAAGGACATGGGTGGGGCCGCCACGACGGCGTCCAGCGCAAGGACGTCAAGGTCGATATGACCTACTACGACGGCGCCGTTCTGAAAACGAAGGATGTGCGGCTCCAGGTT
Source organism: Streptomyces sp. NPDC056144 (assembly GCF_042264145.1). NCBI lineage: Bacteria > Bacillati > Actinomycetota > Actinomycetes > Kitasatosporales > Streptomycetaceae > Streptomyces > Streptomyces sp. NPDC056144. The sequence continues at coordinate 428,182 of NZ_JBHJVF010000006.1, read as the reverse complement.
TGCCGCGACCGTGGCGTCTTTCGACCGGACAACTGCTCAACGCAGCGAATCCTTAGGCGCCGATAGTCGCAATCGGCAAGGAGATCGCACAGTGAACGTCATCCTCCGCGCCGAGGGCGTGGATCTCTTCTACGGCAGCTACCAGGCTGTCACCGGTGCTGACTTCACGCTCAAGCGCGGCGAAGTCGCCGCCATCATGGGAAGCAGCGGCTCGGGAAAGTCATCTCTGCTGTACTGCCTTGCCGGAGTTCTACCTCCGACCAGTGGCACGGTGACCTTCGACGGGATGCAACTCGCGACTCTCCCCGACAGCGAGCTGAGCGCATTACGGCGGAGCCGTCTGGGCTTCGTCTTCCAGTACGGGGAGTTGCTGCCAGAACTCACCGTCGAGGAGAACACCGCCCTTCCGCTCCGGCTCGCCGGAATCAGCAAGGACCACGCGCATGTCATGGCCGCCCACATCCTGAAGCGGCTGGGCATGGGTGAGCTGCTGCGGCGCAGGACCTCGAAACTGTCTGGTGGACAGAGCCAGCGCGTGGCGGTTGCTCGAGCGCTCGTCCACCGGCCGGACGTGGTGTTCGCCGACGAGCCGACCGGCGCTCTCGACAGCGCCAATGCGGATGCGGTGCTGAAGGAATTCCTTCGCTTGGCGCGTTTCCAGAAGACTGCCGTCGTCATGGTCACTCATGATGCCGAGGTCGCTTCCAAGGCCGACACGCAGTACGTGATGTCGGATGGCGTCCTGGCGCAACGGGTGACGGTGTGAACGCCTTCGCCCTGGGCATCCGCCTGTTGTGGGGAAGCGGGCGCCAGGGACGCGTCCGCTTTCTCCTGATGGTGTTCGGCTCCGCGCTTGGCGTGGCCTGCCTCGCGGCAGTGCTTTCCATTCCGTCGCTCCTTGCCGCACACGATGCCCGCACCGCCGCTCGCGAACCAGGACTAGGCGATAGCAACGTCGTGTTTCGCGAGTTCCGAGATCCGTATGGGTCTCAGCCCATCCATCGGGTCTTTGTCGCCCGTACAAGCCCCGGGCCGTCGCCAGTTCCGCCCGGGGTCAGGCGACTGCCTGAAGCAGGTGAAGCGGTTGTATCGCCGAAGCTGCAGGAACTTCTGGCAACCAATTCTGGTATGGCTGGCCTAGTTCCTGGACGGGTGATTGCAACCATCACGTCTGAGGGTCTGGGTGATGCCGAGGACTTGTATGCCTACGTGGGGACGACGCCAGGGCAGCTGATCGGCGCCGATCGCCTTGGCGCTTTCGGCGCTGGACGGTCGTGGCGAGAGATTGTCGACCCGTCAGCCCTCAGGGTCCTTCGCTACACCCTCGCCTGCATCGTCCTCCTCCCCCTCGTCATCTACCTCTCCGTCTGCGCCCGTCTCTCCGGAGAGTCGCGCGCCCGTCGCCTCGCCGCGCTTCGGTTGGTGGGGCTGAGTGTGAAGGACACTCTGCGGGTCAACGCTGCCGAGAGTGTGGTCGCCGCGTTTGTCGGGGCCCTGGTGGGGCTTGTGGGGTATCTCGGGGTCAATGAGGTTGTGGCTCGGGTGGGGTTGCCGGGGTTGCGGTGGTATCCCGCTGACGGGCGGCCTGAGGTGGGGACCGTTCTTGTGTGTCTGGTCGGGTGTCCTGCGCTCGCTTGGGTGGTGGGGCAGTTCAGCGCGCGGCGGGCCGCCCTGTCGCCGATCAGTGTGCGGCGGGTTGGGGAGCGGCGGGCGCCTCGGAAGGTGGGGGCGTTGTTGTTGGTGCCGGGGCTGGGGGTTATCGGGGGGTATTGCGTGCTCAGTGTGATGGGGCGCGATCCGTCCGGGGGGTCTGCCAGTTCTCTGCTCGTGCCTGGTGCCGTGGTGTTGACCGGTGCCGGGCTCGTTTTCGGTCTGGCGCCGATCACCGCCTGGCTTGCCCGGCGGCTGGCGGGGGTGGCGAGGTCGTTGCCCGTGGCGTTGGCCATGCGGCGTACGGAGGTCGATCCCGGGTCTTCGCTGCGGGTGGTGACCGGGCTCGTGCTGCTGGTCTTCGGGGCCTCGCTCACTCAGGGTGTGCTGGTCGAGTTGGACCAGGTCAGCCGGCGGACGGCGCCTGTTCAGGAGTACAAGATCGCGCTCGGTGAGCTCGACAAGGGGCAGCGGGAGCGGCTCACGCACGTGGCCGGTGTGCGGACGCACATGACCTCGTACACCTCGTGGAATCCGCCGGACGGGACCCTGCCGCCGAGTATCGATCTTGTCGTCGCCAGCTGTGCCGACGTCCTCGCCGCTGCGCAGTGGGCCAAGGGGTGTGTGGACGGCCGTGTCATGCAGCTGCACGACACCAGCTCGGCCCATCCCGGGGATCCCCAGGCCGGTGACCGGTTCCCCTTCGAGGTGAGGGGTGGGGGGCGGGTCAGTGTCGTCGTGCCGTCCGAGCGGATCGCGTTCCGGGCCTACCAGCCGTCCGTCCTCCACTCCGGTGCTCTCGTCGTACCGCCGTCTCTCCTTCCCTCCGGGATCGTCGATTCGGCCGGGAGTCTCACCCTCGTCAGTTCCGCGGAGCCCGAGGTCGTCCGGGCCGTGCTCGATGGGGTGGGAGGTATCGCGCCTACCGCGGCCGTGGAGCCTGTGGGGATCGTCATCGACTCGCTCGCGCAGCTTGCCGTCATTCGGAGTCTGCTGGGGGTGGGGATGGTGCTCGGGCTGGTCATCGGGGTCGCCGCGTTTGTCGTGTCCGTGGCCGATCGGGCCCTTGAGCGGCGGGGGCAGGTGGCCGCGCTCGCGTTGTTGGGGGCTCGGGCCGGGACCCTGCGGGTTGTGCAGGTCGTGCAGGTCGTGGTGCCGTTGGTGGTGGGGCTGGGCGCTGCTGTCGGCGCGGGGTGGCTTGCCGAGTCCAGTTATCTGATCACCGGGGGTGGGTCCGTGCACTGGGACTGGGATGGGCTTCCGATCGTTGTCGCTTGTGCCGTGGGTGTCGTGGGCGTCGCCGGCCTCGCTTCTCTGCCCATGGTTCCCCGGTACGTCGATCCTGAGCTCATCCGCCGGGATTAGGCCGCGAGGGTGTGGGCCGTGCGGGTGTCGATCCTGGTCCTCAGGGCCAGGGTCGCCGCCGATGTCGCCAGCCCCGCCGCCAACGCCGTCCACCAGACCGTCGCCGGGCCCAGCGTCGTGTACGCCGCCACGCCCACCGTCAGCGCGGCGAACCGCGCCAGGCCCCAGGTCCAGCTGAACGCTCCCTGGTAGCGGCCCCGGGCGTGGGCCGGGGCCAGGTTGGCCACCACCGTCGCGGCGATGCCCGCGACCGTCACCTCGCCCAGCGACCAGACCACCACCGACACCGTGTAGCCCGCGACGCCGTCCGCCAGGCCCGTCAGGGCCACGCCCGCCGCGATCAGGGCGCTGCCCACGGCCTGGACGCGCAGCTGCGAGAACCTCGCCAGCCTCGCCGTCGCGAACGGCTGGAGCGCCACGACCAGCACCGCGTTCACCGCCGCCATCGAGCCGAACACCGCCGGCGACAGGCCGCTGTCGTGGATCGCCATCGGCAGGGCCACCTCCGTCAGGGAGTACACGAACAGCTGGATTCCGAAGAGGGGGAGGAGGAGAAGCATCAGGCGGTCGCCGACAACTACTCGGTAGCCGTTGCTGCCGTTGCCGTTGTTTCCTTCGCTCTCGTTCTTTTTCGGCGTCGGCTTTGCGGGCCTCACGCCCGTCGCCACCACCGTCGCGAACGCCAGCATCGTCCCCGCGTCCACCGCGAACAGCAGCCAGTAGCCGTGCGCCGCCAGGTAGCCGCCGAGCACTCCGCCGACCGCCCCGCCGATGTTCACTCCCCAGCCGAGCAGGGCGTACGCGCGCTGCCTGCGTTCGCCGTCCACCGCGTCCGCCAGGAGCGCGTACGAGGCCGGGGGCACCGCGCTGCCCGCCGTGCTGATCAGCAGCGAGGCCGCCGCCATCGTCCACACCCCCGGCGCCAGGAACAGCGCGCCCTGTGCCGCCGACGCTCCGACCAGGCCGATCACCATCGTCGGGCGGCGGCCGATGCGGTCCGCGAGGATGCCGCCCACCGCCGGGCCGATCAGGTTGCCCGCGCCGAGCGCGCCGAGCACGTACGAGGTGTCCGTGCCCGTCACCCCTCGCGAGGCCAGGAAGAAGACCAGGAACGGGGTCACCAGGTAGCCGAGGCGGTTCACGATCGTGCCCGCGAAGATCGTCCATACGAGGGGAGGGAGGTGGGAGAAAGGGGTGTTTCTGGTTGTGGAGGGAGTCGTCGTCATGGGGGGAGCTTGGCCGGGGGGGCTTTCGGGCCTCCAATGATTAAGCTCAGACCGAATCCACACAGGGGGTACGTCTGCTCATGGACTCCGGTCTCAGCTTCTCCGCCGCCGATCTCGCCCAGACCCGCTTCGCCGTCTCCCCCATGTGGGAGGCCGTCACCAGTTTCCGGCTCCTGCGTCAGTCCTTCGAAGGCTCCCCCCACCGGCGTTGGGCCGCCCAGGTCCATCCGCGGATCGTCCGCGCCGGGCTCGACCGCGGGTGGCTCGCCGCCCTCGTGCCCGCGCACGGGTTCCTCGCCGACTTCCTCACGCCCACCCCCACCGGGCCGTTCCCCACCGTCGAGGCCGAGCTCGACGCCATCCGCCGCACCCCCGCCGAGCAGGTGCGCGAGGACCTGCGGAAGCTCGCCGTCGAAGGGGTCGACGGGCCCCGGCACCGGCTTCTGGGCGCCGCCCCCGAAGCCGTGCTCCCCAAGGTCGTCGAGGAGATCGAGACCTACTGGGAGCTCGCTCTCGGTCCCTACTGGGCCCGCATGCAGAAGCTGCTCGAAGCCGACGTCTTCCACCGGGCCCGGCAGGTCGCCGAGCACGGTTCCGCGCGGGTCCTGAGCGAACTCCACGAGACCGTACGGTGGGACGACGGCACCCTCCTGCTCGTACGGCGGCACTGCTCCCTCACCCGTGACCAGGCCGGGTCGGGGCTCCTGCTCATCCCGTCCGTCTTCGCCTGGCCCAAGGTGCTCACCCGGACCGTGCATCCCGATCCGCCGCAACTCGCCTATCCGGCCAGGGGGTTGGGCACCCTGTGGGAGCCCCGTGCGACGGGTGCCTCCGAGGCCGTCTCCGCCGTGCTCGGGCGGTCGCGCACCCTGCTGCTCTCCGAGCTCGACATCCCCGCCTCCACCACCCAGCTCGCCGCCCACTGCGGCCTCTCGGCCGCCGGCGTCTCGCAGCACCTCATCGCCCTCCGCAACGCCGGGCTCGTCACCGCCCACCGCAGCGGGCGGTCCGTGCTCTACGCCCGTACCGCCGTCGCCGACCAGCTGCTCTGCCCGGACCGGGTCTAGCCCGGACCGGATCGAGGCAGGACCGGGCCTAGGCGGGACCGGGCCTAGGCGGGACCGGGTCTAGGCGGGACCGGGTCTAGGCGGGGCTGAACTGGTCCGTGCCCACCACCCTCAGGAGCGCCAGGCGGTCGCCCGCGTCCGTTCCCGGCGGCGGCGTGTGCAGGACCAGGCGCTGGTCCCCCTCCGGCGCGAGCAGCACCTGGCAGTCCAGGTCCACCGGGCCGATCACCGGGTGGACCACCCGCATCCGGCTGTGCCGGCGTACCGCCACCTCGTGGCGGGCCCACAGCTCCGCGAACTCCTCGCTCGCCCCGCGCAGCCGCTCCACCAGGCGCGTCGAGGCCACGTCGCCCGACCTGCGGCCCACCGCCGCCCGCAGGTCCGCCACGTGTACGCGGCTGTAGTGGGCGTGCTCGTCGGGCGGGTACGCCGCACGGGAACGGTCGTCGGCGAACCAGCGCCAGACCACGTTCCTGCCGTGCTCCGACACCGTGCACACCCCGCCGAGCAGCGCCCGCGCCATGGCGTTCTGCGCCAGGACGTCCCCGAGGTCGTTCAGGACCTGCGCGGGCGTCGTGTCCAGCTGGTCGAGGAGGTGCAGCAGGCCCGGCGAGACGTGGTCGCCGGCCGCGGGGCCCGCCGGCGGGCGGTGGCCCGCCAGGAGGTGGAGGTGGTCCCGGCCGTCCGTGTCCAGGCGCAGCGCCCGCGCGAGAGCCGCCAGCATCTGCGGCGAGGGCTGCGGGCCCCTCGCCTGCTCCAGGCGTATGTAGTAGTCGGCGGACATGCCCGCCAGTTGGGCGACCTCCTCGCGGCGCAGGCCCGGCGTCCGGCGGCGGGGGCCGGTCGGCAGGCCCGCGTCCTGCGGGCGCACGCGCTCGCGTGATCGGCGGAGGAAGTCGGCCAGCTCGCGGCGGTCGATCGTCGTCATGGCTCCGCATCCTGCCGGAGTCCGACGTCCGGCTCCAGGGTCCGTCCAGGGAGGGACTGGCGATCCCAGGGTACGGAGGGCTCTCCCGGCCGTCTCCGCCCGGCGGCAGAGTCGTCCTCGTCAGGCCGCCTCAGCACTCAGCGCAGTGCCTTCGCCCCGGGAGTTCTCTCATGGCCATCGTCACCGTCGGTTCCGCCCGCGTCGCCTACGACATCCAGGGATCCGAGGCCGCGTCCGGGTCCGCGTCCGGGTCCGCGTCCGGGTCCGCGTCCGGGCCCGCCCTCCTTCTCGTCCACGGCACCGGCTCCAGCGGTTCCGCCCTCACCTGGGGGCAGACCGCTCCCCGGTTCGCCACCGACCGGACCGTCATCACCCTCGACCTCTCCGGCTCCGACGCCACCGAGGACGACGGCGGCGAGCTCACCGTCGAGGGCCTCGCCGCGCAGGTCGTCGCCGTCATCGAAGCCGCCGGCACCGGGCCCGTCGACCTGCTCGGCTTCTCGATGGGCTCCCCGGTCGCGGCCGCCGTCGCCGCCCTCCGGCCCGAACTCGTCGCCCGCCTGATCCTCGTCGCCGGCTGGGCCCACACCGACGGCGACGAGTACCTGCGGAACCTGTTCACGCTGTGGCAGCGGCTCGGCGCGTACGACCCCGCCGGCTTCGGGCGGAGCGTGACCATGACCGGGTTCAGCCGGGGCTTCCTCAACGGCATCGGCCGCGAGGCCGTCGAGGCCCTCATCCCGAACATGCCGCCCACCCCCGGCACCCTGCGGCACGTGGCCTTCGACCTCGCCGTCGACATCCGGGAGCTGCTGCCCCGCGTCACCGCCGAGACCCTCGTCGTCGGCTGCTCCCAGGACGCGACCGTTCCCGTGGAGAACAGCCGGGCCCTGCACGCGGCGATCGGCGGCAGCTCGTACACCGAGATCGAGGCCGGGCACGTCGTCTTCTTCGAGAAGCAGGACGAGTTCGTGAAGGTCGTCTCGGAGTTCCTCACCCACGGCCGGGGGTGAGTGCACTCACTCGCGGGTGTCCAGGCCCGGTACGCCCAGGTCCGCCAGGCCGTCGAGGACCAGGTCGATGCCCACCGCCGCGAGCAGCAGGCCGAGCAGGCGGCCCAGGAGCTCGATGGTCGTGTGGTGCGTCCGGCGCAGGACGCGGGTGAGCAGCAGGACGCAGATCAGGTCGAGGGCGATGACCGCCACGTACGCCCCCACCACCGTCGAACGCCAGCTGAACGAGGAGCGGGCCGCCGCCTCGATGAGCACCGCCGTCATCGCCAGGGGGCTGACGACGTACGGCATGAGCAGCTCGCGCACGCCGCTGACCAGGTCCGGGGCGTCCTGGTGAGGGCCGTCGGAGCCGAGGTGCATGCCGAGGACGAGCCCGACCGCGTACAGGAAGAAGATCATGCCGCCGGCCAGCTGGAGCGCGGGCGTGCTGATGTGGAAGAGGTCGAGCAGCCACGGGGCCGTGATGCCGGTGACCAGGCCGACGGCGACGGCCGCGCCCGAGGAGACCAGCGCGATGGTACGGAGCTGGCGGGGCGGGTGAACCTGGGCGAGGCCGGCGAAGGCGAGGAGGACCTTCGGCGGGCCGACGACCGAGAAGAACGTGATGAAGGCGGCGGAGAAGCTGAGTGAGTGCACCCTGGAATCATGGGACGGTCGGGTGATTTCTCCGGGTTTTCCGGTCTTCGTCCGCGCGGTGTCGAGATCCCGTCCTCCGCTCCGACTCTTCTGCGAGAGACACCGACACAGGAGCAGGAGGAGGACGTCATGGCCAAGTACCTCGTGATGGTGCGCGGCTCCCAGGCCGACTACGAAGCGATGGCCGGGCACGGTTCCGCCGGCAGCCCCGTCTGGGACAAGACGCAGCTCACAGCGATGTTCGCGCACATGAACGCGGTCACCGAGGACGTCTCCGCGCGGGGCGAGCTGGTGGACGCGCAGGGGCTCGCGGCCCCGTCCACCACCCGTTTCGTGACGGTGGACGGTGACGGACAGCCCGTGATCACCGACGGTCCGTACGCGGAGACCAAGGAGGTGCTCGCCGGGTACTGGCTCCTCGACTGCGCCTCTCTCGACCGTGTGACGGAAATCGCCGCAGAGGTCGCCCGCTGCCCCGTTCCGGCCGGGTCGCCGGAATATCCCGTGGTCATCAGGCCTGTGGACGAGGTGGGACCCACGCAGGACTGAGGGGAGACGACGGCGGGAGTGAGAGGCTGGTCTTCGACGTTGCCCCGTCCGGGGGAGTAAATTTACCCCCAGGGGTATCCATGGAGGAGTGGTAGTGGAACTGGATCTCGCGGGCGCCGAACTGAAGGCCGTGCTGAACCGGCTGCGCCGTGCCCAGGGCCAGATCGCCGGTGTGATCCGGATGATCGAGGAGGGACGCGACTGCGAAGAGGTCGTGACCCAGCTCGCCGCCGCCTCCCGGGCCCTCGACCGGGCCGGGTTCGCGATCATCGCGACCGGGCTCCAGCAGTGCCTGACCGACATCGAGGACGGGCGCAAGCGCGACGAGGACCCGAACGTCATGCGGGCGCGGCTGGAGAAGCTGTTCCTGTCGCTGGCCTAGCCGGCCCCCGGCTCCCCCACGGACGGACTAACCGGATCTCCATCCGGTTAGTCCGTCCGTGGGCCCCGTCTGTGGGTATGCTCGACGAATGAGCGTCCGCAAACCGCTCCCCACCATCGGTGGCGGGCCCGCCCCCGAGCGTGCCGACGCCGCCCGCAACCGGCGCAAGATCCTCGACGCCGCCGCCAAGGTCGTCGCCGAGGACGGTCCCGACGCCGTCACCATGAACCAGATCGCCCACGCCAGCGGCATCGGCGTCGGCACGGTCTACCGCCGCTTCGGCGACGTCTCCCAGCTCCTCTGGGCCCTGCTCGACGACCGCGAGCGCCGCTTCCAGGAGGCGTACATCAGCGGCCCGCCGCCGCTCGGCCCCGGCGCCCCGGCCGCCGAACGGCTCGACGCCTTCCTCGACGCGCTCGTCGACCGGACCCGCGAGCAGCGCGAGATCCTCCTCGCCGCGCACTCGGCCGCGCCCCGCGGCCGCTACCACACCGGCGCCTACCAGGTCATGCACACCCATGTCGCCCTGCTCATCGGGCAGATGAAGCCCGGCTCCGACGCGACCCTCCTGGCCCACCTGCTGCTCGCGCCCTTCTCCCCCGACCTCACGCACCACCTCACGGTCGAACAGGAGCTGTCCAGCGAGCGGTTGAAGGCCGGGATGCGGGAACTGCTCGCTCTTCGGGACTCCTCCGCGTCCAGTCCGTGAAACCCGGTCGCCCCGGCGTCCGTTCCCCGCGCACCATCGCGCCATGACCGAGACCAAGGCCGAAACCAAGGCCGAAACCAAGGCCACCAAGACCTTCCTCATCCTGCACGGGTACGAACACCACCGTCCGCCCGGCCACTGGCAGCACTGGCTCGCCCGTGAGCTGCGGGCGCGCGGGCACGAGGTGCGGTATCCGCAGCTCCCCGAGCCCGACGCCCCCGTGCTCGCCGACTGGCTCGACGCCCTGGAGGAGCACGGGCGGCGGCCGGAGAGCGGGGAGTTCGTGGTCGTCGCCCACAGCCTGGGCGTCCTCCTGTGGCTGCGCGCCGGGGAGCGCAGGCCCGACGCCGACCGGGTGCTCCTCGTCGCCCCGCCCTCCCCGCCCGTCACCGCCTCCGTGCCGCCCATCGCCGCCTTCGCCGACGGGCTCGACCTGAGCGAGAAGGGGCTCGCCGCCCGCCTCGTGTACGGGGACGGGGACGCGTACTGCCCCGAGGGCGCCGACCTGCACTTCGGGCTCCCGCTGGGCCTCGACACCGACCACGTACCGGGCGGCGGGCACCTCAACCCCGACTACGGGTACGACGAGTGGCCCTCTGTCCTGGAGTGGTGCGAGGACCCCGCGGTGCGCATACAGGGGCGGTAGCCCCAGCGGTAGCCTCGGCCGGATGTACTCCGCCACCACACCCCCGTACGACCAGGGCCTCCTCGACGTGGGCGACGGCAACCGCGTCCACTGGGAGGTCTCCGGCAACCCGGGCGGCAAGCCCGCGCTCGTCGTCCACGGCGGGCCCGGCTCCGGCTCCTCGCCGGGCAGCCGTCGCTTCTTCGACCCGGAGGCGTACCGGCTCGTCCTCTTCGACCAGCGCGGCTGCGGGCGCTCCACCCCGCACGCGGGCGACCCGGCCGCCGACATGTCGGTGAACACCACCGCGCACCTCGTCGCCGACATGGAGCGGCTGCGCGAGCACCTCGGGATCGAGCAGTGGCTGCTGTACGGCGGCTCCTGGGGGTCCACGCTGATCCTCGCGTACGCGGAGGCGTACCCCGAGCGCGTCACGGAGATCGTGATCGCCGCCGTCACCAGCACCCGCCGCTCCGAGACCGCCTGGCTGTACGAGGGGGTCGGGCGGATCTTCCCCGAGGCGCACGAGCGGTTCCGGGAGGGGGCGGGCGAGGGCTTCCGGGAGGGGCCGGGCGGTGCCGCGGAGCTCGTCGGGGCGTACGCCGCCCTCATGAACCACCCCGACCGGTCCGTACGGGCCAGGGCCGCCGCCGACTGGTGCGCCTGGGAGGACGCCGTGCTCTCCCCGGAGGGCATGGGGACCCCGTACACCGACCGCGTCGACGACGCCCGGCTCGGCTTCGTCCGGATCTGCTCGCACTACTTCGCGCACGGCGCCTTCCTGGAGGAGGGCGCCCTGATCCGGGACGCCCACCGGCTGGCCGGCATCCCCGGCGTCCTCGTCCACGGGCGGGTCGACATGGGCGGGCCGCTCGTCACCGCCTGGGAGCTGGCCCGCGCCTGGCCGGACGCCGAGCTGCACGTCGTGGAGCGGGCCGGGCACCTCGGCGGCGAGGAGACCGGGCGGCTGATCCTCGCCGCCATGGACCGGTTCAGGGAGGGGCGCCCCGCGAAGGGGTGAACCCGCCGCGCGGGGTCCCGGGGCGCGCGTGATGATCGGCTCATGAGCCCCGCGACCCCCCAGGTCCCCGACATCCACCTCGCCCAGCAGCCCGAGGCCGACGCGCTGCTGGCCCGCTCGCCGCTCGCCGCGCTCGTCGGCATGCTGCTCGACCAGCAGGTGCCGATGGAGTGGGCGTTCTCCGGGCCGTACACCATCGCCTCGCGGCTCGGCGCGGACGATCTCGACGCGCACGAGATCGCCGCCCGCGACCCGGAGGCGTTCGCGGCGCTGCTCTCCGAGAAGCCCGCCGTGCACCGCTACCCGGGCTCGATGGCCCAGCGCGTGCAGCAGCTCTGTCAGTTCCTCGTCGAGGAGTACGGGGGTGACGCGGCGGCCGTGTGGGAGGGCGCCGCGACCGGGAAGGAGCTGCTCGCGCGGCTCCAGGCGCTGCCGGGCTTCGGGAAGCAGAAGGCGCAGATCTTCCTCGCCCTGCTCGGCAAGCAGTACGGCGTACGGCCCACGGGCTGGCGCGAGGCGGCCGGGCCGTACGGCGAGCAGGGCGCGTACCGCTCGGCCGCCGACATCACCGGGCCGGAGTCGCTCGCGAAGGTGCGCGCCCACAAGCAGGAGATGAAGGCGGCGGCGAAGGCGGCGGGGAAGCCGGCGGGGAAGCCGGCGGGTAGGGCGAGCAAAGCCGCCAAAGAGACCAACGCTCCCAAATCGGCAGGGAATTGATAATTCCAGATGTCAATCCTCCTCAAGGAGACAGGAATTACGCGAAACCTGTTCACAGAACCCTCCCGAAATCGCTAACTTCCCCTCAACCTCGTCCGCCTCGGGAAGGACTTCTGTGAACTCGACCCAGCGCCGTGCCGCGGCCATCCTCGCCGCCGCCGCCCTGGCCACCCCGCTGGTCCTCGCTTCCCCCGCCACCGCGGGGCAGGACCCGACAGCCGCCCCCGCCCGAGACGCCGCCAAGCTGGCGAAGAAGCTGGTCCGCGAGACCACGGGCCAGGACGCCTTCAAGCACCTGCAGAAGTTCCAGGCGATAGCCGACTCGGCCGGCGGCAACCGCGCGGCCGGCAGCCTCGGCCACGACGCCTCGGCCGCGTACGTCTACACGCAGCTCAAGAAGGCCGGATACGACGTCCGGTACCAGAAGTTCGACTTCCTCTACACGGAGACGCTCGCCGAGAAGGCCTCCGTCCTCGGCGCCACCCCCCGCCCCTTCGACATCAAGGCGATGTCCTACACGAAGTCCACCCCGGTCGGCGGCATCACCGCCGCCCTCGCCGCCGCGCCCGTCGACGCCGACGGCAGCCACGGCTGCGAGCCCACCGACTTCGCCACGGGCACCTTCACCGGCAAGATCGCGCTGATCAAGCGCGGTTTCTGCTCCTTCGCCGTGAAGCAGCAGAACGCCGCCGCGGCCGGTGCCGTCGCCGCCGTGATCTACAACCACAGCCCCGGCGCCCTCTCCGGCACCCTCGGCGACGCGGCCTCCGCCAAGCTCCCGACCGGTGGCATCACCCAGGAGGAGGGCGAGAAGCTCGTCGCCGGGCTCGCTGCCGGGCCGGTGAACCTCTCCCTGGAGATCCGCCAGCTCCAGGAGACCCGGACCACCAACAACGTCATCGCGGAGACCCGCGGCGGCAACGCCGCCAACACCGTGATGCTCGGCTCGCACCTCGACTCCGTCACCGCGGGCCCCGGCATCAACGACAACGGCTCCGGCTCGGCCGGTCTCCTCCAGACCGCCCTCGAACTCGCCAAGTCGAAGGACAAGGTCCGCAACAAGGTCCGCTTCGCCTGGTGGTCCGCCGAGGAGCTCGGCCTCCTCGGCTCCGAGCACTACGTCAGCACCCTCACCCCGCTCGACAAGGGCGAGATCAAGCTCTACCTCAACTTCGACATGATCGCCTCGCCGAACTACGGCCTGTTCGTGTACGACGGCGACGACTCCGACGGCGTGGGCGCGGGCGCCGGACCCGAGGGCTCCGCCCAGCTGGAGCGGAACATCACCGACTTCATGGACTCCCGCGGACTCCCGCACGAGGGCACCGACTTCAGCGGCCGCTCCGACTACGGCCCGTTCATCGAGGTCGGCATCCCGTCCGGCGGCACCTTCACCGGCGCCGAGGGCATCAAGACCGCCGCCCAGGCCGCCAAGTTCGGCGGCGAGGCCGGTGTCGCGTACGACGTGAACTACCACGCCAAGGGCGACGACCTCAGCAACATCAACCGGACGGCCTTCGACGCCAACATCAAGGTCATCGCCAACGCCGTGGGCACCTACGCCCACGACATCTCCTCCCTGAGCAAGCCGGTCGACTCCGCGCCGACCACCGGCGGCACGGGCAGCGGCGGCGGTCTGCACGACGACCACGACGAGGTCACCCAGTAACCACCACTACCGCCTTCGGCGGGCCGTTCCGAAGATCGAGCGGCTGATCTCCCGGCCCAGCTGCGTCCCGATCGACCGGGCCAGGGACTTGAAGATCCCGCTGTTCACGACCTGTTCGGCGAGTGAGGGCTCCTCTTCCTCCGACTTCTTCTGTCGGGGTTGAGGGGCCTTCGCCGCTTCCGGGGCCGGTACCTGCGCCTGCGCCTGTGCCTCGCTCAGTCGCTCGTACGCCGACTCGCGGTCCACCGCCTCCGCGTAGCGGCCGTACAGCGGCGAGGCCTTCACCGCCGCGTCCAGCGCGGCCGCGTCGACCGGGGCCATCAGCGACTCCGGCGCCCGCAGCCGGGTCGCCGCCACCGGCGTCGGGGCGCCCTTCTCGCTCAGTACGGTGATCACCGCCTCGCCCGTACCGAGGCCGGTGAGCACCTCCTCCAGGTCGTACGCCGAGTTCGGGAAGGTCCTGGCGGTCGCCTTGAGGGCCTTCTCGTCGTCCGGGGTGAACGCGCGCAGCGCGTGCTGGACCCGGTTGCCGAGCTGGGCCAGGACATCGGCCGGTACGTCCTTCGGGGTCTGCGTCACGAAGAAGACGCCGACGCCCTTCGAGCGGATCAGCCGGACCGTCTGCGTGATCGACTCCAGGAACGCCTTCGACGCCCCCTTGAAGAGCAGGTGCGCCTCGTCGAAGAAGAAGACCAGCTTCGGTTGGTCCAGGTCACCGGCCTCGGGCAGGTCCGTGAAGAGGTCCGCCAGCATCCACATGAGGAAGGTCGAGAAGAGCTGCGGCTTGTCCTGCACCGCCGGCAGCTCCAGGACCGAGACGATCCCGCGCCCGTCCGGCGCCGTCCGCAGGAACTCCGCCGTGTCGAACTCCGGCTCCCCGAAGAAGCCGCCCGCGCCCTGCTGTTCGAAGGCCGTGATCGACCGCAGGATCACCCCGGCCGTCGCCGTCGAGAGCCCGCCGATCCCCTTGAGCTCCGGCTTCCCCGTGTCGGAGACGAGGAAGGCGACCACCGCCCGCAGGTCCTTGAGGTCGACGAGTTCCAGACCCTTGGAGTCGGCGTAGTGGAAGATCAGGCCGAGCGACTGCTCCTGCGTCTGGTTGAGCTGGAGCACCTTCGAGAGCAGCACGGGCCCGAAGGAGGTGACCGTCGCACGGACCGGGACGCCCGGGCCGATGCCGCCGAGCCCGTAGAACTCGCTCGGGAAGCCCGTCGCCCGCCACTCCTGGCCGACCTCGGCTGCCCGTTCCCGTACCTTCTCGCCGTCCGCGCCGGGGGCCGAGATGCCGGAGACGTCGCCCTTGATGTCGGCGAGGAAGACCGGCACGCCCTGCGCCGAGAGCTGCTCGGCGATCAGCTGGAGCGTCTTCGTCTTGCCCGTGCCGGTGGCTCCGGCGACCAGGCCGTGGCGGTTGAGCATCGCCAGGGGGACACGGATCGGCGCGTCCGGGTGACACACGCCGTCCCAGAGCAGGGCCCCCAGATCGAGTGCCGCTCCGTCGAAGGCGTATCCGGCGGCGATGTCGGCGTACGGAAGCCCGGCGCCTTCGCTTGTACCCATGAGGACACCCCATTTTCCGGTTTGTCACAGTTCCCGTCAGCATCCCATCGGGCGTACGTGGCTGCGCCGGGAGCCGCTTGCCCGGTAGGCTTTCCGTGTGATCTTCAAGCGCATCGGAAGTGGAAAGCCGTATCCCGACCACGGCCGGGAAAGCACCCGGCAGTGGGCGGACGTCGCGCCGCGCCCGGTCCGCCTCGACCAGCTGGTCACCACCAAGGGCCAGCTGGACCTGGAGACCCTGCTCGCGGAGGACTCCACCTTCTACGGCGACCTGTTCGCGCACGTCGTGAAGTGGCAGGGCGACCTCTACCTGGAGGACGGGCTGCACCGCGCCGTCCGCGCCGCGCTCCAGCAGCGCCAGGTGCTGCACGCGCGCGTCCTGGAACTCGACTGAGCCTCCCCGGCACGGGCGGGGACCGGACGGGGACTGATCCTTTCGGGGGCAGTTCCACCCCATCCGGACGCGATCACATGATCATCCAGTAGGCATCCCTCACGGGCGGCATTACGCTGCGTTCATGAGCATGCTCACTCCCCCCGGAATGGGCGGAAAATACCGCATCACGGGCGATGTCTACCCGCGCATGCGCCGCCCCCACCGCCGACGCAGGATCGTCCTCGGGGCCGCGGCCGCCGTGGTGGTGCTCGGTGCGGCCGGCTGGGGCACGCTCCAGCTCGTCGACGTCTTCTCCGGCGACGAGGGCAAGAAGACCACCGCGGGGAAGCAGGCCGACTGCAAGCCGGTCGCCAAGGCCACCGCCCCGCCCGCCGCCGCCCTCCCGAAGCCCGGCCAGATCACGGTCAACGTCTACAACGCGACCCCGCGCAGCGGACTCGCGAAGACGACCGCCGACGAGCTCAAGAAGCGCGGCTTCAAGATCGGCAAGGTGGGGAACGCCCCCGCCGCCCTCGACAAGAAGGTCCCCGGCGCGGGGCTGCTGCTCGGCGCGACCACGGCCGTCAAGGGCGCCTTCCCGGTCCTCGGCACCCAGCTGAAGGGCGCCACGACCAAGACCGACACCCGGGCCACGGCGGACGTGGACCTGGTCATCGGTACCGCCTTCAAGACGCTGTCGCCGAAGGCGGCGGCGGACGCGGCGCTCGTCGCGCTGAACAAGCCCGCGCCCGTACCGACCGGGAAGTGCTGAGACCCCCGGGTCTTGCCTCCGCCGGGTCTTACTCAGCGGAGCCGGCTGTGCTTCTTACTCGGCAGAGCCGTACATGCGGTCGCCCGCGTCGCCCAGGCCCGGGACGATGTAGCCGTTCTCGTTGAGCCGCTCGTCGACCGAGGCCGTCACGACGGTCACCGGCGTGCCCGCGAGCTCGCGCTCCATGACCTCGACGCCCTCCGGGGCGGCGAGGAGCACGACCGCGGTCACGTCGTCGGCGCCGCGCTTGATGAGCTCCTGGATCGCCGCGACGAGCGTGCCGCCCGTGGCGAGCATCGGGTCGAGCACGTACACCTGGCGGCCCGAGAGGTCCTCCGGCATCCGCGTGGCGTAGGTCGACGCCTCGAGCGTCTCCTCGTTGCGGATCATGCCCAGGAAGCCGACCTCGGCCGTCGGGAGCAGCCGGACCATGCCGTCGAGCATGCCGAGACCGGCGCGCAGGATCGGGACGACCAGCGGACGCGGGTACGACAGCTTCACGCCGGTCGTCGGCGTGACCGGGGTCTCGATGTCGACCTGCTCGGTCCGCACGTCCCTCGTGGCCTCGTAGGCGAGGAGCGTGACCAGCTCGTCGGCCAGACGGCGGAAGGTCGCGGAATCCGTGCGCTTGTCGCGGAGAGTGGTGAGCTTGTGGGCGACCAGGGGGTGGTCGACGACGTGGAGACGCATGACTCAACAGTAGCCCGCCGCGCACTGGCGTCGACCCATGCCGCTGAGGGAAGGTGGGGGCACAGGGACCCAGCGATGGGGTGGTGTGGCCTATGCCCGACCTGGAAGAACCGGCCGACGAAGCCGCCGAGGGGGCGGCCGGCGAGCCGGCACCGGAGACCGACGCGGAGCGCCGAAGGCGCCGCGCCCAGTTCCTCCGCGACCTGAACGAGGCCAAGGCGCTGCGCGAGCGCGTGCAGCCGCGACGCGCCCGGGCCGCGCGGATGCGACAGGCGATGCGCATGAGGACGTTCCGCTGGTGAGGCGACGAAGAGACGCCGGGGAGACGCGGGAACGACGCCGGCGAGGCGACGAAGAGGCGCTGGGGGGACGCGCCCTGTGCGCCCCCCGAGTGCGCCGGGGTCGCACGCCCACCCGATGGTGGTGTCGTTCAGACTGATGCACGACGCAAGAGCCGAAGACCTCTCCTGAGCGCCCTGTTTCTGTCACGATGCCGATTGGGCGGGGCACCAGGAGCGCGCCGCCGGAACGTCACACCTCTGATCAGTGGGAGAGAGTCAGGTGTACATCGCCGCACTGCTCGCGCGCACCGAAGACGGGTGGGAAGCGAGCGACACGGAGCTCGACGACGTGGAGACCCTGTCGGATCTGGCCGATCTGGCCCGCGAGGCCTCGGACGACGACACGGTGATCGTCTACATCGAGCAGGAAGACGCGTGGTTCGGGATCGTCCGGATCGACGGCGAGGAAGACCCCCGGATCTACGTCTCGGACGCCGCTGCCGCCGCCCGTTCCTCGTACGGGGAGATCCTCACGCGGGAGATCCTCGGTGACGACCTCGACGCCGAGCTCGACGAGCTCGACGCCCTCGACCTGGACGGTACGGAGGACGGGGAGCCGCTCCACGACGACACCGACGAGGACGACGAGCCCGCGGGCACGGCCGCCGGAGCCGTACCGGCCGCCCCGGCGGGCGACGGGCAGGTCCTCGCCGACCTCGGCCTCTCGGAGCGCGAGCTCCGGGCGCTCGACAGCGACGCGCTCTCCGTGATCGCGGACGCGGTGGGCGCAGCGGACGTCCTGGAGGCCGTCCGCTAGTGGCACCCTGAACCACGTGAAGCCCGTGACAGCCGTGACAGCCGTGACACCCAAGGCACCTGTCCCCGACTCCGGATCCGACTCCGATCCCGTACGCGACCCCTGGCGGGACGCCATGCGGCTCGCGCTCGCCGAGGCCGATGCCGCCGCGCCCGCCGGGGACGTACCCGTCGGCGCGGTCGTGCTCGGCCCGGACGGGCGGGTCCTCGCCCGCGCGCACAACGAGCGCGAGGCGGCCGGCGACCCGACCGCGCACGCCGAGGTCCTCGCCCTGCGGCGGGCGGCCGAGGCGACCGGCGAGTGGCGCCTGACGGGGTGCACGCTCGTCGTGACCCTGGAGCCCTGCGTGATGTGCGCCGGCGCCCTCGTCCAGTCGCGGGTCGAACGGGTGGTGTTCGGCGCGCTCGACGAGAAGGCGGGCGCGGCGGGCTCGCTCTGGGACCTCGTACGGGACCGGCGGCTCAACCACCGGCCCGAGGTGATCCACGGCGTGCTCGGCGAGGAGTGCGCCGCCCAGCTCAGGGCCTTCTTCAAGGGCCTCTGAGTACGGATTTCATGCCTGCGCGACTTTGGGCTAAGCTCTCTCTCGGTAGCGTGTCCGAGCGGCCGAAGGAGCTCGCCTCGAAAGCGAGTGTGGCGCAAGTCACCGAGGGTTCAAATCCCTCCGCTACCGCCAGCAACACCCCTCTGATCAGGGAAACCACGGTCAGAGGGGTGTTTTGCATATCCGTCCCTCTCGCAGGATCAGAAGGATCTTCGCCATGCATGATGCCCGTGCCCTGATCGACATGGGTGCCGAGGCGGTTCGCCGGCTCGCCCGTCGCGGTTACACCCTGGACCTGGCCGAGCTGGAGTCCCTCCACTCCCGGCGCAACCAGAACATCCGCTCGGCCGACGAACTGCGGGCGGAGTCCAAGCGCGTGGCGAGCGAGGTCCAGCAGACCGCCCGTCAGGGCGGCGACATCGGCGAACTCAAGGAGCGCGCCCGCGAACTGAAGGACCGGATCCGCGAGATCGAGGCCGGGCAGGAGGAGATCGAGACCCAGCTGCGGGACCTGCTCCTCAGCATCCCGAACCTGCCGGACGACTCCGCCCCCGACGGCGACTCCGAGAAGGACGCGATCGAGATCCGGCGTGTCGGCACCCCGGCCGCCTTCCCGTTCGAGCCGAAGGACCACGTCGACCTCGGCGAGGCCACCGGCATCCTCGACTTCGGCCGCGCCACCAAGCTGTCCGGGCCGCGCTTCGCGGTCTCCCGCGGTGCGGGCGCCGCCCTGGAGCGGGCCCTCGCCACGCTCTTCCTCGACCTGCACACCCGCCGTCACGGGTACACCGAGTACGCGGTCCCCTACCTGGTCACGCGCAAGACCATGACCGGCACCGGGCAGCTCCCGAAGTTCGAGGAGGACCTGTTCAAGACCGGCGTCGCCGACCGCGAGCTCTTCCTCATCCCGACGGCCGAGGTCCCGCTGACCAACCTCTACGCCGACGAGATCATCCCGCCGGCCGAGCTGCCGGTCGCCATGACCGCCCACACCCCGTGCTTCCGCTCGGAGGCCGGCTCGTACGGCCGTGACACCCGCGGGCTGATCCGCCAGCACCAGTTCGCCAAGGTCGAGATGGTCCGGATCGTCGACCCGGAGACGGCGGACGCCGAGCTGGAGGCGATGGTCGGCCACGCCGAGGCCTGCCTCCAGGAGCTCGGCCTCGCCTACCGGGTCATCAAGCTGCCCGCCGGCGACACGGGCTTCTCCGCCCGGCTCACGTACGACATCGAGGTCTGGATCCCGAGCCAGGACACGTACCGCGAGATCTCCTCGGTCTCGGACTTCGGCACCTTCCAGGCCCGCCGGGCCAACATCCGCACCCGCGGCGAGGACGGCAAGCCGAAGCTCGCCGCCACGCTCAACGGCTCCGGGCTGCCCGTCGGCCGCACCCTGGCCGCGCTGCTCGAACAGGGCCAGCAGGAGGACGGCTCCATCGTCCTGCCCGAGGCGCTCTTCCCGTACCTCGGCTTCCGCCGCATCACCGCGGACGGGAAGCCGGAGGCGTAACGGACTCCGCGGCGCCGCGGGGTCTCACGGACCCCGCGTCGCCGCGTCGCCGCGTCGCCGCGTCAGAACCGCAGGACGAAGTTCTGGATGGTGCCCGTGTTGCCGGGCATCACGTCGTCCACGCGGAGCTTCCACTGACCGCTCGCCGCGTAGGCGCTCGTGTCGACGGTGTACGTCTTCTTGATCACGCCGGGGCCCTCGGGCGAACCGGAACCCTTGAGCGGCAGCAGCACGCCGGTCGGGGTGACCAGGTCGATCTTGAGGTTGGCCAGGTTGGCGTGCGTGATGTCGACGTACACCTGCGTACGGGACGAGCCGTTGCCGACCAGACCCGTGGGACGGGTCCAGATCTCCTCGAAGTCGAGGTCCGGGATCTGCTTCACCGTCTGGTTCTCGTACGAGGGGAACGTGATCGACCAGCCGTTGAGCTGCCCGGTCGAGCCGCCGGCCGCGTCGCGGACGTCGAGCAGCCAGATGCCCGAGGCGAGCGCGGCCGAGGCGTCGACCCCGTACGTGGTCTTCAGGGTGCCGCCGGGCTCGGAGCCGTACGGCTTGAGGACGTAGCGCCGGCCGTCGGCGCTGGTCAGGGACAGCTCCAGGTCGCCGATCTTGGTGTGGGTGAGGTCGACGGCCACCTGGAGGGGGCCCGAGGCGGTGCCGGTGATGCCCGAGACGGTGATGGTGGAGCCGACTCCGCCCGTGTCCGGGATCGTCTTCACGGCGGTGCTCTTGTACGGGGTCGGGAAGGCGATGTACCAGGTGTTGAGGCTGCCGACGGAGCCGTCGTCGATGTCCGTGGCGCGCATCCGCCACACGCCGTCCGAGGGCTGCCCGGTCGCGTCGACGGTGAACACGTTGACGTAGGCGGTGCCGCTGGTGTTCAGGTTCGCTTCCTTGAGCAGGAACACCTTGCCGGTCGGCGAGACCAGTTCGAGGCGGACGTCGCCGATCCAGGCGTGGGTGAAGGCGACCCGGACGCTGAGGTCCTTCGGCGCGCCCTCGGGGTGGCCGGTCACCGTGATCGGGGAGTCGACCGGCGTACCGGGGACGCTCTTGCCCGTACTGTCCGGGATGGCGAACGGCGTGTCGCTGTCGAAGCGGAAGGCCAGGGGCCTGCCGGTGGGATCGGCCGGCGGGGGCGTGCCGCCACCGCCGCCGCCCACGGCCGCGTTGAGGTCGATCCGCGGGGTGGTGGCGCCGGTGTACGAGACCGGGGTGCCGGTGCTCTTGAGGAGGGCCTCCAGCTCGGCGACCGTCTTCGCCGGGAAGGCCTGGCGGAGGACCGCGAAGGCGCCCGCGACGTGCGGGGCCGCCATCGAGGTGCCGTTCTTCGAGCCGTACGTCCCGCCGGGGACGGAGGAGACGATGCTCGTGCCGGGCGCGAAGAGGTCGAGGAGCGGGCCCCGGTTCGAGAAGGAGGAGACCTGGTCGTCGTCGGTGGTGGAACCGACGGTGATCGCGGAGGCCACACAGCCCGGGGAGGCGACCGCGGCGCTGAACCCGCTGTTCCCGGCCGCGACGACGGTGGCGACGCCCTCGGCGAGGAGGGTGTCGATGATCGGCTTGCGGGGGTCGTTGGCGCAGGCGGTGCTGTTGGAGCCGCCGCCGAGGCTCATGTTGGCGGCGACGATGTTCGTCCCCGCCTGCTTGAGGGCGCGGACCTTCTCCAGGGCCTTGATCTGGGAGCTCGTGAAGCTCAGGACGCAGGGGCTGGCGCCGGCGCCGCAGTAGTCGTCGCTGTCGATCCGCGAGAAGACCTGGAGGGCGACGAGGCTCGCACCTGGGGCGACGCCGCGGGCGGGCGCTCCGCTGATCCCCGTACCGTTTCCGGCGGCGATGCCGGCGACGTGCGTGCCGTGCGAGCAGGCGGTCCCCAGGGTCGCGCAGGGGCCCGCCTCGGCGTCGGCGCTTCCGGTGCCCTCCTGGGAGGCGGCGCCGTTCGGGCAGAGGCTCGTGGCGCCGTACCGGTCGTCGGTGACCGAGAAGCACGCCTCGGCCGTCACCCGGCCGGAGAGGAACGGGTGGTGGGTCGCGACCCCGGTGTCGAGGATCGCGATGGCCGTCCCCGCCCCGGTCTTCCCGGCGGCGGCGGTCTTGTCGCTGCCGATCCTGACCGTGGACTCGTTGAGCGTGGGCGGCGCGGGCACGTCCTCGGAGACCCGGACGACCCCCGGCTTCGCGTCGAGCTCCTGGAGCCCCGCCGTGTCGACCCTGAGCGTGACCAGCGGGAGCGTGTCGTACGCGACCACGGTCGTCCCGGCGTCGTCGGCGGAGGCCACGTCGGCGCGCGCCTGCGTCACCACGTTCACGCGGACCGTTCCGTCGGCCGCGGCCCGGTCGAAGAGGGCGGCGGGGACGGGACCGTCGGCGGTCGGGGACAGGCCGTCGTCCGGGAGGCCGGTGCCGTAGGCGGGTGCCGCGGGGAGCGCGGGTATCGCGCCGAACAGCAGAGCCGCGGACACCGCCGCGGCCAGAGCCCATGCGGGGCGTCTCATCACTGGTGCTCCATCGAGTCGGTGGCCCTTGCCGTGCACGGCGACGTTCACGGGGACGTTCACGGGGACGTTCACGGGGCCGGGATGCGGACTTCCGCAGCGTAGGAGCGGGCAATCCTCCGACGGGCCTTGCTCGTTCGGAGTCAGGGGACGGTGAGGGGCACCACAAGGGGAGGCCATGAGGGGGCGGCGCGTACGCGAAAGCCCCGGGTCGCGCATGTGACTCGCGACCCGGGGCTGTTCCGTACTCCGTGTGACTAGGACGGGGGGAGCGGCATCGGGGGGACAAGCCGCTCCCCCCGATGAGAACCGGTCCAGCAAGTCCTGCGCCGCAGTCAGGGGGGAAGCGCGCGGCGCGGACCCCGCAGTGCGGGCCGGTTCCAGGAGCCCTTCGGATTCCTGCCAGATCCTCTGGGCTCTGACATCAATACTGCGCGCCCGTCACCCTTCCGGGGGGCGGCGAAAGGCCCCGATCGACGGGTCCTTGGTCCATAAAGCCTCGGTTAGAGTGGCGCGGTCGTACGGGCGGGGGACAGGGGAGGCTGGGCAGATGGTGCAAGCGAAGAAGGTCGCGCTCTACGCGGTCGGGTGCTTCGTGCTCTACACGATCATCACCTCCCCGGCGCGGGCCGCGGACCTGGTCCAGGTAGGTTTCGAGGGCATCGCCAGCGCCGCCCAGGGCGTCGGTCAGTTCATGACCGAACTCATCAACTAGGAGCCTTCCGTGATCCGCCATCTGGTCCTCTTCAAGCTCAACGACGGCGTCTCCCGTGACGAGCCGCGGGTCGTCGCCGGTGTCGAGGCGTTCCGGGCGCTCGGGGAGCAGATTCCGGAGCTGCGGTTCTGGGAGTGCGACTGGAACATCACGGACCGGCCGATCGCGTACGACTTCGCGATCAACTCGGCCGTCGAGGACAAGGACGCGCTCCAGCGCTACCTCGACCACCCGGCGCACCAGGCGGGTGTCGCGCAGTGGCGCGAGTTCGCTACCTGGGTGATCGCGGACTACGCGTTCTAGGAGTCGTCCGGCAAGATCCGTCTCGCTCCGCTGCCCTCCACCGAAGCGGTGGGGGGCTTCGCCGGTTTCTGGGCTTCCGTTTTGGTGCCTCACGCCCTCAACACGTAGTTATACGGTGCTTGCACACAGTGGACATGTCTTGTGATGCTATGACCGCTTTTGACGGATGAGTTGACCGTTGTTGACCTGTTGACCAAAAGGGGTGGCGTGAACGTGCCGGCCAGTACAGCGCCTCAAGTCCCGCCCCAGCACGAGGCAGGCGGCGCGGAGACCCCGCGCGCCCGGCCCCAGAGCACGCGCGGCGCCGACACCCGTGCCCTCACGCAGGTGCTCTTCGGGCAGCTCAAGCACCTCACGCCGGGCACCGCCGAGCACGACCGCGTGCGCGGTGCCCTCATCGAGGCCAACCTCCCCCTCGTGCGGTACGCGGCGGCCCGCTTCCGCTCCCGCAACGAGCCCATGGAGGACGTCGTCCAGGTCGGCACCATCGGCCTGATCAACGCCATCGACCGCTTCGACCCCGACCGGGGCGTGCAGTTCCCCACCTTCGCCATGCCCACCGTCGTCGGCGAGATCAAGCGGTACTTCCGCGACAACGTCCGGACCGTGCACGTCCCGCGCCGGCTGCACGAGCTCTGGGTGCAGGTGAACGGCGCCACCGAGGACCTCACCACCGCCCACGGCCGCTCCCCCACGACCGCCGAGATCGCCGAGCGGCTGCGGATCGGCGAGGACGAGGTGCTCGCCTGCATCGAGGCCGGCCGCTCGTACCACGCCACCTCCCTGGAGGCGGCGCAGGAGGGCGACGGGCTGCCCGGTCTGCTCGACCGGCTCGGCTACGAGGACCCGGCGCTCGCCGGCGTCGAACACCGCGACCTCGTACGGCATCTGCTCGTCCAGCTGCCCGAGCGCGAGCAGCGGATCCTGATGCTCCGTTACTACAGCAACCTGACCCAGTCTCAGATCAGCCAGGAACTCGGCGTCTCCCAGATGCATGTGTCAAGGCTCCTCGCCCGGAGCTTCGCCCGTCTGAGATCCGCAAACAGGATCGAGGTGTAGCTGGAACGGGTAGACCGGTTCGGAGCAGTTCTGCGGCACCCCAAATGCCGCACACCCCTTGTTTCCTGCGGATATGCGTCTTCTTCTTGTCGACAAGTCACTACAGCGTGTTGCCGACATGTGACATTCTGCTCGAACCGAGTTTGCCGCAGCCTCGCCGCCGGTATTCAGGTGGAAGCTGCGTTCCTCAGATGGTCGCGGCCACCGCGACCGTCCGCGACCTCAAGGGGGTGGCATGTCCACAGAACTGGGCAGCTCGAAGGTGCTCACGCTCACGCCCGTTCCCGTGCCCACGCAGACGACGGCTCCGACCGCGGCCGACAGCGGCGCGGAGGCCCCGGCCCCGCAGCCCGTCGCCGTCCCGTCCGGCGCCCTCGACACCCGCACCCTCTCGCGCTCCCTGTTCCTGCGCCTGCGCGCCCTCGACGACGAAGGCGCGGCCGCGGACAGCCCCGAGCGGACGTACGTCCGCGACACCCTCATCGAGCTCAACCTCCCCCTCGTGCGGTACGCGGCGGCCCGCTTCCGCTCCCGCAACGAGCCGATGGAGGACATCGTCCAGGTCGGCACCATCGGCCTCATCAAGGCCATCGACCGCTTCGACTGCGAACGCGGCGTGGAGTTCCCGACGTTCGCGATGCCCACCGTCGTCGGCGAGATCAAGCGCTTCTTCCGCGACACCTCGTGGTCCGTGCGCGTCCCGCGCCGCCTCCAGGAGCTGCGGCTCGCCCTCACCAAGGCCAGCGACGAGCTCGCGCAGCGGCTCGACCGCTCCCCCACCGTCCCCGAACTCGCCGCCGTCCTCGGGGTGTCAGAGGAGGACGTCGTCGACGGCCTCGCCGTCGGCAACGCGTACACCGCGTCCTCGCTCGACTCCCCCTCGCCCGAGGACGACGGCGGCGAGGGTTCGCTCGCCGACCGGCTCGGCTACGAGGACACCGCCCTCGAAGGCGTCGAGTACCGCGAGTCGCTGAAGCCACTGCTCGCCAAACTCCCGCCCCGGGAGCGGCAGATCATCATGCTGCGCTTCTTCGCCAACATGACCCAGTCGCAGATCGGCGAGGAGGTCGGCATCTCCCAGATGCACGTCTCGCGCCTCCTCACCCGCACGCTCGCACAGCTGCGCGAGGGACTCACTTCCGACTGAACCGCACATCAACTTCCGTGAAGCATGGCCTTATTGACTGACTGTCAGTCAGACTGGGGGCCATGAGGCGACGGAAGCCCGGAATCGTGGCGGCGGTGGCGCTCTGCCTCGGCGGGGCGCTCACCGCTTGCGGGAGCGGCGGCGGCGAGGGGTACGCGGCGGTGGGCGCCGGGACCCTGCCCAAGGGTGCGGTCGCCCCGTCGGGGGCCATCCAGCTGGTGCCGCTGGACGGGCCGACGGCGGGCGGGACGGCTTCACCGGAGGCGGCAGCAGCGACGACACCAGGGGTAGGGGCTGGGGCAGGAGCTGGGGCTGAGGCTGGGACGGCGCCCGGGGAGGGCACCACATCGCCTGCCACCGGGACGGCTTCGGGGCCGGTGACGCCTTCGGGGTCGGGATCGCCGTCGCTCCCTGGGGGCGGCTCGGGGCCCTCCCGTACGGGATCAGGTTCCGGTACGGGCTCGGGTTCGGGTTCCGCTCCCGCTGCGTCCGGCTCCCCCAGCGCGGCTCCGGCCACCGGTGGCGCCACCCCGCCCCGTACCCCCGCGCCGGCGACCGGCACGCCCGGGACGACGACCTCACCGCCACCCGCCACGAGCGGCCCCACGGCTTCCCCGGCCCCGCCGCGCGATCCCGAGCCGGAGCCCGAGCCGGAGCCCGCTCTGCTCAGCGTCTCCGGGACCTCGCTCGCCGACGCCGACGTGCGCTGGTGCGAGAAGGTGACCGTCACCGTGACCAACAACGGCGGCACGACGGCCCATCCGGGTTCCCTCTCCTTCGCGACCCACATCATCGGTTCGCTGGGCGTCGACTGGAAAACGATCACCAGCAGTCAGCCCCTGCCCGCGCCCCTCGCCGCCGGGGCGGCGCGGACGGAGACGTACCGCGTGTGCGTGGAGTCCTGGCGGGTGCCGCTCGGCATGCGGATCGACACCCAGCGGGTCACCGTCAGCTGGCGGTGACCGGGAAGCGCACCCCGGTCAGCTCCTCCGAGACGTCCCACAGGCGCCGCCCGGTGCCCGCGTCGGCGGCCGCCGCGGAGAGGCGTACGCGGGTCGGCGCGCCCCGCAGCTCGGCCGGTCCGTCGGGTCCGATGAACTCGCCGCCCGCCACGGTCGCGTCCGTGGCCGCGTACAGCTGGGGCAGCGCGCCCCGCTCCGGGGCCTGGGCGAGCAGCGGGTTCCCGATGCGGCCGAAGAACAGCCTGGTCAGACCGCGTGCGTCGCGGGTCTGGAGGCTCGTCGCGGTGTAGCCGGGGTGGGCGAGGACGCTGCGGACGGGGCTGCCGCTCGCGGTCAGGCGCAGGTGCAGCTCCCGGCCGAAGACGGCGTTGGCGAACTTGGACTGGTTGTAGAAGGCCATGGGCGCGTAGCCGTGCTCGCCGCCGAGGTCGTCGAAGCGGAGGCGGCCCTGCCGGTGGTTGATCGAGCTGACGGTGACCACCCGGGGGTCCCGGCCGGCGGCGAGCCGGTCGAGGAGCAGCCCGGTGAGCGCGAAGTGACCGAGGTGGTTGGTGGCGAACTGCAGCTCGTGGCCCTGTGGGCTCAGGGTGCGGGGCGGCGCCATCACGCCCGCGTTGTTGACGAGCACGTCGATACGGGGATGGTCCTCGCGCAGCCGGGCGGCGAAGGCCCGTACCGAGTCGAGGTCGGCGAGATCGAGCCGCCGTACGTCGAGGAGGCCGGGCGCCACCCCGTCCGCCGCGAGCCCCTCGGCGGTCGAGCGGCCCTTCTCCTCGTCCCGTAGGGCGAGGATCACGCGGCCCCCGCGGCGCGCGAGCGCGCGGGTGGTCGCGAGGCCGAGGCCGCTGGTGGCCCCGGTGACGACGAAGACCCGTCCGGTCTGGTCCGGGATCTGGTCGGCGGTCCAGCTCTGCTTCTTGGTCATGCGACACACGCTGCCCCTCGTGTCACCGAGTGTCAAGTGTGCGACTTGGTGCCAGACAGGGCACCCGGTTGCGCCGGAGGGGTACGCTGGAGCCGTGA
The DNA here is from genome assembly GCF_042264145.1 of Streptomyces sp. NPDC056144. NCBI lineage: Bacteria > Bacillati > Actinomycetota > Actinomycetes > Kitasatosporales > Streptomycetaceae > Streptomyces > Streptomyces sp. NPDC056144. The sequence goes on along the minus strand of NZ_JBHJVF010000006.1, from coordinate 400,371 downwards.
CGAACCGCCCCGGAATGACCCTCGCCCAGCGCAAACGACAGCTCGTCGCCACCGAGTTGAGCGAGGCGGCGCTCCAGCTGCTCGCCCTCAGGGGTTTCGACGCGGTCACCGTCGACGAGATCGCGACCACCGCCGGCGTCTCCAAGCGGACGTTCTTCCGGTACTTCGCCTCCAAGGAGGACGTGGTGGTCCAGTTCCTGGCCGACATGGGTACCGGCATGCGGGCCGAACTCGCCGCCCGGCCGCCCGGGGAACGCCCCTCCGAGGCCCTGCTGCACGCCGTCTCCGTGCCGCTGTCGGTCTGCGGCGACCACACCGAACGCGCACTGCCGGTGGTCCGGCTCATCCTCCGGACGCCCGCGCTGCTCGGGCGCTTCCTGGAGCACGAGGCACGGTGGCGGGAGGAGCTGACGGAGGAGCTGGCCGGGCGCCTCGGGCTCGACGCCGAAGCCGATCTCGCTCCGCGGCTCGCGGCGGGCATGGCCGTGGCGGCGTTCGACGCCGTGCTCCACCTGTGGAGCGCCGGGGAGAACGGGGCGGGTGGCGCGGACGGCGCGGACGGCGCGGACAGGGATCCCGTGGCCCTCATCGGGCAGGCCTTCGCGCTGCTCGCGCCCTCCCTGGACGGGGAAGCGGGCCGGTAGGCCGCACAAGCAGAGGTGGGCCGGTCCGCGGAAGCGGAACCGGCCCACCGGAGTGTGCGAGGGGGGTACGAGCAGCGGGCGGCAGCGGCGAGCCGCGTGACGCGCGAGCGGTCAGCCCAGCGCCAGCCAGGCGACGGCCGCCAGGACGACGATCACCGCGACGACGCCGGCGATCAGGCCGACGCGCGGGCCCGCCGACGCCGGGGCGGCGGTCTGCGGCTGGTGCTGCTGCGGGGACTCGTCCACGAAGGCGCGGAACATCTGCGTGCTGCCGGCCGGGTCGTAGCCGCCCTGCGGCGCCTGACCCTGGGGGGCCGGGGCCTGGGGGGCCTGCTGCCCGTAACCCTGGGGGGCCTGCGGGGCCTGCTGTCCGTAACCCTGCGGGGCCTGCTGCCCGTACCCCTGGGGGGCCTGCCCCTGGGAGCCGTAACCCTGCGGGGCCTGCTGGCCGTAGCCCTGGGGAGCCTGGCCCTGGTAGCCGTAACCCTGCTGGGGCTGGCCCTGGGAGCCGTAACCCTGCGGGCCCTGGCCCTGGCCGTACGGTGCTTGGGGGTTGTGTGCCATGGGCCGGACCCTAGCGAAGGACGGGCAACGGGCCCAACCCCGATCGCGCTTTGCCGATTCTTTAGCGCTGTTTGACCGATTTAGTTTGCCTGAAGCAACCATCCATCTCTATCGTTGCCCTAAGCAACAAGATGGACAGGGGTGCCCCCATGGCGACACGGAACCGGTACGAGGAGCTCGCCCGCGCGGTGAGCGCGTTCGGTGCCGTGAAGCGCGGGCTCGCCCGTTCCCTCCCCGTCGACTGCCAGGGCGGCCCGGCGGCCGTACTCGCCCTGGTCAACCACCACGGATCGATGCGGATGAGCCGGCTCGCCGAAGTCATGGCAGTCGACATGTCCGTGTGCAGCCGCCATGTGGCGCACACCGTGGAACACGGCTGGATCGAGCGACTGCCCGACCCTGACGACCGGCGTTCCCGCATCCTGCGCCTCACGGAGGAGGGCCACGCGATGCTCGGCGAGCTCGACCGCCGGGTGACCGAGTCCTTCTCCCGCCACCTCGCCGAGTGGTCCGACGACGACGTCGCGCTGCTCACCGACCTGCTCGCCCGCCTCCGCGACTCCTTCGGGGACTGCCGGGCCCACCACGCTTGAGAACGAAGGAAGTTGATGGCCACCACCGCACCTGCCACCGGTGTGAGCGCCCACCAGGGGGGCGTTTCCGGAACCGGTACCGGCGCTCCCATGACGCACCGGCAGATCATGGAAGCGCTGTCCGGGCTGCTGCTCGGCATGTTCGTCGCCATCCTGTCCTCGACGATCGTCTCCACCGCCCTCCCCCAGATCATCACCGACCTGGGCGGCGGCCAGTCCGCGTACACCTGGGTCGTCACGGCCACGCTCCTGTCGATGACCGCGACCACCCCCCTCTGGGGCAAGCTGGCCGACCTCTTCTCCAAGAAGCTGCTCGTCCAGATAGCCCTGATCGTCTACGTCACGGGCTCGATCGTCGCCGGTCTCTCGCAGAGCACCGGCATGCTCATCGCCTGCCGTGTCGTCCAGGGCATCGGCGTCGGCGGTCTCACCGCCCTCTCGCAGATCATCCTGGCCGCGATGATCTCCCCGCGTGAGCGCGGCCGGTACAGCGGTTACCTCGGCGCGACCTTCGCCGTCGCCACCGTCGGCGGCCCGCTGCTCGGCGGCGTCATCACCGACACCGACTGGCTCGGCTGGCGCTGGTGCTTCTACGTCGGCGTGCCCTTCGCGCTCATCGCGCTCGTCGTCCTCCAGAAGACCCTGAACCTTCCCGTCGTGAGGCGTCAGGTCAAGGTCGACTGGGCCGGCGCCTTCTTCATCAGCGCCGCCGTCTCCCTGCTCCTCATCTGGGTCACCTTCGCGGGTGACAAGTACGACTGGATGTCCTGGCAGACCGCCGCCATGCTGCTCGGCGCGGTCGCGCTCGGCGGGATCTTCGTGCTCGTCGAGTCGAAGGCGAGCGAGCCGATCATCCCGCTCCGCCTCTTCCGCAACCGCACGATCACCCTGGCCTCGCTCGCCTCGCTCTTCGTGGGCGTCGCGATGTTCTCCGGCACGGTCTTCTTCAGCCAGTACTTCCAGCTGGCGCGGAACGAGTCGCCGACGATGTCCGGCGTCCTCACCATCCCGATGATCGCGGGCCTGTTCGTCTCCTCCACCGTCTCCGGCCTGATCATCACCAAGACCGGCAAGTGGAAGGCGTGGCTGGTCAGCGGCGGCGCGCTCGCCGCCGGCGGCCTCGGCCTGCTCGGCACGCTGCGGTACGACACCGAGTACTGGCACATCGCCCTGTTCATGGCCGTCCTCGGCCTGGGCCTCGGCATGATGATGCAGAACCTCGTGCTCTGCACCCAGAACCAGGTGGCCCCCGCCGACCTCGGCGCCGCCTCCTCCGTCGTCACCTTCTTCCGGTCCCTCGGCGGCGCGATCGGCGTCTCGGCGCTCGGCGCGGTCATGGCCCACCGGGTCACCGACTACGTCAAGGAGGGCCTGGCCGAGCTCGGTCCCAAGGCCGCGGCGGCCATGGGCCAGGGCGGCTCGGGCGGCGGCATCCCGGACATGGACGCGCTTCCCGCCCCGATCCGTACGGTCATGGAGAGCGCGTACGGACACGGCGTCGGCGACGTCTTCCTCTACGCGGCGCCGTTCGCGCTGCTCGCCTTCGTGATCACCCTGTTCATCAAGGAGGTCGCTCTGAAGAGCAGCACGGTGAGCGCCGAGGAGAAGTAGGCCGAGGAGAAGCAAAGAGCTCCCGGACGCGCTTCGAGCGGAGGCGCGACCGGGTCGAGTACGGAGCGGCGGGCAGGGGACGGCCCGCCGCTCCGTCATTTCCGCTTCAGATCTCGTTCCGTTCCCTGGCCACCATGACCTCGATGCCGGCGACCAGGACGTCCAGGGCGTAGTCGAAGTCGCGGTCCCAGACGACGCTGAGGTTGTCGTGCGAGGTCCGCTCGTCGAGGAGCCCCTGGAGGCCCTCGATCTTCTCCCTCAGCGCCGGGTCGTCCCGGAAGGCCGCCACCGCGTCCACGTAGTACTCGTCCTGCGACATGCCGGACGCCGCCGCGCGCCTGCTGAACTGCGCCTCGAGCGTCCCGTACCCGTACACGAACTGGAAGACCGCCGACATCGCCCCGGGCCGCCGGTCGGCGTGGAGGCCGGTCTCCGCGACCGCGTCGTGGATCTTCTGGACGACGGCGATCGAGTGCGGTCCGATGTTGAGGTACTGGCCGGCGCTCGGCGACATCCACGCGTGGCGGACCAGCATCCGCCGGTAGTCCAGCGCGAGCAGACGGACTCGGTCCCGCCAGTTCCCCGCCGCCTCGACCGCCGCGAGGTCGATCTCGCCGTAGACGCTGTCCATGGCGTACTCGAGGATGTCGTCCTTGGTGTCGACGTACCAGTACAGGGACATCGCCGTGACGCCGAGCTCCGTCGCCAGCTTCCGCATGGAGAACTTGGCCAGGCCCTCCTCGTCGAGCATCCGGATCGCCGTCGCGACGATCCGGTCCCGGTCGAGCCCGGCGGGGCCGCCGCCGGTGCGGGCGGCCTTCTCCTCCAGCCAGACGCTGGAACGCGCCGGGTTCCTGGCCCGATCTGCTGCCTTGACCATCGCGTTCCTCCGTCTGTCAGCGGTCCGCCCCCATGCTAGGCAGCGACGGGCTGCTCGGCGGCCTCGGCGTTCCCCGCGCGCTCCGCCCTCCTGAGGAGGGCGGCGGCGACGAGGCCGCCGGCGAAGACGGCGATCGCGCCGACCAGCTGGCTGGTCTGGAGACCGGAGGCGAAGGCGTCGGAGATCTCCTGCCGCTCGGCGTCGCTGCCCGCCGCCGCCAGGGCCGCCGGGAGCGAGGTCGCGGTGACGGCGACGAGCGCGGCGAACCGGGCGTTGAGTACGGCTCCGAGGACGGCGACGCCCAGGCCGTTGCCGAACTCGGCGAGGGTGCCGTTGATCCCGGCGCCGATGCCCGCCTTCTCCGGCGGGATCGAGCTCATGATGGCGTTGGCCATGGCCGGGGAGGAGACGGCGATGCCGCAGCCCATCAGGACCAGGCCGAGCAGCATGCCGCCGTAGCCGCCGTCCGTGCCGCCGCCGAGCAGCGCGATCGAGGTGAGACCGGCGGCGACCAGCGTCATGCCGAGCAGGACGGAGGTCGGGGTGCCGATCTTCATGACGAGGCGCGGGCCGACGCCGGTGAGGTTGAGGACCACGATCGTCAGGGCGAGCGGCGCCATCCGCAGGCCCGCCTCCAGGGGCTCGTACCCGAGGACGAACTGGAGGTGCTGGGTGAGGAGGAAGAGCGAGCCGCCCATGCCGAAGACGACCAGGATCGAGCCGCCGACGGCGCCGACGAACGTCCGGTTGCGGAAGAAGTGCATGTCGAGCATCGGGTACGGGGTGCGGAGCTCCCACAGCGCGAAGGCACCGAGCCCGAGGACGCCGACGGCGGCCGGGATCAGGACCTCGGCGGAGGCCCAGCCGTGCTCCGGGCCGGTGATGATCGCGTAGACGACGGCGGTCATGCCGATGGTGGAGAGCAGCGCGCCGAGGAGGTCGGGACGGTCGCCCTGCGGGTTCTTGGACTCGGGGACCAGCTTGAGGACGGCGACGAGGGCGATCACCGCGACCGGGATGTTGATCAGGAAGATCATTCCCCACCAGAAGTGGTTCAGGATCACGCCGCCGATCAGCGGGCCGCCGGCAAAGCCGAGCATCGCGACCGTGGACCAGATCGCGATGGCCTTGACGCGCTCGTCGTCGCCGAAGATCTGCATGACGACGGCGAGGGTCGTGGTCATCAGGAGCGCGCCGCCGACGCCCATGCCCGCGCGGGCGGCGATGAGCTGCGCCGTCGAGCCGGCGAGGCCGGCGGCGAGGGAGCCGAGGCCGAAGAACACGAGCCCAGCGGCGAGGAGCTTCTTGCGGCCGTAGCGGTCGGCGGCGTTGCCGGCGCTGAGCAGCAGGCCGGACTGGACGAGCGAGTACGCGTTGATCATCCACTGGATGTCGGTGGTGGACGCGTGGAGTTCCGAGGTCAGCGAGGGGATGGCGACGCTGAGGACGGTGTTGTCGAGGAGGACGGTGAGCTGGGCGAGACAGATGACGCCGAGGATGAGCCAGCGTTGGGGGTGGGGCGTCACGAGGGACTCCTTGTACGGTGTACGAGAGCAGGGCTCGTACACCGTACAAGGAGTCTTGTACGGCGTATAGGGATTACTTCCGCAGCGCTACTTCTGCTGGGTCAGGTCGTAGAAGGTGGCGGTGCCGACGGTGACCTCCCCGAAGTTCTCCGACACCCAGGTGGAGATCTCGGAGTTGCCGCCCCTGCCGCCACCCATCCCGCCGCCGCTCCCGCCGCCGATGAAGTAGTGGATCTTTCCTTCGGCGACGTACTGCTTGAACTGCGCGAGGGTCGGGGACGGGTCGCTGCCGTTGAAGCCGCCGATCGCCATGACCGGCTTCTCCGTGGCGAGCTGGTAGCTGGCCGCGTTCTGGGCGCCGATGGTGGCGGCGACCCAGGTGTAGGAGTCGGCGTCCTTGAGGAGAGCCGCCTTGGCCTCCGTACCGACGCTGGCGCCGTTGAGGAGACCGCCCATGCCGCCGCCCATGCCGCCGCGCTCTCCGGTGGAGCCGTTGCCCGGGAACCGGCCCTGGCCAGGGGGCTGCATCTGGCCGCCGCCGGGCAGCTGACCACCGCCGGGCAGCTGGCCACCGCCGGGCAGCTGACCGCCCTGGCCGCCCGTCGGGGGCTGCATCCGGGCCTGGCCCTGCCCCTGCCCCTGGCCCGGGCCGCCCGCCGGCAGGCCGCCCTGGGGCATCCCGCCCATCTCGAACATCCGGCCTCCGCCGGGACCGCCGCCCCGGCCGCCCATCGCGCCGCCCGGCGGGCCCGCCGTCACGATGGAGCCCTGGTGCCCGGAGTTCAGCGTCGCCCAGGTGTACGCGAACGGGCCCGCGAGGCTCGCCGCCAGGCCGAGGCCCGCGACCGCGAGGCCGAGGCGCCGGTCGGTCCGGCCCGCGAAGAGCAGGCCGAGCGCGGCGACCGCGCCCGTCACGAGAACGGCCCAGCGCAGCCACGGCTGCCAGTCCGGCGTACGGCCCAGGAGGGTCCAGGACCACCAGGCCGTCACCGCGACCGTGCCGGCGAGCGTCGCCGAGGCGAGCAGGCGGGTGCGCTCCTCCCAGAGCACGGCCGCGCCCATGCCGACGAGCGCCGCGAGGTACGGGGCCAGGGCCACCGTGTAGTACTCGTGGAAGATGCCGGCCATGAAGCTGAAGACGACGAGCGTGACGAGGAGCGAACCGCCCCACGCGAGGAACGCGGAGCGCGCGGTGTCCGTGCGGGGCGCGCGCCAGGTGACGACGAGGCCCGCGACGAGCAGGATCAGCGCGGCCGGGAGCAGCCAGGAGACCTGACCGCCGATCGCGTCGTTGAACATCCGGCCGATCCCGGTCTCGCCCCAGCCGCCGCCCTGACCGCCGCCGCGACCACCACCACCACCGCCTCCGCCGACGCTGCCGACCTCGTTGCCGTTGATCCGGCCGAGGCCGTTGTAGCCGAAGGTCAGCTCCAGGAAGCTGTTGCGCTGCGAGCCGCCGACGTACGGACGGGAGGACGCCGGCCACAGCTCGACCAGGGCCACCCACCAGCCCGCCGAGACGAGCATCGCGAGCCCGCCGAGGGCGAGCCGGCCGAGGCGGCCGCCGATGCCGCCGGGGGCGCAGACGACGTACACGAGCGCGAGCGCCGGAAGGATCAGGAAGGCCTGGAGGGTCTTCGCGAGGAACGCGAAGCCGAGGGCGACGCCCGCCCACACCATCCACTTCGCCGCGCCCTTGTCGAGTTCCAGGGCGCGCAGCACGCAGTAGACGGCGACCGTCATGAGGAGTGCGAGGAGCGCGTCCGGGTTGTTGAAGCGGAACATGAGGGCGGCGACCGGGGTCAGCGCGAGGGCCGCGCCCGCGATCAGGCCGGCGCCCGCGCTGAACCGGCGCCGTACGGCCGCGTAGAGCACGGCGACCGTGCCGACGCCCATGAGGACCTCGGGCACGAGGATCTGCCAGGAACCGAGGCCGAAGAGGCGGACGGAGAGCGCCATCGGCCAGAGGGCGGCCGGGGGCTTGTCGACGGTGATCGCGTTGGACGCGTCGAGGGAGCCGAAGAAGAAGGCCTTCCAGCTCTCGCCGCCCGCCTGAACGGCGGCGGAGTAGAAGGAGTTCGCGTAGCCGGAGGCGCTCAGGTTCCAGAGGTAGAGCGCGGTGGTCACGGCGAGCAGGCCGAGGAAGGCGGGCCGGACCCAGGGGGCGTCCTCGGCCCGCCCGCGCCGGAGCCGGGTGGACAGGGTGGACAGGGCGGTGGTCATCGTTCGTTCCTTGCAGAGGCTCGTTCCCGCTCCGGGAAGACCCAGAGGCGGAAGAGGAGGAAGCGCAGGACGGTCGCGGCGAGGTTGGCGACGATCAGGACGGCGAGCTCGGTGGAGTGCGCGGGATCGCCGGTCGCCGCGCCGAGGGCGGCGAGCGAGCCGCTCGTCAGGGCGAGGCCGATGGCGAAGACCACGAGCCCCTGCGCCTGGTGGCGGACAGCCCGGTCCCTGCCCCGTACGCCGAAGGTGAGGCGCCGGTTCGCCGCCGTGTTGGCGACGGCCGAGACGAGGAGGGCGCCCGCGTTGGCGAGCTGCGGGCCGACGCCGAGCCGGAAGGCCGAGTACAGCGCGAGGTAGAAGAGCGTGGACAGCGCGCCGACCACGCAGAAGCCGACGAGCTGGCGCGCGAGCCCGCCGGGCACACCGTTGAGGTCGCGGTCGCGGGGGTCGTCGCCGAAGGGCCTGGCCAGCCGGTCGAGGGGCAGCGAACCGGTCGCGAGGGCCCGCCCGACCCGCCAGACGCCCTTGAGGTCGTCGGTGGCGGTCCGCACGATGTGGACGGTCGAGTCGGGGTCGTCGACCCAGTCGACCGGCACCTCGTGGATACGCAGTCCGGCCCGCTCGGCGAGGACCAGCATCTCCGTGTCGAAGAACCATCCGGTGTCCTCGACCATCGGGAGCAGCAGTTCGGCGACGTCACGGCGTATCGCCTTGAAGCCGCACTGCGCGTCCGAGAACCGGGCGGCGAGCGAGCCGCGCAGGATCAGGTTGTACGCCCGCGAGATGAACTCCCGCTTCGGCCCGCGGACCACCCGCGAGGAGCGGGCGAGCCGGGAGCCGATCGCCAGGTCCGAGTGGCCGGAGATGAGCGGCGCGACCAGCGGGAGCAGCGCGTTCAGGTCGGTGGAGAGGTCGACGTCCATGTACGCGAGGACGGGGGCGTCCGAGCCGGACCAGACCGTCCGCAGCGCCCGGCCGCGGCCCTTCTGTTCGAGCCGTACGGAGCGGACCTCGGGGACCTCGGCGGCGAGGGCCGCGGCGACGGCGGGGGTCGTGTCGGTGGAGGCGTTGTCGGCGACCGTGATCCGGAAGCCGTACGGGAAGGTCCGGGCGAGGTGGTCGTGGAGCCGGCGGACGCACGGCTCCAGGTCCTTCTCCTCGTTGTAGACGGGGATGACCACGTCCAGGACGGGGGTTCCGGCGACGCTCACCGGCAGGTGCTCCCTGGCGGGAAGGGCGCCGGGAGCCCTGGACGCGGGGCCCGTGACCGTGGGGGTTCGCATCGTTGGGGTTCGCATGCCCCGACACTCGCGAGCCCCGCTGTCACGGCTGTGTGGTGAGCCTGTGCCCTGCCTGTGAGACCGGCCCGCTTCCGGTGGAGAGCGGCAGCCGCACCGTGAACACGGTGCGCCCCGGGGCGCTTTCGACATCGACGTCGCCGCCGTGGGCGAGGACGACGGCCCGCACGATGGCGAGGCCGAGCCCGGTCGAACCGGCGTTCCGGGAGCGGGAGGCGTCCCCGCGCGCGAACCGTTCGAAGACGGAGGGCAGAAGCCCGGAGGGGATGCCGGGCCCGTCGTCCTCGATCTCGACGAGCGCCTCGGCGCCCTCCGTACGGACCCGGGCCGTGATCCTCGTACCGGGCGGTGTGTGCGTACGGGCGTTGGCGAGGAGGTTGACGAGCACCTGCTGGAGCCGGGCGGCGTCGACCCGCACCACGGCAGGTTCCTCGGGCAGTTCGAGGCTCCACCGGTGGTCCGTCCCGGCGACGCGGGCGTCGCTCACCGCGTCCACTACGAGCGGGACGAGATCGGTCTCCGTCTCGTCGAGCGGGCGCCCGGCATCGAGCCGGGCGAGCAGCAGGAGGTCCTCGACCAGGCCCGTCATCCGGGTGGCCTCGGACTCGATCCGGCCGAGGGCGTGCCGGGTGTCGGGCCCGCATTCCTCACGGCCGCGCCGGGTCAGCTCCGCGTACCCCCGGATCGAGGCGAGCGGGGTGCGGAGCTCGTGGCTGGCGTCCGCGACGAACTGCCGGACGCGGGTCTCGCTCTGCTGACGGGCGTCGAGCGCCGAGTGGACGTGGTCGAGCATCCGGTTGAGGGCCGCGCCGACCTGTCCGACCTCGGTGCGCGGGTCGGCCTCCGCCTCCGGGACCCGCTGACGGAGCGCCACCTCGCCGCTGTGCAGCGGGAGACGGGCGACCTGACGGGCGGTGACGGCGACCCGCTGGAGCGGGCGCAGCGCGACCCGGACGAGCACGGTCCCGGCGAGCGAGGCCGCGACGAGACCGGCGGCGGTGACGCTCAGCTCGACGACGACGAGGGTGGAGAGGGCGTCCTCGACCTCGGTGAGCGGGATGCCGACGAGATAGGCGCCCTCGCTGCCGTGGGCGTACTCGACCCGGTAGGAGCCGAGGCCGGGGAGCTCGACCGTGTGCGGCTCGCCGTCCAGGGGGACCGTCTCCAGCGCTGCCCGCTGGGCCGCGGTGAGCTCCTCCGTCGTGTAGGGCCGCGCGCTCTCGCTGCTCGCGTCCGTCTCCGTCGAGTACCCGGCCGTGGTGACGCCCTCGTCGGTGACGACGGCTCCCAGGGCCCCGATCGGGGCGCCGGGGCCGACGAGGAAGGCGAGCGGCGGCCGCTCATGGATCACGTCGGGCTTGCCCATGGCGACCGGAGGCCCGGCGGCCCGGTTCGCGAGCCCCTGGACCTGCTCGTCGGCCTGGTCGTAGAGGTACGAGCGGAACGCGATCGTCGTGACCGTGCCGATGACGGCCGCAACGACCGCGATCAGCGCGACGGCGGAGACGACGAGCCGGGTCCGCAGCGTCCACGGGCGGCGGAAACGTGCGGGCAGCACCAGCGCGTCACTCCCCGGGCTTGATGAGGTACCCGGCCCCGCGACGGGTGTGGATCATGGGCGTCCGTCCCGCGTCGATCTTCCGGCGCAGGTACGAGATGTACAGCTCGACGACGTTGGCCTGGCCCCCGAAGTCGTACGACCAGACGCGGTCGAGGATCTGCGCCTTGCTCAGCACCCGGCGCGGATTGCGCATGAGGTAGCGGAGCAGTTCGAACTCGGTCGCGGTGAGGTGGATCGACTGACCGCCCCGGGTGACCTCGTGACTGTCCTCGTCGAGGGTCAGGTCACCCACCACGAGCATCGACTCGCTGCGCGCCTGCGCCGCCCCGGACCGGCGGATGAGACCGCGCAGCCGGGCCACGACCTCCTCCAGGCTGAACGGCTTGGTCACGTAGTCGTCGCCACCCGCCGTGAGCCCCGCGATCCGGTCCTCGACGGCGTCCTTCGCCGTCAGGAAGAGCACGGGCACGTCGGGCAGCTCGCGCCGGATCCGGCCGAGCAGGCTGAGCCCGTCGACGTCCGGAAGCATGATGTCCAGGAGCACGGCATCGGGCCGGAACTCGCGGACCGCTCTCAGGGCGGCGGCGCCGTCACCGGCGCTCTTCACCTGCCAGCCTTCGTAGCGGAGGGCCATGGAGAGCAGCTCGGCGAGCGAGTCCTCGTCGTCGACGACGAGGACTCGGACGGCGGTCCCGTCGGCACGGAGCATGTCGGCGCGGGTGCCGGGGCGGTGTGTGGTGACGGTCATGGAACCCACGCTGGCCGCCGCCGCTGAGATCCCTCTTTCCCTTTCCTGTGAATTTCCTGAGAAACGGCTGGGAGCGCACCTCGGGCACGGGCGGGATGTTTCACGTGAAACGGCTCGTCAGACGGCATGTTTCACGTGAAACAGCGCGGCCCCGTTCTCGTACAGGACCCGGCGGAGCCAGTCGTCGCCGAGCCCGAGACGTTCGAGGGCGTCGAGCTGATGGACGTACGGGTACGGGATGTTCGGGAAGTCGGAGCCGAGGAGGATCCGGTCGCCGAGCTCCACGAGCCGCCGGCGCTCCCCCACCGGGAAGGGCGCGAGCCGTTCGCTGAAGTCCGTGAAGGACATGGTGGTGTCGAGGCGGACCTCGTCGTACCGCTCGGCGAGGTCGAGGAAGTCGCCGTACTCCGGCATGCCCATGTGGGCGACGATCACCCGCAGCCGGGGGTGCCGGGCGAGCAGCCGGCCCATGGGCTCGGGGCCGGTGTACTTCCCCGGGGCGGGTCCGGAGCCGCAGTGGACGACGACGGGGGTGCCCGTGTCGGCGAGCGTGCCCCAGGCGGTGTCGAGCAGCGGGTCCGTCGGGTCGAAGCCGCCGACCTGGAGGTGCACCTTGAAGACGCGGGCCCCGGCATCGAGCGCCTGCCGGACGTACGCGTCGACGCCCGGCTCGGGGAAGAGGGTCGCGGTGTGCAGACAGTCGGGGGTGCGGGCGGCGAAGTCGGCGGCCCAGGCGTTCAGCCAGGCGGCCATGCCGGGCTTGTGCGGGTAGAGCATCGCGGTGAAGGCGACGGCCCCGAAACCGCGCAGGATCTGGAGCCGGCGGTCCTCCTCCTCGCGGTAGGTGATGGGCCACTCCAGGCCGGTCAGCGGCCCGGCGGAGTCGAAGTAGGCCCACACCTTGTCGAGGACGTTCTGCGGCATGAAGTGGGTGTGGACGTCGACGAGGCCGGGGAGGCGGAGCCGGTCGAGGAGCGCGCGGATCTCCGCCGCCTCCGTGCCCCTCCCGGTGTCAGGGCCGCTCAAAGCCGTAGCTCCGTTCGACCTTGCCGATGTGGACGCTGTAGCTCTCGTACCAGTGCTCCCGGCCGTGGGCCTTGGCGGCGAGGTGCTCGGTGTCGAGCCGCCAGGCGTCGAGGGCGTCGAGGTCACGGAAGTAGGCGACGGTGATGGAGATGCCGCCGGGCGTGCGGGCGGCCTCGTAGCCGAGGAAGCCGGGGATCTCCTTGACGCGCTCCTGCATGCGGGCGGAGGTCTCGGCGTAGCCCTCGGGCGCGTCGGGGCGGAGGGAGGTGAAGACAGCGGTGTAGTAGGGCGGTTCCAGGCCCGCCACCAGCTTCTGGGTCATGTGATCACCCTCGCCGGGCCGGGCGGGGACTGTCCACGGCGCCGGGGCAAAGGGATCCAAGACTTTACGAACGGTCAGAACAGCTCGCCCTGAGCGCTGTCGGCGTCCTCGGCGACCGCGACGGGCGTCACCGGCACGGAGACCTCCGTCCCGTCGCCCTTTTCGAGCGCCCATCCGCCCATGAGCCGGGTGTCGAGGGCGAGACAGCGGCCGTCCGGCGCGAGCAGGTGCAGGTCAGGACCGGCGGCGGCGAGCAGCCGGCCGGTGACGACCCCGCCGTCGACGAGCTCGGCAACCGTCCCGGCGAGCGGCGGAAGGCCGTCGAGGTGGAAGGCCGCCGCATGGTCCCTGGGGGCGAACTCCAGCGGCTCCAGCGTCTCCGTCCACCCGCCGACGGCCCGGGCCTTCCGGTACAGCTCCTCGACCTCGCGGACGCGGTCCCCGGCGGGCGGCAGGGCGTGCCGCACGGCGCGCTTCCGCTCGTACGCGATCCGGTCGGGCACGCCGAGCGCCTGCCGCAGAACCTCCTCGGTCCGGCGCGCGGCCATGAGCGGCCCGCGCCCGAGCCAGCTGAACGCGACGGCCCCCTGCTCCAGGAGCCGGGCCTCGCCCCGGGCCTCGCCGGTGATCCCGACCTTGGTCATCCCGGGCCCGAACCAGGCCAGGTAGACGCGGTACGGCCGGGGGTCGTCGAGGAGGGTGTCGGCGGCGACGGAGTGCGCCCGGTCGAGCCGCGCGCACTCGGCACACCGCCCGCCGGTGGCCCGCCCGGACACGACGGCCGCCAGGGGGCAGGGGTTGCCCCGCGCCCCGGGGCACCGCCGCTCGCCGACGGCACGGAAGGCGAGCTCCTGCCCGTACACGAGCGGGCTGACCCGCCCGCCCCGCCACCGCAGCCCGGGCACGCCCCCGTCCCACCCGAGCCCCCGACTCGACCACTCCACGCGCTGCTCTCCCCGTGCCCGACCGTGTGACCACCATGCCCGACCGCTCCCGACGCGGCCGCGCCGCGGTGGTCTCCAGTCTGCCCCGGACGGGAGCCCCGTACGGGAGCCCCGGACGGCGGCGCGGAAGGTTCGGGGCAGACTCACGGCAGGACGTAGATCCGGGCTCCGTCCGGGTCCGGTTCGCCCACCTCCCGCATGCAGCCGCGCTCCAGGAGGATCCGTACGCAGTCCCGCACCCGCTCCCCCGACAGGCCCGTGCGGCGGGTGACGTCCTGGGCCCGGTAACGGACCCCGCCGCGGACGAGCGCGGGCGCGAGGCAGGAGGCGACGGTGCGGGTGTCGCCGGTGATGGCCCAGGACTCGACGAGCTCCTGCGGGCTCGGCATGACGACGGCGGCCCCGGCGCCGGAGCGCTGGCGCGGCACCGCGAGGCGCGCAAGGGAGTCGGCGGCCCTTGCGAGGCTCTCGCGGGTCTCGCGGAGCAGCTCCGCGCGGTCGGCGTACTCCTCGCACGCGGCGGCGTACACCGCGGCATGCTCGTCGAACTCCCCCTCCAGCCGTACGAGCACGTCGACGAGCTCCGGCGGCAGGAGGTAGCCGGAGCGGACCGGCGAGACGTCGAGGTCGTACCCGCCCTCGCGCTGGACGGCCGTCACGACCTGGGCGACCCAGGCCTTGAAGGGCCCGGCCTCCGGCCTGCGGCAGGCTCCCACGAGCTGGACGAGCCCGGGGAGGTCCACCATCCGCACCGAGGCGCGGACACCGGCGCGGGCGAGTATCGCCGCGCTCCCGGCGAGCTCCCCCGCCGTGACGAGGCCGCCGGCGGGCAGGTCCACGGTCCGCAGCGCCTCGCGCGTCCCCGCGTACCCCAGCCGCTTCGCCACGTCCACGACGGGGAACCAGTGGGTCCCGTCCGGCGCGGTGAGCCGCCGCAGGCGGGCCCCCGTGGCCGCGTACACCATGTCATCGATGTCGATCGCGTCCATCGATCATCACCTCCACCCCGCAAGCTAGGCCGAGGGCATATTCAACTGACATGCAAATCAGACAGGTTCACCCAAAAGAGGTCGAGGCACCGGAGACCGGGAGCCGCGGCCATCGCCGTCACCCGGCCCCGAGACTAGGATCCGGTCATGGCCCTGACCATGTTCGACGTGGACCGCTTCGAAGCCGCCCGGCCCCGCCTGGAGGCCATCGCCTACCGCATGCTCGGCTCCGCGAGCGAGGCCGAGGACGCCGTGCAGGAGACCTTCCTGCGCTGGCAGGCGGCGGACGTGGAACGCGTCGAGGTCCCCGAGGCCTGGCTGACGAAGGTCCTCACCAACCTCTGCCTCAACCTGCTCACCTCCGCGCGCGCCCGGCGCGAGACGTACGTGGGCCAGTGGCTGCCGGAACCGCTGCTCGCCGGCGACCCGATGCTGGGTCCCGCCGACACCGCCGAGCAGCGCGAATCGGTGTCGTACGCCGTCCTGACGCTCCTGGAGCGGCTCTCGCCGAACGAGCGCGCGGTGTACGTGCTGCGCGAGGCGTTCGCGTACACGCACCGGGAGATCGCGGAGATCCTCGACATCACCGAGACGTCGAGCCAGCAGATCTTCCACCGCGCGAAGAAGCACGTCACGGACGGCAAGGCCCGCACGGAGATCGACGGGGCCACGGCCCGGCGGATCGTCGAGGAGTTCCTCGCGGCGGGGACCAGCGGGCAGACGGACCTGCTCGTGCGGATGCTGACCGAGGACGCGATCTCGGTCGGCGACGGCGGCGGGAAGGTCCCGGCCCGCGCGAAGGCGTTCGAGGGCGCGAAGGCGGTCGCGACGTTCATGCGCGGCCTGTTCAAGCCGAGCACGGCGAAGCGGGCCATCACCGGCGGCACGGCGGAGATCCACACCACGGACGTCAACGGCGCCCCCGGCGTCGTGGCGGTCGTCGACGGACGGGTCATCGGCGTCATCGCCCTGGAGATCGGAGCGGACGGGATCGTCGCGTTCCGCAACCAGGTGAACCCCGACAAGCTGGAGCGCGCGACGCGCCGGTGGGCGGCGGCGGACCACGGAAAGCCCCTCTTCGAGGCCTTCTGACACCCCGGCCTGTCATGTGACGCAGGTCACACTCCACTCCTGTCAGGAACGGCTGGGCTGCCCGGTTCAAGGGGCGAGCCAAGAGGCGAACCCGCCGCACGACAGGAGTACGGACATGCAGCACCGCATCGTTGTCCTCGGAGCCGGCTACACCGGAGCCATCGCCGCCGGGCGCCTCGCCAAGCGGCTGCACCGCGAGGACGCCGCCATCACCCTCGTCAACGCCGAATCCGACTTCGTCGAGCGCGTGCGGCTGCACCAGCTGGCGGCGGGTCAGGACCTCACGCCCCGGCCGCTCGCGGACATGCTCGCCGGAACGGGCGTGGCCCTGAAGCAGGCGAAGGTCACCGCGGTGGACGTCGACGTCAGGACGGTCACCGTCACGGCGCCGGGAACCGGCACCGAGGAACTCGCCTACGACAGCCTCGTCTACGCCCTCGGCAGCGGCTGGAACACCCAGGGCGTCCCCGGCACCGCCGAACACGCCCACGAGATCGCGAGCCGCCCCGGCGCGCTCCGGCTCCGCGAGCGGCTCGCGGGCATGACCGCGGGCGACTCCGTCGTCGTGGTCGGCGGCGGCCTGACGGGCCTGGAGGCGGCGACCGAGATCGCGGAGGCGCGTCCGGAGCTGTCCGTCGCCCTCGCGGTACGGGGCGAGCTGGGCGACTGGCTGTCGCCGAAGGGCCGGGCTCACCTGCGGAAGGCGGTGGACCGCCTGGGCATCGCGGTGCACGAGAACGCGTCCGTCGCCACGGTGGAGGCCGACCGCGTCACCACGGCCGCCGGCCACTCCCTCCCCGCCGCGGCCACGGTGTGGACGACCGGCTTCGCGGTCCACCCGATCGCGCGGGCGACGGCCCTGGAGGTCACGGAGACCGGCCAGATCGTGGTGGACGAGACGATGCGCTCGGTCTCGCACCCGGACGTGTACGCGATCGGCGACGCGGCGACGGCGATGGGCCCGGGCGACAAGCCGCTCCGGATGTCCTGCGCCTCGGGCACCCCGATGGCCTGGCTGGCCGCCGACTCGCTGGCGGCCCGCCTGACGGGCGGCAAGCTGCCGAAGAACACGATCCGCTACCTGAACCAGTGCATCTCGCTGGGCCGCAAGGACGGCCTGATCCAGTTCGTGACGGCCGACGACCGCGCGAAGGACAGCGCCCTGACGGGCCGCCTCGCCGCCCGCTACAAGGAACTGATCTGCAAGGGCGCGGCCTGGGGCGTCGCCAACCCGACCCTCGGCATCCCGACCCGCCGCCACCGCACCCTCACCCAGCCCCACCAGCCCCTCGCCGAGGCCCGTGCGACGGCCTGAACCACGACCGGCACAAGCGCCTGGGAGAACCCCCTCCCTCTTCCAGGCGCCTCCGCCTCGCCGTCACGCCCGCCTTCTCGAACAACGCAACGCAAGAGGCCCGGACTTTCGTCCGGGCCTCTTGTCTGTGTGCACTCGGCAGGATTCGAACCTGCAACCTTCTGATCCGTAGTCAGATGCTCTATCCGTTAAGCTACGAGTGCTTGTTTTTTTGTTTTTCTGTCTTCGCTCCCCGGCCTTTCGGCCCGCTCGCGGCGACAGGAAGAACATTACATGACTGCCGCCGTCATGTGAAATCCATTGGCCGCACCCCTTCTGACCTGCGAAAACGCCGGATGGGCGGCGCGTCGGGAAGTGAGGGCGGGGAGGGGGCGAGGGGGGTTCTCGGCGGGAAAACGAGGAGAAAGAGACCGGGGTCACACATCGGGACCAAGGGGGCGGGTGTGAGGTGTGGTCGCCCGGGGGGAAAACGGCCGAAGCCCCGGCCTGTGGGGCCGGGGCTTCGGTGTGGGGCGGAGGCGGAGGGATTTGAACCCTCGATGGGCTTTAAGACCCAAACCGCATTAGCAGTGCGGCGCCATAGACCGGACTAGGCGACGCCTCCATGCACCTCACGCATGCGCGAGTGGTGCGTGCAGATGATGACACAGGCGAACCTGGTGTCACCAATCGATTCTCACCGTACTAGTCCCACGGGGTCCAGGGCAAAGGCCCACGGCGCGCGGCCGCGCCGCCCGCCCGGCGCACCCCGGTTGCGCAACGCCCCGGCGCCCGGAGCGTTAGAGGGGCATACGTGCCGTGCACGAGCCCCTCGCGCCCCATGGAGAGTCGGATGTTCCTGCGTCTTGCCGCCGCCAGTCTCGTCACCGCCGCGGCCGCCGGGGCCGCCGGCCTCGGGCCGCTTCCCCCGCTGCCGCTGCTCTCCGGGCCCGACACGCTGACCGTCAAGGTCGCCGACAGCGGCAACCCCGACGCCGACGGCACCTTCGAGCTCACCTGCGACGACCAGGCCGGCGGGACCCACCCCGCCCGCGACGACGCCTGCGCCCGGCTCGCGCAGCTCGCGAAGGAGGGCGTGAATCCGTTCAAGGCCGTCCCGGAGGGCGCCTCCTGCACCCAGGTCTACGGCGGCCCGGCCGTCGCCGACGTCACCGGCACCTGGCAGGGGCGGAAGATCGACGCCCACTTCTCGCGGGCGAACGGCTGCGAGATCGACCGGTGGCAGAACCTGGAGCCCCTGCTTCCCATGGTCCGCGGTTAGGAGCCGCCCCCGGGCCGCTCGGCGGCTCCCTTAGACTCCCTCAGTGACAGGCCGCGGCCCGAGGGGCAAGATGGGGCCCGCCTGCCGACAGGCATGCACGTGCAGTGGGTCAGGGAGGAACCGTCGTCGTGAGCAGCAGGCCATCCCGAGGCGCTGCTCGCCTCGCAGCCATACTCGACGCCCTCCCCGACGGCCTCGTGCTCGTCAATTGCAACGGCACGGTCGTCAACGCGAACACCATCGCCCTCGGCATGTTCGAGACCCCCGGCACCGCGCTCGTCGGGCGCGGGCTGCTCGACCTGCTGCCCACCTTCGACTCACGCCTCATCCCGGGCTCCATGCGCCTCCCCGAGGACGCCGACGAGCGGGGCCGTACCAAGCCCGCCCGCATGATCGCCCGGCGCACCGACGGCAGTGAGTTCCCGGTCGAGGTCACCAGCGCCAGCCTGGAGGACGGCCGCGAGGCGTACGACTCCGCCACCAGCGGCTACACCGGCGACGAGCTCCTCATGCTCGTCGTCCGCGACCTCACCGGCACCCTCGACACCGAGGCCGAGCTCGCCCGCTCGCAGCGCCAGACCGAGATGATCCTGCGCGCCGCCGCCGAGGGCGTCGTCGGCACGGACACGGACGGCCGGGTCGTCCTCGTGAACCCCGCCGCCGCGCAGATCCTCGGCTACCGCGCCGGCGAGCTCGGCGGCCAGGAGCTCCACCCCCTCGTCCTCGCCACCCGCGCCGACGGCGAGCCCTTCCCGTACGAGGAGTCCCCCCTCGCCGACACCCTCAAGTCCGGGCGCAAGCACCGGGTACGGGGGCAGGTGCTCTGGTCGAAGAGGGGCGAGCGGGTTCCTGTCGACCTCACGACCGCTCCCGTACGTGACGGGGACCAGCTCGTCGGCGCCGTGATGACCTTCACCGACCGCAGGCCGTACGAGGAGCTCGTCGACAAGCACGCGGCCGAGCTCGCCGATCTGGCCGAGCGGCATGCCGCCGAGCGCGAGGCGCGCGCCGAGGAGTTCGCCTCGCTGGCCGGCCGGCACGAGCAGTTGACCGCCGTGCTCGCCGAGTCGCTGCGCGGGCCCCTCGAAGAGCTCCGCTCGCAGCTCGGCGCGCTCGCCGCCGACGACGCCGGCCAGCTCTGGCCCGAGGCCAACCAGGTCCTCCACCACCTCACCGCCGGCTACGCCCGGATGACCGCCCTCGTCGACAACGTCCTCGGGTATCAGCGGCTCGACGCGGGAACCGAGCTGCTCGACCGGCAGGTCGCGCTTCTCGACGGCGTCGTGACCGCCGGGATCGACGGGGCCGTCGAGCTCATCGGGCCCGGGCGCGCCCAGTTCGCCGTCCACGCCCCGCCCATCGAGGCCGAGGTCGACCCCGCCCGCCTGGCCACCGCCCTCGCCCACCTCGTCGCGGACGTCGCCGGCGTCGACGCCACCGGCCGCAACCGGGCCGCCGCCCCGGGCGCCGGACCCGTCGACTCCACCATCGTCGTCGCCGCCGCCCAGCGCGGTGACGTCGTCCGCATCGAGGTCCGCGGCCCGTACGCGGGCGGCGACCCCGTCCACGGGCCCGTCGTCCGCGGCATCGTGGCCGCGCACGGCGGTGTCGTGCAGACCCACGAGGTGCCCGGGACGACCGGTGGCGCGTACGTCCTCGAAGTCCCGCTCGGCGCCGGTCGCGGGACCGTGCCCGCCACCGCCCCGGCCGTCGCCGCCGCCGCTCCCGCACGGGAGATGCCCGCGCTGCCCGCGCAGGCCACCGGCACCGAGGGCGAGACCTCCGGCGGCGGGCGCCGCCGCGCCCGACGGGCCTCCACCGACGCCTTCCTGGACCCCTCCGGGAGCGCCGAGCGCTCCGAGGGCTCCCCGGCCGTGGCGGTCGAGCCCGCGGGGCGGCGTCGGGCCGTTCGCGCCGGGGAGACCTCCTCCGGGGTCGGCGAGCTCATTCCCGCTCAGCAGAGTGGTGACGGCGGCGGAGACGCGGCCGCCGGTGTCGTCGAGCCCACCGGGCGGCGCCGTGGGCGGCCCGCCGAAGGGTCCGTCGTGACCGCCGCCGAGAGTGCGCAGGGCCGGGCCGCCCTGGGGGCCGCCGTGCCTCCGCAGGGGGTCGTCGCCGCCACCGCCGTCGAGCCCGTGGCACAGGTGGCCGCCGTGGCTCCCGCGCCCGTGGCCGTACCCGCCGCGCTTCCCGAGGCCCAGCCCAGTGGGCGGCGCCGCCGGGCGCTCGCCGCCGCGCAGGAGCGCGCCGCGGCCGCCGAGGCCGGGCCCCGGACGCCGTTCGCGCTGCCGCCCGCCGAGGCCGACCGGCCGGAGACCGAGCCCGCGGCCGCGGCCGCGCCGATCGCCGTGCCTGCGGCCGCAGCCGCGCCCATCGCCGTACCCGCACCCATCGCCGTGCCCGCGGCCGTACCCGTGCCAGCGGCCGTACCCGTACCGTCCGACGAAGGACAGCACGAGGCCGTACGGGGCGTTCCCGGCGGCGGTCACACGCCTCCGCTGCCCCACCCGCAGCCCATGCCTCCCGCGATGCCCATGCCGTCGCCGCAGCCTGCGCCCGCGCCGCAGCCCGCGCCCGCGCCGACGCCCGCACCCGCACCCGCACCCGTGACGGCCACCCCCGCCGCCGGTACGAGCACCGGCGGCACCGGGTCCGTACCGCTGCCGCCCGAGCTGCCCATGCCGAAGGACGCCTCGCAGGGGCGGGCGTTCAGCGTGCGGACCCTCGGGCAGGGCGTGCCCTTCGTGCCGCCGTCCGCCGTGGCCTCCGCACCTGCACCCGCACCCGGCCCTGCCCCCGCCGTCGCGTCGGCCCCCGTCCCGGCACCCTCCAACGGCTCCGGGCGGCGGCGGAAGCTCGCCACCCCGCCCGCGGCCGATCCGGTGGCTCCCGCCGCCGTCGAGACCGAGGCCAGGCCGCACCCGCAGGCCGCCTCCGAGGCCATCCCCGTCGGTCGCGCGTACGCCATAGGGGCGCCCGCCGAGGGCTCCGCCGAAGGGCCCGAGCCGCTCGACGGTCCCGGCGGCGCCGTCGAGGTCGCCAACCGGCCCGCGCCCCTGCCCGTCGACGACGAGCTGCCCCCCGAGCCGCTCGACAACCCGCGCCGACTGCTCGTCTGGCCCGCCCCCGACGTCTCCACGCAGCAGGCGCTGAGCGACCGCGGCTACCGGCCGGTGATCGTCCACTCCCGCGAGGAGGTCGACGCGCAGATCGCCGCCTTCCCGGCCGCGCTCTTCGTCGACCCGCTGACCGGGCCCATCACCCGTACCGCGCTCCAGTCCCTCCGTCAGGCCGCCGTCGCCGCCGAGGTGCCGGTGCTCCTCGCGGCCGGGCTCGGGCAGGCGACCCGCGAGGCCGCGTACGGTGCCGACCCCGCCGTCCTCCTCAAGGCGCTCGCGCCCCGCGACAGCGAGCAGCACCCCTCCCGCGTCCTGCTCATCGAGGAGCACGAGGCCATCGCGGGTGCGCTCGCCGCCACCCTGGAGCGGCGCGGGATGCAGGTCGTGCGGGCCGCCACGGACACCGAGGCGGTCGCCCTGGCCACCGAGATCCGGCCGAACCTCGTGGTGATGGACCTGATGCAGGTGCGCCGCCGCCGGGCCGGGATCATCGACTGGCTGCGCGCGAACGGGCAGTTGAACCGGACCCCGCTCGTCGTCTACACCTCGGCCGACATCCCCGAGGAGGAGCTGCCGAAGCTGTCGGCCGGCGAGACCGTCCTCTTCCTCGCCGAGCGGTCGAACAGCTCCGAGGTCCAGGCACGGATCGTGGACCTGCTCGCGAAGATCGGCACCAACTAGCGGTACGGGGAGGGCCGTTGCGGCCCTCCCCGTATCCGTACCGGCCGTACCGGCCGTACCGGCTGTACCGGCCGTACCGGTCCTTACAGCTCCGTCACGTCCAGCTCGCCCTCCGCGTACTGCCTGCGGATGACCTTCTTGTCGAACTTGCCGACGCTCGTCTTCGGCACCGCCGGCACGATCGCCCAGCGCTCCGGCAGCTGCCACTTCGCGATGCCGCCCTCGCCGCCGAGGAACGCCCGCAGGTCCTCGTAACCGGCCGTCGCGCCCTCCTTGAGGACGACGGTCGCGAGCGGCCGCTCGCCCCACTTCTCGTCCGGTACGGCGACGACGGCGGCCTCCGCGACCTCCGGGTGGCCCATGAGCGCGTTCTCCAGGTCGACGCTGGAGATCCACTCGCCGCCGGACTTGATGACGTCCTTCGCGCGGTCGGTGAGGGTGAGGAAGCCGTCGGGGCTGATCACGCCGACGTCGCCGGTCTTGAGCCAGCCGTCCTCGCTGAACTTGTCGTCCGGGCGGATCGCCTCGGCGTCGACGCCGCCGAAGTACGAGCCCGCGATCCAGGTGCCGCGCACCTCCAGCTCGCCGGCCGACTCGCCGTCCCAGGGCAGGTGGTCGCCGTTCGGCCCGACGAGCCGCGCCTCGACACCGGCGGGGAACCGTCCCTGCGTGACGCGGTACGGCCACTCCTCCTCGGCGCTCAGGCCGGCCGGCGGGTGCGCCATCGTGCCCAGCGGGGAGGTCTCGGTCATGCCCCAGGCGTGGCAGAGGCGGACGCCGAGCCGGTCGTACGCCTCCATCAGCGAGGGCGGACAGGCCGCGCCGCCGATGGTGACCTTGGCCATCGAGGAGAGGTCGCGGGGGTTCGCGGTGACCTCGGCGAGGAGGCCCTGCCAGATGGTGGGGACGGCGGCGGCGTGCGTGGGGCGCTCGCGCTCGATCATCTCGGCGAGCGGGGCCGGCTGGAGGAAGCGGTCCGGCATCAGCATGTTGATGCCGGTCATGAAGGTGGCGTGCGGGAGCCCCCACGCGTTGACGTGGAACTGGGGGACCACGACCAGGGTCGTGTCCTTGTCCGTCAGGGCCATCGACTCGGCCATGTTCACCTGCATCGAGTGCAGGTAGATCGAACGGTGGGAGTAGACGACGCCCTTCGGGTCGCCCGTGGTGCCGGAGGTGTAGCACATGGCGGCGGCCGAACGCTCGTCCAGCTCCGGCCAGTCGTACGTGGTCGGGCGGCCGGCGATCAGCTCCTCGTACTCGTGGACGCGCGGCGCCGCGCCGTCGAGGAGGGAGCGGTCGCCCGGGCCCGCGACCACGATGTGCTCGACCGTCGGAAGGTGCGGGAGCAGCGGCGCGAGGAGCGGGAGCAGGGAGCCGTTGACGAGGACGACCCGGTCGGCGGCGTGGTTGACGATCCACACCAGCTGCTCGGGGGGAAGGCGGAGGTTGAGGGTGTGGAGGACCGCGCCCATGGAGGGGATCGCGAAGTACGCCTCGACGTGTTCGGCGTTGTTCCACATCAGGGTGGCCACCCGCTGGTCGCCGACGACGCCGAGTTCGTCGCGCAGGGCGTTGGCCAGCTGGTGCGCGCGGGCTCCGGCCTCCGCGAAGCTGCGGCGGTGCGGCTCGGGCTCGCCCGTCCAGGTGGTGATGGTGGACTTTCCGTGGATGGTCATCCCGTGCTTGAGGATGCGGCTCACGGTCAGCTGTACGTCCTGCATGGTGCTGTACACGGGGCGTCCTCCCGGTGGGCGCTACGTGGCAGTAGGGGTAGGGAGATTCTGCGCACGTACCGTGCGGTATGTCACTACCCGGGAGTACGGAAATTGCCAGTGATCACTGGCAGACACCTGAGAGCTCGGCGTACGGGGGCCGGCGCGGGGGCTCACCTGACGGGGGTCAGCTCGGGGTCCTCCCTGAGTTTGCCGAGCGCCCGGGACACCGCGCTCTTCACCGTGCCGACCGAGACCCCGAGGACCTCCGCCGTCTGGACCTCGCTGAGATCCTCGTAGTACCGCAGCACCACCATCTGCCGCTGGCGCTCGGGCAGCTTGAGGATCGCCCGCCACATCGCGTCGTGGAGCACCTGGCGGTCGGCCGGGTCGGGCTCCGGGAGACCCGCCGGCTCCGGCAGTTCGTCGCACGAGAACTCGTCGACCTTGCGCTTGCGCCACTGGGACGTCCGCGTGTTCAGGAGCGCGCGGCGGACGTAGCCGTCCAGGGCGCGGTGGTCCTCGATGCGCTCCCAGGCCATGTAGGTCTTGGTCAGCGCCGTCTGGAGGAGGTCCTCGGCGTCGCAGTGGTTGGAGGTCAGGGAGCGGGCCGTGCGGAGCAGCACGGGGCCGCGGGCCCGTACGTACGAGGAGAACGACGGGTACGAGGCGTACGGCGCGGGGCCGTGGACGGCGGCCGTCGAGGCGCGGACGCAGACGGGGCCAGAGGGTGGCGGAGTCATGACTCCACGCTAGGAGCGGTCCCGGCCCCGGGGATCGGCCCCAGGTCCCGAACCGGGGTCCCCCTCAGGTCGGACCCGGGGGCGTGGGGGCACCTCCTTGGGGTGGAGTCGGCCCGTGGGCATCTCAGGGTCGGCTCCGCCCTCAGGGGCGGCGCTCGGGGCGCTCTCAGGGGGCGGTGACACGGGCGACCGGGGCGTCCACCGCGCTGCGGTCGACCGCCAACCGCTGGCCGCCGTACGACTCGGAGACGTTGCCCGCGTACTGGTGGATCCGGGCGTGCGGCATCCAGGCGTCCGGGTGCAGCACCGTCTCCGTGTACAGCGCGGGCCTGCCGCGCCAGCGCGCGAACCACAGCACCGACGGCAGGTCCTTCGTGCCCGCCTTCCGCGCCGCCTCGATGTGCCGGATGCCGGTCTCGGCGCTGCTGTAGTAGCCGGGTACGTAGCCGAGGCGGCGGACCTCGCGGTTCCAGGCGCGGACGAAGGAGAGCGTGGTCGCCGCGCAGCCGGTGTCCTCCAGGGTGAACGCCTCGATGTCGAGGTAGAGCGGGCTGGCCGCCCCGATCCGCAGCGCCCGCGCCGCCCGGACCGCGTCGCCGGCCTCCCGGGTGCCCTGGGTCCAGGGCCTGGCCCCGATCGCGTACCGCCGCTTCGCGGCCGCGTGGACGCACGGCGCCTGCGAGCCGACGAAGAGCGGGAGCAGCCGCCAGCCGAGGGCGTCGACGGAGGAGACCCAGGCGGGGGTGAGCTCCTTCTGCTCGGGGCAGCCGCGGCCCCGGCCGCCGAAGTAGACGCCGACGGCCCGGTACGGGGACGAGGTCCGCCACGCCTTCATGACGGCGAGGGAGGGGGCTTCGCAGGTGTCGAAGGCCGTGCCGGAGAAACGGGGGGCTGTGGGGGCGGCGGGAACTGCGGCGGGGGCGGCAGCGGGAACGGCGGGTGCGGCAGCGGGTGCGGCAGCGGGAACGGCGGGGGCCTCGGTGGCGACGGCCGGCCCCTGGAGCAGGGAGGCCGCCGCGAGGGCCGCCGCGGCGGCCGCGACCGCCGACCGCGCGAGGGTGTGATGAGTGCTCATGGCGCGAGTGAAGAGCCGCCCGCCCCGCCCGGCCACCCGTGGGGCCGCCGGGTCAGCCGTCCGCGCCCAGGATCAACCCGGACGTGGGAACCCCCGTCCCCGCCGTGACCAACGTGCGGGCCGCGCCGGGTATCTGATTCACCGAGGTCCCGCGCAGCTGCCGGACCGCCTCCGCGATGCCGTTCATGCCGTGCAGGTACGCCTCCCCGAGCTGCCCGCCGTGCGTGTTCAGCGGAAGGACCTCCTCCGCGACGAAGTCCGCCCCCTCCCCCG
The DNA here is from genome assembly GCF_042264145.1 of Streptomyces sp. NPDC056144. Lineage (NCBI taxonomy): Bacteria > Bacillati > Actinomycetota > Actinomycetes > Kitasatosporales > Streptomycetaceae > Streptomyces > Streptomyces sp. NPDC056144. The sequence continues at coordinate 374,168 of NZ_JBHJVF010000006.1, read as the reverse complement.
GCCCGCAGAAGCCGAACTCCTCCAGCTGCATGAGCACGAACGGGGTGAAGTGGTCGTAGACGATGCCGACGTCGATGTCGTCCGGCGCGAGCCCGGAGGTCCGCCAGAGCTGCCGGGCGACCACCCCCATCTCCGGAAGGCCCGTCAGATCGTCCCGGTAGAAGCTCGTCATCGCCTCCTGCTTCCGGCCCGCGCCCTGCGCCGCCGCGAGGATCACGGCCGGCGGGTTCGGCAGGTCGCGGGCGCGCTCGACGGAGGTGACGACGATCGCCTGCCCGCCGTCGGTCTCCTGGCAGCAGTCGAGGAGCCGGAGCGGTTCGACGATCCAGCGCGAGGCCGCGTGGTCGGCGAGGGTGATCGGTTTCCCGTGAAACCATGCGGCCGGGTTGGTGGCCGCGTACTTCCGGTCGGTCACGGCGACGTGCCCGAAGGCGTCGGGGGTGAGCCCGTACGCGTGCAGGTACCGCTGGGCGGCCATCGCGACCCAGGAGGCCGGGGTCAGGAGGCCGAAGGGCAGCTGCCAGCCGAGCGCGGTGCCCTCGGCGGAGGGTTCGCGCTGCTGGACGCCGGAGCCGAAGCGGCGGCCCGAGCGCTCGTTGAACGCCCGGTAGCAGACGACGACTTCGGCGACCCCGCTCGCGACGGCGAGCGCGGCCTGCTGGACGGTGGCGCAGGCGGCCCCGCCCCCGTAATGGATCCGCGAGAAGAACGAGAGCTCGCCGATCCCGGCCGCCTGGGCGACGGTGATCTCGGGGTTGGTGTCCATCGTGAAGGTGACCATGCCGTCGACGTCGGCGGGGGTCAGTCCGGCGTCGTCCAGGGCCGCGCGGACCGCCTCGGCCGCGAGCGAGAGCTCGCTGCGGCCCGAGTCCTTGGAGAACTCCGTCGCCCCGATGCCGACGACGGCGGCCCGGCCGCCGAGGCCGTCCCGCGTGCGCACGCTCATCGGGTCACCCCCACGGTGACCGTGACGCTCCCCGTCACGTGGTGCCCGAGGCCGTTGGCGCCGACGATCCGGACGGTCGCCGTGTCCCCCGCCACCTCCGTGACCGTCCCGGTCAGGGTCATCGTGTCCCCGGGGTAGTTGGGCGCGCCGAGCCGGATGGCGACCCGGCGCAGGACGGCCGTGGGGCCGAAGTGGTCGGTGACGTACCGGCCGACGAGCCCGTTCGTGGTCAGGATGTTCATGAAGATGTCCGGTGAGCCCTTCGCGCGGGCGAGTTCGGCGTCGTGGTGCACGTCCTGGTAGTCGCGCGAGGCCACGGCCCCGGCGACGATCAGGGTGCGGGTGATCGGGATCGCGAGCGGCGGCAGCGCCTCTCCGGCCTTCATGACAGGTCTCCTTCGCCCTTGGCCAGCAGGTCGCCGAGCTCGGCGAGGAGTTCCGTCCCCGCGCCCAGATACGCGTCGAGCTGCCGTCCCCACAGGAAGTGCCGGTGGACGGGATGGTCGAGGTCGGCGCCCATGCCGCCGTGCAGGTGCTGCCCGGCGTGCACGACCCGCTTGCCCGCCTCGGACGCCCACCAGGCGGCCGTCAGCGCCGCCTCCGTGGCGTCCAGGCCCTCGTCGTGCCGCCAGGCCGCCTCGTACGCCGTGACCCGGATGGCCTCCGTGTCCATGTACGCGTCGGCCGCCCGCAGCTGGACCGCCTGGTGGGTCGAGAGCGGGCGCCCGAACTGCTCGCGTACGGAGGTGTACTCGACGGCCCTCGCGAGCGAACCGGTGCAGACGCCCGCCTGGAGCCCGGCGAAGGCCGTACGGGCGGCGGCGAGGACCTCCTCGTACGCCCCAGGCCCCCCGAGCCGCTCCCCCGGCGCCCCGTCGAGCACGAGCCGCCCGGCCGACCAGGGCGCGGTGAGCTCGACCGGCTCGACCGGCGCCGCGTCCTCGACGCGGACCAGCCACAGGCCGCGCCCCGACTCCGACTCCGACTCCGCGGCCGGTACGAGGACGTGGGTGGCGTCCCGCAGCCACGGCACCCAGGGGACGGACCCGGTGAGCCGGCCGCCGGCCTGCGCGACCTCCCCCGTGGAGGGGAACGCCCCCGTCACCACCGTCGTCCCGTCGCGCAGGCCGGGCAGCAGCCGGGCCCGCTGTTCGTCCGTACCGTGCCGGGCGACGGCGAGGATCCCGTACACGCAGCTCGCCGCGAGCGGGACCTGCGCGGTCACCCGCCCCTGCTCCTCCAGGAGCAGGACGAGCCCGAGCAGGCCGGTGTCCTCGACGGCGCCGGGCAGCCCGGCCGCGCAGAGCGCCTTCCACAGCTCGGCGTCGCCGCCGGTGCCGGCCGCCGCGAGCCGCTCGTGGGTCGCGAGGTCGCCGAGGATCCGCGCGGCGAGCTCCCGGACGGCCTCCTGCTCCTCCGTGGGCGTGAAGTCCATGTGCTGGCTCAACCCTCCTCTTGGGCGCGGAAGACGGGGAGCTCCAGCTCGTCGTCGACCCGCAGGAACTCAAGGCGTACCGGCATCCCGATCCGGACCTTGTCGTACGGAACTCCCACCACGTTGCTGACGACCCGCACGCCCTCGGCGAGTTCGACCAGCCCGACCGCGTACGGGGGGTCGAATGCCGGGAAGTGCGGGTGGTGCATCACGACGTACGAGAAGACGGTCCCCGTCCCGCCCGCCTCGACGGCCTCCCAGTCGGGCGAGCCGCAGTCGGCGCAGCCGGGGAGCCAGGGGAAGCGGGGGGTCGCGCAGGCGCGGCAGCGCTGGAAGAGCAGGCGGTGCTCGGCGACGCCCTCCCAGAATCCGGCGTTGTCGCGGTTGACGACGGGCCGGGGGCGCAGCGCGGGCTTCTTCGCCGGTTTCCTCGCCGCGGGCGCGTACTTGAGGATCCGGAAGCGGTGGGTCCCCGCGAGTTCGCCGTTCGCGTGGACGTCCATCCGGGTCGTGACGAAGTGGCCGGTGCCGAGCTTGGTCGTCTTGCGCGGGGAGACGGACTCGATGACGGCGTCGAAGGTGATCGTGTCGCCGGGCCGGAGCGGACGGAGGTACTCCTGCTCGCAGTCGGTCGCGACGACGGAGGTGTACCCGGCGGCGTCGAGGAGCGCGGAGAGCTCGTCGTACGCCTCCGAGCGTCCGGTGGGGCCCGTGTGGCCGGAGAGTCCGCCCATCGTCCAGGCCTGGAGCATCGTGGGCGGCGCGACGGCGTCCGGGCCCCGGTAGGCGGGGTGGTCGTCGCCCATGGCTTCGCACCAGTGCCGGATCATGGCCAGGTTGACGGGGTCCTTGCCGACGGTGGCGGTGGCGGCGGTACGGCCCTGGTAGGCGGCGAGCCGCTCGTACGGGATGTCCTCGTGGGTCATCGCCGCCCCCTCGCCTTCATGCCGAGCCGCATCCGGGCGACGATCTCGCGCTGGACCTCGCTGACCCCGCCGCCGAAGGTGTTGATCTGGGCGGCCCGGTTCATGCGCTCCAGCTCGCCGTCGCCGAACGCGCCCGGCGAACCGGCCCGTACGGTCCCGGCGTCTCCCGCGATCTCCTGGCAGATCCGGTAGACCTCGACCGCCGACTCCGTCCCCGCGAACTTCACCCCGCTCGCGTCGCCGGGGGCGAGCCGCCCGGCGCCGACGTCGCCGACCAGGCGCCAGTTGAGGAGGCGGGTCGCGGCGAGCCGGGCGTGCGCCTCTGCGGCCCTGATCCGTATCCACGGCTCGTCGACGCGGCGCCGGCCCGTCAGCGGGTCGGGGGTGCGGGCGCCGTCGAGCGCGGCGGCGAAGAAGTCCTCGGCCTGCATGCCGATGGCGGCGAGGGCGACCCGCTCGTGGTTGAGCTGCTCGGTGATGAGGCCCCAGCCGCCGTGCTCGGGGCCGACGAGGTTTCCGGCGGGGACCCGGATGCCGTCGTAGTAGGTGGCGGTGGTGGTCAGGCCGCCGACGGTGGCGATCGGGGTCCAGGAGAAGCCGGGGGCGTCGGTCGGGACGAGGATCATGGAGATCCCCCGGTGGGGGGCGGCCTCGGGGTCGGTACGGCAGGCGAGCCAGATCCAGTCGGCGTTCTGGGCGTTCGAGGTGAAGATCTTCTGCCCGTCGATCAGCCAGTCGCCGCCGTCTCCCGCCCCGGAGTCCTCACGGACGGCACGGGTACGGAGGGAGGCGAGGTCGGTACCGGCCTCGGGCTCGCTGTAGCCGATGGCGAAGACGATGTCGCCGGTCAGGATCCGGGGCAGGAAGTACGCCTTCTGCTCCTCGGTCCCGTACTTCATGAGCGTCGGGCCGACGGTGTTGAGGGTGACCATGGAGACGGGGGCACCGGCCCGGTAGGCCTCGTCGAAGAAGACGAACTGCTCGTCGGAGCCGCGGCCCTGGCCTCCGTACTCCTCCGGCCAGCCGAGCCCGAGCAGGCCGTCCGCGCCGATGCGGCGGAGCAGCGCGCGCTGGGCGGCGGAGTCCTCGGGGGGAGGCGGGCCCTCGGGCATCACCTCGCGGAAGTACGCGCGGAGCTCGGCGCGCAGCCGCAGCTGCCGCTCGGTCGGGGCGAGGTGCACGGCGACGGCCTCCCGGTGGGACGACTGAGATTTCTGACTGTCCGTCAGATTCAGGACCTCTGTCAAGGTCGTCGGCCGACCGGCTTGCCGGGAGCACGGGAACGCGGGACGGCCCGCACGCCGGTACCGAAGTACCGTCGTACGGGCCGTCGTTCACCTCGCGGTCGCGCCCCCCACCGGACCTGCTTCCGCGGGGTGATCCACCACCGGGGGACCTACCACCAGGGGTAGAAGTTCACCACCGCGTTCGTGTTCGACTGGTCGATGTGCGTGAAGGCGGAGCCGTTCACGCTCGCGGTGTTGTTCTGGTTGGAGGCACCGGAACCGGTCGCCACCTGCTGCGTGGTCGTCGAGTTGCCGTGGTTGTCACCACCCACGCCGCTGCCGATGATCGTGGCGACGCTCGTGTTCGATCCGTCGTCCGCGAACCCGCCGTTGTCGGCCTGGGCCACCCCCGTGAAGAGCGCGGCGGCGAGGGGGAGAGCGGCGGCGACGGCGACGATGCGGGCGGTACGGATGCTTGCCATGTCTGTTCCTCCGGGAACTGAAAACGATTGCTGTGACGCGTGACGCTGTGACGCATTACTGCGGTGACTGCTGTGACACTGCGGTGACTGCTGAAACTGCTGTGCACGGAACGCTTGGGGAACTGCTCTCAACTCTGGCCATTGCCCGGGCGGTTGGCCGACCGCCTCGGTCGTTTTCTGCTCGACGTCGCGAATCCAGAGTTGCCCACCGAATCCCCGGCGAACCACCCCGGAGCGGGTTATTCCCTCGCAAGCGTGAGGACAGCGCGATAAACCCCGGCGAAGCGAGAACGGCCCAGCTCAGCCGGTCGGAGACGGCTTAACGGCGTCATTCGGACCGGAGAATTCCGTACGCGCCAAGGGAGGAAGCGTTCCGGCAGATTTTCCGCCAATCTTTTCCTGGGAAAGGCGTCACGGCGTGTCGGAACCGCTCCCGGAGGCTCCGGCCGCGGCCTCGAAGACCGCGTACGCCGCCGCGTCGAAGAGCACGAACCGCACCTCCTCGACGGAAGCGGTACGAGCGGCCCGGACCGTCTCCACGGCGATGCGGGCCCCGTCGTCCATCGGCCAGCCGTAGACGCCGGTCGAGATCGCCGGGAAGGCGACCGTCCGGGCACCCAACTCGTCGGCCACCCGCAGGGATTCTCGGTAGCAGGAGGCGAGCAGCGCGGACCGGGCCGGTACGTCCTCCGGGATCCACACGGGCCCGACGGTGTGGATCACCCACCGCGCCGGAAGCCGCCCGGCCGTGGTCGCGACGGCCTGCCCGGTCGGCAGCCCCTTGCCGTAGTGCGAGGCCCGCAGCTTCCGGCAGGCGGCGAGGATCTCGGGCCCGCCCTTCCGGTGGATGGCCCCGTCGACGCCACCGCCGCCGAGCAGCGAGGAGTTGGCGGCGTTGACCACCGCGTCCGTCGCCTCCTCGGTGATGTCCCCCCGCACGAGCACGATCCGCACCATGTCCCAGCCTCCTCGTCACCGGCGCCACCACCCGCCGGACGCACGGAAGGGGCACCCCGACGACGGGACGCCCCTTCCGTTCGGCGCGGACGCCGATCTGCTGCGGTGGGTGTGGGATTTGAACCCACGGTGACATCGCTGCCACGACGGTTTTCAAGACCGACGGGCCCGCAGTATTCACATCCCTCTGACCTGCCTCTTCGGTGCATTGTGAGCCATGGACGGTCCTTCTGGCCCGCGCATGGCCCACAAGCCCCGAAAAGCACGCCTCACCGGGGTCACTCCGTAGCGGTCTCGTGCACCCGCAGGGGAGCTTCCGGGACGCTCAGAACCGCAGCGGGACGCTGGGCAAGCCACCCCGAGAGTCGGTGAGCGGGCGACTCTGTCCGGAGGTGCCGGAACCCAAGTCGCTCGTAGTACGAGTGGAGCCCCGTGTTCGTGCGCCAGGTGTCGATCCGCACCCAGTCCCTCCCCTCGGCCACCGCCAGCCGGGACGTCCAGTCCACGATGCGCTCGCCGAGGCGGCGGCCGGCCGCCCTACGACCGACGATCAGCTTGTACAGGTACAAGGCAGTCTCGGGATGATCCTCGTCCGTCCAGAAGTCCCGATCCACAGGCCCACGGCTCACAGTCGCCAGGACCGCGCCGCCGTCGCCCTCGACGACCCAAGCGCGCCCCTCGTCGATCGAGGTTCGCCACTTCGTGATCGCCTTGGCTCCGGTTTCGGGGTCGCTCCACTGGTCGGTGCCCTTGGTCCCGAGCCACGACTCGGCCTCGGTTCGGAGCGCCATCAGGGCCGGTACGTCCGCCACCCTCGCGGGGCGGAGGAACTCAGTCGGTGTCGACTTCATAGAGGATCTTGTGCCTATCTCCGGGGAGGATGGTGACCATGCAGCGCAGAGGCTTGCCGTCCGCGTCGTAGCCAGTGCGGGTGTGCTCGGCTACCGGCGTCGCCGCAGGCAGAGCCAGCAGCTCCGCCTCCTGCTTCGTCGGCATCCGGACCGCGATTTCATCTCTGTACTTGGCCTGGATGAGCCCGATGGATACGAGCACGCCACCGGGGGCCGAGACGTCACGCGGCTCCATCAGGAGCGTCCCGGTGACCAGATCCTGAGGGAAGTACGAGTCGGCCAGCGCGTACGGACGGTTGTCGACGTACCGGATGCGCTTACGAGCAACGGCAAGGCCACCGTCGGGCAGCGCGAGTGCGTCACGTACGTGCCTCGGAGGCTCGACGATCGACACCGAGATGTCCTGCCTCGGCGTCTTGCCCTCTTCGGCCACGGCACTGGCCCACTGGTCGCCGGCGGTCTGACCTTCGACCGCGTTCGAGTGTCGACTCCGGCTCTCCAGTGTCGTCCAGTTCCACACGACGGGCGGGTAGTCCTCCCGGACGTACTTGCCCTGCCCCTGACCCGTGACGACTAGGCCCTCGTCGACGAGCAGCCGCACCCCGGCCCGGATCGTCTCGCGGCTGTAGCCGTACTCCGACATCATTTTCGATTCGCTCGGCAAAGGGTCGCCGGGGGTGAGTTCGCCCCTCACGATCTGATCCCGCAGGTCAGCGGCGATCCCCTGAGCCTTCGTCATTCCTCGTCGCACGGTGCCCTTCCCACGCCTCCGACAACTCCTCCGTACAAGTTAGACCAGTGGGCTTGACTCGCCAACCGCGGATCCGCAAACTGATGGCACGTCACTCCTCCAGACAAGTCAGACGGGGTGTCAGGTACGTAGTTATGCATGGAAGTTCGGGATCGCTCACGTGTCTGGAGTGAGCCCCGGGCGCTCGTCGGTTGAGAACTGAACAGAGGACGCACCGCAGCCTTCGCTAGGGAAGAGCGGCCGTCAGCAAGTCACCAGGCATCTGCGACAAGCCGTAGGCCCTGCCACACGAGCGGAGTCACCTTGCTCCGGGTCGCCCTCCGGGTCGGCCGAGGAGTCCTCCACGTGCGGTGAGACAGGGGCAAAGATCGCGACCTACGCCACGCACCATGTCCGCCCTGGAGGCCGACGTGAAGCGACGAGAACCATGGGCGCCACCCCGCTGGACCGGCGGGAGTGGCCGCGCCCACCGCGTCACCTGAATTCCGCAGCCGCCCCGCTGCGGCCGGTTGCCTCCTCCGTCCGTCCGGGCCCCTCGCGGGGTCGCGTACGGGCGGGGCGGCAGGGAGCCGGAAGTGCTCACGACTCCAACGGCGAGAGGCCCCGGTGCTGGAACACCGGGGCCTCGGTTCGGGCCGTCCAACGAGAGAGGAAGTACGACCCATGAACGTGATCGTTGCTGGTCAGAGGATCGTTACGCAGGCCGAGCTGATCGAGGCCGCGCTCGGCTTCGACGCCGACCCGGTCGAGGCGCTGGAGTTCGACTCGGCGGCCGGCCAGGACGCGCTGCGCGACATCCTCGGCGTCCTGGAGGCGGAGGCCGCGACCGACGTCGACGCCGAGGACATCGCCCACTACCGGAGCCTGCTCGGCGCCCGTGTGCTCGCCTTCCCCCGCCGCTCCGCCCTCGGCTACGAGCGGGGGGCCGCATGAACCTCATCGCCTACTGGGCCCTGATGGCCCTGTGCGTCGGTGTCGAAATCTGGGGCCAGGTCATCGGCATCCAGGACCTCACCCTCACCGGTTTCTTCGGCGGGCTCGGCGTGGTCGCTGTCCACCGGCTGCTGCTCCGCGCCGACCGCTACGAGGAGTTCGCCGAGGCGGGTGAGGAGCGGTGAAGACGCTCGCCCAGGTGCTGCTGTTCGTGCTCACGGTCCTGGAGCTCTCCCTCGGCCTGCTCGCCGGGGTGGTGGCTCTGGCCAGCCTGATCACGGAGACGATCGCCCGCGCGGTCGCCGGACTCGACGAGGCGTTCGCCCGCCGGTTCCGGCTCGCCCGGCTCTCCCCGAAGCTCCGCAAGGAGCTCGCCGACGTCCTGTACGGGATCACGACGACGCCCGCCGGAGGTACCCGATGAGCACCTACCGCGAAGACCGCCGGGCCGACCGGGCCGCCGAGCGGGCCCAGGACCGCGAGGACCGCCGCCTGGAGCTCGAAGCCGCCGCCCAGCGGGAGGTCACTCAGGCCGAGGAGCGGCGCAAGGACGCCGACGCCAAGCGCCGCCAGGAGCAGGCCGACAAGAAGGCCAAGCAGGCCGAGAAGGCGGCGCGCAAGGCGTCCTCGGCCGCCAAGCGCGCCAAGGCGGTCCGCTGGTTGAAGGCGAACCCGGCCACGCTGTTCGTGGCGTTCGTCATGGTCGCCTCGATCGTGCCCGCGATCCTCTCCCAGATCGGCGCCCTGACCGGCGCGAGCGTCGCGGCCCCGATGGCGGGTCTGCTCGCGGCGATGCTGGAGGGCGGCGCTTGGGCGATCACGTTCATGGGCAAGCAGGCCGAGGATGCCGGCCGCGAGCCGAGGAAGTACCGGATCGGGACCTGGGCCGTCGCCACGGTCGCGGCGGCGGTGAACTTCTGGCACGGCCTGGAGGCCTACGCCGCCCATCCGTGGGTCGCGTTCGTCCTCGGCGCGTCCTCGCTCTTCGCCATCTACATCTGGGACCTGAAGACCCACGGCTCCCACGGCAAGACCAAAGCGCAGAAGCAGGCCGAGAAGGACCGCCGCGCCCACGTCGCCGCCCGCCGCAAGCACCACCCGCAGATCGTCGAGCAGGCCGTGAAGCTCCAGGCAGCCCTGCCATTCGGAGCGCTCGACGACGAGGCCGCGTTCGCCGCCGCGTGGCGGATCCACACCGGCGCCGAGCCCGGCCTGTCCGCTCAGCTCTACGCCACCGCGACCGAGGCCGTCCTCCAACTCGGGGCCGCGTTCGAGCTCGGCGACAACGTCCGCGAGGAGCTGTTGGAGACCGGCTTCAAGGCCGCCCGGCTCAATCCGTTCGCGGAGCTGACCCAGACCCCTACACCCCAAGCGGGAATTGGGCCGAACCAGGATGAACCACCCGCCGAGAAGCCGCGCGAGAGCGCCCCTCGGGGGCGGTCCGAGGCGGAGCTGAAGGAGCTCCTGCCGGACGCCCTGAGCGCCGCCGCGGACCTCGTCGCGGAGGGCAAGCAGATCTCCGCGACCGGCCTCGCGAAGAAGCTCCAGATCCGCCGCGAGGACGCCCTCAAGCTCCGCGACCGCGTCATCGAAGAGCGCCGCCTGCACGTCGCCTGAACCACCCCACGTACGCGGGGCCCGGCCTCCGCCTGGCAGCACCGGCCGGGCCCCGCTACCTCACCAGGGAGGCACAGCAAGCATGACCGAGCACCTCACCGAACACACCCCCACCCCCGCCGGGCCGACGACGATCGCGACCGTCACCGTCCTGCGCCCCGCGCCGTTCGTCGTCCCGCCGATGCCGGCCGAGCCGCCGACCGTCGGAGCGGACGACCGCACGGTGGTCCTGGAGACCGCCCGCGCCGTCCTGGAAGAGACCACCCCCGCAGCCGTCCCGGTCGCGGTCGGGAAGGTGGAGAAGGTCGACCTCGACGACTTCGACTCCGACGCCCCGCTCATCCCGGCGTGGATGTACTCAGCCGAGGGCTGGGCCGCGTGGGCTGGAGTCTTCTACCGCGCCCGGCGCCGGGACTTCCGCCGCTGGGTCCGCCGCCAGCCCACCCAGCGCGGTCACGTCCACCAGTTCGGCCGGGGTGTGCGGCGCTCGCACGAGTGGGTCGTCGGCTTCGAGGGCGTCCGCGTCCAGGGCGCCGCCCACACCGCCCACGTCCTGACCCGCGAGGCCCGGATCGCCGCCCGCCGCGCCCGGTTCACCCCCCGCATCCGGGGAGTGGACAAGGCGCTGGCGATGAAGGCGGCCGAGCGCGCGACCGCCGCCGCCGAGGAAGCCGTCGCGCTGCACAAGAAGGCGAAGAAGGACCGCAACCGCGCCCGGAACCTGCGCGCCGGGGTCGTCTACGGCCCGCCGCTCGCCGCGATCAGCACCGGGTTCGTCATGGCCGGCGGCCTCGGCCTGACCGCCGGGCTCATCTCCACGTTCGCCGGGGGCGCGTTCATCGGCCGTACCCCGTACAACGAGGAGGCCGACTGGACGAGCGACTGGCGTTCGCTCGGCGACGGCGACCGCATGACCGCCCCCATGCTCGACGCCTCCTTCCGGGCCGCGAAGGTCATCGGGTCGGAGGAGTCCCTCGGCGTCGTGCAGATGCCGATGCTCGACACCCGCGGCGCCTGGACCGCCGTCCTCGACCTGCCCCCGGGTGTCCCGGCGAAGAAGGCGATCCGCGCGACCGAGGAGCTCGCCGCCGCGTTCGGCGTCGAGGAAGCCCAGGTCTCCGTCATGAAGAAGGGCCGCTCCGGCCGCATCGAGCTCTACGTCTCCCGCGAGCTGCCGTTCACGCAGGACCCCGTCCCCGGCCCGCTCCTCGCCCTGGAGTCGCCCACGAACTTCTGGGGCCGGATCAGCATCGGCCCCGACGTCCGGGGCATCCACCAGTCCATCTCCGTCGTCGAGCGCTCCGGCCTCATCGGCGGCGAGCCCGGCGCCGGCAAGTCGGGGTCGGGCAACACGATCCTGCTCGCCGCCGCGCTCGACCCGCGCGTCATCCTGCACCTCGCCGACGGCAAGGGCGGCGGCGACCTGGAGCCCTTTGAGCCGCTGTGCGAGGCATACGAGGGCGACGCCGACCCCGAAGCCTTCGACAAGATGCTCGACGACGAACTCCGGGACATGAAGGACCGGTACACGCTGCTGAAGAAGCTCGGGAAGCGGAAGGTCACCGAGGACCTCGCGGCCAAGCACCCCGAGCTGCGGCAGAAGCTCCTGTGGGTCGACGAGCTCATGCTCTACACCACCGACGACGAGTACGGGAAGAAGATCACCCGCAAGCTCCGCAACCTCGTCTCCCGTGGCCGGGCGGCCGGGATCATCACCTTCTGCGCCACCCAGAAGCCCGGCTCCGACGTCGTCGACACCAGCCTCCGCGACCTGCTCTCCATCCGATGGGCGCTGCGCTGCACCACCCCCGAGGCGTCCGACACGATCCTCGGCAAAGGCGCCGCCGCCTCCGGCTACTCCGCCCGCACGATCCAGTCCGAGATGCGCGGCGCCGGGCTGCTGTGGGCCGAGGGCACCAACCCGCAGATGGTCCGAGCCGACTACTACACCGACGACCAGGTCAACGACCTGATCGACCGCGCCACCGAGTGGCGGCGCCGGGCCGGAACCCTGCCCAAGGCCCCGCTCCGGCTCATCGACCAGCTCACCACGCTCGCCGACGAGGGCGACGAGGACGCGACGGTCTTCGCGAAGGTCCTCTCCTGCTTCTTCGTCGAGGACATCGCCGCCCGGCAGCGAGCCGTCAACGGCGGCATGAGCCGGGCGAAGGCCGAGGAGGAGATCACCGTGGACTGGCTCCCCGGCCAAGTGATCCTCGACTACCTCAAGTCGCAGAACGCGCCGGTCACGGCCGAGAAGCTCGCCGCCCTGATCGTCCGCACGGACGAGGAAAAGGCCAAGCGTCCCTGGGGCGAGAAGGGCTCCCGCCTCGCGGGCTACCCGCTCGCCCGCGTCGAGGACGCCGCCACCACCCGATTCGGACTTACCGCCTGAATCGACCCGGACGCAACCCGGACTAGTGCCCGACTTGACCCGGATTACCCCCGGGCGAGACGGGCTCCGACCTGGACGCGGGACCCGAGTCCCGGACACCCCGCGTCCAGGTCGCCCCCAGATCCGTCCAGGATGCCCAACCCCCTGACCTGCGACAACGCGGAGCCGTCCGGGCTCAGTCCAGGTCTCCGCCCTACCTCAAACCGGCACATAAGGAGTCAGGCATCATGACCGCCCAGACCCTCGCCGCCCCCACCGCCCCGGCCCCGGAGCTCGCCGACGAGGCGGCCCTCCTGGTCCGTGAGATCGAGCAGTACCTCACCGCCCGCGTCCGCACGACCGCCCACCCGCTCGTCACCAAAACCACCGCCGAACTCATCGCCGAAGCCCTCGGCGCCAGACCGGAGGCCCCGGCCGCTCCGGTCCTCACCGGCCCGGCTCGCGCGCTGCGGGTCCTGCCCGACTGGATCCTCGACTTCCCGCTCCTGCGCCAACTCCACGGCGGCGGACGGCAGATCGGCGTCGCCGAGCACCTGGAACTCACCGCGCTCGTCATCGAGCGCTACGGCTGGCACCGCGGCGCCCTCCGCTCCACCTCCGGGCGGCGGTGCATCCTCGGCGCCCAGGCCGTCCTGTTCCGCCTCGGCTACGGCGACGAGACGACCGCCCTCGCCGCCGGCCACCACCTCCAGGCCGTCCTTGCCGCACGCGGCATCACCGAGCCCTACCACCGCTGGAACGACGCCACTGGCCGCACCCGGGCCGAGGTCCTCGCCCTCGTCCGCACCGCCGCCCACAACGCCCGCCAGGAGGGCTGAGCAATGACGATCCGCTGGCGTGACACCCGCACCATCGCCGACCTCGGCCAGACCATGGCCCTGTGGCTGGAGGGCCGGATCGACTCCTGGCCCGGCTACGACGGGCCCTTCGGCCGGGAGGAGGAGAACGGCGCCCGCCACCTCATCCCGCCCCTGGCCGAGCTGAACCGGTCCGGGTTCGTGACCACCAACTCCCAGCCCGGCACGGTCGACCAGTACGGCAGGCAGCGCGCGTGGGTCGAGGGAGTCGTCCACGACCACAGCCCGCTTCTCGACCGGCTCCTCGGCCTCCGGCGGCAGGGCTTCACCGTGCTCCGAGGCTGGCCGAAGCAGACCACCGTCATCACCGAGGACGACGGCCGCCCCTTCACCACGGTCGGCGGCTTCCACCTCCGCCGCGACGACACCACCCGCACGTGGTGCGGCATCGGCCGGCGCGCGCTGCGCGAGGTGAAGCGGCACGGAGCCCAGCTCCACATCATCGACATGCAGTGGGGCCGCGACGACCGCCTGTGGACCGCGCTCACGGCAGCGGCCCGGTGACCGGCCCCGGTCGCGCTGCCTCTGCCCGCGCTCGCCGCGAGGGCGGAAGCGCGTGAACACCTACCGCAAGAACCTCGCCCCCGACGGCCTCAAGACCCGCCGTCAGCTCCGCGCCTGCGGCCTGCGGCCCGGCGGCCATGACCCCGTCGCCCAGATCCGCTACTGGCGCCACGGCTGGCGCTACGCCTACCTCTACGACACCCAACTCGCCCTGCCCGTGAGGCCGATGACCCCGGGGCGATGGCGGTCCCACGAGGCGATGATGCGCGCCCGCCGCACCTGCCCGCAGTGCCGCCTCGACCGCGGCTACTGCATCCCCACCTCGCTCGGCACCTGCCCCGACTGCGCCACCTGACCCACCCCTCAACCGCCCACCTCCAGGGAGTCCCGCATGGCCATAACCGTCTCGCTCGTCGTCCTCTTCGGGCTCGTCCTGTACTTCCTCCTCCGCGCCGGAAACCTCGGCCCCGGCTCCGCGTTCATCGCCGCCGGATTCGGCTTCTTCCTCGCCTCCACGGGCGCCGCCACCCCCATCAACCAGCTCGCCGACAGCGTCATCGACGCCCTCTCCAGCCTCTGAGGAGACCCTCGTGTCCAAGCTCGCCCAGCGCCGCATCACCGCCGCCACCGACATCACCCGCACCGGCCTCGAAGACCTCCTGCGCGAGGTCCGCACCGGACTCGACGCCGCCGACCGACGCCACGTCCTGGACCTGCTGTACACCGCCGAGGGCGGCGGCACGGGCCTGCTCCCGCTCCTCAGCGACATCGTCACCACCGTCAGCCTCTACGTGGGCGAGGGCCACCCGAACCATGAGGCCGCGACCGAGGCCCTGGACGAGGCCGCCGCCTACATCGCCGACTCCGCCGGCCACCGCGTCACCACCGCCCGCAACCTGCTGACCCGGCCCGCCAAGCGGGACTGGCCCACCCCCGAGCAGGCCTACGCCAAGGCCCCGTCCACGATCAGCGAGATCGGCTGGACCGCCCGCACCGCCGCCGAGCGCCCCTTCGGCACCGAGGCGAGCCGCGAGTTCTGGCTCCGCAAGGCCGCCCTCCTCGACCGCATCGCCCTCGACGACGAGACCGCCCACGTCACCACCGACGCCGCCAAGCTCGCCGACCAGGCCGCCCGACGCCTCATGAACGTCGACGAGGCGCCCGTCATCTGCGACCCCCGCGCGTACGTCCGCCAGCAGTACGCCGCCTGGACCACCAACCGCTAACCGCCCTGACAGTCCAGCTCATCCAAGGAGATCCCTTGTCCCGCAAGACCCTGCCCTGGTTCGAGACCCTCACCGACAGCGTGTTCGCGCTCGGCGCCGCCGCCCGCGAGACCCGCACCGCCCACCAGGCCGCCCAAGCCGCCGCCGCGCAGTACGACCTCGACCGCGTCCGCCTCCTCGACGGCGAGATCACCGTCCCCGGCCTGTTCACCCCGGCCCGGCCCCACGACCGCGCCGTGATGGGCATCGGCAAGGCGTTCCAGGAGTGCCGGGACCGGATGGGGCGCCTCTCCACCATCGCCGTTCTCAGCTACGCCTACGGCACAGCCTGGGCCGTCCTGCGCGTCCTCGACGGTCAGGAACCGCCTCGCGTCGAGCTCGGCCTCACGTCCGAGGGGCAGCTGACCATCCCGGGAGAGGTCGCCCCTGTCCCGCCCGAGGTCGAGGGCCTGGACCGCTGGTGCGACAACGCCAAGCTCGAGCAGGCCCGCCAGCGGTGGTGGGCCTGCGACTCCGCCGGCGAGTACGCCGACGCCCTCGCCGACCGGGGGGACCTCACCGACCACGAGATGTACGAGATGCACCAGGCGTACGACGAGGCGAACGGCGTGGTGGAGGCGGCCTACGCCTACGGCGTCCTTGCCGAGTCCGCCCTGCGCTTCACCCTGCTCGGCGCCCGCGCCCGCAACGCCAGCCAGTAGCTACGCCGAGGGCGGCCCCCGTCTCGCCAAAGTCCGGGGCCGCCCTCGCTCACCAGCACCTTCGACAGAACTGGAGACATCCAGCATGAACCATCCGTCCCTGATCCGGCGAGCAGGCGGGGCTCCGCCCGTGCTCGCCGCTGCCCTGGAGGCCGCCGAGCGTGGCTGGCGGGTCTTTCCGCTCCGTCCGGGTACGAAGCGGCCCGCCCTGCACGGAGAGAGTCGCTGCCCGCGTACCGGTCCGTGCGTGGGCGGGCACGTGAAGTGGGAGAGCCGGGCCACTACCGACCGCGAGCGGATCGTCCGTGCGTGGGAGCAGGGCCCGTTCAACATCGGTCTGGCGACGGGTCCGTCGGGGCTCGTCGTCGTCGACCTCGACGTGCCCAAGGAGGGCGCCGACGGCGTCAGCGGTGTGGAGGTGTTCGTGGCCCTCTGCGAGCGCGCCGGCCAGCCGCTCCCGGTGACGTTCAGGGTGGGAACCGCGTCCGGTGGCGAGCACCTCTACTTCGCCGCCCCGAGCGGAGCTCGGCTCGGCAACTCGGCTGGCCTGCTTGGGCAGTTGGTGGACACGCGCGCGTGGGGCGGGTACGTCGTCGCGCCCGGAAGTGCGACTCCTGGCGGGTCGTACACGGTCCTGGAGGACGCCCCCGTCCTTCCGCTGCCCTCTTGGCTCCTGGAGGCGCTCACGGCCCGCCAGGAGCCCCGGCGGCCCCGTGGAGGCGCCTTGGTCGCTCTGGTGGCCAGTGGCGGCCGTGCTGCCCGTGCGGCGCTGGAGCGCGAGTGCCACAACGTCCAGGCCGCCCCGGCGAAACAGGCCAACAACACGCTCAACCGGTCCGTGTTCCTCGTGGGGCGCTTCGTCGCCTGGGGCGACATCGACCGGCAGGTGGTGGAGGACGCATTCCAAGGGGCGGGGGAGGCGAGGGGACTCACCGCGGCCGAGTGCCGCGCCACGATCCGCAGCGCCCTGGACAGCTCCATCCGCAAAGCCCGGCCCCGGGAGGCGGCATGAGGCCCCAGAACCCCTCCCCCTTGGAATGCAGTCCCACCACCGAGCCTGCCGTCGCCGAGCAGCCGGTAGCACTGCGGGCCGTGGGCGCTGAGAAGGCCGTCGGCGAAGCCGTCCCCGTTGGTCCTGACCCGCGCCCGGCCGCCGGGCCCCGGATTCTCGCCCTGCTCCGCATCGGTGCGGCCGACCGTCGGGCGATGCCCACCGCGCGCTCGTGGTGCTCCTGCGGCCGGGACCTCCAGGCGTTCGGACACCGGCAGATCGCCCAGCTCGTGGCCGACCACACCGCGCACCGCAGCACGTGCCCGCTCCTGACCGCAGGAAAGGAAGCCGCATGAGTCCGCACGACCCCGAGCTGTGGGCCGGGTTCGACGAGATGACCGCCGAGGACGTCGCCGGGCCCGTCTGGGACGAGCCCGTCCCGCTCAACCCGCGCGGACAGCTCCCCGTCTTCCCCGTCGACGCCCTGCCCGACTGGCTCGGCCAGATGGCCGCCGAGGTCGCCGAGGAGACCCAGACGCCCGTCGACCTCGCCGGGTGCCTCGCGCTCGCCGTCCTCGGCGCCGCCGCCGGCGGACGCGTCATCGTCCACGTACGCGGCCAGTGGCGCGAGCCGGTCAACGTCTACGCCGCCGTCGCGCTGCCGCCCGGCAACCGCAAGAGTGCCGTGTTCTCCCTCATGACACAGCCGCTCCTCGCCGCCGAGAAGGCGCTCGTCGAGCTGACCGCCCCGCAGCGGGCCGAGGCAGCCGCTGCCGCGCGGATGTCGAAGGCCGCCGCCGAGAAAGCCGCGGCGAAGGCCGCGAACGCGGAGGCCGACAAGCGGGCCGAGCTGACAGCCGAGGCCGTCTCCCTCTCCCAGGCAGCAGACCGGGCCACCGTGCCCGCCGAGCCGCAGCTCGTCGCCGACGACATCACCGCCGAAAGCCTGACCACCACCCTCGCCCAACAGGACGGCCGCATCGGGATCCTCTCGCCCGAGGGGGAGATCTTCGAGATCATCGCCGGTCGCTACTCCGGCGCCCCGAACATGGGGATCTTCCTCAAGGGCCACGCCGGGGACATGGTCCGGGTCAACCGCATGGGCCGCGACGCCCAGCACATCGAGCGCCCCGCCATCACCATGGGCCTGGCTGTGCAGCCGGAGGTCCTCGACTCCATCGGGCAGATCAAGGGCGCCGATGGACGCGGGCTGCTCGCTCGGTTCCTCTACTCCAAGCCCGAGTCCCTCGTCGGCCGCCGCAACCTCACCCCCGCCCTCCTCTCCGCCGACACGGCCGCCGCCTACGCCCAGAAGCTCGGACACCTCGCCCTGACCCTCGCGGCCTGGACCGAGCCCGCCGAGCTCACCCTCACCCCGGAGGCCGACGCCGTCCTCCTCGCCTACCAGCGCGTCACCGAGTCCCGCCAGGACAAGGGCGGATCGCTGCGGCCCATCATCAAGTGGTCCAGCAAGCGCGACGGAGCCGTCGCCCGCATCGCCGGACTCCTCCACCTCGCCACCCACCCCACCGACGCGTGGACGCGGCCGATCGCCGCCGAGACGATGGCCGCCGCCACCCGCCTCGGGGACTACTTCACCGCCCACGCCCTCGACGTGTTCGACGCCATGGGCGCCGACCCCGCCCAGGACGCCGCCCACACCCTCCTGACCCACCTGCGCGAGACCCGCACCGCCACCTTCACCAAGCGCGAGCTGTTCCGGGGCCTCGCCCGCGGCGACTTCCCCGCCATGAGCGACCTCGACCCCGCGCTCGCCCTCCTGGAGGAACACGGCTGGGTCCGACAGCAGCCCCCGCCGCCCCGCTCCGGACGCGGCGGCCGACCGCCCTCCCCCCGCTACGAGACCCACCCCCGCACCACCCCCGGCACCTGAAACCCCCCAACCCGCTGACAGAACTGACAGAACCCCCCGACCAGGCACCTGACCTGCTAAAACAGCCACTTTCGGAGCTCTGACAAAACCTCCGGAAACTCTGACAGAACCTCGACCTCTCCCACGGGCCCGCGCTGACAGAACCTTCGCCCGGAGGTTCTGTCAGAGTTTTTTGAGGTTTTGTCACGACGCTGGAAACGACCAAACTTGCAGGTCAACGGCCACATGGCGAGGTTCTGTCAGTTCTGTCAGCACTTCCCGGGGTTTTCGCACCTCGGACCGAGCTGAAGGAGCCCAATCCATGGCACGCCCGCAGATGCTCAAGCTCACCGAAGTCCTGACCGAGCTCGGTATGAGCCGAGCAGCCTTCTACCGGATGCGAGCCCGCTCCCAGGGGCCGCGTCTCATCAAGCTCCCCAACGGCCAGCTTCGCGTGCGCCGTTCGGATCTGGACGCGTGGTTGTCCACGTGCGAGGAATCCGCCGCCTGACCGTTCGACACCGAGGGGCCCGCATGTCAGCGGGCCCCTTTCCCACTGGAGAGACATGCTCACCTTTGACGTCGTCATCTGGTCCATCCGGCAGCGCAAGGGCCGCCCGAGGCCCTGGGAGCTTCGCTGGCGCGTGGGCTCCGAGCCCCACTCGAAGAGCTTCACCACCAAGACGCAGGCGGATGGACGCCGTTCCCAACTCATGAACGCGCTGCAGAAGGGGCAGCAATTCGATGAGGAGACGGGACTGCCCGAGAAGGAGATTATTGCCCTCGCGATGCCGACGTGGTTCGAGCATGCCAAGGCGTACGTGCTGATGAAGTGGCCGGGGGCGGCCGCAAAACACCGCGCAAGTATCGCTGAATCATTGGCGGTTGTGACACCAGTTTTCGTGTCCACGATGAAGGGGCGTCCCGAAAACTCCGTCCTCCGGGCGGCCCTGTACCAATGGGCGTTTCGAGCTGTTCCGGGTCCTGATGGGGAGCACGTTCTGCGCATCGACGCGGAAGAGCCGCCGGCCCCCATCCGGGAAGCTCTGACGTGGCTCGCTCGACATTCGATGAAGGTGAGCGAAGCAGCGAAGCCGGAGCATGTGCGCGCTGCGCTCGCGGCCCTCTCCAAGCTCCTGAACGGCAAGCCTGCGGCCGAAAACACCGTCAGCCGGAAGCGCATGGTGCTAAGCAACGCCTTCCGGTACGCCGTGGAGGAACGAGCTCTCCTCGACCGTCACCCGTTCATTGCAGTCGACTGGGCCGCTCCCGAGACTTCCGACGAGGTGGACTTCCGCTTCGTCCCAGGCCCCCGTCTCGCTCGCGACCTGCTCGGTGCTGTTGCAGCCCAGGGGGCGCGAGGAGAGCACTTGGAGGCGTTCTTCGGAGCCATCTACTACGCAGCCACCCGCCCCGGGGAAGCCGTGTCTCTGCGCGACACAGACTTCGTCCTGCCGCCAGAGAGCGAGCCTGACGCATGGGGCGAGGTGCTCGTCTCGGCGAGCCATCCTGAGGTCGGAAGCGGCTGGACCGACAGCGGAAAGTCTCACGACGAGCGAGGACTGAAACACCGGGCCCGCAGGGCGGTACGTTCCGTTCCGATCCCCCCTGAATACGTCCGCATGGTCCGCTCTCACATCTCGCGGTTCGGTGTCGCACCCGATGGTCGACTGTTCCGTGCCGTACGCGGCGGACGCCTCACCTCGAACGAATACACCGAGGCGTGGGAGTCAGCTCGGAAGGCCGTCCTCAGCAAGGAGGAGGTTGAGACCGCGCTCGCGGAGGTCCCGTACTCGCTCCGCCACGCCGCCATTTCATTGTGGATCAAGTCAGGCATGGATCCCGTAGAGGCCGCCTACAGGGCGGGACACAGCCTCGCGGTGCTCTACCGCTTCTACGCGAAGATCCTGAAGGGCGGTTCTGCCGCCGCCAACCGGCTCGTCGAGCAAGGGCTTCGGGCAGAGGAGTAAGTGGCCATCCCGGCCCGCACGTGGCCCATACGCACTGGTCAGAGGCGAGATCCGGGCGATCCGAGGTGAGACAGACTGAGCACAGAGGGCGGGTCCCGGATTCCGGGACCCGCCCTCTGACCAGTCAGTTCCCTGACCTGCTGCGGTGGGTGTGGGATTTGAACCCACGGTGACATCGCTGCCACGACGGTTTTCAAGACCGTTCCCTTAGGCCGCTCGGGCAACCCACCTCTGTCGCCCCGGTCCACCTGGGACGGAGCGGCTACAGCGTACCGGCTGGGGGCGCCGGCCGGGGATGGGCCGCGGCGGGCCGTGGGGGGCGGGGGCCTCAGGTGACTGAGTTAGCATCCCTCTTCACACGATCTTCACATCTCCCGAGGGGTTGCACGGTGCACGGCACGATCGACGGCTTCAGCTACGGCATGGTCACGCCCCTCGTGGGCTACGTGATGGCCTGTCTGGGAAGCGCCCTGGGCCTGCGCTGCACGGTCCGGTCGCTCCGTACCGAACGTGTGCGGAAGTCCGGGTGGCTGGCCCTCGGGGCCGCGTCCATCGGGTGCGGGATCTGGACGATGCACTTCATCGCCATGCTCGGCTTCCGGGTGCGCGAGACGACGATCTCGTACAACTTCCCGCTGACCTTTCTCAGCCTGCTCGTCGCCGTCGTCGTCGTGGGTGTCGGCGTCTTCATCGTGGGCCACCTCGGCGCCCGGCCCGTCCCGCTGCTCCTCGCCGGGCTGCTCACCGGCCTCGGCGTCGCCGGCATGCACTACATGGGCATGGCGGCGATGCGGATGAACGGTCAGCTCGGTTACGACACCACGGTCGTCGTCCTGTCCGTCGTCATCGCCGTCGTCGCCGCGACCGCCGCGCTCTGGGCCGCCGTCTCCATCCGCGGCTTCCTCGCCAGCCTCGGCGCCAGCATCGTCATGGGCGTCGCCGTGACCGGCATGCACTACACCGGCATGGCCGCGGTCAGCGTTCACGTCAACGACGCCACCACGCACACCGCCGACGGCGGCTCCTCGTTCCTCAACGTCCTGCCGATGCTCGTCGGGCCGCTGATCTTCCTCGTCCTCGCCACGGCCGTCGTCATGTTCGACCCGATGCTGATCATGGGCGACGACGAACCGCGCCGCCCCGCGCACCGGGAGGGCGGTGCGGGGAGCGGCGCGGAGGTCGGTGCCGGTGTGGGCACCGGTGCCGGTGTGGGCACCGGTGCCGGTGTCGGGGGCGGTACCGGGGGCGGGGACCCGTACGCGTACTAGACCCCGGTGAGGCGTGCGGGCGTCAGCTGTCGCCCGTGCGCTCGCCCAGGACGACCGTGGCCGTCCGCGTCTTGCCGTCGCGCTCGTAGGTGATCTTCACCGAGTCGCCCGGCTCGTGCGTCCAGATCTCGCTGATCAGCGTCGGACCGCTGTCGACCGCCTGGCCGTCGAAGCCGGTGATCACGTCGCCGGCCTTGAGGCCCGCCTTCGCCGCCGGGCCGTTCGGGGTGACCGGGGCCGTACCGCCCGAGCCCTGGGACGCGATCTTCGCTCCCGAGCCGCCCTCCGCCATCGTCACCGTCGCGCCGATGACCGGGTAGACCGGCTCGCCCGTCTTGATCAGCTGCTCGGCCACGTTCTTCGCCTGGTTCACCGGGATCGCGAAGCCCAGGCCGATCGAGCCCGCCTGGCTCTGGCCGAAGTCGCTCCCCGTCGACCGGATCGCCGAGTTGATGCCGATCACCGCGCCGCTCGCGTCGAGCAGCGGACCGCCCGAGTTGCCCGGGTTGATCGAGGCGTCCGTCTGGAGCGCGCTCATGTACGAGTTGCTGCCGCCTGAGCCGTCGCCCGAGGCCACCGGGCGGTTCTTGGCGCTGATGATGCCCGTCGTCACCGTGTTCGACAGGCCGAAGGGCGCGCCGATCGCGATCGTCGAGTCGCCGACCGCCACCTTGTCGGAGTCCCCCAGCGGCAGCGGCGTCAGGCCCTTGGGCGCGCTCTTCAGCTTCAGCACGGCCACGTCGTAGCCCTGGGCGCGGCCGACGACCTCCGCGTCGTACGTCTTGCCGTCCGAGAACGTCACCGACAGCGTGCCGCCGTCGGCCGCCGACGCCACCACGTGGTTGTTGGTGACGATGTGGCCTTCCTTGTCGTACACGAAGCCCGTGCCCGTGCCGCCCTCGCCGCTCTCGCCGGGGGAGCCGCCGGACTTCGCCTGGATCGTGACGACGCTCGGGAGCGCCTTCGCCGCGACGGCGGCGACCGTGCCCGGGTCCCGCTTGAAGGAGGCCGGGGCCTCGCCCGAGGAGACCGTCGTCGAGCCGGTGCCGTTCGCCTCGTCGCCGCGCTGGGCCGCCCAGTAGCCGACGCCGCCGCCGATACCGCCCGCGACGAGCGCCGCGACGAGGACGGCCGCCACGAGACCGCCGGAGCGCTTGCGGGGCGCCTGGGGGGCGGCCGCCGGGTAGGGCTCGCCCCAGGCGGGGGTGGACGGCGGGGGCGGGGGCCAGCCGCCGGCCGACGCGGGGGCCGGAACCGGTGCCGGGGCCTGGGCGGGGGCCGGGGCCGGGGCCGGGGCGGGGGTGCTCGCGGGAGCGGGCACCGGGGCCATCGGCGCCGTCTCCGTCACGGGCGGCAGCGGAGCCGTCTCGGCCGCCGCCGGGGCCGCCGGGGCCTCCTGCGGGACGGCCTGCGGCACGGCCGGCGGGGTCGCGGGGACGGGAGGCGTCGGCGGGGCGGACGGGGCAGTCGGGTCCGCCGGAACCGCCGTGCCCTCGTTCTCGGTGCTCACAGCTCGCTCTCCTCGTTCACTGCGGGGGGCATTCCTGGGGGGCAATCCTGGGTCAAGAGTGCTGCCAACAGCTTTTCCCACAGGGCGTCAGGCCGCTGTAAGGCGGAGCTGTGCATTCGCACGTCACTCTTTATATACGGATGGAACGGACAGGTTCCGGTGTGCCCTCCGCGCCCCGCCAATGGCACGATGACGCCGTGACCCACGCACGGCAGCACCCGACCAGCACGACCGTCCAGGTCGTCGCCCACCGCGGAGCCTCCGAGGACGCCCCGGAGCACACCCTGGCCGCCTATGTGAAGGCCATCGAGGACGGCGCCGACGCCCTGGAGTGCGACGTCCGCCTCACCGCCGACGGCCATCTCGTCTGCGTCCACGACCGGCGCGTCAACCGCACGTCGAACGGCCGCGGAGCCGTCTCCGCCCTCGAACTCGCCGACCTCGCCGCGCTCGACTTCGGCGCCTGGAAGGAGCGCGAGGAACGGGACGACGCGGCCGAGAGCCCGGACTGGGGCGACCCCGAGTACACCTCCGTCCTCACCCTGGAACGGCTCCTGGAGCTCGTCTCCGACGCCGGCCGCCGGGTCGAGCTGGCCATCGAGACCAAGCACCCCACCCGCTGGGCCGGGCAGGTCGAGGAGCGGCTCCTCCATCTCCTCAAGCGGTTCGGACTCGACGTGCCCGCCGCGCCCGAGGACTCCCCCGTACGGATCATGAGCTTCTCGCCCCGCTCCCTCGCCCGGGTCGCCGCCGCCTCGCCGACCATGCCGACCGTCTCGCTCTCGCAGTTCGTCAGCCCGCGACTGCGCGACGGGCGGCTGCCCGCGGGCGCGCGCGTGGCGGGGCCGTCGATCCGGATCGTCCGCCACCATCCGGCCGTGATCCTGCGGCTCCAGAAGGCCGGTCACCAGGTCCACGTCTGGACCGTGGACGAGCCGGAGGACGTCGAGCTCTGCGTACGGCTCGGGGTGGACGCGATCATCACGAACCGGCCCAAGCAGGTCCTCGCGCAGCTGGGCCGCGCCACCGACTGACCCTCCTTCCCTCCCCTTCCCCCTCTCCTTTCCCAACTGCCCCAGGGGTTACGGGGAGTGCTCCGGCGCGTTCGGCGCGTACGCGATCGTCACGAGTGCGACACCCCACGTGCCTCCGGCGGTTTCCGGCCCAGGCCATCGGGGCATCCACACGGTGGCGTGGGGGCAGAAGGAGGTCTCGGGGGTGGCGGTAGTGGTGGCACAGGAGGTGCCCACGTCGTCGAGCATGGCCGTACCTCATGGCCCTGCGGGCGTGGGGGAAGCGCGGCACCGCATGCGGGGCGAGCTGTACCGCAGCGGGGTGGCCGAATCGGTCGTCGACGACGCGGTACTGATCCTTTCCGAGTTGCTGAGCAACGCCTGGCGCTACGCCCAGCCCTTGGGGCGGCCGGAGCACGGCGAGGGCGACGTCCGGGCGGCCTGGCGGGTCGACCCGTCGGGCGGGCTGCGCGTCGAGGTCACGGACGGGGGCGGTCCGACGCGACCCGTGCCGTCCACGCCCTCGGTCACGGCGCACGGCGGCCGCGGGCTGAACATCATCGGCGCGCTGGCCCAGGACTGGGGCGTACGGGACAGCGCGACCGGCGAGGTGACGGTCTGGGTGGTGGTCACCGAGGGCCACCGCAACGAGGACTTCGCGACACGCGTCGGCGGCGGGGGCGGAGCCACGGGCTTCGACTTCCTCTGCGCGTACGACGATCTCGACTGACACGGCTGTCGACTGACACGGCTCTCGGCTGACACGGCTGTCGGCTGACACGGCTGTCGATGGACACGGCTCCAGGCTGACGCTGGGATGCGGCGGTGCCGGGGGCGGCTAGGCTCGCGCCCGGTACAGCACGTACGACCACGTACAACCACGTACAGCCGGGAGAGAGCCACACCATGGCCAAGAAGCGCCCCCAGACGAAGGCCGGCAAGGCCGGCCAGGCACAGGTCACGAGCGGGGAGATCCCGGTCGTCGGCGCCCGCGAGCCCTGCCCCTGCGGCTCGGGCCGCCGCTACAAGGCCTGTCACGGCCGCGAAGCCGCGCACGCCGTCACCGAGGTCGTCCAGCGCCCCTTCGAGGGCCTGCCCGGCGAGTGCGACTGGGTCGCGCTCCGCGAGCTGGTGCCCGCCGCCACCGTGCCGCTCACCCTCAAGG
Organism: Streptomyces sp. NPDC056144; assembly: GCF_042264145.1. NCBI lineage: Bacteria > Bacillati > Actinomycetota > Actinomycetes > Kitasatosporales > Streptomycetaceae > Streptomyces > Streptomyces sp. NPDC056144. Next base: position 348,571 of record NZ_JBHJVF010000006.1, on the reverse strand, counting down.
GCGGTCTGCCCGAGGGCGTGCCGTCGGTGACGCTCGCGACCGTGCTGCCCATGGCGTGGCCCGCGCTCCGCCGCGACGACGGCTCCGTCCTCCTCGCCCTGCAGAACGACTCCTCCTCCGGCGACCTCGCCCGCGACCTCGCCGACACCCTCCAGCGCGCCCTGGAGACCGAGCCGGGCAACCCCGTTCCCCCGCGCCGTGTCCCGGCCGAGGGCCCGCGCCTCCAGGAGCTGCTCGACGCGGACGCCCCGTTCGCCCCCGAGGTCCACACGGGCTTCGAGTTCTGGATCCCGCAGTCCTCCGAGGGTGCCGCCGAGCCCGAGGTCGCCGCCTCCCTGGAGCGCGCCAACGCCGCCGCGATCCCGACGGTCAAGCTGACCGGCGTCGACGCCGCCTACTGGTGCGAGGTCCCCGACAAGAACCACCTGCGCTGGGTCATGCCGCACCCCGAGGAGAAGCTCCTCGACGCGCTCGCCCGCCTCCAGGCCGGCGAGGGCACCTCGCTCGGCGAGGGCACCCGCCTCGTCGGCTCGTTCCGCGCGCACGGCCTGATGGTTCCGGTGTGGGACCTGCCGTCGTCGATGACGGCCGAGGAGTGCGAGAAGCCGGCCGCCGCGTTCGCCGAGCGGCTCGCCGCGGCGCTCGCCTCGGACGCCCCGCTGACCGCCGACGAGCGTCGCGCGCGCGGCGGCCTCACGAACCGTCAGGTGACTCTCAGCTGATACCCCAGGCGGTATCGGTGACAGACAGACCGACCGGTCGGTGACTTCCGCCACAACCCGGTCGGTGAAGGGGTAATTCCCTGTCCGAATAACCGAGATCGAATTTGCGAACAGCAGATCTCTTGTTACCGTTCTGGAAGCCCGGTCGCTGGTGCATCCCCCGTCGCCAGCGACCGGGCCTTTCCATGCCCGCCCCCGCGGGAGGCCCCTCGGGCCCCGCCGGGGAGCCCGGCTCTCAACTTCCCTCGATCTCCGCCGCATTACTGCCGGAACGCAGCAGCAGAGGCGTGTTGTCCCCCTCGCCGGTACCCGCGAATTCCGCGACCGCCGTATACGAAGCGGAATCCCCAGCCCCGCCCCGGCGCCGCTCCCGGGGCGTCTCGCAGGTCCCCGGCTCGTCCTGCGCGGCGACCGCGCAGCGCACCTGTACGGTCCGGCCGCCGGGCGCCATCAGGGTAAGAAACGAGTCGAGTTCCTGTCCGGTCGCGTTGCGGTAGTACGTACGCGCCCACACCTCCGGACCCTCGGAGAGGACGCAGGTCTGCGCCTCGACACCTTCGGGGGAGGCGAGTTCCGGTCCGCAGCGGGTGATCCGGTCCGGCGCGGGGTCGGTCGCGGCCGGTGCCCGTACCGCCGTGGGCGTGGGCGTCGACGTGGGCGCCGCCTCCGGGGCCCCCGTCGGCGTACGGAGTCCGAGGTCGCCGCCCAGGCCGGAGAGCAGGTCCCGCGACTTCCCGTCCTCGGTCTTCCCGTTCCCGGACTTCCCGTCCTCGGTCTTCCCGTTCCCGGACTTCCCGTCCTCGGTCTTCCCGTTCCCGGTCTTCCCGGCGGGCTCGCCCGTGGGCCCCGGGCCCGCCACCGCGACGATCGGCAGCAGGACGGCGACCGCGACGGCGGTCCCGAGCCCGGCCATGCGGAGTTTCGCCGGGCTCATCACCGGACTCATGCGACCCACGACCCACCTGCTCCTTCGCCCGTGATCATCGCCGGGTGGGGCGAACATATCGGCGGCCGGTGGGGGGTCGGTCGGCCGCGCGCCCGTTTGCCCGGGAAGTCGGGCCAGGACACACCCGTTCGGGTGAACGGGTGGGCCCTCAGTACGTCAGCCTGCTGCCGCCGCCCGGGGCGCTGGTGCTCGCCTCGACGAGCGCGTCCACCACGGCCTCCACGTCCGGCAGCCAGGGCCGGGCCGAGCCCGCGAGCGGTGCCCGCTCCCACCGGACCTGCCCGGTGCCCGTGACCGAGGGCGGCAGGAGCAGATAGCCGCCCTCGCCGTGGAACCGGAGCGAGCTGGGGACGTCGTCCTTCGCGTACAGCAGGTCACCGAGCCGTTCGAGGCCGTACGGGGCGACGAGGATCGCCCACCGCGTCGGCGTCGCCACCACGGGTCCGAGCCGCATGCCCGTCGCGTCGAGCGCGGCGAGCGCGCGGGCCCCCGCCACCGCCGGCAGGCTCACCGCGCAGGGCGCGGAACCGCCCGTCGCGAGCACCACCGGGGCGTCCGGGCGGGTCGTCCACCACCAGCGGACCATCCGCTCGTCGGTCGTCGCCGCGAGGAGGCCGGGGTCGTACGGGTGCGCGCCGGGCACCGCGCAGTCGGGGTCGGGGCAGGCGCACACCGCCCCCTGGGCCGTACGGGTCGTCTCCTTCGGTTCCACACCCGGCAGGACCGGCCAGTCCCACTCGACCGCGAAGGTCACCGCCGCTTCGAGCCGGGCGGTCCTCGCCTTGCGCCGGAACCGGAGCCTGCGTCGCCTTCCGAGGATCTCGCGCATGAGCGCTCGTTCCTTTCCGTTGAACGCCGAATCCACATCAACACATCACGCGTCACACATCACACCATGTGCAGATCACTTCACCGTGCGTATCAGCGCGTAGCCGGGTCGGCGGCGCGCCGCCCCGTCACCGATGCGGGGTCGAGCGAGCCGGATGGGGCCTGACGGTCAGAACACGTTCCCCGCCACCGGGGGACGGGCTGCGGCCTGCGGTACGAAGGACGCCGTGGTCCCGCCGCACGTTCCGGGACAGCTCCAACTGCCCCTGCCTGTCACCGATTACGTACCCCGCACACCCGGAATGACGCGCTTTCAAACGACGCCAGTCGACCGCAAAAGGTGCACCGAGAGGGCAATTTTCGGCCAACTTCCCGCGTACATCAACCCTCGCGCACGTCCTCGCGCGCGCCCCACGGACACCACAAGTCCCACGGGGACAATGCTGGACATCCCTCCACCCCTGCGTGTACATGTGGAGACATCGAGCGGCGCAGAATGACATGGGGGTTTGCGATGCGATTTGCGATGCTATGGCCTCAAACGCACCGGTTGGAAAGCCGACTGAGATGAGCGCCCCACACCTGCCGAAAGTGGCCGGAATCGACTCCACGGTTCCCTCTCCCCCGCACACTGCGGCCCCACTCCCCGGAGCCCCGTCGGCTCCCCCCGGGGTCCCGTCGGCCGCGGCACCCGCCGACGCGCCCCTCCCGCCCGGCGCCCTGATCCAGGACCGCCTGGCCGGCTGGGTCTCCGACCTCACCACCCTCCACGAGCTCACCGAGCGCCTCATCAGGACCTCCTCCCTCGACGCGGCCCTCCCCGAGGTCCTCCGCGCCGGAGCCGCCCTCGTCGGCGCCCGCCGCGGCATGGTCGTCCTCGAACCCGCCGACGGCCTCGGCCCCGCCACCACCATCGGCCTCGGCCTCGCCCGCGCCGACCTCGGCAGCATCGAGACCGTCCCCCGCAGCGCCACCAGCTACGGCCGCCTGCTCGACGGCCTCCCCGATCCCGCCGACCCGGCCCGCGTCCCCGACCCGATCGCCATCCCCGACGTCCGTACGGAGGAGGGCCTCGACCCGCGCCACCGCGAGGTCGCCGCCCGCCTGGGCTACGCCGCCAGCTACGCCCTCCCCCTCGCCACCGAGGACGCCGGCCGCCTCGGCGCCGCCGTCTGGCTCTACGACGAGCCCGCCGAGCCCGGCGACCGCCAGCGGCACCTCATCGGCCTCTACGGCCGCTTCGCCACCGAGCACCTCGCCCGCCTCCTCCAGGTCGAGCGCGCCCGCACGCAGGTCTCCACCGTCGCCGAGGAGCTGCTCCCCAGCCGCCTCCCCCGCGTCCCCGGCGTCCAGCTCGCCGCCCGCCACCGCACCGGCCCCCAGGGCGGCGGCGACTGGTACGACGCGCTGCCGCTCCCCGAGGGCGCCCTCGGCCTCGCCGTCGGCTCCGTCTCCGGGAGCGGGCCCAGCGCCCTGGCCGCCATGGGACGGCTGCGCGCCTCCCTGCGCGCGTACGCGGTCATGGAGGGCGAGGACCCCGTCGCCGTCCTCTCCGACCTCGAACTGCTGCTCCGGCTCACCGAGCCCGCCCGCTCCGCGACCGCCCTCTTCGCGTACGCCGAGCCCGCGCGGCGCCGCATCGTCCTCGCCGGGGCCGGACACGCCCCGCCGCTCGTCATCGGCGAGCAGCGCACCGAGTTCGTCGAGACCTCGCTCTCGGCCCCGCTCGGCATGCTCGCCTGCTGGGAGGCGCCCAGCGTCGAGCTCTCCCCCGCGCCCGGAGAAACGGTGCTTCTCTACACGGACGGGCTGCTGCGCCGTACCGGCGACCCCATGGACCGGGCCTTCGCGCGGCTCCACGCCGCCGCCGCGAGCGTGCCGAAGGCCGACCGGGGCGACCCGGGCGCCATCGCCGACCACGTCCTGCGGACGCTGCTCCCCGAGGGGCTCGACAGCCGCACCGGCGGCCGCCCCGACAGCCACGCCGAGGAGGACGTCGTCGTCCTCGCGGCCCGGTTCGAGTGAGCGACCCGGAACAGGCCGAGTGAGCGGCCCGGGCCGGGCCGAGTGAGCGGAAGCTAACACTCCGGATTGTCGCGGAATGAGGCCCTCCGACCCTGGATCCCCACGTCACGAACGTACGATGGTGGGGGTTCAGTGTCGTACCAAGAGGAGGCAGACCCGTGGCCGAGCTCACGCCGGAGACCCCGGAAGAGGCGACCGAGGAGCAGGAGCAGCAGGCGATCGCGCAGCGGAAGAACGGCCTGTACCCGGGCGTCTCCGACGAACTCGCCGAGAACATGAAGTCCGGCTGGGCCGACACCGAGCTGCACGACCTCACCCCCATCGCGCAGGCCGACAAGACCGCCGCCCGCCGCGCCGCGCTCTCCGCCCGCTTCCCGGGCGAGCGCCTCGTCGTCCCCGCCGGAAACCTGAAGACCCGGTCGAACGACACCGAGTACGCCTTCCGCGCCTCCACCGAGTACGCGTACCTCACCGGCGACCAGACGCAGGACGGCGTCCTCGTCCTGGAGCCGCTCGCCAAGGGCGGCCACGAGGCCACGCTCTACCTCCTCCCCCGCTCCAACCGCGAGAACGGCGAGTTCTGGCTCGACGGCCAGGGCGAGCTGTGGGTCGGCCGCCGCCACTCCCTCACCGAGGCCGAGCAGCTCCTCGGGCTCCCCGCCAAGGACGTCCGCGAGCTCGCCGCGCAGCTGAAGGAGGCCACCGGCCCCGTCCGCGCCGTCCGCGGCCACGACGCCGGCATCGAGACCGCCCTCGCCGACAAGGTCACCGCCGAGCGCGACGAGGAACTCCGCGTCTTCCTCTCCGAGGCCCGCCTCGTCAAGGACGACTTCGAGATCGCCGAGCTCCGCAAGGCCTGCGAGGCCACCGCCCGCGGCTTCGAGGACGTCGTCAAGGTCCTCGACAAGGCCGAGGCCACCAGCGAGCGCTACATCGAGGGCACGTTCTTCCTGCGCGCCCGCGTCGAGGGCAACGACATCGGCTACGGCTCCATCTGCGCCGCCGGCCCGCACGCCACCACCCTCCACTGGGTCCGCAACGACGGCGACGTCCGCTCCGGCGAGCTCCTCCTCCTCGACGCCGGCGTCGAGACCAACGAGCTCTACACCGCCGACATCACCCGCACCCTGCCGATCAACGGCCGGTACACCGACCTCCAGCGCAAGATCTACGACGCCGTGTACGAGGCGCAGGAGGCCGGCATCGCCGCGGTGAAGCCCGGCGCCGCCTACCGCGACTTCCACGACGCCGCCCAGCGCGTCCTCGCCGAGAAGCTCGTCGAGTGGGGCCTCGTCGAGGGCCCGGTCGAGCGCGTCCTGGAGCTCGGCCTCCAGCGCCGCTGGACCCTCCACGGCACCGGCCACATGCTCGGCATGGACGTCCACGACTGCGCCGCCGCGCGCACCGAGACGTACGTCGACACCACCCTCGAGCCGGGCATGTGCCTGACCGTCGAGCCCGGCCTCTACTTCCAGGCCGACGACCTGACCGTGCCCGAGGAGTACCGCGGCATCGGCGTCCGGATCGAGGACGACATCCTCGTCACCGCCGACGGCAACGTGAACCTCTCGGACGCGCTGCCGCGCCGCTCCGACGAGGTCGAGGCGTGGATGGCCGGCCTGAAGGGCTGACCCGTCCCCGCACGACGTACGACGTGAAGGGCCCCCGCCGACCGACCGGCGGGGGCCCTTCGCTCTGCGCGTTTTCTCTGTGCGTTTTCTCTGGCCCTTTTCTCTGGGCGTTTCAGGCCATGAGGAGCGACGGGCCGTCCTTCCACTTCAGGATCTTGTCGAAGCTGACCACCGCGCCGCCGCCCCGGCCCGTACGGTTCCCGAACTGGACGTGGTCGGCGAGCTCCTCGATCAGCCGCAGACCCCGCCCGTGCTCGCAGTCGTCGGACGGAGCGGCCGGCGGCACGGAGACCGGTTCGGCGCTCGCCCTGTCCTCCGCGGGAAACCCCGGACCCGAGTCCGCCACCTCGATACGGCACGTCTCGCCGTCCAGGTAGGCCGTCACGCGATACGCCCGGCCCGTCCCGTCCGCAGCACCGTCACCGCCGTGCTCCACCGCGTTCGCGCACGCCTCCGTCAGGGCCACCGACAGCTCGTAGGACACGTCGGGATCGACCCCCGCCGTCTCCATCGTGCCCAGCAGGAGCCGACGCGCGAGCGGCACGCTCGCGGCCTCACGCCGCAGATGGAGTGACCACCAGATGCTCATGCTCCAGCCTCCCGGCCGCGGCTCGACATACCGTTACCTATTGCCGGAAGGAAGCCTCCGTAAGCCCCCGAAAACGTGAAGAGCGCTCATTCGGCGGATGCAGCGGACGGGGGCCCGGGTGTATGCCACCCCCCGAGCCGGGCATATGCCGCCCCCAAGGTGCGCAAGAACGACCTTCCGGACCTGCCGCATGGCGGGGGCACCCCTGGTGCGATGATGGGCCCGCCATGTCTGCCCCCGCGCTCGCTCCACGGCTGCTGAGGGCCGCGGTGTTCACCGCGGTCTGCGTCGTGCTGTCCGCGACCGGACACGCCCTCGCCGCCTGCGCGGGCATCGCCCTGTGGTCCCTCGTCGCCGGCTTCCTCGGCGTCTTCGGGTTCACCGTCCTCCTCACCGGACGCGAACGCTCCCTCGGCTTCGTCGTCGGCGCCCTCACGGCCGGGCAGCTCGGCCTCCACGCCCTCTTCGGCCTCGGCCAGCGCCACCTCGCGCAGGCCGGTGCCCTCGGCCGGACCGACCAGACCGACGACGCCCTCGTCCGGCTCGCCGCCCGACTCGTCTGCGGCAAGAACGCGGCCGCCATCGGCCCCGCCGAAGCCGGCCGGATCGTCGGCGACGCGGGCCTCGGAACCGGCGGCGGCACAGGACTCGGCGGCACGGGACTCGGCCACGGGGCCCACGCCACGGGCGCCGCCCTTCCCGCAGCTCTTCCCCTGGACGGGGCGGTCGCCGGGCTCCTGCCCAGCCTCCCCATGCTCCTCGGCCACCTGCTCGCCGCCCTCGCGGCCGGCTGGCTGCTCCGCCGGGGCGACCGGGCGATCGTCACCCTCGTCCGGCTCTCCGAGCAGGGCGCGACCGAGCTCGCCGAATGCGCCCTCGTCCGCGCCCTGCGCACCTCGCTCCGCCTCGTACGGAGCCTGCTCGCCGGCCTCCCGGCCGCGCCGCACGCCGGGCCGCGCAGGCCTGCCCGTACGGCCTTCGACTCCTCGCCCCCGCCGGTGGCCGAGGCACTCAGAGACACCGTGATCAGGCGCGGCCCGCCCGCCGCCGCGTACGCCCTCGCAGCCTGACGCGGACCCGCCCACCACTCCTCCTCGGAGGGGCGGCGCCGCGAACGCCCGCGCACCCTTCGATCCTCGTCGGTGTGCCGGTTACCGCCGTCATCCCCTTCTCCGAGCTGGAGTGTCTTCTGCCATGACCGTTTCCCGTATCGCCCTCGCCGGCGGCATCGCCCTCTCCTCCGTCGTCCTGCTGTCCGGCACGGCCTTCGCGCACGTCAGCGTGCAGCCGCAGGGCGAGGCCGCCAAGGGCGGGTACGCGACCGTCAACATCAAGGTCCCGAACGAGCGCGACAACGCCTCCACCGTGAAGCTCGAGGTCAACTTCCCGCTCGACCACCCGCTGGCCTCCGTCATGCCGCAGCCGGTCCCCGGCTGGAAGGCCGAGGTCACCAAGAGCAAGCTCACGAAGCCGCTGGAGCTGCACGGCAAGAAGATCAACGAGGCCGTCTCCAAGGTCACCTGGACCGCCGACGGCTCGAAGATCGGCCCCGGCCAGTTCCAGCAGTTCCCGCTCTCGCTCGGCCAGCTGCCCGAGGACACCGACGAGCTCGTCCTCAAGGCGATCCAGACCTACGACAACAAGGAAGTCGTGCGCTGGATCGAGGAGGCCAAGGAGGGCGCGGACGAGCCGCAGAACCCGGCCCCCGTGCTCAAGCTCTCCGCCGCGAGCGCCGATCACCACGGCGGCGGTGCCACCGCCCCGACGGCCTCCGCCACGACCGACGCGAAGGCCGGCCACGACGACAAGGCGGCCGACCACGAGGAGACCGCCGCCTCCACCGCCGGCGGCACGGACACCACGGCCCGCGTCCTCGGCGTCATCGGCATCCTCGTCGGCATCGCCGGCGTCGCCTTCGGCATCCTCGCCGGCCGCCGCCGCTCGGCCTGACGGCCCCGCCCCCACACGCACCCCCTCTCACTCGTACGACCGGAAGAACCACCATGTCCGAAGAGAAGACGCCCGGGGCGGCCACCGCCCGCCCCGGGCGGCGCACGCCGCTGATCATCGCGGCCGTCGCGATCGTCGCCGCCCTCGGCATCACCGCCGCCGTCGGCCTCGGCGACGACTCCAAGCCCGACAACGGCTCCAGCGCCGTCGCCGAGGTCTCCGGCGGCAGCGACCCCGAGAAGGCCGCCACCGTCCTCGACCGGCCCTTCACCAAGCCCGACCTCGTCCTCACCGACACCAAGGGCCAGAAGTACGACCTGCGGGAACGCACCAAGGGCAAGCCGACCCTCATCTACTTCGGCTACACCCACTGCCCCGACGTCTGCCCCCTGACGATGAGCAACATCGCCATCGCCAAGAAGCAGCTCCCCAAGGCCGACCAGGACAAGCTCCAGGTCGTCTTCGTCACCACCGACCCGGAGCGGGACACCGCCGCCGAGCTCGGCAAGTGGCTGCCCGCCGCGGGCGACCCCTCCTTCACCGGTCTGACCGGCGACTTCTCCGCCATCCAGGCGGGCGCCCGCTCGATGGGCATCGGCATCGACCCGCCCAAGGTCGAAAACGGCAACGTCGTCTCCATGCACGGCGCCCAGGTGATCGCCTTCTCGCCCACCACCGACCAGGGCTACGTCCTGTACGGCGAGGACACCACCGTCGACCAGTACGCGCAGGACCTGCCGAAGCTCATCAAGGGGGAGAACCCGTGACCCGCCGCACCACCACCCTGGCCGCCGTCTCCGCCCTGGCGCTCGCCTCCTCGCTCGCGCTGACCGGCTGCTCGTCCTCGGACGACAAGCCCAAGCTGGAAGTCAGCGGCGCGTTCATGCCGCAGCCCGTGATGGACATGGCCGGCGGCTTCCTCACCATCAAGAACGACAGCGGCACCGCCGACAAGCTCACCTCCGTCACCAGCCCCCTCTCGGACGACGTCACGATCCACGAGACGAAGAACCAGAAGATGCAGCAGGTGACCTCGTTCGACATCCCCGCGAACGGCGAGCTCAAGCTCGAACGCGGCGGCAACCACATCATGTTCATGGAACTGAAGTCGAAGCCGAAGCAGGGCGACAAGGTCAGCATCGAGCTCCACTTCGAGAAGGCCGACCCCATCAAGGTCGACGTTCCCGTCGAAGCCGCCAACCACAACCCGCAGCACTGAGTCGTCGACGTACTGACGGAATGACGGACTGACGGAACGACGGACTGACGGAGTGACGCAGAGATGACAACGACCACCGCCCCGCGCCTCGGTGCCACCTGGGCCCGGCTGCTCGTCCTCGCGGCCGCGCTGCTCGGCACGCTGCTCGCGGGCGCCGCACCCGCCTCCGCGCACGCGGCGCTCACCGGCAGCGACCCGAAGGACGGGGCGGTGGTCGCCACCGCTCCCAAGGAGGTCAACCTGACCTTCAGCGAGCAGGTCGCCATGAGCGCCGACTCGATCCGGGTCCTCGACCCCTCGGGCCGGCGCGCCGACACCGGCGAGATCCGCGACCTGTGCAGCGGTTCCGTCGTCCGGTACGGAGTCGGGCTCCGCGCCGGACTTCCCGACGGTACGTACACGGTGGCCTGGCAGACCGTCTCCGCCGACAGCCACCCCATCGCGGGCGCCTTCACCTTCTCCATCGGCGCCCCTTCCGCGACCTCCGTCGCCCTCCCCGAACAGAACGTCGGCGGCGGCCCCGTCGGCGCCCTCTACGGAATCGCCCGCTACCTCTCGTACGCCTCCTTCGCCGTCCTCGTCGGCGGCGGCGCCTTCGTCCTGATCTGCTGGCCGCGCGGGGCGGGCTCCCGCCCGGTCCAGCGGACCGTCGTCCGGGCCTGGCTGACCCTGACCGTCGCCACCCTCGTCATGCTGCTGCTCCGCAGCCCGTACACCGGCTCCGGCGAGCTCTCCGACGCCTTCGACCTGGCCGGCCTGAAGGCCGTCCTGGAGACGAAGACGGGCGCCGCGCTCACCTCCCGGCTGCTGCTCCTCGGCGCCGCCGCGCTCTTCGTGGCCGTCCTCTTCGGCTCCTACGCCCGGCGCACCGACCCGAAGGAGAAGAAGGACCTCGCCTTCGGCCTGGGCCTCGGCGGCACGGTCGTCGCCGCCGGGATCGCCGGCACATGGGCGCTCGCGGAGCACGCCTCCACCGGTATCCAGCCCGGTATCGCCATGCCGGTCGACATCCTGCACCTCCTCGCCGTCGCCGCCTGGCTCGGCGGACTCACCGTGCTGCTCGTCGCGCTCTACCGGACCACCGCCGTCGACCGCTCGGCCGTCGAGGGCTTCTCGAAGGTGGCCTTCGCCTCCGTCCTCGTCCTCGTGGCCACCGGCGTCTACCAGTCCTGGCGCCAGGTCGGCTCCTGGTCCGCCCTGACCGACACCCGCTACGGCCAGCTGCTCCTGGTCAAGATCGGCCTGATGGCCGTCCTCCTCGGCATCGCCTGGACCTCCCGCCGCTGGACCCAACGCCTGTCGGACCCGACGCGAGCCGAGGACCCGGCCGAGGACCCGGCCGAAGACGCGGCCGAAGACGCGGCCGAAGACGCGGCCGAGGAGCCTGCCCAGGACGCCTCGGCCGAGGGCCCGGCCGACCCCGAGCGGGCCGCTCAGCTCGCTCGGCAGCGGGCTGCCGTCGCCACCGCTCGGCGCAAGCGGGAGCGGGACAGCGATCCCGAGCGGACGGGTCTGCGCCGCTCGGTGCTGACGGAGGCCGCCGTCGCCGTCGTTCTCCTGGCCGTCACCACCGTCCTCACCTCGACCGAACCCGGTCGTACGGAGGAGGAGGCCGGCCGGACCGGCGTCGCGGGATCGGCCGCCGTCCCCGATCGTCCCGTGGACATCCGGCTGCCCTTCGACACCGGAGGCGTCGACGGCAAGGGCGTCGTGCGTCTCAGCCTCGACCCGGGCCGCACCGGTGCCAACGCGCTCCATCTCTTCGTCGAGCGTCCCAACGGCAAGCCGCTGGACGTTCCCGAGATCAAGGTCGCCTTCACTCTGGAGGCCAAGGCCGTCGGCCCGCTGCCCGTCGTGCCCGACCGGATCCAGACCGGACACTGGACCGCGAGCGGCGTCCAGATCCCGATGCCCGGGGAATGGAAGATCCAGGTGACCGTCCGTACCTCCGACATCGACCAGACCACCATCGCCAAGAACGTGAAGATCGGCTGAACCAGGTGACCGAGAGCGACAACAACACGAGTGAGAACAGCGGCGACACCGTCGACATCTCGCGGCGGCGCCTGCTCGGCACCGTCGGCGCGGCGGGCGCGGCCGGACTCGTCATCGGCGCGGCCGGCGGTGTCGGGATCGCCGGGGCGGTCTCCGGCGACGAGGCCTCCGCGGCCGGCGCCGGCGGCCCTGGTGCCCTCACCTCCGTCGGCACGACCGAGGTGATGTTTCACGGGAAACATCAGGCCGGCATCACCACTCCGCTCCAGTCCCGTGGTCATCTGATCGCCTTCGACCTCGCGCCCGGCGCGGGGCGCAAGGAGGCCGCTGCCCTGCTGCGCCGCTGGTCGGCCACGGCGAAGACGCTCATGGCGGGCAAGGCCCCCGCCGAGGACACCGGCATCGCACTGGACGCGGGACCCTCCTCTCTCACGCTCACGTTCGGCTTCGGCAGGACGTTCTTCGACCGCACCGGGCTCGCCTCGCGCCGCCCCGCCGCGCTCGACCCGCTGCCCGCGTTCTCCTCCGACGCGCTCGACCCCCGGCGCTCCGAGGGCGATCTGTGGGTGCAAATCGGTGCGGACGACGCCCTCGTCGCCTTCCACGCCCTGCGGGCCGTGCAGAAGGACGCGGGTGACGCGGCCCGGGTGCGCTGGCAGATGAACGGCTTCAACCGCTCGGCCGGTGCCACCGCGAAGCCGATGACCGCGCGGAACCTCATGGGCCAGGTCGACGGCACGGGCAACCCCAAGCCTTCGGACCCGGACTTCGACAAGCGGATCTTCGTCCCCGCCGGGGCGGCGGGCGGCGGGACAGGAACCGGCGCCGATGCCTGGATGGCCGGGGGTTCGTACGCGGTGGTGCGGCGGATCCGGATGCTGCTCGACGACTGGGAGAAGCTCCCGCTGGACGGGCAGGAGAAGGTGATCGGCCGCCGGAAGTCCGACGGCGCCCCGCTCACCGGAGGCAGCGAGACCACCGAGCTCGACCTGAACAAGTTCGGGCCTGACGGGAAGCTGGTGATCCCGGACAACGCCCATGCCCGGATCTCCGCCCCCGAGCAGAACGGTGGCGCGGCGATGCTGCGCCGGCCTTTCTCCTTCCATGACGGGATCGGTACCGACGGGACGCCGGACGCCGGTCTCCTCTTCGTCTGCTGGCAGGCCGATCCGCTCCGGGGCTTCGTCCCGGTGCAGCGGAAGCTCGACCGGGGCGACGCGCTGTCGGCCTTCATCCGGCACGAGGCGAGCGGTCTCTTCGCGGTGCCGGGTGGCCCCGCGGAGGGCGAGTACGTGGGTCAGCGGCTTCTGGAGTCGTAGCGGTCCTCGGGACGGGCGTCCGGCGGGACCGGGGAGCATTAGGGTGACGGTATGTCCGCCACCCGGTTCACGTATCTCGGCCCCGAAGGCACTTTCACCGAGGCCGCGCTCCGTACGCTGCCCGAGGCCGCGACGCGGGAGCTGGTCCCGATGGTCTCGGTCCCGGCCGCGCTCGACGCCGTACGGAACGGGGAGGCCGCCGCCGCGCTCGTACCGATCGAGAACTCGGTCGAGGGCGGGGTGACCGCGACCCTGGACGAGCTGGCCTCCGGCGAGCCGCTGGTGATCTACCGCGAGGTGCTGCTGCCGATCGCCTTCGCCCTGCTCGTACGCCCCGGGACCAAGCTGTCGGACGTCAAGACGGTCACGGGCCACCCGGTGGCCCAGCCGCAGGTCAGGAACTGGCTGCGCAAGCACCTGCCCGAGGCCGTGTGGGAGTCGGCCGCGTCGAACGCGGACGGGGCCCGGCTGGTCCAGGAGGGCCGGTTCGACGCCGCCTTCGCGGGTGAGTTCGCGGCGGCGACGTACGGTCTCGAAGCGCTGGTGACCGAGATCCACGACGCGGAGAACGCCGAGACGCGGTTCGTGCTGGTGGGCCGGCCGGCCCGTCCGTCGGCCCCGACGGGCGCGGACAAGACGTCCGTGGTGCTGTGGCTGGGTGACGATCATCCTGGTGCCCTCCTCGAACTTCTTCAGGAATTCGCGGTGCGCGGGGTGAACCTGATGCTGATCCAGTCCCGGCCGACGGGGGCGGGGATCGGGAACTACTGCTTCGCCGTGGACGCCGAGGGACATATCTCGGACCGCCGCGTGGGCGAGGCGCTGATGGGGCTCAAGCGGATCTGCCCGAAGGTCCGATTCCTGGGCTCGTACCCGCGGGCGGGTGTCAGGCCCGAGGACGTGGCGGCGCTGCGGCGCGGTACGTCGGACGATGAGTTCACGGCGGCCTCCGACTGGTTGGCGAGGGCCCAGGACGGTCGGGCCTGAGCCCGATACTGGCCGATCTCCGCGACCGTCGTCGGCGGTCGTCCACAGGTACGAATAACTAGTTCTACTAGTCCTACCTGCGTACTTTTCTTTACCCACAGAGGTTATCCACAGGATTTCGCGCACCCCTGGGGACAAGTCGACATCGCGAACCGACACCCCTGCCGACCTCCCCTTTCCCGGCTTCTATCCGACATGGTCGACAAATCACCCCACTCCCTCTCGGTTGTCCACCCAAACGAGAAGAGCGCAGACGTTTGGTCGCGGAATTGCCGGATTCGCGTGCCACCGCACCCCGCTCACTCCTTTCACCCTCGACCCGCACCGGTGCGCGTAGTCCACAGAACTTCCGCACAGCCTGTGGATAACTGAGCCAACACGCGCGGCCCCATCCGGTGGGGCCGGGCGCGCAAGCGGGCACCGGTAGCCTGGTGGGGTGATTGACCTTCGTCTGCTCCGTGAGGACCCCGACCGTGTTCGCGCCTCCCAGCGCGCCCGTGGAGAGGACGTCGCGCTCGTCGACGCCCTGCTCTCCGCCGATGAACGGCGCAGGTCGTCCGGCGTCCGCTTCGACGAGCTCCGCTCCGAGCAGAAGGCGCTCGGCAAGCTGATCCCCAAGGCCACCCCCGAGGAGCGCGCCGAGCTCCTCCAGAAGGCCGAGCAGCTCAAGACGGACGTCAAGGCCGCCGAGGCCGAGCAGAACGAGGCCGACGAGACCGCCAAGCGCCTGCTCCTCCAGCTGGGGAACATCGTCCACAGCGACGTGCCCGTCGGCGGCGAGGAGGACTTCGTCGTCCTCGAGACGCACGGCACCATCCGCGACTTCGCCGCCGAGGGCTTCGAGCCCAAGGACCACCTGGAGCTCGGCGAGGCCCTCGGCGCCATCGACGTCGAGCGCGGCGCCAAGGTCTCCGGCTCGCGCTTCTACTACCTGACCGGCGTGGGCGCCCTCCTGGAGCTCGCCCTCGTCAACGCGGCGATCGCCCAGGCCACCGAGGCCGGCTTCATCCCGATGCTGACCCCGGCACTGGTCCGTCCGCGCGCCATGGAGGGCACCGGCTTCCTCGGCCAGGCCGCGGAGAACGTGTACCACCTGGAGAAGGACGACTACTACCTCGTCGGCACCTCCGAGGTCCCGCTCGCCGCGTACCACATGGACGAGATCATCGACGCCGACAAGCTGCCCCTGCGGTACGCCGGCTTCTCGCCCTGCTTCCGCCGCGAGGCCGGCACGTACGGCAAGGACACCCGCGGCATCTTCCGCGTCCACCAGTTCGACAAGGTCGAGATGTTCTCGTACGTCGCGCCCGAGGACGCGGAGAACGAGCACAAGCGGCTCCTGGAGTGGGAGAAGCAGTGGCTGACCTCCCTGGAGCTGCCGTTCCAGGTGATCGACGTCGCCACCGGTGACCTGGGCTCCTCCGCCTCCCGCAAGTTCGACTGCGAGGCGTGGATCCCGACCCAGGGCAAGTACCGCGAGCTGACCTCCGCCTCCAACTGCGACGGCTTCCAGGCCCGCCGCCTCTCCGTCCGCATGCGCGACGAGCAGAACGGCAAGAAGACGGTCCAGCCCCTGGCCACCCTGAACGGCACGCTGTGCGCCGTACCGCGCACGATCGTGGCGATCCTGGAGAACCACCAGCTGCCCGACGGTTCGGTCCGGGTGCCGGAGGTCCTGCGGCCGTACCTGGGCGGCCGCGAAGTCCTGGAGCCGATCGCCAAGTGACCTCCTTCCCCTACCGCCTGGTGGCGACGGACCTCGACGGCACGCTGCTGCGCCCCGACGAGACCATCTCCACCCGCACGCGTGAAGCGCTCGCCGCCGCGACCGAGGCGGGCGCCGTGCACATCGTCGTCACCGGCCGGGGGGCGCCCTGGACCCGGCACATCCTCGACGACCTCGGATACGAGGGCATCGCGGTGTGCGGGCAGGGCGCGCAGGTCTACCACGCGGGTGAGCACCGGCTGCTGACCTCACTCACCCTGGACCGGCAGCTCGCGGGGCTCGCCCTCTCCAAGATCGAGGCGGAGATCGGCCCGCTCGCGCTGGCCGCCAGCCGCGACGGCCTGGAGGGCGAGGTCCTGATGGGCCCCGGCTACCGGGTTCTCGAGGGCGCCCTGCCGTACGTTCCGTACGAGGACCCGGCCGAGCTGTGGGCGGCGCCGCTGACCAAGGTCTACATCCAGCACCCGGAGCTGAGCGACGACGAGCTGACGCGGGTCGCCCGCGAGACGGTCGGCGGGCTCGTGGACGTCGTCATGGCGGGCGAGGGTGTCGTCGAGATCCTGCCGCTCGGCCTGAGCAAGGCGACGGGCCTGTCCCTGGCCGCGCGCCGGCTCGGCGTGAAGGCCGCGGAGACGATCGCCTTCGGCGACATGCCGAACGACATCCCGATGTTCGCGTGGGCGGCTCACGGGGTGGCGATGGGCAACGCGCACGAGGAACTGCGCGCGGTGGCGGACGAGGTGACGGCGTCGAACGAGGACGACGGCATCGCGGTCGTCCTGGAGCGCCTGCTCGGCGCCTGAGCCGGCTCCGTACGAAGAGAAGGCCCGCTCCCTTACCCGGAGCGGGCCTTCGCGGTTCGCGGCCTCGCGCGTACCGGTACGTGGGCAGGTACACGTACACGCACAGGTGCGCGCGCTCGAAGCGGCCGCGTCGGGAGATCCCCCGTCTCCCCCGCACAACTAGTGTGCGCCGGAGCCGTGTTCGGGAGCGACTGGTTTTCCGCGGCCCGGGTTCCCGCGGGTCAGCGGGTAGCAGGCGAGGCCGATGGCCAGGGAGATCGCGTGCCCGAGGTCGGTGTACGTGTGCCCGGCGAGGAGCGGCACGAGGAAGAAGGCGACCGCTCCGACGAGGTAGAACCAGCGCCAGGGGCGGGGGATCCGGTAGGTCAGGATGCCCACGGAGGCGGCGAGTCCGTAGCTGACGCCGATGTCGACGACGTGCGCCATGCTGCGCGGCACGTCGTGGTCCTGGATGGCGTCGAGGACCACCTGCTGGCTGATGAGGGTGGCCGCGATGTGTGCGGTGGCCACGGTGAACAGCCATTTCGGTGTGCCGAGCCACCGTTCGACGGGGGCGTGGAAGAGCTCGAAGAGGACCGCGTACAGCAGCAGGTCGGTCGGGTTCTCGATCCAGAACGCGCTGCCGAGCAAGGCCCGGGCCGGGTGGTGCGCGAGTTGGTAGAGGTTGCTGCTGTTGCGGTGGAGGAAGTACGTCTCCAGAGCGTCGGGCGAGAGCGCGATGACGAGGCTGGTGATCGCGATGATCAGCAGCCAGACATGCGTACCGGGTGACGACCGCACCCACGACCTGATCGGTCGGGACGGTTCGCCACCCGGGGACGCATGGCTCTGAGGTTCCCCACCCGGAGAGATGTTGTTCGGCACGGACCGTGCCTATCACCCCGGGTGGGCCCGAATCGGGAGAAACCTCAGAAATTGATCATGTGTCCGGCGATGCCGTGGATCGCTTCCTTCACGGCCTCGCCCAGCGTCGGGTGCGCGTGGACGTTCCGCGCGACCTCGTGGACGGTGAGGTCCCACTGCTGGGCCAGGGTCAGCTCGGGCAGCAGCTCGGTGACGTCGGGGCCGATGAGGTGGGCACCGATGATCTCGCCGTGCGTGCCGTCGGCGATGATCTTGACGAAGCCGGTGGCGTCGCCGAGGCCGTGCGCCTTGCCGTTCGCCATGAAGGGGAACTTGGCGACCTTGACGTCGTACCCCTTCTCGCGGGCCTGCGCCTCGGTCCAGCCGAAGCTGGCGATCTGCGGCTGGCAGTAGGTCGCGCGCGGGATCATCGGGTAGTCGAGCTCCATCGTCTCGGCGTCCGCGATGGTCTCGGCGGCGATGACGCCCATGGCCTCGGCGGTGTGCGCGAGCATGAGCTTCGCGGTGACGTCGCCGATGGCGTAGATGTGCGGCACGGAGGTGCGGCAGCGGCCGTCGACGTCGATCGCGCCGCGCTCGGTGAGGGCGACACCGGCCGCCTCCAGGCCGTAGCCCGTGACGTTCGGGGCGAAGCCGATGGCCTGCAGGACCTTGTCGGCCTCCAGGACCTTCTGCGCGCCGTCCTTGCCGGTGACGGTGACGCGGACCTGCGGGCCGGTCTCGTCGATGGACTCGACGCGGGTGGAGGTCAGGACGTCGATGCCGAGCTTGCGGTACTGCTTCGCCAGCTCCTTCGACACCTCCTCGTCCTCCAGCGGGGCGATGCGGTCGAGGAACTCGACGATCGTGACCTTGGTGCCGTAGTTGTTCAGCACGTACGCGAACTCGATGCCGATCGCGCCGGCGCCGGCGATGACGATCGACTGCGGGGCGTTCTCGGCGAGGATCTGCTGCTCGTACGAGACGACGCGGTCGCTCAGCGCGGTGCCCGGGAGCAGGCGCGGGCTGGCGCCGGTCGCGATGATGCAGTTGTCGAAGGTGATCGTCTCCGAGGTGCCGTCGGACTTGGCGACCTGGAGGGTGTTCGCGTCGAGGAAGGTGCCCCGGCCGTCGAACTCGGTGATCCCGTTCTTCTTCATCAGGAAGTGGACGCCCTTGACGCGGCCGTCCGCGACCGTGCGGCTGCGCGCGAAGGCGTCGCCGTAGTCGAAGGTCACCGTGCCGTCGACCTTGATGCCGAAGGTCTTGGCCTCGTGGTTGAAGATGTGGGCGAGCTCGGCGTTGCGCAGCAGCGCCTTGGTGGGGATGCAGCCGACGTTCAGGCAGACACCGCCCCAGTACTTCTCCTCGACGACCGCGACCCGCTTGCCCAGCTGGGCGGCGCGGATGGCGGCGACGTAGCCGCCGGGGCCAGCTCCGAGTACGACGACGTCGAAGCGGTCTGACATGACTGACTCCCGAGGGTGGTGAGGGTGTTCGGTCCGCGTACGGCCCCACAGTAGTCCCGTGGTCCACCCACGGGTCAGTTGTAGGATGACCGGGCAACCGGGCGAATCGACTGGTCACAGGGTCACAGGGGTGGAGCGGCATGGCGGCGTTGAAGGCGGCGGGGCGGACCTCGCTGGTGGACTCGGTGGTGGAGCAGCTGCGCGGGCAACTCGCCGGCGGGGAGTGGGCGGTCGGGGACCGCATCCCGACCGAGCACGAGCTCGCCCAGGAGCTCGGGGTCGGCCGCAACACCGTGCGCGAGGCGATCCGGGTGCTCGTCCACGCCGGGCTCCTGGAGTCGAGGCAGGGCAACGGCACCTTCGTCCGGTCGACCGCGGACCCGGCGGCGGTGCTGCGCGGGGTGCGGCACGCGGGCGCGGTGGACGTCCTGGAGGTCCGGGTCGCCCTGGAGGCGGAGGCCGCCCGGCTCGCGGCCGCGCGCCGGGACGCCGACGACCTGGTGCGGCTGCGGGCGGCCCTGGCGACGCTGCGGGAGGAGGGCGACCGGGACGCGGACGCCGACCTCGCCTTCCACCTCGCGGTGGTGGGCGCGACGCGCAACGCGGCCTTCGTCGAGGTCTACCGCTTCTTCTCGGCCCAGGTGCACGAGGTGCTCGTGGAGGCGCTCGGCGACCGGGAGATGCCGCCGGTCGACATCGACGCCCACGAGGCGCTGGTGGCGGCGGTCGAGGCGGGCGACCCGGAGGCGGCGGAACG
Source organism: Streptomyces sp. NPDC056144 (assembly GCF_042264145.1). NCBI lineage: Bacteria > Bacillati > Actinomycetota > Actinomycetes > Kitasatosporales > Streptomycetaceae > Streptomyces > Streptomyces sp. NPDC056144. The sequence continues at coordinate 328,762 of NZ_JBHJVF010000006.1, read as the reverse complement.
CCAGGCGCGGGAGCTGCTGCGGGTGCCCCTGGACACGATCGCCGCGCTGACGAACGGCCCGGAGGGGACCCGATGAGCGGCTCGATACGTACGCGTACGGGCACGAGCGCGGGTACGGGCAGGGGCACGGGAACGGGTACGGGTACGGGTACGAGTACGGGCGCGGGCGCGGCGATACCGGTCGGCGCGGCGCCGACCGTGCTGGTCGACGCCGAGGCCGACGTCCGACCCTCGGCCGAGGGCACGGCGGCCCGGCGGGCACTGCTCGCGCACCCGGTCGTGCTCCTGGTAGGGATCGTGCTGGCCTCGCTGAACATGCGGGCCGCGCTCGCGAGCGTGGCGCCGCTGGTGGGCGAGATCTCCGCGTCCCTGGGGCTGTCGGCGACGGCGAGCTCGCTCGTCACCTCGGTCCCGGTGCTGTTCCTGGGGCTCGGCGCGCTGGTCGCTCCCTGGCTGGGGCGCCGCTTCGGCGCCGAGCGGGTGCTGTTCGCCGCGCTGGTCCTGCTGTGCGTCGGCATCCTGGCGCGCGTGCTGCCGTCCTCGTACGCGCTGTACGTCGGCGGGGTCCTCGTCGGCACGGCGATCGCTCTGCTGAACGTCCTGATGCCGGGCCTGATCAAGCGTGACTTCCCGGACCGGGCCGCGGCGATGACCTCGGTCTACACGGGCGCGATGATCGCCGGCGCGACGGTCGCCGCGGCCGCCGCGGTACCGCTGGAGGAGGCCCTCGGCGGCTGGAGGGCGTCACTCGGCTTCTGGTCGGTGCTCGCCGGTGTGGCGGCCGTGGCCTGGCTGCCGCAGGTCCTGATCGCCCGGGGGCGCCTGGGGCACGAGGTGCGGGCCGTCCCGGCCGCGGGCACCCGGCGGGCGAACGTCTGGCGGTCGTCGCTGGCCTGGCAGGTGACCCTGTTCATGGCCTGCCAGTCGCTCTGGTCGTACGTCCTGATCGCCTGGATGCCGACGATCTTCACCGATCACGGGCTGAGCCGCTCCACGGCGGGGGTGATCTTCGCCTTCAACACGCTGACGCAGATCGTGGGCGCCTTCGCGGTGCCGGTCCTGGCCGGCCGGACGCGGACCCAGCGTCCGTTGATCGTGCTGGTCACGTCGCTGGTCGCGGCCGGTTACGCCGGTCTGCTGGTCGCGCCCGCCGAGGGCGCCTGGCTGTGGGCCGGGCTCCTCGGCGTCGGTCAGGGCGGTGCGCTCGGCCTCGCCCTGACCCTGATCGTGCTCCGCTCGGGGGACGCGCTGACCGCCTCCCGGCTGTCCGGGATGGCCCAGACGGTCGGCTATCTGGTCGCCGCCGTCGGCCCGCTGGCGGCCGGTGCCCTGCACCAGGCCACCGGCTCCTGGAGCCTGCCGATCTCGCTGGTCCTCGGCGTCTGCGCGGCCGCCCTCGCGGTGGGCCTCCTCGCGGCCCGGGACCGCACGGTCTGAGCGGGGCCCTGGGTCGGTCCCGGCCGGGACCGACCCAGGACCGGCCGGTCCTGGTGTCCTACTCCTCGCCCGCCAGGGTCAGCGTCCGCAGCTTGTGCCCGGCGAACCAGGTCGCCGCGGCCGTCACCGCCGCGAGCAGCACCACCGCGGTGGTGAGGCCCACCTCGGAGTCGATCAGGCCGTCTCCGGTGACCTTCTCCGCGAGGGCCAGCGCCCACTGCTGGACGCTCAGCGTCCGTGCGCCGGAGATCAGGGAGCCGAAGAGGGTCTCCCAGACCAGGGCGTAGACGAGGCCGATGACCACCGCGTGCCGGCTGACCGTGCCGAGCAGCAGGAACAGCGCGCTGTAGGCGATGGAGGCGACGAGCGCCGCGACCGTGTACGCGACGGCGACCTGCTGGCCGTTGCCGTTGAGGATGAACCCGGCGATGAGCGTCGGGAGGGCGGAGAAGACCATCGTGACGGCGATCGCGACGATCAGCTTGGTGAAGATGATCGTGGGCCGCTTCACCGGCTTGGAGAGCAGGTAGACGATCGAGCCGTCGTCGATCTCGGGGCCGATCGCGCCCGTCCCGGCGATGACGCCGATCAGGGGGACCATCGTGGCCAGCGCGAAGCCGCCCAGGACGTCGGCGGCGACCTGGTCGTCCGCGCCGTTGAAGCCGCGGACCGCTATCGCGATGAGGACCAGCAGCGCGGGCAGCACGAAGAGGATCATCGCCCGCCGGCGGCCGAGCAGGGCCCGGTAGGTGAGCCGGGCGACTGTGGGGTTGTACATCGGTCAGGCTCCTTTCAGGCCGCGACGAGGTACGAGAAGACCGATTCGAGGGACTCGTCCGAGGGCGAGACCGTCAGGAGGCGGATGCCCCGCTCCTTGGCGACCTTCGGCAGGAGCTCCGTGAACCGCCCGAAGTCGACCGCCTGGATCCGCAGTCCGCCCTCGACGTGGTCGACCTCGATGCCGGACGTGGACGGGTCGGCGATGAGCGCGGCGGCCAGGGCACGGTCGTCGCTGGAGCGGACGAGGTAGCGGTGCGGCCGGTCCGTCATGAGGCGGCGGATCTTGCGGAAGTCGCCGGAGGCGGCGTGGCGGCCGGCCACGATCACCTCGATGTGGGAGGCGAGCTGCTCGACCTCCTCCAGGATGTGCGAGGAGAAGAGGACGGTGCGGCCCTCCGCGCCCATGCGGCGCAGCAGGTCCATCAGCTGCATGCGCTGGCGCGGGTCCATGCCGTTGAACGGCTCGTCGAGGAGGAGGACGGACGGCTGGTGCACGAGGGCCGAGGCCATCTTCACGCGCTGCCGCATGCCCTTGCTGTACGTGGAGACCTTGCGGTCCTGCGCGTACTCCATCTCGACCGTGGCCAGGGCCTCCTGGGCCTCCTTCTCGCCGAGGCCCTGGAGCTCGGCGTTGGCCACGACGAACTCGCGGCCGGTGAGGAAGTCGTACATCGCCTCCCGCTCGGGGACGACACCGATCTGGCGGTAGACGGACTCGTTGCCCCAGATCTTCTGCCCGTCGAGCGTGACGCTGCCCGTGGAGGGGTCGAGGAAGCCTCCCATCATGTTGATGAGGGTGGACTTGCCCGCGCCGTTCGGGCCGAGGAGACCGGTGACGCCGGGGCCCACCGTCATCGTGATGTCGTTGACGGCGACGACGTTTCCGAACCAGCGGGAGACGTGGTCGATGTGCAGCGTGGTCACAGCCCGACCTTTCGGTAGCGGCGCATCAGGATGCCGTACGAGCCGGCGATGAGCGCGAGGACGACCACCAGGTAGATCACGCCGACTCCCGTGCCCGGGGCCCCCGTGCCGTCGGGGAAGAGGGAGGGCGCGCCGAGGAAGGCGGTCTGGACGCCGATGAAGAGGGTCATCGGGGAGAACAGGCCGAGCCACTGCATGGCTCCGGCGTTGTCCGTGGCGAGGGAGATGCCCATGAGGGTGGTGACCGCCCCGTACGAGACGGTGAGGACGCCGATCACGGCGGCGACGCCGAAGCCGCGGCGCGGGGTCAGTGCCGCCATGACGAGGCCTATGCCGCCGAAGAGCAGCGACAGCAGCGCCACGGAGACGAGGCCCTGGGCGAACATCTTGGTCTGCTCGGCGAAGTCCATCTTGGCGAGCATCGAGCCGATCCAGAGGATCAGCAGCGGCGCGGCGGTGAGGACGAAGAGCGCCGAGGCCATCGCGCCGTACTTGGCGAGGACGTAGTCCGCGCGCTCGATCGGGCGGGAGAAGTACAGCGGCACCGTCCGGAAGCGGAGGTCCCGGGAGACGGACTGGGGTGCCTGCGAGGCCAGGTAGATGCTGATGACGAGCTGGAGGATGACCGCGTACTCCGTGTACTCGATCGACAGCTTGGACTGCTTGGTGACGACGGCGACGGCGACGATGACCAGGGCCGGGATGCACATCACGGCGAAGAGGATCATCGGCAGCACCTTCGACTTGGCGCTGCGGCCGAGGCCGTAGGCGCCGCGGAGGGACTGCGAGAACAGCGAGCGGCGCGCGTAGGCCCGGCCGAGGCGGGGGCCGTCGTACGACCGGTAGCCGATGTTGTGGATCTGGGTGTCGGGGGTGGCCTGGTTCGGCTGGGGCGACTGGGTGCTCATCGGGTCGGCACCTCCTCCTGCCGCGGGGGCGTCTCGGGCCGGAAGACCTCGGCGATGTGGTGGCGGCGCTGCTCCATGCGGACGAGTCCGAGGCCGAGGCCGGCGACGGTGTCGCGCACGAGGTCGTACGTCTCCTCGCCGGAGGCCTCCAGGAGGAGGATGTGGCCGGCGCCGGGCAGCCCGTCCTCGACGCCGTCGTGGAGGGTGACTCCGGCGGCGGTGAGGGCCGAGCGGAGCGCCTCCGTGCCGTCGGGGTGCGTGTCGGAGTCGGTGACCTCGACGGCGAGCGTCGTGGTGGTCCGGGTGAAGTCGCTCGTGGAGCTGGAGCGGAGCAGTCGTCCGCCGTCGATGACGACGACGTGGTCGCAGGTGCGCTCCAGTTCGCCGAGGAGGTGCGAGGTGACGAGGACGGAGATGCCGAAGTCGGTCCAGACGCGGCGGATCAGTCCGAGCATCTCGTCGCGGCCGACCGGGTCGAGGCCGTTGGTCGGCTCGTCGAGGAGGACCAGCTTCGGGTCGTGGACGAGGGCCTGCGCGAGCTTCACCCGCTGCTTCATGCCCGTCGAGTAGCCGCCGATGGGGCGGTAGCGCTCCTCGTACAGGCCGACGTGACGGAGGGTGTCGGCGGTCCGCTCCCGGGCGGCGGTCGCGGGCAGGCCCGACATCCGCGCCATGTGGACGACGAACTCGGTGGCCGAGACGTCCGGGGGCAGGCAGTCGTGCTCCGGCATGTAGCCGACGCGCTCGCGGATCTCGGCGCCGGAGGTGCTGACGTCGAGGCCGAGCACCTCGGCGCGTCCCTCCGTGGCGGGGGCGAGGCCGAGCAGGATTTTGATCATGGTGGACTTGCCGGCTCCGTTGGCACCCACGAGGCCGGTCACACCAGGCCCGATGTCCAGGGAGAGCCGGTCAAGCGCGGTCACCCGGGGGAACCGCTTGCTGAGGCTTTCGGTCGCGATGACAGTCACGGGTACGACGGTAGTGGCGTGCGCCACAGCAGTCGTCAGACCAACGGCTCGATTCGTCTCCGACCAGAGGAGTACAAGCCGGTGGGGGCGTCGAGACGAAAGTCGTCGCGGGCGGGCGGGGACCCCGAGCTTTCCCCGAGTCCGCGTCCGACCCCTTGACTCAGCCGTCGGTCATTGTCACATTCATCGGTGTCAAGTTACGGACGCGTAGGGCGATCGGACGCTCACAGGAGACGGCGGTTGGCATGGCCTCAGCAGTGACAGGCGAACTCACCGCGGAGCTGCGGGGGTTCAGGGAAGTGCAGCGGCTCGCGTACGAGTGCGCGGAAGCCGTCGCGGCCCAGCTCAAGCCGGGCGTGACCGAGCGCGAGGCCGCCCGCATGCAGCGGGAGTGGCTGTACGAGCGAGGGGTGCGGGACTGGTTCCACCGGCCGTTCGCCTGGTTCGGGGACCGCACGGCCTTCGTCGACTTCAGGATCCCCCTCCAGTTCTTCCCGACCAACCGCCGCCTGGAGGCGGGGATGCCGTTCATCCTCGACATGGCACCGGTCTACAAGGGGCACACGGCCGACATCGGCTACAGCGGCTGCCTGGGCCTCAACCCGCTGCACGACAAGCTGCTCGCGGACCTCCGCGAGCACCGCGAACTGATCCTGCGCGAGGTGCGCGAGCGCCGTACGCTGCGCGAGATATACGAGGACGTGGACCGGCTCATGGTCCGCCAGGGATACGCGAACCGGCACCGGGCCTACCCCTTCGGCGTCATCGCCCACAAGATCGACCGGGTGAGGGAGCGCCGCTGGTCCCCGACGCTCTTCGGCTTCGGCAGCCAGGCGCTCAAGGGTCTGGCGAGCGACGCGCTGCACGGCCACCGGGACGGCTGGTCGCCGCTCTGGTCGCCGTACACGTTCTCCGACCACCCGCCCGTGCCGGGGATGTGGGCGGTCGAACCGCACCTCGGATTCCGGGGGACGGGCGCGAAGTTCGAGGAGATCCTGGTCGTCACCGACTCCCGGGACCCCGAGCAGAGCGCTTTCTGGCTGGACGACGATCTGCCGCACGTGCGGCGCTGGAACGAGGGAGCGGTCTGATGGCGGCAATCGCCGGACTGGGGAGCGCGCGGGAGCGCCGGGTCCGTACGGGCGGGATCGACCTGTGTGTCGTCGAGCTCGGCGACCCGGACCGGCCGACGGTGATGCTCGTGCACGGCTACCCGGACTCCAAGGAGGTCTGGTCGGAGGTCGCGACCCGGCTGGCCGAGGAGTTCCACGTGGTGCTGTACGACGTCCGGGGCCACGGCCGGTCGACGGCGCCGGCCCCGCTGCGCGGCGGCTTCACCCTGGAGAAGCTGACGGACGACTTCCTCGCGGTCGCCGACGCCGTCAGCCCGGACCGCCCGGTCCACCTCGTGGGCCACGACTGGGGTTCGGTGCAGTCCTGGGAGTTCGCGACCGTCGCCCGTACCGAGGGACGGATCGCGTCCTTCACCTCGATGTCGGGCCCGAGCCTCGACCACTTCGGGCACTGGATCAAGCAGCGGATGACCCGGCCCACCCCGCGCCGGGTCGGTCAGCTCCTCGGCCAGGGCGCCAAGTCCTGGTACGTGTACATGCTGCACACGCCCGTGCTGCCGGAGCTCGCCTGGCGCGGGCCGCTGGGCAAGCGCTGGCCGAAGCTCCTGGAGCGGGCCGAGAAGGTCCCGGCCGGCGACTACCCGACGCCGTCCCTGCCGAACGACGCGGCGCACGGCGCCTGGCTCTACCGGGACAACGTCCGCTCCCGGCTCGGCAGGCCGCGCCCCGACGCGTACGCGCACGTGCCCGTCCAGCTGATCACGCCGACCGGTGACGCCTTCCTCTCCGAGCGGCTCTACGACGACCTGGCCACCTGGGTGCCGGACCTGACGCGGCGCAGCCTGCCGGCCAAGCACTGGGTGCCGCGCACCCGGCCCGACCAGCTGTCCGCCTGGATCACCGAGTTCGTCCGGGCCAACGAGGACGCGTCGACCAAGGCGCCCAAGCCGGTGGCGACGACAGCCGCCAGAAGCCAGGTGAAGCCGGCGTACGCGGAGCGGTTCGGCGGGCAGCTGGTCCTGGTGACCGGCGCGGCCAGCGGCATCGGCCGGGCGACCGCCTTCGCCTTCGCCGAGGCCGGCGCCCGGGTCGTGGCCGTGGACCGGGACGTCGAGGGCGCGGCCAGGACGGCCGAGATGGCCCGTCTCATCGGCGCCCCGGACGCCTGGGGCGAGGCCGTCGACGTGGCGGACGAGCAGGCGATGGAGAAGCTGGCCGCGAAGGTGGCGAGCGAGTACGGCGTCGTCGACGTCCTGGTCAACAACGCGGGCATCGGGCTCAGCGGCTCCTTCTTCGAGACGACGAGCGAGGAGTGGAAGCGGGTCCTCGACGTCAATCTGTGGGGCGTGATCCACGGGTGCCGGATCTTCGGCGCGCAGATGACCGCGCGCGGCCAGGGCGGCCACATCGTGAACACCGCCTCGGCGGCGGCCTTCCAGCCCTCCCGGGCCCTGCCCGCGTACAGCACGTCGAAGGCGGCGGTGCTGATGCTCAGCGAGTGCCTGCGCGCCGAGCTGGCCGGCCAGGACATCGGCGTGTCCGCGATCTGCCCGGGCATCGTCAACACCAACATCACGGCGACCACGCGGTTCGCGGGCGTCGCGGACGAGGCGGAGGAGAAGAGGAGACAGCGCAAGGCCTCCCGGCTCTACGGCCTGCGGAACTACCCGCCGGAGAAGGTCGCGGACGCGATCCTCGACGCCGTCCTGCACGACCGCGCCGTGGTCCCGGTCACCCCCGAGGCGCGGGGCATCCACGCCCTGTCCCGGCTCAGCCCGGGCGTCCTGCGGGCCTTCGCCCGCTGGCAGCCGCCCGCGTAACCGGGTGCCCCCGGCCGCACGGGAGGGAACGGGAGGGGCCGGCGGTCGTACGATCCCTCCCAGGAGGGGCACCGCGGCGACGGGGTGCGGTGAGCGGTCGGTGGGAGCGGGTTTGTCCGAGCAGTCAGCACAGCCGGAGTACCGGATCGAGGACCTCGCGCATCACAGCGGGGCCACGGTCCGGACGATCCGCGCCTACCAGGACCGCGGTCTGCTGCCCCGACCCGAGCGGCGCGGCCGGTCGAACGTGTACGGGGACGCGCACCTCGCCCGGCTGCGGCAGATCGCGGACCTCCTCGACCGCGGCTACACCCTGGCCTCCATCAAGGAGCTCCTGGAGGCCTGGGACACCGGCCGGGGCCTCGGCGGAGTACTCGGCCTGGTCGCCGAGGTCCACGGCCCGTGGACGGACGAGGAGGCCGACCGGATCTCGCGCGCCGACCTGGACGCGCGCTTCGGCGGCACGCCGGACGAGGACGCCATCCGGGACGCCATCGAGCTCGGCGTACTGGAACGGCTCCCGGACCGGGAGGCGGAGGAGTACCTCGTACCGAGCCCGCAGGAGCTCGCCGTGGCCGTCGAGCTGTACGCGGCCGGGGTGCCGCTCGCCGCCATCACCGGGCACCTGCGGGAGCTGCGCGACCAGGTCGAGCACATCGCCTCGCGCTTCCTGGAGTTCACCACCGAGCACGTCTTCGCCCGCTACCTGGAGCACCGGCCGCCGACGGACGCGGACGCGGCCGAGGCGGCGACGATGGTGCGGCGGCTCCGGCCACTCGCCCAGCAGACGGTCGACGCCGAACTCGCCCGGGCCATGCGCCTCCTGGCGACCCGGCACCTCCAGATCCACCTGTCCCCCGAACCGCCGCCGTCCCGCGACGACGAGCCGCGGCCCATAGCGCTCCCGGCCGACACCGTCCGGGCGGTGCAGGAGCTCGTCGGCCCGGACGGCGTGGCGGCGTTCGTCGCGGCCGCCGCCGAACGCGAGCTGGGGAAAAGGACCTTGGACGCCCTTGCCGGGCGCCACTCCCCGCAAAAATGAGGTCGTTGTCCACAGAACAGCCAACTAGCCTGTGGATAAATCGCTTTGGCTGTGGACCAAACGCCGACGAACGGGGGAACTCATGGACGAACGACGCACGGTGAAGGTGTCGAAGTACCTGTCCAAGCACCTGCGTCACCAGCCCGAGCGGATCGGCCTCACCCTCGACGCGCACGGCTGGACCGAGATCGACACCCTCCTCCGTGCCGCCGCCGACCACGGCTTCCGGATCAGCCGCGAGGAGCTCGACCACGTCGTCGCGACCAACGACAAGAAGCGCTTCGCGATCGAGGGCACCCGCATCCGCGCGAGCCAGGGCCACACCGTGGAGGTGGACCTCGACCTGCCGGCCGCCGAACCTCCCGCGTACCTCTACCACGGCACGGTCGCGGACCGGCTGCCGGCGATCCGCGCGGAGGGGCTGCGCCCCATGACCCGCCACCACGTGCACCTCTCCCCCGACCGGGAGACCGCGACCCGCGTCGGGGCCCGGCGCGGCCGTCCGGTCGTCCTCGGCGTCGACGCGGGCGCCATGCACCGGGCCGGGCACGTCTTCCACGTCAGCGCCAACGGGGTCTGGCTCACCGACACCGTCCCGCCGGAGTTCCTCCGGCTGCCCTCCTGAGCCCGACGCGCCGTCCGGCGGCTCAGGCATGATCGTTGTCATGACGCACCCGCATCTGCCCACGACCGAATCCGCCGTCACCGCGATCCGCGAGATCGCCCGCGAGTTCAACCTGGAGATGACGGTCACCGACGACATCGGCGCGGACCGGACGTCCCGGCGCACCTCGTCCGACGCGTTCGCCGTCCTCGACCCCGACGGATCCCTGCCGCACGAGGCCTACGTCGAACTCGGCGGCTCGCCCGTGCTCACCGTCCTTCTCTACCCCGAGGACGACGCCAAGGTCACCGTGGACGGCATCGAGTTCGCGGACCTCCCGCGCGACACGGTCCCCGACTTCCTCCGCTCCGTCCTCGGCGGCCTCGCCCACGTGAAGGGCCGCTTCTTCCCGCCCGGCTGGTGGCTGGTCGTCCCGCTCCCCGGTGACAGGACCTACAAGGAGATGGTCACGGCCCTCACGCTCACCCCCTGGCTGAGCTCCTCGGTCCGCTGATCCGCGGATCCCGCCGTAGGCTCGGGACCATGAGCAACCTGCGCCTGAGCACCGTCATCCTGCCCATCGACCGCTGGCACGACGGCGGACGCGCGAAGTGGCAGCGCGCGGAGGAGCTGGGATTCCACACCGCGTACAGCTACGACCACCTCTCCTGGCGGACCTTCCGGGAGGGCCCCTGGTTCGGTGCCCTCCCCACGCTGACCGCCGCCGCCACGGCGACCGAGCGGATGCGCCTCGGCACCCTCGTCACCTCGCCGAACTTCCGGCACCCGGTGACCCTCGCCAAGGAGCTCATCTCGCTCGACGACGTCTCCGGCGGCCGGATCACCCTCGGCATCGGCGCCGGCGGCAACGGCTTCGACGCCACCGCGCTCGGCCAGGAGGCCTGGACGCCGAAGGAGCGCGCGGACCGCTTCGGCGAGTTCGTGCCGCTGCTCGACCGCCTGCTCACCGAGGGCGCGGTCACCGAACGCGGCACGTACTACACGGCGGAGGACGTCCGGAACGTCCCCGGCTGCGTCCAGCGCCCCCGCCTGCCCTTCGCCGTGGCCGCGACCGGCCCGCGCGGACTGCGCCTCGCCGCCCGTCACGGGCAGGCGTGGGTGACGACCGGCGACCCGAAGCTGTACGAGGAGGGCACCCCGGCGCAGTCCGTGGAGGCCCTGCGCGGCCAGATCGAGAAGCTCGGCAAGGCCTGCGCCGAGGCCGGCCGTGACGTGGCCGAACTCGACAAGATCCTGCTGACCGGCTTCACCCCGGACCGCAACGGCCCGCTGGCGTCGGTCGACGCCTTCGTCGACTTCGCCGGCACCCACCGCGACCTCGGCTTCACCGAGCTCGTCATCCACTGGCCGATCGCCGACTCCGTCTTCGCCACGGACCAGGCCGTCTTCGAGCGGATCGCGACCGAGGCCCTCACGCAGCTGGGCTGATCCCGCCGCCCGCGCCGCCTCCGGGAGGACCGGAGGCGGTCGCCAGGGCCACGGCCTCGGCCATGCCCTGGAGGACCTCCCCGATGAGGACCGGCTCGCGGGCCGCGCACTCCGCCTCGGCCTGCTCGCAGCTCCCGCACAGCGCCATCCGCAGGCTCCCGACCCAGCGGCCGTACGGCGCTCCGCAGGCCTCGCACTCCCCGGTCCGTCGGCCCGAGACCATCGTCCACCCCCTGGATTCGCCGCGAGCTCCCCGGGAATCCTTCCCCGGTCTCCGGATACCGAACGAGCGTCTTATCGCCGAATCCACCCACTCATCTGCGCACCTCCCCGCACGCACGTGCGCCCCGTGCGGAACAATGGGGCGGTGACCTCTCCCCTCTCCCCGCGCCCCTCCGCCCCCGCGACCCGGCTGATCGCCACCGATCTCGACGGGACGCTCCTGCGCGACGACAAGTCCGTCTCCGAGCGCACGATCGCCGCCCTCGCCGCGGCGGAGCGGGCCGGTATCGAGGTCTTCTTCGTCACCGGCCGCCCGGCACGCTGGATGGACGTCGTCAGCGACCACGTCCACGGCCACGGCCTGGCCATCTGCGCCAACGGCGCCGCCGTCGTCGACCTCCACCAGGGAGGCACCTTCCTGGAGGTCCGCCCGCTGGAGCGGCCCGTCGCCCTCGCCGTCGTCCAGGCCCTCCGCGCCGCCGTGCCCGGCACCTCCTTCGCGGTCGAGCTCACCACCGGCATCCACTACGAGCCGCACTACCCGCCGTTCCACCTCGACCCCGGCGCCACCGTCGCCACCGCCGAGAAGCTCCTCTTCGAGGAGGAGCCGGGCGCCGCCGCCCCGGTGATCAAGCTGCTCGCCCAGCACCCCGAGCTCGACCCCGACGACTTCCTGGCCCGCGCCCGGCAGGCCGCCGACGAGCTGGCCTCCTTCACCCGCTCCAGCCCGACCGCGCTCCTGGAGATCAGCGGTCTCGGCGTCTCCAAGGCCTCCACCCTCGCCCTGTGCTGCGCCCAGCGCGGGATCGCGCCCGAGGAGGTCGCCGCCTTCGGCGACATGCCCAACGACATCGAGATGCTCAGCTGGGCCGGCCGCTCGTACGCGATGGGCAACGCCCACCCGGACGTGATCGCCGCCGCCTCCGGCCGCACCGTCGGCAACAACGAGGACGGCGTGGCCGTGATCATCGAGGAGCTCGTCGCGGAAGCCCTCGCACAGGGCTGACGAGACCCCTAGAGCGGCGCCTCCCACACCACCGTCGTACCGCCGCCGTCCTCCCCGAGCCCCGGGCCGCACCAGCTCGCGCCGCCCAGCGACTCGGCCCGCCGCGCCAGGTTGCGCAGACCGCTGCGCCGCCCGCCCTCGGGGATGCCGACGCCGTCGTCCGCGACGGAGAGCCGGACCCCGGCCGAGCCGTCGGGCAGGGTGACCGTGGCGTCCAGGACCACCTCGATCCGGGTCGCCTCCGCGTGCCGGAAGGCGTTCGACAGGGCCTCCCGCAGGGCCGCGATGAGGTTCTTCCCGGTGAGCTCGCCGACCGCCGAGTCGATCACGCCGAGGAAGCGGTGCGCGGGCTTGAAGCCGAGCGGGACCGCCGCCATGTTGATCTCGCGCAGGACGCGGGTGCGCAGTCCTGACGGCGCCTCGGCGGGGCCCTGCTGGAGCGCGAAGATCGCCGTACGGATCTCCTGGATGGTCACGTCCAGCTCGTCCACGGCCTTGCCGACGCCCTCGCGCACGGCCGGCACGATCGACTTGCGCTGGGCGCTCTCCAGCATCATGCCGGTGGCGAAGAGCCGCTGGATGACGAGGTCGTGCAGGTCGCGGGCGATCCGGTCGCGGTCCTCGTACACCGCGAGCCGCTCCCGGTCCCGCTGGGCGTCCGCCATCATCAGGGCGAGCGCCGCCTGCGAGGCGAACTGCGTGGCGAGCGTCCGCTCCGCCTCCGTGAACGGGCGGGCGTCCCGCGCCCGGGGCATGGCGAGCGCGCCGAGCACCCGCCCGCCGCTCTGCAGCGGCAGCATCATGCTCGGGCCGTACGGGGAGGTCAGGCGGCTGATCATGCGCGGGTCGCTCGACGCGTCCGCCACGAAGACCGGTTCGCCGTTCAGGAGCTGCTCCACCACGGCGCTCTCGGGCGGGATCACCACACCGAGGGACTTGGTGGGGCGGGGCGAGGAGACGGCGACGATCTCCAGGCCGCCGTCCTCGGCGGGCAGCAGCACGATCCCGGCGTCCGCGTCGGCGAGCCGGCGGGCCTGCTCGGCGACGACCGACAGGGCGTCGTCCGCGTCGCCGCCGGAGAGCAGGGCCGTGGTGACGGCCACCGAGCCGTCGATCCACCGCTCCCGCTGCCGGGCGGCCTCGTAGAGCCGGGCGTTGCCGATGGCGATGCCGGCCTCGGTGGCGAGGACCCGGACCATGTGGACGTCGTAGTCGTTGAACTCTCCGCCGCCGCGCTTCTCGGCGAGGTAGAGGTTGCCGAAGATCTCGCCCTGGACCCGGATCGGAACGCCGAGGAAGCTCCGCATCGGCGGGTGTCCGGGCGGGAAACCGGCCGAGCGCGGGTCAGTGGACAGGTCGGCGAGACGAATGGTCTGCGGGTCGCGGATGAGCGCGCCGAGCAGCCCCGCGTGCCCGTCGGGAAGACGTCCGATCCGGCGGGCGACGTCCTCGCTGACGCCGTAGGTGACGAAGTCCGAGAGGCCGTCGCCCTCGTCGTCCACGACGCCGATGGCGGCGTAGCGGGCGTCGGCGAGTTCGGCGGCGGTCTCGCAGATCCGGTCGAGCGTGGAGTGGAGTTCGAGGCCGGTGCCGACCGAGCGCATGGCCTCCAGAAGCTGCGGCACGCGGGCCGTGAGCTCCGTGGACAGCCCCTGGAGGCTGCGGGTGGCCTGGGTGGCGGCTTCCAGGGGGTCCGAGGTGTCGGACACGGCGTCGGTCATGGGATGAGCCTAGTTAGTCCTATTTGGCGAGAAAAGTCGGCACCGGGGCGGCGCCGACCAACAGGTCGGTCTCCCGCTCCTGCTCCAGCATCCGGCGCAGCGGACCCTCGGTCTCCGCCAGCTCGGCGTACGGGCCGCGCTGCACGGTCCGGCCCCCGTCCAGGACGACGACCTCGTCGACGGCGTCGAGGCCGTGCAGCCGGTGGGTGATGAGGACGGTGGTACGCCCTTCCGTGGCCCGGAGCAGGTCGTCGGTGAGGGCGTCGGCGGTGGCCAGGTCGAGGTGTTCGGCGGGCTCGTCGAGGACGAGGACCGGGAAGTCCGCGAGGAGAGCACGGGCGAGCGCGAGGCGCTGCCGCTGGCCGCCGGAGAGCCGGGAGCCGTGCTCGCCCACGAGGGTGTCGAGCCCTACCGGGAGCCCGTCCACCCAGTCGAGGAGCCGGGCGCCGCGCAGGGCCTCGCGCAGCTCCTCGTCGCTCGCGCCGACCTTCGCGAGCCGCAGGTTCTCCCGTACGGAACTGTCGAAGAGGTGGGCGTCCTGGGCGCAGAGGCCGACGAACCGCCGTACGGCGTCGCCGTCGAGCTCCTGCGCGGGCACGCCGCCGATCCGGTAGGTGCCGTGCTCCGCGTCGAGGAAGCGCAGCAGGACCTGGGCGAGGGTGGTCTTCCCGGAGCCGGAGGCGCCGACGACGGCGATCCTGCGCCCGGCCTCCAGGGTGAGCCCGAAGTCGGCGAGTGCGGGCCGCTCCTGCCCCGCGTACCGGGCCGAGAGCCCGGCCAGCTCCAGCGGGAACGGGCTCGCGGGCGGCGTCGCCGGGTGGGCGGGCTCGTGTACGGGGACGGGGGCGTCCAGCACCTCGAAGACCCGCTCGGCGCTGTGCCGGACCCGCTGGCGGTACTGGACGGCGAGCGGAAGGCCCGTGACGGCCTCGAAGGCGGCGAGCGGGGTCAGGACGACCACGGCGAGGGCCACCCCGTCGAGCCGTCCGTCCCGTACGGCCGGGACGCCGACGAGCGCGGCGGCCGCGACCGTGAGGCCGCAGACCAGCGTGGAGAGCCCGGCGCCGACCGCCGTGGCGGCGGCCTGCCGGGAGGCGATGGAAGTGAGGTCACGGTCGGCCGTACGGGTACGGGCGAGCCGGCCCGGCAGCGCGCCCGCGACCGTCAGCTCGGCGCAGCCGCGCAGCAGGTCGGCCACGGAGGTCGCCAGGGTTCCACGCGCGGGTGCGAGCCGGCGCTCGGCCCGACGGGCGAGGGCGCCCCCGGCCATCGGTACGGCGATACCGGCGACGAGCAGGCCCACGGCGAGGACGGCCCCGGCCTCGGGCAGCAGCCAGGCGGTGAAGCCGACGGACGCGACGCCCACGACGAGCGCGGCTCCGGCGGGCAGCAGCCAGCGCAGCCAGTAGTCCTGGAGCGCGTCGACGTCCTGGACGAGACGGGAGAGGAGGTCGCCGCGCCGGGTGCGACGGAGCCCGGCGGGGGCGATCCGCTCCAGGCGCCGGAAGACGGAGACCCGGAGCTCGGCGAGCATCCTGAGCACGGCGTCGTGGGAGACGAGCCGCTCGGCGTACCGGAAGACGGCCCGGCCGATGCCGAAGGCGCGGGTGGCGGTGACGGCCATCATCAGATAGAGCACCGGCGGCTGTTCGGAGGCGCGGGAGATCAGCCAGCCGGAGACGGCCATGAGCCCGACGGCCGAGCCGAGGGCCAGGCTCCCGAGGAGCAGGGCCAGCGCCATGCGGCCCTTGAGCTCGCCGGCCATGCCGCGTACCCGTGCGAGCACCGAGGCCGGAACCTCCGGAGTCCGCTCGGCGGAGTGGGTGAGAGGAACCGCCTCGACGAGTTGCGTGCCCGGGATCGCATCCGCGGAGCTCGTCGAGGAGGAATGTTCCACGTGAAACACAGCGGAGGCGTCGCCGCCGAGCGTCACCACGCGGTCGGCGACCGCGAGGAGGGCCGGTCGGTGGACGACCAGGAGCACGGTCCGGCCCGCCGCGAGGCGTCGTACCGCGTCGACCACACCGGCTTCCGTCTCACCGTCGAGGGCCGCCGTCGGCTCGTCGAGCAGCAGCAGCGGCCGGTCGGCCAGGAACGCCCGGGCGAGCGCCAGGCGCTGCCGCTGGCCCGCCGAGAGCCCGGCACCGTCCTCGCCGAGCGGGGTGTCGAGCCCCTCGGGGAGTGCCGCGACGAAGCCGTCGGCCCCGGCGTCCCGCAGGGCCGCCCGTACCGCCTCGTCGGAGGCGTCCGGACGGGCCAGGCGGACGTTCTCGGCGACCGTTCCCGCGAAGAGGTAGGGGCGCTGGGGCACCCAGGCGATCCGGGACCGCCACGCCTCCAGGTCGAGCGTCGCGAGCTCCTGGCCCTCGCCGGCGGCGGATCCGCCGACCCGGACGGACCCGCCGTCCTCCGGCACCGCGAAGCCGAGGACCACGTCGAGGAGCGTCGACTTGCCGACCCCGCTCGGGCCGACCAGCGCGACCGTCTCCCCGGGCTCGACCGTCAGCGTCGCCGCGTCGAGCGCCGGTGCGGCACGCCCCGGGTACCGCACGGTGACCCCGTCGAGCTCCAGGCGTACGGAACCGGGCACCGCCCCCGTACCGCCGTCCCGGACCGGCTGCTCCAGGACCTCGAAGATCTCCTCGGCGGCGGCGAGCCCCTCGGCGGCCGCGTGGTACTGCGCCCCTACCTGCCGCAGCGGCAGGTAGGCCTCGGGCGCGAGGATCAGGATGACGAGACCGGTGTACAGGTCGAGTTCGCCGTGGACGAGCCGCATGCCGATGGTGACGGCGACGAGCGCGACCGAGAGGGTCGCGAGGAGTTCCAGCGCGAAGGAGGAGAGGAAGGCGATGCGCAGGGTCCGCATCGTCGCCTGCCGGTAGTCCGAGGTGATCGCGCGGATCGACTCGGCCTGGGCCTTCGCCCGGCCGAAGATCTTGAGCGTGGGGAGGCCGGCCACCACGTCCAGGAAGTGACCGGAGAGCCGGGAGAGCAGCTTCCACTGCCGGTCCATCCGTGCCTGGGTGTACCAGCCGATGAGGATCATGAAGACCGGGATGAGCGGCAGGGTCACGACGATGATCGCCGCCGAGACCCAGTCCTCGGTGACGATTCGGGCGAGGACCGCCACCGGGACAACCACCGCGAGCCCGAGCTGCGGGAGGTAGCGGGCGAAGTAGTCGTCGAGCGCGTCCACACCGCGCGTCGCGAGCGCGATCAGCGATCCGGCCTTCTGGCCGCTCAGCCAACCGGGCCCGAGCGTCGCCGCCCGCTGAAGCAGCCGGCCGCGGAGCTCGGACTTGACCGCCGCGCTCGCCCGGTGGGCGGCGAGCTCGGTCAGCCAGGAGACGAGCCCCCGCGCCACGGCGACTCCCGCGAGCAGCAGCAGAGGGGTGGTCAGATCGGAAACCGCGAGGCCCTTCTGAAAGGCCCCGACCACGATCTCGGCGATGAGCATCGCCTGGGCGATGACCAGCGCCGCTCCGGCCAGTCCGAGTGCGACCACCGCGGCAAGGAAGAAGCGGGTGGCACGGGCGTACCGGAGCAGACGCGGATCGATCGGTTTCACGTGAAACATGCCCCTCTGATGAGCACCGAAAGGTGAGTGCCGACTAGTGGGCGTCGGCGATGTGCTGCGTGCCGATGCGCTTCCGGAACACCCAGTAGGTCCAACTCTGGTAGAGCAGCACCAGCGGGGTGGCGATCGCCGCGCACCAGGTCATGATCTTCAGGGTGTAGGGGCTCGACGACGCGTTCGTCACGGTCAGACTCCACTCGGGGTTGAGCGAAGACGGCATGACGTTCGGGAAGAGCGCGAGGAAGAGCATCGCCACCGCGGCGGCGATGGTCACGCCGGAGAGTGCGAACGACCAGCCCTCGCGCCCGACCTTGATGGCACCGATCGCGCCGACCAGGGCCACCACGGCGACCAGCATCGCCGCGAGGCTCCAGCTGTCCCCCGTGTCGATCTGGGTCCAGATCAGGAAGCCGAGCGCGAGCACGGCCGTGACCAGACCCAGCTTGAGCGCCAGATCCCTGGCCCGGACCCGGATGTCACCGACCGTCTTGAGCGCGGCGAAGACCGTGCCGTGGAAGGTGAAGAGGGCGAGGGTGACCAGGCCGCCGAGGATCGCGTACGGGTTGAGCAGGTCCCAGAAGTTGCCGACGTACTCCATGTCGCCGTCGATCTTCACGCCCCGGACGATGTTGCCGAAGGCCACGCCCCAGAGGAACGCGGGGATCAGGGAGGTCCAGAAGATGGCCTGCTCCCAGTTGCGCTGCCAGTTCTCCTCGGGCCGCTTCGCCCGGTACTCGAAGGCCACACCCCGGACGATCAGGCAGACCAGGATGATGAGCAGCGGCAGGTAGAAGCCGGAGAAGAGCGTCGCGTACCACTCGGGGAACGCGGCGAAGGTCGCTCCGCCGGCCGTGAGCAGCCACACCTCGTTGCCGTCCCAGACGGGACCGATGGTGTTGATGAGGACCCGCTTCTCGACCCGGTCACGGGCGAGCAGCTTGGTGAGGATGCCGACCCCGAAGTCGAACCCTTCGAGGAAGAAGTAGCCGATCCAGAGGACGGCGATGAGTACGAACCAGACGTCGTGGAGTTCCATGCCTCGATCTCCTGAGCCTCAGTACGAGAAGGCCATGGGGCGGTCGGGGTCACGCGAGTCCCCGCCGATCTTGGTGGGCGGGTTGAGGTCGTCCTCGGTGAGTTCGGGCGGTCCCGCCTTCACGTACTTGACGAGGAGCTTCACCTCGATCACGGCGAGGACGGCGTAGAGGGCGGTGAAGATGATCATCGAGGTGAGCACCTCGCCCTGGGAGACACCGGGCGAGACCGCGTCACGGGTGCGCAGCACGCCGTAGACGACCCAGGGCTGACGGCCCATCTCGGTGAAGATCCAGCCCCAGGAGTTGGCGATGAGCGGGAAGAGCATGGTCCAGAGGGCGATGACCCAGTACCACTTGGTGAAGCGCGGGCTGAGCGCCTTGCTCTTGAACAGGACCAGGTTCGGCACCTCGTCCTCACCGGTCCGCATCCCCGGGGCCAGCATGAACTTCTTGCGGGTCAGCCAGAGGCCGAGCACGCCGACGGCGAGCGAGGCCATGCCGAAGCCGATCATCCAGCGGAATCCCCAGTACGCGACGGGGATGTTGGGCCGGTAGTCGCCGGGGCCGTACTTCTCCTGCTCGGCCTTGTTGACGTCGTTGATGCCGGGGACGTACGAGTCGAAGTCGCCGTTGGCGAGGAAGGACAGGAGGCCCGGAATCTCTATGGCCACCTTGTTGTGGCCCTCGTCGACGTCACCGTAGGCGAAGATCGAGAAGGGCGCGGGCGCCTCGCCGTCCCAGAGCGCCTCGGCGGCGGCCATCTTCATCGGCTGCTGCTTGAACATGACCTTGCCGAGCACGTCACCGCTGATCGCGGTGCCGAGGCCGGCGATGATCAGGGTGATCAGACCGACCCGCAGCGAGGTCCGCATGACCGGGATGTGCTTCTTGCGGGCCAGGTGGTAGGCGGAGATGCCGACCATGAACGCGCCTCCGACCAGGAAGGCGGCCGTCATGGTGTGGAAGAACTGGGTGACGGCGGTGTCCTGGGTGAGCACCTTCCAGAAGTCGGTGAGCTCCGCCCGGCCGCGCTCCTCGTTGATGCGGTACCCGACGGGGTGCTGCATCCAGGAGTTCGCCGCGAGGATGAAGTAGGCGGACAGGATCGTGCCGATCGAGACCATCCACATGCAGGCGAGGTGGATCTTCTTCGGCAGCTTGTCCCAGCCGAAGATCCACAGCCCGATGAAGGTGGACTCGAAGAAGAAGGCGATGAGCGCCTCGAAGGCGAGCGGGGCGCCGAAGATGTCGCCGACGAAGCGCGAGTAGTCGGACCAGTTCATGCCGAACTGGAACTCCTGCACGATGCCGGTGACGACACCCATGGCGATGTTGATCAGGAAGAGCTTGCCCCAGAACTTCGTCGCCCTGAGGTACTTCTCCTTCTCCGTCCGCACCCAGGCCGTCTGAAGGCCCGCGGTGAGAGCGGCGAGGGAGATCGTCAGGGGGACGAAGAGGAAGTGGTAGACGGTGGTGATGCCGAACTGCCAGCGCGCCAGAGTCTCTGGCGCCAGAGCGAGGTCCACGTCGTTTTCTCCTTACTCGCCGTGGTCACATCGGCAGTTTGCCCCTTTAATCCCACCGATTATGGGAGGAAGCAGGACACGCTTGTGAACGCGTTCACATTCACAAGCATTATGGCTCATACGAAATCCGTACCTTCAGTCGGGGTCCCCCTACCGCGGGTCACGGGTCCGGAAACGCCGACGGCCCCCACGAGCAGGGCTCGTGGGGGCCGTCACGCCGGATCAGACCTCCTTGCGGAAGCCCTCCGTCACCTTCAGGAAGAGGTCGTTGGCCTCGGTCTCACCGATCGTGACGCGCACGCCCTCGCCGGCGAACGGCCGCACGACGACTCCGTGCCGCTCGCACTCGGCCGCGAACTCCAGGGTCCGGTCGCCCAGCCGCAGCCAGACGAAGTTCGCCTGGGTGTCCGCCACGGTCCAGCCCTGGGCCACGAGCCCCGAACGGACCCGCTCGCGCTCGGCCACCAGCGAGCCGACCCGCCCGAGCAGCTCGTCCTCGGCGCGCAGCGAGGCCACGGCCGCGTCCTGCGCCAGCTGGCTCACGCCGAACGGCACCGCCGTCTTGCGCAGCGCCGCCGCCACCGGCTCGTGGGCGATGGCGAAGCCGACCCGCAGCCCCGCCAGGCCGTACGCCTTGGAGAAGGTGCGCAGCACGGCGACGTTCGGACGGTCGCGGTAGAGCTCGATGCCGTCCGGGATCTCGGTGTCGCGCACGAACTCGCGGTACGCCTCGTCGATCACGACCAGGATGTCGGAGGGCACCCGGTCGAGGAAGCGCTCCAGCTCGGCCCGGCGGACCGCGGTGCCCGTGGGGTTGTTGGGGTTGCAGACGAAGATCAGCCGGGTCCGCTCGGTGATCGCCTCGGCCATCGCGTCGAGGTCGTGCACCTCGCCGTCGGTCAGCGGCACCTGTACCGAGGTGGCCCCGCTGATCTGCGTGATGATCGGGTACGCCTCGAAGGAACGCCAGGCGTAGATGACCTCGTCGCCCGGGCCGGAGGTGGCCTGGATCAGCGACTGCGCGACACCGACCGAGCCCGTGCCCGTCGCCAGGTGTGAGACCGGCACGCCGAAGCGCTCGGCCAGCTCCTCCATGAGACCGGTGCAGGCCATGTCGGGGTAGCGGTTGAAGTTCGCGGCGGCGGCCAGCGCGCTGTCCATGACCCCCGGCAGCGGCGGGTAGGGGTTCTCGTTGGAGGACAGCTTGAAGGCCACGGGGCCGTCCGCGGCGGCCGGCTTGCCCGGCTTGTAGGTGGGAACGCCGTCCAGCTCGGCGCGCAGCCTGGGGCTGCCGGTGCTCTTCCCGCTGGTCTCGCTCACAGTGTGGCCTCCTCGACCGTCCGTACCGCCAATACTCCTCACCTTATGAGGATTCGCCCTCGCTGCGAATGGGCTGTGGACAACAGGAGGGACACGCTCTGGCTTCCGGCCGACCTCTCTCCGGGGAGGGGGAGCGCGCGATCGGGTGGCGTGCGCCGGTGGCGAGCGCCGTGGCGCGCATCCCCCGTAGAGGTGAGTTGAGACCTCTTCGAGACCTCGACCCATCGCCAGGCCGGGACCGTCCGACAACCCCAACTCATATGACGTAGCCCTTAACGACCTTTGTTTTCCTGGCCATTGGGCACTTTCGATCATGCAGAAACGTGCCTGTCAATGCTCGCATATGCGACCGCCCCGACCGCTCTCCGTCGCCCTACTATCGGCTCGCCATGACAGCAGCAGGGAAGCACCAGGTGAGCCGGGCACAGACCCGGGGAAGCCGGCAGGGCCGGGCGGGCATCCGGGACGTGGCCGCCGCCGCCGGGGTCTCCATCACGACTGTCTCCGACGCGCTCAACGGCAAGGGCCGACTCCCGGACGCCACGCGCCGACACGTACGCGAGGTCGCCGACCGGTTGGGCTACCGCCCATCCGCGGCGGCCCGCACGCTCCGTACGGGCAAGTCGGGACTGATCGGCCTGACCGTGACCACGTACGGGGATGAACCTTTCACCTTCACCGAATTCGCGTACTTCGCGGAGATGGCCAGAGCAGCCACATCGGCGGCGCTCGCCCGGGGCTACGCCCTGGTCATCCTCCCCGCCACCTCCCGCCATGACGTCTGGTCGAACGTCGCCCTCGACGGCACCGTCGTCATCGACCCCTCCGACCACGACCCGGTCGTCACCGAACTGGTCCGGCAGGGCCTCCCCGTCGTCTCCGACGGACGCCCCGCCGGCACCCTTCCGGTCACCGCCTGGGTCGACAACGACCACGAAGCCGCCGTCCTCGACCTGCTCGACCACCTCGCCGCCGCCGGCGCCCGCCGCATCGGCCTCCTCACCGGAACCACCACCGACACCTACACCCGCCTGTCCACCACCGCGTACCTCAACTGGTGCGAGCGGGTCGGGCAGGACCCCGTATACGAGGCCTATCCGGCGCACGATCCGTGCGCGGGCGCCGTCGCGGCCGACCGGCTGCTCGCCCGCCCGGACCGTCCCGACGCCGTCTACGGCCTCTTCGACCCCAACGGAACCGATCTCCTCGCGGCCGCGCGCCGCTACGGGCTGCGCGTCCCGGAGGATCTGCTGCTGGTCTGCTGCAGCGAGTCCACCGTGTACGCGACGACCGAACCGCCCATCACGACGCTCTCGCTCAAACCGCGCAGGATCGGCACCGCCGTCGTCCAGCTCCTCATCGACGCCATCGAGGGGATCGATACGGACGGCCCGGTCGAGCGGGTGATACCGACCGAACTCATCGTCCGCACCTCCTCACAGCGGCGCTCGCCGCGCACCACGGTCAGCCCGCCGCGCTCACCCGCGAAGGACTGACACGGCCCCATCCGACACCGCCGCCCCGCCCCCTGCCCGTGGGCCGGGGCGGCGAAACCGGTCGCCACACCGGCTTCAACCCTGGACTGGACCTTCTCAATTCGGGCGAAACAACCGGTGAACCCGGAGTGGACCCGGATTCACCACCCCTGGTGCGTCACACAGGAGGACCCTCATTCCTATGATGGGCGGACGACACCGCGGACCACCCCGACCAGGCCGGTCCGCGATGTGCAGGGCATCGCGACGGTGGTGGAGGGGTCCATGACTCAGGGGGCCGGGCAGGAGCCCGTGGTGCGCACGGCGACATTGCGCGACTTCCGCGTACCGCCGTACGCCCTGGTACCCGTACAGGGCCACGCCGTCGAGCCGCCCTCGGCGGAGCAGCCGCGCCCGGAGCCCGCGCCCGCTCCGGCAGACCCGACCCTCCTCCTGGGCCGCCGCCTCGCGCCCGTGGAGGACCACGGAGCGACCGCCCCGGTCCGGGACATCGGAACGACGCCCCCGGTCCAGGACACCAGCGTGCCCGCCCCGGTCCAGGACACCAGCGTGCCCGCCCCGGTCCAGGACACCAGCTCGACCGCCCCGGTCCAGGACATCGGAGCACCCGCCCCGGTCCCGGAGTCCGGAGCGACCGCGGCCGCCACCCCCGCCGTCTCCTCCATCGTCTCCGTCGCCACCGGCCACCACCCCGGCAACGGCTTCCCCCAGGGCGAGCCCCCCGCCGACTACACCCCGACCGAGCGCGACCTCCCGGTCATCCAGCGCGGCGACACCCTCCAGGTCCCGGTCACCCCCGACGCCGCCGCCACGCCCGAGCGCGCCTCCGCGCCGGCCGACGGCCCCGGTCCGCTGTACGTCGTCGGCGACGTCCACGGCTACCTCGACGAACTCCTGGCCGCCCTCCGCGCCCAGGGCCTCGTCGACGAGAACGGCGGCTGGGCCGCGGGCAACGCGCGCCTGTGGTTCCTCGGCGACTTCACCGACCGCGGCCCCGACGGCATCGGCGTCATCGACCTCGTCATGCGGCTCTCCGCCGAGGCCGCCGCCGCCGGCGGCTACTGCAAGGCCCTCATGGGCAACCACGAACTGCTGCTCATCGGCGCCAAGCGCTTCGCCGACACCCCGGTCAACTCCGGCGCGGGCACCGCCACCTTCCAGGCGGCCTGGCTGCTCAACGGCGGGCAGAAGCACGACATGGACCGGCTCCAGGACGTCCACCTCCAGTGGATGTCCCGGCTCGACGCCGTGGTCCTGGAGGACGACCACCTCCTCCTGCACTCCGACACCACCGCGTACCTCGAGTACGGCGAGAGCATCGAGGACGTCAACGAGACGGTCCACGAGATCCTCACCCGCAGCGACGCCGACGAGGTCTGGGACCTGTTCCGGAAGTTCACCAAGCGCTTCGCGTTCCGCGACGACGAGACCGGTCCGCCGGCCGTGCAGGAGCTCCTCTCCACCTACGGCGGCCACCGGATCGTGCACGGCCACAGCCCCATCCCGTACCTCCTCGGCCAGGTCGGCGGGGAGGAGGACGAGGGCGACGGCGGCCCCGTCGTCGACGGACCGCACGTGTACGCGGACGGGCTCGCCATCGCCATGGACGGCGGCGTGACCATGGCCGGAAAGCTGCTGGTCGTCCAACTCCCCCTGAACGACTGACGCATAACCCAGCGCATCCGGGGAAGGCGATTTCCGGAAACACCCTGTCAGCCCGTGGTGTCGCCGCAATACCATCGGACCATCCGTAGCAGGCTCTCCTCCGTTTCCGCCCGACCGGCCGTTCTCCGCGGCTGATCCGGGCCTGCGGAGCATCGGGGGATGCACATGAACGTGGCTCCGTACCTGCTGACCGAGGACCGCGCCGAGTACGAGCGTGTCCTCGACGACGCACTGAGCACCGCGCACACACGTCCGGAACTTGCCGGAGTCGGGACGCGGCTGACGACCGCACAGCTGCGCGCCATGGCCGTGAACGCGACAGCGCTCATCACCACCGCGGCGGCGAGCGAGTACGCCCACTTCATCAAGGTCCGCGAGGAGGGGCGCGTCGCCGTCGCCACCCGCGTCCCCGCCCGGCAGGAGGGCTCCGGGGCCGGGATCGTCGCGATCCTCACGGTGATGGTGCCCGTGCTCGCCGGGTCGGCCGCGGTCATCTTCCTGCTGGTCGGCGCGGTGCTGCGGGCCCTCGCGCCCGGGCTGCGGTTCGGCACGACCCTCCTGACGGCCGGCCTGGTCTTCGGCACGCTCGCCGCCGCGGGCCTGGTCTGCGCGGGTGCGGGGCTCCTGCTGACCGCGCTGCGGAACAGCCCGACCGCGACGGACACCACTCCCGCCGCCCCGGAGGACGAACTCGCGCGCGCCCGCGAGGCCTGGCGTCAAGCCCTGCTCGAACGGGGGTTCGTCCCGTTCTTCCGCGACGCCCTCGCGGCGACCGAACCACCGGCCCCGCGGGACCCGTAGGCCGCTCGGGCCGGTGCTCCGGTCCGTTTCCCGCACCGACGGGACCGGCGTGACACCGGCACCGGCACCGGCTCTGGTCTCCCACGCCAAGCGGGGGACCGGCCCCCCGACCGGTCCCCCGTTCCCCCGTCGGGCCGGTCAGTCGGCCAGCGGCAGGTAGACGCGGTTGCCGGAGGCCGCGAACTCCTTCGACTTCTCCGCCATCCCGGCCTCGATCTCCTGCTGCGTCCCCCCGTGCTCACGCCGGATGTCCTGGGAGATCCGCATCGAGCAGAACTTCGGCCCGCACATCGAGCAGAAGTGCGCCGTCTTCGCGGGCTCCGCCGGCAGCGTCTCGTCGTGGAACTCGCGGGCGGTGACCGGGTCGAGGGCCAGGTTGAACTGGTCCTCCCAGCGGAACTCGAACCGCGCGTCCGAGAGCGCGTCGTCCCACTCCTGTGCGCCCGGGTGGCCCTTGGCCAGGTCCGCGGCGTGGGCGGAGATCTTGTACGTGATGACGCCGGTCTTCACGTCGTCCTTGTTCGGCAGGCCCAGGTGCTCCTTGGGCGTGACGTAGCAGAGCATCGCCGTGCCCCACCAGGCGATCATCGCGGCGCCGATGCCCGAGGTGATGTGGTCGTACGCGGGCGCGACGTCCGTGGTCAGCGGGCCGAGCGTGTAGAACGGGGCCTCCTCGCAGATCTCCTGCTGGAGGTCGATGTTCTCCTTGATCTTGTGCATCGGGACGTGGCCCGGGCCCTCGATCATCGTCTGCACGTTGTGGCGCTTGGCGATCGTGTTCAGCTCGCCGAGGGTCTTCAGCTCCGCGAACTGCGCCTCGTCGTTGGCGTCGGCGATCGATCCGGGGCGCAGCCCGTCGCCGAGCGAGTACGTGACGTCGTACGCCGCGAGGATCTCGCAGAGCTCCTCGAAGTTCGTGTAGAGGAAGTTCTCCTTGTGGTGCGCGAGGCACCAGGCGGCCATGATCGAGCCGCCTCGCGAGACGATGCCGGTCTTGCGGCGCGCGGTGAGGGGCACGTACGGCAGGAGCACGCCGGCGTGGACCGTCATGTAGTCGACGCCCTGCTCGGCCTGCTCGATGACCGTGTCCTTGTAGATCTCCCAGGTCAGGTCCTCGGCCTTGCCGTCGACCTTCTCCAGCGCCTGGTAGAGCGGCACGGTGCCGATCGGCACGGGGGAGTTGCGCAGCACCCACTCGCGGGTCGTGTGGATGTTGCGGCCGGTGGACAGGTCCATGACCGTGTCGGCGCCCCACTTGGTCGCCCAGGTCATCTTCTCCACCTCCTCCTCGATGGAGGAGGTGACGGCCGAGTTGCCGATGTTGGCGTTGACCTTCACCAGGAACCGCTTGCCGATGATCATCGGCTCGATCTCCGGGTGGTTGACGTTCGCGGGGAGCACCGCGCGGCCCGCGGCGATCTCCTCCCGCACGACCTCGGGGGAGACGTTCTCGCGGATCGCGACGTACTCCATCTCCGGGGTGATCTCGCCCCGGCGGGCGTACGCGAGCTGGGTCACCGCCTGGCCGTCGCGGCCCCGGCGCGGCAGGCGTGGGCGGCCGGGGAAGACGGCGTCGAGGTTCTTGAGCCCGCCGCCGCGGGGCGAGGTGTGCTTGATGCCGTCGTCCTCGGGGCGGACCGGCCGGCCCGCGTACTCCTCGGTGTCGCCGCGCGCGATGATCCAGTTCTCGCGCAGCGGCGCGAGGCCCCGCCGCACGTCGGTGTCGACGGTGGGATCGGTGTACGGCCCCGACGTGTCGTAGAGCGTCACGTCCTTGCCGTTGGTGAGGTGCACCTGACGGACCGGCACCCGGATGTCGGGGCGGGAACCCTCGACGTACCCCTTGTGCCAGCCCGGCGTGCGCTCCTGCGGGCTGTTCTGGTCGGAGGCAGGCGTGCGTGCATCCTGAATGGTCATGAGACCGAATCTCCCTACGCCGGCATTACCCGGTAACAGGTTCGGCGGTCGGCGCAGCCTCCTCCCGTACGACGTACATCGGTACGCGCGTACGGTGATCAGCGCCCTCTCAGCCCGGTGCTCCGAGCTCCCGCGTGTGCAAAGGTGTCACCACGCTAGCGCCATCCCTGGCGTGCTGAACAGTGGGCCCTCGCCGTTCTTGCGATGATCGGTCGGTGACTTCCCCCCAGCAGACACCCGAGCCGCACGGCCACGACCATGCCCCCGGCACCTCGCACGGCCATGGTCACAGCCACAGTCACGGCCCCGCCGCCCCCGTCTCCCGGCATCTGCGCAAGGTCATCGCCGCGGTGCTGATCCCCTTCGCCACCGCCGTCGTGGTCGGGCTCGCGGTCCTGTGGCCAGGCGGCACCCCGGCGCACGAGCGCACGGGTGTCGGCTTCGACCGGCAGACCGAGCAGGGCACGGTGGTCTCCGTCGAGCAGGTCGACTGCAAGGACGTGAACGCCGCCCAGGTCCCGCCGACCGGCGACACCTCGACCGCGCAGGGCCGCGAGGCGGTCAACGCGCAGCAGGGGCAGTGCGAGAAGGCGACGATCGAGGTCACCAGCGGCCCCGACAAGGGGCGTACGTTCACCGAGATCGTGCAGCCAGACGCACCGCGCCAACTGCACGAGGGGCAGGGCGTGGTGGTGGCCTACGCCCCCGACGCACCCCACGACCTCCAGTACTCGGTGACGGACGTGAACCGGAAGGTGCCGATGGCACTGCTCGCGGGGATCTTCGCGCTGGCGGTGGTGGTCGTCGGCCGGATGCGGGGCGTCATGGCGCTCGTCGCCCTCGTGGTGAGCTTCCTGATCCTGACGTTCTTCATCCTGCCGGCGATCCTGGAGGGGTCGAACCCGCTGGTCGTGGCCGTGGTCGGATCGAGCGCGATCATGCTGATCGCGCTCTACATGTGCCACGGGCTCTCGGCGCGCACCTCGGTCGCCGTGCTCGGCACGCTGGTCTCGCTACTGCTGATCGGCCTGCTCGGTTCGCTCTTCATCGGCTGGGCCTCGCTCAGCGGCAACACCGACGACAACACCGGTCTGATCCACGGCCTGTACCCGGACATCGACATGTCCGGCCTGCTGCTCGCCAGCGTGATCATCGGCTCGCTGGGTGTCCTGGACGACGTGACCGTCACGCAGACCTCGGCGGTCTGGGAGCTGCACCAGGCCGATCCGCGCATGGGTCCGCGCGGTCTCTACCGGGCCGGGATCCGGATCGGCCGCGACCACATCGCCTCGGTGGTGAACACCCTGGTCCTCGCCTACGCGGGTGCCGCCCTGCCGCTGCTGCTGCTCTTCTCGATCGCGCAGAGCAGCATGGGCACGGTGGCCAACAGCGAGCTGGTCGCGGTGGAGATCGTCCGAACGCTGGTCGGTTCGATCGGACTGGTCGCCTCGGTGCCGGTCACCACCGCCCTCGCGGCGCTGGTGGTCTCCGCCGACCGGCCGGGACCCGATGGCGAGGGGAAGTCCCGGGTGGCAGTGGTACGGGGCGGTCGGCGGCGGCGCGCGAAGTAGGGACTTTCGGCAGGGGTCAGCCCGCGTTCTCCTCTGCCAGAATCCGGCCGAGTGCGGCTTCGAGGTTGTCCTCGAAGTCGCCGAGTGTCCTTTCCTGACCGAGCGGGACCAGCTTGTCCGTCCGGTCCAGGAACGCGACCAGCGGCGGCGCGCTGGCGCGGAAGAGGGCGCGGTCGGCACCCACCTGGAGGCGGATGGAGACGTCCGAGAGACCCTCCGGGTCCGTCGGCGCGATGTGCACGTCGCCGTCACCGCTCGGGCGGTTGATTCCGTCAAGCAGCAGTTCACGACCGAACGCCCAGGTCACGGGCGCGTCTCCGGGAAGGTGGAACGTCATCCGCACCGCGTAAGGATCCCGGGCCTCGTATCGCAGCTCGACAGGGATCTTGAAGCAGAGCTCCTCGGAGACGAGGAAGCTCATCAGGACCTCGGCCTGAACCGACTCTCGCATCATGTACCCCGCAGTAGATGAAGCTGTGTAAACACAGCTGCTGAAAGCTGTGACCGAAACGGCCAGGAATGATCCCCCGTGGCCCTCTTGACGCAATCGTGCTGTAAGCGCTAGCAGATCACAAGGAGTGATTTTTCAGATACTGATAGAGAACGCGAGCGAGCTGAAGAGCCTCCCGATCTCTGTACGTAGCCGCTCGACTGCCGGGAGCAACCGTTCTTCCTGGTGGAGGGGGAGGGAAATGGCCATTGCGGCCGCCGCGGAGCCCACGGTGATGGGGATGGCGGCGCAGACCGTGCCGAGCGCATATTCCTGACGCTCCACCAGGGGTTCCATACGGCCCAAATCGCCCAAACGGTCCAAAAGGACACGACGGTTACGCACCGTGTACGGAGTGATGGCTTCCACCGGGTGCCTGTCGAGGTGGTCTTGACGGCTTTTCAGATCGAGTTGACTCAGGAGGCATTGCCCGATCGCGTGGGCGTGCCCGGTCTCGCGGAAGTCGGCCCACTCGTCGACCGCGGGGGCCGAGGGAGTGTCGGCGACGGCGACGATCTCGATCTCGCCCTCGCGGTAGAGGGCGAAGTACACCGGCACACCGATCTCGTCCCGCCAGCGGGCAAGGGAGTCTTCGATCTTGATGCGACGATTCTGCACAGCTCCGCCGCCGGCCAGTCGGACGGCGGCGTCACCCAGGAGGAACACACCCTTCTCGCGGCGCAGATAGCCCTCGTGCGTCAGGGTGCGGAGCAGGTGGTACGTGGTGGGGAGCTGAAGGCCCGTCTCACGGGCGAGTTGTTTGGCCGGGGCGCCGTCCGCATGGGAGGACACGGCCTCCAGAAGTCTCAGCGCCCGCTGCACCGAACCGATCAGGGTAGGTGCAGCCGTGTGCGTAGCCGTGGCCAAAGGTCACCCCCAGGCGTGACGACGGGTGCGCCGCACCCGCCCGCGGGGGCCGCCCCCGCGCCCGCCGGGCCTGGGAAACCGCTGTTTCGACACGCGGTCTACGCCCGTAGTCCCCAACACGGCGGAGGGGTTCCACTCTAGTGGCAGGCTCGGAGGCCGTCCGGATTCCCGGCTTCCGTTCCCCCGGCCGGGCTAATGCCCGGCTTCGCCTTCTTACTGACAGGTAGTCAGGACTACCAGTCCTCGCGGGATCCGGACGATCCCTTGACCTTCTGCACGACGTAGATCAGTCCGCCGACGAGCGCCACGAAGAGCAGCACCTTGAACAGCACGCCGACCACGAAGGTCAGCACGCTGGTGATCAGTCCACCGAAGACCAGCAGGGCGAGGGCGGGTATGGCGACCCACTTCACCCACCAGGGCAGCCCCGCGAGCATCTCCTGTACGGCCATGGTCCCTACCTCGCTCTCGAAAGGTCCGTGCCGCGCACTCCGCGTCGGACACCCTCAAGGCTAGGTGGGAGACGGAGGCCTCGGGGGCTCCGCGCCCCCCGCTCTCCCCTGATCCGTCCCCTAGGGGACGGAGGGCCTCCGCCCCTGACTCCCCGGCTCAGCCCTCCGGCGGGGAGAAGACCACGAGGACCTTGAGGTCCTCGCTGATGTGGTGGAACTTGTGCGGCTCCCCGGCCGGCACGTACACCACGCTGCCGCGCGCCACCTGGGTCGTCTCCTCCCCGACGGTGATCGCCGCGCGCCCGCTCACCACGAAGTACACCTCATCCTGGGCATGCGGCTGCTGCGGGTCGAGGGCCCCCGCGTCCAACGCGTACAGGCCCACCGACATGTTCCGCTCCCGCAGGAACTGGAGATAGGCGCCCTGGTTCGCGGCGCGCTCCGCCTCGAGTTCATCCAGTCGGAATGCCTTCATCGCCCGTCAGCCCCTGCCCTTGGCCCGATCATGTCTGCCACGATCAGACACATGAAGAATTTCGTAGTCAAGACGCTCGCGAACGCGGGCGCCCTGGGAGTCGCCATCTGGCTGCTCCAGGACATCACTCTCACCGGTGAGAGCACCGCCAAGAAGGCCTGGACCCTCCTTCTCGTCGCCCTGGTCTTCGGGCTCGTGAACTTCTTGGTGAAGCCGATCGTCAAGCTCCTGACGCTGCCGCTCTTCATCCTGACACTCGGCCTGATCACCCTCGTGGTCAACGCCCTGATGCTCCTTCTGACCTCGTGGCTGGCCGAGCAGTTCGACCTCAGCTTCCACGTGGAGGGCTTCTGGACCGCCGTCCTCGGCGGCCTGATCATCTCCGTCGTCTCGTGGGCGCTGAACGTCCTGCTCCCCGACGGCGACTGAGTGGGGACCGTGACCTACCGCGTCTGCTTCGTCTGCACGGGCAACATCTGCCGCTCGCCGATGGCCGAGCACGTCTTCCGCCGCCGTGTGGAGGAGGCCGGCCTCGGCGGCGTGGTGGAGGTCGACAGCGCGGGGACCGGAGGCTGGCACGAGGGTGACGGCGCCGACCCGCGCACCGTCGCCGTCCTGGAGGAGAGCGGCTACACCTCGGCGCACTCCGCCCGGCAGTTCCGCGCCTCCTGGTTCCCCGCCCTCGACCTGGTGATCGCGCTCGACGAGGGACACGTACGAGAGCTCCGGGCACTCGCCCGAACGCCCGAGGAGGCGGCGAGGATACAGCTGCTGCGCTCCTACGACCCGGCCGCCGGGGACCGGCTCGACGTCCCCGACCCGTACTACGGGGGCCGCGAGGGCTTCGACGAGTGTCTGGAGATGGTCGAGGCGGCGAGCGAGGGTCTCCTCGCCGCCGTCCGCAGGGAACTGGAGGAGCGGACACCGTGATCGACAAGGAACTCGGGGACGGCACGCGCGCGGTACGGGCGGGGCTCCCCGAGCCCGTGAAGTACGAACCGACCCTGCCGGGCCCGGTCTTCGCCGCCCACTTCCATCTGCCGGGCGAGCCGACCGGCGGTTACGCGTACGGGCGGGACGAGAACCCGACCTGGACCCACCTGGAACGGGCCATCGGCGAACTGGAGGCGCCGGGGGAGGGGGACGTCGAGACTGTGGTCTTCGCCTCGGGCATGGCCGCGATCTCCGCCGTGCTGCTCTCCCAGCTGCGGGCCGGCGACGCGGTGGTGATGCCGACCGACGGCTACCAGGCCCTGCCGCTGCTCCACGAGCAGCTGAGGGCGTACGGCATCGAGGTCCGGACCGCGCCGACCGGCGGCGACGGCCAGCTCGCCGTCCTCGAAGGCGCCCGGCTGCTGTGGATCGAGAGCCCGTCCAACCCCGGGCTCGACGTCTGCGACATCCGCCGGCTGGTGCGGGAGGCCCATGCCGCCGGGGCGCTCGTCGCCGTCGACAACACCCTCTCCACCCCGCTCGGCCAGCGGCCCCTGGAGCTCGGCGCGGACTTCTCCGTCGCCAGCGACACCAAGGGCATGACGGGACACGGCGACATCCTGCTCGGGCACGTGACCTGCCGGGACCCCGCGCGGGCGGCGGAGGTACGGCGCTGGCGCAAGGTCGTCGGGGCGATCCCCGGCCCCATGGAGGCCTGGCTCGCCCACCGTTCCCTGGCCACCCTCCAGCTGCGGATCGACCGGCAGTGCTCCACCGCGCTCTCCCTCGCGCAGGCGCTCGCCGGGCGCGCGGACGTGGCCGGGCTGCGCTACCCGGGTCTTCCGGGCGACCCCTCGCACACGGTGGCCGCCCGGCAGATGCGGCGCTTCGGTCCGGTCGTCTCCTTCGAGCTGGCGGACCGGAAGCGGGCGGAGCGGTTCCTGGAGGAACTGCGGCTCGTGGACGACGCCACCAGCTTCGGTGGTGTGCGCTCCACGGCGGAGCGGCGCGGGCGCTGGGGCGGGGACGCGGTGGCGGAGGGGTTCATCCGTTTCTCGGTGGGTGCCGAGGATCCGGAGGACCTGATCGCCGACGTGCTGCGGGCTCTCGACGAGGCGTCGGCCGCCGGCTGAACGCCCCCGCGGAGCCGCCGCCGGAAAGCCCGTGCGTTTCAGGACACCGCGCACGGGCCATTTTCTTCCCATGAACGAACGGCCCGTGATCAAGCGCACCGCACGCGCCATCCTGCTCGACGGGGACGATCTCGTCCTCATCAAACGCACCAAGCCGGGGATGGATCCCTACTGGGTCACGCCCGGCGGCGGCGTCGAGCCCTCCGACACCACCGTCGTCGAAGCCCTCCACCGTGAGGTGCACGAGGAGCTCGGCGCCAAGATCGCCGACGTCGTGCCCTGCTTCGTCGACACCGTCGAGCACATCGTCGACGGCGGGGTCTCCGGAGTGAAGGTCCAGCACTTCTTCGTGTGCCGGCTCGACTCCATGGACCCGTCCCTGCGGCACGGCCCCGAGATGGACGAGCCGGTCGGCGAGTACGAGATCGTCCGGGTGCCGTTCACCCGGGTCGGGATCGCCGCCGTCCACCTCGTTCCGCTCTCCCTGCGGCACTACCTGGACGGCAACATCGAGGGGGTCCGCGCCATGCACGCGCCCGACCTGGGCTGATCGGGAACGGCCGGAGTGAGCTCGGCCAGGAAGTCGTGCCGGATGCGGTCCGAGGCGACCCCCGCCCCGCGCAGGGCGTCGACCCCGCGCCGGACCATGCCGAGCGGGCCCGAGAGGTAGGCGTCGCGCTCCTCCCAGGACCCGTATCGGCAGACGGCGTCCGGGAGGCGCCCCTGTTCCTCCGTGACGGGGTGGACGGAGAGCCAGGGGAAGGTCTTCTGGAGCCGCAGCATGGTGTCGATGTCGTAGAGGTCGTGTCCGCTGCGCGCCCCGTAGAAGACGTCGACGGGCCGCCGGTCCCCGTGCTCGGCCACGTCCTCGACCAGCGCCCTGATCGGCGCGATCCCGGTGCCGCCGCCCAGACAGAGCAGTCCGCTGTCGGTGGAGTGGTCGACCGTCATGGAGCCGGCCGGCGGACCGAGCCGCAGGAGGTCACCGGGCCGCGCCCGGTGGACGAGCGCGTTGGACACCCACCCCGCGGGGACCGCCTTCACATGGAGCGAGAGCAGCCCGTCGGGCCTGGGCGCCGAGGCGAAGGAGTAGTGCCGCCAGATCCGCGGCCACCAGGGGGTCTCCAGAGTCGTGTACTGCCCCGCCAGGAACGGGTACGGCTGGTCGGGCCGGAGCGTGACCACGGCGACGTTCGGGGTGCGCAGATCGTGGCTGACCACCTCGGCCTCCCACCAGGCGGGGGCCGACTGCTCGTTCTCCGCCGCCGCGTCGATCATGATCTGCGAGACGGTCGTGTACGTACGGACCCAGGCCGCCTCGGTCTCCTCGTCCCAGCTCCTGGTGGCGTACCGGGTGAGCGCGCCGATGAGGGCCTCGCCGACGGCCGGGTAGTGGGCGGCCGTGGTGCCGTACTTGCGGTGGCCCTTGCCGAGGTTGCGGAGGTACTCCGTGAGGACCGGGGCGTCGTCCAGGTGCTCGGCCGCCGTCAGGAGCGCCGTGAGGAGCCGGTCCCGCTGGGTGTCCATCGCCACAGGGAACATCTCGCGCAGCGCGGGATTCCTGACGAAGAGCAGTGCGTAGAAGTACGAGGTCACCTGGTCGGCGACGGGGCCTATCTCCGCCAGGGTGCGGCGGACCAGGACAGCGTCGTCGGAGGCCGCCGCGGATATTCGGGCCTCCGTCCCTTCCGTGGTCATGGTCGGAACATCCATCATCTTCTCGCCTCACACTGGGCGGCTTCCGTGATCGCAGCATGGCGCTTGCGGGTACCACCATGGACGAAAAGTGGCGTTCTCCGGCCGAAGAGTCGGTTTTCTGCTAGGGCGTGTCGTTTCACGTGAAACAAACCGGTGGACGGAGGATCTCTCCTTCGGAGAGCCTGAAGGACATGCCGACCTCCCCCACATCTGTCGCTCACCTACCCATCCGGCGCCTCACCACGGAGGACCTCCTCGCCTGCTCCGACCTGTCCGAGAACCGGGGGTGGCAGCGGGAGGAGCACAAGTGGGGCCACCTGCTGACCTCCGGAACCGGCTACGGCATCGACGACCCCTCCGGCACGGGTCTGGTCGCCTGCTGCGTGGTCACCTCGTACGGCCCCGGGCTCGCCGCGATCGGCATGGTGCTCGTCGCCGAGCGGCACCAGCGCCAGGGAGTCGGCCGGAGGCTGATGCGGCACGTCCTCGCGGACGCCGGCGACACCCCCCTCACGCTGTACGCCACCGCCAACGGGCAGCCCCTGTACGAGCAGCTGGGCTTCGTCGAGACGACCCGGTCCGACATGGTGTGCGGACGGTTCTCGTTCCGCACGCCCGCCCCGGCGGTCCCCGTCCGGCCCGCCACCGCGGACGACCTCCAGGCCGTCGTGCGCCTGGACCGGGAGATCTTCGGCCTCGACCGCACGCACCTCATCACGCGGCTGCCCGCGTTCGCTGACCACCTGCGGGTCGCGGAGGAAGACGGCGTGATCACGGGCTTCGCCGCGGCCTGGCCCAACATGGACACCCACGTCGTCGGACCGCTGATCGCCCGGGACACGGCCACGGCCCAGGCGCTGATCGCCTCCCTGGCCGTCGCGACGGACCGTCCGCTGCGCACGGACATCGACGTACGGCACACGGAGCTGCTGCGCTGGGTGAAGGAGAACGGCGTCGACTCGATCGCCACCACCTCGGTGATGGTCCGCTCCCTCCCCGACCTTCCCGGTGACTGGCGCAGGCGTTTCGCTCCCCTTACCGTCGCGGCCGGATGACCGTACGCTGCTGGGCATGAGCGATCTTGACATCCGCCCTGCCGCCGTCGAGGACCTTCCGGCGATCGTCGCGATGCTCGCGGACGACCCGCTGGGGGCCCAACGGGAATCCCCCGACGACCTCGCCCCGTACGTCACCGCCTTCGAGCGACTCGCGGGCGATCCCCACCAGCACGTCGTGGTGGCGGTCCGCGGGGAGAAGGTCGTCGGAACGCTCCAACTGACGGTGATCCCCGGCCTGTCCCGCCGCGGCACCACCCGCTCGATCATCGAAGGCGTCCGTATCCACGCCGACGAGCGCGGCAGCGGCCTCGGGACCCAGCTCATCGAGTGGGCCGTCGAGGAGTCCGGCCGTCAGGGATGCCGTCTGGTCCAGCTGACCTCCGACGTGACGCGCACCGACGCCCACCGCTTCTACGAGCGGCTCGGCTTCGAGGCCTCCCACGTCGGCTTCAAGAAGAACCTCTGAGAGGCGGCGGCAGGACGCCGACAGGCGCGCCGAGACGGAACCGACGCGCCTGTCGCCTGTTTCACGTGAAACAGGCGAGAGGTCAGAGACCGCGCCAACCGTCCTCGGACACCCCGCCCGGCACCGCGTCCCCGGGCTCGTACGGCTCCCGGGTGAACACGAAGGAACCCAGGTCGAGATGGCTCACGCTGCCGTCGGGCCGCCGCACCGCCCGGAGCGTCTCCCCCGCGTAGTACCCGTTGAGCCCGACCCAGCCGCCTTCGGGCAGCGCGCGGAACGAGGCCCGTCGCCCGGCTCCCCGCAGCGGCTCCATCACGACGGAGCGATCGGGACCGAGCCGCAGCCCGTACGCGTACGTGCCCCAGTACCAGGGCCCGGTCAGGGCAAGGAGTTCGGTGTCGACCTCGGCCGCCGGGAGGGGCCGCCAGGGCTCGGGGAAGCGCGGCTCGGCCTCCGCCACGATCCGTACGAGATCGGCCGCCACAGCCGCGGGCGCCGGCCCCGAGGTGGCGTTGGCGAGGGCGATCCCCGCGAGACCGTCCTCCACGCTCACCCACAGGCAGGCGACGAAGCCCGGCAGGGAGCCGGTGTGGCCGATCAGGGTCCGCCCGTCCCGGCGCAGCAGCTGAAGACCGAGGCCGTAGCTTCCCTCCCAGTCCCCCTCACCGGCGGGGGAGGCCGGAGCCCGCATCTCCGCCACGGAGGCCGCCGCGAGCACCCGCTCGTCGCCCGCCGCGAGGAAGGCGGCGAACCGGGCGAGGTCCGCCGCCGTCGACCAGAGCTGTCCGGCCGGCGCCATCAGCCCCAGATCCTCGGAGGGTTCGGCCAGCATCACATCGGCCCACGGGTGCACCGCGAAACCACCGGCGTGCGGCGCGACCGGTTCGAGCGTCGTACGGTCCATCCCCAGGGGTTCCAGGATCTCGCGCCGCAGCGCCTCCTCCCAGCTGACCCCGCGCACCGCCTCGACCAGCGAACCGAGCAGGGTGTAGCCGGGGTTGGAGTAGTGGAAACGGCGTCCGGCCGCCTGGAGCGAGGGGCTCTCGCCCAGGACGTCGGAGAGCTCCGGTCGCAGCGCGGCGGAGGACCGCTCCCACCACTGTCCGGGCGTCTCGGCCGCGAGTCCCCCGCTGTGGGCCAGGAGCTGAGTGATCGTCACCTCGCCGACACCCGTGCCCTTGAGGTGGCGCTCCAGCGGATCGTCGAGATCGAGGAGGCCCTCGTCCCTCAGCCGCATCACCAGAACGGCGGTGAACACCTTGGTGATCGAGCCGATCCGGTACTGGGTGTCGGCGTCGGGCGCGTGCCCGTCCACGCAGCTCCGCGAACCGCTCCACACCAGCGCCCCGTCACGGACCACCGCCCCCACGAACGAGGGCGCCCGCCCTTCGGACTGGGCGACCGCGACACGGTGCAGCAGGGCCCGCTCGGTACCGGGCAGCAATGCTTCGAAGGATGTCGTCATGAAACCCATCCAACGCGATGCCCGGTACGGACGGAACTTCCCGTCGCGGCCGATCAGGTCTGGGCCATGTCCACGAAGCGGGAGTAGTGGCCCTGGAAGGCCACGGTGATGGTGGCCGTCGGACCGTTACGGTGCTTGCCGACGATGATGTCCGCCTCGCCCGCGCGGGGGGACTCCTTCTCGTAGGCGTCCTCGCGGTGCAGCAGGATGACCATGTCGGCGTCCTGCTCGATGGAGCCGGACTCACGGAGGTCGGAGACCATCGGCTTCTTGTCGGTGCGCTGCTCGGGACCACGGTTCAGCTGCGAGAGCGCGATGACCGGCAGCTCCAGCTCCTTGGCGAGGAGCTTGAGGTTTC
Source organism: Streptomyces sp. NPDC056144 (assembly GCF_042264145.1). NCBI lineage: Bacteria > Bacillati > Actinomycetota > Actinomycetes > Kitasatosporales > Streptomycetaceae > Streptomyces > Streptomyces sp. NPDC056144. The sequence goes on along the minus strand of NZ_JBHJVF010000006.1, from coordinate 290,503 downwards.
GCGACATGTCGGAGACCTCCTGCTGACGGCTCTCCTGCCGCTTCGAGCCACCGGACTGCATCAGCTGGAGGTAGTCGATGATCACGAGCTTGAGGCCGTTCCGCTGCTTGAGCCGACGGCACTTCGCGCGGATCTCCATCATCGACAGGTTCGGGGAGTCGTCGATGTAGAGCGGCGCCTGGGAGACGTCGGGCATGCGGCGGGCCAGGCGGGTCCAGTCCTCGTCGGTCATCGTGCCGGAGCGCATGTGGTGCAGCGCGACCCGGGCCTCCGCCGAGAGCAGACGCATCGCGATCTCGTTGCGCCCCATTTCGAGGGAGAAGATGACGCTGGGCAGGTTGTTCTTGATGGACGCGGCCCGGGCGAAGTCCAGCGCGAGCGTGGACTTACCCATGGCGGGTCGGGCCGCGATGATGATCATCTGACCGGGGTGGAGACCGTTGGTGAGCGAGTCGAGGTCGGAGAAGCCGGTCGGCACACCCGTCATCTCGCCGCTGCGGGAGCCGATCGCCTCGATCTCGTCGAGCGCGCCCTCCATGATGTCGCCGAGCGGCAGGTAGTCCTCGGTGGTGCGCTGCTCGGTGACCGCGTAGATCTCCGCCTGGGCCGAGTTCACGATCTCGTCGACGTCGCCGTCGGCCGCGTAGCCCATCTGCGTGATCTTGGTACCGGCCTCGACGAGACGGCGCAGGACGGCCCGCTCGTGGACGATCTCGGCGTAGTACGAGGCGTTGGCCGCGGTCGGGACCGACTGGACCAGCGTGTGGAGGTAGGGGGCGCCGCCGACCTTGGTGATCTCGCCGCGCTTGGTGAGCTCGGCGCCGACCGTGATGGGGTCGGCCGGCTCGCCCTTGGCGTAGAGGTCGAGGATCGCCGCGTACACGGTCTCGTGGGCGGGCTTGTAGAAGTCGTGGCCCTTGATGATCTCCACGACGTCGGCGATGGCGTCCTTGGAGAGCAGCATGCCGCCGAGGACGGACTGCTCGGCGTCGAGGTCCTGCGGGGGGACGCGCTCGAAGCCGTTCAGCCCGCCGCCGTCCCAGGGGCTGTCGCCACCGCGGTCGTCGTCGCGCCCGCGGCCCCGGCCGCGGCCCTCGCCTCGGGCACGGGTGGGCAGCCGGTCACTCGGTCCGCTGTCGGCCCAGGGGTCGTCCATGGGCTCGGGAACGCTCACCAAGCCACCTCCTCCCGTCCGCACCGCGGACCTCGCCATGCCACTCTTTCTTACGCCACGGTCTGCATCAACGAGTGGCTTTGCGACCGCTTCTGGCGAGTCGGGCTCCGACCACGGTAGGCCCGTCGGCAGCGTCAGCCAATCTGGTTATCCACAGGCCCTGTGGGTGAAGGGCCAGATGCTGTGGAGAACTCCCCGGAACCTGTGCACGGACCGGGGGACAGTCATGTGGACAAACTCATAGCACCCCCAGTGTCACCCATCTGAACTGCGCGTTTTCCATCCACGGGCTGTGGGGGAGAAAAACTTCTCCCCCTGGACCAAGATCAGAACAAACGGCCCACACCCGAAGCCCCACTCCCGTACGAAGTAACAGGTGCAAGTGCGTTGCATCTCTTACCTGTGGAAGATTAGATTGAGCCCATGACCCAGGCCCCCGCGACGTCCAAGGCCGTCCGCCGACAGCACGACCGCGAGATCGTCTCGCTCGCCCTGCCGGCCTTCGGCGCGCTCGTCGCCGAGCCCCTCTTCCTGATGGTCGACAGCGCCATCGTCGGTCACCTCGGCACCCCGCAACTCGCGGGTCTCGCCATCGCCGCCGCTCTGCTCTCCACCGCCGTCAGCGTCTTCGTCTTCCTCGCCTACGCCACCACGGCCGCCGTCGCCCGGCGCGTCGGCGCGGGCGACCTCCCAGCCGCCATCCGGCAGGGCATGGACGGCATCTGGCTGGCCCTCCTCCTCGGCGCCGCCGTCGTCGCGCTCACCCTGCCTACCGCCCCCTGGCTCGTCGACGTCTTCGGCGCCTCCGACACGGCCGCCCCCTACGCCGTCACCTACCTGCGGATCTCCAGCCTCGGCATACCCGCCATGCTGGTCGTCCTGGCCGCCACCGGCGTCCTGCGCGGCCTCCAGGACACCCGTACCCCGCTCTACGTCGCCATCGGCGGCTTCGCGGTCAACGGCGCCCTCAACCTCGGTCTCGTGTACGGAGCCGGGCTCGGGATCGCCGGCTCGGCCTGGGGCACGGTCATCGCCCAGTGCGGCATGGCCGTCGCCTACCTGGTCGTGGTCGTGCGCGGCGCCCGCCGCCACGGCGCCTCCCTGCGCCCCGACCCGGCCGGCATCCGCGCCTCCGCCCAGGCCGGAGTGCCCCTCCTGGTCCGTACGCTCTCGCTCCGCGCGGTCCTGATGATCGCGACCGCCGTCGCAGCCCGGATGGGAGACGCCGAGGTCGCCGCCCACCAGATCATCCTGTCCCTGTGGAGCCTCATGGCCTTCGCGCTCGACGCGATCGCCATCGCGGGACAGGCCATCATCGGCCGCTACCTCGGCGCGGACGACGCCCAGGGCGCACGCCAGGTCTGCCGTCGGATGGTCCAGTGGGGCGTGCTCTCCGGCGTCGCGCTCGGCGCGCTCCTCGTCGTCACCCGCCCGCTGTTCATCCCGCTCTTCACCAGCGACACGACCGTCCAGGACACCCTGCTCCCGGCGCTCCTGGTGGTCGCTCTCTCCCAGCCGATCTCCGGGGTCGTCTTCGTCCTCGACGGCGTCCTCATGGGCGCGGGCGACGGTCCCTACCTGGCCTGGGCCATGCTGCTGACCCTCGCCGTCTTCGCCCCGGTCGCCCTGCTCGTCCCGGTGCTCGGTGGCGGGCTGACGGCCCTGTGGGGGGCGATGACCCTGATGATGACGGTCCGCATGGCGACGCTCTGGCTGCGGGCACGCTCCGGCCGCTGGATCGTCACGGGCGCCACCCGCTGACGTACCCCTGTTTCACGTGGAACCGAGCGTTTCACGGAACCGAGCGTTTCACGTGAAACAGCGGAAGGGCCGCACCCCGAGGGGTACGGCCCTTCCTCACTGCTGAGCGCAGAGCGCCAGCGGCAGCGTTACGCGGCGACGATCTCGACGCCGAGCTTCGCGGCAACGTCGGCGTGCAGACGCACGGACACCTGGTGCGAGCCCAGGGTCTTGATCGGCGAGCCGAGCTCGACGCGACGCTTGTCGACGTCGGGGCCACCCGCGGTCTTGATCGCCGAGGCGATGTCGGCCGGGGTCACGGAGCCGAAGAGACGGCCGGCGTCGCCGGAGCGAACGGCCAGACGGACCTTCGTGCCCTCGAGCTGAGCCTTGATCTCGTTGGCCTGCTCGATGGTCGCGATCTCGTGGATCTTGCGGGCGCGGCGGATCTGCGCCACGTCCTTCTCGCCACCCTTGGTCCAGCGGATCGCGAAACCACGCGGGACCAGGTAGTTGCGAGCGTAGCCGTCCTTGACGTCGACGACGTCGCCGGCGGTGCCGAGGCCAGAGACCTCGTGGGTCAGGATGATCTTCATTTTTCGGTCACCCTTTCCTTATCGCGCGGTGGACGTGTAGGGCAGCAGCGCCATCTCACGGCTGTTCTTGACGGCCGTGGCGACGTCACGCTGGTGCTGCGTGCAGTTGCCGGTCACGCGGCGGGCACGGATCTTGCCGCGGTCGGAAATGAACTTCCGCAGCATGTTCGTGTCCTTGTAGTCCACGTACACGGTCTTGTCCTTGCAGAACGCGCAGACCTTCTTCTTAGGCTTGCGCACAGGCGGCTTCGCCATGGTGTTTCTCCTGTGTGATCAAGAAGTGGGAGTACGAGCTGCTTCGAGGGCGCAGGCCCTAGAAGGGAGGCTCGTCCGAGTAGCCGCCGCCGCCGGAGTTTCCACCCCAGCCGCCTCCGCCGCCCTGCTGCTGGCCGCCACCGGCCGGCGCGCTGGTCGCCCACGGGTCGTCGGCGGGAGCACCGCCGCCACCCTGCTGGCCACCACCGGAGTTTCCACCCCAGCTGCCGCCGCCCTGCTGGCCGCCACCGCCGCCGCCGTAACCGCCCTGGCCACCGCGACCCGTGGTCTTGGTGACCTTGGCCGTGGCGTTCTTGAGGCTGGGGCCGACTTCCTCGACATCCAGCTCGTAGACCGTGCGCTTGACGCCCTCACGGTCCTCGTAGGACCGCTGCTTCAGGCGACCCTGCACGACGACGCGCATGCCTCGCTGAAGCGACTCGGCGACGTTCTCCGCCGCCTGACGCCAGACCGAGCACGTGAGGAAGAGGCTCTCGCCGTCCTTCCACTCGTTGGTCTGACGGTCGAAGGTGCGGGGAGTGGACGCGATACGGAACTTCGCGACCGCCGCACCGGACGGGGTGAAGCGCAGCTCGGGGTCGTCGACAAGATTGCCGACGACCGTGATGACGGTCTCGCCTGCCATGGGGTACCTCTCGGCGGGATTGCTTCTGGCTGCTTCTGGCTACTCGAACCCGATGACCTCTGAGCTAGAAGCTCAGTGGGTCTCGGGGCGGAGGACCTTGGTCCGGAGGACCGACTCGTTCAGGTTCATCTGGCGGTCGAGCTCCTTGACGACCGCAGGCTCGGCCTGCAGGTCGATGACCGAGTAGATGCCCTCGGGCTTCTTCTTGATCTCGTACGAGAGACGACGACGGCCCCAGGTGTCGACCTTCTCGACCTTTCCGTTGCCCTCACGGACGACGGAGAGGAAGTTCTCGATCAGGGGGGCGACAGCGCGCTCCTCCAGATCGGGGTCGAGGATGACCATCACCTCGTAGTGACGCATGTGGAACCCACCTCCTTTGGACTCAGCGGCCACGGTCGTTCCGTGGCAGGAGGGTCGTGATGCGTGAGCGACGGCATCGGCAGCCCCCGAAGGGACCTAGGCAGACACCGGCGCAGCTGTACAGAGTACCCGCACATCGGCTTCCGGTTGAAATTCACCGCCGAGGGGACGCAATCTGTACACATCGGATGTCGGCGGCGCTACGATGCGCCGCCGTCCGGCAGCACGCCAGGAGGTGCCCCATGGCACAGGCAATGCGACCCGACCCCGGCCATTCCCTCTTCGCGACCGACGGCAAGCCCCATCCCCTCCAGGACACCCTGGTCGGCGTGACGCTCGTCCTCGGCGTCCTCTCCTTCGTCACCGCCCAGTTCGACAGCCTCCACCTGCTGAGTTCCTGGACGGGCCTGGTCGGCATCCTGACCGGCGCCTACGGGCAGTTCATCTCCGTCACGACACGCGAGCGCTTCGCCCTGATCGTCGGGCTCGGCCTGGCGGGTGTCGGCTTCTACCTCGGCATGGCTCACGGCGGCCTCTTCGGCGGCGTGATCAGCTGAGCGCGGCCCCCTCGGCCGCCTTCAGCGGCACGTCGGGGCACACGCACCCATTCGGGGCGCTCCCCGGTCACAGTAGGCTTCGGCGCGAGAGCCGGAGCCCCTGACCGATGGGGACACACCTGCCGAGGAGCGCCCCGCATGAGCCTGACCCTGAGGACCATCAGCCGTGAGCAGCATCTGGCATTCATCCAGAGCCAGCCCGCCGCGAGCCACTGCCAGGTCCCGGCGTGGGCTGATGTGAAGACCGAGTGGCGCTCGGAGAACCTCGGCTGGTTCGACAAGTCCGGCGAGCTCGTCGGCACCGGTCTCGTGCTCTACCGCCAGCTCCCGAAGATCAAGCGCTACCTGGCCTACCTGCCCGAGGGCCCGGTCATCAACTGGTACGCGCCCAACCTCGACGACTGGCTCCAGCCGATGCTGGCCCACCTCAAGCAGCAGGGCGCCTTCTCCGTGAAGATGGGCCCGCCGGTCGTCATCCGCCGCTGGGACTCGGCGGCCATCAAGGCCGGCATCCAGGACCCGGACGTCAAGCGCCTCAAGGACGTCGAGGCCACCCACATCGAGCCGCGCGCCTTCGAGGTCGCGGACCGGCTCCGCAAGATGGGCTGGCAGCAGGGCGAGGACGGCGGGGCCGGCTTCGGCGACGTCCAGCCGCGCTACGTCTTCCAGGTCCCGCTCGCGAACCGCTCGCTCGACGACGTCCTCAAGGGCTTCAACCAGCTGTGGCGCCGCAACATCAAGAAGGCCGAGAAGGCCGGTGTCGAGGTCGTCCAGGGCGGCTACGAGGACCTGGCCGAGTGGCAGCGGCTGTACGAGATCACGGCCGTCCGCGACCACTTCCGGCCCCGCCCGCTCTCGTACTTCCAGCGCATGTGGACCGTCCTCAACAGCGAGGACCCCAACCGCATGCGGCTCTACTTCGCGCGCCACAACGGCGTGAACCTGTCCGCCGCGACCATGCTCGTCGTCGGTGGCCACGTCTGGTACTCGTACGGCGCCTCCGACAACATCGGCCGCGAGGTCCGTCCCTCGAACGCCATGCAGTGGCGGATGCTGCGCGACGCCTACGCGATGGGCGCGACCGTCTACGACCTGCGCGGCATCTCGGACTCGCTCGACGAGACCGACCACCTCTTCGGACTCATCCAGTTCAAGGTGGGCACGGGCGGCGAGGCCGTGGAGTACGTCGGCGAGTGGGACTTCCCGCTGAACAAGCTGCTCCACAAGGCGCTCGACATCTACATGTCGCGCCGCTGACGGCTCCGCGGGCTCCGTACCCTCGTAGAGCTCCGTACTCTCGTACATATCTTTGATTCACCGCTGCCACCAGAAAGGTCCGGGCCGGCCATGGCGCTCTCCCTCTACGTCGACACCGCTCGCTGGCGCGCGCACCAGAAGAGCGTCCTCGACCAGTTCCCGGGCCTGATCCCGGTCTGCAAGGGCAACGGCTACGGCTTCGGGCACGAGCGCCTCGCCGAGGAGGTCACCCGGTTCGGCGCTGACATGCTGGCCGTCGGCACGACCTACGAGGCCGCGAAGATCAAGGACTGGTTCAGCGGCGACCTGCTGGTCCTCACCCCGTTCCGGCGGGGCGAGGAGCCGGTTCCGCTGCCGGACCGGGTCATCCGCTCCGTCTCCTCGGTCGACGGCGTCCACGCCCTGGTGGGCGCCCGGGTCGTCATCGAGTGCATGAGCTCGATGAAGCGGCACGGCGTCCACGAGGACGAGCTCCAGCAGCTGCACGCCGCCATCGAGGACGTACGCCTCGAAGGTTTCGCCCTCCACCTCCCGCTGGACCGCCCGGACGGCACCGACGCCGTCGAGGAGGTCATCGCCTGGATGGACCGGCTGCGCGCCGCCCGGCTGCCGCTGCACACCATGTTCGTGAGCCACCTGCGGGCCGAGGAGCAGGCCAGGCTCCAGCAGCAGTTCCCGCAGACCCGTTTCCGCGCCCGCATCGGCACCCGGCTCTGGCTGGGCGACCACGAGGCCACCGAGTACCGGGGTTCCGTGCTCGACGTGACCCGGGTCGCCAAGGGCGACCGGTTCGGCTACCGCCAGCAGAAGGCCGCCTCGGACGGCTGGCTGGTCGTCGTCGCCGGCGGCACCTCGCACGGCGTGGGCCTGGAGGCCCCCAAGGCGATGCACGGCGTCATGCCGCGCGCCAAGGGCGTCGCCCGGGCCGGCCTGGCCACGGTCAACCGGAACCTGTCGCCGTTCGTCTGGGCCGGCAAGCAGCGCTGGTTCGCCGAGCCGCCGCACATGCAGGTGTCGATCCTCTTCGTGCCCTCCGACGCGCAGGAGCCGCACGTCGGCGACGAACTGGTGGCGCACCTGCGTCACACGACGACGCAGTTCGACCGGCTCGTCGAGCGCTGAGCACACGAAGCGGCCCTGCCCGGTGGTCACCGGGCAGGGCCGCTTCGTGCTTCACGCGCCGGCGTCCCGTTCCTCGGGGACGCCCCACTCCACGCGGATCCCCTCCTCCGCCGGAGCGGCGTGCCGGGCCGGGTGCGCGGCCCTGCCCATGACGAAGACGTCCTCCGCCCCGTCCAGGACACCCCCCGAGGGGTCGTCCGAGCCGTCCTGCCTGACCGGGTCCTTCTCGGGCATGAGGACGTCGCGGACGACCATCACGCACAGGTACAGCGTGCCCAGCAGGTGCAGGACGATCGCGAACTGGTAGCCGTCGAGCGGCAGGCCCTGCTTGTTGCCGCTGTTCATGAAGGCCAGGTACATCCAGATGCCCAGGAAGTACATGACCTCGCAGGCCTGCCAGATCAGGAAGTCGCGCCAGCGCGGCCGGGCGAGCGCCGCGAGCGGCACGAGCCACAGGACATACTGCGGCGAGTAGACCTTGTTGGTGAGGACGAACGCGGCGACGATCAGGAAGGCCAGCTGGGCGAAGCGGGGCCTGCGGGGCGCGTGGAAGGCGAGGAAGCCGATGGCTCCGACCGCCGCCACCATGAGCAGCAGCGCGTACAGGTTGGCCTTCTCGGGCGGGATGGAGAGGCCAGTCCGCTGGCTGACGAGCAGCCAGACCGATCCGAAGTCGACGTTCCGGTCGCGGCTGAAGAGGTAGAACTGCTTCCAGCCCTCGGGGGCCAGGAGCATCACCGGCAGGTTCACGGCCAGCCACGCGCCCACCGCGCCGAGCACGGCCGTCCCGTACTCCCGCCACTTCCCCGCGCGCCAGCAGAGCAGCAGCAGCGGGACGAGCAGCAGTATCGGGTAGAACTTCGCGGCGGTGGCGAGGCCGAGCAGGATGCCGAAGCCGAGCGGCCGGCCGCGCGACCAGAGCAGGACGGCGGCGCCGGTCAGCGCGACGGCCAGTATGTCCCAGTTGATCGTGGCGGTGAGCGCCACCGAGGGCGCGAGGGCGACCAGGAGGCCGTCCCAGGGGCGCCGGCGGTGGGTCCGCGCCACACAGACCGCGAGGACGGCCGCGCAGATCATCAGCAGGCCCGCGTTGACCATCCAGAAGGCCTGCTCGCGCTGGTCCATGGTGCCGCCGCCGGGCGTCAGCCAGGCGGCCACCTGCATGAACAGGCCGGTCAGGACCGGGTACTCCAGAAACGGTATGTCGCCGCCCAGCCGGTCGAAGTACGGCACCAGGCCGTCGGCGAAGCCCCGCCCGGAGAAGAGGTGGGGGATGTCCGAGTAGCAGGCGTGGGTGTACTGCGAGGTGGTGCCGCGGAACCAGGCCCAGTTGTAGCAGGGCAGTTTCTGCACCATGCCGAGTGCGAACATCCCGATCGCCACGAGGGCAATGACCCGCACGGGAGTGAACTGGCTGCGTCCGGTCAGCGCCCGGCGGCCGAAGGGGCCGCCGATCAGCTCACTGCCGGAGGCGGCCACTTCGTCCCGGTGGGTGGGGACGACCACCGACGGGTTCCGCGGCCGGTCCTGCGGCGCGCGCGTCTTCTGGAGGCTCGGCATGGGGGACATCCTGCCGTACGTCCCCGGGAAAACGGCGAGGGCCGTCGCGTGCGATCCGTACGGAAGGTACGGACCGGACACGACGGCCCTCACGGGTGCGTCGGACGACCGGACGGACGGTCAGTCGAAGAGGGTCTCGCCCTCCGCCGTCTCGCCGCCGCCACCGCCGCCGCCGTTGCCCGGCTTGCCGGTGGTCGGGGTGCTCGTCGGGCCGGTGGTCGTCGCCGTCGGCGGCGGTTCGACCGTCGTCGTGGGCGGCGGGGTGGTCGTGGGACCGCCGGTGTTGCCGCCGTTCCCGCCGTTGCCTCCGTTGCCCCCGCCGTTGCCTCCGCCCGGGTAGTTGCAGTCCGTGTCCCAGACGCTGCAGGTCGTCTCGTCCGGCTTCGGAGTCTTCGTCGCCGGGGGAGTGGTCGTCGGCGGGGCCGTCGTGGTCGGCGCGCTCGTCGTATCCGTCGGCGACGGGGACTCGCTGGGCGTCTCCGATTCCGTCGGCGTCGGCGTCGGCTTCGGGCTGGTGGCGCCGCCGCCGAAGACCGGCTCGGCGTTCTCCAGCTTCTCGGGCTCGGGGAAGTCCACCTTCTCCATGCCCTCGACGGCCTCGGTCATGTAGTCGTTCCAGATCTCCGACGGGAACGACGAACCGTGGATGGTGTCGTGACCACCCGTGCCGTACATCTCCTCGAACTCACGGTTCTGCTTCGAGTCGTCGTCGTCGAAGCGGTACATGTCGATCGCGGTCGAGATCTGCGCGGTGTAGCCCACGAACCAGGCCGACTTGTTGCCGTCCGTCGTACCGGTCTTGCCGGCCACGTCACGGCCCGGGATCGCGGCGTGGCGGCCGGTGCCCTCCGGGTTGTCCACGACGTCCCGGAGGACGTCGGTGACGTTGCTGGCGATGGCCGTGGTGAACGCCTGCTTGCCCGCGCCCTTGTGCTCGTAGATGGTCCGACCCTCCTGGACCACCTTGGTCACCGAGAACGGGTCGTTCTGCGTGCCGTTGTTGGCGAAGGTCGCGTAGGCGCCGGCCATCCGGATCGCGCTCGGGCTGGAGATACCGAGGGAGAAGGAGGGCACCTCGCCCTTGACGAGCGAGCTCTCCTTCAGACCGGCGTCGACGGCGGCCTGGCGCACCTTGTCGATGCCGATGTCCATACCGAGCTGGACGTACGGAGAGTTGGCCGACTTGATCATGGCGCGACGAAGGGTCATGGGACCGTAGCTCGCGTCGCCGTCATTGGTCTGGAACCACTCCTCACCCTTCTCGTTCTTCCAGATGTCGCCCTTGTAGTCCCGGATCTTGAGCTTGTTCTTGCCGGAGTACTTGCTCTTGTCGGGGTCGACGATCGTGCGGGAGGACTCGTCCTGGACCGGACCGAGGTCCTTGTCGCGGACGCCGTACTGCATCGAGGCGGCCAGCACGAAGGGCTTGAAGGTCGAGCCGACCTGGGCACCGGTCTGGTCGGCGTTGTTGGTGAAGTGCTTCGTGGCGTCCTGGCCGCCGTAGAGCGCGAGGATCTCACCGGTCTTGGTGTCCACGGAGGCACCGCCGAACTGGACGTGGGTGTCCTGCTTCGGCCGCTTCTCCGGGTCGATGTTCTCGTCGTAGACCTTCTTGACCGAGGCGGCGAGCGCGTTGACCTTCTTCTTGTCGAAGGTGGTGTGGATCTCGTAGCCGCCGAGCTCCAGCTCCTTGGCGGTGACGCCTTCGGTGTTGCTGTTGAGGAAGTTGGCCTTGGCGGTGCTGACGAGGTAGCCGATCTGGCCGGTCAGCTGCGCGTCCTGCTTGCGCTTCTGCACCTTGGGGAGGGTCGTGTACTTGGCCCGCTCCTCAGCCGTGATCTTCTGGTCCTTGACCATCTCGTCGAGGATCCAGCTCCACCGCTTCGTGAGCCGGTCGAGGTTCTTGTCCGGCGTCGCCTCGGGGTCGATCTCGGGGTAGCCGGCGGGGTCGTAGTACGTGGCGCCCTTGAGGACCGAGGCGAGCACCGCCGACTCGCTGGCGTTGAGCTTGCTCGCGTCCTTGTCGAAGTACGAGCGGGCGGCAGCCTGAATGCCGTAGGCACCGCGACCGTAGTACGCGGTGTTCAGGTAGCTGGCCATGATGTCGCGCTTTTCCAGCTCGTTGCCGACCTTCATCGAGATGAAGAGCTCCTTCACCTTGCGGCTCAGGGTCTGCGACTGGTCGTTGAGAAGGCTGTTCTTCACGTACTGCTGGGTGATGGTCGAACCACCCTGGGTCTGGCCGCCCTTGGCCATGTTCCACACGGCGCGGCCGATACCCATCGGGTCGATGCCCGAGTCGTCCCAGAAGGTCTTGTTCTCGGCAGAGACCACGGCCTCCTGCATGACCTTCGGGATCTGTTCGATGCCGATGATCTGGCGGTTGGCGCCACTGCCGGTCGCGACCATGCGCGAGCCGTCACGCCAGTAGTAGATGTTGTTCTGCGAGACCGCGTCCGTGGCCTCCTCCGGGATGACCACCTGGGAGTACGCGAAGACCGCGCCGCCCATCAGGACACCGAGGAACGTCAGGAACGTGCCCGTCACGAGCCGCCACGACGGCACCCAGCGGCGCCAGCCGTACTTGTCGTGACGCGGGTAGTCGATGATCCGCTTCTTGCGGGGCGGCTGACCGCCGGGACCGCGTCCCGCACCGCCGCCGCGACCCCCGCCACCGCCGCCGCCACCGCGCCGTCCACCGCCGCCGGGGCCCGCGGGGCCGCCGGGGCCCGTCTCGGCACCCCGTCGTCTGCCGCCGCGCTGCGCGGCCCTGCGGGCCTCGGCGCGACCGCCGTACGGGCGGGGCTCCTCTCCGTAGGAAGAAGGCGGCCCGTACGAGGCCGCGGGGCCCTGACCGGCTTCCTGAACCGGGGCCGGCCTGTGGCCCATCGGCTGCTGGGCAGCGCGTCGTGCCGCCGCACGGCCACCGTACGGCGGCTCCTGCGGCGACATCTTGCGACGGTGCTCGCTCATCGAACGACTACTCCTCGGGCAGGCGCGTACGCCTGGAAGCGGCAGTTGAGTTCCGGTCCCCCCGAAATGCGCACGGACGGAGCCCATCGAGAGCCCCTCCGTACCGCAGCCGGTCACCCGCAGCACTGACGCCCCACGGCATCGCTTGGTTCCCGGAGGTCTGCATGCCGCACAGACTACGCACGGCCAAAACCCACGGAGCGCCGGAGTTCACCCCAAATCAGGCAAGTCGATCACTGTGAATTGACGATGTGATGCCGGTCACGGCGGTCCTCCTTGCCGCATAGGGGTGGTCGTTCTATCGTGCTGATGTATCGAGTCGATACATCAGCGCGGCATAAGAGCCCCATAAAGGCGGAGGAGGCGACGGATGAGCAGGCGCTCAGGAATTCTCGAGTTCGCCGTCCTCGGCCTGCTCCGCGAGGCTCCTATGCACGGGTACGAGCTGCGGAAGCGCCTCAACACCTCGCTGGGAGTCTTCCGGGCCTTCAGCTACGGAACGCTGTATCCCTGCCTCAAGACGCTGGTCGCCAACGGCTGGTTGATCGAGGAACCGGGCAGCGCCCCCGAGGAGGCCGTGGCCGCTTCACTCGCAGGACGCCGGGCCAAGATCGTCTACCGGTTGACGCCGGAAGGTAAGGATCACTTCGAGGAGCTCCTCTCCCACACGGGCCCCGACGCCTGGGAGGACGAGCACTTCGCCGCCCGCTTCGCCTTCTTCGGCCAGACCGAGCGCGAGGTGCGGATGAGGGTCCTGGAAGGCCGCCGCAGCCGGCTGGAGGAGCGTCTGGAGAAGATGCGCGCCTCCCTGGCCCGGACCCGGGAACGACTCGACGACTACACGCTTGAGCTGCAGCGCCACGGCATGGAGTCCGTGGAGCGCGAGGTGCGCTGGCTGAACGAGCTCATCGAGAGCGAGCGAGCGGGACGGGATCAGCGATCCGGCCCCGACGCCCCGGCTCAGCACGACAACGATTCTGGAGAAACGGGCGGCCTGCCCCGGCACGGGGGCAGTACCCGGCCGGATCCGTCCGAAGACACCGCCAAGTGAAGCCCTGCGCACAGCAGGACTTCCAACCTCACAACAGGGAGCAACCGGAATGGGTTCGGTTCGCGTAGCCATCGTCGGCGTGGGCAACTGCGCCGCCTCGCTGGTGCAGGGCGTCGAGTACTACAAGGACGCCGACCCGGCGACCAAGGTGCCCGGCCTGATGCACGTCCAGTTCGGCGACTACCACGTCGGTGACGTCGAGTTCGTCGCCGCCTTCGACGTCGACGCGAAGAAGGTCGGCCTCGACCTCTCCGACGCCATCGGCGCCAGCGAGAACAACACCATCAAGATCTGCGACGTCCCGAACGCGGGCGTCACGGTCCAGCGCGGTCACACGCTCGACGGTCTCGGCAAGTACTACCGCCAGACCATCGAGGAGTCCGCCGAGGAGCCGGTGGACGTCGTCCAGATCCTCAAGGACCGCCAGGTCGACGTTCTCGTCTGCTACCTGCCCGTCGGTTCCGAGGCCGCGGCGAAGTTCTACGCCCAGTGCGCCATCGACGCCAAGGTCGCGTTCGTCAACGCCCTTCCGGTCTTCATCGCCGGCACCAAGGAGTGGGCGGACAAGTTCACCGAGGCGGGCGTCCCGATCGTCGGCGACGACATCAAGTCGCAGGTCGGCGCCACCATCACGCACCGCGTGATGGCGAAGCTGTTCGAGGACCGCGGTGTCCGTCTTGAGCGCACCATGCAGCTCAACGTCGGCGGCAACATGGACTTCAAGAACATGCTCGAGCGTGAGCGCCTCGAGTCCAAGAAGATCTCGAAGACGCAGGCCGTCACCTCGCAGATCCCCGACCGCGAGCTGGGCGAGAAGAACGTCCACATCGGCCCGTCGGACTACGTGGCCTGGCTGGACGACCGCAAGTGGGCGTACGTCCGCCTCGAGGGCCGCGCCTTCGGCGACGTCCCGCTGAACCTCGAGTACAAGCTCGAGGTGTGGGACTCCCCGAACTCCGCGGGTGTCATCATCGACGCCCTGCGCGCCGCGAAGATCGCCAAGGACCGCGGCATCGGCGGCCCCATCCTCTCCGCGTCGAGCTACTTCATGAAGAGCCCGCCGGTCCAGTACTTCGACGACGAGGCCCTGGCCAACGTCGAGAAGTTCATCAAGGGCGAGGTCGAGCGCTAAGCACCCCGCGCTCCGCGCTTTTCACTGAGGGTCCCCGAGGCACTGCCCGGGGGCCCTCTGCGTATGTGAGTCTTGCTGCCATGTCCGTCGTACGTGATCTGCGCGTACTCCTGCGCCTCGGAGACTTCCGCCGCCTGCTCGCCGTCCGGCTGCTCTCGCAGAGCGCGGACGGCGTCTACCAGGTGGCCCTGGCCACGTACGTCGTCTTCTCGCCCGAGAAGCAGACCTCGCCCACCGCCATCGCCTCCGCCATGGCCGTACTCCTGCTCCCGTACTCGCTCGTCGGCCCCTTCGCGGGAGTCCTCCTCGACCGCTGGCAGCGGCGCCAGGTCTTCCTGTACGGGAACCTCCTGCGCGCCCTCCTCGCGAGCGGGACCGCGCTGCTCGTCGTCGCCTCCGTCCCCGACTGGCTCTTCTACGCCTCGGCGCTCTCCGTCACGGCGGTCAACCGTTTCGTGCTCGCCGGGCTCTCGGCCTCGCTCCCGCGCGTCGTCGACGAGGACCGGCTCGTCGTCGCGAACTCGCTCTCCCCCACCGCCGGCACCCTCGCCGCGACCGTCGGAGGAGGCCTGGCCTTCGGTGTGCGGCTGATCGCCGACGGCTCCGACGCGGCCGTGGTGGCCTTCGGCGCCGCCCTCTACCTCCTGGCCGCGCTCGCCTCCCTGCGTATCCCCCGAGCGCTCCTCGGCCCCGATCCCGAGCTCGTCCCGCAGCACCTCTCCTCGGCCCTGGCCTCGACGGCCCGGGGTCTCGCCGAAGGCCTGCGGCATCTCGCCGAGCGGCGGCCGGCCGCCAGGGCGCTGGCCGCCGTGACCCTGATGCGCTTCTGCTACGGCGCCCTGCTCGTCACCGTGCTCATGCTCTGCCGCTACACCTGGAGCTCGACCGAGTCCGAGGGGCTCGGACTCCTGGGGATCGCCGTCGCCGCGTCGGGAGCGGGATTCTTCGCCGCCGCCGTGCTCTCGCCCTGGGCGGTGCAGCGGCTCGGCCCCTTCGGCTGGATGACGGTGTGCGCGGGGCTCGCTGCCGTCCTGGAACCGACGCTCGGTCTCTTCTTCGACCCCACGCCGTTCCTCGTCGCCGCGTTCGTCCTCGGCCTCATCACCCAGGGCGCCAAGATCGCGACGGACACCGTGGTGCAGACGACCGTCGACGACGCCTACCGGGGACGGGTCTTCTCCCTCTACGACGTGCTGTTCAACGTCGCCTTCGTCGGAGCGGCGGGTGTCGCGGCGCTGATGCTGCCGCCGGACGGCCGCTCCCCGCTCCTCGTGCTCCTGGTGGCCGTGGTCTACGCGGCCATCGCGCTGGCGCTGCGCAAGGACCGCGCCCCGGACACAGAGGGCTGACGTTGCCACAGAGGGCTGACGTTTCACGTGAAACGTCAGCCCTCCTCTGTCGGGCGGCCGCTGTTTCACGTGAAACAGCGGGCGCCCGACTCAGTCGCGTGCGGCCCACCACTCCTTGAGCGCGGCGACCGCCTGGTCGTGCTCCATCGGCCCGTTCTCCAGACGGAGCTCCAGCAGGAACTTGTACGCCTGCCCGATGGCCGGGCCGGGTCCGATGCCGAGAAGCTCCTGGATCTGGTTGCCGTCCAGGTCGGGACGGATAGAGTCCAGCTCCTCCTGCTCCTGGAGCTGAGCGATCCGCACCTCCAGGCCGTCGTACGTCCGGGAGAGCGCCGTCGCCTTGCGCTTGTTGCGCGTGGTGCAGTCCGAGCGGGTCAGCTTGTGGAGACGTGAGAGCAGCGGACCCGCGTCGCGGACGTACCGGCGCACCGCCGAGTCGGTCCACTCGCCGTCCCCGTACCCGTGGAAGCGGAGGTGGAGCTCGACCAGCCGCGAGACGTCCTTGATCATCTCGTTGGAGTACTTGAGCGCCGTCATCCGCTTCTTGGTCATCTTCGCGCCCACCACCTCGTGGTGGTGGAAGGAGACACGGCCGTCCTTCTCGAAGCGGCGGGTGCGCGGCTTGCCGATGTCGTGGAGCAGGGCCGCGAGGCGCAGCACCAGGTCGGGGCCGTCTTCCTCCAGGGCGATCGCCTGGTCGAGCACGGTCAGCGAGTGCTCGTAGACGTCCTTGTGACGGTGGTGCTCGTCGCTCTCCAGGCGCAGCGCGGGCAGCTCGGGCAGCACGTGGTCGGCGAGACCCGTGTCCACGAGCAGGCCGAGGCCCTTGCGGGGGTGCGTCGAGACCAGGAGCTTGTTCAGCTCCTCCCTGACCCGCTCGGCGGAGACGATCTCGATCCGGCCGGACATCTCCTTCATCGCCGTGACGACCTCGGGGGCGACGTCGAAGTCCAGCTGGGCCGCGAAGCGCGCCGCGCGCATCATGCGCAGGGGGTCGTCCGAGAAGGAGTCCTCAGGGGTGCCGGGCGTGCGCAGGACCCGGGCGGCGAGGTCCTCGAGACCGCCGTACGGGTCGATGAACTCCTTCTCGGGAAGGGCCACGGCCATGGCGTTGACGGTGAAGTCACGCCGGACGAGGTCCTCCTCGATCGAGTCGCCGTAGGAGACCTCGGGCTTGCGCGAGTTCCGGTCGTACGCCTCGGAGCGGTAGGTGGTGACCTCGATCTCGAAGCGCTGGACCACGCCGTCGACGAGGGCGTCCTTCTGGCAGCCGACCGTCCCGAAGGCGATCCCGACCTCCCAGACGGCGTCCGCCCACGGACGGACGATCTTCAGGACGTCCTGGGGGCGGGCGTCGGTGGTGAAGTCCAGGTCGTTGCCGAGCCGGCCGAGCAGGGCATCCCGTACCGAGCCGCCGACCAGCGCGAGGCTGAAACCGGCCTCCTGGAAGCGGCGGGCGAGGTCGTCGGCGGCAGGGGACACGCGCAGCAGCTCGCTGACCGCGCGGCGCTGCACCTGGCTCAGTGCGGTCGGGGTGTCTTCGTTGGCGTTCGGCACAACAGAAAAGGGTACGTGCCCCGCTCCACCCCGGCGTCCCCGTTTTCCCGCGGACCGGGCCGCGAGCCCCATCGGCTGGAGCAGTCCCCGGCACTTGCCCCCAGCGTGCCTCGTTACCATGCCTGGACACAGCAACCGGGAACCATCGGCACCACTGGCACCACAGACAACGACGAGGACGGACAGCGCGTGGGCGAGGCGGCAGACATCCAGGGATCCGGTCCCTCATCCGCCCGCCGGTGGCTGCGGCGCACGATCACGATCGCCGTCGGCGCACCGCTCCTCGCAGGACTGCTCCAGGCCCCGGCCGCCTCACCGGCGGAGGCCGCCGAGGACGCCACCGGCTCGAAGACCGTCGATGTGTCCCTGGACACCCTCACGCCGACCGCCCCGGTGGAAGGCGACACCGTCACCGTCACGGGGACGGTGACCAACCGCGGCAAGAAGACCGTGACCGACGCCACCGTGGATCTGCGCGTCGGCCCGAGGATGACGAGTCGCAGCGAGATCGACCAGACCACCGAGCGCACCGGCTACCGCAGCGACAGCGACCCGCCGACCCTCGACGAGGGCCCCTCCGTCAAGATCGCGAAGCTCGGCGCCGGTCTCAGCGCGGACTTCACGCTCTCCGTCCCGGTCTCCAAGCTCGGCCTCGACGAGTCGGGCGTCTACCAGCTCGGCGTCTCGCTCACCGGCCGCACCACGGACCAGTACTACGAGCGTGTCCTCGGCATCGAGCGGACCTTCCTGCCGTACCAGCCGGAAGCCGCCGAGAAGAAGACCCAGCTCACCTACCTCTGGCCGCTGATCGCCTCGTCCCACGTGTCGGCCGAGACGGCCACGGACGACCAGCAGACCCCGGTCTTCGAGGACGACGACCTGGCCGCCGAGCTGCGCCCGGGCGGCCGCCTCGACCAGATGGTCTCGCTGGGCAAGGACCTCCCGGTCACCTGGGTCATCGACCCGGACCTCCTCGCCACCGTCGACGCCATGGCGAACGGCTACCGCGTCAAGGACGGCACCGCCGACACCCCGGGCAAGAACCAGGCGGTGGCCGAACGGTGGCTGGACTCGCTCCAGCAGGCCACCCAGGGGCGCAAGATCGTCGCCCTGCCGTTCGCCGACCCCGACCTCGCCTCCCTGGCCCACCGCGGCAAGGACGTCCCCGGCTCCCTCGCCCACCTCCAGTCGGCGACCGCCCTCGCGGGGATGACCGTCGAGACGGTCCTGCACACCCAGCCGTCGACCGACTTCTCCTGGCCCGCCGAGGGCGCCGTCGACCCCTCCATCGTGGCCGTCGCGACCTCGGCCGGCGCCAACAAGGTCATCGCCCGCAGCGACAGCGTCCGCGACGACCTCCCCTACACACCGACAGCGGCCCGTCCCCTCGGCAACGGCAGCACCACGGCCGTCGTGAGCGACGCGATCCTGTCCACCGCCTTCGAGGGCGACATGGTCCGCGCGGAGAACTCCACGCTCGCGGTCCAGGAGTTCCTCGCCCAGTCGCTGGCTATCACCCTGGAACAGCCGGAGCAGCAGCGGAGCATCGTCGTCGCCCCCCAGCGGGTGCCGACCGCCGCCCAGGCACAGACCATGGCGGCCGCTCTGCACGGCCTCTCCGGCAAGCGCTGGACCCAGCCGACCGACCTCGTCGCCGCGGCGGCCGCCAAGCCGGACCCGGACGCCTCCACCGCCGTGCCGAGCGGCTCGCGGTATCCGAAGGACCTCCGCGCCCAGGAGCTGCCCGTCCAGGCCTTCCGCGACATGAAGACCACCCGCGACGAGCTGGACGACTTCAAGGTCATCCTGACCCAGCCGGAACGGGTCGTGACGCCCTTCGGCAACGCGATCAACCGCGAGATGTCGACCTCCTGGCGCGGTCGCGCCCAGGCCGCCTCGATCTACCGGCACGACGTCCTGCGCTACCTCCAGAACCTCACCGAGGGCGTCCAGCTGGTCGACAAGTCGGACCTCACCCTCTCCGGCCGCAGCGCGACGATCCCCGTGACCGTCCAGAACAAGCTGCTCCAGGGCGTGGACGGGCTGGTGCTCCGCCTCACCTCCAGCAACAAGAACCGGCTCGAGGTGGACGACGAGCGGTACGCCGAGCTCCCCGTGAAGATCAGCGCGGGTCACAGCCAGTCGGTCAAGTTCCCCGCCTCGGCCAACGTCAACGGCCAGGTCCTGATGACGGCCCAGCTCTACACCGAGGACGGCACCCCCTACGGGCAGCCGATGACCTTCAACGTGAAGGTCTCCGAGATCACCGCCACGGTGATGCTCGTCATCGCCGGCGGTGTGCTGCTCCTCGTCCTCGCCGGAGTGCGGATGTACACCCAGCGCAAGCGGCTGGCCGCCAGGAACGCCGATGCCGATGCTGCCGACACGGCCGAAGGCGAGGAGGACGGCCCCGACACCGGCGGTCCGGAGGCCGACGGACCCGAGCAGCCGAGTGACCCGGCGCCGGACACCGGCTCGGAAAGCGGGGACCCGTCGGGCCCGAGTGAGAAAGTGGACCGTTGAGCGATGTCGTGGCCGGTCGGCCGGGGACGATGAGGTGGGGTAACCATGAACGCGCCGTACGACGGTGACCGCGGCCCGGGCACGGGCGGCACCACACCTTCCGGGGCAACGCCCTCGGCACCCGCCGACGCCGGCTACCCGCCGGTGCCACCGCCCGGGCCCCAGGACGCCGACGACCCGTACGGGCCGAACCCGTACGCCCAGGACGCCGCCGCGCCGAACCCGTACCAGCAGGACCCGTCCGCACAGGACCCCGCCGCGCCGAACCCGTACGTCCAGGACCCCTACGTCCAGGACGCGTACGCGCACGACCCGTACCGCGCGCGGGACCTGTCCGCGCAGGACCCGGTGACCGAGGCGCTCTACGACCGCGCCGCGCACCCGCCGCCCCCGCCCGGCACGTACCAGGACCCCCAGGCGCTGTACCAGCAGCCCGCCCCGCCCCGGCACGCCCCGGACCCCCGCGTCTGGGCGCAGACCCCGGCACCCGAGCCCGACGGCCCCTCGCGCCACCTGCCGTACGGCGACGACGCGCGCACGGTCCAGTTCACCGGCGTCGACGACCTGGTGACCCGGGCCGGCGAGGAGGAGCCCGAGCCGGACGCGTTCGCGCACCTCTACCGGGACCAGCAGGCGTCCGGCCAGGTGCCCCCTCCCGCCACGGAGCCGGATCCCATGCCCGCACCCGCCCCGAAGAAGTCCGGCCGCGCCTCCGGCCTGCTCAAGTCGAGCGCCGTGATGGCCGCGGGCACCCTGGTCTCCCGGCTCACCGGCTTCGTCCGCAGCCTGGTCATCACCGGCGCGCTCGGCGCGGCCCTGCTCGGCGACACCTTCACCATCGCCTACACCCTGCCGACGATGATCTACATCCTCACCGTCGGCGGCGGCCTCAACTCGGTCTTCGTCCCCCAGCTCGTCCGCGCGATGAAGAACGACGAGGACGGCGGCGAGGCCTACGCCAACCGCCTGCTGACCCTCGTCATGGTGGCCCTCGGCCTCATCGTGGCCCTGGCGGTCTTCGCGGCACCGGTGCTGATCCGGCTGATGTCGAACACCATCGCCGACGACGCCGCGGCCAACAGCGTGGCCGTGACCTTCGCCCGCTACTGCCTGCCCACGATCTTCTTCATGGGCGTGCACGTGGTGATGGGCCAGATCCTCAACGCCCGCGGCAAGTTCGGCGCGATGATGTGGACGCCGGTCCTCAACAACATCGTCATGATCGTCACGTTCGGCCTGTTCATCTGGGTCTACGGCACCTCCGCCGAGTCCCACATGGGCGTGGAGACCATCCCGGACGAGGGCATCCGCCTGCTCGGCATCGGCACCCTGCTCGGCCTCGTCGTCCAGGCCCTGGCGATGATCCCGTACCTGCGCGAGACCGGCTTCCGGTTCCGCCCCCGCTTCGACTGGAAGGGCCACGGGCTCGGCAAGACGGTCAAGCTGGCCAAGTGGACCGTGCTCTTCGTCCTCGCCAACCAGGCGGGCGTCCTGGTCGTCACCCAGCTCGCGACGGCCGCCGGTGAGGAGTCCGGCAAGAACGGCGCCGGCTTCCTCGCCTACTCCAACGCCCAGCTGATCTGGGGCATGCCGCAGGCCATCATCACCGTCTCCGTCATGGCCGCGCTGCTGCCCCGGATCTCCCGCGCCGCGCACGACAACGACCCCGGCGCCGTCCGCGACGACATCTCGCAGGGCCTGCGCAACTCGGCCGTCGCGATCGTCCCGGTCTCCTTCGCGTTCCTCGCCCTCGGCGTCCCCATGTGCACGCTGCTGTACGCCTCCAGCGGCGTCGAGGCCGCCCAGGGCATGGGCTTCATCCTCATGGCCTTCGGCCTCGGCCTGATCCCCTACTCCGTCCAGTACGTCGTCCTCCGCGGCTTCTACGCCTACGAGGACACCCGGACGCCCTTCTACAACACCGTCATCGTCGCCGCCGTGAACGCGGCGGCCTCGGCGCTCTGTTACTTCCTGCTGCCCGCGCAGTGGGCCGTGGTCGGCATGGCCGCCTCCTACGGCCTCGCCTACGCCGTCGGCGTCGGCATCGCCTGGCGCCGCCTGCGCAACCGCCTCGGCGGCGACCTCGACGGCACCCAGGTGATGCGGACCTACGCCCGGCTCTGCATGGCCTCCGTACCTGCCGCGATCGTCTCCGGCGCCGTCGGCTTCGCGATCCTCAAGCTCCTCGGCGAGGGCGCCCTCGGCTCGCTCGTCGCACTGCTCGTCGGCGGAGCGGTCCTCCTGGGCGTCTTCTTCGTCGCCGCCAAGCGCATGCGGATCGCGGAGTTGAACACCCTGGTCGGGATGGTGCGCGGACGCCTGGGACGCTGAATCGACAGCTCCGCGCAACCTTCTACGGGTACCGCGTGTCGTGCATAGCGTCGGACTGTGGGCACAATTGGCATGGCTGTGGGATCTGGGCGCAACGGATGGGGAGGCAGGACGACGGTGGCGGAACGTAGCACGACTGCCGTCGACGTGGCCGACAACAGCGGTGACGACCCGCTGACCGCCAAGGCGGACAAGGCCACGACCGACGGGGCGGCGGAAACGCGGAAGACGGCGGCGCCATCCGCCGATGCCGCAGAGGACAAGGCGGTCGCGCCCAAGGGCGGCGACCAGCCCTCCATCAAGGCACCCGAACTGCACAGCGGCCACAAGCTGGCCAGACGCTACCGCCTGGAGGAGTGCGTCACCCGTCTGGACGGCTTCAGCAGTTGGCGCGCCGTCGACGAGAAGCTGCGTCGCGCCGTCGGCGTGCACCTGCTCCCCGCCGACCACCCCCGCGCCCGTTCCGTCCTGGCCGCCGCCCGTTCCTCGGCGCTGCTCGGCGACCCCCGGTTCGTCCAAGTCCTCGACGCCGTCGAGGAGAACGACCTCGTCTACGTCGTGCACGAGTGGCTGCCCGACTCCACCGAGCTGACCGCGCTCCTCGCCACGGGCCCCCTGGAGGCCCACGACGCCTACCAGCTCGTCAGCCAGGTCTCCCAGGCCATGGCGGCCGCCCACCGCGAGGGCCTCGCGCACCTCAGGCTCACCCCGAGCGCCGTCCTGCGCAGCTCCACCGGCCAGTACCGCATCCGCGGCCTCGCCGTGAACGCCGCCCTGCGCGGCATCACGGCCGACCGCCCGCAGCGCACCGACACCGAGGCGATCGGCGCCCTCCTCTACGCGGCGCTCACCCAGCGCTGGCCGTACGAGACCGACGCCTACGGCCTCACCGGCCTCCCCAAGGGCCTCGGGCTCGTCCCGCCGGACCAGGTCCGCGCGGGCGTCCACCGCGGCCTCTCCGAGATCGCCATGCGCGCGCTCGCCAACGACGGGGCCACCGCCTCGCGCCAGGACCGGCCCTGCACCACCCCGGACGAGCTCGCCAAGGCCGTGGCGGCGATGCCCCGCGTCAAGCCGCCGGAGCCGACGTTCCCGACCCCGCCCGAGTACCAGCGCACGACGTACCAGCAGGGCACCTACGGCCGCCCCCAGCCGCGTCCGCCGGTCGCGCAGCCCGTGCCCGCCCCGCCGGCCCCGCTGGAGAGCCGCACGGGCAAAGCCCTGAAGTGGGCCGTCGGAGCCCTCCTCATCGTCGCGCTCGGCCTCGGCAGCTGGCAGATCGCGGACCGCCTCCTCGGCCCCAAGGGCACGTCGGAGACCCCGGTCACCTCCCCGACGGCCGACGAGAAGCCGGAGCCGCTCCAGCCGATCGCGATCGCGGACGCCTACGACTTCGACCCGCCGCCCGACGGCAACGGCGAGGAGACCCCCGCCGACGTGCCCAAGGCCTTCGACGGCGACCCCAGCACGTACTGGCAGACCCTGGAGTACCGGGGCTACTCGAAGTTCGGCAACATCAAGAGCGGTGTGGGCATCGTCCTCGACCTGGGCTCGGAGCAGGAGGTCGGCTCCGTCGACGTCTCCTTCCTCGGCCACACGTCCGTGGAACTGCGCACCGCGGCAGCCGGTACGTCTTCGCCCCCGTCCTCCCTGGACGCCTTCACCACCCAGGCGCAGGGTTCCGGGACCGAAGTCGCGCTCAAGCCCACCAAGCCCGTGACGACCCGCTACGTTCTGGTCTGGCTGACGGACCTGCCCGTCAGCGAGACCGGCGACTACCGCGGCAAGGTCAGCGAGATCAAGGTCATGGGCTGACGACCGTACGGGAGGGGGCTCACCGTTGAACGATCCGCGAGGCGAGGCCGCGAGCGACCAGGAACTCCTGGCGCGGCACGTCGCCGGGGACCCGGACGCCTTCGGTGAGCTCGTCCGACGGCACCGGGACCGGCTGTGGGCGGTGGCCCTGCGCACCCTGGGTGACCGCGAGGAGGCCGCTGACGCCCTCCAGGACGCCCTTCTGTCGGCCTTCCGGGCCGCCCATACCTTCCGGGGCCAGTCGGCCGTCACAACCTGGCTGCACCGGATCACGGTCAACGCCTGTCTCGACCGCGCCCGCAAGACCGCCAGCCGCCGCACCTCGCCGGTGGACGACACCGACCGCTTCGAGCAGCTCCTCGAACCGCACGAGTCGGCCGAGGCACCCGCCGAGCGCCAGGACCTCCACCGGCAGCTCCTCGCCGCGCTCGCCACCCTCGCCCCCGACCAGCGCACCGCGCTGATCCTCGTCGACATGCAGGGATACCCGGTCGCCGAAGCGGCACGTATCCTCGGCGTCCCCACCGGCACCGTGAAAAGCCGCTGTGCCCGGGGCCGCGCACGGCTGCTGCCGATGGTCACTCATCTGCGCGCCGACACAGTGGGTAACGAGGCCCTCGAAGGGGGAAGGAACCGGACGCCGGGGACATCCGTCCCAACGGTGCCGGGGCCGACGGAAACCGGACCGACAGATCCAGCTGCTGTGAAGGGCGGAGGTGGGCGCACGTGACTTCCACGACCGGCAAGACCGACACGACACAGCACCCGGACGTCTCGGAGATCTCCGACCTGACCGAGGGGCTCCTCCCACCGAGCCGCTCCGCCGCCGTACGGCTCCACCTGGACGGCTGTCCCCTCTGCGCGGACGTACGGGACTCCCTGGAGGAGATCCGGGGCCTCCTGGGCACGCTGCCCGGCCCGCCCCGCATGCCCGCCGACATCGCCGGCCGGATCGACGCCGCACTCGCCGCCGAAGCGCTCCTCCAGGCCACCGCCCCGGAGACCGGCGCCCCTGTTTCACGTGAAACAGAGGCCATCGACGCCGGGTCTCCCCGGCCTCCCGTCGTGGGACGCCCCGCCGGCCGTCCCACCGCCGCCACCGGCCCCGGGCGTCCCGGGAAGCCCCGTCGACGCCGCATCGCCGTGCTCTCCACGGTCGCCGCCGCCTTCGGCGCCCTCGTCCTCGGGACGAGCCTCTATCTCTCTCAGTCCGGCACCCCGAACTCCCTGAGCGACGCCAGCGCGAAGACCGTCGCCGGGGCCGCGGACGCGGGCGCGGGCGACTTCTCCGGAGCCCCGGTCGAGCAGCGCGTCCATGCCCTTCTCGCCACCGACAGCGGCACTGCCGCCGCGTCGGAGGTCGCCCCCGAATCGCTGAGCGCGCAGCAGGACACCGCCGCTCCTCGCCGCACCGCAGCCGCCGGTGCCGTTCCCGGCTGTGTCCTCGCCGGCACGGGGCGGACCGATGCCGTGCTCGCCCAGGAGCGCGGAGAGTACGAGGGAACACCCGCCTATCTGCTCGTCCTGGCGGACCCTTCGGACAGCAGCCAGGTGCAGGCCTTCGTCCTCGACGCCTCCTGCGCCGAGCGGCCCGCCGGCGACGCCGCCGGCCCGGCCGGCCTCCTGCTCAGCCAGACGTACCCCCGCTCCTGACGAGGCGCGCGGCACACTCGGGAATGCATGCCCCTTAGGATCCGTTGGGTGGGGTGAGAGCGACCGAGCAACCGCCCCCGTAGGCAGTGGCAAGTCTGCAGAGACGAGGAAGAAACCCGTGAGCGACGTCCGTAACGTGATCATCATCGGCTCCGGGCCCGCGGGTTACACCGCCGCGCTCTACACGGCGCGCGCGTCGCTGAACCCCCTGGTCTTCGAGGGTGCGGTCACCGCCGGTGGCGCGCTGATGAACACGACCGAGGTGGAGAACTTCCCCGGCTTCCGTGACGGCATCATGGGCCCGGACCTCATGGACAACATGCGGGCCCAGGCCGAGCGCTTCGGCGCCGAGCTCGTCCCCGACGACGTGGTCGCCGTGGACCTGACCGGCGACATCAAGACCGTCACCGACACCGCCGGCACCGTGCACCGCGCCAAGGCCGTCATCGTCACGACCGGCTCCCAGCACCGCAAGCTCGGCCTCCCCAACGAGGACGTGCTCTCCGGCCGCGGTGTCTCCTGGTGCGCCACCTGCGACGGGTTCTTCTTCAAGGACCAGGACATCGCCGTCGTCGGCGGCGGCGACACCGCGATCGAGGAGGCGACCTTCCTCTCGCGCTTCGCCAAGTCCGTCACGATCGTCCACCGCCGCGACACCCTGCGCGCCTCCAAGGCCATGCAGGAGCGCGCCTTCGCCGACCCGAAGATCTCCTTCGCCTGGGACAGCGAGGTCACCGCGATCCACGGCGACCAGAAGCTCAGCGGTCTGACCCTGCGCGACACGAAGACCGGTGAGACGCGCGAGCTGGCCGTGACCGGGCTCTTCATCGCCGTGGGCCACGACCCGCGCACCGAGCTCTTCAAGGGCCAGCTGGAGCTGGACGAGGAGGGTTACCTCAAGGTGGCCGCCCCGTCGACCCGCACCAACCTCACCGGTGTCTTCGGCGCGGGCGACGTCGTCGACCACACCTACCGCCAGGCCATCACGGCCGCCGGTACCGGCTGCTCCGCCGCGCTCGACGCCGAGCGCTTCCTGGCGGCCCTCGCCGACGCCGAGAAGCTGGCCCAGACCCCCGCGGTCTGACCCCCGTCTTTCCCTGCCCCACACCCCGCGAGAACAAGGAGGCCGCCGTGGCCCTGAAGAACGTGACCGACGCTTCCTTCGAAGAGGACGTCCTCAAGAGCGACAAGCCCGTCCTGGTGGACTTCTGGGCTGCCTGGTGCGGCCCGTGCCGTCAGATCGCCCCGTCGCTCGAGGCCATCGCCGCCGAGCACGGCGAGATCGAGGTCGTGAAGCTCAACATCGACGAGAACCCGGCCACGGCTGCCAAGTACGGCGTCATGTCCATCCCGACGCTCAACGTCTACCAGGGCGGCGAGGTCGTGAAGACCATCGTCGGTGCCAAGCCGAAGGCCGCGATCGTCCGCGACCTGGACCCGTTCCTCGCCCAGGGCTGACACACGGCTCCGTTTCACGTGAAACACGAGAACGGCCCGTCCCTTCAAGGGGCGGGCCGTTCTCGTGCACGGACACTCAGAGCGGTCGGAGCGCGGGCTCCTTCTGGACGGCGCCGAGCAGCCGGTCGAGGGCCATCTCCACGTCCTCCTTCCAGGAGAGCGTGGTCCGCAGCTCCAGCCGCATCCGGGGATAGGCGTGGTGCGGACGGACGGTCTTGAAGCCCACGGCCAGGAGGTGGTCGGCCGGCAGCACACAGGCCGGTTCCTTCCAGCGGGCGTCGCCGAACGCCTCGATCGCCTTGAAGCCCCGGCGCATCACGTCCTTGGCCACCGTCTGGACGGCCACCCGGCCCAGCCCCTGTCCCTGGTACGCGGGCATGATCCAGGCCGTCATCAGCTGCACGGCGTCCGCCGCCACAGGACTCGTCGGGAAGGACGTCGACCGCGGCACATACGCCGGAGGCGCGTACAGGACGTACCCGACGGGGATCTCGTCCACGTAGATGACCCGGCCGCACGATCCCCATTCGAGCAGGACGGCGGAGATCCAGGATTCCTTCTCCAGCTCCGGACGGCCCGCCTTCACCGCGGCGTCGCCGCTCACCGGGTCGAGCTCCCAGAAGACACAGGAGCGGCAGCGCCGGGGAAGTTCCTCAAGGTTGTCCAGCGTGAGCGGTACGAGCCGACGCCCCACGGCTTCTCCTCGCTTCCCTCGCCACCGAGAACGGATACGCCCTCCAGAATCGTAACCACCGGACGATCAGGGGGACACCGGTCCCAGCCAAAGGGCGGGCCGCGCTCCGGTGGAGATCCGGAGAACGACCCGCCCTGTGTGGCCGGGGTGGCGACAGAGCGTCAGCTCTGGTCGGCCTTGTGCTGGTCCATGACCCGTCCCTCACCGGGAGCCAGGGTCGAGAGGATGCGGTCCAGGTCGTCCATCGAGGCGAACTCGACGACGATCTTGCCCTTCTTCTGCCCCAGGTCGACCTTCACCCGGGTCTCGAAGCGGTCCGAGAGTCGGGTCGCGAGCTCCGAGAGAGCCGGCGAGACGCGTCCCCCGGCGCGGGGGCCCTTCGGCTTGACCGCGGCGGGCTCCTCGGAGGCCATGAGGCTCACGATCTCCTCGACCGTGCGGACCGAGAGGCCCTCGGCGACGATCCGGTACGCCAGCTGGTCCTGGGCCTCCGGGTCCTCGACGCCGAGCAGGGCGCGCGCGTGACCGGCGGAGAGGACACCGGCGGCGACCCTCCGCTGCACCGGCAGGGAGAGACGCAGCAGGCGCAGCGTGTTGGTGATCTGCGGGCGGGAGCGCCCGATCCGCTCCGCGAGCTGATCGTGGGTGCAGCCGAAGTCCTTGAGCAGCTGCTCGTAGGCGTGAGCCTCTTCGATCGCGTTCAGCTGGGCCCGGTGGAGGTTCTCCAGGAGGGCGTCGAGGAGCATCTTCTCGTCGTCGGTGTCCCGGACGATGGCCGGAATCCGTTCGAGGCCCGCCTTCGTGGAGGCCCTCAGCCGGCGCTCGCCCATGACGAGCTCGTACCGCTCGCCGTCCATCTTGCGCACGACGATGGGCTGGAGCAGGCCGACCTCCTTGATGGAGACGACAAGCTCCTCAAGGGCGTCCTCGTCGAAGACCTCACGCGGCTGGTGCCGGTTGGGAACGATGGCGTCGAGCGCCAGCTCCGTGAAGTAGGCGCCGGCCGGGGGCTCCGGCTGGGGCGTCGGCGCCGGTGCCGGCTCGTTCCATCCGGGAGCGGACTCCGGAGCCTGCGGGCTCTTCGGGAGCGTCGCCAGCTTCGCGGCGGCCACACCCCGCTCCGCCGGTCGTTCCTGTGGGGCGGAAGGAATCAGTGAACCCAGCCCACGTCCCAACCCCCTGCGTCGCTCACTCACTGGATCCCCTCCGACATGCTGTGCTGGTTGTTCTGGTACCCCCCAGGGGCGTGCCCCGCGGGAGTGTGCCCCGCGTGGGCGTGCTGCGGGTCGTAGTGCACGGCGGCACCCCGCAGGGCGATCTCACGGGCCGCTTCGAGGTACGACAGGGCACCGCTGGAGCCCGGGTCGTACGTGAGCACCGTCTGCCCGTAGCTCGGCGCCTCGGAGATGCGGACGGACCGCGGAATGCTGGTCCGGAGCACCTCCTCGGCGAAGTGTGTGCGCACCTCTTCGGCGACCTGCGAGGCGAGCCTCGTCCGGCCGTCATACATGGTGAGCAGGATGGTCGAGACGTGAAGTCCCGGGTTCAGGTGGCCCCGGACCAGTTCGACGTTCCGCAGGAGCTGGCCGAGGCCCTCCAGCGCGTAGTACTCGCACTGGATCGGGATCAGCACCTCGGCGCCCGCCACCATGGCGTTGACCGTGAGCAGGCCGAGCGACGGCGGGCAGTCGATCAGGATGTAGTCGAGCGGCTGCTCGTAGGCCTGGATGGCCCGCTGGAGGCGGCTCTCACGCGCCACCAGCGACACCAGCTCGATCTCCGCACCGGCGAGATCGATGGTGGCGGGGGCGCAGAAGAGGCCCTCGACGTCCTTGACCGGCTGCACCACCTCGGAGAGCGGCCTGCTGTCCACGAGGACGTCGTAGATCGAGGGGACCTCGGCGTGGTGGTCGATACCGAGCGCCGTGGAGGCGTTGCCCTGCGGGTCCAGGTCGATGACCAGGACCCGGGCCCCGTGCAGGGCCAGGGAGGCGGCGAGGTTGACGGTCGTGGTCGTCTTGCCCACGCCGCCCTTCTGGTTGGCAACCACCATCACCCGGGTCTGGGCCGGGCGGGGCAGCCCCTCGCCGGCACGACCCAGGGCCTCTACCGCCAGCTGGGCGGCTCGGCCGATGGGGGTGTCGTCCATCGGGGGCAGCGTTTCACGTGAAACATCCTCCCCCGCCGATTCGGTTCGGGGACCGGGGACCGGATCGGTCATCGGTCCCGCGATGTTGGCGTCGGACCGCATGGATGCACTCTCCTCGGCTTCAGGCTCGCGACGAGCAGAGCCTGTCATGCTTTCGGGGTCGTGAACCAGCGAGGTCGGTGCTTCTGTGGATGATTCCACTTCTGTGGACAAGTCCGTCACCCTCGCGAGTGGCTTCACGCGAGGCTGACGGTCCCGGGGCGTGGCAGCCGCCCGGCCGCGGCTGATGATCCCCTGGAGCAGGGAGCGACGTTTCACGTGAAACACCATGCCCCTGCCGCCGGGCCGCGGCCGTTCGACACTCCGATGGGGTACCTATGCGGCCCTCAGCGGCGCCGGCGGGTCTTGCTCGTCCGCGCGGCCTTGGCGCGCTTGGCGGCGAATCGAACGCCACCCGGGCTCTCTCCGACCTCCACACGGACGACCGTGGTCAGCGGATCGACGATCCCCTCGCCCACGTGCAGCACCGAGGTCTCCACCACGCCGAGCTTGGAGAGCGCGGCACGGGCGCCGTTGATCTCCTCCTCCGCGGTGTCGCCCTTGAGCGCCAGCATCTCGCCGTACGGCCGCAGCAGCGGCACGCCCCAGCTGGCCAGCCGGTCCAGGGGAGCCACCGCGCGGGCGGTCACCACGTGGACGGGGGTGATCTTCCCGAGCATCTCCTCCGCGCGGCCACGGACGACGGTCACGTGGTCGAGGCCAAGGAGCTCGACGACCTCCTGAAGGAAGTTCGTCCGGCGCAGCAGCGGCTCAAGCAGGGTGATCTTGAGGTCGGGGCGGCACAGCGCGAGCGGGATGCCGGGCAGCCCGGCGCCCGAGCCGACGTCGCAGACCGTGACGCCCTCGGGAACGACCTCAGAGAGGACCGCGCAGTTCAGAATGTGACGCTCCCACAGCCGCGGGACCTCACGCGGGCCGATCAGGCCGCGCTTCACACCCGCGTCCGCGAGGAGCTCCGCATACCGCACGGCCTCCGGGAAGTACTCACCGAAGACTGTCCGCGCCTGCTCCGGCGCCTCGGGGAGCTCCGCTGCCTCCGTCACGGGAACCGTCCTTCCGTACCGCAGGCATGTCCTGCGAGCGCACTGTGATGGCTGAACTATCAGGCTGACAAAGATCGGCCCCGCCTGCGAACAGACGGGGCCGACACTACGAGGAGGATCAGGCCGGGAGCACGACGACGAAGCGCTGCGGCTCCTCGCCCTCGGACTCGCTGCGCAGACCGGCGGCGGCGATCGCGTCGTGCACGACCTTGCGCTCGAACGGGGTCATCGGGTCGAGCTTCACCGGCTCACCAGACGACTTCACCTCGGCCGCGGCCTTGGCGCCCAGCTCGGCGAGCTCGGTGCGCTTCTGGGCGCGGAAGCCGGCGATGTCGAGCATGAGCCGGCTGCGGTCACCGGTCTCGCGGTGCACGGCGAGGCGGGTCAGCTCCTGGAGAGCCTCCAGGACCTCACCGTCGCGGCCCACGAGCTTCTGCAGGTCACGGCTGCTGGAGTCGCTGACGATGGAGACCGCGGCGCGGTCCGCCTCGACGTCCATGTCGATGTCGCCGTCGAGGTCGGCGATGTCGAGCAGACCCTCGAGGTAGTCGGCCGCGATCTCACCCTCCTGCTCCAGGCGGGTGAGGGTGTCGCCACCCTCGGCGGCGGCGGAGGTGATGCCTTCCGTCACGGATGGTCTCCTTCTTACTTCTTGGACGACGGGTGCTTGGGGCGCTGCGGGCCCTTGCGCTGGCGGTTGCCGCCGCTGGCGCGGCTGCGGCCGGATCCCTGGCCCTGCGTGCTGCCCTTGGCGGGGGTGTCCTGCTTCTTCTCCAGCGAGGTCTTCGGCTCGGCGTCCGAGACGGTCTCCTCGGTGGCCTCCGCCGACTCGTCGGCCTCGGTGGCCTCGGTGTCCTTGGACTGCGTCGTCGTGGCCTGACGCTGGGACTTGGTCTGGCGCTTGGGCTGCTGCCGCTTGGCGACACCGGCGGCCTCGGCCTCGGCCGCGATCGTGTCGCTCTTGATCACGGTGCCGTCGGCCTGGGCGGCGAAGCCGGCCTTGTTCAGGCCCGTGAAGAAGCGGCGCTCCTGCTCGTTGCGGTCGGAGCCCTTGGCGACGATGACCTTGACGATGTTCTTGCGGCGGCGGCCGCGGACCTCGCTGTGCGCGGTGATGTTCTTCAGCAGGCGCTGGAGGTACGCGTCCTGGGCCTTGCTGCCCGGCGTCGGGTTCTGGTTGATCACGTACATCTGCTGGCCCATGGTCCACACGTTGGTGGTAAGCCAGTAGACGAGGACACCGACGGGGAAGTTGATACCCATGACGGCGAAGATCACCGGGAAGATGTACATGAGCATCTTCTGCTGCTGCATGTACGGGGTCTTCACCGAGAGGTCGACGTTCTTCGTCATCAGCTGGCGCTGGGTGAAGAACTGCGAGGCCGACATCAGGATGATCATGATCGCGGTGACGATGCGGACCGAGGTGATGTCGGCGTCGAGCGCGGCGACCTCGGCGGCGGTGTCGGTGAACTTCGAGGCCAGCGGGGCACCGAAGATGTGCGCCTGACGGGCGCTGGCGAGCAGCGGCTCGTCGATCACGCCGATGGTCTTGCCCGAGGCGATGGCGGAGAGCACGTGGTACAGCGCGAAGAAGAACGGCGACTGCGCCAGGATGGGAAGGCACGAGGAGAGCGGGTTGGTGCCCGTCTCCTTGTACAGCTTCATCATCTCTTCGGACTGACGCTGCTTGTCGCTCTTGTAGCGCTCCTGGATCGCCTTCATCTTCGGCTGGAGCGCCTGCATGTTCCGCGTCGACTTGATCTGCTTGACGAACAGCGGGATCAGACAGATACGGATCAGCACCACGAGGGACACGATGGAGAGGCCCCAGGCCCACCCGGTGTCAGGGCCGAAGATCTTCCCGTACACCGTGTGGAACTGGACGATCACCCATGAGACAGGTGTGGTGATGAAGCTGAACAGACTGGCAATCGTGTCCACTAATCAGGCTCCTTGAGCATTGGGCGAGGTCTCTGCGGCCGGGCTCGTCTCGGCGGTGGACCCGCCCGTGTCGCCGCGCAGCGCGTTCCTCAGCATTTCGTGCCAGCGGGGGCGCTTGCGCGCGGGGACATGGTCCACACCGCCCGGCGACCACGGATTGCACCGCAGGATGCGCCAGGCGGTCAGGGCCGTGCCCTTGATCGCGCCATGTCGGTCGATGGCCGTGAATCCGTAGTGGGAACACGACGGGTAGTACCGGCAGACGGGACCCAGGAGAGGGCTGATCGTCCACTGGTACAGCTTGATGAGAGCCAGCAGCGGGTACTTCATCGCGCGCCCCCTCCCAGCAGCCGCTGGAAGGCGGCGTCCAGGTCTCGGGCCAGCTGTGCGTGGTCGGCGTCACCGGCTCCGGGCAACGCCCGTACGACCACCAGGCTACCGGGAGGCAGCTCGGCGAGTCGGTCGCGGAGAATGTGGCGCAAGCGACGCTTCACCTGGTTGCGCACCACCGCACCGCCCACGGCCTTGCTCACGACGAAACCCGCACGCGCCGGGGAAACGCTCTCCCCGGACGCGTGCGGGTCCGTTGCACCGCTGCGTAGGTGGACGACGAGGAGCGGGCGACCAGCCCGGCGACCTCGGCGTACCGCGGTTGCGAAGTCCTCGCGCCGCCTCAGCCGATTCTCGGTAGGCAGCACGTCATGACCTGTTTAAGTGGATCAGGCGGACAGGCTCGCGCGACCCTTGCCACGGCGGTTCGCCAGGATGGCGCGGCCGGCACGGGTACGCATGCGCAGGCGGAAGCCGTGGGTCTTCGCGCGACGACGGTTGTTCGGCTGGAAGGTGCGCTTGCTCACTCGGGGGCTCCAGAAATGATTCGGGTGGTGGCGGGACATCGCCTGGCTGTCACCGTGCGCCCACGAGTAGCTCGTAACGCCCGATTGCACCGCTTCGCGACCACAGATCGTGATCTTTGCCCATCGGAGGCAGGCGGCAGCAGCCATCGACAACTCGACCTGGTCACGGTACGCGCGGCTACGCCATCCGGTCAAACCGACCTGTCGCCATGGTCCATTATGCACAGGCTGTGGACAACAACTTGAACCGCGTCAGCCGCCCCGACTACCGTGGGGAGACTCCACAGTCTTTTCCGTTCTGTCCTTTCCTGTCCTTCCTCTCCCTCCTCACCTGATCCTCTGCGAGAAAGCGTGCTCCGTGGCTGACGTACCTGCCGATCTTGCCGCAGTGTGGCCACGCGTCCTCGAGCACCTCCTCGGCGAAGGCCAGCAAGGGATCGAGGCCAAGGACAAGCAGTGGATCGAGCGCTGCCAGCCGCTGGCCCTGGTGGCCGACACCGCTCTCCTCGCCGTGCCCAACGAGTGGGGGAAGCGCGTCCTCGAAGGCCGGCTGGCCCCGCTGATCAGCGAGACCCTGAGCCGCGAGTGCGGGCGTCCGATCCGGATCGCGATCACCGTCGACGACTCCGTCGGCGAGCCGACCCCGCCGGCGCCTCCCGCGCAGCAGCCCCGCTACGACGAGCGACCGGGGCCCGACGCGTACGAGAAGTACGAAGGGTACGGACACCGTCAGCTCCCCGAGGACACGCTGCCGACCGTGCGGCCGGCCTATCCGGAGTACCAGCAGCCGCAGCGGCCCGACCCGGGCTCCTGGCCGCGCACCCAGGAGGACCTGTCCTGGCAGCAGCCGCGCCTCGGCGGTTACCAGGAGCGCGCCCCGTACACCGGTCCCGAGCAGTCCCGGCAGCCCCGGTACGACGAGCCCGCGCGCGGGTACGAGCAGCCGCAGCGTCCCGAGCGGGCCGAGCTTCCCGACCCGCAGGGCCCCGGCGCCCGTCCCGGCCCCCGGCCGGGCGGCGGGCCGGTCCACGGCGGCGGTCACGTGCCGGGCGGTCCCGGTTCGGGTTCCGGTTCCTCCGGGCAGGGCGGTTCCGGGGCGCCGGGCGAGCAGCACGCGCGCCTGAACCCCAAGTACCTCTTCGACACCTTCGTCATCGGTTCCTCGAACCGGTTCGCGCACGCCGCCGCCGTCGCGGTGGCCGAGGCGCCGGCGAAGGCGTACAACCCGCTCTTCGTCTACGGGGAGTCGGGTCTCGGCAAGACCCACCTGCTGCACGCGATCGGGCACTACGCGCGGAGCCTCTACCCGGGCACGCGCGTGCGGTACGTGAGCTCGGAGGAGTTCACGAACGAGTTCATCAACTCGATCCGCGACGGCAAGGGCGACGCGTTCCGCAAGCGCTACCGCGACGTGGACATCCTGCTCGTCGACGACATCCAGTTCCTCGCGAGCAAGGAGTCGACGCAGGAGGAGTTCTTCCACACGTTCAACACGCTCCACAACGCGAACAAGCAGATCGTGCTCTCCTCGGACCGGCCGCCCAAGCAGCTGGTGACCCTGGAGGACCGGCTCCGCAACCGCTTCGAGTGGGGTCTCACCACCGACGTGCAGCCGCCGGAGCTGGAGACGCGCATCGCGATCCTCCGCAAGAAGGCGGTGCAGGAGCAGCTCAACGCCCCGCCGGAGGTGCTGGAGTTCATCGCCTCCCGGATCTCGCGGAACATCCGTGAGCTGGAGGGCGCGCTGATCCGGGTGACGGCGTTCGCGAGCCTCAACCGGCAGCCGGTGGACCTGGGGCTGACCGAGATCGTCCTCAAGGACCTGATCCCCGGCGGCGAGGACAGCTCGCCGGAGATCACCGCCCCGGCCATCATGGCGGCCACGGCCGACTACTTCGGGCTGACGGTGGAGGACCTCTGCGGATCCTCGCGGAGCCGCGTCCTGGTGACAGCCCGGCAGATCGCGATGTACCTGTGCCGTGAGCTGACGGACCTGTCACTGCCGAAGATCGGCGCGCAGTTCGGCGGCCGCGACCACACGACGGTGATGCACGCGGACCGGAAGATCCGTGCCCTGATGGCGGAGCGGCGCTCCATCTACAACCAGGTCACCGAGCTCACCAACCGCATCAAGAACGGCTGACACAGGGCCGATCAGGG
The DNA here is from genome assembly GCF_042264145.1 of Streptomyces sp. NPDC056144. Taxonomy (NCBI): domain Bacteria; kingdom Bacillati; phylum Actinomycetota; class Actinomycetes; order Kitasatosporales; family Streptomycetaceae; genus Streptomyces; species Streptomyces sp. NPDC056144. The sequence continues at coordinate 254,484 of NZ_JBHJVF010000006.1, read as the reverse complement.
CCTCCAGAGCCTCTGTAGGGCGCCTCGGGACACCTCCCGGGGCGCCCTTCGTCGTCCTCCCGGACGCCCTTCGTCGTGTTCCCGGGCCCCCTTCGTCGTACACAGCCCCACCGTGCACAGCTGTGTACGAGCGCGGGCTGTTCGATTACTCCGTTCCGGTGGCAGGTTCTCCACAGATTGGGGGATGATCTCCCGTCCACAGGGTGGGGACTACGAAGTTATCCGGAATGTGTCCACAGGCTGGCCTGGTGACAGTCCATCACCCCAGGTCAGGCCCCTGTGGAATTGTTGGCAAACGATCTCCACAGCCTGTGGATGAATCTTTCGTCCACAGGGCGTCTCGGAGGTTGTCCACCGGCTGCCCACAGGCGGGGGTCGGTTGCCCACAGCTTCTCCACACCGCTGTCCACTGTTCGGCAACGAAACACCCCCGCTCACCGGCCAGAGTGAAAGCGGTCACACCAAGGGAGACGTTTGGGCTGTGGGGAACCTGGGGAAAGCTGGGGACAGTGCTGGGGAGAACTCCCCATGGCCTGTGTATCGGGTGTGCAGAACTTTCGGGTGTCCACAGAACACCCCAGTTGTCCACGGGGTTCACCCACAGGGTCGGTGGACAAAAAACCGCACCTGACCTGCGAAAACGACGTTATCCACGGTTTCCACAGGCCCTACTACTACTCCCACATAGAGTTAGCCCGGAATTCGCTTCGAAGTGGGACGTGTGGACAACTCGCCTCCGGAGCTCCGACGCGCCCTCGTCGCGATTTGACCCAGGAGCAGCGACGAGTGTCGGCGGCGTACGTCAGACTGGTTCCCGCAGTCGACGAAGAGCCAGCAACAAGCAGGAGGCGGTTCCGGTGAAGATCCGGGTGGAGCGCGACGTACTCGCCGAGGCGGTGGCCTGGGTGGCCCGCAGCCTCCCGGCCCGTCCGCCGGCGCCCGTACTCGCGGGCCTTCTGCTGAAGGCCGAGGACGGCGCCCTGAGCTTCTCGAGCTTCGACTACGAGGTCTCGGCCCGCGTCTCCGTCGAGGCGGAGGTCGAGGAGGACGGCACCGTCCTCGTCTCGGGCCGTCTGCTCGCCGACATCTGCCGCGCCCTCCCCAACCGTCCGGTGGAGATCTCCACAGACGGTGTACGGGCGACCGTCGTCTGCGGCTCCTCCCGCTTCACCCTCCACACCCTGCCGGTGGAGGAGTACCCGGCGCTGCCGGAGATGCCCACCGCGACCGGCACGGTCCCCGGCGAGGTCTTCGCCTCCGCCGCCGCCCAGGTGGCCATCGCCGCCGGCCGTGACGACACGCTGCCCGTCCTCACCGGTGTGCGCATCGAGATCGAGGGCGACACGGTCACCCTGGCCTCCACCGACCGCTACCGCTTCGCGGTCCGCGAGTTCCTGTGGAAGCCGGAGTCCCCCGATGCGTCAGCCGTGGCCCTGGTGCCCGCCAAGACGCTCCTGGACACCGCCAAGGCGCTCACGAGCGGCGACACGGTCACCCTGGCGCTCTCGGGCTCCGGCAAGGGCGAGGGCCTCATCGGCTTCGAGGGTGCGGGCCGCCGCACCACCACCCGCCTCCTGGAAGGCGACCTGCCGAAGTACCGGACGCTCTTCCCGACCGAGTTCAACTCGGTCGCGGTGATCGAGACCGCGCCGTTCGTCGAGGCCGTCAAGCGCGTCGCCCTGGTCGCCGAGCGCAACACGCCGGTCCGCCTGAGCTTCGAGCAGGGCGTGCTGATCCTGGAGGCCGGCTCCAGCGACGACGCACAGGCTGTGGAAAGGGTCGACGCGCAGCTCGACGGCGACGACATCTCGATCGCCTTCAACCCGACCTTCCTCCTGGACGGCCTGAGCGCGATCGACTCCCCGGTCGCCCAGCTCTCCTTCACCACGTCCACGAAGCCCGCGCTCCTGAGCGGCAAGCCCGCGCTCGACGCGGAGGCGGACGAGGCGTACAAGTACCTGATCATGCCGGTGCGTCTGTCGGGCTGACGAGCGGAAACGGGGGCATCGCCTGAGCGGCTGACCCCACAGGTGTGCGGCGGGGGCCGGGCGTAGGCTCGGTCCCGGGTACACCGCACACGACGCTTAAGGAATCTCTGATGGAGCTCGGTCTCGTCGGTCTCGGCAAGATGGGCGGCAACATGCGCGAGCGCATTCGCCGCGCAGGCCACACCGTCATCGGATACGACCGCAACCCGGACCTCGCCGATGTCCACAGCCTCGAAGAGCTTGTGGGCAAGCTCAAGGGCCCGCGCGTCGTGTGGGTGATGGTCCCGGCCGGTGCCGCGACCCAGTCCACGATCGACGAGCTGGCCGACCTGCTCTCCCCCGGCGACATCGTCGTGGACGGCGGCAACTCCCGCTGGACCGACGACGAGAAGCACGCCGAGGAGCTCGCCGCCAAGGGCATCGGGTTCGTCGACTGCGGCGTCTCCGGCGGCGTCTGGGGCCTGGAGAACGGCTACGCGCTGATGTACGGCGGCTCCGCCGAGGACGTCGCGAAGGTCCAGCCGATCTTCGACGCCCTCAAGCCCGAGGGCGAGTTCGGCTCGGTCCACGCCGGCAAGGTCGGCGCCGGCCACTTCGCGAAGATGGTCCACAACGGCATCGAGTACGCCATGATGCAGGCCTACGCCGAGGGCTGGGAGCTCCTGGAGAAGGTCGACTCCGTCACGGACGTGCGCGAGGTCTTCCGCTCCTGGCAGGAGGGCACGGTCATCCGTTCCTGGCTGCTCGACCTCGCGGTGAACGCCCTCGACGAGGACGAGCACCTGGACGGTCTCCGCGGCTACGCCTCGGACTCCGGCGAGGGCCGGTGGACGGTCGAGGCCGCCATCGACAACGCCGTCCCGCTGCCGGCGATCACCGCCTCGCTGTTCGCGCGGTTCGCCTCCCGCCAGGACGACTCCCCGCAGATGAAGATGATCGCCGCGCTGCGCAACCAGTTCGGTGGCCACGCGGTCGAGACGAAGAAGTAATCCACAGGCTGTGCACCCCGCGGTGCACAGCCGCCGGGGGAAGAAGGTCGGCGCCCACCATGCACGTCACGCATCTCTCGCTGGCCGACTTCCGCTCGTACGCCCGGGTCGAGGTTCCGCTCGACCCGGGCGTCACCGCGTTCGTGGGGGCCAACGGCCAGGGGAAGACCAACCTCGTCGAGGCGGTCGGCTACCTCGCGACCCTCGGCAGCCACCGCGTCGCCTCCGACGCCCCGCTCGTACGGATGGGGGCCGAGCGCGCGATCATCCGCGCCGCCGTCACCCAGGGCGAACGCTCCCAGCTCGTCGAGCTCGAACTCAATCCGGGCCGCGCCAACCGCGCCCGTATCAACAGGTCCTCGCAGGTCAGACCGCGTGACGTGCTGGGGATCGTCCGGACCGTGCTCTTCGCGCCCGAGGACCTCGCCCTGGTGAAGGGCGACCCCGGCGAGCGCCGGCGCTTCCTCGACGAGCTGATCACGGCGCGCACGCCGCGCATGGCGGGCGTGCGCTCCGACTACGAGCGCGTGCTGAAGCAGCGCAACACGCTCCTGAAGTCCGCCGCCATGGCGCGGCGGCACGGCGGCCGGGGCATGGACCTGTCCACCCTCGACGTGTGGGACCAGCACCTCGCGCGCGCCGGAGCCGAGCTGCTCGCGCAGCGGCTCGACCTGATCCACACCCTCCAGCCGCTCGCCGACAAGGCGTACGAACAGCTCGCGCCGGGCGGCGGACCGCTGCTCCTGGAGTACAAGCCCTCCGCGCCGGGCCCCGGGCAGAGCCGCGAGGAGCTGTACGAGCAGCTGCTCGCCGCGCTCGGCGAGGTCCGCAAGCAGGAGGTCGAGCGAGGCGTCACGCTCGTCGGACCGCACCGCGACGACCTGCTGCTGCGCCTCGGCGACCTGCCGGCGAAGGGGTACGCGAGTCACGGGGAGTCCTGGTCGTACGCGCTCGCGCTGCGCCTGGCCTCGTACGACCTGCTCCGTTCCGAGGGCAACGAGCCCGTCCTCGTCCTCGACGACGTCTTCGCCGAGCTCGACGCGCGGCGCCGGGAGCGGCTCGCGGAGCTGGTCGCGGGCGGAGAGCAGGTGCTCGTCACGGCGGCTGTGGACGACGACGTGCCGGGGATCCTCGCGGGGACGCGGTACGCGGTGGCCGGAGGGACGGTGGAACGGGTATGAGCGGCGAAGGCGACGGCGGCAAGGCGCAGGAATCCCCACAGGCTGTGGACAAGCCCGCGGTTCCGGAGGCGTCCGGTGTGGATCTCGCCCGGGTCGCGCTGCGCGCGGCCAAGGAGGCGGCCCGGGCCAAGGGTGCGGCGGCGCAGCAGAAGAAGCAGGCGCGGCGCGGGGGCGGCTTGCGCTCCGGCGCGCGCGCCGACGGGCGCGACCCCATGGCGCTCGGTTCGGCGATCAACCGGCTGATCACCGAGCGCGGCTGGGAGACGCCGGCGGCGGTCGGCGGGGTGATGGGGCGGTGGCCCCAGATCGTCGGGGAGGACCTGGCGAAGCACTGCGTGCCGGTGAAGTTCGACGACGAGCCGGACGCGCGGGTGCTGACGGTGCAGTGCGACTCCACGGCGTGGGCGACGCAGCTGCGGCTGCTGGCGCCGCGGCTGGTGGCCCGGCTCAACGAGGATCTCGGGCACGGGACGGTACGGCTGATCAAGGTGCTGGGGCCGCAGGGGCCGCGGCGGGGGTACGGGCCGTTGCGGGCGCCGGGGTCTGTGGGGCCGGGCGACACGTACGGCTAGAGCGCGGGCGGCTTGGGCGCCGGGCGGTACGGGGGTGGGGCTGGTGTCTATGGGCGCCGGCCCCATGTGCGTTCTGGCGGTACGGGCCAGGCCCTATGGGTGGCGGGTCCAAGCAGAGGGCGCCGTGCGCGTGGGCGTGTGTCCACCCGCCCCCAAGCTCTCGACTTCGCTCGAGCAGGGGGGACCCCCGGCCCCGGCGGAACGCATGCCCACAACGCGGTGCGGAACGCATGCCCACAACGTGGCCAGTGTCCGGTGGCGGGTTTCTGGGTGGAGGGTTATGGGGCGAAGCGCTGGGTGGCCGTCAGGGGGCTCTGGGGGGCCTGTCTGGATATGGGGAGTCGTCTTGGTCCCGGCGAGGGCGGCACATGCGGACTCAGGGACCGCCAAACCCCCATGAGTGTCGGCGCTACCGGTAGACTGGAAGACAATCCCGCCACCCTGCGGAACATGTCGAACGACGCAGCCGCTCCCGTATGCCCGGAGAACGGCCTGTGCTGTGCCAGAAAGGGCGCTTCGTGGCCGATTCCGGCAACCCCAACGAGAACAACCAGTACACCGCCAGCAACATCCAGGTTCTTGAGGGCCTGGATGCCGTGCGCAAGCGCCCTGGCATGTACATCGGCTCGACCGGTGAGCGCGGTCTGCACCACATGGTGCAGGAGGTCGTCGACAACTCGGTCGACGAAGCCCTGGCCGGCCACGCCGACACCATCGACGTGACGATCCTCGCCGACGGCGGCGTCCGCGTCGTCGACAACGGCCGCGGCATCCCGGTCGGCATCGTCCCGTCCGAGGGCAAGCCGGCCGTCGAGGTCGTCCTGACCGTGCTGCACGCGGGCGGCAAGTTCGGCGGCGGCGGCTACGCGGTCTCCGGTGGTCTGCACGGCGTCGGCGTCTCGGTCGTGAACGCCCTGTCCACCAAGGTCTCCGTCGAGGTCAAGACCGACGGACACCGCTGGACCCAGGACTACAAGATGGGCGTCCCCACGGCGCCCCTCGCGAAGCACGAGGAGACCTCGGAGACCGGTACCTCGGTCACCTTCTGGTCCGACCCGGACATCTTCGAGACGACCGAGTACTCCTTCGAGACGCTCTCGCGCCGCTTCCAGGAGATGGCCTTCCTCAACAAGGGCCTGACCATCCAGCTCACCGACGAGCGGGAGTCCGCGAAGGCCACCGTCGGCGCCGACGACCCGGACGCCGAGGCGACCGCCGAGCCGGCCGCGCGCACGGTCAAGTACCACTACGAGGGCGGCATCGTCGACTTCGTGAAGTACCTGAACTCGCGCAAGGGCGAGCTCATCCACCCCACCGTCATCGACGTCGAGGCCGAGGACAAGGAGCGCCTCCTCTCGGTCGAGATCGCGATGCAGTGGAACTCCTCGTACAGCGAGGGCGTGTACTCGTTCGCGAACACGATCCACACGCACGAGGGCGGTACGCACGAGGAGGGCTTCCGCGCCGCGCTGACGACGCTCGTCAACAAGTACGCGCGCGACAAGAAGCTGCTCCGCGAGAAGGACGACAACCTCACGGGTGACGACATCCGCGAGGGTCTGACCGCGATCATCTCGGTCAAGCTCGGCGAGCCGCAGTTCGAGGGCCAGACGAAGACGAAGCTCGGCAACACCGAGGCGAAGACCTTCGTCCAGAAGGTCGTCTTCGAGCACCTGACGGACTGGTTCGACCGCAACCCCAACGAGGCCGCGGACATCATCCGCAAGGGCATCACCGCCGCCACCGCGCGCGTGGCCGCCCGCAAGGCCCGCGACCTCACCCGCCGCAAGGGCCTGCTGGAGTCGGCCTCCCTGCCGGGCAAGCTCTCCGACTGCCAGTCGAACGACCCCACCAAGTGCGAGATCTTCATCGTCGAGGGTGACTCCGCCGGCGGCTCGGCCAAGTCCGGCCGCAACCCGATGTACCAGGCCATCCTGCCGATCCGCGGCAAGATCCTGAACGTCGAGAAGGCCCGTATCGACAAGATCCTCCAGAACACCGAGGTCCAGGCGCTGATCTCCGCCTTCGGCACCGGTGTCCACGAGGACTTCGACATCGAGAAGCTCCGCTATCACAAGATCATCCTGATGGCGGACGCCGACGTCGACGGTCAGCACATCAACACCCTGCTCCTGACCTTCCTCTTCCGCTTCATGCGGCCGCTGGTCGAGGCCGGGCACGTCTACCTCTCCCGCCCGCCGCTCTACAAGATCAAGTGGGGCCGGGACGACTTCGAGTACGCGTACTCGGACCGCGAGCGGGACGCGCTCGTCGAGCTGGGCAAGCAGAACGGCAAGCGGATCAAGGAAGACTCGATCCAGCGCTTCAAGGGTCTCGGCGAGATGAACGCCGAGGAGCTGCGCGTCACCACCATGGACGTCGAGCACCGTGTCCTCGGCCAGGTCACCCTGGACGACGCGGCGCAGGCCGACGACCTGTTCTCGGTGCTGATGGGCGAGGACGTCGAGGCACGCCGCTCGTTCATCCAGCGCAACGCCAAGGACGTTCGCTTCCTCGACATCTGAGTCGGTCTCAGCTGACCGTACGAAAGGACTGACGACCAGCAATGGCCGACGAAAACACCCCTGGCACCACCGAAGAGCAGGAGCCCGTCCTCCGGATCGAGCCCGTCGGGCTCGAGACCGAGATGCAGCGCTCGTACCTCGACTACGCGATGTCCGTCATCGTGTCCCGCGCGCTCCCCGACGTACGGGACGGCCTGAAGCCCGTCCACCGGCGCGTGCTGTACGCGATGTACGACGGCGGCTACCGGCCCGAGAAGGGCTTCTACAAGTGCGCCCGCGTCGTCGGTGACGTCATGGGTACGTACCACCCGCACGGCGACTCCTCGATCTACGACGCGCTCGTCCGCCTCGCCCAGCCCTGGTCGATGCGCATGCCGCTCGTCGACTCCAACGGCAACTTCGGTTCCCCGGGCAACGACCCGGCCGCCGCCATGCGGTACACCGAGTGCAAGCTCATGACGCTGTCGATGGAGATGCTCCGGGACATCGACGAGGAGACCGTCGACTTCCAGGACAACTACGACGGCCGGAACCAGGAGCCGACGGTCCTGCCGTCGCGCTTCCCGAACCTGCTGATCAACGGCTCCGCCGGCATCGCCGTCGGCATGGCCACCAACATCCCGCCGCACAACCTCCGCGAGGTCGCGGACGGCGCGCAGTGGTACCTCGCCCACCCCGAGGCCTCGCACGAGGAGCTCCTCGACGCGCTCATCGAGCGCATCAAGGGCCCGGACTTCCCGACCGGCGCGCTCGTCGTCGGCCGCAAGGGCATCGAGGAGGCGTACCGCACCGGTCGCGGCTCCATCACGATGCGTGCGGTCGTCGAGGTCGAGGAGATCCAGAACCGCCAGTGTCTGGTGGTCACGGAGCTCCCGTACCAGACCAACCCGGACAACCTCGCGCAGAAGATCGCCGACCTCGTCAAGGACGGCAAGATCGGCGGCATCGCCGACGTCCGCGACGAGACCTCGTCCCGGACCGGCCAGCGCCTCGTCATCGTGCTCAAGCGCGACGCCGTCGCCAAGGTCGTCCTGAACAACCTCTACAAGCACACCGACCTCCAGACGAACTTCGGCGCGAACATGCTGGCGCTCGTCGACGGTGTGCCGCGCACGCTCTCCCTCGACGCGTTCATCCGCCACTGGGTGACGCACCAGATCGAGGTCATCGTGCGCCGGACCCGCTTCCGGCTCCGCAAGGCCGAGGAGCGCGCCCACATCCTGCGCGGTCTGCTCAAGGCCCTGGACGCGATCGACGAGGTCATCGCCCTCATCCGGCGCAGCGAGACCGTCGACGTCGCCCGCACCGGCCTGATGGGCCTGCTGACGATCGACGAGATCCAGGCCAACGCGATCCTGGAGATGCAGCTCCGTCGCCTCGCGGCCCTGGAGCGCCAGAAGATCATCGCCGAGCACGACGAGCTCCAGGCGAAGATCAACGAGTACAACGCGATCCTGGCCTCCCCCGAGCGCCAGCGCACGATCGTCAGCGAGGAGCTGGCCGCGCTCGTCGAGAAGTTCGGCGACGACCGCCGCTCCAAGCTGGTGCCCTTCGACGGTGACATGTCCATCGAGGACCTGATCGCCGAGGAGGACATCGTCGTCACCATCTCGCGCGGTGGCTACGTGAAGCGGACGAAGACCGAGGACTACCGCTCGCAGAAGCGCGGCGGCAAGGGCGTGCGCGGGACGAAGCTGAAGCAGGACGACATCGTCGACCACTTCTTCGTCTCCACCACCCACCACTGGCTGCTCTTCTTCACCAACAAGGGCCGGGTCTACCGGGCCAAGGCGTACGAGCTCCCCGACGCCGGCCGCGACGCCCGCGGCCAGCACGTGGCGAACCTCCTCGCCTTCCAGCCGGACGAGCAGATCGCCCAGATCCTCGCGATCCGCGACTACGACGCCGCGCCCTACCTGGTGCTCGCCACCAAGGCCGGCCTCGTGAAGAAGACCGCGCTGAAGGACTACGACTCGCCCCGCTCCGGCGGCGTCATCGCCATCAACCTGCGCGAGCGGGAGGACGGCAGCGACGACGAGCTGATCGGCGCCGAGCTGGTCTCCGCCGAGGACGACCTGCTCCTGGTCTCCCGGAAGGCGCAGTCCATCCGCTTCACGGCGACGGACGACGCGCTGCGCCCGATGGGCCGCGCGACCTCGGGCGTCAAGGGCATGAGTTTCCGCGAGGACGACGACCTGCTCTCGATGAATGTCGTCCGGCCCGGTACGTTCGTCTTCACCGCGACCGACGGCGGGTACGCCAAGCGCACCCCCGTCGACGAGTACCGCGTCCAGGGCCGTGGCGGCCTCGGTATCAAGGCCGCCAAGATCGTGGAGGACCGCGGCTCGCTCGTGGGCGCGCTGGTGGTCGAGGAGACCGACGAGATCCTCGCCATCACGCTGTCCGGCGGTGTGATTCGTACGCGAGTCAACGAAGTCAGGGAGACCGGCCGTGACACCATGGGCGTCCAGCTGATCAACCTGGGCAAGCGCGATGCCGTCGTCGGCATCGCACGGAACGCCGAGGCCGGCGGTGAGGACGAGGACGTCGACGCGGTCGACGCCGAGACCGACGCCGAGACCGGTGCCGAGGCAGTCGAGGCAGTCGAGGGCACGGAGCCCTCGGCCGGGGAGCACGAGGAGTAAGAGCGTGAGTGGAGCCACGGGCGCCGGATCGGCGGCTGCCGGAGCTTCTGCTGGTGCTGGAGCGAACGGCGCCCGTGGCCCCGCCACGGACTCCCAGGGGGTTGCGGTGACGGACAGTCGAGGGCAGCAGTCCTCGTACGACAACTACAGCGGGCCTCTGCCCGGCGAGCGTGCCCACACGCAGCAGCCGAGCGGCCCGTACCACCCGCCGCAGGCGTACGGCGCTTCGGCGTCGGGCGGCCAGACGGGTGGCCAGGCGGCCGGTCAGGCCGGCGGCCTGGCGGGCGGCACGCTGGGCGGCCAGGCGGGCGCGGGGGCCGTGCGCAGGCCGCGTACGGGCGCGCGTACGACGCCGCGCACCCGCAAGGCGCGCCTGCGGGTGGCCAAGGCCGATCCGTGGTCGGTGATGAAGGTGAGCTTCCTGCTCTCCATCGCGCTGGGCATCTGCACGGTCGTGGCCGCGGCGGTGCTGTGGATGGTCATGGACTCCATGGGCGTCTTCTCCACGGTCGGCGGCACGATCAGCGAGGCCACGGGCTCCAACGAGTCCAACGGCTTCGACCTGCAGTCCTTCCTCTCGCTGCCGCGGGTCCTCACGTTCACCTCGGTGATCGCGGTGATCGACGTGGTCCTGATGACCGCCCTGGCGACGCTCGGCGCGTTCATCTACAACCTGTCCGCCGGGTTCGTGGGCGGCGTGGAGCTGACGCTGGCCGAGGACGAGTAGTCCTCGTACGCGCCGCGTGGGGCCGGTCCTTCGGAACCGATTTTGGGACTGGCCCCCACGTGCGCTAATGTTCAGGAGTCAGCGCGCGGGACACACACCGCAAAGCGCGGCGGGGCTATAGCTCAGTTGGTTAGAGCGCATCCCTGATAAGGATGAGGCCACAGGTTCAAATCCTGTTAGCCCCACAGTTCAGATCGACCCGGATGATTCGTTCATCCGGGTCGATTTGTTTGTACGGGGTTTGAAGCGCCCATAGGTCACCGATCGGTATCGGTCGATGTGTAGAGTGGGCGTCAGAACGCCAGAAGTCCCCCTACGTCAATGAAAGACGAGGTCTCGCGGTGAAGAAGCTTCTCCTGGTCGCACTGGCCGCCATCGGCGGGCTCCTCGTGTACCGCCAGATCCAGGCGGACCGCGCCGAGCAGGACCTGTGGACGGAGGCGACCGACTCCGTGCCCGCAGGTTCGGGTGTCTGAGACGAAGACCGTCTGACGAAGACTGTCCGTGGGTGAAGCCCCGGCCGCGCGAGTGCGGGCCGGGGCTTCGCTTTGCCTGAGCAAAACGATCAGTTGCTTACGTGAAGTCGAGGGGTGGCGCGTGAGAAAGCGGTCCGGGATCGGGCGGAGAGCGGCGGCGCTGGCCGCCGCCGTCCTGGCGGTGGTGGCGGGCGGGCCGGCGCAGGCCCTGGCGGCCGGTGGCGGCCCCCTTCCCCCGTACGCCTTCGACGCCAGGGCCGAGCGGGTCAAGGGCGCCGCCTCCAGCGCCAACGCCACCCGGCTGCGGCCGGGGCAGGTCTACCGCGACACGCTCAAGAAGGACGGCAAGGTCTACTACCGCGTCGACCTCGACGACCGGCTCGACGCCTACGTCTCCGTCGTCGCCGTCCCGAAGCCCGGCGGCCTCGTCGCGTACGGCGACGGCGTCAAGGTGACCCTCCAGGACGGCAGCGGCACCGACTGCGGCTACCAGCAGACGCTGTTCTCCTCCTCCGAGTACCCGCGCCCCCTCGCCGCGTACGCCCGCCGGATCATCGACCCCGACGCGACGAGCTGCCAGAGCGCGGGCGCCTTCTACGTCCTCGTCGAGCGCACCTCCAAGCCCACGTCCAGCGCGGACGACTGGGAGCTGGAGATCCGGCACCTGACCGAGCCCCGCCTGAAGAAGGCCGGGCCGACCGAACTCCCCGAGGTGTGGCCCTCCGCCACGCCGGCGCCGCCCACCGGCGGTCCGCGGCCGCGCCAGGGCGGGGACGGCCTCGCCGACGCCGCCTCACTGCGCGAGGGCGAGTGGCGCTCCGACATCAGGCCCGGCCAGACCCTCTACTTCCGGGTGCCCGTCGACTGGGGCCAGCAGCTCTTCGCCACGGCGGAGCTCGGCAGCAGCGCGACCGGGGACGAGTACGTCGGCAACGCCCTCGCGATCTCCCTGGAGAACCCGGCGTTCGGCCACGTCGACGAGTACTCCGGCAGCTACTCCGGCAAGCCCTCGACGCTCGCCCTCGACCCGCTGCGGCCGGTCGCCCACGAGAACCGGACCTCGTACAACGACGCCACCAACGGCATGCGCTTCGCGGGCTGGTACTACCTGTCGGCGACGCTCAGCCCGGCGATCGCCAAGGAGTACGGGGACGCGGCCGTGCCCCTGACGCTCCGGGTCCGCGTCACGGGCGCGGCGAAGCCCGGTCCCGGGTACGACGGGGACCCCGGTCCCTTCGCGGTGACCGCCGGGGACAAGGACGCGGCGGAGAGCGGCGCGAGCGGGGCCGAGGGCGTGGCGGCCGAGGAGCGGAGCGGGACCATGCGGGCCGTCGCGGTCGCCGGGATCGGGACCGGGAGCGCGCTCCTGCTCGGCCTGGGCGCGTGGACGGCGCTCGCCCGGCGCCGGACGGCGTAGGAGGGCGTAGGAGGGCGAGGGAGGGGCGTGGAGGGCCTGTAGGGGCCTTCTGGGCCCCTGGGGGCCTTGCGGCACCCGGTTCAGGTGTCAGGTCTGGGAGAGCGCCCAGAAGCCGACCGCCAGGCAGACCAGTGCCAGCAGGAACACCGGGACCGCGACCTTCGGGGGCGGTCCCGGACGGCGTCCGGGGGCGGGCGCGGCGACGGGAGTCCGGGGGACCGGCTGAGCGGCCGGGTGGGCGGCCGGGTGGGCGGCCGGGTGAGGCGTGGGCTGCCCGTACGGGGCTCCCGCCGTGGGGGCCTGGGCGAAGGCCGTCGGGGTCGGTGCCGGTGCCGGCGACGGCGGGACTGTCGGCGTGAGCGGCGGGGGCAGGTGGAAGCTGCCCGTCTCGGACGCCGCGCGGGCCGGGGGATGCGTCGGCGGCTGCGGCGGTACGGGTACGGGCGCGGGCGCGGGTACGGGGACGGGGACGGGTGCGGGGGCCGCGTCCGTCGGGCCGAGCGGGCCCTGCGGGCCGAACCCGGCCGGGAGCGGGCCGATCTGGTCGACGATCGCGACCGGCGGCTCGTCCGGTCGCGGCCCGGGCACCAGCTCGGCCGCCGCGTGCAGCGCCTTGCGCGCCCCCGTGGCCGTACGGAAACGGGCCCCCGGGTCCGGCTGGAGGAGACCGGCCAGGACCTGCCACAGCGGCTCGGGGACGCTCTCCGGGGCGCTCGGGGTGCCGTGCGCGCGGAAGTGGTCGACGAGCGCCCGGGAGTCCGGGCTCCGGCCGTGGAGCAGGTACAGGCCGACCAGGCCGACGGCGAAGAGGTCGGCGGTGAAGTCGGGTTCGGCGCCCATGAGCTGCTCGGGCGCGAAGTAGCCGGGCGTGCCGACGACGTAGTCGGTCTCGGTGAGGCGGGGCTCGCCCTTGCGCATGGAGATGCCGAAGTCGGACAGGCGCAGGTGCGGCCGCCCGGTGCCGGTGACGTCGAGCAGGATGTTGGCCGGCTTGATGTCCCGGTGCACGACCCCCTCGGCGTGGACCGTGGCGAGACCGGACAGCAGCTGGTCGAGCAGGGCGCAGACGAGGTGCGGGGGCAGCGGCCCGTTGTCCCTGACGACGTGCGCCAGCGAGCCGCCGGCGACGAGGTCCATGGTGAAGAGGACCTTGTCGTCGTCGGCGGCCCAGCTGGCCGGGGCGAGGACGTGCGGATGGTCGATCCGCAGCGCCTGCTCGCGGACGAAGCGGAGCAGCGTGTGCGCGTCGCTCTGCTGGAGCACCTTGGCCGCCACGTACCGGCGTCGGCGGTGGTCCCAGGCGCGCCACACCGCGCCCGCCCCGCCCCGCCCGATCGGGTCGATCAGCTCGTACCGGCCGGCGAAGACCTCACCCATCGTGCTGCGCCCGCTCCCCGTTGCGTCTGCTGTGCCGCTGCGTCCGTCGCTGCGTCCGTCGTTGCGTCAGTTCTGGTGCGACTCGTAGTGGGCGACCGCGTCGGCGGTGCGCCCGGCGCCGTACACCCGGAGGAACTCTGCCAGTTCCGGGTGGGCCGGGGCGAGGGAGTCGGCGGCGTCGATGATGTCGCCGGCGGCGGACACGGAGCGCAGCAGCGACTGGATCTCGCGGACGACGCGGCGCACGGTCGGGGCGCCCGTCCCGGCGGCGGCCGGGGCGGTGCCGGTGAGGACGGAGCCGCCCTGGGACTTCTTCACCTCGTCCATGCGGGCGGTGGCCTCGGCGGCGCTGACGCTGCCGTCGGCGACCTGGACGGCGAGCTCCTGGAGGGCCTGGACGCGCTGGACGACGGCCGGGTTGCCGATCTTGGCGCGCTGGCCGCTCATCAGCTGGGAGAGCATGGGCGCGGAGAGCCCGAGCACGGCCGCGAGACGGGCCTGATTGAGCCCGAGATCGTCGATCAGGCGACGGAAGAGCGCCCCCAGCGGCTCCCCGTACCAACTGCGCTGAAGCTCTCTGGCTCTTGCCGTGGCTTCCTGCTGCGCTGCGTCCATTACTGCTTCTCCCCATCCCTTAGGTTCGCCACTGCGAACCTCGTGAGCATCTTACGGAGCGTGGTCGTGGACCGGGAGTCCCAATCCTTTTGCCGGACATGGGGGGAGACCCGGTACGCTGTTCTCGTTCCGGGGCCTTAGCTCAGTTGGTAGAGCGCTGTCTTTGCATGGCAGATGTCAGGGGTTCGACTCCCCTAGGCTCCACGGAAGAACACCCCTCTGACCTGCTTCGACGCGGTCAGGGGGGTGTTTTCGTACGGGGCTGGGCCGGGGTTACGGGGCGAGGGCGGCGATGCCCTCGCGGGCCAGGGCCTCCGCGGGGCGGTTGCCCAGGGCGACGGCGAGCGCGAGGGCCTCGTGGTGGAGGCGGAGGGCCTCCTCGGGGCGGCCCGCGAGACGGCAGGTCTCGGCGTAGCCGTCGAGGAAGTGGATCTTCCAGTGGGCCTCGAAGACCTCGTCGAGCAGGGCGAACGCCTCCTCGTGCGCGGCGAGGGCCTCCTCGTACCGGCCCATCCGGCGCAACGCGACCCCCCGGCAGTTCAGGCACCACGCCTGGTTGTGGAGGTGGCCGTCGGCGCGGGCCGCCGCGAGGGCGCGGTCCAGGTGGGCCACGGCCTCGTCGGGGTGCTCGCGGGAGACGGCCACACCCAGGGTGATCCGGGCCGTGAGGACGGGCGGCCAGGACGGGTCGGCGTGGGGGGCGGCCAGGATCTCCCGGGCCCGGTCGGCGGCCTCCTCGCGGTGGCCCAGCTGGAGCATGGCCCAGGCCTCCGACGCGGCGGCGTGGGCCGCTCCCGCCGGGCTTCCGGCCTTCTCGTACAGCGCCCCGGCCCGCCGGAACAGGTCGAGCGGCTCCTCTGTCCGGCCCTCGTCCCAGCTCAGGTAGCCGCGGCGCAGGGCGAGTTCGGCCTCGGCCTGGGGGTCGCCGGCCCTGGCCGCGTGGCGGCCGGCCTCCTCGTACTGCTCCGAAGCCTCCGCCATGCGGCCCGCGTTGTAGCGCGCGAAGCCCAGGTCGCTGTGGGCCTCGGCCAGCCGGAGCGGGTCGCCGAGCCGCTCGGCGGCGGCGAGGGAGCGCTCGAACAGGTGGTTGAGGTGCGAGGTGCCGCAGCGGCGGGCGAAGTAGGACCGGAGGAACCGGGGCAGTTCGTACACGTGGGTGTCGGCCCCGAGGGCGGCCGCCGTCTCGAAGGCGGCGATGAGGTTTCCGTACTCCGTGACGAGCCAGCCGATGGCGGCGTTCTTGTCCGCGAACACCGGGAGAGCGGTGGGGACTTGGCCAGCGGAGGCCGGTCGGCCGGGCCCCAGGAAGGGGATCGCGGTGTCCGCCGCGGCCGTCGCGTGGACGTAGTAGTCGAGGGCGCGGTGGAGGGCGCGCTCCCGCTCGGACGGCGCGTCCTGCTCGGCGCACGCCCGGCGTGCGTGCTGATGCACCAGGTCGTGGAGGCGGTAGCGGCCGGGCACCGGCTCCTGGACGAGGTGGGCGTCCACCAGGTCCTCCACCGCGTCCCTCGCCTCGTACAGCGGCAGGCCCGCGAGGGCCGCCGCGCCGTACGCGTCGAAGGACTCGCCCGGAAGGAGGCCGAGAAGACGGAACACGCGCGCGCGTGGATGGTCGAGCTGGCGTACGGACATGGCGAAGGCGGCGGCGAACTCGGCGGCGAAGGCGTTGCCCGAGGCGTCCCCGGGCCCGCCGCCACCGGTGGCGCCGCCCTCCGTCATGCGGTCCACGAGGACGCCCACCGTCCACCCCGGCCGGTGCCGCAGCCGGGCCGCCGCGAGCCGCAGGGCCAGCGGCAGCCGGCCGCACAGCCGCAGCACCTCCGCCGTGGCCTCCGGGTCGCGGCCCAGCCTGCCGTCGGGGCCCCCGGGGTCGCCGCTGGCCCGGGCGAGGAGCTCGGCGCTCTCCTCCGGGGTCAGGACGTCCAGGGAGACCGGCGGCACCTCGTCCAGGCCGACCAGGCGGTTGCGGCTGGTCACCAGGGCGACCGAGGGGCCGGCCCCCGGCAGCAGCGGACGGACCTGCTCGGCGTCGGCGGCGTTGTCGAGGACGACGACGACCCGCCGGCGCGCCAGCTCCGAGCGCCAGCAGGCGGCGAGCTCCTCGATGCCCTCCTGCGGGACCTTCTCGGAGGGGACGTCGAGCGCGGAGAGCAGCATCCGCAGCGCCGAGTCCGGGTCGACCGGCGGGCGGCCCTCCGTGAAACCGTGCAGGTCGACGTAGAGCTGGGCGTCCGGGAAGTCGGCGGCGAGCCGGTGCGCCGCGTGCACCGCGAGGCAGGTCTTGCCGACCCCCGCCATGCCGTCGACCGAGACCGCCCGGTGGCTCTCCACGGCCGCCAGGACGGCGGCGAGCCGCTCCTCGCGGCCCGTGAAGTCGGGCGCGTCCCGGGGCAGGTCGTTGCGGGGCAGCGGACGGATCTGGCGGCTGCTCTTCGGCGGAGCCGGGAGCGGGTTCGAGGCCCGGTCCCACAGGGGCCGCAGGGGGCGCGGATCGCGCTTGACCAGGCGGCACAGGGCGACCACCGCGGGCCAGGGCGGCACCGTCAGGCCGTTGAGGTAGCGGGAGAGGGACGAGGAGCTGAGTCCCGCGTCCCGCGCGAGAGCCCGTACGCCGAGCCCGGACAGTTCGTGGAGCAGGCGCAGCCGGGCGGCCAGCTCGTCCTTCGGGTCGGATGCGGTCTCGTACTCGTCCACTTGCGGGTCCCCCGTCGTCAGTGCGGTGTTCCGTCCCGTACGGGCCGAAATCCTCCGAGCCAATTCCTCGCTGGTCAAGGGCGGTTCACCTGTCCCACGGTGTCCCACGCGCGTGGCGGCGGCGAGCGGGACGGGCTGTCATGGAGTCACGCCCCGAGGGAACGGGGCGGCGAACCGGGGCAACCGGAAGAGGTGAGGAGCGGACATGCGATCCCGACTGCGCGACCCCGTCGACGTGCTGCCCGCCGCGGGCCGGCCGGCCAGGGAACTCCTGGACGCCGTGCGCTCCGGCGGCGTCGACGGGCGGACGCTCGAACTGGTCCGGCTGCGCGTCAGCCAGATCAACGGCTCCGCCGCCGGGGTCGAGGCCGCCGCGGGGGCTGCCCGCGCCGCCGGGGTGGGCGACGCGCCGCTGACCGCGGTCGCCGCCTGGCGGGACAGCCCGCACTTCACCCCGGCGCAGCGGGCGGCCCTGGGCCTCGCCGAGGCCGCGACGCGGCTCGCCGACCGGCCCGACGCGGTGAACGACCGGGTCTGGGACCGGGCCGCCACCCACTACGACGAGCAGGGGCTGGCCGCCCTGATCCTCCTGATCGGCGTCACCAACCTGTTCGACCGGCTGGACACCACGACGCGCCGGATCGCCGGCGCCGCCGACATCCGTCACTGAGAGAGGGACATCACCATGGCGAAGAACCAGACCACCGAGACGTTCACGGCCGACGAGCGCGCCGCGATGAAGGAGCACGCCAAGGAGCTGCGGGCGGCCGCCCGCCGGGCCGCGAGCGCCGAGAAGGCGGCGGCGGACGAGGCGGACGTCCTCGCGAAGATCGCCGAGATGCAGGAGTCGGACCGGGTCATCGCCGAGCGCCTGCACGCCATCGTCAAGGAGGCGGCCCCCGAGCTCGCGCCGAAGACCTGGTACGGGATGCCGGCGTACGCCAGGGACGGCAAGGTCCTCTGCTACTTCCAGAGCGCGCAGAAGTTCAACGCGCGGTACGCGACCTTCGGCTTCAACGACGTGGCGAACCTCGACGAGGACGCCCTGTGGCCGGTCGTCTTCGCCGTCAAGGAGCTGAACCCGCAGGTCGAGGCGCGGATCGCGGAGCTGGTGAAGCGGGCGGTGAGCTGAGGCCGTCCGACGGGCCGCCGGGGGTGGCCAATGATCCGGACGGGTGGTGTTCATCGGAAGAACTGCGCGGCGGCGGCGTCGCTCCGCGGAATCCCGGCTCGCGTCCACATCATGTGGAAAGTACGTAAAGCGCGCAAACCGAGATGAACCATCCGGGAACACCACGAAAGTGAGGGGTCATGGCCACCGCCAAGGTCAAGCAGTTCTGGACCGCCTTCGTCTCCGTCCTCTTCGCCCTGCTCGCCTCCGTCGGCCTGGCGAGCCCCGCCGCCGCCGCGGGCCGGCAGCCGGCCGTCCGGCAGCCGGAGGAGACGGCCGGGACCACCGCCGTCACCGCTGCCGCCGCCGTCGCCCCGCCCGTGAAGCAGCGCGCGGCCGCCCTCGTACCGGCCCAGCGGACGCATCACCTGCCGATCGCCGGTGACCGCTCCCTGCCGCCCACCATCAAGCAGCGCATCGGCGCCGAGGCGCACGGCTCCTCGCCCTCGGTCCGCCAGCGCCGCGCCGCCGGCGCGGCCGAGAGCGACCCGGCCGCGCTGACCGAGCTCGCCCTCGCCGCGACGGCGGCGTGAGTCAGCGGCGCTCGTCCGGCTCCACGGCGTCGGCCTCGGCGACCTCGGTGGCACCCCTGATGTCCTCGACATCGGTGACACCGGACGGATCGGACCCGATCCCGTTGTCCCGCACCGGCTCCGTCTCCCGTACCGAAGCGCCCGAACGGTCCTCCACCTCGGTGGGAGCGGGCGGCTCGACCAGCCAGTCGGGGTTGGCCTGCTTGTCCCACCACTTCCAGACGGCGAAAGCCCCGCCGGCCACCAGGCCGGTGATCGCGACACCCTTGGCGAGGCGCCCGGCACGGGCCCGCCGCTCATGCTTCTTCACGATCTTCTCGATGTCCTTCGGCGTCACCTGACCGCGCAGCGCGGCCCAGGCGGCGGTGGAACGCGACCCGGCCTCCTCCAGGACGGGACCGGTCGCGGCGACCGCGTGCTCGACACGCGGAACGGTGTAGTCGGTCGCCTGACGGGCGGCCGAGCGGGTCATGTCCACCGCGCGGTGCGCGGCGGCGTCGACCTTCGGCGGCACATGCGGTGCCACGTAGCACTTGTACTGCGCACGCGCCTGTACTCGGGCCTTCTTGGCGGCCCTCGAGACCTTCGGCGCGATGCGCACCCGCGCCTCGTGCGCGTAGTGCGTGGCCTGGTCCTTGGCCGATTCCGCGTACGGCGCCACCACTTCCGCGGCGTGCAGGACACTCTCCTTCGCCGAATCTGTGGCGGCGCGCACGCTGTCCATGCGGGTCACGGGATTCCTCCTCCTCGGTGGCGACGATACTGGTTTGTCACCTTTCCACCCTTTTCGAAATCATGCCCGTCGGACCAGGGTCCGGCATGCGGGGCGGGCATCCGGGGCATGTGGTCAGGGTTTCCGGAGCATGCGGGCGGGGTTTGCGGAGCATGCGGGCGGGGTTTGCGGAGCATGCGGGCGGGGTCCCCGGTCCATGCGAGGATCGGGACGCCAGAGACAGACGAGGCGTCACACGACGTGGACGGAAGGCGACCGTGGCCGAGCAGCTGTACGCGATCCTCAAGACCAGCCTGGGCGACATCGAGGTCCGGCTCATGCCGTTCCACGCGCCGAAGACGGTCCGCAACTTCGTCGAGCTCGCGAGCGGCGAGCGCGAGTGGACCGACCCGGCGACCGGCAAGGTCTCCTCGGACCCGCTCTACGACGGCACGGTCTTCCACCGGGTCATCAAGGACTTCATGATCCAGGGCGGCGACCCGCTCGGGAACGGCACGGGCGGCCCGGGTTACCAGTTCGCCGACGAGTTCCACCCCGAGCTCTTCTTCGACCGCCCCTACCTGCTGGCCATGGCCAACGCGGGCCCGGGCACCAACGGCTCCCAGTTCTTCGTCACCGTCGGCGCCGCGACCTGGCTCAACCGCAAGCACACGATCTTCGGCGAGGTCGTCTCCCCGGAGAGCCGCAAGGTCGTGGACGCCATCGCGGCCACCCCCGTCGACCCGGGCACCGACCGTCCGCTCCAGGACGTGGTGGTCGAGTCCGTGGTGATCGAGAAGCGTTGACGACGTCGATGGAACCGACGTCCGGTCTCGCGCGCTGCTACCGCCACCCGGAGACGGAGACCGGCGTCCGCTGCGCCCGCTGCGACAAGCCCATCTGCCCGCAGTGCATGGTCTCCGCCTCCGTCGGCTTCCAGTGCCCCGACTGCGTCCGAGGCGGCTCG
The DNA here is from genome assembly GCF_042264145.1 of Streptomyces sp. NPDC056144. Classification (NCBI taxonomy): domain Bacteria; kingdom Bacillati; phylum Actinomycetota; class Actinomycetes; order Kitasatosporales; family Streptomycetaceae; genus Streptomyces; species Streptomyces sp. NPDC056144. The sequence continues at coordinate 233,895 of NZ_JBHJVF010000006.1, read as the reverse complement.
GGCACGGGCCACGCCGCCGACGCCAACGTGCCGCGGACGCTCGCGGGGGGCAGGGTGGCGGCCGACGACCGGTTCGTCACCAAGCTCCTCATCGGGATCAACATCGCGGTCTACGGCCTGGTGCTGCTGCTCGGCGAGCGGTTCGTCGACGAGCTCGTGCTCATCGGCTACGCCTACAGCCCGGCGCTCGGCGAGGTCGTCGGCGTCGCCGACGGCGAGTGGTACCGGCTGCTGACGTCGACCGTCCTCCACCAGGAGGTCTGGCACATCCTCTTCAACGTGATGGGCCTGTGGGTGATCGGCGGGATCGTCGAACCCGAGCTCGGCCGGATCCGGTACGCGGCCCTGTGCCTGCTCTCCGGGCTCTCCGGCTCCGTGCTCGCCTATCTCGTCGCCCCGCAGAACCAGGCCTCGCTGGGCGCCTCCGGCGTGGTCTACGGCCTGATCGGCGCCTGGGTCGTGCTGGCCCGCCGCAAGCGGCACGACATGCGGCCCGTGGTCCTCTTCGTGGCGCTGTCGCTGCTCATGACGTTCACCCGTCCGGGGATCTCCTGGGAGGCGCACGTCGGCGGTCTCGTCGCCGGCGCCCTGGTGACGTACGCGCTGGTGAGTGCTCCGCGGGCGCGCAGGGACCTCGTGCAGTACGGCGCCTGTGGACTGCTGTTGCTGATCGACGTGGGGCTCGTCCTGGCCAGGTCTGCCGCGCTCACCTGAGCGCGGGGGCTTGTGGACGAGCTTTTCCACGAGCTTTCCCCAGAGTTATCCACAGTGCGTGGCGGATCGTCCCCGCTCTGTGGGGAAACGCGCAGCCCCTCGCCTCTGACCTGGTGTTTTGCCAGGGAGGCGAGGGGCGTTTTCGATATTCGAGACCGTGAGCGAGCTCATATATCGGTCATACCGGCGTCAATCCCGTGCGAGTTATCCACAGATCTTCGTAAGTTATCCAGTGCTGTGCACAACGCTGTGGATAAGTTCTGGGGAGAGCTTGACGAGGGGCCGGGACCGGCCCTACGGGCGGGCTACTTCCACTGTGTGGAGACGCCGAACCCCGCCGCGATGAAGCCGAAGCCCACCACGATGTTCCAGTTGCTGATCGACTTGATCGGCATCGACCCGTCGGTGACGTAGAAGACCACGATCCACACCAGCCCGATGGCGAAGAGCGCCAGCATCACGGGCGCCACCCAGCTGCTGTTCGTCAGCTTGATGTTGGTGGCCTGCTTGGCGGGCGGAGGCGTGAAGTCGGCCTTCTTGCGGATACGTGACTTCGGCACGAGGGACTCTCCTGTCGATGCGCTGCGTGACCGCGCAGGGAACTGTGGCTGGCGCCGGGATGTGACGCAAGAGGATGCAAGCGGAAACCTGCGTCCCCCGGGCGTCCGTTAGCGTAGTGGTTCCGCGGCACCGAAGGGGATCAGGGTACGTTGAGCAATTCCGCCGACATTCCCCCCGGGCCGGGCCGCACCAGCAGGTGGCGCCCCGTCCGGGTGCTCACGCTTGCCGTTTTCGCCCTCGCCGGACTGATCTTCGTGACCAGTTTCAACACCGCCAAGGGCACCAACATCCGCACGGACGCCTCGCTGCTGCGGCTCTCCGACCTCATCGAGGAACGCAGCCACAAGAACGCCGGCCTCGACGAGTCCACCGCCGCGCTCCGCTCCCAGGTCGACGGCCTCGCCGCCCGCGACGACGGTTCCACCCGCGCGGAGGACGAGAAACTCGCCTCCCTCGAAGCGACCGCCGGCACCTCCGAGGTCTCGGGCTCCGGCGTCACCGTCACCCTGAACGACGCCCCGCCGAACGCCCAGGCGGCCCCCGGCTACCCCGAGCCGCAGGCCAACGACCTCGTCATCCACCAGCAGGACCTCCAGGCCGTCGTCAACGCGCTCTGGGAGGGCGGCGCCACCGGCATCCGCGTCATGGACCAGCGGCTCATCTCCACCAGCGCCGTGCGCTGCGTCGGCAACACCCTGATCCTCCAGGGCCGCGTCTACTCGCCCCCGTACAAGATCACCGCCGTCGGCGACCGCGGGAAGCTGGAGGACGCCCTCGCGGAGTCCCCGGCCCTGCAGAACTACCAGCTGTACGTGAAGGCGTACGGGCTCGGCTGGAAAGTCGACGAGCACAAGGCGGTGACTCTTCCCGGCTACTCCGGCACAGTGGACCTCCACTACGCGAAGCCGGTGAGCTGACAGCTGGGGGAGGGGCGCGCGGTGGTCCTGCGTCTCGTCGTACGGAGCTTCAGCGAGCTCTGCCTGACCGTCGGCACCCTGATCGTCCTCTTCGTCGTCTACGTCCTGTACTGGACCGGCGTCCAGGCGCAGAGCGCGAGCGCCGACCAGATCGACTCGCTCCAGCGGGAGTGGACGACGTCCCCCGTCGAGGCCGCGCCGGCGCCCGCGCCCGCGGCGGCACCCGCGCCCGCGCCGACGGCCACCCGCAAGCCGCCTCCGCCCTCCCCGTACGCCCCCGGCAAGGGCATCGCCGTCATGTACGTCCCCCGGCTCGGCGCCGAGTGGAAGTGGCCCGTCCTCGAAGGCACGGGACCCGCCGTCCTCAAGAAGGGCCTCGGCCACTACGCGGGCACCGCCCGGCTCGGGGCGACCGGCAACTTCTCCGTCGCCGGGCACCGCAGGACGTACGGCGACCCCTTCAAGGACTTCCCCCGGCTCCGCCCCGGCGACGCGGTCGTCCTCACCGACGGGACGACCTGGTTCACGTACCGGATCGACCGCGGTCCGTACCGGACCGTCCCCGGTGACGTGGGCGTCGTCGCGCCCGTCCCCAAGCCGTTCAAGAAGAACGCGGCCGGCTTCACCAGCCCCGGCCGCTACCTCACCCTCACCACCTGCGACCCCGAGTGGGGCAGCAGCCACCGGCTCGTCGTCTGGGGCCACCTCGACGCCACCCAGCCCGTGACCGACGGTCGTCCACAGGCTTTGGGCAGCTGACCCCCCGCCGAGCCCCGGACCCGTACTCTGGTCCCCGTAACGAACGGAAGGGGCGGTGGCCGACGTCATGTACGGCTGGATCTGGCGGCATCTGCCGGGCAACGCGTGGGTACGGGCGCTGATCTCGATCGTGCTGGTCCTCGCGGTCGTGTACGTCCTCTTCCAGTACGTGTTCCCCTGGGCGGAGCCTCTGCTTCCGTTCAACGATGTGACGGTGGACGGCCAGTGAGCGCGCGAATTCTCGTCGTCGACAACTACGACAGCTTCGTCTTCAACCTCGTTCAGTACCTCTACCAGCTCGGCGCCGAGTGCGAAGTGCTCCGCAACGACGAGGTCGAGCTGAGCCACGCCCAGGACGGCTTCGACGGCGTCCTGCTCTCGCCGGGCCCCGGCGCCCCCGAGCAGGCCGGCGTCTGCATCGACATGGTCCGGCACTGCGCCGACACCGGCGTGCCCGTCTTCGGCGTCTGCCTCGGCATGCAGTCCATGGCCGTGGCCTACGGCGGGATCGTCGACCGCGCGCCCGAGCTGCTGCACGGCAAGACCTCGCCGGTCACGCACGAGGGCAAGGGCGTCTTCGCCGGCCTGCCCTCGCCGTTCACCGCGACCCGCTACCACTCGCTCGCCGCCGAGCCGGCCGCTCTCCCGGCCGAGCTCGAAGTCACGGCGATGACCGAGGACGGCATCATCATGGGGCTCCGCCACCGTGAGCTGCCCGTCGAAGGCGTGCAGTTCCACCCCGAGTCGGTCCTCACCGAGCACGGTCACCTGATGCTGGCCAACTGGCTGGAGCGGTGCGGCGACGAAGGGGCCGTCAGCCGGTCGGCCGGGCTCGCGCCGGTGGTGGGCAAGGCTCTCGCGTGACGACGGGCTCGCCCTGGTTCCGGGACGAGGGGGCCCCGGAGCACGAGCCGATACCCGTACCCGCGCCCGTACCGGTGGATCCGTACGGGCAGCAGTACCAGCCGTACCAGCAGCAGCAGTACGGCCAGGGGGAGTACGAGCAGCCGCAGTACGGGCAACAGCAGTACGGACAGCAGCAGTACGAGCAGTACAGCCCGTACGAGGCGGCTGGCCCCGGCCCCGGCCCCGTACCCCTACCCGTACAGGAAAACCCCTACGAGCCCGCCTACGCCTCCTACGAGCAGGAGGAGCCCCGGCGGCCCGTCGGGGACGAGACCGCCGTCCTGGAGGCCGTGGAGCCCCTTCCCGGGCCAGGGCGCGCCGAGCGGCGCCGCGCCGCCAAGGGCGGCGGCAGGGGCCGGGGCGCGGCTCCGGGCCCGGCGCCGCGGCCCGACGGCCCCCGCCCGCCGCTCTCCCGCGTCGAGGCGCGCCGGGCCGCCCGCGCCGCCAAGGACAGCGTCGGCGTCATCGCCAGCCGCTTCGTCGGCGAGCTGTTCATCACGCTCGGCGTCGTCATGCTCCTCTTCGTCACCTACCAGCTGTGGTGGACGAACGTCCTCGCCGGCCAGGAGACCGACCGGGCCAAGGAGCGGATCGCGGACACCTGGGCGAAGGAGGACGCCGCCGGCACCCCCACCGACGACAAGCCCGCCGCCTTCGAGCCCGGCGAGGGCTTCGCCATCATGTACATCCCCAAGCTGGACGTCGTCGTGCCCGTCGCCGAGGGCATCAGCAAGGCCAAGGTCCTCGACAAGGGCATGGTCGGCCACTACTCCGAGGGCGCGCTCAAGACGGCCATGCCCGCCGACAAGCAGGGCAACTTCGCCGTCGCCGGCCACCGCAACACCCACGGCGAACCGTTCCGGTACATCAACCAGCTGAAGCCCGGCGACCCGGTCGTCGTCGAGACGAAGGACGCGTACTACACGTACGAGATGACGAGCATCCTGCCGCAGACCGCGCCGTCCAACGTCTCCGTGATCCAGCCGGTCCCCAAGGGCTCGGGCTTCACCAAGCCGGGCCGGTACCTGACCCTGACCACGTGCACCCCCGAGTTCACCAGCACGTACCGCATGATCGTCTGGGGCAAGATGGTCGAGGAGCGCCCGCGGTCCAAGGGAAAGCCGGCCGCGCTCGTAGGCTGAGACCCCACTGAGCACGACACCGGACACCACACCGGGCACCACACCGAGCAGCACACCTCCGGACGGGACGACGGGACGACCTAGTGGCACGCGCGCGCAACCGGATCGCCGGGATCATCAGCGTCTTCGGCGAACTCCTCATCACGGCGGGCATCGTGCTCGGCCTCTTCGTCGTCTACTCGCTGTGGTGGACGAACGTCCTCGCCGACCGCGCCGCCGACAAGGACGGCGACAAGGTCCGCGACACCTGGGCCGCCGAGCAGACGCCCGGCGCGCTCGACACGAAGAACGGCATCGGCTTCCTCCACGTCCCCGCGATGGGCGACGACGAGGTCCTCGTCCAGAAGGGCACCACCAGCGACGTCCTCAACAACGGCGTCGCCGGCTACTACACCGAGCCCGTCAAGTCGGCCCTCCCGCAGGACAAGCAGGGCAACTTCACGCTCGCCGCGCACCGCGACGGCCACGGCGCCAAGTTCCACAACATCCACAAGCTCAAGACCGGTGACGCGATCGTCTTCGAGTCCAAGGACACCTGGTACGTCTACAAGGTCTACAAGACGCTGCCGGAGACGACGAAGTACAACGTCGACGTCCTCCAGCCCGTCCCCGAGGAGTCCGGCAAGACCAAGCCGGGCCGCTACATCACCCTGACGACCTGCACCCCGATGTACACCTCGGACTACCGGTACATCGTCTGGGGCGAACTGGAGCGCACGGAGAAGGTCGACCACGCCCGCACCCCGCCGGCCGAACTGCGCTGATCTCAGGCTGCTGTACGGGAAGGGCCCCGGCATCCGTGGGGATGCCGGGGCCCTTCCTGTGTGCGTGACGCGGTTGTGCGTGACGCGGGCGGATCAGCCGAAGAAGCCGCCGCCGCTCTCCCCGTTGTCGCCGTTGCCGTTGTTTCCGTTGTTGCCACCGGTCTGACCGCCCGGCTGGCCGTTGGGGTCGCCGGTGGTCTGGCCCGTGGTGCTCGGGTCGCCGCCACCGCCCACGGTCATGACCCTGACCGTCTCGCCCTGGTTGATCATCGAACCCGGACCCGGGTTCGTGGTGATCACCAGGGCGTCCTCCTTGTCGGAGCCTTCCTGGACGACGACCAGACCCAGGGCCATCAGGGTCGCCTTGACGTCCTTGAACTGCTTGGTCGCCAGGTCCGTGGGGATCTGGACCTGGGTGACCTGCGGGCCCTTGGAGACCTTCAGCGTGACCTGGGTGTCCTTCGGCTGGTCCGAGCCGCCCTCCGGAGTCATGCCGATGACCGTGCCCGCGGGCTGGTCGTTGTCCACGTCCTGCCGGGCGATGTTGGTGAACCCGACCGCGTTCAGCTGCTGCACGGCCTGGTCGTAGGTACGGCCCGTCTGGTCGGGAAGCTCCGACAGCTGCTGCTTGGCGACGGTGATCGTCACCTCGGAGTTCTTCTCGGCCTTGGTGCTGCCCTGCGGGTCCTGCTTCAGGACCGTGCCGGGGTCCTCCTCGGACTCCTCCTGCTCGACCTTGACCGTGAAGCCCTTGTCCTTGAGCTGCTTCTCGGCGCTCTCCTGGGACTTCTCGGTGACGTCCGGGACCTCTTCGAGCGGCGCGCCCTCGGAGACCCACACCTTGATGGTGCCGTTGGTGTCCATCTTCGCGGTGTTGTCCGCGACCGGGACCTGGCGGCAGATGGAGCCCTTCGGCTGGGCGCAGCGCTCGGCGCCGGCCTCGACCATCTTCACCTGGGCGTTCGCCGCGTACCCCTCGGCGGCCTTCACCGTCTGACCGACGAGCTGGGGCACGGTGACCTGCGCGGTCTTGTCGTCCTTGTCGAAGACGGCGACGGCGATGAAGATCGCGCCGATCAGGACGAGGACGCCCGCGAGAGCCAGCAGGATCGTCGAGGTGTTCGACTTCTTCTGGTTGCCGCGACGGCGGTCGGGACGGTCGTCGTACCCGTCGTTGTAGCCGTACCCGTCGTTCGGGTTGACCGGCGGCATCATCGAGGTCTGCGCGCCCGGGTCGGCCTGGCGCAGCGCGGTGGTCGGCTGGTCCTCCGGGTAGCCGTAGCCACCGCCGTAGCCGGGACCGCCCGCCATCCCCATGCCCATGCCCATCGCGGCCGCCGCGGCGACCGGCTGGCCGTCGAGGCAGGCCTCGATGTCCGCGCGCATCTCGTCGGCGGACTGGTAGCGGTAGTCGGGGTCCTTGACCAGGGCCTTGAGGACGATGGCGTCCATCGGCGGCGTGATCTCGGGGTCGAAGTTCGACGGCGGCTGCGGCTCCTCGCGGACGTGCTGGTACGCGACCGCGACCGGCGAGTCACCGATGAACGGCGGCCGGACGGTGAGGAGCTCGTACAGCAGGCAGCCGGTGGAGTACAGGTCGGAGCGGGCGTCGACCTGCTCGCCCTTGGCCTGCTCGGGGGAGAGGTACTGGGCCGTGCCGATGACCGCGGCGGTCTGCGTCATGGTCATGCCCGCGTCGCCCATGGCGCGCGCGATGCCGAAGTCCATGACCTTGACCTGGCCGGTGCGCGTCAGCATGACGTTCGCCGGCTTGATGTCACGGTGCACGATGCCGGCGCGGTGCGAGTACTCCAGCGCCTGGAGGATGCCGACCGTCATCTCGAGGGTGCGCTCGGGCAGCAGCTTGCGCCCGGAGTGCAGCAGCTCACGCAGGGTCGACCCGTCGACGTACTCCATCACGATGTACGGGATGGAGACCCCGTCGACGTAGTCCTCGCCGGTGTCGTAGACCGCGACGATCGCCGGATGGTTCAGCGAGGCGGCGGACTGTGCCTCACGGCGGAACCGGGCCTGGAAGGACGGGTCGCGGGCCAGGTCGGCCCGCAGCGTCTTCACGGCGACGGTGCGGCCGAGCCGGGTGTCCTGGGCGAGGTACACCTCGGCCATGCCACCGCGGCCGAGCACCGAGCCCAGCTCGTACCGGCCGCCGAGGCGACGCGGCTCTTCCATAGCTAATCCAGCCCTCTCCGTCTGTCCCGACCGCACCCATGGGTGGTCCGGCGGTGTGTGCTGTTCGCGCATACGCTACCGGCCCCGGACAGGCGTTCCGCCCGGGGCCGGTAGCTGATACCTGACCGGTACCTGGCGGGTACCCGGCTCGTACATGACTCCTGCGTGGTCGGGGATCAGCCCCGGCTCTTGATGACCGCCTTCATCACGGCCTTGGCGATCGGGGCGGCGAGACCGCCACCGCTGATGTCCTCACGGTCGGTGCCCGAGGAGTCCTCGACGATGACCGCGACGGCGACCGGGGAGCCCTCGGCGCTCTTCGCGTACGAGATGAACCACGCGTACGGGCGCTTGGCGTTCTTCTCGCCGTGCTGCGCCGTACCGGTCTTGCCGCCGACCTTCACGCCCCGCATGTTCAGGTCGGCGTTGCCGCCGGTGCCGTTCTCGACGACGTTCTCCATCATCTTCTGGAGCAGCTGCGCGTTGGCGGGGGAGACCGGCTGGCTCATCTCCTCCGGCTCGTTCTGCTTGATGACGTCGAGGTTCGGCGCGACCAGCTTGTCGACCATGTACGGCTTCATCAGCTTGCCGTCGTTGGCGATCGCCGCCGTGACCATCGCCATCTGGAGCGGGGTGGTCGCGGTGTTGAACTGGCCGATCGAGGAGAGCGCGTTGCCGCCGCGGTCGGACTTCTTGTCGTAGACGGAGGCGGCGGAGCGGACCGGGGTGAACTGCTCGGCGTTGAAGCCGAACTTCTCCGCCATCTCGACCATCTTGTCCCGGCCGACGTCGTCACCGAGCTTCGCGAAGACCGAGTTGCAGGAGATCCGCAGCGCCTCGTTGAGGCTGGCCTTCGCGCAGCCCCGGGCGTGGTTCACCATCTCCTTGGTGGAGAGGGGGATCTTCCAGCCCTCGGGGGTGTCGGTCGGCGCGTCGATGTCCGTGACCTTGCCGTTTTCGAGCGCGGCGGCGGCGGTGACGACCTTGAAGACGGAGCCGGGCGGGTAGATCTCGCGGATCGCGCGGTTGAGCTTCGGCTTGTTCTTGTCCTTCTCCAGCGCGACCCAGGCCTTCTCGTCCTTGCCGGAGTACCCGGCGAAGGAGGCGGGGTCGTACGAGGGGGTGGACGCGAGCGCGAGGATCTTGCCGGTCGACGGCTCGATGGCGACGACGGCACCGGTGTTGTTGCCGAGGCCCTCGTAGGCGGCCTTCTGGGCGGCGCTGTTGAGGGTGGTGACGACATCGCCACCCTTCTTCGTCTCACCGGTGAACATGGCCAGCGTGCGGTCGAAGAAGAGCCGGTCGTCGTTGCCGGTGAGGATGCCGTCCTCGATCTTCTCGATCTGGTTGGCGTCGTAGGCCTGCGAGGCGTAGCCCGTGACCGGGGCCCACATGGGGCCGTCGGTGTAGGTCCGCTTGAACTTGTAGGTGGGGTCCTGCGAGTCGACGGACCCGGTGATCGGCTTGCCGTCGGCGGTGGTGATGTTGCCGCGGGGGTTGGCGTACCGCTCGATCTGGACACGCTTGTTGCTCGCGTGGCTGTTCAGCTCGTCGGCGCGGACGAACTGGAGCCAGTTGTCCCGCATCAGCAGGGCGAGGACGAGCAGGCCGCAGAAGATCGCGACCCGGCGCAGCGGCTTGTTCACGGACGGACCACCTGGGTCATCTCGGCGTCGGGGGAAGGAGCGGGCGCGGGCGCCGGACGGCGCGCGGTGTCGCTGATCCGGATCAGGATGCCGATGAGAGCCCAGTTGGCGATCACGGAGGAACCGCCGTACGCGAGGAACGGCATGGTCATACCGGTGAGCGGGATGAGGCCCATGACGCCGCCGGCGACGACGAAGACCTGGAGCGCGAAGGCGCCGGAGAGGCCCATCGCGAGGAGCTTGCCGAAGGGGTCGCGGGCGGCGAGGGCGGTGCGGATACCGCGCTCGACGATCAGGCCGTAGATCAGCAGGAAGGCCATGACGCCGGCGAGACCCAGCTCCTCGCCGACGGTGGCGAAGATGAAGTCGGAGTTGGCGGCGAAGCCGATGAGGTCCGAGTTGCCCTGCCCGAGACCGGTGCCGAGGATGCCACCGGAGCCGAAGGACATCAGGACCTGCGTCATCTGGTCACACGCGGCGACGTCCTTCGCGCAGGCGAAGGGGTCGGCCCAGGCGTCCACACGGGCCTGGACGTGGCTCGCGAAGGAGGCCACGCCCACGGCGCCCGCGACGGACATGCCCAGACCCATGACGATCCAGCTGGTCCGCTCCGTCGCCACGTACAGCATGATCACGAACATGCCGAAGAAGAGCAGCGAGGTACCGAGGTCGTTCTCGAAGATCAGGATGAGGAGGCTGATCGCCCAGATCGTCAGGATCGGGCCGAGGTCACGGCCACGGGGCAGGTAGAGCCCCATGAAACGGCGGCTGGCCAGGGCCAGGGCGTCGCGTTTCACCATCAGATAGCCGGAGAAGAAGACCGCCAACACGATCTTCGCGAACTCGCCGGGCTGGATCGAGAAGCCCGCGACGTTGATCCAGATCTTGGCGCCGTAGACCGGGGTGCCAAGGCCGGGAACGAGCGGCAGAAGCAGCAGGACCAGAGCGACGGCCATGGAGATGTACGTGTAGCGCTGGAGGACCCGGTGGTCCTTCAGGAGCAGAAGCACGCCCACGAACATGGCAATGCCGATAGCCGAGTACAGCATCTGCTTCGGAGCGTCCGGGCTGAAGCTGCCGAAGTCCCGGATCGACTTCGCGATCAGCCGCGGCGACTGGTCGAGTCGCCAGATCAGCACCAGGCCCATACCGTTGAGCAGAGTGGCGAGCGGCAGCAGCAGCGGGTCCGCGTACGGGGCCCACTTGCGCACCACGAGGTGCGCGACGCCCGCGAGGAGCGTGAGGCCGAGGCCGTAACCGAGCATGCCGGCCGGGACCTTGCCGTCGATGGCCAGGCCCACGTTGAGGTACGCGAACACCGGGATGGCGACGGCGAACGCGAGCAGCGCCAGCTCGGTGTTGCGGCGGCTCGGTGCTTCGATCGCGCCGATGGTGGTCGTGTTGGTGACAACGCTCATGGTGGTGAAAGGCCCCCTACGGGTCTTACTGCTTGCCGCAGTTCGAGGCGAGCTTCTGCTCCTCCGCGGTGAGGGTGGGACCCGGGGACGGAGCGGCTGCGGTGGGCTTGGAGTCGGGGGTGGCGGTGCCTTCGGGCGTGCCTTCGGGCGTCTCGGCCGGGGGCTTGCTCGCCTGGTCCGCGGCCTTCTCGGCGGCGGCGTGACGCTGCTCGGTCTTCTTGCAGGCCGAGGCCTGCGTCGCGAGCTCGGAGAGCTTCGTCTCGGCCTTGCCGAGGCTGCCGCCCGCGATCGTGTCCTCGACCTGCTTCCGCTGGTAGGCGGGCAGGTACTTGAGTTCGATCTCGGGGTGGTCCTTCTCGACCTTCGACAGCGAGATCCACGCCAGGTCCTGGCTGATGCCCTGGTAGAGCGCCACGTGCTCGTCCTTGGCGCCCACGAAGTACTGCGTCTGCGTCCACCGCCAGGCGCCGTACAGACCGCCGCCGAGGACGGCGAGGCACAGGACGAGGAAGAAGGAGCGCTTCAGCCACTTGCGGCCGGTGCGGGGCTTCTCGAAGTCGTCGTCCGTGTACGACTCGTACGAGCCCTGCGGCGGCATGCCGCCGTAGCCGTACCCGTGGTCGTCGCCGCTGCCGGGCGGGCCGAAGCCGCCGGCGGGCGGCTGCTGCTGCGGGGCGGGGCGGCCGAGGCCGGAGGCGCGGCCGGCGGGGGTCTGCATCGCCCCGCCGTCGTTGAGCTGCGCCGCCTGGTTCTCGGCGACGGCGCCCACGATGACGGGGGTGTCGCTGAGGTGGCCGGCGAGGGTGTCGCCGCCGTCGACGTCGAGGACGTCGGCGACGATCACCGTGATGTTGTCGGGGCCGCCGCCGCGCAGCGCGAGCTGGATCAGCTCCTGCACGGTCTCCTGCGGGCCCTGGTAGCTGGCGAGGGTGTCCTCGAGGGTCTGGTGGGAGACCACGCCGGACAGGCCGTCGGAGCAGATCAGGTAGCGGTCGCCGGCGCGGACCTCGCGGATCGAGAGGTCGGGCTCGACGTGGTCGCCGCTGCCGAGCGCGCGCATGAGGAGCGAGCGCTGGGGGTGGGTGGTGGCCTCTTCCTCGGTGATCCGGCCCTCGTCGACGAGCCGCTGGACCCAGGTGTGGTCCTGGGTGATCTGGGTGAGGACACCGTCGCGGAGCAGGTACGCGCGGGAGTCGCCGACGTGCACGAGGCCGAGGCGCTGGCCCGTCCACAGCAGGGCGGTGAGCGTCGTGCCCATGCCCTCCAGCTGCGGGTCCTCCTCGACCATCATCCGGAGCTGGTCGTTGGCGCGCTGCACCGCCGTACCGAGCGAGGTGAGGATGTCGGAGCCGGGGACGTCGTCGTCGAGCGTGACGAGGGTGGAGATCACCTCGGAGGAGGCGACCTCACCGGCGGCCTGGCCGCCCATGCCGTCGGCGATGGCGAGGAGACGGGGGCCGGCGTAGCCGGAGTCCTCGTTGCCCTCGCGGATCATGCCCTTGTGGGAGCCCGCGGCGAAACGCAGGGACAGAGTCATGCGCACCTGCCCTGTCGACGCTGCATCGGGGTACAGCCGGTCTCGACCCACACTGCCCACCCTCCGGTCGCTCCGCTCATTGTCGTACTACTTCCGCAGCTCGATGACGGTCTTGCCGATGCGGATCGGCGCGCCCAGCGGAATCGGCGTGGCGGTGGTGAGGCGGGTCCGGTCGAGGTAGGTGCCGTTCGTGGACCCGAGATCCTCGACGATCCACTGGCCGTCCCGGTCCGGGAAGATCCTGGCGTGCCGGCTCGACGCGTAGTCGTCGTCGAGCACGATGGTGGAGTCGTGCGCCCGGCCCAGCGTGATCGTCTGGCCCTGGAGGGCGACGGTGGTGCCGGTGAGGGTGCCTTCGGAGACGACCAGCTTCGTCGGGGCGCCGCGGCGCTGCCGCCCACCGCCCGTCGGCTGCTGCTGGCCGCGCTGCTGCGGGGGCGCGGAGGCCGCCTGGCGCGCGTTCTGCTGCGGCCGGGCGTCCTGGCGCCGCGAACCGCGCTGCGTCACCCGTGTTCCGAACAGGTCGCTGCGAATGACCTGGACGGCCACGATGACGAACAGCCACAGAACGGCCAGGAAACCCAACCGCATGACCGTCAGGGTCAGCTCTGACATTGCCCCCGCTTCACCCTTCGGCTTGCCGGTAAACGATGGTGGTGCTGCCCACGACGATCCGCGAGCCGTCGCGGAGCGTAGCGCGGGTGGTGTGCTGCCCGTCCACCACGATGCCGTTGGTGGATCCGAGATCCTGGATCGTCGAGGGCGTGCCGGTCCGGATCTCGCAGTGCCGGCGGGAGACGCCGGGATCGTCGATCCTCACGTCCGCGTCGGTGCTGCGGCCGAGGACCAGGGTCGGGCGCGAGATCTGGTGGCGGGTGCCGTTGATCTCGATCCAGCGGCGGACCTGGGAGCCCTGTCCGGCGGCGGGCACGCCGACGGGACCGCCCGCGGGCGCCGTCGGCCGGTGGCCGGGCGGCGGGGACGCGGGCATGGGCGGGGCGCCGGCCGGGGGGTACCCGTAACCGCCGCGGCCCTGGGGCTGCTGCGGCTGGTGCTGCTGCTGGTGCGAGGCGGCGGGCGGCTGCGGCTGTGACGTACTCGACGCGAGGGTGCGGCTGCGCACCCGGTACAGACCGGTGTCGAGGTCGTCGGCCTTCTCCAGGTGGACCTTGATCGGTCCCATGAAGGTGTACCGCTGCTGCTTGGCGTAGTCCCTGACCAGGCCGGCGAGCTCGTCGCCGAGCTGGCCCGAGTAGGGGCTGAGACGCTCGTAGTCCGGCGTGCTCAGCTCCACGATGAAGTCGTTGGGGACGACGGTCCGCTCGCGGTTCCAGATCTGCGCGTTGTTGTCGCACTCGCGCTGGAGAGCGCCGGCGATCTCGACAGGCTGGACCTCGGACTTGAAGACCTTGGCGAAGGTGCCGTTGACCAGACCTTCGAGGCGCTGCTCGAATCGCTTCAGGACTCCCATGGGGCACCTCCTCCGTCGTTGTCGTCCTGGTACTGCTTACTGATCGTATCCACGCGTCGGGAAATCGGCTGGTTCCCCTTCTCTGCCCTGTGGACGAGTGTCACCTCTCACAGGCCGTTCCCCCGGATCGTAGAGGCGGCCTGTGGACAGTGTCCCGCACGCGGCGGCGGGACCGAAGGCTCGGTACCAAGAGGAAGGGTGCGGTCCGTCACCTTCCTCCCTCTTCTCCTCTCTCTCCTTGTTCTCCGGGAGCCGGGGCGAAACAACGGATGTGAATCCACGGCCTGCGACGTGCTAATCTTCAGATGTCGCCAGGCGCTCGCACCGAAAGGTGAGAGGGGCTGGAGGTCACCTAATGCGCGGGTGGCGGAATAGGCAGACGCGCTGGATTCAGGTTCCAGTGCCCGAAAGGGCGTGGGGGTTCAACTCCCCCCTCGCGCACCAGTCGAAACGGTCGGCATCGTCTTCACGATGCCGACCGTTTCGCGTTTCCCGCCGTTGCCAGCACTGGCCCTGCTAGACGGCGCGGGACGGCGCGGGCGGCGGTTTCGCGGCGCGACTTTCGTCGAGGGAGGGCGAGACGAAAGGCGGAAGCCGACGGGGGTGGGCGCTGCCTAGGGTGCGAGCGTGGACGTCATGTCGAAGTCGGGGGCCGGGGGCGCGAGCCTGACCGGGGTGAAGAGCAGGCTCGCCGCCTGGTGGGAGTGGTTCGTGGTGCCGGGGCAGTGGTCCCGCAGCCGGACCGTCGGCGAGCTCGCGCTGACCGTGGTCGTCGCCCTGCTCGCCGCGGGCACCGAAGAGCTCCTCGGCGGCGAGGGATGGCGGCTCGCCGGGGTCGCCGCCGGCGCCGGCGTGCTGTCGCTGCTCCGGCGCCGTCTGCCCGCGAGCACCCTTGTCGTCTCCGCCGCGCTCGCCCCCTTCCTCCCCGGCTTCGGTCCCCTGCTCGTCGTCGTCAGCTGGTCCGCCGGCCGGTACATCGCCGGGGCGGGGCAGGCGCTGGCCGCGTTCCTCGTCGCGTTCGCCCTGACCATCGGGGGGACCCTCCTGGAGACCTGGGAGCAGCAGCGGCTCCTCACCATGGCCTTCCTCGCCACGCTCTACTACCTGGGCACCACCCTCGCGCCCGCGCTCGGCCACCGGTACTGGACCCAGCGGCGGACCCTGCTGCACGCCCTCCAGGAGCGCAACGCCCAACTGCTCTGGGAGCGGAGCATGGTGGCCTGGCAGGCGCGGCTGCGTGAGCGGCAGCGGATCGCGCAGGACATGCACGACAGCCTCGGCCACCAGCTGGCGCTGATCGCCGTGCACACGGGCGCCCTCGAAGTGGACCGGGAACTGACCGAGCGCCAGCGCGAGGCCGTCGGTGTCCTGCGGAACGCCTCGGTGACCGCCATGCGCGAGCTGCGGGAGGTCGTCGGCATACTGCGCGACGGCGTCGAGGCGACGGCCGGAACGGCTTCCGCGCCCGCGCCGGCGGGAGACGAGACGGGGCGGGCGGCGCGGGGGACCGCCGGCATCGAGGGGCTGGTGACGGCGGCCCGAGCGGCCGGCACCACGGTCGACCTGCGACGGGTCGGCAAGGAACGCGCACTGGAACCGGCCGCCGACCACGCCGCGTACAGGATCGTGCAGGAGGCCCTCACGAACGCCTACAAGTACGCGCCGGGGGCGGCGATCGAGGTCGAGCTGCGGTACGAGCCGGACACCTTCGTCGTGGAGGTCACCAACGCGACGCCGGTGGCCGGGCCGGCGAAGGACGTGGTGAGCGGCGGACAGGGGCTCACCGGGCTCGTCGAGCGGGCCCGGCTGGTCGGCGGCATGTGCCACGCGGGCCCGGCCGACGGCGGTGGGTTCCGCGTGGCGGGGATGCTGCCGTACGGGGCCGCGCCCGTCGCCCAGGCCGCGCCTTTGGTCGATGCGGCCGACGACTTCCGGCAGCAGTCGACGAAGCGCCCGGTGCGCGATGGTCGTTCGGTCGGGGTCGGACCGACCGACTGGACGATCGCGGAACGGGAGCTGGCGATGACGCTGAGCGGGGGCGCGGGCACGGGTGCGCGCAGGAGCAGGGGCAGCGGGATCGCCCTGGGCTGCGGCATCGCGTTCGCCGTGGTCGTCCTGCTGGTGGTGGCGGCGGGCTTCGGCGTCTACTTCCTGGTGGGGACGCTCCAGGAAGGGATGATCGAGCCCCGGCAGTACGACGCGGTGAAGGTCGGCACGAGTGAGCGGAAGGTCCGGGACGCGCTGCCTTCCGGGGACACGATGGCCACCATCGGCCTGGACGTCGGAGGCCCCCCGAGACCCGAGGGGGCCGAGTGCCTGGTGCTGCTGTCCACGGAGACGGGTGACAACTTCGACGAGGAGCCCGTTTTCCGGTTCTGTTTCAAGGACGGCAAGCTGATCGAGAAGAAGTCGTACGTGGTCGAGCGGTAGGAGCGCTGCTCCGGCCCTACCGGAGTCATGGGGGAGTAGCTGTGGCAGGTCAACCCATCAGGGTCGTGATCGCCGACGACGAGCCGCTGATCCGGGCCGGGATCCGGATGATCCTCACCTCGGACCAGGACATCCTGGTGGTCGGGGAGGCGGCCGACGGCCGGGCGGCGGTCGAGGCGGCGCGTGCGCACGCCGCGGACGTCGTGCTGCTCGACATCCAGATGCCGGTCCTCGACGGGCTCTCGGCGCTGCCGGAGCTGCGCCGGGCCGCGCCCGCGGCCCGGGTGATCGTCCTGACGACCTTCGGGGAGCGGGAGAACGTGCTGCGGGCCCTGGAGCACGGGGGCGTCGGGTTCCTGCTCAAGGACACGGCCCCGGCCGAGCTGATCCTCGCGGTACGGGCTGCCGCCGCCGGGGACGCGTATCTGTCGCCCGCGGCCACCCGGCACGTGGTCGAGAGGCTCGCCGCGGGCCGGGAGGCGGAGCGGTCCGAGCAGGCGCGGGCGCGGGTGGCGGCGCTGAGCGAGAAGGAGCGCGAGGTGCTGTCGGTCCTGGGGGAGGGGCTGTCCAACGCGGACGCGGGGAGACGGCTGCACATGAGCGAGGCCACGGTGAAGACCTATGTGAGCCGGATCCTCGCCAAGTTGGACTGCGAGAACCGCGTGCAGGCGGCGCTGCTGGCCCGCGACGCCGGGATCTGACGCGACGCCGGGATGTGACCCGATGCCGGGGTTGACCCGACGCGACGCCGGGATCCGACCCGACGTGGTGGCCGCGGCCGGGACCGGGCCGTCTCGACCGGTGGTGGGTCAGCGGCCGGGGGACTCGGGCAGGCCGGTCGTGCTCGCGGAGTTGTAGCGGAGCAGGTAGTCGGCGAACCGGGCGAGGTCGTCGGCCGACCAGTCCTTGAGGCGCTCCTGATAGGCGGCGAGGCGGCTCGTCTGGGCCGAGGCGAGCAGCTTCGCTCCGGCCTCCGTGGGGTGCAGGACCTGCACGCGGTGGTCGTCGGGGGCCGGCCGGCGCTCGACGAGGCCGAGCTTCTCCAGGCTCGCCACCTGGCGGCTGACCGTGGACTTGTCCAGCAGGTAGTGGGACGCGAGGTCGGTGGCGCGGCAGCCCCGCTGCTCCTCGATGTGGGCGAGGAGCGTGTAGGAGACGAGCGGGAGCTCGGGGTGGACCCGGGCCGCGGCGGCGCGGGCCCGCCGGGCGAAGGCCGTCAGCTCGCGCTGGATGACGTCCACGGACGCCTCGCGCGGTACCTCTGCGGCGCCGGTCATGCGCATTCCCCTGTCCGTACGGTTTGCCGATCGACCTTTCAGTTGTATAGTACAACGGTTGTTTAGTTGTAAAAGCCAACCATGGAGGTCTCGGTGTCCGCCTCGGTGTCCGCAGGACCGAATACCCGCGTCGCGTTGCGGCATGTCCTCGGACATCTGCTCACCCCCCTGCTGATGTGCCTCGGCATGGGCCTCGCCTACCTCGGCGCCTTCCACGCCCCCGAGCCCCACGACCTGCGCGTCGACATCGTCGGCTCCGGCCCCAGCGCCCAGGTCCTCGCCCAGTCGCTCCAGAACAAGGGCGCCGGCGCCCTGGACGTCCGTACCGTCGCCGACCGGGACGCCGCCGTCACCTCCCTCCGCGAACAGGGCAGCTTCGGGGCCTACGTACCCGGCGAGAAGCCCGAACTGCTCGTCGCCTCCGCCTCCTCCGACACCAGCGCCATGGCCGTCGAGAAGGTCTTCACCAAGGTCGCCGCGGCGGAGGGCGCCCCGCTCAAGGTCACCGACGTCGCCCCCGTCGCCTCCGGCGACCCCACCGGCCAGGGCGTCTTCTTCCTCCTCGTCGCCCTCAGCATCGGCGCCTACGCCTCGGTCGCCGTCATCGGCGCCGCCGGAGCCGTCCTCCCCATGCGGATCAGGGCCCTCCTCGCCCTCGGGATGTCGCTGGTCGTCAGCCTCGTCGGCACCCTCTTCGCCGGCCCCGTCTTCCACCTCGTCGACCAGGGCCTCGCCGGAGTCTGGGCGATGTCCTGGCTGTACGCGGCGGGCATCCTCCTCGTCGGCGTCGGACTCCACACCTTCCTGCGCCGCTGGACCACGCTCGGCGTGATGGTCCTCTTCGTCATGCTCAACTTCACGAGCTCCGGCGGCATCTACCGCCCCGAGCTCCAGCCCGGCTTCTTCGGCTCCCTGCACGCCTTCTGGAACGGCGCGGGCTTCGTCGAGGGACTCCGCAGCCACGTCTACTTCGACGGCCACGCGCTCGGCGGGCACATCCTCGTCCTCACCCTGTGGTTCCTCGCCGGAGCCGCCCTCGTCGTGGCCGCCGGGACCTTCGAGTCGAGGAAGGCGAAGGCCGGGCTCGCGCCCGCGCCGAAGACGGCGGCACCCGCGAACACCCAGGAGGTGGAAGCGGAGGAGGAGATGGAGGAAGCCGTCGCGGTCTGACACCTCCGCCACCGCGAAACAACCTCCTCCGATGTTGTCCACAGGCGTTGTCCACAGGGGGAGACGGCCCGTCGGATGCGGCGGTACGGTCGGCACCGGATGATGTTGGACATCGCATCGGGGGAGGACGTCCCATGGACGAGATCCGGGCCGTGGTGCCGGGACAGCGCGGTACGGACGGAGCGGCGGACGCCGAGCGCGTCCCGCACGTGACGGGCTTCGCGCGCCGCGCGGCCGTCGGCGGCACGGGCATCTCGCCCAGGGCCGTCGGCAAGGACCTGCGCGTCCGGGTGCCGCGTATCGTCCACGAGATGCCCGCCCTCGCAGCCGACCGGCCGGACGCCGTCCGGGCCGTCGAGGAGTCGAGCAAGGGGCGCGTTCCCGAGCTCACACCGATACGGGTCGGCCGTATGGCCGCGAGCCCCTTCGCCTTCCTGCGCGGATCCGCCGGACTCATGGCCCAGGACCTCGCCACCACCCCCGTCACCGGGATAGCGGCCCAGCTGTGCGGCGACGCCCACGCCGCCAACTTCGGCCTCTACGGCGACGCCCGCGGCCGGCTCGTCATGGACCTCAACGACTTCGACGAGACGATCGTCGGCCCCTGGGAGTGGGACCTCAAACGACTCGCCACCTCCCTGGTGCTCGCCGGGCGCGAGGTCGGCGCGAGCGAGGACGAGTGCCGGGCGGCGGCGTTCGACACGGTCGGCGCCTACCGGCGCACGATGCGCCTCCTCGCCCGCCTCCCCGCGCTCGACGCCTGGAACGCCATCGCCGACGAGGAGCTGGTCTCGCACACCGACGCCCGCGACCTGCTCGGCACCCTGGAACGGGTCTCGGCCAAGGCCCGTAACAACACGAGCGCCCGGTTCGCCGCCCGATCCACCGAGGCGGTGGCGGACGCCGAGGGCGGCGGCCGCAGGTTCGTGGACGCGCCCCCGGTACTGCGGAGAGTCCCCGACACCGAGGCTGCGGCCGTCGCGGCCTCCCTCGGCCCCTACCTGGACACCGTCTCCGAGGACCGGCTGCCGCTCCTCGCGCGGTACGCCGTCCACGACGTGGCGTTCCGGGTCGTCGGCACCGGCAGCGTCGGCACCCGCTCCTACGTCGTGCTGCTCCTCGACCACCGGGGCGAGCCGCTCGTCCTCCAGGTCAAGGAGGCCAGACCCTCGGCCCTCCTGCCGTACCTGCCGGCCGCCGGCTTCACCGTGCCCGACCTCGGCCACGAGGGCAGGCGCGTGGTGCTCGGGCAGAAGAGGATGCAGGTCGTCAGCGACATCCTGCTCGGCTGGACCACGGTCGACGGGCGCCCCTTCCAGGTGCGCCAGTTCCGCAACCGCAAGGGCAGCGTCGACCCCGCCGCGCTCACCGTCGCGCAGGTCGACGACTACGGCCGCATGACCGGCGCCCTGCTGGCCCGCGCCCACGCCCACAGCGCGGACCCGCGTCTCATAGCCGGCTACTGCGGCAAGAACGAGGAACTGGACGAGGCCGTCGCGTCCTTCGCCGTCAGCTATGCCGACCGCACCACCGCGGACCACGCCGACCTGCTCGCGGCCGTCCGCGCGGGCCGCATAGCGGCGGAACTGGGCGTCTGACCGCACCTGAGCACGGCGCTGAATACGGCGTTGAACACGGAGCTGAGCACGGCGCTGGGCAGGGTGCTGAGCACGGCGACGGCAGGGGCCAGGTGTGGTGCTCGGCGTGCGGTCCGGCTTCGAGGCCGGGTGGGGTGGGGCAGGGAGGGGTGGGGTGGGGAGGGAGGGGGGAGGGGCCCCCTCCCTGGACCGTAGGCTTGGTGGGAACAGCCGGAACGAGGACGTGGGCGGTCGTGGACGTGAGCGTGGACCAGGGTGCGAACGAGGAGCCCGCGGGTACGGAGCCTCGGAGCGAGCGGGTTGGCGGCGCCGCGGACGAGGAGCGGCCCGAGGCGCGGCTTGAGCGGGCCGTGCGGGCTGCCGAGCAGGCGTTGATCGAGTTCGAGATCGCCGTCGAGACCTTCCGCGTCGAGGTGGAGAACTTCTCCCGGCTGCACCACCAGAAGCTCGGCCCCATGTACACGCGGCTCGACGAGCTGGAGGCACAGATCGCCGAGGCTCGGGCCGCGCGCAGCGGTGACCCCGAGGATCTGCGGCGGGCCCAGGAAGCGCGCGCGGCGGTCATGCCCATGCCCGGGGTGGAGGAGCTGTTCCACGACTGGCTCGACACCGACGGTCTCTCCCCGGAGGCCTCGGCGATGCTCACCGAGCGTCCGGTGCGGGCGCCGAAGCGGGTTCGCCCCAGCGAGGAGGCGCGCAGGCTCTACCGCGAGCTGGCCCGCAAGGCCCACCCCGACCTGGCCCGCGAGGAGGCCGAGCTCCGGCGGCGCGAGGAGTTCATCACGCGGGTGAACGCGGCCTACGCCCTCGGGGACGAGGAGCGGCTGCGCGAGCTGGCGGCGGAGTGGGAGGCCGGTCCCGTGCCGGCCGAGGAGCGGCTCAGCGAGAGCGAGGAGCTGTACGCGCGCCTGGAGTGGCTGGCGGAGCGCAAGGACATGCTGTCCGGTGTCGCGCGCGAGCTGGAGGAGTCGGCGATCGGCGCGATGCTGCGGATGGCCCCGGAGGATCCGGACCGGCTCCTGGAGGAGATCGCGGAGCAGCTGCTCGCCCAGGTGTCCGAGCGGGAGAGCGAGCTCGCCGGGCTCGTGCAGTAGTTTTTCGGTGCGCCCGAACCCGTCGGGCGCTTCTTCGACGAGAGAAGGCCTGCCCCATGAATTTCTCCCCTCTGCCCTCGGTGGACGCGGCGTCCGTGCCGGCCGATGCCCTGGTGCTGGACGTCAGGGAGGACGACGAGTGGGAGGCGGGCCACGTCGAGGGCGCGCTGCACGTGCCCATGAGCGGGTTCATGGCGCGCTTCGGTGAGGTGACGGAGGCGGTGGCCGAGCACGGTCGCGCCTACGTGATGTGCCGGGTGGGCGGCCGTTCGGCGCAGGTCACGCAGTACCTCGTGCAGCAGGGCTTCGACGCGGTGAACATCGAGGGCGGCATGCTCGCCTGGGACGGTGCCGGGCGTCCGATGGTGACGGGGAACGGGAGCCCGGCGTTCGTCCTGTGAGTCGGGGCTGACGTGATCCCCTCGCCGTCAGGCGAGGGGGTGGGTGGCCAGGAGGTCGCCCAGGGCGTCCTCGTGGGCCGAGGCGGGGCCGAGGGACAGTTCGAGCTGCTTGGCCCAGGCGTGGTAGCGGTGCAGGGGGTAGTCGGTGTCCGCGCCGAATCCGCCGTGCAGGTGTTGGGCGGTCTGGACGACGCGGCGTACGCCCTCGGAGGCCCAGATCTTCGCGACGGCGATGTCGCCGGCGGCGGGGAGTGCCCCGGCGGCGCCGGTGGAGACGCGCCAGGCGGCCTGCCAGAGGGTGGCTTCCATGGCGCGGAGGTCGATGTAGCGGTCGGCGGTCTGGACGGCGACGGCCTGGAACGTGGCCACGGGATGGCCGAACTGTTCGCGTTTTCCGGTGTACTGGCTGGTCATGGCGAGGACGGCTTCGCCGAGGCCGAGGGCGAGCGCGCAGGTGCCGGTGGTGAGGAGCTCGCGGAGGGTGTCCCAGGCGCCTTCGGCTTCGATGACCTGGTCGGCGTCGAGGCGTACGGCGTCGAGGCGGAGTTCGGCGAGGAGTTCGCCGCTGGTGGAGTACTGCTCGGCGAGGGTGACGCCTGGGTGGGTGCGGGGGACCAGGGCGAGGACGGTGCGGCCTTCGGCGGTGCGGGCGGGTACGGCGACGAGGTCGGCGGCGTACGCCCAGGGGACGGCGGTCTGGGTGCCGTCGAGGCGCCAGCTGGTGTCGTCGCTGTGGGCGGTGACGGCCTGGTCGGCGGGGTCGTGGCCGGTGCGTCCCTGGGAGGCGGCGGTGAGGACGAGTTCGCCGCGGGTGACCCGGGGGAGCAGCGCGGCGGCGGTGGCCGGGTCCGCGTACCGGTCGATGGTGGTGGCGACGGCGCCGGTTTCCAGGAGGGGTACGCGGGCGAGGACGCGGGCGGATTCGCGCAGGACGAGGCAGAGGGCGACGGGGTCGAGTCCGGCGCCTCCGTGCTCGGGGGAGAGGGTGAGTCCGAGCAGGTCGGAGGTGGCGAGGCGGGCCCAGAGGGGGCGGTCGAGGTCGTCGGCGACGGCGCCCGGGGTGAGGGCGGGGCTCGGTACGGCGTCGGGTGCCACGTCCGCGAAGACCGTCCTGGCCGCCTCGACGGCGGCTTGCTGTTCCTCGGTGAAGGTGAAGTCCACGGTCCTGCCCTCCCGTTGTCGCTCCTGGTCTCTCTGCCCTGACGAGCCGTCAAGATAGAACAGGTTCTAGCGGAAGGGAATGGCGAGGGAAGGGGGAGACCCGCCCTCTGGGGGAGGGCGGGACCCGTGGGGTGTTCGGTCAGCGGTCGAAGTCGAGTTCCACGTCCGGGGTGACGGGGTGGGACTGGCAGGCCAGGACGTATCCCGCCTCGGTCTCGTCCGGTTCCAGGGCGAAGTTGCGGTCCATCCGGACCTCTCCGCCGACGAGGAAGGCGCGGCAGGTGCCGCAGACGCCGCCCTTGCAGGCGTACGGGGCGTCCGCGCGGGCGCGGAGCACCGTGTCGAGGAGCGTTTCGCCGCGGTCGACGGGCCAGGTGCCGGAGCGGCCGTGGAGGGTCGCGGTCAGGGTGGCGTGCGCGGGGGTGTCGGCGGGGGCGACGGGCGCGGGGGCGGAGCCGTCGTCGACGTGGAAGATCTCCTGGTGGATGCTCGCGCGCCGTACGCCGAGGTCGCGCAGGGCCTGCTCCGCGCCCTGGACGAGGCCGAAGGGGCCGCAGAGGAACCAGCCGTCGATTTTGTCGACCGGCAGGAGCGCGGGCAGGAGCGCGGTGAGCCGCTCGCGGTCGAGGCGGCCGGAGGGGAGTCCGGCCTGCTGTTCCTCGCGGGAGAGGACGGTGACCAGCTGGAAGCGGTCGGGGTAGCGGTCCTTCAGGTCGGCGACCTCGTCGAGGAACATCGTGGACGCGGCGGTGCGGTCACTGCGGACGAGGCAGAACGTGGCGTCCGGTTCGCGGGCGAGAAGGGTGGCCGCGATCGACAGGACCGGGGTGATGCCGCTGCCGCCGACGACGGCGGCGAAGCGGCCGGGCCGGGGGGTGAGGGTGAAGCGGCCGGTGGGCTCCATGACCTCGACGAGGTCGCCTTCGGCCAGCTCCTTGAGCGCGTACGTGGAGAAGGCGCCGCCGTCGACGAGGCGGATGCCGACCCGCAGGACGGGGGTTTCGCCGGCGGGGGCGGCGGGCGCGCAGATCGAGTACGTGCGCCGGATCTCCTCGCCCTGTTCGGTGCTGCGGCGCAGCGCGAGGTGCTGGCCGGGGAGGTGGCGGTACGCCTCGTGGAGTTCGGGCGGTACGGCGAAGGTGACGGCGACGGAGTCGTCCGTGAGCCGTTCGATCGCGCTCACCCGGAGCGGATGGAACCCGGCCCGTCCGGAGCCTGCGGTCGTCATCTACAACTCCTTGAAGTGGTCGAACGGTTCGCGGCAGGCGATGCAGCGGCGCAGGGCCTTGCACGCGGTGGAGGAGAACCGGCTGAGGAGCTCGGTCTCGATGGAGCCGCAGTGGGGGCAGCGGATCGCGAGGTTCAGCGGGACGGGGCCGTCGGAGCCGGCCCCGTGGCGGGGCGGGGCGATGCCGAACTCGGCGAGTTTGCGGCGGCCTTCGGCGCTGATGTCGTCGGTGGACCAGGCGGGGGTGAGGACGGTGACGACGGAGACGTCCGGCATGCCGTGGGCGTGGAGGGCGCGCTCGATGTCCTCGGACATGGCCTCGATGGCGGGGCAGCCGGTGTAGGTCGGGGTGAGGGAGACCTCGACGCGGCCGCCTTCGGTGACGTGGACGCCGCGCATGACGCCGAGTTCTTCCAGGGTGAGGACGGGCAGCTCCGGGTCGGGAACGGCGCCGGCGACCCGGCTCAGTTCCTCCTCCAGGGCCGTCATGGTCACCATGTCGCGCCCGGGTGGCTGCGGTGCAGGTGCTGCATCTCGGCGATCATCCGGCCGAAGGACTCGGTGTGGAGGCCCTGGCGGCCGGCGCCCGCGCTCCAGGCGCCGGTGCGCGGTCCGGTGGGGACGGTGAGCGTGGCGCGGCCGAGGACGTCGGTGACCGAGGCGAGCCAGGCGCTTTCCATGGCGGCGTGGTCGACGTCGAGTCCGTCGACGGGCTGGAACAGTTCGCCGGTGTGACGCCAGAGGGCGTCGCAGGCGCGCTGCATGCGCAGGTGGCTCTCGGGGGTGCCGTCGCCGAGGCGGAGGGTCCAGTGCTCGGCGTGGTCCTGGTGGTAGGCGACTTCCTTGACGGCCTTCGCGGCCAGGCCGGTGAAGGGGCCGTCGCCGGTGGCCAGCTGCCCGTACAGCAGGCGCTGGTAGGTGGAGAAGTACAGCTGGCGGGCGATGGTGTGGGCGAAGTCGCCGTTGGGCTGCTCGACGAGCTGGGTGTTG
Source organism: Streptomyces sp. NPDC056144 (assembly GCF_042264145.1). Classification (NCBI taxonomy): domain Bacteria; kingdom Bacillati; phylum Actinomycetota; class Actinomycetes; order Kitasatosporales; family Streptomycetaceae; genus Streptomyces; species Streptomyces sp. NPDC056144. The sequence goes on along the minus strand of NZ_JBHJVF010000006.1, from coordinate 208,521 downwards.
CGGAAGGAGCGCTCCTCGCGGAGGTACGCCAGTTCGTCCTCGTCGCCGACGAGGGAGAGCAGCACGCGGGCCTGGCCGAGGAGGTCGAGGGCGATGTTGGCCAGGGCGACCTCCTCCTCCAGGACGGGGGCGGAGCCGGCCCATTCGCCGAGGCGGTGGGAGAGGACGAGGGCGTCGTCGCCGAGGGCGAGGGCGGCGGCCGTGGGCACGGCGGCCTCGGGTGCGGTGGTCTGCCGGGTGCTCACAGGTGCTTCACCCCCTCCGGGATCTCGTAGAACGTCGGGTGACGGTAGGGCTTGTCGGCGGCGGGCTCGAAGAAGGGGTCCTTCTCGTCGGGCGAGGAGGCGGTGATGGCCGTGGAGGGGACGACCCACAGGGAGACGCCTTCGCTCCTGCGGGTGTACAGGTCGCGGGCGTTGCGCAGGGCCATCTCCGCGTCGGGGGCGTGGAGGCTTCCCGCGTGGGTGTGGGACAGTCCGCGGCGGGAGCGCACGAACACCTCCCACAGCGGCCAGCTGTCGCTCGTCATGCCTGTGCCCCTTCGTGCTCTCCGTGCGTGCCGGGCTTTCCGGTGTGCTTCTCCGCGTAGGCCGCGGCGGCCTCGCGGACCCAGGCGCCGTCCTCGTGGGCCTGGCGGCGCTTGGTGATCCGCTGGTCGTTGCAGGGGCCGTTGCCCTTGAGGACGTCCCAGAACTCGGTCCAGTCGATCGCGCCGAAGTCGTAGTGCCCGCGCTCCTCGTTCCACCGGATGTCGGGGTCGGGGAGGGTGAGGCCGAGGGCCTCGGCCTGGGGCACGGCGATGTCGACGAAGCGCTGGCGCAGTTCGTCGTTGGAGTGGCGCTTGATCTTCCAGGCCATCGCCTGGGCGGTGTGGGTCGACTCGTCGTCGGGCGGGCCGAACATCATCAGCGAGGGCCACCACCAGCGGTCCACGGCGTCCTGGGCCATGGCGTGCTGGGCGTCGGTGCCCTTCGACAGGGCGAGGAGGGCCTCGTACCCCTGGCGCTGGTGGAAGGACTCCTCCTTGCAGACGCGGACCATCGCGCGGGCGTACGGCCCGTAGGAGCAGCGGCAGAGGGGGACCTGGTTGGTGATCGCCGCGCCGTCGACGAGCCAGCCGATGGCGCCGACGTCGGCCCAGGTCAGGGTGGGGTAGTTGAAGATCGAGGAGTACTTCTGGCGGCCGGAGTGGAGCTTGTCGAGGAGCTCGTCGCGGCTGGTGCCGAGGGTCTCCGCGGCGCTGTAGAGGTAGAGGCCGTGGCCGGCCTCGTCCTGGACCTTGGCCATGAGGATCGCCTTGCGGCGCAGCGAGGGCGCGCGGGTGATCCAGTTGGCTTCGGGCTGCATGCCGATGATCTCGGAGTGGGCGTGCTGCGCGATCTGCCGGACGAGTGAGGCGCGGTACGCCTCGGGCATCCAGTCGCGCGGCTCGATCCGCTCGTCGGCGGCCACGGCGGCGTCGAACACGGCCTCGAAGGCGGCCTGTGCGGCCGCCGCGCCCGCGTCCGACACGCCGGGCGCGTCCGTGGTTCCTGCCGTCCCTGCCGTCACTGCGGTCATCGGACTCCCTACCGACCGATCGTTCGGTTGAATGACTTCAATGGTGAGTCGAGGGCCCGTATGGTGTCAACCCTGTGGATAACCGAGGTGGGCTGATCGGGATCGGGGCGGGATGAGCGCGGACGTCGAACAGCACGCGGACGAGGTGGCGGACGACCCCCCGGCCCCGCCCCCGCCGGCCCCGCGGACGACCCCGTCCGGGACCGGGATCATGGCGCTTTCCCTGCCGTACCAGGTCGCCGCCGCCGTGGCGCTCGCCGTGGTCGCGGTCTTCGTCTGCGTCCACCTCGCGATGGTGTTCCTGCACGTCGCGCCCTCGAACACGGTCACCAAGCGGCACGGCCAGGCTGTGGACGACTGGGTCTATCCCGAGTTCGAACAGAACTGGAAGCTCTTCGCGCCCAACCCGCTCCAGCAGAACGTGTCCGTCGAGGCGCGGGCCGAGATCGTCCCGGAGGACGGCGGTGGCGTGTCCACCACCGGCTGGATCGACCTCACCGCCCAGGACGCCGCCGCGATCCGCCACAACCCGATGCCCAGCCACACCCAGCAGAACGAGCTCCGCAGGGCCGTGGACTTCTACCTCAACTCGCACGCCGACGACGACACCCCCCACGGGATGCGCGGCCGGCTCTCGGAGGAGTACATGCGCCGGATCGCCGTGCTCCGCCTCGACGGACTCCCCTCGCTCGACGGGTACGACCTGCGGCGCGTCCGGCTCCGTACCGTCACCCGGCCCGTGCCCGCCCCGCGCTGGAGCACCGAGAAGAACGAGACCGCGCCCTCGTACCGCGAGCTGCCCTGGTGGAAGGTGACCGGCGCCGACCTGCCGGACGCCGCCGCCCGGAGCCGTACGGAGGTCGGCCGATGAGCGGAACAGCCACCACCGCGCGCGTACGCGAGCCGTTCGACCAGCGGATCGCCCGCGCCGTCCAGGCGGTCACCGGCCGCGCCCTCGGCCCGTACCAGACCGCGATCGTGCGGATCGGGTTCTCGCTGACCTGGCTCGCCTTCCTGCTGCGCGAGCTGCCCCACCGGCACGAGATGTACGGCCCCGACGGCCCCTGGTCCTGGGAGATGGCGCGCCGCCTCGTCGCCGACAACCGGGCCTTCACGGTGCTGTTGTGGTCGGACGGACGGCTGTGGTTCGAGCTCGTCTACGGGCTCGCGGTGCTCTCCGCCCTGCTGCTCCTCCTCGGCTGGCACACCCGGGCCGTGTCGGTCGTCTTCATGGTCGGCGTCCTGTCCCTGCAGAACCGCTCCGTCTTCCTGGGCGACGGCGGCGACAACGTCCTCCACCTCGCCGCGATCTACCTCGCCCTGACCCGCTGCGGCCAGGTGTGGTCCCTCGACGCCCGCAAGGCCGCGCGTGAGGCCCGAGAGGAAGCCCGGGGAGAGGCCCAGGAAGCCCGTGAGGAAGCTGGTGGCGCGCGTGAGGGGCGGCGGGAGCTCGCCGGGCCGTTGCTGTGGATCGTGGGCGGTGGTTTCCTGCTCGCCACGACCTGGTTCGGTGACGTCACCGGCGAGTGGTGGGTCTCGGTGCTGCTCTGGGTGCTGTGGCTCGGCCACGGTCTCTGGTGGCTGGTCTGCCGGTACGCGCCCGGCGAGCCGCGCACCCTGCTCGACGTGCTCGCCAACCTCGCGCACAACGCCGCCCTCGTCGTGATCATGGCCGAGGTCTGTCTGATCTACGCCACCGCGGGCTGGTACAAGATCCAGGGCTCGCGCTGGCAGGAGGGCACGGCGCTGTACTACCCGCTCCACCTGGACTACTTCTCGCCCTGGCCCGCCCTCTCCGAGCTCCTCGGCTCCAGCGGGATCATGGTGCTGCTGCTGAGCTACGGCACGGTGATCGTGCAGGTCGCGTTCCCGTTCACGCTCTTCAACCGCAAGGTCAAGAACGTCCTGCTCGTCGCGATGATGCTGGAGCACGCCGGGATCGCGGTGCTCCTCGGCCTTCCCGTCTTCTCGCTCGCGATGATCTCCGCCGACGCGGTCTTCCTCCCGACGGTCTTCCTCGTGGCCCTCGGCGCGCGGGTCGCCCGGGGCCGGGACCGGCTGCTCGACCGGCTGCCCGGGCGGGCCGCGGCGGGGACACTGCCCGAGCAGCGCCGGACGGCCGAGGAACAGGGGCCCCGTACCCTCGTCGGGTGAGTGCCATGGAAGAACAGTCCGAGCCGGTCCAGTACGACGAGGGTTTCGGCCCCGAGATCGGTGTCGGGCCGCACCCGGAGCCGTGGCCGGAGGGCGAGCGGTACGACCCCGAGCTGCTCGCCGGGGGCGACCGGCGCAACGTCGTGGACCAGTACCGGTACTGGACGCGGGAGGCGATCGTCGAGGACCTCGACACCCGGCGGCACGACTTCCACGTGGCCGTCGAGAACTGGGGCCACGACTTCAACATCGGCTCGGTCGTACGGACCGCGAACGCCTTCCTCGCGAAGGAGGTCCACATCGTGGGCCGGCGGCGCTGGAACCGGCGCGGTGCCATGGTGACCGACCGCTACCAGCACGTCCGTCATCACCCGGACACCGCGTCGCTGACCTCGTGGGCGGCGGCCGAGGGCATTCCCGTCATCGGCATCGACAACCTGCCGGGCGCCGTGCCGCTGGAGCGGACCGTGCTGCCCCGCCGCTGTGTGCTGCTCTTCGGGCAGGAGGGCCCGGGCCTCACCGAGGAGGCCCGCGCCCACGTGGAGATGGTCTGCTCGATCGCCCAGTTCGGATCGACCCGGTCGATCAACGCGGGCGCGGCCGCCGCGATCGCGATGCACGCGTGGGTGCAGCGGTACGCGGAGATCGACACCCCGTAGACCATCGACACCCGTCAGACCGGTGTGTGGGGGGTCGTGGAGGCCCCGTGGGGAGGACCTCCACGACGGTCGTGACAGGGGTCAGGCCTGGCGGCGGACCTCCACCACCCGGAAGCGGTTGGAGACGAAGGCGCCGTCGCACAGCGCCGCGTTCGCCGCCGGGTTGCCGCCGGAGCCGTGGAAGTCGGAGAACGCCGCGGTCTGGTTGACGTACACCCCGCCCGTGAGGTTCAGCGAGAGCTGCGCCGACTCGTCGAGGCAGACCTCCTCCACCGCCCGCTCGGTCTCGGCCGAGGTCGTGTACGCGCCGACGGTCATCGCGCCCTTCTCGCGGACCGTGCGCCGCAGCAGCTCCAGGGCGTCGGCGGTGGAGTCCACCGAGACGGCGAAGGAGACCGGGCCGAAGCACTCGGAGAGGTACGCGGCCTCCGCGTCGGGCTTGGAACCGTCGAGCTTCACGATGACCGGCGTACGGACCACGGCGTCGGGGAAGTCCGGGTTGGTCACCTCACGGGAGGCGAGCGCCACCTCGCCGAGGCCGGCCGCGGCTTCGAGGCGCGCCTTCACGTCCGGGTTGACCAGGGCGCCGAGCAGGCCGTTGGCCCGGGCGTCGTCGCCGAGCAGGCCGCCGACGGAGGCCGCGAGGTCGGCGACGACCTCGTCGTACGTCTTCGGACCCTGGTCGGTGCCGATGCCGTCGCGGGGGATCAGCAGGTTCTGCGGGGTGGTGCACATCTGGCCGCTGTAGAGCGACAGGGAGAACGCCAGGTTGGCGAGCATGCCCTTGTAGTCGTCGGTGGAGTCGACCACGACCGTGTTGACGCCGGCCTTCTCGGTGTAGACCTGCGCCTGGCGGGCGTGGGTCTCCAGCCAGTCGCCGAACTCGGTGGAGCCGGTGTAGTCGATGATCCGGATCTCGGGGCGGACGGCGAGCGTCTTGGCGATGCCCTCGCCGGGCCGCTCGACGGCGAGCGCCACCAGGTTCGGGTCGAAGCCGTTCTCGGCGAGCACCTCGCGGGCGATGCGGACGGTGAGCGCCAGCGGCAGGACGGCGCGCGGGTGCGGCTTGACCAGCACGGGGTTGCCGGTGGCCAGGGAGGCGAACAGGCCCGGGTAGCCGTTCCACGTGGGGAAGGTGTTGCAGCCGATCATCAGGGCGATGCCGCGGCCGACCGGGGTGAACTCCTTCGAGAGCTCCAGGGGGTCGCGCTTGCCCTGGGGCTTGGACCAGGCGGCGCGGCCGGCGGGGGTGCGGGTCTGCTCCTCGTACGCGTACGCCACGGCTTCCAGGCCGCGGTCCTGGGCGTGCGGGCCGCCGGCCTGGAACGCCATCATGAACGCCTGTCCGCTGGTGTGCATGACGGCGTGGGCGAGCTCGTGGGTCCGGGCCGAGATCCGGGACAGGATCTCCAGGCAGACGAGGGCGCGGGTCTCGGCTCCGGCGTCGCGCCAGGCGGGCATGGCGGCGCGCATCGCGGGGAGCAGGACGTCCATGTCCGCGTGCGGGTACTCGATGCCGAGCGCGGGGCCGTACGGCGAGATCTCGCCACCGGTCCAGCCGTCCGTGCCGGGCTGGTCGAGCTCGAAGCGCGTGTTCAGCAGGGCCTGGTAGGCGGCGAGGCCGGCCGCCGCGTCGAGCGAGCCGTCCTCCCCGTACGCCTTGGGGTGCTCGGGGTGGGGCGACCAGTAGGCGCGGGTGCGGATCGTGGCGAGGGCCTGGTCGAGCGTGGACCGGTGCTTCTCGGCGAGACGGTCCGGACGGTCGGTGGTCGGCTGAGCGGTGGCCATGGATGGACCAACTCCTCGTCGAGCTGGGCAGGGAGACGCGTACGGAGTTAGAGTAACCGAACGATCGGTCGGGACAAGGGGGTCCATCGATCCTGTGGAAAACCCATCGGGGAGGATCACTCCTATGAGCGCCGACCCAAGCGCCACCGTGACCGTCAGGGGGAGCGACGACGTGACCGCCGCCAGTGAGACCGCCGCCGTGGGACAGGACCGCACCGTCGCCGTCGTCGGCACCGGGACCATGGGCCAGGGCATCGCCCAGGTCGCCCTGGTCGCCGGCCACCCCGTCCGCCTCTACGACAGCGCCCCCGGCCGGGCGAAGGAGGCCGTCGCCGCGCTCACCGCCCGCCTGGACCGGCTCGTCGAGAAGGGCCGCCTGGACGCCTCCGCGCGCGAGGCGGCCGTCGGCCGGCTGCACGCGACCGAGGAGCTCGCCGAGCTCGCCGACGCGGCCCTCGTCATCGAGGCGATCGTCGAACTCCTCCCGGTGAAGCAGCAGCTCTTCGCCGACCTGGAGAAGACCGTCGGCGACGACGCCGTCCTCGCCACCAACACCTCCTCCCTGTCCGTCACCGCCATCGCGGGCGGCCTGCGCCTGCCCGGCCGGTTCGTCGGACTCCACTTCTTCAACCCGGCGCCGCTGCTCCCGCTCGTCGAGGTCGTCAGCGGCTTCGCCACCGACGCGGACGTCGCCACGCGCGCGTACGAGACGATGAAGGCCTGGGGCAAGACGCCCGTGCGCTGCGCGGACACCCCCGGCTTCATCGTGAACCGGGTCGCCCGCCCCTTCTACGCCGAGGCGCTGCGGGTGTACGAGGAGGGCGCCGCCGACCCCGCGACCATCGACGCGGCGCTGCGCGAGTGCGGCGGCTTCCGGATGGGCCCCTTCGAGCTCACCGACCTCATCGGCCAGGACGTGAACGAGGCCGTGACCCGCTCGGTCTGGGACTCCTTCTACCAGGACCCCAAGTTCACCCCCTCGCTCGCGCAGCGCCGGCTCGTCGAGTCCGGGCGCCTCGGCCGCAAGTCGGGCCAGGGCTGGTTCTCGTACGCGGACGGGGCCGAGCGCCCCGAGCCGCACACGGCGCCGCCGGCGGAGGCCCCCGCGAAGATCGTCGTCCGGGGCGACCTGGGACCGGCGGAGCCGCTGGTGGCGCTCTTCGAGGAGGCCGGGATCAAGGTCCGGCGCAAGAGCGGGGAGGGGTTCATCGAGCTGCCCGGGGGCGGCCGGATGGGCCTCGCGGACGGCGAGAGCTCCTTCGAGTACGCCCCCGAGGAGATCGTCTACTTCGACCTCGCCCTCGACTACGCGCGCGCGAGCCGCATGGTGCTGTCCACGGGACGGCACACCCCGCCCGAGACCCTCGCCGAGGCCGTCGGCCTCTTCCAGGCGCTCGGCAAGAAGGTCTCCGTGATCGGCGACGTGCCCGGCATGATCGTGGCCCGCACGGTCGCCATGCTGGCGGACCTCGCGGCCGACGCCGTCGACCGTGGGGTCGCGACCGCCGAGGACGTGGACACGGCGATGCGGCTCGGGGTCAACTACCCGGCAGGCCCCCTGGAGTGGGCGGAGAAGCTGGGCCCCAAGCGCGTCTGTGACCTGCTCAGCGCCCTGCACGAGCGGTACCCGACGGGCAGGTACGGGCCGAGCCAGGCCACCGCCCGCCGGTGCGCCGAGGCCGAAGAGGAGGACTCCGCATGACCACGGCCAAGCGCGACACGTACACCCCCGAGACCCTGCTCTCGGTCGCCGTACGCGTCTTCAACGAGCGTGGTTACGACGGCACCTCGATGGAGCACCTGTCGAAGGCGGCGGGGATCTCCAAGTCCTCGATCTACCACCACGTCTCCGGCAAGGAGGAGCTGCTGCGGCGGGCGGTCAGCCGGGCGCTCGACGGGCTCTTCGCGGTGCTCGACGAGCCGGACGCGCAGCGCGGCAGGGCGGTCGAGCGGGTCGAGTACGTCACCCGGCGCACGGTGGAGGTGCTGATCGGGGAGCTGCCGTACGTGACGCTGCTGCTGCGCGTGCGGGGCAACACCGCGACCGAGCGGTGGGCGATGGAGCGGCGGCGCGAGTTCGACCACCAGGTGGCCGAGCTCCTGAAGGCGGCCGTCGCCGAGGGCGACCTGCGGGCGGACGTGGACATCCGGCTGGCGACCCGGCTCCTCTTCGGCATGATCAACTCGCTGGTCGAGTGGTACCGGCCGCATCCGGACGCGGTGGCGGAGCGCGAGCAGCTCGCCGAGACCGTCGCGCACCTCGCCTTCGACGGGCTGCGCACGGCTCGCTGACGGGCGGCTTCTGGACGGACGGCCCGGGCCCCAAGGGGTCCGGGCCGTCGTCCTTCCGGGCCCCTCAGAGGCCCGGGTCCAGGTCCGTTTCCTCGAAGACCAGCAGGGTCCGGGTGGAGAGCACCTCCGGGATCGACTGGAGCTTGGTGAGCACGAGCTCGCGCAGGGTCCTGTTGTCGGGGGTGTGGACGAGCAGCAGGACGTCGAAATCGCCGCTGACCAGCGCGATGTGTGTGGCGCCCGGCAGTGCCCCGAGCTGCTCGCGGACCGTGCGCCAGGAATTCTGGACGATCTTGAGCGTGATGTAGGCGGAGGCGCCCTGGCCCGCGCGCTCGTGGTTCACGCGCGCGCTGAAGCCGCGGATCACCCCGTCGTCGATGAGCCGGTTGATCCGTGCGTACGCGTTGGCCCGGGAGACGTGCACCCGCTCGGCCACCGAGCGGACCGAGGCCCGGCCGTCCTTCTGGAGTATCCGCAGGATGTCCCGGTCGACGGGGTCGAGGGGACGTGCGGGAACGCCCGGGACGGGCGGTGTCTGCGCTGGTGTGACGACCTGGTCCCAGTCCTCGGCCATTTGTTCATCCGCCATGTGCCCCCGCCTCTCTCCGGTGGACGACCTGCTTCTATCCCAGGCCGTGGAGAACCGTTTGTCCACAGGCTGGTGGCGCCTGTAGCCAAAATGCCTCCACGACCGAACAATCGGTAGGTGAGGCGCGACACACTCGCGCTGCCCGCCTGAGGGTCTTATGCCCGCCCCCACGAGGAGGTGGACTCGTTGCAACAGCGCAGTTCGACAGTCCAAGAGCCGCCCGCTGCCGCTGCCGCCTACCGGCCCACCCCGCCGCCGGCCTGGCAGCCCCGTACCGACCCCGCCCCGCTGCTGCCCGACGCCGAGCCGCTGCGCGTGCTCGGCACGGACGCCGTGGCCGACACCGACCCCGCGCTGCTGCTGCGGCTGTACGCGGAGCTGATCCGCGGCCGCCGGTACAACGCGCAGGCCACCGCCCTCACCAAGCAGGGCCGCCTCGCCGTGTACCCGTCCACCACCGGCCAGGAGGCGTGCGAGATCGGCGCCGCCCTCGCCCTGGAGGAGCGTGACTGGCTCTTCCCCTCGTACCGCGACACCCTGGCCGCCGTCGCCCGCGGCCTCGACCCCGTCCAGGCGCTGACGCTGCTGCGCGGCGACTGGCACACCGGGTACGACCCGCACGAGCACCGCATCGCGCCGCTCTGCACCCCGCTCGCCACCCAGCTTCCGCACGCCGTGGGCCTCGCCCACGCGGCCCGCCTCAAGGGCGACGACGTCGTCGCCCTCGCCATGATCGGCGACGGCGGCACCAGCGAGGGCGACTTCCACGAGGCGCTGAACTTCGCCGCCGTCTGGCAGGCCCCCGTGGTCTTCTTCGTGCAGAACAACGGCTTCGCGATCTCCGTCCCGCTCGCCAAGCAGACCGCCGCCCCCTCCCTCGCCCACAAGGCCGTCGGATACGGGATGCCGGGCCGGCTCGTCGACGGGAACGACGCGGTCGCCGTCCACCAGGTGCTGACCGAGGCCGTGGCCCGCGCGCGGCGCGGTGGCGGCCCGACCCTCGTCGAGGCCATCACCTACCGGATCGACGCCCACACCAACGCCGACGACGCCACCCGCTACCGCGCGGCAGGCGAGGTCGAGGCCTGGCGGGCGCACGACCCGATCCTGCTGCTCGAACGGGAACTGACGGAGCGTGGCCTGCTCGACGAGGACGGCAGGCGCGCCGCGGCCGAGGCCGCCGAGACGATGGCGGCCCAGTTGCGCGAGCGGATGAACGCCGACCCGGTGCTCGACCCGATGGACCTGTTCTCCCACGTGTACGCGGAGCAGACCGCACAGCTGCGCGAGCAGGCGGCGCAGCTGCGCGCCGAGCTCGACGCCGAGGGTGAGGCGTGATGACGACCGCGACGACCGGAAACCCGGCGACCACCACCGAGCCCGCCGCGGCGAAGGCCGCCGGCGGCACCGGCAGGACCAAGCCCGCGACGATGGCCCAGGCGCTCCAGCGCGCCATGCGCGACGCGATGGCCGAGGACCCGACCGTCCACGTGATGGGCGAGGACGTCGGCACCCTCGGCGGCGTCTTCCGCGTCACCGACGGGCTCGCCAAGGAGTTCGGCGAGGAACGCTGCACCGACACCCCGCTGGCCGAGGCGGGCATCCTCGGCGCGGCCGTCGGCATGGCGATGTACGGCCTGCGGCCGGTCGTCGAGATGCAGTTCGACGCCTTCGCCTACCCGGCGTTCGAGCAGCTGATCTCGCACGTGGCGAAGATGCGGAACCGCACGCGCGGGGCGATGCCGATGCCGATGGTGATCCGTGTGCCGTACGGCGGCGGGATCGGCGGAGTCGAGCACCACAGCGACTCCTCCGAGGCCTACTACATGGCCACCCCCGGCCTGCACGTCGTCACCCCGGCGACCGTCGAGGACGCCTACGGGCTGCTGCGCGCGGCCATCGCCTCCGACGACCCGGTGGTCTTCCTGGAGCCCAAGCGGCTCTACTGGTCCAAGGCCGACTGGTCCCCCGAGGCGCCCGCGCCCGTCGAGCCGATCGGCAAGGCGGTCGTACGGCGACGGGGCACCGGCGCCACCCTCATCACCTACGGTCCGTCCGTCCCGGTCTGCCTGGAGGCCGCGGAGGCCGCCCAGGCGGAGGGCTGGGACCTGGAGGTCGTCGACCTGCGCTCGCTCGTGCCGTTCGACGACGAGACCGTCTGCGCGTCGGTGCGGCGCACCGGCCGCGCGATCGTGGTCCACGAGTCGACCCGCTTCGCGGGACCGGGTGCGGAGATCGTCGCGCGCGTGACCGAGCGCTGCTTCCACCACCTGGAGGCGCCGGTGCTGCGGGTCGCGGGCTTCGACCTGCCGTACCCGCCGCCGATGCTGGAGCGGCACCACCTGCCCGGCGTGGACCGGGTCCTGGACGCGGTGGCGCGCCTGCAGTGGGAGGCGCAGAGCTGATGGCCCAGGTCCTCGAATTCAAGCTGCCCGACCTCGGTGAGGGGCTCACCGAGGCCGAGATCGTCCGCTGGCTCGTCGCCGTCGGCGACGTCGTCGCCATCGACCAGCCGGTCGTGGAGGTCGAGACGGCCAAGGCGATGGTCGAGGTGCCCTGTCCGTACGGCGGTGTCGTCACCGCGCGGTACGGCGAGGAGGGCACCGAACTGCCCGTCGGAGCGCCGCTCCTGACGGTCGCCGTCGGTGGCACGGGCGCGCCGGAGGAGCTCACCCAGGCGGCTCCCGAGGCGGCGCGGACGACCGCGGGCGACGCGGTCTCCTCGGAGTACTCGGGCAACGTCCTCGTCGGCTACGGCACGGCGGGCCCGGCGGCCCGGCGCCGTCGGGTGCGGCACGAGAACCCGGCGGCGGCCGCACCGGCACCGGTCGCGGCTCCCGCTCCCGCTCCTGCTCCTGCCCCTGCCCCTGCTCCCGCTCCCGTGGTCGCCGCGGCGTCCGTGGTGGCCGCGGTGGCCGAAGGGCCCGTGCCGGTCATCTCGCCGCTCGTGCGGAAGCTGGCCCGGGACCGGGGTCTCGACCTGCGGGAGGTCCGCGGGTCGGGTCCCGAGGGCCTGATCCTGCGCGGGGACGTGGAGCGGGCGCTCGCGGCCCTGGAGCGCCCGGTCGCCACCCCCGCGCCCGTCGCTGTTCCGGCGGCGGCTCCCGCCGCCGTACCGGCGGGCGAGCGGGTTCCGCTGCGCGGTCTGCGCGGCGCGGTGGCCGACAAGCTGTCCCGCAGCCGTACGGAGATCCCGGACGCGACCTGCTGGGTCGACGCCGACGCGACCGAACTGATGGCGGCCCGCGCGGCGATGAACGCGGCGGGCGGCCCGAAGATCTCGCTCCTCGCGCTGCTCGCCCGGATCTGCTCCCACGCCCTGGCCCGGTTCCCCGAGCTCAACTCCACGGTGGACACGGCGGCCCGGGAGATCGTCCGGCTGCCGGCCGTGCACCTCGGCTTCGCCGCCCAGACGCCGCGCGGTCTGGTCGTCCCGGTGGTCCGCGACGCGGGCACGAGGACGGCCGAGTCGCTCACCGAGGAGTTCGCCCGGCTCACCGAGTCCGCCCGGCAGGGCGCGCTCACGCCGGCCGACCTCACGGGCGGCACGTTCACCCTCAACAACTACGGGGTGTTCGGGGTCGACGGCTCCACGCCGATCATCAACCACCCCGAGGCCGCGATGCTCGGCGTCGGCCGGATCATCCCGAAACCCTGGGTCCACCAGGGCGAACTGGCCGTCCGTCAGGTGGTGCAGCTCTCGCTCACCTTCGACCACCGGGTCTGCGACGGCGGCACCGCGGGCGGCTTCCTGCGGTACGTCGCCGACTGCGTCGAACAGCCGGCGGTCCTGCTCCGTACGGTCTGACGCCGGTCTGACGCCCCGTCCGCCCCGTCCGCCCCGTCCGGCCCGTCTCGCCCAAGGAGACGGGTCGGACATCCGTGCGCCCCCGGCGGCCCATACTGCTGGGGTGACCACCGCAGACGAGCCCGCAGACGAGCCGGTAGCCGCGACTGTGCACGACGGTGTGGACGACGAGGCCGTGTACGACGTCGTCGTGCTCGCCGGGGGCGCCGCCAGGCGGCTCGGCGGCTCCGACAAGCCGGGAGTACGGATCGGGGGCCGCACCCTCCTCGACCGGGTCCTCGCCGCCTGCCCCGACGCCGGCCGGACCGTCGTCGTCGGCGATCCCCGCCCGACCGCCCGCCCCGTCCGCTGGACCCGGGAGGACCCGCCCGGTCAGGGCCCGGTGGCCGCCCTCGCCGCCGGCGCACGCGAGACCGGAGCGCCCGTCCTCCTCGTCCTCTCCGCCGACCTGCCCTTTCTCGACCGGGACACCGTCCGGCGGCTGCTCGCCGCGCTCGCGGAGACCCCCGACGCCGAGGCCGCCCTCCTCACCGACGCCGAGGGCCGGGACCAGCCGCTCGTCGCCGCGTACCGGACGCGGCCGCTGGAGCGCGAGCTGTCCGCGCTCACGCACGCCCACCGCGGCCTCGCCCACCTGCCGCTGCGGTACGTCACCGACGGCCTGCGTCTCACCCGGGTCGCCGCCGGGCCGCTCGCCTCCTTCGACTGCGACACCTGGGAGGACATCGCCGCGGCCCGGGCCCGCATCAGGGAGCATGGGGCTGTGCTGGACGAATGGATCACCGCAGTCAAGGACGAACTGGGCATCGAGCTGGACGTCGACACCGGCGTGCTGCTCGACCTCGCCCGCGACGCCGCCCACGGAGTGGCCCGGCCCGCCGCGCCCCTGACCACCTTCCTGGTCGGATACGCGGCGGCGCGCGCGGGCGCCGCGGGGGGCCCGGAGGCGGTCGCCGAGGCGGCCCGGAAGGCCTCGGAGCTCGCCAAGCGCTGGGCCGCCGAGCAGGACGAGGCCGGATGACCCTCCAGGAGACCGCCCCCGTGGCCCCCGACACCGCCCCCCGCTCGGGGCCCGTAGAGCCGCCGCACCGCGCCACCGCCTGGCCCGAGGCGCGCTCCCGCGCCGCCCGGGCCGGGGCCGAGGCCCACGCCGCACGGAAGGGCCGCGAGCCGCTGGGCCTGCCGCTCGGCGCCGCGCTCGGCCGGGTCCTCGCCGGGCCGCTCACGGCCCTCACCGACCTGCCCTCGTTCGACACCTCCGCCATGGACGGCTGGGCCGTCGCGGGGGAGGGGCCCTGGACGGTACGGGAGGAGGGCGCCGTCCTCGCGGGCCACGCGCCCGCCGCCGCCCTGACCGAGGGCGAGGCCGTACGGATCGCCACGGGCGCCCGGGTCCCCCCGGGGGCCACCGCCGTCGTCCGTACGGAACACTCCAGGACCGAACTCTCCCCGGCACCGCCGCTGCTGCACGCCCTGCGCGAGGTGCGGCACCGGCAGGACATCCGTCCCCGGGGCCAGGAGTGCCGTGCCGGGGACGCGCTGCTCCCCGCCGGAACCTCCGTCACCCCCGCCGTCCTCGGCCTCGCCGCCGCCGCCGGATACGACACGCTCCCCGTCCGGCCGCGCCCCCGCGTGGAGGTCCTCGTCCTCGGTGACGAGCTGCTCGCGGCCGGGCTGCCCCACGAGGGCCTCATCCGTGACGCGCTCGGCCCGATGCTCGGCCCCTGGTGCGAGGCGCTCGGCACCGAGCCCGTCACCACCCGCCGGATCGGTGACGACGCCGAGGAGCTGTACGCGGCCGTCGCCGGCTCCACCGCCGACCTGCTGATCACGACCGGCGGGACCGCGGCCGGGCCCGTGGACCACCTGCACCGCGTGCTCGACGCGGCGGGCGCCACCCTCCTCGTCGACGGCGTGAAGGTCCGCCCCGGCCACCCGATGCTCCTCGCCCGCCTCACGGGACCGGACGGCGCCGTCCGCCACCTCGTCGGGCTCCCCGGCAACCCGCTCGCGGCGGTCTCCGGGCTCCTCACGCTCGCCGAGCCGCTGCTCGCGGCCCTCCGGGGGACCCGTCACGCAACCGACGTAACCGGCGAGGCCCGTCACGTACCCGCCGGGGACGAGATCCAGGGGCACCCCCACGACACCCGGCTCGTCCCGGTCGTCCTCCGCGCCGGACAGGCCGTCCCGCTGCACTACAACGGACCCGCCATGCTCCGGGGCATCGCCGCCGCGGACGGCCTCGCCGTCGTCCCGCCGCACGGCGCCCGCACGGGCCGGCCACTGGAGATCCTCGGTCTCCCCTGGACGACCGCACGGACGACCACACGGCCAACCGGTCCGGCTGCCCAAGGAGCGTGTTTCACGTGAAACTTCCCAGTCGTGACGTCATGGCCCGCCAGGCCGACGAGAAGGTCGTGGGTCCCCAGATCCGGCTGCCCCGCCGCGTCATCGAGAAGCCGCTGCGCCAGGTCGGCAAGCGGCTGCTCATGGCGATGGGTGTGCTGATCCTGACGGTGCTCATCGTCTACGCCGACCGCGCGGGCTATCACGACAACGCCAACGAGACGCTCGACTTCCTCGACTGCGTCTACTACGCGACCGTGACGCTCTCCACCACCGGGTACGGCGACATCGTCCCGTACAGCGACTCGGCGCGGCTCGCCAACGTCCTGCTGGTCACGCCCCTGCGCGTGCTGTTCCTGATCATCCTGGTCGGCACCACTCTCGAGGTCCTCACGGAGCGGACCCGGGAGGAGTTCCGGCTGAACCGCTGGAGGTCCACCTTGCGCGACCACACCGTCATCGTCGGCTTCGGTACGAAGGGCCGGTCCGCGATCCAGACGCTCTGCGCGACCGGTCTCCGCAAGGACCAGATCGTCGTCGTCGACCCTTCCGGCAAGGTCATCGAGAGCGCGAACGCGAACGGCTTCGTCGGGGTCATCGGCGACGCCACCCGCAGCGACGTCCTGCTCCGCGCCGAGGTCCAGAGGGCCCGTCAGATCGTCATCGCCACCCAGCGCGACGACACGGCCGTCCTGGTCACCCTGACGGCCCGCCAGCTCAACCGGGGCGCGAAGATCGTTGCCGCGGTCCGCGAGGAGGAGAACGCGCCGCTGCTGCGCCAGTCCGGCGCGGACGCGGTCATCACCAGCGCCAGCGCCGCCGGCCGGCTCCTCGGCCTCTCCGTCCTGAGTCCCAGCGCGGGCACGGTGATGGAGGACCTCATCCAGCAGGGCTCCGGGCTCGACCTCGTCGAGCGCCCGGTGATCAAGAGCGAGGTCGGCAAGAGCGTGCGGGAGACCGAGGACCTGGTGGTGAGCGTGCTGCGCGGCCACCGGCTGCTCGGTTACGACGATCCGGGCGTCGGCCCGCTCCAGCCCACCGACCGGGTGATCACCATCGTGCGCGCCGCGCCGGTGGCGCCGCTCTCCGCACCGCAGGAAGACTGAGCGAACGGCGGTCACCGGAGTAGCCTCGCGGCCATGTACGCGATCACGA
This sequence comes from Streptomyces sp. NPDC056144, assembly GCF_042264145.1. Classification (NCBI taxonomy): domain Bacteria; kingdom Bacillati; phylum Actinomycetota; class Actinomycetes; order Kitasatosporales; family Streptomycetaceae; genus Streptomyces; species Streptomyces sp. NPDC056144. The sequence goes on along the minus strand of NZ_JBHJVF010000006.1, from coordinate 192,170 downwards.
TTCCGGAACCCGGTGGCCCCGAGTCGCTCGTGTGGACCGAGGTCCCCGAGCCCGTGCCCGGCGAGGGCGAGGTGCTCGTCGAGGTGGTGGCGAGTGCCGTCAACCGCGCCGACCTGCTCCAGCGCCAGGGCTTCTACGACCCGCCGCCGGGCACGTCCCCGTATCCCGGCCTCGAATGCTCCGGGCGGATCGCCGCCCTCGGCCCCGGGGTGTCGGGCTGGTCCGTCGGCGACGAGGTGTGCGCGCTGCTCGTCGGCGGCGGTTACGCCGAGAAGGTCGTCGTCCCGGTCGGCCAGCTCCTGCCGGTGCCGGAGGGCGTCGACCTGGTGACGGCCGCCGGGCTCCCCGAGGTGGCCTGCACCGTCTGGTCCAACATCTTCATGATCGCCCACCTGCGGCCCGGCGAGACACTGCTCGTGCACGGCGGGTCGAGCGGGATCGGCACGATGGCGATCCAGCTGGCGAAGGCGGTCGGGGCCCGGGTCGTGGTCACGGCCGGCAGCCCCGCGAAGCTCGCCCGCTGCGCGGAGCTGGGCGCGGACGTCCTCATCGACTACCGCGAGCAGGACTTCGTCGCCGAGCTGCACAAGGCGACCGACGGGGCCGGGGCGGACGTCATCCTCGACATCGTCGGCGCCAAGTACCTGGAGCGGAACATCGAGGCGCTGGCCGTCAACGGCCGCCTGGTGATCATCGGCCTCCAGGGCGGGGTGAAGGCGGAGGTGAACCTCCGGACGCTGCTCGCCAAGCGGGCCGCGGTGATGGCGACGACCCTGCGCACCCGCCCGGAGCACGAGAAGGCGGCGATCGTCGCCGCCGTACGGGAACACGTCTGGCCGCTGATCGGCGCGGGCACGGTCCGCCCGGTCGTCGACCGGACCGTGCCGATGCCGGACGCCGCCGAGGCCCACAGGGCCCTGGAGTCCGGCGACCACGTCGGCAAGGTGCTGCTGCGCGCGCCCGGCGCCTGACCCGTACCCGTACCCGTACCCGTACACAGGCAAGCGAAGGGCCCGGCACAGGAGTTGTGCCGGGCCCTTCCCCGTACCGCCGAGCGGGACCTACAGGTACGGCCCCGAGCGGACCGCGTGGCCGTGGCCGCGGTCGTCGTCGTCATCGTCGTGCGAGGCGCCGGGCGGGAGCGCGCGGCGCATCTGCTCCAACTGGGCGCGGGCCGCCATCTGCTGGGCGAACAGCGCCGTCTGGATCCCGTGGAAGAGGCCTTCGAGCCACCCCACCAACTGGGCCTGGGCGATCCGCAGTTCCGCCTCGGAGGGGATCGCCTCGTCCGTGAACGGCAGGGAGAGCCGCTCCAGTTCCTCGACGAGCTCGGGAGCGAGCCCGTCCTCCAGCTCCTTCACGGAGCTGGCGTGAATGTCCTTGAGCCGGACGCGGCTGGCCTCGTCGAGAGGCGCCGCCCTCACTTCCTCCAGGAGCTGCTTGATCATGCTGCCGATCCGCATGACCTTCGCGGGCTGTTCGACCATTTCCGTCACCGGGACCTCGCGGGGTTCGTCGCCACCCTGAGCGCCGCCGAGCGCCGTTCCGTCCTGTCCCACGATGAGGACCTGGGGGCTCTCCTGCGACCTGTCATTCCTCGGCATCTCCATGCCGCCATTCTCTCGCACACATGCCTCAACAGACGGTGTGCCCCTGTACGAGGATGATCCACCCTCGTACAGGGGCACGGGAAAACAACGAACCGCGCGGGTTCCGGATCCGTCAGGTCGCCTCGCGCCGGGAGAGCGCCCCGCGCGAGCGGGTGACGAGGGCGGCGAGGAGCGCGGCGCCCAGCGGGACGGCGATCAGGAGGCCGCCCAGGGTCTCCCAGGGGATGACGATCGGCGTGTCCGGCGGGCCCGACAGGCCGTTGTCCCAGCCCTGGGCGAGTGCCTGCTCGTAGTAGGCGAGGCGCTCGCGCCCCTCGGTGAGGCGGAGGCCGATCGCGGGGAGGACGCCGGCCGCCGCGCCGAGGACCACGCCCATCGCGGCGACCACACCGCACTGGAAGCCGCTGAGCGTCCGGCGGACCCGGGGCGGGGCACCGACCGCGGCGAGCGTCTTCAGGTCGGCCTCGGCGTCGGCCTGGGCGAGGCCCGTGGCGATACCGGCGGCGCCGATGGTGACGAGCCCGGCGAAGACGGCCAGGGCGATCAGGAAGAGGCCCTTGTCGTTGACGAAGCCCTCCTCCAGGTACAGGTCGACACCGCTGCCGAGCTTGGCGATCTCGGCGTCGAGCTTCTGGCGCTGCTCGCTGTCCGGCATCTGCTCGGTGCTGACGTACGAGCCGAGCGGCGCGGTCCCGAAACCGGCGGCCTTGGCCGTGGCCGGGGTCATCAGCAGCTCGACGCCGTAGGACTTCGGGTCGTCGCCGGGCACCAGGTAGGCCGGGACCGGGGTGACCTTCCCGGGCACGGGCTTGCCCTCCTCGGAGGCCTTCTCGACGGCCGCCATGTCGGTGACCTTCTTGATCCCGACCGTGCCGTCCTTCGCGAGCGGGGACCGCGAGAAGCTGACGACCTTCCCCTCGGCGAGGGCCTTCACGGCACCCGGGTCCTCGATACCGAGGGCCTGGAGGACCTTCGCGTCGCCGACGACGAGGCCGCCGTCGGTGACCTGCCAGCCCTCCGAGGAGTTCCGGCACCGCCAGTCCTCGGCGAGGAGCTTGCGGCGCTGCTCGGGCGAGAACTTCTCCGCGGGGTCGCTGCCGTCGGCCTGGAAGGCGTACAGCGGGCACTCGTTCGCCCGGGGGATCACGACCTCGTACCGGCCGCAGCCCGCCGCGCTGCTCCACGGCTCGCAGCCGGGCTTGCCGACCGCGATCCGCTCGACGTCGGCGCGGACGTCGACCGGGAAGGTGCGCTGGATCGCCTCGCGGACGGCGGGGACGTCCCGGCCGCCCTCCTCCGTGACGAAGGCGGAGACCACCCCGTACGGCAGCCGGGGCGTGTACTCGGCCCGCTGCTGGGCCTCCTCGCTGGCCATGAAGGTGGAGACGGCGACCGTGCCCGCGACGGCGGCGAGGACGGCGGCGACGGCCGGTGCCGTACGTCCCCGGTTGCGGACGGCGTCCCGCAGCGCGAGCCGCGGCGAGAGGGGCAGCCAGCGCCCGGTCCGGCCGAAGAGGCCGACCAGGGCCGGGGTCATCGCCACGATGCCCAGCTCGGCGAGGGCGGAGCCCGCCGCCACGAGCAGGAACTGCTCCGTGACGAGCGAGCCGAAGAGCGCGACGGCGGCGCCCCCGAGGACGGCCACGAGACCGATCACCGGCAGGACCCGGCTGCTGCGGCGGATGCCGCGCCGGCCCGTGAGGGAGGCGAGGACGGTCTGCCGGGAGGCGGTGATCGCCGGGACGATCGCGGCGAGCAGACCGGTCAGGACGGCGAGGAACGCGATGCCGAGGAGTTCGAGCGGCCGGATGTCGAAGGCGCCGAACCGCTGGTTCATCACGTCTTCGAGGACCGGCTGGAGCAGCAGGGTGAGGACCACGGCGAGAACCGTGCCGATGACGGCCGCGGCGACGCCGATGACGAGACCGCCGCTGAGCACGATGGCCCGGATGTGGCTGCGGGTACCGCCGTTGGCCCCGACCAGGCCCAGCTGGCGGCGCGAGCGGCGGGCGCCGACCGCGAACGCGGGACCGGCGAGCAGGCAGATCTCCAGCATCGCCAGGCCGACGACGGTTCCGATGACGGCGAGGGCGTAGGCGTCGGCACCCGAGCTGGTGTCCCAGCTGCCGTAGCTCTCTTTCGCGTACAGCGGGACCTCGGACTTGGCCGGCGGGTCGAGGAGGACGGCCCGCGAGGTCACCGAGACGCCCTTGGTGTTGATCTCCTGGACGTTGTTCCACGTGAAACCACCGGGCTTCTTCACCAGCCACACGGTGGAGAAGCCGGGTGACGGCATGCCCGCCTTCTCGACGGCCTTCGCGTACGGGGCGAGGAAGGCACCCGGCAGCGCGTTGACCTGGTCGGCGGCGAGCGTATCGGGAAGTTCGTAGGAGCCGACGATCCGATACGTACGGTCGAAGTTGCGGGCGGAAAGGGTCGAGCCGACCGACAGACCGCTGCTCTCCAGGAAGTGCGAGGTCGCCATGACCTCGTCGTCCTTCTCCGGGAAACGCCCGTCGAGGAGGGTCGTGATGCCCCGGGCCACCGGGTCGGAGGCCTTCAGCTCACGGACGTCGGCGGTGAGCAGACCGTGCACCGTCGTCAGCTTGGCCGAGCCGGAGCGGTCGGTGAGAACCGTGGAACCCGCCGGGATGGTCTTGGTGACGTCGGTCGGGCCGCTCGGCCACGGCTCGTCCTCGTAGTCCTTCGCCGGGATGTTCATCTCGCCCGGCGGGTCCTGGAAGATCGGGACGCCCTCGACGTCCGCGTCCCGGAAGATCGCGTCGGCCGTGCCCATCGACCGCTCCACCCGCTCGGCGGGGGACAGCTGGGAGCTGCGGTAGGTCAGGTCCAGGCCGCTGACGCCGAGGATGGGCAGGGCGATCATCGCGAGGACGAGCGCGCTGCGGCCCTTGGAACGCCAGGCGTCACGGCGGGCGATGCGGATCGCGGCCCGCCAGGAGTGGAGCCAGGTCTTCACGCCTCCGCCACCTGGCCCGTCAGGAGGGAGTCGGCCTCGCTGCGCACGGTCTGGTCGACGATCGCGCCGTCCCGCAGGAAGACGACCCGGTCCGCCCAGGCGGCGAACCGCGGCTCGTGGGTGACGAGGACACCGGCGGCTCCGGCGTCGCAGCGGGAGCGGAGCAGGGCGAGCACGGACTCGCCGGTCTCGGAGTCGAGGGCGCCGGTCGGCTCGTCGGCGAGCACGAGCCGGCGCTCGCCGACGAGCGCGCGGGCGACGGCCACGCGCTGCTGCTGGCCGCCGGACATCTCGTCGGGGAAGCGGTCGGCGAGGTGGCCGAGCCCCATCTCCTCCAGGGCGGCCAGGGCCTCGCCGCGCGCCTTGCGGGTGGAGACGCCGTCCAGCTCGCGGGGGAGGGCCACGTTCTCGGCGGCGGTGAGCGCCGGGATGAGGTTGTAGTCCTGGAAGACGTACCCGATGCTGCGGCGGCGCAGCGCGGCGAGCTGCTTGACGGTCGCGGTGGTGATGTCGGTGTCCTCGACGATCACCCGGCCCGAGCTCGGGGTGTCCAGACCGCCCGCGATGGTGAGCAGCGTGGACTTGCCGGAGCCGGACGGGCCCATGACGGCGACGAGCTCGCCGGGGTACACGGCGAGGTCGATCCCGCGCAGGGCGTGGACCTCGGTGGCGCCGGAGCCGTGGACACGGGTCAGGTTCTGGAGTTGCAGCACGGGCTGCTGTGCGGACATGAGGGGTCCCCCTTGGGCGTACGCGGCGGGTCGGCCGGTACGGATCGAGCGGTCGGAGCGGTCGAGTGTGTGGGTGCGATCAGCGCGCCGCACGGCTGCCGGTGGTCTCGGGAGTCACCGGGGCCGGGGCCGACGTCGGCGCGGCCGGGCCGTTCGGCGCCGTCGTCGACAGGCGGATCAGCCGGGACTCGCAGTGGTCGAGCCACCGCGCCTCGGCCTCCGTCTGGAAGATCAGCTGTTCCAGGACGAGCAGCCAGGCCACGTCGTCGCGTTCCCGCGAACCCCCGCCCTCGACGGCGGCGAGCGCCTGGGCCTTGAGGCGGGTGTAGTCCTGCATGGCCTTGACGGTGTGCCGCCGCTGGGACTGGATGACGTCGCGGATGTCGACGCAGGGCGCGCCCACGGCCATGGCGAGCTTGATGGCCAGCTCGTCTCGGGCCGGGCTGGTGCGGTCCACCGGTTTCTCGAACCAGCTCCTGAGCTCGGCGAGACCGGCGTCGGTGATCGTGTAGAGCGCGTGCCCGGCCTCGTCCTGGCCGCCCTGGGCGACCATCCCGTCGCGCTCCAGACGGTTCAGGGTCGTGTAGACCTGCCCGACGTTGAGCGGCCAGGTGGAGCCGGTGCGGGACTCGAACTCCGTACGGAGCTGGGAGCCGTACCGAGGCCCGCGTTCGAGGAGGGCGAGAAGCCCGTGACGGATCGACATACTCAGTATGTATACCGAGTATGCCGACGCGGACAACCGTCCTGAGTCGGAAGGGGAAGGTCCGTCTCAAGGGGGACGGAGCCGGGCCGGACGGCTCAGCGGCGGCGCATGCGGAGCCCGAGGAAGCCGATGCCGAGGCCCATCAGGGCCAGCCCCACACCCAGGGTGAGGACGGGAATCCGCTGGTCGGCGAAGGTGGGCGCGGCCTCGGCGGCCATGCCGGGGGCGGCGGCGGGCGGGCTCGGGGGCAGGGTCGAGGGCGCTGCACCGTCGAGGGCGGCGTCCTCCTCACGTACCGCCTCGGCCTCCTCCAGGATCCCGTGCGGCCGGGATTCTGTTGCCGTCCTGGTACGTGCGGACGCGGGCGACGGGGTGGTGTCGCCCGGTGTCGCGGCGGGCGTCTCGGGCCGCCCGGGGCGCGGCCGGCCCTCCGCGGCGGGGCGGCCGGCGAGGGAGGCGGAGCCGCTGGGAGTGGGGGCGTCGGTGGGCGGGACGGTGCTCGGCACGGCGGAGGAGGGGGACGGGGAGGCGGAGCCGGAGCCGGAGGGCGAGCCGCTGCCGCTGGGCGCGGGGGCGCCGGTCGTCGTGCCCTTGGGGCGGCCGGGTGTGGCCGAGGCCGGGGGAGCGGTGGTGGCGGGCGGCGTCGTGGCGGGGGCCGGGGGCGTCGTCGCGGGCGGTGGCGTGGTCCCCGGGGGGCGGGTGGACGGACGCGTGGACCCGGTGGGCCGCGGGGAGGGCTTGTCCGGCTTCGGGGGAGCGGTCGTGGCGGGCGGCGGGGCCGGAGGCGCGGACGGCTGGGCGGGCGGCTGCACGGCCGCGAGGGTGGTCGGCGCGTTCGCGTGCGTACCGGCCGCGGCGGCCGAGGGCGACTGTGCGGTGGCCGCCGCGCTCGCGGCGGGTGCGGCCCCGAGGGCGGCCGCGCAGGCGAACGTGCAGGCGAGCGCGGGGCCGAGAGTCCGCGCCCGTGCCCTTCGCAGTGCTGGAGTCACCGGGGGACCCCCTCCCGTGCCGAGCCGCCGAGGTGTCGACTCAGCGTCACATGTCGGGACAATTCCGGCATCCGGGCGGGAGGGGGAAGCCCGGGTCGGTCTACTGCGGCGGGTTGCCCGTCGAGATCTTGAGGGTGAACTCGGCGTCCGCGTCGGTGATGTCCTGACCGGCCGGCGGGTACTGCTCCAGGACCGTGCCGTCGCCGTACGTCGACTCGTCCACCGGGGTCTGGGTCATGATCTTCCACCCGGCCGCGCGGACGCAGTCCTTCACCGACTGGATGTTCTTGTAGGTGAAGTTCGGGACCTCGAACTTCTCCGGGTCGTCACTCGACTCCGAAGGCTCCGTGCACTTCTTCACGTCGATGGTCTTGGTCAGGTCCGGACCCTTGTACCCGGGGGCCGCGGTCGGGTCCGCGGGCTGGCTCGAGCCGCCCGTGGGGCCGGCGCTCGTGCCGCCGTCGCCATTCGCGTTGGGGTTCGGGTCGTCCTGCTGGGTGAGCGCCACGACCAGGCCGCCGATCGCGAGCAGGGCGACGACGATCGCGCCGACGAGCACCGGGGTGTTCCGCCGGGAGCCGCCGCCGGTCTGCGCGGGCAGCGAGGCGGGGGTGTGCATCGGCGCGGGCGTGTGGACCGGCGGGGGCGTGTGGACCGGGGGCTGCTGGGCGTACGGCGAAGGGGTCGGCGCGGACGGGAAGCCGGGCGCCTGCTGGTTCTGCGGGTAGCCGTAGGCCGGGCCGGGCGCCGGCGTCGCGGGCCCGTACGGGCCGGGCTGCGGGGTCGGCGGGAGGTACGGCTGCTGCACCCCGCCGTGCTGCGGACCGGGCTGGGGCGTCGGCGGCGGGGTCTGGCCGACCGGCGGGAAGACCGCCGAGCCGACGCCCGCGCCGCTGCTGACCGGACCGCCCTGGACGATCATCGGGGCGGCCGTCTGACCGGCCGCGAGGACCCGCAGGCACTCGTCGCGCATGGCGGCGGCGCTCGGGAACCGCTCGTTCGGGTTCTTCCGCAGGGCGCGCGCGACGAGCGCGTCCATCGCCGGCGTCACGGCCCGGTTGACGGAGGACGGGGCGACCGGCTCCTCCTGCACGTGCGCGTAGGCGATGGCGAGCGCCGAGTCGGCGTCGAAGGGGAGACGGCCCGTCAGCAGCTGGAACAGCATGATGCCGACCGAATAAAGGTCGGAGCGGGCGTCCACCGCGCGGCCCAGGGCCTGCTCGGGGGAGAGGTACTGAGGGGTGCCGACGACCATGCCGGTCTGCGTCATCGACGTGACCCCGGACTGCATGGCCCGCGCGATGCCGAAGTCCATGACCTTGACCACGCCGCGCTTGGTCGTCATCACGTTGCCCGGCTTGATGTCCCGGTGGACCAGGCCCATCTCGTGGCTGACTTCCAGGGCGGCGAGCACGTCGGCCGTGACCTTGAGCGCCTTGTCGGCGGGCATCGCCCCGTACTGCCGGACGTCGGCGGCGAGGACCGAGCCGAGCGGCTGCCCCTCGACGTACTCCATGACGATGTACGGCATGACGGCGCCGTCGAGGGTGTCCTCGCCGGTGTCGAAGACGGAGACGATGTTGGTGTGGGACAGCTTCGCGACGGCCTGCGCCTCGCGGCGGAACCGCTCGCGGAAGGACTGCTCGCGGCCGAGCTCGGTGTGGAGCGTCTTGATCGCGACCTGGCGGTCGAGGGCGGAGTCGTAGGCCAGGTACACCGACGCCATGCCGCCCTCGCCGAGGAGGTCGCGCAGCTGGTACCGGCCGCCCGCTACCGAACCGCCCGCATAGCGGCCCTGTGCGCCGTCCTGGCTCATCTGTGCTTCCCCCTACGCGCGCGTGGCGGCGTCGAATTCCGGAATTTCCTGGCCAAGTCTGCCCCAGGGCCCGGACACGTCAAGCCGCGTGCCCGTTCCGTGACCGTCCGTACGGGCCGTGTCCGCGAGCCGTTCCCGACGTGTCCGGGGAAACCGGCGGAATTTGCACAGGTGTATGGGGACGGGGTTGGATGGCCGGTCAATCGCGGACCGTGATGTCGTACAGAGCCTGTAGCGTGACGACTGGACACGGCACGACAGACGACGGCGAGGACTGATGGCACCCGAATCCGAAGCAGGTGGCGGTGTGCCGGAATCCGGCGGGGAGTGGGGCGTCGGTGGCGTCGTCGGCGACGGCCGTTACCGCCTGACGCACCGTCTGGGCCGCGGCGGCATGGCCGAGGTCTTCGCCGCCGAGGACGTCCGCCTCGGACGCACGGTCGCGGTGAAGCTGCTGCGCTCCGACCTCGCCGAGGACCCGGTCTCCAAGGCCCGCTTCACGCGCGAGGCGCAGTCGGTCGCCGGCCTCAACCACCACGCGATCGTCGCCGTGTACGACTCGGGCGAGGACATCGTCGCCGGCCGTCCCGTGCCGTACATCGTGATGGAGCTGGTCGAGGGCCGCACCATCCGCGACCTGCTGATCAGCGCCGACGCGCCCGGTCCCGAGCAGGCGCTCATCATCGTCTCCGGCGTCCTGGAGGCGCTGGCGTACTCGCACCAGCACGGCATCGTGCACCGCGACATCAAGCCGGCGAACGTGATCATCACGCACAGCGGCGCGGTCAAGGTGATGGACTTCGGCATCGCCCGTGCCCTGCACGGCGCGCAGTCGACGATGACCCAGACCGGCATGGTCATGGGCACGCCGCAGTACCTCTCGCCCGAGCAGGCGCTCGGCAAGGCCGTCGACCACCGCTCCGACCTGTACGCGACGGGCTGTCTGCTCTACGAGCTGCTCGCGCTGCGGCCCCCCTTCACCGGTGAGACGCCGCTCTCCGTCGTCTACCAGCACGTGCAGGACGCGCCGGTCCCGCCGTCCGAGGTCGCGCCGGGCGTGCCGCCGGAGCTCGACGGCCTGGTGATGCGCTCCCTCGCGAAGGACCCGGACGACCGGTTCCAGAGCGCGGAGGAGATGCGCGGGCTCGTCCAGTACGGCCTCCAGATGCTCCAGCAGGTCGGCGGTCACACGGGCGCGTGGAACACCGGACCGGTCGCCCTGCACGACGGCGGGCACACTCCGGTCGGCGGCATGGCCGCGACGTCCCCGATGGGCCACCCGATGCACGGCGAGACCGCGCAGGGCCCGATCCTCCCGCCGATGAACCCGCACGACGGGGCCGCCGCCGGCTACGGCGGGTACGACGGCGGGACGGGCGGCAACGGCGGCTACGGCCAGGACGGCGCCTACGGCCCGCAGGACGGTGGCAGGGGCGGCCGCGGCAAGGTGGTCCTCTTCGTGGCGCTCGCGCTGGTCGCGGTCGTCGCGGGTGTCGTCTTCGCCCTCGACAAGGCGGGCAACGACAACGGGAACAACAACCCGCCGGTGACGCCGACGGTCAGCGACTCGCCGTCGACGTCCGCCTCCGAGGAGACCTCGACGCCGTCGGAGGAGCCGACCCAGGAGCCGACGCGCGGCGAGACGGGCAGCTCGGACGGCGGTCAGACGCAGGCTCCGTGGACGCCGCCGCCGACGACGCAGGCGCCGACGACCCAGCCGCCGACGACCGAGGCACCGACCGAGGAGCCGACGACGGCACCGCCGACGACGGATACCCCGACGACGGCGCCGCCGACGACGGATACCCCGACCGAGGAGCCGACCACCGAGCCGCCGGTCGACCCGACCGAGGAGACCACCGGCGGCAGCGGCGAGCCGGGTGGCGAGCCGACCACGGAGGACCCGCCGGCGGGCGGCTGATCCGCGGAGTCCCGGGAGAAGACGCAGGTCAGCCCGCGAAAGCGTCGCGGACCGCCTCGTACTGCCGGGTCCACCAGACCGCCAGGGCCGACACCGCGGGAAACTGCGGGTCGGCCCTTCGGTCGTGCAGCTGGTACCGCCAGCGCAGCGTCCAGAAGTCGTTGAGCCGCTCCCACCAGACGCGGTGCGCCGCCGCGGCCAGCTCGCCGCCGTTCGCGCCCGTCGCCCGCCGGTACGCGCGCGCGTACGGCCGTACCTTCTCCAGGGCCAGCTCGCCCCCGGGCCGTACGAAGAAGATGGCGGCCGCCCTGACCGCCTCCTCGGCGCGGGGGCGCACCCCGAGGCGGTCCCAGTCGACGATCGCGACGGGCTTCGCGCCCTGGTAGAGCAGGTTGAACGGGTGGAAGTCGCCGTGCACCCAGCCGGAGGACGCGGCCGGCGGCGGCCGGTGGTGGGCGTGCTGGGCGAGGAGCCGGCGCCGTTCCCTGAGCCGGTGCTCGGCGAGCGCGTCGAAGCTGTCGTGGGGGCGGTGGGCGCGGGCGAGGCGGATGAGCTCCTCGATGGCCTCGAAGGTGTCCTCGGGGCGGGCGCTCGGGTGGTCGTCGCCGGGCGGCGGGGACTCCATGACCCGCTCCAGGCAGGTGTGGACGTGCCCGAGGAGCGCGCCGAGGCGGCGGGAGCAGCCGGCGGAGAGCTGGGCGCCGTCGCGGTGGCGGCCGTCGATCCAGGGGTGCAGGGCGTAGCAGAGGCCGTCGACGACCGCGACCGTACGGCCCCGGTTGTCGGCGAGGGGCGGGGCCACGGGCAGGCCGAGGGCGTGCAGGCGCTGGGTGGCGCGGTGCTGGCGGGTGATGGTGGCGCGGTCGGCGGTGGGGGCGTCGAGGTGCTGTTTGAGGAAGTACGAGCCGCGTGTGGTCGCGAGGCGGTAGCCCCGGTTGAGCAGGCCCTGCGTGACGGGTTCGCAGGAGAGGGGCTCGCCCGCCGCCCGGTAGCGGCTCAGGAGTAAACCGACGGGCGGGGCGAGGGTTGCAGATGAGCGCGGCACCCCGCAGATGTTAGATCACGCTACGTGGGGGAGGTGTCGCTCCACGGAATGGAGTTCGGTGGAAGTGAGTTCGGAGCCGCGCACGCCGGGGAGCTCGGCGGGCCGGGCGGGGACGTCCGACGAGTAGTCCAGCTCGTGCACGGTCACGAACTGCGGTTCGATCCGCAGGTAGACCGCCACGAACGGCTCGTCGTCCACGGTCCGGGGCTCGGGCCCGAAGGCGGCGAGCTCCGCCTCGGTCGGCTCGACGATCTCGGCGGTGCCGGTGAACTGCACCGACCAGATCCGCCCGGCACCGGAGCTGAAGTTGTCCGCTCCGTAGGCCACGACACTGCCGTTGCACGCCCGGTGGTAGCCGAGGCCTCTGTGCATCCGGATCACGACTCGTCCGTCGGACACGACATGCCGGGCGGGGGCGACGAAAGGCATGGCACGCATGCTCGTCGCCACCCGGCCGTACGACACTCGGCCGAGCAATTCGATGGCGCGGATCTCGTCGGCGCTGATCTCATCGGTGGACATGGCTACCACTCTCCGCCACCGGCAATGTGTCGGGAAAGGGGCCCCTGCCCCGGTTTTCCGGGGACGTAGGTCCCTAATCCGGGTTATCGGCCCGGACAGGGCCAATCGGGTGAGTCCGGGTGAGTCCGCAGATGACGACGGGCCGGAGCGGTCTCCCGCCCCGGCCCGGAGAACGGTCTCAGTGACGCTCGGCCTGGAGCCGGGCCACGTACGCCGCGGCCTGCGAGCGCCGCTCCATGCCCAGCTTCGACAGCAGGCTGGAGACGTAGTTCTTGATGGTCTTCTCCGCAAGGTGGAGCCGCTCGCCGATGACCCGGTTGGTCAGGCCCTCGCCGATCAGGTCCAGGATCTTGCGTTCCTGCTCGGTCAGGTTGGCGAGCTTGTCGTCACCCTTGGGGTTGTTGCCGTCGCGCAGCCGCTCCAGGACGCGCGCCGTGGCCACCGGGTCGAGCAGCGACTTGCCGGCCGCCACGTCGCGGACGGCGTTGAGCAGCTCGTTGCCGCGGATCGCCTTGAGGACGTACCCCGAGGCCCCGGCCATGATCGCGTCGAAGAGCGCCTCGTCGTCGGCGTACGAGGTCAGCATCAGGCACTTGATCGACTCGTCCTGCGAGCGGATCTCGCGGCACACCTCCACCCCGCTGCCGTCCGGCAGCCGCACGTCGAGCACGGCGACGTCGGGGCGGGTCGCGGGGATCCTGACCAGCGCGTCCGCCGCCGTCCCGGCCTCGCCGACCACCTCGATGTCGTCTTCCACGGAGAGCAGCTCGTGGACGCCGCGCCGGACGACTTCGTGGTCGTCCAGCAGAAATACCCGGATTTTTCCTTCTTCGCGCACGCAGCCAGTCTCACATATTGGCTCTTCCCGCGCCCGGGGTGCGCGGGATAACGTGCCGGATGTTCCGACGGCCCGCCCGGCCGTTGCCGACGCGCTGACCAGCCGCTGTTCCCGCTTTTCTCGATTTACTTGGAAATCCAAGCAAAATCGCAGGTCAAGTGGGGTTTCGCGGGAATGCCGCGCTGTGGGTAACGTGCCTATGACAGGGCGCTCGCCGGGGCACCTGTCACGCCTGACCCCGGCCGCGTCGCACCCACCCCGTGCGAAGGGTACGGACAAGGCGGAGAGCCGCACTGGCTTACCGGCGAACCCGGAGGCCGGACCGACGGAGGAGCACGCACGTGACCGTGGAGAGCACTGCTGCCGCGCGCAAGACGACGCGACGCAGCAGCGGCACCAAGCGCACCGCAAGCGCGAGCACCAGCACCACCAAGAAGACGAGCGCGCGCGCCGAGGCGGACGCCCTTGAGCCCGAGCTCGTCCAGCTGCTGACGCCCGAGGGAGAGCGCGTCCAGCACCCCGACTACGACATCGACCTGAGCGCCGAGGAACTGCGCGGTCTCTACCGCGACATGGTCCTCACGCGCCGCTTCGACGCCGAGGCGACCTCGCTCCAGCGCCAGGGCGAACTGGGCCTGTGGGCCTCGCTGCTGGGCCAGGAGGCCGCGCAGATCGGGTCCGGTCGCGCGCTGCGCGACGACGACTACGTCTTCCCGACCTACCGCGAGCACGGCGTGGCCTGGTGCCGTGGGGTCGACCCGACGAACCTGCTGGGAATGTTCCGCGGTGTGAACCACGGCGGGTGGGATCCCCACACCAACAATTTCCACCTGTACACGATCGTCCTCGGCTCGCAGACCCTGCACGCCACCGGCTACGCCATGGGCATCGCCAAGGACGGCGCGGACTCCGCCGTGCTCGCCTACTTCGGCGACGGCGCCTCCAGCCAGGGCGACGTGAACGAGTCGTTCGTCTTCTCCGCGGTCTACAACGCCCCGGTCGTCTTCTTCTGCCAGAACAACCAGTGGGCGATCTCCGAGCCCATCGAGAAGCAGACCCGCGTCCCGCTCTACCAGCGCGCCCGCGGCTTCGGCTTCCCCGGCGTCCGCGTGGACGGCAACGACGTCCTCGCCTGCCTGGCCGTGACCCGCTCCGCCCTGGAGCGCGCCCGCCGCGGCGAGGGCCCGACGCTCATCGAGGCGTTCACCTACCGCATGGCCGCCCACACCACCTCCGACGACCCGACGCGCTACCGCCGCGACGCGGAGCGCGAGGAGTGGGAGGCGAAGGACCCGATCGCGCGCCTCAAGGCGTACCTGGAGAACGAGGGCCACGCCGACGCGGCCTTCTTCGAGGCGCTGGAGGCGGAGAGCGAGACGCTCGGCAAGCAGGTCCGCGAGGTCGTGCGCGCCATGCCCGTCCCGGAGCACATGGCGATCTTCGACCACACGTACGCGGACGGGCACGCGCTCGTCGACGAGGAGCGCGCGCAGTTCGCCGCCTACGAGGCGTCCTTCGCGAACGGAGAGGCCGAGTAATCATGGCTGTTCAGAAGCTTCCCCTCGCGAAGGCCCTCAACGAGTCGCTGCGCCACGCCCTGGAGAACGACCCGAAGGTCGTCATCATGGGCCTCGACGTCGGCAAGCTCGGCGGCGTCTTCCGCATCACCGACGGCCTCCAGAAGGACTTCGGCGAGGACCGGGTCATCGACACCCCGCTCGCCGAGTCCGGCATCGTCGGCACCGCGATCGGCCTCGCGCTGCGCGGCTACCGGCCCGTCGTGGAGATCCAGTTCGACGGCTTCGTCTTCCCGGCGTACGACCAGATCGTCACCCAGCTGGCGAAGATCCACGCCCGGTCGCTCGGCACCGTGAAGATGCCGGTCGTCATCCGCATCCCGTACGGCGGCGGCATCGGCGCCGTCGAGCACCACTCCGAGTCCCCCGAGTCGCTCTTCGCGCACGTCGCGGGCCTCAAGGTGGTCACCCCGGCGAACTCCTCCGACGCCTACTGGATGCTCCAGCAGGCGATCCAGAGCGACGACCCGGTCATCTTCTTCGAGCCCAAGCGCCGCTACTGGGACAAGGGCGAGGTCGACACCGAGGCCATCCCGGGCGAGCTGCACAAGGCCCGTGTCGCCCGCGAGGGCACGGACCTCACCCTCGTCGCCTACGGCCCGATGGTGAAGACCTGCCTGGAGGCGGCCGAGGCCGCCGCCGAGGAGGGCAAGTCGATCGAGGTCGTCGACCTCCGCTCGATCTCCCCGCTCGACTTCGACACCATCCAGGCCTCGGTCGAGAAGACCCGCCGCCTGGTCGTCGTCCACGAGGCCCCGGTGTTCTTCGGCTCCGGCGCGGAGATCGCCGCCCGGATCACCGAGCGCTGCTTCTACCACCTGGAGGCCCCCGTCCTGCGGGTCGGCGGCTACCACGCGCCGTACCCGCCGGCGCGCCTGGAGGAGGAGTACCTGCCGGGTCTGGACCGCGTGCTCGACGCCGTCGACCGCTCGCTGGCGTACTGAGGAGAGCACCGTGACGATCCGCGAATTCAAGATGCCCGACGTGGGCGAGGGCCTCACCGAGGCCGAGATCCTCAAGTGGTACGTCCAGCCCGGTGACACCGTCACCGACGGCCAGGTCGTCATCGAGGTCGAGACGGCCAAGGCGGCCGTCGAGCTGCCGATCCCGTTCGACGGCACGGTCCACGAGCTGCTCTTCCCCGAGGGGACCACGGTCGACGTCGGCCAGGTCATCATCTCGGTGAACGTGGGCGGCGGAGACGCGCCCGTGGCCGCTCCGGCGGCCGTCGCCGCGCCGGCCGCCGCCGCTCCCGCCCCCGCCGCTCCCGTCGTCGAGGAGGCGGAGCCGCAGGGCCGCCAGCCGGTCCTCGTCGGGTACGGCGTGGCCGCCAGCTCCACCAAGCGCCGGCCGCGCAAGGACGTGCCCGCCGTGTCCGCGGCCCCTGCCGCCGCGCCCGTCGCCGCGCCGCCCGTCCCCGCGCCCGCCGTCGTCTCCGTACCGGAGCAGCTCAACGGCCACGGTCCGGCCGTGTCCCGGCCGCTGGCCAAGCCGCCGGTCCGGAAGCTCGCGAAGGACCTCGGCGTCGACCTGGCGTCGGTCACCCCGACCGGCCCGGACGGCGTCATCACCCGCGAGGACGTCCACGCGGCCGCCGCCCCGGCGCCCGCTCCGGTCGTGGAGGCCCCGGCCGCCGTGTCGGCGCCCGTGGCGGCCCCGGTCGCGGCCCCCGCCCCGGTCGCGGCGCCCGCCTTCGCGGCGGACGCGCGGGAGACCCGTGTCCCGATCAAGGGCGTACGGAAGGCCACGGCGGCGGCGATGGTCGGTTCGGCCTTCACCGCCCCGCACGTCACCGAGTTCGTGACCTTCGACATCACGCGCACGATGAAGCTGGTCGAGGAGCTCAAGTCCGACAAGGACATGGCGGGCCTGCGGGTCAACCCGCTCCTCCTCATCGCCAAGGCCGTGCTCGTCGCGGCCAAGCGCAACCCGGAGATCAACGCGGCCTGGGACGAGGCGGCGCAGGAGATCGTCCTCAAGCACTACGTGAACCTGGGCATCGCCGCGGCCACCCCGCGCGGTCTGATCGTGCCGAACATCAAGGACGCGCACGCCCAGACCCTGCCCGAGCTCTCGAAGTCCCTGAGCGAGCTCGTCGCCACCGCCCGCGAGGGCAAGACGACCCCGGCGGCGATGCAGGGCGGCACCTTCACCATCACCAACGTCGGCGTCTTCGGCGTCGACACCGGTACGCCCATCCTGAACCCCGGCGAGTCCGCGATCCTCGCGGTCGGCGCGATCAAGCTCCAGCCGTGGGTCCACAAGGGCAAGGTGAAGCCGCGTCAGGTCACCACGCTCGCGCTCTCCTTCGACCACCGCCTGGTCGACGGCGAGCTCGGCTCCAAGTTCCTCGCGGACATCGCCGCGATCCTGGAGCAGCCGAAGCGGCTCATCACCTGGAGCTGACGCCCCGGCGAAGGCCTTGGCCGATGCCCCGGCTTACGCCGTTTTCGCGTCGTTTCACGTGAAACAGGCGCAGACAGCCCCGTCCGTATCGCGGACGGGGCTGTCTGTTGCACCTCTGTTGTATCTAAGCTGTGCGCATGTCATCCGCTCCCCCCTTGAAGCAGCCACCCGCCGCCGACCGTGTCTACATGCACGTCAAGCAAGCCGTTCTCGACCGGCGCTACGAGGGAGGCACCCTCCTCACCGAGGGGGAGCTCGCGCAGGCCGTCGGGGTGTCGCGGACGCCCGTCCGCGAGGCGCTGCTCAAGCTGGAGATGGAAGGGCTGCTCAAGCTCTACCCGAAGAAGGGCGCCCTCGTCCTCGCCGTCTCCGCGCAGGAGATCGCCGACGTCGTCGAGACCCGGCTCCTCGTCGAGGAGTTCGCCGTCCGCCGGGCCGTGCCCGCGCCCGCCGCGCTCGTCGCGCGGCTCGAAGAGCTCCTGGAGGAGCAGAAGCGGCACGCCGAGACCGGGGACCTGGCCGAGGTCGCCGCCACCGACCGCTGCTTCCACGCCGAGATCGTCCGCCACGCCGGCAACCAGATCCTCTCCCGCCTCTACGACCAGCTCCGCGACCGCCAGCTCCGCATGGGCGTCGCCGTGATGCAGTCCCAGCCCGACCGGGTCGCCAAGAACATCGCCGAGCACGCCGAGATCCTCGACCGGATCCGCGCCGGCGACGTCGAGGGCGCGGCCCACTGCGTCCGCGCGCACCTCAGCTGGGTCAAGGTCCTGGTCCGGGGCGAGGCCCGGTGAACACCTCGTACGGCTCCGCCGTCACCCTCCCCTGCGACCCGCCCGGCGGCCGCCGCGCCGTCCTCGTCTGGGGCGTCGGCGTCGCCGTCTACTTCGTCGCCGTCATCTTCCGTACGTCCCTGGGCGTCGCCGGCCTCGACGCCGCCGAGCGCTTCGACGTCAACGCCTCGGCGCTGTCCACGTTCTCCATCCTCCAGCTGCTCGTCTACGCCGGCATGCAGATACCCGTCGGCCTCATGGTCGACCGGCTCGGCACCAAGAAGGTGCTCGCCCTCGGCGTCGTCCTCTTCACCATCGGCCAGCTCGGCTTCGCGCTCTCCCCGTCGTACGGCACCGCGCTCGCGTCCCGCGCGCTCCTCGGCTGCGGCGACGCGATGACCTTCATCAGCGTGCTCCGGCTCGGCACCCGCTGGTTCCCCGCCCGCCGCGGCCCGCTCATCGGCCAGGTCGCCGCCCTCTTCGGCATGGCCGGCAACCTCGTCTCGACCGTCTTCATCGCCCGCGCCCTGCACGGCCTCGGCTGGACGACCACCTTCGTCGGCAGCTCCCTCGCGGGCGTCCTCGTCCTCGTCCTGCTGCTGCTCTTCCTCAGGGACCACCCCGAGGGACACGAGCCCCAGCCCGTCGCGCACGCGGGCGCCGCGTCCGTCCGCCGCCAGATCGCCGAGTCCTGGCGCGAGCCCGGCACCCGCCTCGGCATGTGGGTCCACTTCACGACCCAGTTCCCCGCGATGGTGTTCCTGCTCCTCTGGGGACTGCCGTACCTCGTCGAGGCACAGGGCCTGTCCCGGGGCACCGCCGGCGAGCTGCTCACCCTGATCGTGCTCTCGAACATGGTCGTCGGCCTCGCGTACGGGCAGATCATCGCCCGCCACCACAAGGCCCGCGCGCCCCTCGCCCTCGGCACGGTCGCGGCCACCGCGCTGCTGTGGGCGGCCACCCTCGCGTACCCCGGCGACCACGCCCCGATATGGCTGCTGATCAGTCTGTGCGTCGTCCTCGGGGCCTGCGGACCGGCCTCGATGATCGGCTTCGACTTCGCCCGCCCGGCCAATCCGCCGGAGCGTCAGGGCACCGCGTCCGGGATCGTCAACATGGGCGGTTTCGTCGCCTCGATGACGACGCTCCTGGCCGTGGGCGTGCTGCTCGACGCGACCGGCGACAACTACCGGATCGCGTTCTCGTCCGTCTTCGTCCTGGAGGCGTTCGGCGTCGCGCAGATCCTCCGCCTCAAGTCCCGTACCCACCGCAGGGAACGGGAACGGCTCGTGGCGAGCCGCGTGGAGGCGGTGCACGTCCCGGCCTAGGCCCGGACGACGAGGTCGGTCAGGGCGTCACGGGGTCACGGCGAAGTGGTCGAGGATCGCGCGGGCCAGGGCCTCGTCGCCCTCGATCCGCACCCGGTCGGCCACGTCGGCCGGCCGGACCCGGCCGCACGCGAGCCGGACGTACGTCTCCCAGTCCGTCGCCAGCGACACCGCGGGACCCAGCGAGGGCGCGCCGTCGATCGAACCCCGGCCGTCCGCGTCGACCCGTACCGTCCGCAGGAACTCCACCGGGCCGGTCACGTCGAGCACGACCGCCGAGTTCGGGGGCGCTCCGGCGTCCTTGGCGACCACCTTCGGCAGCGCCGACAGGAGGACGTCGCGGGTGACGTGCGCCCCGGCCGAGTCCAGGTTGCCCGGGACGCCGAGCGCGGCCCGCAGGTCCTGCTCGTGCACCCACACGTCGAAGGCGCGCATCCGGTAGGCCAGTTCGAGGGTCTGCTCGGCGCCGAGGGGCGCGCGGATCACGTGCTCGGGGGAGCGGGTCTCGTTGCGGAGCTGCCGGGCCCGGCGGATGAGGATGTACTCCAGTTCCGAGGTCATCTCCGGCGCGGTGTGGTGCCGCCGCACATCGACCTGGACCTCCATGTAGCGCGCGAAGTCACCGCGTACGTGGTAGAGATCGCGCGGCAGGGAGTGGATCGGGCGAGGGTCGCCGAGTATCTCCGTCTCCATCCCGATGACGTGCGAGACGATGTCCCGCACCGACCAGCCGATGCACGGGGTCGGCCGGTTCCATTCGCCCTCCACGAGCGGCTGCACCAGCTCGGCTATCGCTTCGATGGAGTGGGTCCAGGCGTCGGCGTAGTTCTGGAGGCTGGGATGGACGGTCACGGGACCCCTCGGCGGTTCTTCGGTGCGCGGGCTGAAACACGACTGCGGGCTGAAAACACGACTGGGCGGGCGGCTCGAACGCTAAGTTACGCTGCCCGAAGGCACCCCGGCAGTGCTTTCGTGTGACGATCGTAGGCCGGAGTTGACGGCTCGAATGCCAGGACGGTGGTAGTGTGCGCGCCTCGCTGATCCAGATCGCGGTAGACCCGGACGAACCGGTCGACGCCCGTCGCGCCCGTGTGGCGGAGCTCGTACGGGCGGAATCCGGCCAGGCGGAGCTCGTCGTCCTGCCGGAGCTGTGGACGGTCGGCGCGTTCGCGTCCGACCTCTTCGCCGCCGAGTCCGAGCCGCTGAACGGGCCCACGCACGCGGCGATGGCGGCGGCCGCGCGCGACGCCGGGGTCTGGCTGCACGCCGGCTCCTTCGTCGAGGCCGAGGGCGGCGCGCTCTACAACACCTCGCTCGTCCTCTCGCCCGACGGCGAACTCGCCGCGTCCTACCGGAAGATCCACCGCTTCGGGTTCGACAAGGGCGAGGCGGTGATGATGGCCGCGGGCGAGGACCTCGTCACGGTCGATCTGCCGCACCTCACGCTCGGCGTCGGCACCTGCTACGACCTGCGCTTCCCCGAGCTCTTCCGGGGTCTCGTCGACGCGGGCGCCCAGGCCTTCGTCCTCCCGGCCGGCTGGCCGGCCGCCCGCCGGGGACACTGGACGCTCCTGGCGCGGGCCCGCGCGGTCGAGAACCAGGCGTACGTCCTCGCCTGCGGCACGGCGGGCACCCACGCGGGCGTCGAGCAGGCCGGTCACTCGATCGTCGTCGATCCGTGGGGCGAGGTGCTCGCGGAGGCGGGCCCGGGGGAGGAGATCCTGCGGGTCGTCCTCGACCCGGAGAAGGTCACGACGGTCCGCGACCAGTTCCCGGCCCTGAAGGACCGCGTCCTGGGCGTGGCGACCCCGCGCCGCGCCCGGGCCTGACCCGCGCCGCTCACGGGCCTACCCACCGCGGTTCTTCAGTACTGCGACTCGGTCCAGAAGTGGGTGGCGCGGGACAGGCCCGCCCGCACCGCCCCCAGCCGCGTCAGCGGGGAGCGGTCGACGCCCGCGAAGACGAGGGCGAGGGAGAGGTCCCCGGCCTCCGCGCGGCCGACGGCCCGCACGGAGAGCTTCCGGCCGCTGCCGCGCCCGGTCTCGCGGACGGTGATCGTGACGCCCGGGTCCTCGTCGTCGGCGGCACGCGTCAGCACGTAACCCCGCTTGTCGAGGGCGGCGAGCCGGTAGCGGTCGCCCGCGTACCGCATCTCCAGCGCGCGCTGGCCGAGCGTGGTGCCGAAGCGGTTCCGCGTCACGTACACCACGCGGTCGCCGACCCGCAGCGTCGACCGGTTCAGACCGGGCAGCCGCATCCCCTCGACGTGCGCCCCGCGCGCCTCGAAGGAGGCGGTGGGGAGCAGTCCGCCGCGTGTCTCGGAGACGAGGGACTCGGGAGCCGTACGGGGGAGGGGGCAGGTGAGCGTGATCTCGCCGAACTCCGGGGAGACGCCCCTCCATCCGGCGCGGTAGTCGTGCCGCCCGCCCTCTTTCCACGCGGTGAGGTCGAAGGGCGCGAGAGAGGTGTGCATCCGCCAATCCAACGAAATTGGCTCTGGGAAAAGCAAGGTCCTTTGCCAGACTCGGCTCATGAACTCTCCGCGTCCTGAAACCCTCGCTGTCCACCCGCCCGTCGTCGAGGTGGTCGGCAGCACGCCGATCGGCGTGCCGCTGCACCAGGCGCACGTCTTCTCCTTCGACTCGGCCGACGCCCTCGCCACCGCGTTCACGTCGGCGGACGCGTTCCTCTACAGCCGCACCGGCAACCCCACCGTCCGCACGCTGGAGGACGCCGTCGCGCGCCTCGAAGGCGGGGCCGCGGGGCTGTCGTTCGCCTCCGGGATGGGCGCGATCAACGGGGTGCTGCTCGCGATGCTCGGCAGCGGCGGGCACGTCGTCGCGCAGACCTGCCTGTACGGGGGGACGTACGCGGTGCTCAGCGACCTCGCCGCGCGCTGGGGCGTCGACGTGACCTACGTGTCGGGCACCGACCCGGAGGAGGTGCGGGCCGCGCTGCGGCCCGAGACCCGGATGCTCTACCTGGAGACCATCGCCAACCCGACGACCCGGGTCTCGGACATCCCCGCGCTCGCCGCCGTGGCCGCCGAGGCGGGGGTGCCGGTCGTCGTCGACAACACCTTCGCGTCGCCGCTGCTCTTCCGGCCGCTGGACCACGGCGCCGACGTCGTCGTCCACTCGGCCACCAAGTACCTCTCGGGCCACGGGGACGTCCTCGGCGGTGTCGCCGTCTTCAAGGACGCCGAACTGTTCCGCGAGGTCCGCCGCCACACGGTCGAACAGGGCGCGTCCACGGACCCGTTCGCCGCCTGGCTGACCCTGCGGGGGATGCAGACGCTGTCGCTGCGGGTCGCGCGCCAGTGCGCGAACGCGGCCGAGCTGGCGGCGCGGCTCGAAGCGCACCCGGCGGTCGAGGCCGCCCGCCACCCCGCCCTGGCCAGCCACCCGGACCGGGCGATCGCCGAGCGGCTGCTGCCGGACGGGGGCGGCGGCGTGATCTCGATCGACGTCGCGGGCGGCCGCGAGGGGGGCCGCGCGTTCGTCGAGGCGGTACGGGTGGCCTCGCTCAGCGTCTCGCTCGGCGACGTGAAGACCCTGGTCATGCACCCGGCGTCCACCTCGCACCACCAGCTGGACGCGGAGGCCCTCGCGGCGGCCGGCATCGGCCCGGGGACGGTCAGGATCTCGGTGGGCATCGAGCACGTCGAGGACCTGTGGGAGGACCTGGAGCAGGCCCTCACGAAGGCAGCCGGATAACCGCGGCTCAGTCCTCCCGCTCCGCCATCCGGATCACGCACACGGCCACCGCCACCAGCAGCGCCGCGTCCGCGTCCTCCCGGATCACGTCCACGGCGTACGTGTCGCGGACGCGGAGCCACTTCCGGGAGATGTGGGCCAGGAGTTCGCCCTCGTACTCGACGGTGAACTCCCGGTCCAGAATCCGCCCGCTGACGTCCAGTTCGGTGCCGTCGACCAGCGTCACGCGGTAGTGGTTGCGCAGGAGGGAGAGCCGCTTGCGGCGGATGGTCGCGAGCGGCCGGTCGTCGCGTTCGAGGGTCATGGCGTCGCGCAGGCTGAAGACCTTCTGGCGCAGGGTGATGAGCACCTGCCCGTCGGGGCCCTTCAGCTCCAGGGTGTCGCGCAGCCGCATGGCCTTGCCGTCGACGAGGAAGGCGTGGCGGCCGTCCTCGTCCTCGATCCAGTAGTCGTCACCGATCGCGAAAATCTTGTCCCGTACGAGATACTTCATGGTGGTATGCCTGCCCCCTGGGTCGATGTTTCATGTGAAACATCAGGCGAAATAGCGGACGAACGCGTCCGGTGTGGCGCCGAGCATCTCGCCGAAGGGCGCGTCCAGTTGGTGGATCAGGAGCACGGTGAAGGCGATGAAGCCGGAGAGGCCCATCACCATCACCACATGGGTGGTGCTCCGTTTGATCCCGAAGAGGAACATGAACGCGAGCGTCAGCGCACCGCCGATGAGCAGCCCGGTCCACAGCACGGGGGAGAGCCGCTCCTGCGCGGCCGCCTCCCGTCCGCGCCGGGCGTCGTCGACGTAGCCGAGCTGGGCGAGGACCTCCTGGGAGGCGATCTGCGCGGAGACGTTGTCGGGGTCGGTGACCGTGCTCGCCCGCCGGAGCTGTTCGAGCATGGTCCAGCCCTCCTGGCCGAGCGGTTCGCGCTCGGCCATGGCCGGCCACTCGACGTCGACGACGTGCCCGGCGTACGTCTTGGCCGCCTCGCGCAGCGACGTCCGCTGGTCGGCCGGGAAGGCGTCGGCGAGCAGGTACGTCTGGTGGAGGGCGCTGGCCTCGGCCTGGACGTGGTCGGAGGCCGAGGCGCGGGTGTCCCAGACGGAGACGAGGCAGAGGCCGAGGACGACGGCGTAGAGGACCGAGACCATCATGGCGATGTACTCGGCGACGTCCTCGCGGGGCTCCTCGTCCTCGGCGACGGGGAAGAGCTTCGTCTTGGCGAAGACCGAGACGGCGGCGACGAGCGAGACGCCGAGGACGACGACGAGCGTTTCGAGAAGGGCCACGGTCAGCTCCGCCGGTTGCCGAGAAGGGCAGCGGCGATGGCCGCGGGGATGAGGATGAGCAGCAGGATGACGACGACGCCGAGCTCCCGCCCCTCCTGGCTCCGCCGTCGCAGCCGTCCGAGGAACCCCTCGTCGTCGAGCGCGGCGGCCCGCCGCGCGGCCTCCCGTTCCCGGCCGACCGGCGGGGGCACGGTGGTCTCCCTCTTCTCCGGTACGGGAAGCGGCGCGGCCTGTACGGCGCTTGCGACGGGAGGCTCCATCGCCCCGGCCGCCCCGGGCCCCGCGACCACCGCCCCACCGGCGACACCCGCGACGCCGGGGACCGCCGGCGCACCCGCCACCCCGGCCGCCGGGGCCGCAGGGGCCGCAGGGGCGACCGCCCCGCCCCCGGGAACGGCCGTCCCCGCAGCGGCCGTCCCCGGAACGGCCGGCTGCCCGGGCACCGCCCGACCCCCGGGAGCACCGGGAAGCCCCGGCCTCGGGGGCCCGGGCCGTGCGGGGACGGGGGCGGGGGCCGGCCGGGGCGGCGGAGGCCCCACGAGGGTGAACACGGCCGAGGACCGGGCGGTCAGGGTGGGCGCGGGCAGCGCCTGCCCCCCGGCCCCGTACGTCCGGACGCGGTCGCTGCCGGAGGCGACCCCCGTGCTGCGATGGGTCCCGTAGGGCCGCCGCACGGTCGCGGTGCACCGGGCGGAGGCGCCGGGGGCGAGCAGCGGGACGACCCGGCCGGTGCCGCCGCAGGACGCGGCGACCTTCAGCGCGGCGTCCTCGACGCGGACGCGGTGCACGCCCCGGTTCCCGAGGTTGGTCACGGTGTAGGTGACGGTGGCGACCCCCGCGCTCCGGGCCCCCCGGCCCGACCCGCCGCTCCGGGCGCCTCCCGCCACCACGACCCGCTCGGAGAGCCGCAGCCCGCCGAGGACCCCCGCGTACCCGCTCGTGGTGGTCGCCTTGACCCGCCGCCGCAGCGAAGGGACCTCCCCCTCCGCCCGTACCGGGGCCCGGTGCTCCCCGCCCAGGGCCCGGAACCGGGCGACGCACACCAGGTCCCCGAGCGCGGCGAGCGTGCGTCCGGCGCAGCGCACGGCCCCCCGGGGCACCGCGGGATCGACGACCCGGACCCCGTACAGATGGGCCTCGCCGCGGTTGAGGAGCCGGTACCGCTTCACGACCTCCGCCCCGACCCGTACGGCGGGCGGCCGGGTGGCGCTGTCCGCGCGCCCGTTGACGGTGACGACGACCTTCAGGGCGGAGTCCCCGACCCCGCCCGCGACGGCGGACGGGGGCAGGACGGCGCCCCCGGCCGCGAGCCCGACGGCCGCGAGTCCCACGGCGACGGATGCCACTCCACGGGAGTAATAGTCGGAAGATCTGCCCGCAATCGTCATGCGGGCATGCTGACCACCCTCCTCCCCGCGGCCCCGCGCCAACACGCTCCCCCTCCCCACCCGGCCCACGCATTCCACCCGTACGGCACCCTTGACCCATGACCGACTCCGCATCCGCGCCCACTCCGCGCCGCGCCCGTGTCCGTGCCCCCGAACTGATCGGCAAGGGCGGCTGGCTGAACACGGGAGGAGACGACCTGACCCTCGCCGACCTGCGAGGGAAGATCGTCCTGCTCGACTTCTGGACCTTCTGCTGCGTGAACTGCCTGCACGTCCTCGACGAGCTGCGCGACCTGGAGGAGAAGCACCGGGACACGCTCGTCATCGTCGGCGTGCACTCGCCGAAGTTCGTGCACGAGGCGGAGCACCAGGCCGTCGTGGACGCCGTCGAGCGGTACGAGGTGCACCACCCCGTCCTCGACGACCCGGAGCTCGCGACCTGGAAGCAGTACGCGGTGCGGGCGTGGCCGACGCTGGTCGTGATCGACCCCGAGGGGTACGTCGTCGCGCAGCACGCCGGTGAGGGGCACGCCAACGCGATCCGGACGCTCGTCGAGGAGCTGGAGGCCGAGCACGAGGCCAAGGGGACGCTGCGGCGCGGGGACGGGCCGTACGTGCCGCCGGAGCCCGTCGCCACCGACCTCCGCTTCCCCGGCAAGGCGGTCCTGCTGCCCACCGGCAACTTCCTCGTCTCCGACACCACCCGCCACACGCTCGTCGAGCTGGCCGCCGACGGCGAGACCGTCGTGCGACGGATCGGCGAGGGCGTCTTCCGGGAGCCGCAGGGGCTCGCGCAGCTGCCCGACGGGCGGATCGTGGTCGCCGACACGGTGAACCACTCCCTGCGGACGTACGACCCGGAGACCGGGGAGATCACCCGCGTCGCCGGCACCGGGAAGCAGTGGTGGCAGGGGTCCCCGACCTCCGGCCCCGCCCTCGACGTGGACCTGTCCTCGCCGTGGGACGTGGCCTGGTGGCAGGGCAGGGTGTGGATCGCGATGGCCGGTGTCCACCAGCTGTGGACGTACGACCCCGGGAGCGGGACCGTCGAGGTCGCCGCCGGCACGACCAACGAGGGGCTCGTCGACGGGCCCGCCGCCGAGGCCTGGTTCGCGCAGCCCTCCGGGCTCGCCGCGACCGAGGACCGGCTGTGGATCGCCGACTCCGAGACCAGCGCCGTCCGCTGGATCGACACGGACGGCACCGTCCACACCGCCGTCGGCACCGGCCTCTTCGACTTCGGTCACCGCGACGGCGCGGCCGGTCAGGCCCTGCTCCAGCACCCGCTGGGCGTCACCGCCCTCCCGGACGGCTCGGTGGCGGTCTCCGACACGTACAACCACGCCCTGCGCCGCTACGACCCCGCCACCGGCGAGGTCACCACCCTCGCGACCGACCTGCGCGAGCCGAGCGACGCCGTGCTCGTCGGCGACGACATCGTGGTCGTCGAGTCGGCCCGCCACCGGCTGACCCGGCTCCGGCTTCCCGAGGAGGCCGTCCAGGTCGAGTCCGCCGCGTACCGCACCCAGCGCGAGGCCACCGAGGTCGCCCCCGGCCGCCTCCGCCTCGACGTCGTCTTCCAGGCCCCGACCGGGCAGAAGCTCGACGACCGGTACGGGCCCTCGACCCGGCTGCTCGTCTCCGCCACCCCGCCCGAGCTGCTCGTCGGCGGGGAGGGGACCGGGACGGACCTCTTCCGCGAGCTGGAGCTCAACCCCGAGCTCACCGAAGGCGTGCTGCACGTGTCGGCGATGGCCGCGTCCTGCGACGACGACCCCGCCAACGAGTACCCCGCCTGCCACGTCCACCAGCAGGACTGGGGCGTCCCGGTGAGGATCACGGAGACGGGCACGGCCCGCCTCCCGCTGATCCTCGCCGGAATGGACGCCACCCCGTAAGGGGCCGTTCCTGGAGAGGGTCGTTCCTGGAGGGGGTCAGCCCTCCAGGAACGCCACCAGGGCGTTCGCCAGGAGGTACGGGTCGTCGGAGCCGCAGAGCTCACGGGCGCTGTGCATCGAGAGGATCGCGACGCCGATGTCGACCGTCTGGATGCCGTGGCGGGCGGCCGTGATCGGGCCGATCGTGGTGCCGCAGGGCATGTCGTTGTTGGAGACGAACGACTGCCACGGCACGCCCGCCTTCTCGCAGGCGGCGGCGAAGACGGCCCGGCCGCTGCCGTCGGTGGCGTAGCGCTGGTTGACGTTGACCTTGAGGATCGGGCCGCCGTTGACGCGCGGGTGGTGCGTCGGGTCGTGGCGCTCCGCGTAGTTGGGGTGCACGGCGTGGCCCGTGTCGGAGGAGAGGCAGATCGTGCCGGCGTAGGCGCGGGCCCGGTCCTCGTACGAGCCGCCGCGGGCGTAGACCGAGCGCTCCAGGACGTTGCCGAGCAGCGGGCCCTGGGCGCCGGTGTCGGCCTCCGAGCCGTTCTCCTCGTGGTCGAAGGCGGCGAGGACCGGGATGTACGGGAGGTCGTCGCGGCCCGCGAGGGAGGCGAGCGCGGCGACACCGGCGTGGACGGAGAGCAGGTTGTCCATGCGCGGGCCCGCGAGGAGCTCGCGGTCGCGGCCCAGGTAGGCCGGGGCCTCGACGGCGTGGACCATCAGGTCCCAGCCGGAGACGTCCTCGGGGTCGACGCCCGCCTCGCCCGCGACGAACTCGATCAGGTCGCCCTCGTGGACGTCGCCGAGGCCCCACACGGGCTGCATGTGGCGCTGGCGCTCCAGCTTCAGGCCGTCGTTGGCGGACCGGTCCAGGTGGATCGCGAGCTGCGGGACGCGCAGCAGCGGCCGGTCGACGTTGACCAGGCGGTGGCTGCCGTCGCGGAGGGTCAGGCGGCCGGCGAGGCCGAGGTCGCGGTCGAGCCAGGTGTTGAGGAGGGTTCCGCCGTAGATCTCGACGGCGACCTGGCGCCAGCCCTGCGTGCCCATGTCGGGGCGGGGCTTCACGCGCAGGTTGGGGGAGTCGGTGTGCGCGCCGACGATGCGGTACGGGGTGTGGGCGCTCGCGCCCTCGGGGACGTACCAGGCGATGATCGCGCCGCCGCGCGTCAGGAACTTCCCGCCGGACGTCCCGTCCCAGGCCGCCGTCTCCTCGACGCGGCGGAATCCGGCCTTCTCCAGGCGCTCGGCGGCGTTCGCCACCGCGTGGTACGCCGACGGGGAAGCCGTCAGGAAGGACATCAGGTCATCGGTGTGACCTCGGTCGAAGGGGCCGGCCGTGGGGCGGGAAGCTGCGCTGCTCATGGGATCACCTTAATCAGAGGCGTACGAGGGCGGTCGGTGCGCCCGGACAGCGCAAACGGCCCGCCCCCCTCCCCGGGAGCGAGCCGTTCGTCTGGCGGATCGAGGCGCGTGCGTCCGTGGACGCTTAGAACGCGGCCTCGTCCAGGTCCATCACCGAGCCGTCGACGGCCTCGGCCAGGGCGCGCTCGGCGCCGACGCCGGGCAGGACGTTGGCGGCGAAGAACTTCGCGGCCGCGATCTTGCCCTGGTAGAAGGGGACGTCCTTGCCGGTGGCGCCCGCGGCCAGCTTCTCGGCGGCGACGGCCGCGCCGCGCAGCAGCAGGTAGCCGACGACGACGTCGCCGGAGGCGAGCAGCAGGCGGGTGGTGTTGAGGCCGACCTTGTAGATGTTGCGGACGTCCTCGCCGGTGGCGGTGAGGTCCGTGATCATCGTGCCGACGATCGCCTCCAGGTCGACGGCCGCCTTGGCGAGCGCGTCGCGGGCGACGGACAGCTCCTCGCCGCCGGTGCCGACCGCGAGGAACTTCTTGATCTCCTCGGACAGCGCGTTCAGGGAGGCGCCCTGGTCGCGGACGATCTTGCGGAAGAAGAAGTCCTGGCCCTGGATGGCCGTGGTGCCCTCGTAGAGGGTGTCGATCTTGGCGTCCCGGATGTACTGCTCGATCGGGTACTCCTGCAGGAAGCCGGAGCCGCCGAAGGTCTGGAGCGACTGCGCGAGCTGCTCGTAGCCCTTCTCGGAGCCGTAGCCCTTCACGATCGGGAGCAGCAGGTCGTTCAGGCCGTGCAGGGCCTTCACGTCCTCGCCGGCCGCTTCCTTGATCGCGATCTCGTCCTGCACGGAGGCCGTGTAGAGGACGAGGGAGCGCATGCCCTCGGCGTACGCCTTCTGCGTCATGAGCGAGCGGCGGACGTCGGGGTGGTGCGTGATGGTGACCTTCGGGGCGGCCTTGTCCATGAAGTTGGCCAGGTCGGTGCCCTGGACGCGCTCCTTGGCGTACTCCAGGGCGTTGAGGTAGCCCGTGGAGAGGGTGGAGATCGCCTTCGTGCCGACCATCATGCGGGCGAACTCGATGATGAGGAACATCTGACGGATGCCCTCGTGCTTGTCGCCGATGAGCCAGCCCTTGGCGGGGTGCTGGTCGCCGAAGGTCATCTCGCAGGTGTTGGAGGCCTTGAGGCCCATCTTGTGCTCGACGTTCGTCGCGTACACGCCGTTGCGCGCGCCCAGCTCGCCGGTCTCCCAGTCGAACTCGTACTTCGGGACCAGGAAGAGGGAGAGGCCCTTGGTGCCGGGGCCGGCGCCCTCGGGGCGGGCGAGGACGTAGTGGAGGATGTTCTCCTCCATGTCGTGCTCACCGGACGTGATGAAGCGCTTGACGCCCTCGATGTGCCAGGAGCCGTCCTCCTGCTGGACGGCCTTGGTGCGGCCGGCGCCGACGTCCGAGCCCGCGTCGGGCTCGGTGAGGACCATGGTGGAGCCCCAGCGCTTCTCGACGGCGATCTGGGCGATCTTCTTCTGCGCCTCGTTGCCCTCGTTGTAGAGGACGCCGGCGAAGGCCGGGCCGGAGGAGTACATCCAGATGGCCGGGTTCGAGCCGAGGAGGAGTTCCGCGTAGGCCCAGACGAGGGAGCGCGGGGAGGTCGTGCCGCCGATGCCCTCGGGGATGCCGAGACGCCAGTACTCCGAGTCCATGAAGGCCTTGTAGGACTTCTTGAAGGAGGCCGGGACCGGGGCGGTGTTGGTCTCGGGGTCGAAGACCGGCGGGTTGCGGTCGGCGTCGGCGAAGGACTCCGCGAGCTCGTTCTCGGCGAGTCGGCGGATCTCGTCGAGGATGCTCTTCGCGGTCTCGACGTCCATCTCCTCGAACGGACCGGTGCCGTACACCTTGTCGCGGCCGAGCACCTCGAAGAGGTTGAACTCGATGTCGCGGAGATTCGACTTGTAGTGCCCCATGGCGACGGCTCCGTAAGGCTCGGGGAGGCAGGTTCCTCGTACACGTACCAGCGAGTAGCAAAACGCTCTCTCCGATGATGCTACCCACCGGTAATAAGGGCAACCCCTTTCGGGTCATCTGTGACGCAGTCGGTGACCCAGTAGGCTCGTGGCCCATGTACGGCTACGAGCAGAATCCGGGTGCCCAGCAGCAGTACGCGCCGCCTCCGCAGGGGCAGTACGCGCCCCAGGGCGGCATGCAGGGCGGCATGCAGGGCGGGATGCCGGGGGGCATGCAAGGCGGGTACGGCCAGCCGCCGCAGCAGCCGCTCTACCCGGAGCCGTCCCCGCCGTCCCTCGCCGACGCCGTGCGCGCCTTCACGACCGGGACGCTCGCGCCCGAGGACTTCCAGCAGATCTTCGCGACCTCGAAGGTCTACTGCCCGCGCGGCGACAACCCCGGCTTCCTCGCGCTGCACAACACCCAGCAGCCGGTCATCCCGATGTTCACCTCGCTCAAGGAGCTGCGGCGGTACGCGGGCAAGGAGTCGAAGTACTTCGTCATCACCGGCGCCGAGGTGATCGACCTGCTCCCGACGGGCTACGGCTTCGTCCTCGACATGGAGGGCGACCACCGCATGGTCTTCGACGCGAAGGCCGTGGAGCAGATGGTCGACTACGCGATGCGGCGGATGTACGGCTGAGCGGAGCGGGTACGCATGAGGGCGCCCGGGAGGAATTCCTCCCGGGCGTTCCGCGTTCCAGGTGGCAGAAAGTTCAGCGTTCAACTAAAGTGGACGTACAAGGTCGTCAGACGAGGTCGTCGTCCCAGGTCGCACCAAGGAGGCCGGTCATGCCCGCCGTGACTGTCGAGAACCCGCTCACCCTGCCGCGCGTCGCCGCCCAGGCCGACGCCGTCGCCCGCCCCGTGCT
The DNA here is from genome assembly GCF_042264145.1 of Streptomyces sp. NPDC056144. Lineage (NCBI taxonomy): Bacteria > Bacillati > Actinomycetota > Actinomycetes > Kitasatosporales > Streptomycetaceae > Streptomyces > Streptomyces sp. NPDC056144. The sequence goes on along the minus strand of NZ_JBHJVF010000006.1, from coordinate 160,431 downwards.
GGCCGTCACCACGGCCCCCACCGGCTTCGAGGGCGAGGGCTTCCCGGTCCGCCGCGCGTTCGCCGGGGTCAACTACCAGTACCTCGACCCGTTCATCATGATGGACCAGATGGGAGAGGTGGAGTACGCCCCCGGGGAGCCCAAGGGCACGCCCTGGCACCCCCACCGCGGCTTCGAGACCGTCACCTACATCATCGACGGGATCTTCGACCACCAGGACTCCCAGGGCGGCGGCGGCACCATCACCAACGGCGACACCCAGTGGATGACCGCCGGCTCCGGCCTCCTCCACATCGAGGCCCCGCCGGAGTCCCTCGTCGTCAGCGGCGGACTCTTCCACGGCCTCCAGCTGTGGGTGAACCTCCCCGCCGCCGACAAGATGATGGCCCCCCGCTACCAGGACATCCGCGGCGGCCAGGTCCAGCTGCTCACCTCCCCCGACGGCGGCGCGCTGCTCCGCGTCATCGCGGGCGAGCTCGACGGCCACGAGGGCCCCGGCATCACCCACACGCCCATCACGATGATCCACGCCACCCTCCGCCCGGGCGCCGAGATCACCCTGCCCTGGCGCGAGGACTTCAACGGTCTCGCGTACGTCATGGCCGGCCGCGGCACCGTCGGCGCCGAGCGCCGGCCGATCCACCTCGGCCAGACCGCCGTCTTCGGCAAGGGCGGCTCGCTCACCGTCCGCGCCGACGAGAAGCAGGACGGCAACACGCCGGACCTGGAGGTCGTCCTCCTCGGCGGACAGCCGATCCGCGAGCCCATGGCCCACTACGGCCCGTTCGTCATGAACACCCAGGCCGAACTGCGCCAGGCCTTCGAGGACTTCCAGGCCGGCCGCCTCGGGACGATCCCGGCCGTGCACGGAATGGGCGAGTAGGAACCGCGCGGCGCGCGGCACGCTGACGGGCGCGGTGCGCGGCACGCCGACGGGCGTGTCGCGCACCGATAAACGCACCGGCGTGGTCGTCTGGTCGGGTGCAGACCACCAGCCAGCCGCTCCTCCCCGAACCCGCCCGCCGCTTCGCCGCCTGGTGCGTCGTCATGCTGCTCGCCGCGGGCGTCGCGGCGGTCGGCATCTGGCTGTGCATCATCTTCCAGACGGCGGTCACCCCCGTCCTCCTGGCGATCCTCGGCACCGCCCTCCTCGGGCCGCTCCACCGACGCCTGCTCCGCATGAAGGTGCGCCGCGGGCTCGCCGCCGCGCTCACCGTCGCCGCCGTCGTCGCGGTCGTCGGCGGAGCCGGGTACATCGTCACCGCCGCGCTCATCGACACGGGCGCGCAGATCGTCGACTCGCTGCGGCAGGCCGCCTCCGACATCGCCGAGCACTTCGGCGCGGCCGGTACCTCCCTCGACGACGTCGCCAAGAACGCCGAGAGCCTCCTCAAGCGCTTCGGCGGCACCGCCGCCTCCGGGGTGATCAGCGGACTGAGCGTCGTCGCCCAGATGGCGGCCACCGCCGTCCTCGCCCTGCTCCTCATCTTCTTCTTCCTCAAGGACTCCGACCGGGCCGCCGGCGCCCTGCGCTCCGTCGCCCCCCAGGCCATCGGCGACACCGCGGAGGCCATGGCCCGCCGGGCCTACGAGGCCGTCGAGGGGTACATGCGCGGGACGACCTTCGTCGCCCTCGTCGACGCCGTCATCATCGGCCTCGGCCTGCTCGTCCTGGAGGTGCCCGGCGCGGTCGGGCTCGCCGCGCTGGTCTTCGTCACCGCCTACATCCCGTACCTCGGCGCCTTCCTCTCCGGCGCCGTCGCCGTCCTCGTCGCCCTCGCCGACCGGGGCTTCGTCATCGCGCTGTGGGTGCTCGGCGTCGTCCTCGCCGTCCAGATGCTGGAGGGCAACGTCCTCCAGCCGCTCGTGCAGAGCAAGACCGTCCAGATGCACCCGGCCGCCGTCATGCTGGCGATCACGGCCGGCGCCTCGGTCGCGGGCATCCTCGGCATGCTCCTCGCCGTCCCGCTGACGGCCGCCGCCACGGGCATCCTCAGCGAGCTGCGGGCGCGGTTCAAGGCGCGCGCGGCGGAGGAGGCGGAGGCCGCGGGCGGGACCGGCGGCACCGGGGCCGTACCGGAAGCGGGCTGAGTCACCCCGTACGCGTCAGGCGGGCGCCATCCCGCCCGACGGCTCGAAGGACGCCAGGAGCTGTTCCAGGGCCGCCTGGTCGGGGCCGACGAACGGGTCGGCGTCCGGGGCCCCCGCGATCGTCTCCAGCATCCGGTCCGTCATCCGCACCGCCGGCGGCAGGTGCGTGCACAGCACGATCTCCGGGTTCATCTCCCTGAGCGGCGCGATCGTCGCGCGGTACTTCTCCGGGTCGACGACGTGCACCCACGGGCTGTCGATCGCCGCCCACAGCAGCTGTGCCTGCCGCAGCTCCTCCGGCTTGAGGTCGCTCGCGTGCCCGCTCTCCGCGATCTCGGCGCTCGGCATCGGACCGCCGAAGCAGTCGGAGCTGAAGCAGATCCGCGTGCGGTCGTCGTAGAAGCCGACGGTGGCCGGATTGTCGAAGAGCGGCGGCCGGAAGGCGTGCAGGGTGCGGTCGCCGACGTCGAGGGACTGCCCCGGGTTGAGGAAGTACACCCGGTCCATCGGCAGCGCGCGTTCCGTCGTCATGATGCCGAAGCCGAGGAACGTGGTGACCACGCGCGCGCGTGGCGCCGCGTCGAGCAGGTCGAAGATGCCGCCCGTGTGGTCGCGGTCCGGGTGGGTGAGCCAGATCCAGCGGACGTCCGCCGGGTCCATGACCTCGCCGAGCGAGGCGACGAAGTCGCGGTCCTCGACGGAGAGCCCGGTGTCGACGACCACGGGTTCGGCGGCGGTCAGGACGTAGGCGTTGACGGGGATGTGGCCGATCCCGGGGATCGGGAGGCTGTCGGCCAGGACGGTGGTGTCACTGCCGACCTTGTGGGTGTCCATGGCGTACCGCTCCGTGGTCCCCCCGGCGACCGTGCCCGTACCCGTGACGGCGTACCTCACCAGTCTCCTCCGGGTCGCGGGAGGCCGCCCGTCAGGCGGTGCCGAGGTTCTCGTTCAGCTCGAACCAGATCGACTTGCCCTCGCCCCGCGGGTCCACGCCCCACGCGTCCGCCAGCATCTCCATCAGCACGAGCCCGCGTCCGCTCGACGCCATCTCGCCCGGGTGCCGCTTGTGCGGCAGCTCGTCGCTCGTGTCGGAGACCTCCACGCGCAGCCGCCGCCGCCCCGGTGCCACGCAGGCGACCTCGGCGACGAGGAGCGCGTCGCCGTCGGTGTGGACGAGGACGTTCGTCGTCATCTCCGAGACCATGAGGACCGCCGAGTCGAGCTGGTCCTCGTCCACCCAGTCGTGCAGCAGCTGCCGCAGCTGCTCGCGCGCCTCGGCGATCCGCTCCGGCTCCGCCTGCGCGATGGTCATCAGCGTCCGCCGCGGGGCCTCCACCACGGGCCCGGCCGGGCGCCGGGAGAGCAGCAGGACGGCGATGTCGTCCTCGCGGCGGTCGGCGAGCGGGCCGGTCGTGTGGTGCGAGCCGGGGCCGTGGACGGCCTCGACGAGGGTGTCGGCGAGCGTCTCCAGGTCCTCGCCGTCATGGGACTCCAGGAGCTGCTTGACCCGCTCCCAGCCGCTGTCGAGGTCGTGCCCGCCGGTCTCCAGGAGGCCGTCGGTGCAGATCATGAGGGTGTCGCCGGGCTCCAGGGTGAGCCGGGTGGTCGGGTAGTCGCCCTCGGGGTCGATGCCGAGGGGCAGGCCGCCGGCCGTGGGCCTCAGGAGAACCGTTCCGTCGTTCATCCGCACCGCCGGATCGGGATGCCCCGCGCGCGCGATGTCGACCGTGCCCGTCTCCAGGTCGACCTCCAGGTACAGGCAGGTCGCGAACCGCGGGCCGCCGTAGGCCGTGCCGTCGTCCCCGTCGTCGCCGTCGGTGATCTCGTACAGGAAGCGGGAGGCGCGCGCGAGGACGGCGTCGGGCCGGTGGCCCTCGGAGGCGTACGCGCGCAGGGCGATCCGCAGCTGGCCCATGAGGCCCGCGGCACGGACGTCGTGGCCCTGCACGTCGCCGATGACGAGGGCGATACGGGACGGGGCACGCCCGCCGCCGCGGGAGGTCCCGCCGGGCAGCCGGATCATGTCGTACCAGTCGCCGCCGACCTGGAGACCGCCGCCGGTGGGCACGTACCGGGCGGCGACCTGGATGCCGGGGCCGAGGACCGGCATCATCGTCCGCTGGAGACCGAGGGACAGCTCGCGCTCCGACTCGGCCACGCCCGCGCGTGCGAGGGCCTGCGCGAGCATCCGCGCGACCGTCGTGAGCACCGAGCGCTCGTCGGGGGTGAAGGCGACCGGGTGCTTGAAGGCGGCCATCCAGGCGCCCATCGTGCGGCCGGCGACGACCAGCGGCACGAACGCCCAGGAGCGGCGGCCGAAGCGCTGGGCGAGCGGCCAGGTGGTGGGGAAGCGGCGGACGTACTCCTCCGGCGTCGGCAGGTAGATCGCGCGGCCGGTCCGCACGACCTCGGCGGCCGGGTAGTCCGTGTCGAGGGACATCGACGAGAACGGGCCCTCGTCGCCCTGGCTGTGGCCGTGGTGGCCGATGACGGTCAGCCGGTCGCCGGCGACGCCGAAGACGGCGAGCCCGTCGGGGGAGAAGCCGGGCATGGAGAGGGAGGCGGCGACCCGCAGGACCTCGGCCGTGGAGCGGGCCTCGGCGAGCGCGCGGCCCGCGTCGAGGAGGAACGCCTCGCGGGAGCGGCGCCAGTCGCCGGTGATGGGGGTGTGCGCGGCGGTGCCGGGCTGCTGCTCGGCGACCTCCTGGATGGTGCCGACGAGCTGGTAGTCGTCGCCCTCGATCAGCGGCTTGGACCTGCTCCGTACGGTACGGACGACCCGGCCCTGCTCGTCCATGATCCGCAGCCGGGCCTCGGCGAGAGTGTCCTCGGCGACGGCCAGATGGACGACGCCGTCGATCTCGTTCCAGTCGACGGGATGAAAACGGGACCTGACCTGGGCCTCCGTGACCTGCACGGCCTCCGCGGGCAGGCCGAGGAGCCGGGCCGCCTCCGCGTCGAGCGAGACGATTCCGGAGGCGTTGTCCCAGCGCCACAGGCCGGTCGCGATGGCGGCCAGGACGTCCTCGGTGCGCATTGCCCCACTTTATGAATATCGGATAAGCAGCCGCCACATCGGGTCGCCACTGAGCGTATGCGAAGAGGTGTCGGAGGAGGGATCGCAGAGGTATCAGAGGAGGGATCGGAAGGCGGCCGGTACCCTGGGTGACGACGTAAACCAAGCTCCCAAAGACTGGATGAACGACGATGCATCGGTACAGGTCCCACACCTGCGGCGAGCTCCGCTCCTCTGACGTCGGCACCGACGTCCGGCTGAGCGGCTGGCTGCACAATCGGCGCGACCTGGGCGGCATCCTCTTCATCGATCTGCGCGACCACTACGGCATCACGCAGCTCGTCGCCCGCCCCGGCACCGCCGCGGCCGAGGTCCTCGACAAGCTGACGAAGGAGACCGTCGTCCGCGTCGACGGCAAGGTCGTCTCGCGCGGCGCCGAGAACGTGAACCCCGAGCTCGCCACCGGCGAGATCGAGATCGAGGCCGTCGAGGTCGAGGTCCTGGGCGCGGCCAAGCAGATCCCCTTCACGGTCAACGCCGACGACGGCGTGAACGAGGAGCGCCGTCTGGAGTACCGCTTCCTCGACCTGCGCCGCGAGCGCATGCACCGCAACATCATGCTGCGCTCGGCGGTCATCGCCTCCATCCGCAGCAAGATGGTGGCCCTCGGCTTCAACGAGATGGCGACCCCGATCCTCGCCGCGACCTCCCCCGAGGGCGCCCGCGACTTCGTCGTCCCGTCCCGCCTGAACCCGGGCAAGTTCTACGCGCTGCCGCAGGCGCCGCAGCAGTTCAAGCAGCTGCTGATGATCTCCGGCTTCGACCGCTACTTCCAGATCGCGCCCTGCTTCCGCGACGAGGACGCGCGCGCCGACCGCTCGCCGGGCGAGTTCTACCAGCTCGACGTCGAGATGAGCTTCGTCGAGCAGGAAGACGTCTTCCAGCCCATCGAGAAGCTCATGACGGAGATCTTCACGGAGTTCGGCGGCGGCCGCCCGGTCACCTCGCCGTTCCCGCGGATCCCGTTCCGCGAGTCGATGCTGAAGTACGGCAACGACAAGCCCGACCTGCGCACCTCCCTCGAACTCGTCGACATCTCCGACGTCTTCGAGAACTCCGAGTTCAAGGCCTTCGCCGGCAAGCACGTCCGCGCGCTCGCCGTCCCGAACACCGGCGACCAGCCGCGCAAGTTCTTCGACGGCCTCGGCGACTTCGCGGTCTCCCTCGGCGCGAAGGGCCTGGCCTGGGTCCGCGTCGGCGAGGAGAACGCCCTCACCGGCCCCATCGCCAAGTTCCTCACCGAGGAGAACGTCAAGGTCCTCGCCGAGCGCCTCGGCCTGGAGCCCGGCCACGCGGTCTTCTTCGGCGCGGGCGAGTTCGACGAGGTCTCCAAGATCATGGGCCCGGTCCGGGTCGAGGCCGCCAAGCGCGCCGGCCAGTTCGAGGAGAACGTGTTCCGCTTCGCGTGGATCGTGGACTTCCCGATGTACGAGCGGGACGAGGAGACCGGCAAGCTGGACTTCTCCCACAACCCGTTCTCCATGCCGCAGGGCGGCCTGGAGGCCCTGGAGACCCAGGACCCGCTGGACGTCCTCGGCTGGCAGTACGACATCGTGTGCAACGGCATCGAGCTCTCCTCGGGCGCGATCCGGAACCACGAGCCCGAGATCATGTTCAAGGCGTTCGAGATCGCGGGCTACACCCGCGAGACCGTCGAGACCGAGTTCGCCGGCATGCTCCGCGCCTTCGAGTACGGCGCCCCGCCGCACGGCGGCATCGCCCCGGGCGTCGACCGCATCGTCATGCTCCTCGCGGACGAGCCGAACATCCGCGAGACGATCGCCTTCCCGCTCAACGGCAACGCCCAGGACCTCCTGATGGGCGCCCCGCACGAACTGGACGAGTCCCGCCTCCGCGAGCTCAACATCCAGCTCCGCAAGCCGGTCGAGAAGAAGACCGCCGAGCCGACGGCGGACGTCACGACGTCGGTCCACCCGGACGCGGCGCGGTAAGTCGTAGCCGTACGCCGAAGGGCCCGGGATCCACTCTGGATCCCGGGCCCTTTCGGTTGCTTCAGCCTTCGAGAATGTCCTCCACGTATTCGCCGAGTGCTCCGGGAAGGCTGTCTGCGTCAAGCGTTCGCAGGACCGCCACCATTTCCGGCTCGACCAGTGAACCCAGCTGGATGATTGCGTTCAGTTGGGCTTCCAGAGTGGCCGGATCCTTCTCGCACGCCGCACTGGAGGCGAGTACACCTGCGAGGATCCGGCCGTCAGCCAGGGAGTAGGCAGATACCAGGTCTGTCACCTGGTCTGCTGCCAGTCGGCGGATCTCTGTATCGGCGGCCGTGATGTCTCGCACGAGTTCGAGGAGTCGAGCAGGAGGAATAGGCATGAGGCCGCCTCGCGAATCAGTAGGGAAGTGGATATCTGCTCGGCCATGGAATATGGGTGTTGTTCGCGGCGTCCGCATCGTAGTGAGGGCTTGCCGGCTTGTGGACGTTGCGATGGTAGAGCGTGCCCTCCTCGTCTTGATAGCGGCCGCCGATGGAGATTCGGTACACGTCCCCGTTGGCTGCGTTCGATCCAGCAGGTGCCGTGCCGTCTGCATCGTGAACTCGCAGTCGGACCACATTTCCGGTGACTGGGTCGGTCCACTTGTACTCGACGCCCTTCTGTGCCCCGCCGTTGGAGTCCGGAGTCAGATGCCGCATCTCGGCGTCTGGTGGGACAACGTCGAGCGGGTTCCGGTCCCGAAGGTCCCATCCACCGTTTTCCTTCCGGGAGGGGCAGCCGTCCGGAGCCAGCCCCAGCGGATCGCTCCACGTGTGCGGATTGTGGACGTACGTCGACGGGTTCGGGGCCGGGGTCAGGCCCAAGGGGTCCTGGGTGAGGTAGCGGGCCGGTTCTGGGTCGTAGTAGCGGAAGTGGTTGTAGTGCAGGCCCGATTCCGGGTCGAAGTACTGGCCCGGGAAGCGCAGGGGGGTGTACGTCGTCGCGTCGCGGGTCCATGTCGTGGTGCCCCAGAGGGTCGTGCGGGTTCGCCAGGCCAACTCGCCCGACTCGTCGACCAGTTCCGTCGGAGTGCCGATCAGGTCCGTGACGATGGCGAAGAAGCGGTCGTCCGTGGAGTCGGCGGTGGTGCGGCGTTCCGTCTGGGCCAGGGGGCGCAGGCCCGCGTGGTCCCAGGTGAGGGTGACGGTGTCCGTCGTCTGTTCGCAGAGGGTCGTGCCGTCCCACGTGAAGTGGACGGTTTCGAGGGGCGATTGTTTGGAGACGCGCCGGCCCAGGGGGTCGTACGCGTACCGCCACCGCGTGCCGTCCGGTGTCGTCACCGACGTCAGGCGGTCTTCCGCGTCCCACTCGTACCGCCAGGTGTCCGGCTTGCGGGAGAGGCGGGTCTTCTGGCGCAGGATGGTCCGGCCCTGGGCGTCGTGTTCGTAGCGGACCGTGCCCGCGTGCGTGAGGCGGGTGCCCTGGTAGGCGCGTGCGCCTGTCGACGCGTGGGACGGGTGCGTGGCCGGCCAGGACGCCTCCGTCTGGTTGCCGGACGCGTCGTACGCGTACCGCTCCGTCCAGTCCCGCGCGTGGACGGCCGTCACCCGGCCCGCCCCGTCCAGGTCGAAGCGGCGGGCGCCGGTGAGCGCGTCGGTGATGCCGACGAGGCCGCCGTCGGCGCGGTAGGTGTACGCGCGGTGTTGCAGGCGGCGGCGGTCCGGACCGCCCGTGACCTCCTGGTCGGTGAGGCGGCCCAGCTCGTCGTACGCGGAGCTCAGGGCCGCGAATCCGGCTACCTCGCGGTCCGTCTCGCGGCCCAGCTCGTCGTACGCGAACGTCAGTGTCCGGCCCGAGGACGTCAGCTCCGTGCGGCGGCCCGCCGCGTCGTACGCCCACGTGCTCGTCGCTCCGCCCGGCGTGGTCCGGCCGGTCCGCCGCCCCACCGCGTCGTGCGTGAACGTCAGCGTCCGGCCGTTGACCGTCTCGGAGACGAGCCGGCCGTGGCGGTCCCGGAGGCGGGACAGCGTCGTGTCGGGCCCGGTCGCCGAGGACAGCTGGTCGAAGACGTCGTACTCGTACGTCGTGACCGCGCCCTCGGCGTCCTTGCGGACGATCCGGCCGAGGTCGTCGCGGTCGTAGCGGATCGTTTCGCCGATGCCGTTGGTACGGGAGCGGAGCCCGCCCGCCCCGTCGTACGCGTAGCTCAGCGTCCGGTCGTCGAAGTCCGTCTCGGTGACGAGCCGGCCCGCCGGGTCGTAGGCGTAGTCCCAGGTCAGGCCCCCCGGCGCCGTCACCCGGGTCAGGCGCAGGTCCGCGTCGTGGGCGAAGGCGTACCGGGCGCCGTCCGGACCCGTGCGCGAGGTCAGCAGGTCGAAGTCGGTGTACGTGAAGCGGGTCGTGGCTCCGCCCGCGTCCGTATGGCTGAGGCAGTTGCCCTCGCCGTCGTACGTCCAGGATTCCACCGTCCCGTCGGGGGCGGTGCGGCGCGACGGCCTGCCCTCGACGGTCCACTCCAGGCGGGTCTCCGCGCCGAGGGCGTCGGTGACCCGGATCGTTCGGCCGAAGGCGTCGTACGCGTACCGGGTCGTCGCCCCGAGCGGATCGGTCACCGACAGCGGCAGGCCGTGCGCGTCCAGGGTCAGGCGCGTCGTCGCCCCGAGCGGGTCCGTGACGGACGTGAGGCCGCCCCGCTCGTCGTACGCGAACTCCGTCCGCGCGCCCGAGGGGGCCGTCACCGACGTGCGGTTGCCGCGTTCGTCGAACGTCTGGTGGGTGACCGTGCCGTCGGTGCCGGTGATCCGTACCGGGAGGCCGTGCTCGGCGTCGTACGCGACACGGACCTGCCGCCCGTCCGGGCGCTCGAACACCGTCGGACGGCCGTCGTCGTCGTACGTGGTGCGGCTGACCCGGCCCAGGGGGTCGATCCGGGACAGCGGACGGTGGTCGCGGTCGTACGTGCGGCGGGTGACCGCGCCGAGCGCGTCGATCTCGGCGACGACCTGGGAGAGGTCGTTGATCAGGTGCCGTTCGGTGTGCCCGGCGCCCGTGGTGAGGGTGGTGACGCGGAGCCCGGTCGTGGGGTCGACGTCGTCCCAGGTGAAGGTCGAGGCGAGGTGGCCGTTCGCCCCCGACTGGTAGGTGCAGCGGTCCTGGTCGTCGTAGACGTAGTCGAAGCGGCTGCCGTTCGTGTCCGTCCACGAGGTGATACGGCCCTGCTCGTCGCAGCCGAAGCGGAGCGGGCGGCCGGAGGAGTTGGTGACCTCCGTCAGGTGGCCGTCGGTGTAGCCGTACCGCAGGATCTCCTGGTCCGATCCGTCCGCCGCCGCTCCCGCGAGGTGGAGCGCGGTGACCCGGCCCTCGCTCGTGGTGAGTTTCAGGTGGTAGCCGCCGTCGTGGACGATCGCCGTCGGCGCACCGGCCTCGTCGTACGCGAAAGTGATCCGGCGGCCGTTGCGGTCGTCGATCTGCGCGAGGAGCGCGAGGCCGTCGCCGTGGTCGACGAAGTGCCTGACCGTGCGGGTGCCGGGGTCGGTGACCGTGTAGCCGTCCTCGACCCGGTCCAGCGGCCACGGCCGCCCGTGGGCCGGCAGGACCGGGACGCCCGGCGCCGGGTGCGGATAGGCGAGCAGGCTGCCCTCGTCGCAGTTGAGGACGACGCCCTCGGAGTCGATCTCCAGACGCTGGTCCACCGTCGACGACCACGTCGGGCCGAACCAGCGGCCCGAGCGGCGCGAGGAGTCGTGCGTGCGGCGGAAGACGAGGGGAAGCGCGCCGGGCAGCGTGATGTCGGTCTGCGGCAGCAGCATGCGGCCGGTCGCGATGTCGACGGGGTCCTGCTTGCACGCCGTCTCGCCGCAGCGCTTGCCGTTGCTCGCGGGGTTCTTCTCCTGGTCGGCGCGGGTCCCGCCGGGCTTTCCCGTGCCCGGCTTTCCCGTACCGGGCTTTCCCGTACCGGGCTTCGTGCCCTCCGGCAGCTGCTTGGTGACGTCCCGGAGCGCGGTGCGGAGGCCCGTGCGCGCGAGCCCGGTGCCCTTCGTGCCGATCAGCTCCGGCACCAGCCGGCCGAGGAACTCCGCCGGGTCGCCCTTCGCCGCGTCCCAGGCGTTCTTCAGTGCCCGGTCCGGGTTCGCCACCGTCGACACCAGCCCGGCGAGCGTCATGTTGACGCCCTTGTAGTAGTCCACGGGGTGGGTCAGGTTGTACACGTCGGTCGGGTTGACCGAGCGGACGAAGTTGACCAGGCCGGCCGCTCCCTTGACGACGCCGCCGCCGAAGTGGACGAGTTCCACGCCCTGGCCGGCGGCCGAGTCGAGCATGTCCAGCTGGAGCCGCTCCCGGCCCGTGGGCTCCCGGGGAGCGTGCGCCAGCGCGGCGGCGACCGCCGCCTTCGCGGTCTCGGCGGCCTCGTCGCGCGCCCGGCGCGCGTCGCCCAGCATGTCGTGCGCGCGCTGCCGCCGCGCCAGGCCGGGGTCCGAGAACGTCCCCGGGTCGGGCAGGGGGTTCGCGCCGGTGCGCGCCGCGTTGTACGCGTCGACCTTCCGGTTGTACGTGTCGACCGCGTCCTTGGTGGCCTGGTCGCCCTCCTTGTACAGGGCGATCGCCTCGCGGGCCCTGCCCTGGGCGGTGACGACGGCCGAGGAGTACGTCTCCAGGGCCCTGGCGGCGGATTCCATCGCGTCGGCGGCGTGCAGCCAGTCGGTCGGCAGGGCGTGGAACTTCGCCCGGAAGGCGTCGGCCGCCTCGCCCTTCCAGTGACCGGCGTCCAGCTTTCTCAGCCCGGTGCCGACGAGGTCGAACGCGCGGTGGAAGTCCCGGAGGTTCGCCACCGCTTCGGCGATCTTCTCCGGCTTGCCGTGGACGAGCTCGTCGGCGTCCTCGGTCTGCCCGAGCTGCTTCTCGCCGATCTCCGCGCCGAGCGAGGACGCGGCCCCGTCCCCCCAGTCCTCGACCGCGTCCGCCCAGTCGTGCGCGCCGAGGCTGTCGAGGCCCTGGCCGGTCTTGTCCGTGAGGTAGTCGACGCCTTCGCCGACCGCCCGTTTGCCCGCGTCGACGCCTTCGCCGATCTTGTCGATCCCCTTGTCGACCAGCCCGCCCCAGTCCACCATCAGCCGTTCTCCCCCCAGCGCGGCTGCTCGGCCTGTTCGACGGTCTCCTGGTCGGGCCGGAACTCCTCGCGGAGGCGCTCGTCCATCAGCCGACGCTCCTCGGGGCTGATCTGCCCCGAGCTTTCCATCGCGTCCAGCGCCGAATCCGCCACGTCGTAACCGGTGTTGTTCCAGGTCTGCTCGACCTCGTTCCGGGCTTCGAGCAGATCGCGGGCGTCGAGGCCGGCGCCGTCCCAGGTGTGCTGGTCGCGGACGGTCTCCCAGCGCATCTCCTTCACCTCGTCCTCGGACAGGTGCGGGTTGCCGTTGACCGAGTTCACGCCGATCTTGATCGTGTCCTTGATGTACCGCTCCTGTTCCGCGAAGGAGCCCGCGGACAGGCCGACGTCCTGCGCGAATTGGTTCCCGCGCAACGTCAGCGACCGCACGCCCCACTCCCACCGGTCGCAGAAGGTCGTGAAGGCCTCGGTCAGACCCCCGTGGCCCAACTCGACTCCGGACAGGGCGAGGTCGGAGAAGCCCCGGCCCATCGACGCCTGGCCGATCAGGCCGAGATCCTTCAGTTCGGAGTGGGCCAGGTCCAGGCCCTTGGCTATCGCCGCGAGCGCGTCCGACGGGGCGGCGAGATCGGGATCGTTCCCGCTCATCGCCCCTCCCGGGCCTCGTCGGCGCCGAGGTCCACCGCCGCCGCGGCGGGCACGATCCCCGCGACGGGCGGGAAGAGCGCGCCGTCCGTGCTGCCCGCGTCGAGGGCGACCCCGCCCGGGCCGGGCAGCATCGGCACCATCACGTCGAGGAGGCGGGCGCCGAGGACGGTCCGGTACGTCCATTCCCGCCCGGCCTCCCCTCGCGCGCCCGCGAACCGGGCCAGCGCCGCCTCGTCCGAGAACGCGCAGATCCACCGGACTCCGCCGAAGTCGGTGGTCCAGAGGCTGCCGGTGTCGTCGAAGGGGACGAGGACGGCGGTACGCCGGAACTCACCGAGCAGACGGGCGAACGCGCGACGGGCACCGGCTGTGGGATCGGCGGATTCGGACGGCGGTGGCGGGGACGCTTCGGTCTCGGGAGGCCCGGCCAGGTCCTCTAACCGCAGCGGAGAGTGAGGCACCGTCGTGTCGTCCCGGGTCGCGTCCACCCCGGCATGCTGGCACGCGGTCGTACGCGTGAGCGACGCGCGCGGAGGGATTCCGTCAGGTCGCCGACGGGGCCGAGGGAGCCGAGGGAGCCGGCTCGGGGAGGGGCGGCAGGGGGAGGGGGAGGCCCGGGAGGCCGTCCATGCTCTGGGCTATGTGGTCCTTCTTCGCGAAGTAGGCGCTCAGGGAGGCGTCGTCCTCGCGGGCGAAGCGCTTGCCGTGGAGGTCGCGGTCCTCGTCGTACGACATGAAGGGGACGCCGTAGCCGCAGGAGTCGCGGACGAGGTCGGCGGTGACCACGATGATCGCGCGGAGGCCGTGGAGCGTGGGGTCGATGTCGGGGAAGTGCGCGAGCAGTTCGGCGAACCGCTCGTCGTCGCGGAAGACGGGCTCACCGCGACCGTGGACGCGCACGATGTTCGGCGGGCCCTGGAAGGCGCACCACATGACGGTGATGCGGCCGTTCTCCCGCAGGTGCGCGACGGTCTCCGAGGTGCTTCCCGCGAAGTCGAGGTAGGCGATGCGCTGTTCGTCGAGAACGGCGAAGGAGCCCTTGAGGCCCTTGGGGGAGAGGTTGACCGTTCCGTCGCCGTCCAGCGGCGCGGTCGCGGTGAAGAAGATCGGCTGCTGCTCGATGAAGGTCCGGAGACGGCCGTCGATGCGTTCGTAAGTCTTTCCCATGTCTAAGGATTATGCGGCTAAACCCTTCGCTTGTCTAAGGAGTGGCCGGGTCGGTGGCCGTCAGGCCTCGAGGTCGAAGGTCTCTTCGGCGGAGGCCGCGGTGACGGAGCGGGTGAGCCACGTGCGCAGGAGGTCGGCGTCGGTGCAGCTGGTGATGCGGTTCCGGACGTCGTCGGGGACGTCGAGCCCGCGCTGTTCGAGGACCAGCAGTATGGCTTCGGCGCCGGCCTGGGCGCGGCCTTCGACGCGGCCCTGGGCACGGCCCTCGGCGCGGCCCTCGTCCCGGAGTTCCTTGGAGAGGTAGGCCTTAGTGGTCAGGCCCTCGCCCTGGGATGGCGTCCCGGCGGGGGCTGACTTATGTCTGCGGTCGGTCATATGCCAACCGTTCTTAGCGATGTTGGCCACTGCTGGCCGACTCGCATCAAACCGGACTAATCCGGCGACCCCGCGAACGGTGTTCGGGATCGGGGAACAGCGCGAGTTGGTCACTGTGGCTCGGTCGAGTCTTGCCGCCCGTGGTGGGCGTGCTCGCTGTCCTGGGTGGGCTCGCGGTCCCACGGGCCCTGGGTATGGGTGCGGCCTGGCCGGTAGCTCTCCGCGCCACGATCCTCCGGTCGTGGGCGGTCACACCTGGCCGTCGCCGTGCCCGGTACCCGAGGGCGCGTCGTCCAATGGCCACCGAGGCACCGTGGTGCCGGGTGACGGTGGTCTGTCGGTTGGTCTGCTGGAGCGGGGTCTTCCAGTACCGCTCGCCCCAGGCGCTGGTGTAGGCGGGGTCGACCGCGATCACGAGCAGCCCGGCGTGGAAGGCCATCGAGCGCAGCCGCTCGCGGAACCGCCCGGTGGGAATGGCGGCGACGGTGCGGCGGAACGTCTTGCCGCGCTTGCCGCGTCCCATGGTCTCGCGGCCGGTGGCGCGGGCGTCGTCGAAGCCGAGGTTCTCGATCGCGATGCCCGCGCAGTGATGGTCGCGGGCGATGTGGATCAGTTCGGAGATCGCGGCGCGCAGGCGTCCGTCCCGCTGGGACGTGGGCCCGCTCGCCGCGATGGGGACGGTGCGCGGTTTACCGATGGGGTTGCCGTGCGGGTCGAGGACGTAGGCGGCGAGGTGGTCGGCGTTGAGGTCGACACCGAGCAGGCGTTGGCCGGCCTGTCGGAGTTCTTCCGGCGTGGGCAGTACAGCGGTCTCGGCGGACCAGGAGGCGTCGAGGTACCACCGGCCGCGCACCGGGTCGTGCACGATGTCGTAGCGGACGGCCCGGTTCACGGTGGTCCGGTCGAGCCACTCCTCCCGCCGGTGCGAGAAGGCGACCGCGCACGTGAGTCGGTACCGGCCCCTGGGGGCGTTCGCCAGATGCCGCAGCGGCTCGGGCAGGACGATCGACACCTCGCCCGTCTCCGGGGTGACGGTGATCGTGTAATTGCCGTACGGGGCCCCCGACTCGCCGTCAGCGGTCAGGAACAGGCGGGTAGCTTCCCACCGATGCCGCCACTCCACCTCGGTGAGTCCGGCGGCGGCGAGGTTGTGCCGCACCTTGGTCAGCCGTCTGCCACCGGCCACGATGGCCGGCCGGCCACCTTCCATGCGGGCCTTCACGTCGACCAGGCGAGTTCTGAGCATCGCGAGGCGGCGCTGCTTGGACCAGCGTTCGGCCTGGTCCGCATAGCCCCGGACCTTGCCGTTGCGCTGTCCGCACGGCACCGCGAGCCGCTTCTCGATGGCGCGGACAGCCCGGCGGAGAGAAGCACGCTCATCGGACAGGCACCGCAAGGACAGCTGGTACTGGTCCTCCGACGCGCGGGTCATCGCCCCCGCCCACCGCGACGACGACACGGCGGTGAGCTGTCTCTTTCGCTCCGCCCGCCGATTGTCCCTGGCCTTCACCCGCCCGATGCCGACACGCTTCGCGAGATCGGCCCGCTGATGGCGGCCCAACAGCTCGCCGACCAGCCGCAGCACCTCCGCCTCACCCGCTGTCACCCGCAGCCGGTCCCGGATACGAGCCCCGGTGGGCGCGGCAACCGTGAACGGGGCCGCGATGAACCGCAGTTCACGCCTCCTGCCACGCTTGCGCGCCACCGGACACCCCTCCCCTGATCGCATCGAACTCCACTGCCACCACCGATCATCCGTGCCGCAGAGCGCAATATCCCGACAACCGCCCCCGTTCACCCCATCGAGGGACACATTGGCCAACTACGGCCAATAGGGGAGGACCGGTGGGGTCTGGTGGGGTTTCTCTCTCGTCGTCCTTGGGGAGGTCGACCGGCCCACCGGAACGCAGAAAACCGAGATCCGGTGGGTGTGCCGTTCGTGCTGGTCAGGGGCGTGGGAAGGCGAGCTCCGCCCACACGGTCTTCCTCGGTACGGGGCCGGTCTCCACGCCCCACCTGTCCGCGAGCGCCCCCACCAGGAGCAGCCCCCTCCCGGACTCGCGTTCGGGCGAGGGAGGCGTGACGCGCGGGAGGTCCGCGCCCCTGGTGTCCGTCACCTCGACCCGCACCGTGTCGGCGTCCACGAGGAGCTCCAGCCGGAAGTCCCGTCCGGGGACCCGGCCGTGTGTCGTCGCGTTCAGGGCCAGCTCGGCGACCACTTGTTCGGTCGACTCGACGACTCCGCACGGCAGTTCCCGTGCCCTCAGCCATTCCCCCGCGAGCAGCCGGGCGAGACGCGCGCCTCGTGGCGTGGAGGAGAGCAGGACCATGAAGTGGTCTGAGTGCGGCGGTAGTTGGATGGTGGTGTTCTTCTCGTTCACGCCGCCGAGCCTGGCCGCGCCGCACTACCGTGAACAGTGACTTCGCCGTTGCGTAGGGCGACTGTCCGGCGCTTGTCCACTGCTGTCCGGGCTGTCCACACCCCCGCCACGGGTAGGGGTCTCGCGCCATCAGAGGGGCGAGGGAAGGGTGCGGTATGTCGGTGGACGGTGGGACCCAGCGGCTCAAGACGGAGGCGGACGAGCCGGGTTGGGAGGTCGATCCCGACGACGAATGGGGCGTCGCCGTCGTCGAGACGGTCGGGCGGCAGCTGCGGCTGCGACGGGAGGCGGTCGGGATGCGCGCCGCCGAGCTCGGTGAGGCCACCGGGTACGGCGAGGACATGATCTACAAGATGGAGAGCGGGAAGCGGATTCCCCGGCCCGAGTTCCTCGACAAGGTGGACGAGGTCCTGGGCGCGGGCGGGCTGATCGCGGCCATGAAGGAGGACGTGGCGAAGGTCCGGTACCCGAAGAAGGTTCGCGCCTTGGCCAAGATGGAGGCCCAGGCCGTGGAGCTTCAGCTGTACGACCCGCTCAACATCCATGGACTGTTGCAGACGTCGGAGTACGCCCGTGGGCTGCTTCTCATGCGACGCCCGGCGTACACGCCTGATGACGTGGATCGGATGGTGGCGGGCCGTGTGTCCCGTCAGGCCGTCTTCGCGAGGGACCCGGCGCCTGAGATCAGCTTCGTCCTGGAGGAGTGGACGCTTCGACGTCCGCTGGGTGGACGAGAACGGCTGCGTGCCCAGCTGGCGCATCTGTTGGAGATCGGGCGGCTGCGGAACGTCGAGCTGCAGGTCATGCCGATGGACCGGGAGGAACACGCCGGTGTGGACGGGGGAATCGAGGTGCTGAAGTTTGGTGACGGATCAGTGGTCGGTCGCTCCCCCGTGGTCGCCAACGGTCGGCCCGTGACCGAGCGCAAACAGCTCCATATCCTTGAGTTGCGGTATGGCATCATCCGGGCGCAGGCTCTCACTCCCCGTGAGTCGACTGCCCTCATCGAGCAACTGCTGGGAGAAACATGATCCGCAACACCTCGGCCGGGGACGCTTCCGAACTGGCCTGGTTCAAGAGCAGTTACAGCAGCGGTAGCGAGGGTGACTCCTGCATCGAGGTCGCCTGGCGCAAGAGCAGCTACAGCAGCAGCAGCGAGGGTGACTCCTGCGTCGAGATCGCCACCACCCCCGCCACCGTCCACGTCCGCGACTCCAAGAACATCGGCGGCCCCCAGCTCGCCCTGACCCCGACCGCGTGGGCCGGGTTCGTGTCGTACGCCGTCAGCGGCTGACGTCGAGCCGGTCGCCCTCGCCGAGGCGTTCGCACGGGCCGCCCGTCAGGTGGACCCGGCCGCTGTGGGGCGGGTCGAAGAACGGCACCGTCCTGCCGTAGCGCTCGATGCCGTCCACGACGTACCTCTCCCCGGTTCCCTCCTGGGAGAGGACGTCGCCGACGCGGATCACGCCGCCCAGGCAGCGGACCACGCACCAGGCCGACTCCCCGTGGTCCGACGGGTCGGGATCCACCCAGTAGATCTCGATCCGGCCGCGCGTCTCGTCCTCGGAAGAATTTTTTCCCGGGCTGTCACACATGCCGTCCCCGCTCCGTCAGTGCTGTGTCCGGCTCGGTCGAGGCGGACGCGGAGAGGCTGAAGGAGCCCGAGATGTTCGACCAGACGTTCGCCGAGATGTCCACCACCGTCGCCGTCCTCGCCGGTATCGGCGCCTTCATGGCCCTCTTCTCCGGTGGCGCGATCTTCGCCCGTGCCGCGTTCGTCGTCCAGCCGCTCGCCGAGTACGGCGTCCCGCGCTCCTGGTGGAACTGGCTCGGCGCCGCCAAGGTCGCCGGTGGGCTCGGACTCGTCCTCGGGTTCTCCGTCCCGGTGATCGGGGTCCTCGCCGCCGTCGGGATCGTCCTGTACTTCACCGGGGCCGTCGTCACGGTGCTCCGCGCCCGCGCCTACGGGCACGTCGCCTTTCCGGTGATCTACATGGCGCCCGCGCTCGCCGCGCTGGTCCTGGCCGTCTGAGGGCGTGCGCGTACGGCGAAGGCCGCCGCCCCTCACCAGGGGGACGGCGGCCTTCGTCGTGACGTGTGGTGTCAGTCCTTCTTCGGCTCCTCCAGGCGCGGGAACAGCACCGCGCCCTTCGTCACCGTCGCACCCGCCGGGAGCTTGCCCCAGACGCCCGCGTCCTGGACCGGCTGGTCGGCCAGCGCGCCCAGGGACGCCTCGGCGCCCAGCGAGTCCCAGAGGGCCTGCGAGGTCTCCGGCATGATCGAGTTCAGGAGGACGGCGACGGCGCGGAGCGACTCGGCGGCCGTGTAGAGGATCGTCGCGAGACGGGCCTGGCCCTCGGCCGACTCGTCCTTCGCGACCTTCCACGGCTCCTGCTCCGTGATGTAGCCGTTGACCTGCTTCACGAAGTCGAAGATCGCCAGGATGCCGGCCTGGAAGTCCAGCTCCTCGCCGATCTTCGCGTCCGCCGTCGCGACGGCCTTCGCCAGACCGTCGTGGATGGCCTTCTCCGCGTCGCCGTCGGCCGTCGAGGCCGGCAGCGCGCCGCCGAAGTACTTGCCGACCATCGCCGCCACGCGCGAGGCGAGGTTGCCGTAGTCGTTCGCCAGCTCGGACGTGTAGCGGGCGGTGAAGTCCTCCCACGAGAACGAACCGTCCTGGCCGAAGGCGATCGCCCGCAGGAAGTACCAGCGGTACGCGTCCACGCCGAAGTGCGAGGTCAGGTCCTGCGGCTTGATGCCCGTCAGGTTCGACTTCGACATCTTCTCGCCGCCGACCATCAGCCAGCCGTTCGCCGCGACCCGGCCCGGGACCGGCAGGCCCTGCGCCATCAGCATCGCGGGCCAGATGATCGCGTGGAAGCGGAGGATGTCCTTGCCGATGAGGTGGACGTCCGCCGGGAAGGTCTCGTCGAACTTCGCCTGGTCGGAGCCGTAGCCCACGGCCGTCGCGTAGTTCAGGAGCGCGTCGATCCACACGTAGATGACGTGCTTGTCGTCCCACGGGACCGGGATGCCCCAGTCGAACGTCGAGCGGGAGATCGACAGGTCCTCAAGGCCCTGCTTCACGAAGTTCAGGACCTCGTTGCGGGCCGACTCCGGCTGGATGAAGCCCGGGTTCGCCTCGTAGAACTCAAGGAGCTTCGGGCCGTACTCGCTCAGCTTGAAGAAGTAGTTCTCCTCCTTGAGGATCTCCACCGGCTTCTTGTGGACGGCGCAGAGCTTGGTGCCGTCCTCCGCCTCGATGAGATCGCCCGGGAGCTTGAACTCCTCACAGCCGACGCAGTACGGGCCCTCGTAGCCGCCCTTGTAGACCTCGCCCTTGTCGTACAGGTCCTGCACGAACTCCTGCACGCGGTCCGTGTGACGCTTCTGCGTGGTGCGGATGAAGTCGTCGTTCGCGATGTTCAGGTGCTCCCAGAGGGGCTTCCACGCCTCCTCGACGAGCTTGTCGCACCAGGCCTGGGGCGTGACGTTGTTCGCCTCGGCCGTGCGCATGATCTTCTGACCGTGCTCGTCCGTGCCGGTGAGGTACCACACCTTCTCGCCGCGCTGACGGTGCCAGCGCGTGAGCACGTCGCCTGCGACGGTCGTGTAGGCGTGGCCCAGGTGAGGAGCGTCGTTGACGTAGTAGATCGGGGTCGTGACGTAGAACGCCTTCGTCCCCTGCTTCTCGATTCCAGTGGCCGCCATGGTGCGAATTTTAACGGGCCCGGCGGGACCCGTTCACACCGTTAAACGTGGGGGGAGGCCTCCCCTCCCCCCACGTCCACCCGGATCAGAGCTCCAGGCCGGCCAGCAGGCCCCGGTAGAAGGCCGCGTGCGCCGTCTCCGAGGGGGTCGCGCCGGGGAAGTACGCGGCGGTGCGGGGAGCCGTGTCGAGCTTGCGGACGTAGTCGAACGCCTTGTTGTCCTCCTCGCCCCAGGCCACGAAACGCCAGTGCAGCGGGCGGTCCGCCGCCTCCGCGAGGGCCTGCGTGGCGGCCGTCTTCGACTCCGGCGCGCCGTCCGTCTGGAAGACGACCAGGGCGGTACGGGTCGGGTCGGCCTTCTCGTGGTGGGCGAGGACCTCCTCGACGGCCCGGTGGTAGTTCGTACGGCCCAGGCGGCCGAGGGTGCCGTTGATCTCCTCGACGCGGGTCGGCGTGAGGCCGGCGGGGGTCAGGTCGACCGTGCCGTCGATGTCCGTCGAGAAGAAGACGGTCGTGACGGTCGCGTCCTCGTCGAGGTGCGCGGCGAGCGCGACGATCTGCTCGGCGAGGCGCTGGACGGAGCCGTCCTTGAAGTAGCCGCGCATCGAGCCGGAGCGGTCGACGACCAGGTAGACGGAGGCGCGCGCCCCCGTCAGCCCCTGCTTCTTGAGCACGGCACCGGCGGCCTTGTAGGCGTCGGCAAGGTGGGGGGCGGCGGCCTTGACCGCGGCGAGGGAGACGGCCGGGACGCCGGTGGGCTCCTCCGCCGCCGCCGGGCTCGCCTCGGAGGCGACGACGACGGTCTCGGCGGAGGGTACGAGCTCCGCCTCGCCCCCGTCCCGCACCGGCGGAGCGGCCACGACCTCAGCCTCACCGCCCGCGCCCGCGTCGGCTCCGGTGGTGGCCTCCGCCTCCACCGGGGCGACGTCCGCCGTGGCCTCCGACTCCGCCGTGGCCTCCGACTCCGCCGTGGCCTCAGACTCCACCGGGGTGGCGTCTGCCGGGGTGGCGTCTGCGGGGGTGGCGTCCGCTGCGGCGACGTCCACCGGGGTGGCGTCTGCCGGGGCGACGTCTGCCGGGGTGGCGCCCGCCGGGGTGACGTCCGCCTCGGCGACGTCCGCCTCGGCGACGGCGGTCTCCGCTTCGTCCGCGGCGGCCGTCTCCGCTTCGTCCGCGGCGGCGGGCGCCTCCGGCTCCGCCGACTCGCTCGCGGCGGCGGTGGCCGCCTCGGTCTCGGCCTCGGTCTCCGTCTCGGCCTCGTCGGCGGTCGCCGTCGCCGTCGCCGTCGGCGCCGCCTCCGGCGCCTCGACGGCTTCGGCGTCGACCGCAGCCTCGACCTCGGCGGCGGCCTCGGCGGCGGCCTCGGCCTCGACCTTGTCCTCGGCCTTGTCCTCGGCCTCGACCTTCGCCTCGACCGGCTCCGCCGTCTCGGCGGTGGCCGTGCCCGTTCCCTCGACCCGTGCCCTCGGCACCTGCGGGTTGTCGAACGACGCCGATACCAGGTCGTCCGCCGCGCGGCGTGCCGCCGCTTCCGGGGTGTCGCCCGGCTCCGATGTGGTCTCACGCGTCTGGGGCGGGACGGAGGTTGCCGGGGTGGTGTCCTCGCGGTCCCGGCCGAATACCTTGCGCAGCATGCTCCGAATACCCATGGGCGAACCCTTTCGCATGAGTGAGGGGTGCAGTGTGAATGTCCGAACTGGGCGTTTCGGGACTTTCATCCCTGGCCAGGGCAGACACGTAAGGTTAGCGGCCACCCCCTCCGCTTCCCGTGACCCGGTCGCCTCCGGATGCCGTGCATTCATTCGGCGTTCATTTCGCTGCCGTCCCCGTGCAGATATGCCCCCATAGCGTCACCGCCGATGGGATCCGACGGGTCCCCGACGTATACATGGCGGCGCGGTCCGCGCCGGAGGAGGACGAAGTGCGCAAACTGCTGCCGCTGCTGAGCACCAACCCGCACGGAGGCGGCCGTTCGGCTCTCACCTGCCGGTACCGGTGTGGTGACGCCTGCTTCCACGAGGTGCCCAACACGAGCACCAACGAGTACGTCGGCGACGTCATAGCCGGCGCGCTCTCGCGCCGTTCCGCCCTGCGCGCCGCCGCTGTCGTGACCGTCGCCTCCGCCGCCGGTGGTGCCGTCGTGTTCGGCGGTACGCCGGAGGCCGTCGCCGCGCCCGAGCGGGACCGGGGCAACCGCCGTCCCGACGGCGCCCGCGGACTCCGCTTCACGCCCGTCGCGCCCAACACCGCCGACCAGGTCACCGTGCCCGCCGGGTACGAGCAGAACGTCGTCATCCGCTGGGGCGAGCCCATCCTCCGCGGCGCCCCCGCCTTCGACGCCGAGAACCAGACGGCGAAGGCCCAGGCCGGTCAGTTCGGCTACAACAACGACTTCCTCTCCCTGCTGCCGCTGCGCGGGGAGAACCACCGTCAGGTCCTCGTCGCCAACCACGAGTACACCGACGAGGTGCTGATGTTCCGGGGGTACGACCCCGAGAACCCGACCCGCGAGCAGGTCGAGGTCGCCTGGGCCGCGCACGGCCTCTCCGTCGTCGTCGTGCAGGAGTCGCACCGCTCCGGCAAGCTGACCCCGGTCACCCGGCACCAGCTCAACCGCCGCCTCCACACCAGCAGCGAGTTCGAGCTCACCGGCCCCGCCGCCGGCAGCGCCCTCGTGAAGACCTCGGTCGACCCCGAGGGCCGTACCGTCCTCGGCACGCTCAACAACTGCGCCGGCGGCACCACTCCGTGGGGGACCACGCTCCACGGCGAGGAGAACTTCAACCAGTACTTCGCCAACGGCAGCTCCGCCACCGACAAGCGGTACGGCATCGGCACCGGGGCCACCGAGCGCAAGTGGGAGCGGTTCGACAAGCGCTTCGACCTCAAGCAGGAGCCCAACGAGGTCCACCGCTTCGGCTGGGTCGTCGAGCTCGACCCGTACGACCCCGACTCCACGCCCCGCAAGCGCACCGCGCTCGGCCGCTTCAAGCACGAGGCCGCGCAGCCCCGCCTCACCGAGGACGGCCGTCCCGTCGTCTACATGGGCGACGACGAGCGGTTCGACTACTTCTACAAGTTCGTGTCGAGCAAGCGCGTGAAGAAGGGCGGTTCGCGGGCCGCCCGCGAGCACAACCTGACCCTGCTCGACGAGGGCACGCTCTACGTCGCCAAGCTCACCGGGGACTCGCCCGCCGCCGAGATCGACGGCACGGGCAAGCTCCCGAACGACGGCGAGTTCGACGGCTCCGGCCAGTGGATCCCGCTCGCCACCGCCGGTCCCGACGGTGCCGTCTCGCACGTGCCGGGCATGACCGCCGAGGAGGTGTACGTCTTCACCCGCCTCGCCGGTGACAAGGTCGGCGCCACCAAGATGGACCGCCCCGAGGACGTCGAGCCCTCCCCGCGCAGCGGCCGCGTCTACGTCGCGCTCACCAACAACTCCAACCGCGGCAAGGGCACCAACCCCGGCGCCGACGAGGCCAACCCGCGCAACCTCAACAAGCACGGGCAGATCCTCGAACTCGCCGAGCACTGGGACGACCCGTCCTCCGACGGCTTCGCCTGGCGCCTCTTCCTCGTCGCCGGCGACCCGAACGACCCGGCCACCTACTTCGCCGGCTTCCCGAAGGACCGGGTCTCCCCGATCTCCTGCCCGGACAACGTCGCGTTCGACCCGCACGGCAACCTGTGGATCTCCACCGACGGCAACCAGCTCGGCTCCCACGACGGCCTCTACGGCGTCGCGACCCACGGCGAGCGCCGCGGTGAGCTCAAGCAGTTCCTGACCGTGCCGCGCGGTGCCGAGACCTGCGGCCCGATCATCCAGGACCGCCGCGTCCTCGTCTCCGTCCAGCACCCGGGCGAGATCGACGGCGCGTCCGTCGAGAAGCCCGCCTCCGTCTGGCCCGACGGGCCCGGCAGGATCGTCCGCCCGGCGGTCGTCTCCGTCTGGCGCGCCGACGGCGAGGACATCGGCGTCTGAGACGCCGACGCCCGCGTCACCGGCTGAGCCTCAGGGGCCTGGGGGTGGAGTGTTCCTACTCCACTCCCAGGCCCTCTCTGAATCGCGTGAACTGCTCCTCCGGGTCCCCCGTGTACGCCCACGGCACCCATGCCGCCCGCGCTCCCAGCATCCGGAGCAGGTGCTTCGCCACCTCCACCTGGCCCGCGTAACACGCTGCGTGCGCCAGGAAATTGAGGTCCGCCACCTCCTCCGGCGCCACCGGGCAGGCCGGATCCCGCTCCCCGATCCAGCGCGCGTACGTACGGCGCAGCTCCGTCACCGCGAGTTCGTGCTTCCAGTGCTGGTCGAAGCCGCGCACCGGCCCCCGGCCGAGTGCCCCGTCCGCGATGTAGCGGTACTCCTCCACCCGCGCGACCTGCACCAGGACCGGCAGCGACGAGCCGGGCGGTGCCACGCCCGCCGCGTCGCGCGCGAAGTCGTACATGCTGCCGTGCGTGCCGTGCCACCGCGCCGACCAGTAGCGCAGCACCTGGATGTGGCCCTCCGTGTTGTACGGGTCCCGGCGCCGCAACTCGTCGAACCAGTGACGCAGTTCGCGGCGCGCCACCCCGCCGTCGTACAGCCGTGCCACGGAAAGCAGGGATATCCACGGCATGGGGTCCTCGGGGGCCGCTTCCGCCGCGCCCCTGCAGGCGTCCACCGCCGCGTCGATACGGCTCCGGTCCACGGAGGCGCCCCGGCCGGCCGCGATGGCCGCGTCGAAGACCCGGACGACCTCGGTCGCCGCGCGCAGCACCTCCGCGTCGGGGTTGCCCGGCTCGGCCGCCCGCCAGGTCTCGACCGTCGAGCTTCCGGCGGCCGCGTGCGAGAGCAGCCGGAGGCGGTGGGTGCGGCGCGCCCAGTCGTCGCCGGTGGCCGCGATCAGGTTCCGTACGCCCTGCCAGCGGCCGATGACGATGTCATGGCGCGCCTCCGTCAGGGCCCGGTCGCCGAAGTCCGGGTCGAAGTCGGGCGTGAAGCGCTCGGCTCGCGCCGCACGCGCGGAGCGGCGGTAGACCGCCATGGGGCCTCCTTCGTCATCGGCCTCGGACAGTGGGACATGCCGTCAGACGTCACAGCGTTTCCCGAGGACATGGTGTTTCACGTGAAACGGGACTTGGGGTGTTTCACGTGAAACACCCGCAACTGCGCCGGAAATCGCCGATAGTTCGTCAGAAGTCCGTCGCGTAGCCCTTGTCCCGGCTGCGCGGCCTGCGCGCGGTCGGGACCGATGCCTCGGTGGCCGCCAGCGCGCGCACGGCGTCCAGTCGGGCCGGTCGGTAGTAGTCGCTGCCCTTGCGCCAGTAGACGAGGAGCGGGACGACCCCGAAGAGCAGGCCGCCGAGGCCGATCGCGAGGGCGGTCGTGGAGAGCTCGCCGAGGGACTCGTAGAAGCACCAGAGCATGAACGCCGAGCCGAGCAGCGGCCACAGCCCGCCGAGGAGGAAGTTCCCCACGGAGCGCAGGAGAAGCGACTTGTAGGCGACGACGGCGGCGATGCCCGCGAGGCCGTAGTAGAAGGCGATCTGGAGGCCGATGGCGGCGACGGCGTCGCTGAGGATCCGCTGCACGGACTCGGCGGCGCCGGCGGCGAGGAACATCACGGCGGCCGCGACGCCGACGGTGGCGATGGCGACCCACGGGGTGTTCCAGCGGCGGTGCACCCTGCCGAGAGCGGCGGGAAGGGTCCGGTCGCGGCCCATCGCGAAGAGGGAGCGGGTCACCTGGAGGAGGGTGGTCTCCAGGGTGGCGACGGTCGACAGGACGACGGCCACGACGAGGAGTTTGCCGCCGACGCCCGGCCAGATCTCCTCGCCGAGGACGGCGAGGACGTTGGGTCCCGCCGTCCGGATCTCCTCCTCGCTCAGCAGGACGTTCACGGCGACCGTGAAGGCCTCGAAGAGCACGAAGACGAAGCCGACGCCGACGAGCGCGGCGAGTCCGGCGGTCCTGCGGCTGTTACGGGTCTCCTCGCTGAGGTTGCTGGTGACGTCCCAGCCCCAGTAGTAGAAGGCGGCGATCAGCGCGCCCGCCGCGAAGCCCTGCGGGCCGGCGAACCCGTCGAAGCCGAACCAGGACCAGTCGAAGGCGGTGGCGCTGCCCCGGTGCAGGACGGCGGCGAGGACGAAGCCGACGAGGACGGTCATCTCGACGCCGGACATCACGAGTTGGGCCCGTACGGTCAGCCGGGCGCCGCCCAGGACGACGAGCAGCATCATCAGGAACCACCCGGCGCCGACGGCGGCGGCGAGCGGGGTGTTCTCGGCGAGGTCCGGGTCGACGAGGGAGAGCGTCAGGGAGCCGGCGGGGAGGGAGCCCGCGACCATGAAGACCGTGGCGGCGAAGACGAGGGCCCAGCCGGAGAGGAAGCCGAGGAAGGGGTGGAGCGTGCGGCCCACCCAGGAGTAGCCGGCGCCGGCGTTGACGTCGATCCGGCCGAGGCGGGCGTAGGCGAGGACGATGCCGAGCATCGGTATCGCGCAGTAGAGCAGGGCGGCGGGGCCCGCGTAGCCGACGGCGCCGAAGAGGACGGCGGTGGTCGCGGTGAGCGAGTACGCGGGCGCGCTGCCGGCGACGGCCATGACGATCGTGTCGAAGGTGCCGAGGACGTTGGGCTGGAGACCTCTGCTGGGGGTGGTGGTGCGCATGGTGGCGGTGTCCGTCCTCGGAGCGCAGGGGAGGGCGTGGCAGGAGGCGGTGCGGTGGGGCGGGGTGTCGCTTCGTGGTCCGTCCGGCGGGCCGTGGGGTGGCGGCGGAGCGGGCGGATCACCGGGGAATGGAGCGCATCGTAGTCGCCCGGCTCCCCGTCGGTAACCAGGAAAGGGAGCCTTCCGTTCGGCGACCGCCGGTAACCCGTCCGGTATGCCCTTCCGGGGAGGGTTACCGCAGGTCGGGACCGGCGATGGCGCGGGCCGCGCGGACCTCCTGGCGCAGTGGTGCGAGGACTCCGTTCTCGTCGCCGGGCAGTTCCGCGTGGACCTCGAAGAGGTTCTCCGAGGAGCGCAGCCCGTCGGCGAGTTCGCGCAGTTCCCGTTCGACGGCGGTGACTTCGGCGGGGTCGGGGTGCGGGGCGCCGTGGTCGACGCGGATGCGGGCGGCGGTGGTGGCGTCGACGATCCGCTCGACGGCGACGAGGAGCGGCGACCAGGCGGCGGCCCGGGGACCCGTGGGCGGCGGCTCGGTCAGGGCGCGCTGGAACTCGGAGCGGACGGTGGACAGATCGCGGTAGAGCTTGCGGCGGGCGCGGTGGCGGGCCACGCGGTCGCCCTCCGCGGCGAACGCGCAGCGCACGTACGCGGCGGTGTCGGCGACCGCGTCGGCCAGCCGGTCGCCGATCCGGGTGTGCCAGGACTCGGGCCAGAGGAGATAGCCGGCGACGAGGGCGATGGCGCAGCCGATGAGCGAGTCGTAGAGGCGGGGCAGGACGAGGTCGAAGCCCTGGTGGTTGAGCATGTCGGAGAGGAGCAGGATGACCGGCGTGATGGCCGCGGTCTGGAAGGCGTACCCCTTCGCGAGGAACGCGGGGACCAGTGCCGCGAGGACGGCCATCACCGGCACGTCCCACCACCCGCGCGGGACCTCGGCGAGGACGAGGGCGGCGAGGACGAGCCCGGCGGCGGTGCCGAGGGCGCGGAGCACGGCCCGGGAGAAGACCGAGCCGAAGTCGGGCTTCAGGACGAAGGTGACGGTGAGCGCGACCCAGTACGAGCGGGGCACGGGGATCAGCGAGACGAAGGCCTGGGCGAGGCCGATGCAGAGCGCGAGCCGGAGGCCGTAACGCCAGGACGCCTCGGAGAGCAGGACCGCGCGGGCGGCCCTGCGGGCCCTGACGCGGAGGGCGGCGGGGCGGCCGAGGCGGTCGTCGACGTTGTACGGGTCGGGCTCGGCCTGGTGGACGACGGTGGCCGCGTGCCGCAGGGCGTGGTCCACGGCCTTCTCCGCCGGCCGTTCGGGGGCCGGCAGGTCCAGGACGGGGGTGCCGGTGCGGCCCTCCTCGACGGCGTCGGCCAGGTCGCGCACGGCCGCCGGGATCGCCGGGGACAGCGGGCCGAAGAGCCGGGCGCGGAGGTGGGCGGCCGGGGCGGCCTCCAGGAGCGGGACGAGGACGTTGAGCTGGGCGAGCAGCCGGACCAGTTGGGGCGCGCGGCCGTGCTGGCGGGTGCGGCGGGCGAGGACGAGGTCGTACGACTGGTTGAGGGAGGTGGTGACGGCCTGCCGCTTGGCGTCGTAGGCGACGGGGTCGCCGGTGGCCTCGTAGAGGTCGGCGAGGGCCCGGTAGGTCCCGGCGACGGCGGCGCGCTCGGGGGCGGCGCGGCGCAGGGGCCAGCCGAGGAGGGTGAGGAGGAGGACGAACAGGCCGCCGACGGTGAGCAGCAGCGGCGCCTTCCACCAGGGCCCCGGCATCGGCAGGCCCGCGCCGACGACGGCGTTGAGGAGCAGCAGCAGGCCCGACACGGAGGCCACGGCGCCGATCGACGAGATCATCCCGGAGACGAGCGCGACGAGCGTGAGCGCGCCGACGGCGAACCAGCCCTGCCCGTAGACCAGCGCCCCGAGGGTCACCCCGAGCGCGCCGAAGAGCTGCGGGACCGCGATGTTGAAGATCCGCATGCGGTAGGCGTCGGCGGTGTCGCCGATGACCCCGGACAGGGCGCCCATCGACACGAGCGCCCCGTACTGCGGCTGCCCCACGGCCAGCCCCACGGCGAGCGGCGCCGACATGGCGACGGACGCGCGGACCACGGCCGCCCACGGGACGGGCGTCGGCGCGGGCTTCAGCCCGGCGGTGAGCCAGGCGGGCGGGGAGAGGCGGGCGGGGCGTTCGGGTCGTGCGGGGCGTGGCATGCGTCCAACTTAGAAGGCGTCGGCCGACCGCGGCATGTCCGAAGGTCCCCGGTCAGGCCGCCTCGGTTGTCGCCTCAGTTGCGGTACGACTCGACCTCGGAGGCCGGGCGGAGGGCGGCGGTGTCGGGGTCCTCGCCGAACTCGGCCTTCGCGCGGCGCTGGCGGAGCAGGTCCCAGCACTGGTCGAGACGGACCTCCAGGTCGGCGAGGCGGGCGCGTTCCTCGGGGGAGAGGCCGCCGGTGCCCGCGCGCTCCCGCAGGGTGCGTTCCTCTTCGACGAGGACGCCGATGTCGTCCAGGATCTGCTCGTTGTCCATGCCTTCCAGCGTGGCCCCTGGGCGCGCGTCGCGCAGGTCGGGTTCGGCCGGGCGGGGGACCGGGAGCACGCGTGCGCGGGCAGACCGACGGCCCAGGCGGTGGTGCGTCGCCTGGGCCGTAAGAGGGAGTCCGCCTAGTGACGGACGGCCTGGCCGATCTCCGCCTTCGTGTCGCCCGAGAGCGAGCGATTGCTGCGTGCCGTACCCGTCTTGGAGCCGCCGGGCTCGACGCCGTCGATGTTCAGGACGACCGTGTCGAGGAAGTTGCCCTCCGCGTCACGGAAGTCCACCTTGATCGTGTAGTCGGCGTTCTTGTCCTTGGGGTTGGTCGCCGTGATCTCGGCGACCGTGCGGTCCCCGTCGACGCTGGTCGGCCCGGCGCTCACGTCGCCGGTGGCGTTCACCCCGTCCTTGACCTCGTTCAGCTTCTCCTGCGCCGCCGAGGCCGCGGCGGCCGTCGCCGAGGAGACGATGTCGCCGGCGGCCTCCTTCGCCTGGTCGCAGCCGGTGAGGGAGAGGGCCGCCGCGGCGGCGAGTGCGAGGGCTGCCGCCGTGGGGCGGAGACGTGTGCGCATGGCCGGACCGCCTAGTACTTCTCGCCGGAGCCGTAGCCCTCGTCCGTCGCGAGCGCCCAGATCACGAAGATCGAGATCGCCATGGAGAAGAGCGCCCACCAGGGCTGGTACGGCAGGAACAGGAACTGGAACAGGATGTTGAGCGAGGCCAGCGCGATACCGGCCACGCGGCCCCACTCGGCGCCCTTGAGGATGCCGTAGCCCGCGATGGCGATGATCACGCCGAGGATGAGGTGGATCCATCCCCAGGTGGTCAGGTCGAACTTGAAGACGTAGTCGCCGATGTGGGTGTAGACGTCGTCCTCGGCGATACCGACGATGCCCTGGAAGATGTCCAGGAATCCGGTGACCAGCATGAGGACACCGGCGAAGAGCGTGCCTCCGGTGGCCCAGGCCATGGCGTTTCCGCCCCGACGGGGCGCAGTGTTCTGACTCATGAAGCCCATCGTGGGAGGATTCGCACGATTTCGAACTTTCAAGTAAGCCGAACGAGTGACCGAAGGTATACGTCGAGTACGGAGTCGAACTCCTCGGGGCGCTCCAGGTTGGGCATGTGGGCCGCCCGCTCGACGACCGCGAGCGTGGAGTCCGGGAGCAGCGCGTGCATCTCCTCCGCGTCGCTGACCGGCGTGTACGTGTCGTCGCGGCCGACCACGACGAGCGCGGGGACGGCGACCCTGGTGAGCGACTCCCGGTAGTCGGGGCGCTCCGCGCGGCCGCGCAGCGCGGCGGCCGCCGCGACCGGGTCGGTCTCGCGCATCATGCGGTGGACGTGGGGTGCCGCGTGGGCGTTGTACGGGGCGACCATCCGGTCCAGCACCTCGTCGGCGTACCCCCGCATGCCCTCCTCCAGGAGCCGGTCGGCCATCGCGTTCCGTACGGCCTTGCCCTCCTCGGTCTCCGCCGCGGGGAAGGTGTCGACGAGGACGAGGCCCCGGACGCGCCCGGGGTGGCGGCGGTGGAGCTCCATGGCGATCTGGCCGCCCATGGAGAGGCCGACGACGACGGCCTCGTCGACGCGGAGGTGGTCGAGGACGGCGACGAGGTCCTCGGCGAACTCCCCGAGGCCGGTGGAGTCCGTCATGGCGCCGAGCGGGGTGCGGCCGTAGCCGCGCAGGTCGGGGGCGATGACGCGGTGGGTGCGGGAGAAACGCTCGATCTGCGGCTGCCACATGGTGTGGTCGAAGGGGTGGCCGTGGACCAGGAGGAGGGCGGGGCCGGTGCCCCGGTCCTCGTAGAAGACGTCGGTGGCGAGGGATGCGACGAAGGGCATGACGGCAGGCTAGGCAGCCCCAACAGCTCGGTGCAATAAGATCTTTGCTCTCGGTGCAATGCTCTGGGGAGGGCCCTGGGGAGGGCCCTGAGGAGGACCCTGGGCAGGGGTGGAAGGGGGAGCGGTGGAGGAGTACCGAAGGATCGCCGACCGTGTCGAGGCGGCCGTACGGGACGGGCGGCTGCGGCCCGGGGATCGGATGCCGCCGCAGCGGGTCTTCGCCCGCCGCCACCGGATCGCCAACTCGACGGCCATCCGCGTCTACGGGGAACTCGCGCGGCGCGGCCTCGTCGTCGGCGAGGTCGGGCGCGGGACGTTCGTCCGCGCCGCGCCGCCGCTGCCCGGGCCCGCGCTCATCGAAGCGACCGGGACCGCACCCGTCGACCTCCAGCTCAACTACCCTGTCGCCGAAGGCCAGTCGGAGCTGATGGCCCGGGCCCTCGCCGCCCTCGCCCGGCCCGACGTCCTCGCCGCATGCGTCTCCCGGCCCGCCGCCGCGACCGGCACGGCCGAGGCACGGGAGGCCGCCGCCGGCGTCCTCGCCCGGTCCGGCTGGGCGCCGGACCCCGAATCCGTGCTCTTCGCGGGCAACGGCCGCCAGGCCATCGCCGCCGCGCTCTCCGCGCTCGTCCCGCCCGGCGGCCGCGTGGGCGTCGAGGAACTCACGTACCCGGTGGTCAAGTCGGTCGCCGAGCGGCTCGGCGTCCGGCTCGTACCGCTGGCCATGGACGACAGGGGCGTACGGCCGGAGGCGCTCGCCGCGGCGCACCGGGCGGCCCCGCTCGCCGCCGTCTACCTCCAGCCGACCCTGCACAACCCGACCTCCGTCACCATGGACGGCGAGCGGCGGGCCGAACTCGCCGAACTGCTGCGCCGCCTGGACTTGACCGCCGTCGAGGACACCACCTGGGCGTTCCTGCACCCGCGCCCGCCCGCGCCCCTCGCCGCCCACGCCCCCGAGCGGGTCCTCCTCGTCGACAGCCTCTCCAAACGGCTCGCGCCCGGCCTGACCGTCGGCTACCTCGTGGTGCCTCCCCGGCTGCGGACGGACGCGGCGGCGGCGCTGCGCTCCGGCGCCTGGACGGCGGGCGGGCTCGCGCTCGCGGCGGCGACGCGCTGGGCCGGGGACGGCACGGTCGCCGAGGTGGTCGCGGCCAAACGCGCGGAGACGGAGGCCCGGCACGCCCTCGTCCTCCGCCACCTCGGCGGACACCCGATCCGGACCTCCCCGCACGCGTACTACTGCTGGTGGGAGCTGCCCCCGCCCTGGCGGGCCGAGACCTTCACGGCGGCGGCCGCCGAACGGGCGGGGGCCGCGGTCACCCCCGGCAGCGCCTTCGCCGTGGGCCGGGGCACGGCCCCGGACGCGATCCGCGTCGGCCTCGCGTCCCCGCCGCGCGAGGTCCTGGAGGAGGCGCTGCGCCGGCTCGCGACGCTCGCCGAGACCGGCTGAGCCCGGCTGCCGACCGAGCCCGGCTGCCGACGGGAGGTGATCCACTTGCGGGGCACCGGCCGCGGGTGTGCCCTGGAGGGTGCGAGACCTCAGGGGGCGAACGGGGCGAACGCGAAGGAGCTCCTGCCATGGCCGCACACGCAGCGATACCGGCCCGGGGCCGGACGAGCAGAACCGGCGCGACCCACGGCTGGGCCTTGCCCGCCACCCTCGGCGTGATCTACGGCTGGTGGACGGCCTTCGTCGCCAAGTCCGGCGCCCCCGTCAGCTGGGGACAGTTCTGGCTCGGCCTGATCTCGGCGATCGTGCTCGCCGGGGCGGTGTACGGGCTCCGCAGCGTCGGCCGCGCCCTGCCGCGCGAGCTCCACGCGGCGGCCTGGGGCGCGCTCGCCGGCATCGCGATCGGCTTCCTGTACAGCCTGTCCGACGTGAGCATCCTGTCGGCGACCCTGCTCGGCCTGATCGTGGGCGGCGCCGTCGCCGCCGCCGCGTTCTACCTCTACTACACCCACGAGGACGCCGCGGGCCGCCCGGCGCCGTACTGACGGCCGCCACCCTTCCCTGTACGCCTGCGGTAGTACGCGACCGCCACGACGGCCACCAGCGGCGGCCAGGCGAGGAGCGGCAGATAGCAGGCGGCGAGCAGGGCCTCCTGCGCCGGGGAGGCGGGGATGCCGGGCCCGAGGTCCGCGAGCGAGGCGTAGGCGCCCCACGCGGCGATCGCGCACAGCCCCGCCACCCCGGCGAACGCCGCGCCCGTCGCGGCCACCGGGTTCACCCGGCGCCCGCCGAGGAACGGCATCCAGCGCGGGAACACCTCGCCCCAGGAACGGACGAGCCCCAGCGTGAGGAAGGCGAAGAACTCCGAGACGAGACTGAGGGAGACCGCGTACGCGGACGTCCAGAACCCCATCGCCCCGAGCTCGGCGTCCTGCGTCACGGGAAGCCCGGCGACGAGCGCGACCCGCCACAGCCCCGAAGGGAGGGTGACGAGCGGGACGGCGTGCGCGGCGAGAACGGCCCAACGGGGCACATCGGGAAGAGCTTTGATCGTCATCATGCGACCAGCGTCCGCCCGGGCCCCGGCCCGGGACATCGCCCCACCGGCCGGTCCGCCTCCGCCGCGCGGGGGAGACGGACCAGTGCTTGGGGAGTCCTAGACAGCCACGTCCTCGATCTCGCCGTCCGCCGTCTCCTCGTCCGTGAGGTCGCCTCGGACGACCACCACCGGGCACGGGGCGTGCTGGGTGACGTGGGAGGAGACCGAGCCCAGGACCGCCGCCTTGAAGCCGCTGTAGCCGCGGTCGCCGACGACGAGGAGGTCCGCGCCCTTGGCCGCGTCGATCAGGGCCTGGGGCGCGTTGCCGCCGACGACCACGCGCTTGACCGAGGCGGCGGTGCCGGGGTCGAGGACCTTCTCCACGGAGGCGTTGAGGATCTCCTTGGCGAGCCGCTCGGGGTCGAACTCCGAGGGCACGCCCGGCATCATCGTCGACCACGAGGCCGGGTACTCCCAGCTGGTCAGCACCTCCAGGGAGTCCCCGGTCAGCGCGGCCTGCCGGGCCGCCCAGCGCAGTGCCCTCAGCGCGGGTGCCGATCCGTCGACTCCCACCACGATCCTGCCGCCGGCCATGTCGTCCTCCACTCGTCGGAAATCGGGGCCCCTGACTCCCTCACACCGTACATAACGGACTAATCGAGGCGCAGGTCGGCCAGCTGCTTCTCGAAGGGGACGACCTCGTCCTCGTCGGTCCCGCGGGCCGGGCGGCCCGCCACCGTGTCGGCCAGTTCCTGGCCGGCGCGGGTGATGCGGGAGGGGAGGTCGGAGGTGTACGCGTCGCCGCCCGTGCCCCAGTCCTCCGAGGCCGCGTAGACGGCGGTCGGGATCGTGAGGGCCCGCAGGTAGGAGAAGAGCGGGCGCAGCGCGTGGTCCAGGACGAGGGAGTGGCGGGCGGTGCCGCCGGTCGCGCCGATGAGGACCGGCGTACCGGCCAGCGCCGTCGGGTCGATCAGGTCGAAGAACGACTTGAACAGCCCGCTGTAGGAGGCGGTGAAGACGGGGGTGACGGCGATGACGCCGTCCGCGCCCGTCACCTTGTCGATCGCCTCCTGGAGCGCGTCCGACGGGAAGCCCGTGACGAAGTTCTTCGCGATGTCGACCGCGAGGTCGCGCAGCTCCACGACCTCGACATCGACCGCGTACTCCTGCTCCGCGAGCCGGTAGCGGGCCGCCTGGAGCAGGCGGTCGGCGAGCAGCCGGGTGGAGGACGGGGCGCTGAGTCCGGCGGACACGGCGACCAGCTTCAGCGTCTGCATGGCGGTCAGGCCTCCAGGTTCTTCGACGCGAGGACGGACGGGTGGAGCGGGGCGGTCTCCGGTACTCCGGCGGGCCGCAGGTTCGCGAACTCCTTGCGCAGCACCGGGACGACCTCCTCGCCGAGGATGTCGAGCTGCTCCAGGACCGTCTTGAGCGGCAGCCCGGCGTGGTCGACGAGGAACAGCTGGCGCTGGTAGTCGCCCACGTAGTCGCGGAAGGACAGGGTCCGCTCGATGACCTCCTGCGGCGAGCCGACGGTCAGCGGGGTCTGGCTGCTGAACTCCTCCAGGGAGGGGCCGTGGCCGTAGACCGGCGCGTTGTCGAAGTACGGGCGGAACTCCCGGACCGCGTCCTGCGAGTTCTTCCGCATGAAGACCTGGCCGCCGAGGCCGACGATGGCCTGCTCGGCGGTGCCGTGGCCGTAGTGCGCGTACCGCTGGCGGTAGAGGCGGACCATCTTCTCGGTGTGCTGCTTGGGCCAGAAGATGTGGTTCGCGAAGAAGCCGTCGCCGTAGTACGCGGCCTGCTCGGCGATCTCGGGGGAGCGGATGGAGCCGTGCCAGACGAACGGCGGGACGCCGTCGAGCGGGCGCGGGGTGGCGGTGAAGCCCTGGAGGGCCGTGCGGAACTTGCCCTCCCAGTCGACCACGTCCTCCCTCCACAGCTTGTGGAGGAGCGCGTAGTTCTCGATGGCGAGCGGGATGCCCTGGCGGATGTCCTGCCCGAACCACGGGTAGACCGGGCCGGTGTTGCCGCGGCCCATCATCAGGTCCACGCGGCCGTCGGCGAGGTGCTGGAGGGTCGCGTAGTCCTCGGCGATCTTCACCGGGTCGTTGGTGGTGATCAGGGTGGTCGAGGTGGAGAGGATCAGGTTCTCCGTGCGGGCCGCGATGTGCCCGAGGAGGGTCGTCGGGGAGGACGGCACGAACGGCGGGTTGTGGTGCTCGCCGGTGGCGAAGACGTCGAGTCCGACCTCCTCGGCCTTGAGCGCGATGGCGACGGTGTTCTTGATGCGCTCGTGCTCGGTGGGGGTGCGGCCGGTGGTGGGGTCGGTCGTCACGTCGCCGACGGTGAAGATCCCGAACTGCATCGTGCTCACCTCTCGCTTCTCGCTGGGCTAATGGTTGAACCTTAAATCATCTCGTCCAACGGCGCGACCCCTCTCCCTATTCCGCCGCCCGTACCCTGGATCCATGGCTGACGGGAAGACCTTCGACTACGAGCGCTGGAAGGAGCGGGGCGTGATGCTCCGCGTCTTCGTGTACGTCTTCGCCACGCACGCCTTCGCCGGGTTCGTCTGGCTCCTCTTCTACGTCGGGCAGAACGCCCAGAAGTAGGCCGCCGGGACCCCTCACGTAGAGTCCCGGACGTGAACGCTGCGATATCGGTCGTCGGGATCGGCGCTGACGGTTGGGACGGGCTTCCCGAGAGCTCTCGGCGCGCCCTGCGGGACGCCGAGGTCCTCGTCGGCGGGCCGCGTCAGCTCGGTCTCCTTCCCCCGGACCTGTGCCCCGGCGAGCGCGTCGCCTGGCCCTCGCCGCTGCGGCCCGCCGTCCCCGGACTGTTCGCCGGACTGTTCGCCGGCCATCAGGGACGTACCGTCGCCGTCCTCGCCAGCGGAGACCCCTCCTTCTACGGGATCGCCCGCACCCTCACCGAGGCCCTCGGCGACACGTACCGCCTCGACGTCCACCCGCACCCGTCCTCCGTCTCGTACGCCTGCGCCCGCCTCGGCTGGCCCCTGGAGGCCGTCGAGACGCTCTCCCTCGTCGCCCGCCCCCTCGCCGCGCTCTCCGCCGCCCTCCACCCCGGACGGCGCCTCCTCGTCCTCGGCGAAGGCGCCGGTACCCCCGCCGAGGTCGCCGCGCACCTGCGCGCCACCGGCTGGGGCGGCACCCGGATCCGGGTCCTGGAACAGCTCGGCGGACCCGCCGAGCGGCTCCTCGACGGAACCGCCGCCGACTGGCCGTACGAGCGGACCGACGCCCTCCACGTGCTCGCGCTCGACCCCGTACGCGACCCGGGCACGCTCCGGCTCGGCACCACGCCCGGACTGCCCGACGAGGCGTACGAGCACGACGGCCAGCTCACCAAGCGGTACGTGCGCGCCGCCACCCTCGCCGCCCTCGCGCCCGCCCCCGGCGAACTGCTCTGGGACATCGGCGGCGGCTCCGGCTCCATCGGCATCGAATGGATGCGGACCCACCGCGACTGCCGGGCGATCGCCGTCGAGAAGTCGCCCGAGCGGGCCGCCCGCATCACCCGCAACGCCGACGCCCTCGGTGTCCCCGCCCTGCGGGTCGTCACCGCGAAGGCGCCCGGCGGACTCGACGGGCTGCCCACACCCGACGCCGTCTTCATCGGCGGCGGCCTCACCGTCCCCGGCCTCCTCGACGCCTGCTGGGACGCCCTCCCGGCCGGCGGCCGGCTCGTCGCCAACACCGTGACCCTCGAATCCGAGGCGCTGCTCGCCGACCGCTACCGCCGCCACGGCGGCGAACTGGTCCGGCTGGCGGTCGCCGCCGCCGTGCCGGTGGGCGGGTTCACGGGCTGGCGCCAGGCGATGCCCGTCACGCAATGGTCCGTAACGAAGTAACGAAGTAACGAAGTAACCGAAGGGTTCCTCACCAACATGACCGTCTACTTCATCGGCGCGGGCCCCGGCGCGGCCGACCTCATCACCGTGCGCGGCGCGCGGACCCTCGCGCAGTGCGGCGTCTGCCTCTACGCGGGCTCCCTCGTCCCCACCGAGCTGCTCGCCGAGTGCCCGCCGGACGCGAAGCTGATCGACACCGCCCAGCTCGACCTGGACCGGATCGTCGCCGAGATCGCCGCCGCGCACGAGGCCGGGCAGGACGTGGCCCGCCTCCACTCCGGCGACCCGTCGGTCTTCAGCGCCGTCGCCGAGCAGATGCGGCGGCTCGACGCGCTCGACATCCCGTACGAGGTCGTGCCCGGCGTTCCGGCGTTCGCCGCGGCCGCGGCGGCGCTCAAGCGGGAACTGACGGTCCCGACCGTCGGCCAGACGGTCATCCTGACCCGCATCGCCCAGCAGGCCACCCCGATGCCGGAGGGCGAGGACCTCGCCACGCTCGGCCGGAGCGGCGCGCTGCTCGTGCTCCACCTGGGGGCCCGGTACGTCGACCGGATCGTCTCCGAGCTGGTCCCGCACTACGGCGTCGACTGCCCGGCGGCGGTCGTCGCGATGGCGAGCCGGCCGGACGAGCTGGTGCTGCGCGGCACCCTGGAGGACATCGCCGAGCAGGTGAAGACGGCCGGGATCACGAAGACGGCCGTCATCATCGTGGGCCGGACGCTGGCGGCCTCGGAGTTCCGGGACAGCCACCTGTACGACCCGGCGCGGGAGCGGCACGTCTGCTGACCCCCTGGCTCCCGGTCCCGATGACGACGACGGCCGGACCCCCACACGGGTCCGGCCTCCGTCGTACGGGCCACGGTTCAGGCGTTGGGCCGCTTGCCGTGGTTCGCCTTCTTCTTCTTGCGGGCCCGCTTCTTGTTGCCGCGCTTGGCCATGGGAACGCCTCCCTGTCGGTGGGGGATCCTGCGGTGTCGAGCCTAGGTTCGGGGCCGGGGACCCGCATGTCGGTGGCACCGTCTTCAATGGACCCGTGACCGTCTACGACGTCGCCCGGGCGCTGCCGGGCATCGAGGAACTGCGCGACCACAGCCGAGGGCTCGCGATGCTGGAAGCCGTGCTCAGCCCGGAGTGGGCGAACCGGTACTACTCCTTCGACGCGCACTGGTCGGAGACCGAGCAGCTGGCGTCCATGAAGGACGGCCAGGGCGACGAGTACACGATCGTGCTCTCGCCGGCCGGGGCGTTCGCCCGCGTCTTCGACCACGAGTCGCCGCTGAGCCCGTTCGGGGAGCTCGCGGACGGACAGACCTGGCCGGGGGTGCTCGACGGGGTGCCGGAGGCGTTCGGCGCGTACCTGACGGAGCCCGCGTTCCTGGACGAGGACGACGTGCACGTGACGACGGCCTGCCTGTGGCGCGAGCCGGCGGACACGGAGTGGCGCACGGGCACGGTCGCGTACCCGGAGGCCTCCGGGGAGGACCCGGACGGCTCCGTCCGCCTCCTCCGCCTCCTCGTGGACCGCTCGGCGGAGGCGTACGCGGAGTGGGCCTCGGACTACTACGACACCGAGGTCGACGTGGAAGCCGTACGGAAGGTCCTGGAGCTCACCCCGCTGACGGAGGAGCTGGTGGCGGCCCTCAACCCCGGGGTGAAGCTCGCGGACCTCGCGGAGGACATCGCGGAGATCGGCTACCCGGTCGGCCCGTGACCGGCTACCCGGTCGGCCCGTGACCGGCCACTCCGGCGCGAGCACCGACATCACCGTCGCGTCGACCCGCTCCCCCTCCCACAGGAGCGCCCCGCGCAGGACGCCCTCCGCCGTGAAGCCGGCCTTCTCGTAGGCGCGGCGGGCGCGCGGGTTGAAGGCGTAGACCTCCAGGGAGATCCGGTGGAGGCCGAGCGCCTCGAAGCCGTACCCGACGATCAGCCGGGTCGCCTCGGTCCCGAGGCCCCGGCCCGTCGCCTCCGGCGCCAGCATGATCCGGAACGAGCAGCTCTCGTTGTCGGCGTCCCACTCGTTGAGGACGGCCTCGCCGACAACCCGGCCCGTCGCGCGCTCGACGACGGCGAGGTCGAGCCGGTCGTCCCGGTCGTGCCGGGAGCCGTACCACCGTCGGAGGGCGGGTTCCCCGAAGGTGGTGTGGGAGCCGGTCAGCCGACGCACCTCGGCGTCCTCGAAGAGGGGGAGGAGCGCGGGGACGTCGGCCTCGGAGAGCGGGCGGAGGGTGACGAGGCCGCCGGTGAGGGTCGGCTTGCGGAGGAAGTCGGGCATGCGGGGATCCTCCATGGACCGTCGGCGATCTGTCGCCCGGATTACGCCCCGGACGACCGCTCGCCCGGCCCCGCCACCGACGACCGCCCCACCACCGTCCCCGCCCGGTCGATGCAGACCACGTCCACCGCGACCGGTGCGCCCCGGAGCACGTCGAGGGCCTCGTCGCGGGCGCGGGCCGCGACCAGGTCGCCGAGGGGGACCCCGGCGGCCTCGCAGAGGCGGAGGGCGGCGAGGCCGGTGTTCGCGGCGGCGATCTCGGCCGCCAGGGACTCGGACGCGCCGCCCGTACGGGCCAGGTCGGCGAGGAAACCCTTGTCGACCTGCGAACGGGCCGAATGGAGGTCGAGATGGCCCGCCGCCAGCTTGGACAGCTTGGCGAAACCGCCGCAGATCGTGAGCCGGTCGACGGGATGGCGGCGGATGTACTTGAGGACGGCGCCCGCGAAGTCGCCCATGTCGAGGAGGGCGATCTCCGGCAGGTCGTACAGCTCCCCGACCGTGCGCTCGGACGTGGAACCCGTACACCCGGCGACGTGCGTGAGACCGCCCGCGCGGGCCACGTCGACGCCCCGGCGGATCGAGTCGATCCAGGCCGAGCAGGAGTACGGGACGACGACACCGGTCGTCCCGAGGATGGACAGGCCGCCGAGGATGCCGATGCGCGGGTTCCACGTGGAACGGGCGATCTCGGCGCCGTTGTCGACGGAGACGGTGATCTCGACGTCGCCGCTCCCTCCGTGCCGGGCGGCGACCTCGGCCACGTGCTCGCGCATGAGCCGGCGCGGCACGGGGTTGATCGCCGGTTCGCCGACGTCCAGGGGGAGGCCGGGAAGGGTGATCGTGCCGACGCCCTCGCCCGCGCGGAAGACGACGCCGGAACCGGGCGGGAGGAGCCGTACGGTCGAACGGATGACGGCGCCGTGCGTGACGTCGGGATCGTCACCGGCGTCCTTCACGACGGCCGCCATGGCAAAGTCAGGGGACAGCTCCTCGGCCGTGAGGGCGAAGGCGGGCGTCTGCCCCTTCGGCAGCGTGATCGTCACCGGGTCGGGGAACTCGCCGGTGAGCAGCGCGGTGTACGCGGCGGTGGTCGCCGCCGTCGCACAGGCGCCGGTCGTCCAGCCGGGGCGCAGACCGGTGTGCTTGAGTTGGGCCTCGCGCCCGCCGCTACTCGGCTTTCCGTCGCCCGACTTCATGAAGAGGCTCCTGTGCTGCACGTACTCATTCTCGGCGGGACCACGGAGGCCCGCGCGCTCGCCGGGCTGCTCCACGGCGCGCCCGGAGTCCGCGTGACCAGCTCCCTCGCGGGACGGGTGGCGAGCCCCCGGCTGCCGGCCGGGGAGGTACGGATCGGGGGGTTCGGCGGGGCGGAGGGCCTCGCGGAGTGGCTGCGGGAACACGCGGTGGACGCGGTCATCGACGCCACCCATCCTTTCGCCGAGCGGATCAGCTTCAACGCGGCCGGGGCGGCCGCCACCGCCCATGTTCCCCTGCTGGCCCTGCGCCGCCCCGGCTGGGTCCCGGTCGAGGGCGACGACTGGCGCGACGTGGCGTCCCTGGAGGAGGCGGCCCGGACGCTCGACGGCCTCGGCGACCGCGTCTTCCTCACGACGGGCCGCCTCGGCCTCGCGACCTTCGCGGACTGCCCGCAGTGGTTCCTCGTCCGCTCGGTCGACGCCCCGGACACCCCGATGCCGGCCCGCACGGAACTCCTCCTGGCCCGGGGCCCCTTCACCCTGGACGACGAACGCGAACTGATACGCCGCCACCGCGTCGACGTCCTGGTGACGAAGGACAGCGGCGGCGCGGCCACCGCCCCCAAGCTGACGGCGGCCCGAGAGGCCGGCATCCCGGTCGTCGTCGTCCGCCGCCCCCCGGTCCCGGAGGGCGTACCCGTGGCGACGACCCCGGAGGGGGCCGCCGCCTGGGTGGCTACGGCTGCTCGACCGGGGGCGTCCCGAGTTCGGTGACCTCGACCCACTTCACGGCCGGGTCCGTGATGTCGAGCGAGTTGCGCCAGTCGTCGATGGCGATGACGCCGTAGAGCACGTGCTCGCCGTCCGCCTCGCTCTCGTGGAGGAACGAGTTCGCGTCCTCCGTGAGCCACGCGACCTCCTGGGCGAGCCAGCCCGCGGTGCCCTCGCCGTCGTCGTACCACTCGGCCTTGTAGACCTTGTAGTACTTGAGGTCCGGCTCCTTGTTGGGCGCCCATTCCACGAGGACGCCGTCCTGGCGGGGGGTCGCCTTCACGCCGGTGACCGGCGCCGGGGCGACGAGGTCGCCCTTCGTCGTGAGCGACACCGTCGCGGCCGGGGAGACGTTCCCCGACCGGTCCACGGCCCTGACCGTGAACTTGTACGTGGTGCCGTGGTCGATCCCCACCGTGTACTCCGTGTACTCGGTCTCGGTGATCGTCTTGTCGAGGACGCCGTCGATGTAGACGCGGTACGCCGCCAGGTCGGGGGCGGGGGAGGGGTTCCAGGTGACCTCGGCCTCCGTGTACATGCCCTCCACGGCCTTCAGGCCCGTCAGCGCGGGCGGGGCCGTGCGGTCCGGGGTCGTCGCGTACAGGTCGGCCGTGCCGGCGGACTCGTTGCCCGCCTTGTCGACGGCGCGGACCTCGTACGCGTACCCCTGGCCCGTGGGCGGGGGGCTGTTGGTGAACGTGGTGGTGGTCAGCGGGGTCGTCGTGCCGCCCACGCGGGACCAGGACGCGGAGCCGACGAGGCGGCGGTAGACGCGGTAACCCGCGAGGTCCATCTCCTTGTTGGGCGCCCACTTCAGGGTGGCCTTGTTCAGTGCCTTGTCGTACGCGGGCGTGAACCCGGCCGGCGCGAGCGGCTTCACCTTGTCGACCGTCGCCGAAGTCCGGGGCGCGTAGCCGGCCTTGACGTTTGCCGCGCCCGTCCACGTCACGTAGTAGACGGCGAGCGTGTGGCGGCCGGGCGGGATGGTGACGTTGACCGTCTTCTTCTGGGTGGTGGAGACGTTCTTCCAGAGGTCGATCTTGCGGACTCCGTCGAGGAGGACGCGTATGCCGTCCTGGGCCTCGGCGGTGAACGTGAAGGGGCCGCCCGAGCCGAAGTCGCGGCTGAGCGTCCAGCGGACGCCGAAGTTGTCCTTGGGGAGCGTCACGCCCGCCGGGTCGCCGTAGCCGTAGTTCTCGGAGATGGCCGAGTCACACGTCGTCAGCTTCGGCGTGCCGGTGAGCGTGGTGTTGGCGTAGTAGTCCGCCTTCCACAGCGGCGACGCGCAGGTGACGGCGGCGGAGGCGGGGGCGGCGGCCAGGAGGCCGCCGGAGGCGACGAGGGCGGCGGTGGTGACCGTGGTGGCCAGCGCGCCCAGTCGGGTACGAATGATCACGAGAGAGGGGCCCTTTCCGGACCTGCGGGGGTTGGGGACGAAACGTGGGGCGGCGCGGTTCGGGTGGGGCCGTTCATCCGCAGCGGACGCACTCTACCTGCGGCTTCTCTCCGCGCGACAGGGAGTTCCACCCGGCGTTCAATGGAGGGGTGGGTACCGTCCGGTGGGTGGCATCGGCGGGGCTCGTGGCGGCGCTTCTAGGTGTCGCGACCGGGCCCTCGCCCTCCCCTGAGCCGCCGCCCGCCCAGCCGCCTCCCGTCCTCGACCGGGCCGATGTCGACCGGGCCGTCGGGCGGCTCGACGGGACCGTCGCCGAGCTGATGCGGCGTACCGGTGTCCCCGGGGTCTCCGTCGCCGTCGTGTACGAGGACCAGGTCGTCCACCTCAAGGGGTACGGCGTCCGGGAGGTCGGGAAGGACGCGCGGATCGACGCCGACACGGTTTTCCAGCTTGCTTCCGTCTCCAAGCCGATCGCTTCGACCGTCGTCTCCGGGGCCGTCGGGGTGGAGGGGTGGCAGAAGCCGGTCGCGCCCGAGCTGCCGGAGTTCCGGCTGAAGGATCCCTGGGTCAGTTCGCACGTGACCGTCGCGGATCTGTTCTCGCATCGCAGCGGGCTGCCGGATCACGCCGGTGACCTGCTCGAAGACCTCGGGTACGACCAGGACTACATCCTGTCCCACCTGCGGTACGAGCCCCTCGCCCCCTTCCGCGCCAGCTACGCCTACACCAACTTCGGGCTCACCGCCGCCGCCGAGGCCGTCGCCGCCGAGAAGGGCGTGCCCTGGGAGAAGCTCGCCGAGGACACCCTGTACCGGCCCGCCGGGATGGACGACACCAGTTCCCGCTTC
This sequence comes from Streptomyces sp. NPDC056144, assembly GCF_042264145.1. NCBI lineage: Bacteria > Bacillati > Actinomycetota > Actinomycetes > Kitasatosporales > Streptomycetaceae > Streptomyces > Streptomyces sp. NPDC056144. The sequence goes on along the minus strand of NZ_JBHJVF010000006.1, from coordinate 116,071 downwards.
CAGGACTTCGCCGACAACCCCGACCGCGCCCTCGGGCACGTGAAGGAGCCGGACGGGACCTGGAAGGCCCGGTACGTGCGGGACCCTGACGCGCAGTCGCCCGCCGGGGGTGTCAGCTCCTCCGCCCGGGACATGGCGGTCTGGCTCCGGCTCCAGCTCGGCAACGGCGAGCTCGACGGGCGCCGGATCGTCGACGAGGACGCGCTCACCCTCACCCACCACCCCGAGGCCGTCGCCTCCCCGCCGCACGCCCCCGCCGGGCGCACCGGCTTCTACGGGCTCGGCTGGAACGTCTCGTACGACGACGCCGGCAGGCTCCGCCTCTCGCACACGGGCGCCTTCGCGCTCGGCGCGCACACCAACGTGACGATGCTGCCCGGCGAGGAGCTCGGGATCGTCGTCCTCACCAACGGCGCCCCCGCCGGTGTCGCCGACACCGTCGCCCTGGACTTCTTCGACGTCGCCGAGAAGGGGCAGCCCAGCCGGGACTGGCTGCCGCTCGTCGACGGGCTGTACCAGGCGCAGGCCGACGCCGACCGGTCCGAGACCGACTACGCGAAGTCCCCGGCCGATCCCGCCCCCGCCAAGGAGCCCGCCGCGTACGTGGGGACGTACAACAATGACTACTACGGGCCGCTCACCGTGGCCGAGGAGCGAGGCGGGCTCGTGCTGCGGATCGGGCCCGAGCCGCAGACGTACGCGCTCACGCACTACGACGGGAACACGTTCAGCTTCCCCACGCGCGGGGAGAACGCCGTCGGACTGACCGGCGTCACGTTCTCCCCGGATGGCAAGACGGTCAAGGTCGAGTACCTCGACCAGGAAGGTCTGGGGACCTTCACCCGTACCGGCCAGGTCACCCGTACCGGCGCGGCGTCCAGGTGATCGTGCGGCCGTCGCCGCGTTCGACCGCCCGCGTCTGCGAGGAGCCGATGAGGAGCAGCGTCCGCATGTCGACCTCGGACGGGTCCAGGCTCTTCAGGGTCAGGACGCGCACCGACTGCTCGGGGCCGCCGACGTCGCGGGCGACGACCACCGGGGTCTCCGGGTCGCGGAGTTCGAGCAGGAGGTCGCGGGCGGCGGCCACCTGGTGCGTACGGGACTTGGAGCCCGGGTTGTACAGGGCGATGACGAGGTCGGCGGAGGCCGCCGCGCGCAGCCGGCCCTCGATGACGTCCCAGGGCTTGAGTCGGTCCGAGAGGGAGATCGTGGCGTAGTCGTGGCCGAGCGGGGCGCCGGCCGCCGCCGCTGCCGCGTTCGCCGCCGTCACGCCGGGGAGGACCCGTACGGGCACGTCCGCGTACTCCGGCTCGCAGGCGACCTCCAGGACGGCCGTCGCCATGGCGAAGACGCCCGGGTCGCCGCCGGAGACGACCGCGACCTTCTTGCCGCGCCGGGCCAGGTCGAGCGCGAACTCGGCCCGCTCCGACTCGACCTTGTTGTCGGAGCCGTGCCGGACCTGGCCGGGGCGCAGGACGGGGACGCGGTCGAGGTAGGTGGTGTAGCCGACGAGGACGTCGGCGTTGACGAGCGCGCCGCGCGACTCGGGGGTCAGCCAGGGCGCCCCGGCGGGGCCGGTGCCGACGACGGTGACCTCGCCCCGCTCCCGTACCGGCGCCTCCTGGTCGATACGGGAGGGCAGCACGGCGACGGAGAAGTACGGGACGGTCGACGGGTCGACGTCCGCGAGCTGCTCGGTGCGCTCGCCGGCCATGAACGCCCGCTCCACGTACCGCGCGTCGTCGAGGCGGCCCGCGCGCTCCAGGGCGCGGCGGACGGTGGGGAAGGTGCGGCCGAGCTTCATCACGACCGCCGAGTCGGTGCCCGCGAGACGGGCCGTCAGCTCGTCCTCCGGCAGGGTGCCGGGGATGATCGTGAGGACCTCCTCCGCCTCGCACAGCGGCTCGCCGAGCCGCGCGGCGGCGGCGCTCACCGAGGTCACGCCGGGGATGACGGTCGTGTCGTAGCGGTCCGCGAGCCGCTTGTGCATGTGCTGGTACGAGCCGTAGAACAGCGGGTCGCCCTCGGCGAGGACGGCGACCGTGCGGCCCGCGTCGAGGTGGGCGGCGAGCCGGGCCGCGGCCTCCTCGTAGAAGTCGTCGAGGGCGCCCCGGTAGCCGCCGGGGTGGTCGGTGGTCTCGACGGTGAGCGGGTACATGAGCCGCTCCTCGACGTGGTCCTCGCGGAGGTGCTCGGCCGCGATGGAGCGGGCGATCGAGCGGCCGTGGCGGGCCGAGTGGTAGGCGACGACGTCGGCCTCGGCGATGGCCTTCACGGCCGCCACCGTCATGAGGTTGGGGTCGCCGGGGCCGAGCCCGACCCCGTACAGCTTGCCCTTCGGGGTGCTCATCGCGGTGCTCATGCCTGTATCTCCGCTTCGTGCGCGAGCGCGTTGAGGGCGGCGGCCGTCATGGCGCTGCCGCCGCGCCGGCCCCGTACGACGAGGTATTCGAGGCCGAGGTCGTTCTCGGCGAGGGCGTCCTTGGACTCGGCGGCGCCGATGAACCCGACGGGTATGCCGAGGACGGCGGCCGGCTTGCCCGCGCCCTTCGCGATCATCTCCAGGAGGTGGAAGAGCGCGGTGGGCGCGTTGCCGATGGCGACGACGGAGCCTTCGAGGCGGTCGCGCCAGAGTTCGAGCGCGGCGGCCGAGCGGGTGGTGCCGAGCTCGGCGGCGAGGGCCGGGACGGCCGGGTCGGAGAGCGCGCAGAGCACCTCGTTGTCGGCGGGCAGCCGCTTGCGGGTGACGCCACTGGCGACCATCTGGGCGTCGCAGAGGATCGGCGCACCGGCCTGGAGGGCGGCACGGGCGTCCGCCACGACCCGCGGCGAGTAGGCGATATCGCTGACGAGGTCGGTCATGCCGCAGGCGTGGATCATCCGGACCGCCACCTGGGCGACGTCGGCGGGCAGGCCGTCGAGGTCCGCCTCGGCGCGGATCGTGGCAAAGGACCGGCGGTAGATCTCCGTCCCGTCCTTCTCGTAGTCGAACATCCTGGTGTTCTCGCTCATCTCGTCAGCGGATGGTGGTCGTGCGGGCCGTGGTGACCGCTTCGTGCAGGGCTGTACGGGGGGTGGCGGCGCCGTCCACCAGGTAGGCGCCGTCGGCGGTGGCGACGACGTCGACCCAGGCGCCGTGCGGGTGGCCGCAGCGGCGCTCGCAGCCGGAGTAGTGGACGGGGAGGGCCCTTCCGGGGAGGCCGCGTGCGGGGAGGCCGCCGGCCGGCCCCGGGGTCGCGTCGGCGCGGACGTCCGCGAGGGACTTGGCGCAGCCGGGGCGGCCGGTGCACGCGGTGACGTCCACCCAGGGGGAGCCGGGGTCGGTGATCAGGCCGTGGGCGGCCAGGTCCTCGTTTCCCGTGGCGCCCACGACCACCGCGCCGCGCCACGGCGTCAGCCGGATCTCCTCGGCGGGCAGCAGCGCCCGCAGCTGGGCGGCGGTGAGGCGGCCGAGGGGCGCGAGGACGTAGCGGGAGGCGGGGCCGAGCGGGCCGGGGGAGGGCGGGGCGCCGTGGAGCAGGATCGATGCGGCCGCCGGTACGGGCTCCGCCGCGATCCCGGCCCCCGCGAGGGCGCCGGCCAGGTCGGGGGCGTACCCCTCGGGGAGTTCGCCGACCCGCCAGGCGCCGGTCCCGGCCGCGCGGGCCGCGTCGAGGAAGGCCCCGGCGGCGGCGAGCGCGGCGCGGGGGGCGTCGGCCCCGGCGACGCGGAACGCCCGCCCGCCGACGTACAGACGGGCCGCGCCGCCGTCCACTGCGACCAAGGTCACATCCCCGCCGAGCCCCGCCACGTCCCCGCGGCCGTCGTCGAGGACGAAGAGGAAACGGCCGGAAAGCGCCGCCGCCCAGGGCGCGGCGCAGAGGAGGGCGTCGAGCTCGCGGGCCCACAACTGGACCTCGGGGCCGCCGAGTCCGTCGAGACCGGCGGCGGGGGAGACGACGATGTTGCGGACGCGCTCGTGCGTGGAGGAGGGCAGCAGGCCGGCCTCCGCGAGCAGCGCCGCGAGCTCCGTCCCGCAGTCGTCCGCGAGGCCCCGGAGCTCCGCGTTGCCCCGGGAGGTGATGCTCACCGAGCCGTCGCCCAGGGTCTCCGCCGCGTGCGCCAGGGCCTCGGCCTGACGTGCGGTCAGTCGGCCTGCGGGGAGCCGGAGTCGGGCCAGTCTCCCGTCGTCGGCGGCGTGCAGGCGCAGCGCTCCGGGGCAGGCGTCGCCACGGTCCCTTGTGCGGGGTTCGTCCCGTTCGGGCGTCGGGGGTGGGGTGGGCGGCATGGCGGCGAGCATACCCACGGGGATCGGGCCCCTCACCGGTCGCGATCCGGCCGATCCGTGCCCGCTGCCCGCGGGTGGCCCGGGTGCGATCCGTGTACGGGTCCCCGTGTGCGGCCCGCGTCCGGTCCGGGTGCGGCCCGCGTCCGGTCCGGGTGCGGTCCGCGTGCGGTCCGCGTGCGGTCCGCGTGCGGTCACGAGTGTGATCCGGTCGATCCCCCGGCTCTCTTCGGCCCGCCCCCGCCACGATCTAGGATGCAGATCGGCATGGGGTCCCAGGACCCCGGGGAGGAAGCCCGGTGAGAATCCGGCGCGGTCCCGCCACTGTGAGCCCGTTCCGGACCGCCCGGCACGGGTGAGTCAGGAACTCCCGCCGTCCACACGACCACCCGGGGCGCGGACAACCCCGAGGAAGGGCCTGCGTCGCCATGCTCCTGCTGCTGTCGCACTCCGACACCGACCTGCTCAGCGCCCGCGCGGCGAACACGGCCGCGACGGAGGCCGAAGGGGACGGTCTCGCGTACCGCTTCGCCAACCCCTCCCGAGTCCCGCTCGCCGACCTCCCCGGCCTCCTCGACGGCGTCGAGCTCGTCGTCGTCCGCCTCCTCGGCGGCCTGCGCTCCTGGCAGGAGGGGCTGGACGCGATCCACGCCGCCGGAAAGCCGGTCGTCGTGCTCAGCGGCGAACAGGCCCCCGACGCCCAGCTGATGGAGGCCTCGACGGTTCCCGTCGGCGTCGCGACCGAGGCGCACGCCTACCTCGCGCACGGCGGCCCCGCGAACCTGACGCAGCTGGCCCGCTTCCTCTCCGACACCGTGCTCCTCACCGGTCACGGCTTCGAGGCCCCGGCCGCCGCCCCCACCTGGGGCCCCCTGGAGCGCACCCCCCGTGCCACCGACGGCCCGACGGTCGCCGTGCTCTACTACCGCGCCCACCACATGAGCGGGAACACCGCCTTCGTCGGCGCCCTCTGCGACGCGATCGAGGACGCCGGGGCCCAGGCCCTCCCGCTGTACGTGGCCTCGCTGCGCGCCCCCGAGGAGGAGCTCGTCGAGACGCTCCGCGGGGCGGACGCGATCGTCACGACCGTCCTCGCCGCCGGTGGCACCAAGCCCGCCGAGGCGCAGGCCGGCGGCGACGAGGAGGCCTGGGACGCGGGCGCGCTCGCCGCGCTCGACGTGCCGATCCTCCAGGCCCTGTGCCTGACCGGCTCGCGTTCGGCGTGGGAGGAGAACGACGAGGGCCTCTCGCCGCTCGACGCCGCCAGCCAGGTCGCCGTGCCCGAGTTCGACGGCCGCCTCATCACCGTCCCGTTCTCCTTCAAGGAGATCGACGCCGACGGCCTGCCCGCGTACGTCGCCGACGCCGAGCGCGCGGCCCGCGTCGCCGGGATCGCCGTCCGGCACGCCCGGCTCCGCCACATCCCGAACGCCGAGAAGAAGCTCGCGCTCGTCCTCTCCGCGTACCCCACCAAGCACTCCCGCATCGGCAACGCCGTCGGTCTCGACACCCCCGCCTCCGCCGTCGCCCTGCTGCGCCGACTCATCGCCGAGGGGTACGACTTCGGGCCCGAGGCCGACCTCCCGGGGCTGGTCTCCGGCGACGGCGACGAGCTGATCTACGCCCTCATCGAGGCGGGTGGCCACGACCAGGACTGGCTGACCGAGGAGCAGCTCGCGAGGAACCCGGTCCGCATCCCGGCCGCCGACTACAAGCGCTGGTACGCGACGCTTCCGGCCGAGCTGCGCGAGCAGGTCGAGGAGCACTGGGGTCCGGCGCCGGGCGAGATGTTCCTCGACCGGTCCCGCAACCCGGAGGGCGACATCGTCCTCGCGGCGCTGCGGCGCGGGAACCTGCTGATCCTCATCCAGCCGCCGCGCGGCTTCGGCGAGAACCCGATCGCGATCTACCACGACCCCGATCTCCCGCCGTCCCACCACTACCTGGCCGCCTACCGCTGGATCGCCGCCCGCGAGGACGACGGCGGCTTCGGCGCCGACGCCATGGTCCACCTCGGCAAGCACGGCAACCTGGAGTGGCTGCCGGGCAAGAACGCCGGTCTGTCCGCCGCCTGCGGCCCGGACGCGGCGCTCGGCGACATCCCGCTGATCTACCCGTTCCTCGTCAACGACCCGGGCGAGGGCACGCAGGCCAAGCGGCGCGTGCACGCCACCCTGGTCGACCACCTCGTGCCGCCGATGGCCCGCGCCGACTCGTACGGCGACATCGCGCGCCTGGAGCAGCTGCTCGACGAGTACGCGCAGATCTCCTCCATGGACCCGTCGAAGCTGCCCGCGATCCGCGCGCAGATCTGGACGCTGATCCAGGCGGCGAAGCTCGACCACGACCTGGGCATGGAGGACCGCCCGGAGGACGACGGCTTCGACGACTTCCTGCTGCACGTCGACGGCTGGCTGTGCGAGGTCAAGGACGCGCAGATCCGCGACGGTCTGCACGTCCTCGGCGGGGCGCCGGAGGGCGAGGCCCGGGTCAACCTGGTCCTCTCCATCCTCCGCGCCCGCCAGATCTGGGGCGGCACGCAGGCGCTGCCCGGCCTGCGCGAGGCGCTCGGCCTCGACGAGTCCGCGCCCACCCGCACCGACGCCGACGCCGTCGAGGCGCAGGCCCGCGCGCTCGTCGAGGCGATGGAGGCGGCCGGCTGGACGGAGGAGGCGGTCGCGACCGTCGCCGAGGCGTACGGCTCCGAGGTCCGCGACGTCCTGTACTTCGCGGTCCGCCAGGTCGTCCCGCGGCTCGCCGCGACGACGGACGAGCTGACGCACGCGGTGCACGCCCTGAACGGCGGCTTCGTCCCGGCCGGCCCCTCGGGCTCGCCGCTGCGCGGCCTCGTCAACGTCCTGCCGACCGGCCGGAACTTCTACTCGGTCGACCCGAAGGCCGTCCCGTCCCGCCTCGCGTGGGAGACGGGCCAGGCGCTCGCGGACTCGCTCCTCACCCGCTACCGCACCGACAACGGCGAGTGGCCGACCTCCGTCGGTCTCTCCCTGTGGGGGACGAGCGCGATGCGCACGGCCGGCGACGACGTCGCCGAGGCGCTCGCCCTGCTCGGTGTCCGCCCGCTGTGGGACGACGCCTCGCGCCGTGTGAACGGCCTGGAGCCGATCCCGCTCGCCGAGCTCGGCCGCCCGCGCGTCGACGTGACGCTCCGCATCTCGGGCTTCTTCCGCGACGCGTTCCCGCACGTCATCGGCCTCCTCGACGACGCCGTCCGGCTCGTCGCGGGGCTTGAGGACGAGTCCGCCGAGGACAACTACGTCCGGGCGCACGCGCAGGCCGACCTCGCCGAGCACGGCGACGAGCGCCGCGCCACGACCCGCATCTTCGGCTCGCGGCCCGGCACGTACGGCGCGGGCATCCTCCAGCTCATCGACTCCCGCGACTGGCGCACCGACGCGGACCTGGCCGAGGTGTACACGGTCTGGGGCGGGTACGCGTACGGCCGCGGGCTCGAAGGCCGCCCGGCGCGCGCCGAGATGGAGACCGCGTACAAGCGGATCGCGGTGGCCGCGAAGAACACGGACACGCGTGAGCACGACATCGCGGACTCGGACGACTACTTCCAGTACCACGGCGGCATGGTCGCGACCGTCCGCGCGCTGAAGGGCACCGCCCCCGAGGCGTACATCGGCGACTCGACCCGCCCCGAGACCGTCCGCACCCGCACGCTTGTCGAGGAGACCTCCCGGGTCTTCCGCGCCCGCGTGGTCAACCCGCGCTGGATCGAGGCGATGCGCCGCCACGGCTACAAGGGCGCGTTCGAGCTCGCGGCGACCGTCGACTACCTCTTCGGCTACGACGCCACGACCGGTGTCGTCGCCGACTGGATGTACGACAAGCTCACCCAGGAGTACGTGCTCGACGCCGAGAACCAGGCCTTCCTGAAGGAGGCCAACCCCTGGGCCCTGCACGGCATCGCGGAGCGCCTCCTCGAAGCCGAGTCCCGCGGCATGTGGGAGAAGCCGGACCCGGAGACCCTGGCCGCCCTGCGCCAGGTGTTCCTGGAGACGGAGGGCGACCTCGAAGGCCCGGAGGACGAGGACTAGCCCGCCTCCTGGGCCGTCATCTGAGCGGAGACCGGGGCCAGCTCCAGGCGGCGGCCCCGGAACCCTTCCCTCAGCCGCCGGTCGTGGCTGACCACGACCAGCGTGCCCCGGTACTCGGCGAGCGCCGCCTCGATCTCCTCCACCAGGCCGGGGGAGAGGTGGTTGGTCGGCTCGTCGAGGAGGAGCAGGTCGGCGGGTGAGGTCACGAGCAGGGCCAGTTCCAGTTTCCGGCGCTGGCCCGTCGAGAGGAGACGGACCGGGGTCGCGAGATCCCGGGCGGCGAAGAGCCCGAGGGCGAGCAGCTCGTCCTCCCGGCCCTCGCCGAACGCCTCGCTCACCGTACGGGGGTCGGTGGGCGGGGCCGTCTCCTGTCGGAGCGTCCCGACGCGGGTGGTGAACGCCCCTCCCGTCCGCACCGTGCCCGCGTCCGGCGTGAGCTCTCCGGCGAGCACCTTCAGGAGCGTCGTCTTCCCGGCGCCGTTGGGCCCGGTGACGAGAAGCCGCTCGCCCGGCTCCAGACGGAGGGCGTCGAGCCGCAGCCTGCCGTCCACGCGCAGGCCCGTCACGTCGACGGCCGCGCCCTCGCCCACGAGCTCCGCGCGGAACCGCAGCGGGTCCGGCGGCGCGGGTACGGGCCGTGCCGACAGCCGGGCGAGCTTCTCCCGGGCCGCCCTGATCCTGCTCATGGCGCCGTGCGCCCGGGACCGGGCCCGGAAGGCGCCCGCGCCGCTGAACGCGGCGGGTGCCTTGCGCGGGATCGCCGAGAACCGGTCGATGTGCGTGTCCGCGAGGGCCCGGTACCGGGCGGTCTCCTCCTTCCACTCCTCGTACTCCCGCTGCCTGCGCGCCCGTTCGGCCGCGCGTCCGGCGAGGTAGCCGCCGTACCCGTCGCCGTACCGGCGGACGGTGTGCCGGTCCTCGTCGACCTCGACGACCGCGGTGGTGACCCGGTCCAGGAAGACCCGGTCGTGGGAGACGGCGACGACCGTTCCCCGGTGGGTGCGGAGCCGCTCCTCCAGCCATTCCACGGCCTCGTCGTCGAGGTCGTTCGTCGGCTCGTCGAGGAGCAGCAGCTCGGGTTCGGCGGCGAGGACGGCGGCGAGCGCGAGCCGGGACCGCTGCCCGCCGGAGAGCGTCCCGAGGAGCCGGCCCCGGTCGAGCGGCCCGGGCTCCCCGAGCCGCCGGAGCGTGGCCTCGACCCGCCGGTCGGCCCCGGCGCCGCCGCGCGCCTCGTAGGCGGCGAGCAGCGCGGCGTACCCGTCGAGGTCGCCGCCGAGGTCTCCGCTCGCGGCGAGTCCCGCCTCGGCGGCCCTGATGGCCCGCTCCAGCTCCCGTACGTCGGCGAGGGCCTGGTCGACGGCGTCCCCGACGGTGGCGGTCCCGGGCAGGTCCAGGGTCTGGGCGAGGTGCCCGAGGCCGCCGGGGGACTCCACGGTCACGGTGCCGTTGTCGGCGGTCTCCGCCCCGGCGAGGAGCCGCAGCAGGGTCGACTTGCCCGAACCGTTGTCCCCGACGATCCCGAGCCGTTCGCCGGAGCGCACGGAGAGGGAGACGCGGTCGAGCACGGTGCGGCGTTCGGGGGTGTGCGGCTGGTCGTAGCGCTTGGTGACGTCGGTGAGTTGGGCACGGAACAAGGGCGGTCTCCTGACCTGGGCGACAAGGACGACGCAGCCATCGGCTCCAGGGGGAACCGAAGCCGTAGCTGCACGAGACGTCTCGTCTCGTTTCCTCGAAGGTACGCCAAGCCGGGCCCGTCCGCAAGACGTTCCGTCTCGTCAGGCCGAGGCGACCCGCAGCACCAGGGCGACTATGGGGAGCACGGTGAGGATCACGAGCGGCGCCACCGCGTAGTCCTTGCCTCTCAGGTGGGTGATCACGGCCCCGAGGAAGTAGAGCGCGACACCGACCGCCGCGGCCACGCCGATGAACGGGATCACCAGGCCCACGAGCAGGCCGATCGCACCGGCGGTCTTCGCCGTCGCGAGCCAGGGCAGCCAGCTCTCCGGCACCTCCAGCCTCGTCATGGTGGCCATGATCTGCGGGTTCCTGGTGAAGGTCAGGAAGGCGGAGGCGAAGAGCGCGAGTGCGAGGACGGCGGCCAGGACGGCATAACCGATGAACATGCGGGATCTCCAATGATTCGTTGGCGCGAATGATTGAAGAGTATCAACGATTGATCTGGCTCCACAATAGGGTCGCTGTTACGGTGGATCGCATGGCAGCTCTCCCGACCGACCGTCTCGGTTTCCTCCTCTCCTTCCGCGGAGAGCTCACCGGCGCCCGCATCCGGGCCGCCCTGGGCGTGGCGGGTCTGCACCCCCGGAGCGCGATGACGCTGATGCGGCTCGCCGAAGGCGCCACGAGCCAGCGCGAGCTGGCCGCCGCGATGGAGATCGACCCGAGCCAACTGGTCGCGATCCTCAACGACTTGGAGTCGGAGGGGCTCGCCGAGCGCCGCCGCGACCCCGCCGACCGGCGCCGCCACATCGTCGAGATCACGGAGGCGGGTTCCGAGACGCTCCAGCGCGTCGACGAGGCCGTGGGCGCGGCCGAGCGCGAACTCTTCGGCGACCTCACCCAGGCCGAACAGGTCCTGCTGCGCGGCCTGTTGGACCGCGTGATCGTCGACCCCGCCGCCCACGAGTGCGACTAGGGGACAACGCGAGGACCCCGTGAGCCGTGCTCACGGGGTCCTCGCGCGTTGACCGGGCGGGCGCTACTCGCCCTTCGCGGCCTTCACCGCCGCTGCCGCGTCCACGTTGCCCAGGCCCAGCTTCGGGATCTGCTGGGGGTTCTTCGCCGTGCTCTGGATCGTCTTCATGATCTCCGCCGGGCTCTGGCCCTGGTGGTGCAGGAGGGCCGCCACGGCGGAGACGTACGGCGTCGCCATCGACGTGCCGGAGAGCTTTCCGTACCCCGTCAGGTTCTTCAGCGTCTCCTTCGTCGTGTACGTCGGGAGCGTGGAGAGGATGTCCACGCCCGGCGCCGCCACGGCGTTCTGCGCGCCGAAGTTGGTGAAGGAGGCCGGGAGTCCGCTCTGGTCGGCCGCGTTGACGACCAGGACCGGCGTGTCGATCTTGTACGGCTGGAGGGCCGTCGAGTCGTTGCCCGCCGCGGCCACGACCACCGCGCCCTTGCTGTTCGCGTGCGTGATGGCCTGGTTGAGGACGCCGCCCTTGAGCAGGCGGGCCATCAGGCCGGACTCGCCGAGCGAGAGGTTGATGACGTCGGCGCCGTTGTCGGCGGCCCAGACGATGCCCTTGGTGATGTTCGCGTCGGTGCCGCTGCCGTCGGCGCCGAGCACGCGTACCGGCATGATCTTCGCGGCGGGCGCGCCGCCCGAGACGCCGATGCCGTTGTCCGTGTGCGCGGCGGCGATGCCGGAGACGTGGGTGCCGTGGCCGTTGAGGTCCTTGGGCTGCTTGTCGTTGTCGACGAAGTCGTAGCCGTCGACGAGCCGCCCCTTGAGGTCCGGGTGGTCGAGGTCGACGCCCGTGTCGACGACGGCGATGACCGTGTCCTCCCCCTTCGACGTCGACCACGCGTCCGGCAACTTCAGCGCGTCGATGCCCCACTGCTGCGAGCGCAGCGGATCGGGCTCGGGGTCGTCCCCGCAGCCGGTGACCAGTCCGGCGGTGAGGGCGGCGAAGGCGGTGAAGGCGGCAAGTGTGGCGGGCCGGCGGCGCATGAAGATCTCCCCATTCGTCTGCGTTCTTCCCTTTGATACAGCCGGTGACCGGAGTCCGCATCTCGACAACAAAGCGACTTGTTCTAGTAGAGTGCGAACAAGGAGGTCATCATGAACCGTGCCACCCGTTCCGCCACTCGTTCCGTCACTCCTCTCCTGCGCGGCCTCGCCGCGCTCCCCTTCGCCCTCGCCCTCGCCGTCCACCTGAGCCTCTTCGTCGCCTGGCGCGACGCGTTGCCCGCCGAACTCGCCACCCACTTCTCCCTCGGCGACGGCGGCCGGCCCGACGGCTGGTCGACCCCCACGGCGTACGTCCTCACCAGTACGGGCCTGCTCCTCCTCGCCGCGGTCGTCTGGATCGCCGTCGTCCGCCGCAACTCCCTGTGGGCCGCCTGGGCCACCGCCGGTTTCACCGGCGGGCTGCTCGTCCAGCTCCTCCGCACCAACCACACGGTCCCGCTGACCTCCGCGCCCCTCGTCGACCTCGCCGTCGCCGCGACGGCCGCGGCCGCCGCCGGGTTCGCGGGCTGGGCGCTCACCTCCCTCGTACCCCAGGAGGAGCGGCCCGCGCCCGCGCCCGGAGCGGACGGCGACCTCCGTCTCCCGCTCGCCGACGGCGAGATCGCCGGCTGGTCCCGCGACGTCGCCTCCCGGACCCTGACCGCCCTCTCCGTCGTCGCCCTGGTCGCGACCCCGGTCGTCCTTCTCCTCCTCCCCTGGCCCGAGGCCCTGTTCGGCCTCCTCGGCCTGGTCATCGGCCTCCCGGGGCTCGCCCTCGCCCGCGTCCGGGTCACCGTCGACCGGCACGGCCTCACCGTCCGCTCCGTCCTCTTCCCCCGCCCACGCGCGCGCGTGGCGCTCGACGACGTCGCGTCCGCGGGCGTCCGCGCGATCGACCCCCTCACCGAGTTCGGCGGCTGGGGCTACCGGGTCAGGGCTCACCGCACGGGCGTGATCGTGCGCTCGGGCGAAGCCCTCGTCGTACGCCGTTCGGGTGGTCGGGAGTTCGCCGTCACCGTCCCCGACGCCCGCACGGCGGCGGCCCTCCTGAACACTCTCGCCGCGCGGGATGGGAAGGTCTGACCGTGCTCTTCCGTGTCGACCCGGCCTCCTCCGTCCCCCTCGGCGACCAGATCGCCGCCTGTGTGCGCGGCGCGCTCGCCGACGGCTCCGCCGAACCCGGCGAACGCCTCCCCGCCGCCCGTGAACTCGCCGACTCCCTCGGCGTCAACGTCCACACCGTCCTCCGCGGCTACCAACGCCTGCGCGAGGAGGGCCTCATCGAACTCCGCCGGGGCCGCGGCGCCGTCATCGTCCCCGGCGCCACCGCCCCCGACCGCGCCCGCCTCGTCGCCCGCCTCCGCGAGGCGGCGGCGGACGCCCGCGAACTGGGCCTCACCGAAGCGGAGTTCGTGGAGCTGGCCCGTACGAGCATGACGTAGGACGTCCGGACGCTACGAGCCCGGCAGTCTCGAACCCATCCCCACGTTCCACCGCCCCGCCCGCCCCGTCAGCTCCACCGACGTCAACGGCCGTACGTCCACCCGCCAGAACACCGCCTCCGGTACGCCGAAGGCGTGGGCGACGGCCGCCCGGACGACCTCGGGCTCGGCGAAGGCCCACACCGTCCCGGGCGCGAGGCCCTCCATCCAGCCCCCTACCCGCCCCCAGAAGTCGCGCAGCGACTCCCCACCGTGCGGGACCGCGTCCGGGTCGCCGAGCCAGGCGGCCACCGACTCCGGTTCCTCCCCGGCGAGTTCGTCGAGCCGCCGCCCCCGCCACCGCCCCATCGCGCACCCGGCGAGCGCCGGCTCGTCCGCCGCACCCCCCTGCCCGAGCGCCTCCGCCGTCCCGCGACAGCGGGCGGAAGGCGAGGTCAGGACCCGTACGGACCTGCCGAGACGCAGCGGGTCGGCGGTGCGTACGGGCTCCACCGGCGACGACCCGTCGTCGAACCGCGCCTCCCGCAGCGCCGCGCTCATCGCGGGCGCCACGAGAGTCAGCCGAACCGTCCCCGTCCCCGCCGTCCCCGTCCCCGCCGTCCCCGTCCCTGCCGTCCCCACCACAGGTGATCCATCCCTCACTGCTCGATCCGCCGCCTGCACGCCCTTGGCGCCGCACGGCGTACGCGGTACGGTCACGGCGACAATTCCACAACCGACGACGGCGAGACGGAAGTCCGGTGCAAATCCGGCACGGTCGCGCCACTGTGAGCCGCCCCGGCACCCCCGGACGCGGTGAGTCAGACCCGACGACCGTCGTCGCGCACCACCGCAATGGGACGCGAGTTCCCGAGGAGGTTCCGCCATGGCCGAGGCCGTCGCCCCCGCCGTCACCCCCACCACCCCCGTAGCGCTGCCGGTTTCCCTGCCGGTCCGCACCGTGCTGCCCTGGGCCCTGTTCGCCGGGCTCCTGGCGCTGGTGGCGCTCTACTTCGTCGGCGCCGAGCAGGGCGCCCTCTCCGTCTTCGCCGGCAGCGACGTGCACGAGTGGGTGCACGACGGCCGTCACCTGCTCGGTTTCCCCTGCCACTGACCGACCGGGGACTCCACCGACATGCGCACCGACACGCACACCGACACGCACACCGACTCCTCCACCGTGAGGAGACTCCTGGTCCGCGGCATGCTCGCGGGCCTGATCGCCGGACTGTTCGCCTTCGCCGTCGCGTACGTCGTCGGCGAACCGTCCGTCAACGCCTCGATCGCCGTCGAGGAGGCCGCGGCCCAGGCCGAACACACCGGCCATCACCAGGCGGCGGAGGCGGCCCACGAGGAGGAAGAGGAACTCGTCAGCCGGGACCTCCAGTCCACCGCGGGCCTCGCCACCGGCGTCCTCGTCTACGGCGTCGCGCTCGGCGGCATCGCCTCCCTCGAGTTCGCCTTCGTCCTGGGACGCGTGGGCCGGTTCACCCCGAGGGCGACGGCCGCGCTCGTCTCGGCCGCCGCCTTCACCACGGTCTACCTGGTGCCGTTCCTGAAGTACCCGGCGACCCCTCCGGCCGTCGGCAACCCGGACACCATCGGGAAGCGCACCACGCTCTTCTTCCTGATGATCCTGCTGAGCGTGCTGCTCGGCGTCGCCGCCGTCATCGCCGGCCGCCGCCTCGCCCCGCGCCTCGGCAACTGGAACGCGACCGTCGTCGCGGGCGTGGGCTTCGTCGCCGCGATCGCGGTCGCCTGCGCGTTCCTGCCGGGCAACGGGGACGCGGTCCAGGCCGGGTTCCCCGCCGCCGTGCTGTGGGAGTTCCGGCTCGCCACCCTCGGCATCCAGGCGGTCCTGTGGGCGGTCTTCGGGATCGCCTTCGGGTACGCGGCCGAGCGCCTGCTCGCCCCGCGCCCGGCGGAGACCGCCGCCGGCGCGAAGCCGGTACCGGCGGCCTGAACCGGCGGGTGCTCCCTGGATCCCGTATCTACGGGAGCACCCGCACCGGCGCCCCCTCCAGGAACGCCTCGATGTCCTCCACCGCCTCCCCGAAGTACCGCCCGTAGTTCCCCTCGGTGACGTACCCGAGGTGGGGGAGGGCGAGGACGTTCGGCAGGCTCCGCAGCGGGTCGTCCGCCGGCAGCGGCTCCGTCGCGAAGACGTCGAGCCCGGCCCCCGCGATCCACCCCTCCCGCAGCGCCCGGAGCAGCGCCTCCTCGTCGACGAGCCCGGCCCGCGAGGTGTTCACGAGGTACGAGGACGGGCGCATCGCGCGCAGCTCCTCCTCCCCGACGAGGCCCCGCGAGCGCTCCGACAGCACCATGTGCAGCGAGACGAAGTCGCTCTCCGCGAACAGCGCCCGCTTGTCCTTCGCGAGCCGTACGCCGTGTTCGGCGGCCCGCTCCTCCGTGAGGTTCGGGCTCCAGGCGACCACGTCCATGCCGAAGGCGAGCCCGACCCGGGCCACCCGGCCGCCGATCTTGCCGAGGCCCACGAGCCCGAGGGTCCGCCCGCCCAGGTCGGCGCCGACCGTCGACTGCCACGGCCCGCCCTCGCGCAGCGCCCGCGCCTCGGTCGTGACGTGCCGGGCGAGGCCGAGGAGCAGGGCCCAGGTGAGCTCGGTGGGCGGCTGCGGGCTGCTCGCCGTGCCGCAGACGACGATCCCGCGCGCGCGGGCGGCGGCGACGTCCACGGAGGCGTTGCGCATGCCGGAGGTGACGATCAGACGCAGGCGGGGGAGCCGGTCGAGCAGGGCCGCGTCCACCGGGGTCCGCTCCCGCATGACGACGAGGATCTCGCAGTCCTCGACGGCGGCCACGAGCGCGTCCCGGCCGCTTCCTTCGCCCTCGCCTCCGTCGTCGAGGTGCTCCCGCAGGACACGTACGTCCACGCGGCCGGCGAGCGGGCTCCAGTCGGCGGAGGAGAGGGCGACGCCCTGGTAGTCGTCGAGTACGGCGCAGTGCAGTGTCATGTCCGCATGATCACCCACACGGACCACCGGAAGGCCACCGGAAGGCCGTCCTCCGGGCGACAAACCCGACCACCCGCCGGAGAATTGCCCTGATTTGTCTCTCTGGGTGAGGAGTGGGTGCCGATGGCCGCCAAGGACGTGAGCCCCGAAGGTGACGCCGAGCTGACCGCTCTACGGGCCCGCATCGCGGCCCTCGAAGCGAGGGAGGCGGCCGCCAAGCCGCCCCACCACCGCGTCCGTTCCTTCTTCGCCGCCCTGCTCATCGTCATCGGCTGCGTCCTGACCCCGCTCGGCCTCGTCGCCGCCTGGTCCTCGGACATCGTCGGCGACACCGACCGGTACGTGCAGACCGTCACCCCGCTGGCCTCCGACCCCGACATCCAGGCGGCCGTGGCGACCCGCGTGACGAACGCGGTCATGGAGCACATCGACCTGAACGCGCTCCTGGAGGACGTGGCCCCCGACCAGCGGCCCCTGGCCGGCAAGGCCCTCGACAAGCTCGGGGACTCGCTGGAGGGCGCGGTCAAGAGCTTCGTCCACGACCGGACGCAGGACGTCGTCGCGTCCGACGCCTTCGAGACGATCTGGGTCGACGCCAACCGGGCGATCCACACCTCCCTCGACCGCGCGCTGACGGGCAGCGACGACGGGGCCGTACAGATCAACCAGGACACCGTCACCATCGACCTCGCCCCGGTCATCGACCGCGTGAAGCAGCGGCTCGTCGACTCCGGCATGACGATCGCCGCGAAGATCCCCGAGGTCCACACCGAGTTCACCGTCCTGGAGGCCGACGACATCGGCAAGGCCAAGACGGGGTTCTCGCTGCTCCAGGGCCTCGGCACCTGGCTGCCGGTGATCGCGGTGCTCCTGGTGGCCGGTGGCGTCCTGCTCTCCGCGCACCGGCGCCGGAGCCTCATCGCCGGCACCCTCGGCATCGCCGTCGCCGCCCTCGTCCTCGGCGTCGCGCTCACCGTCTTCCGCACGGTCTACCTCAACGCCCTGCCGGCCGGCGTCTCCCCGGCCGCCGCCGGGGCCGTCTACGACACCCTGATCCGCTACCTCCGCACCTCGGTACGGGTCTTCGTGACGCTCGGCGTCCTCATCGCCCTGGCCGCCTGGCTCTCCGGCCCGAGCCGCCCGGCGACCGTCGTCCGCGGCCTGTGGGACGCGGGCATCACCGCGACCCGGGGCGCCGCCGACCACGCGGGCCTGCGCACCGGACCGGTGGGCCCCTTCGTCCGCCGCTACCGCACCTGGATCACCTGGATCCTCGTCGCGGGCGCGGCGGCCGCCGTGGTCTTCTGGCCGCACCCGACCGGCTGGGTCGTGGTCGGGATCGCGCTCCTGCTGCTCTTCCTGCTCGGGGTGACCGCGTTCCTCGCGGAGAAGACGGAAACGAAGCAGGGGCCCCCGGCGGAGACCCCTGCTCTGTAGCGACGGAAGAACCGATCCGACACCGTACGGCGAGCGTCACCGCCGTACGGTGTCGTCCGTCTTCAGCTCCTTCAGCGCCTCGTCGAACTCCTCCAGCTGGTCGGGGCAGTAGACCTTCAGGACGATCCGCTCGGCCTGGAGGGCCTTCGCGTCGGAGATCACGGGCCGCTGGCCGGGGCCCCCGGCGCCGTTGGACTGCTGGATCTTCCACAGCGCCGTCTTGAGCGCGTTGCCCGGCTCCTCGCAGACCTGGCCGCCGTCCGTGCCGAGCAGCCGCTCGATCGTCTCGGTGTCCGGGGACGAGTAACCGGCCTTGACCAGCTCGTCCTGGAGCTGGGTGGCCTTGGCCTCGGTCTTGCTGTTCGTCCGCACGGCCGAGTACCGGATGAGGCCGGTGACGACGAGCCCGACGAGGAGCACGATCGCTCCCCAGTAGATCCACTTGTGCTGCATCGCGAAACGGGTGCTCATCGCGCTTCTCCTTCGCCCTCGGCGGCCTCGACGGACGCGGTGCCCTCGGCGGTGCGCCAGTCCGGCTTGCGGAACTTCAGGAACGCCCAGGGGATCAGCAGGCCCAGGATCACCAGTCCGCCGCCGACCACGACGACGTACTGCAGGACGCTGCTGCCGCCGAACTGCGAGGGCGGGATGAAGCCGATGGCCATGGCCGCGAGCGAGGCGAGCAGACCGACCGAGCAGAGCAGGCCGAGGGCGGGTGCCCGGTAGCCGCGCGGATGGTCGGGATGGGTCTTCCGCAGGCGCATGGCGGCGGCGAACATCAGCAGGTAGACGATCAGGTACACCTGCGTGGTGATGGTCGAGAAGATCCAGTAGACGCTCGACACGTTCGGGATCAGCGCGTACATCAGGGCGATGACCGAGGTCACGACGCCCTGGGTGACCAGGATGTTCTGCTGGATGCCGAACTTGTTGAGCTTCTGCAGGAACGGCGGCAGGTAGCCCTCGTGGCGGGAGATCTCCAGGAGGCCCTTCGACGGGCCGGCGAGCCAGGTCAGCATGCCGCCGAGGGAGGCGGAGATCAGCATGACGGCCGCGATCGGGGTCATCCAGCCGACGTTGAAGTACGAGAAGAAGGCGTCGAAGGCCTGCATGACACCGGCGGTCAGGCTGAGCTGGTCGGCGGGGACGACCCAGCTGATCGCGAGGGCGGGCAGGATGAAGATGAGCAGGACGAGGCCGACCGCCAGGAACATCGACTTCGGGTACTCCTTCGCCGGGTCCTTCAGCGAGGAGACGTGGACCGCGTTCATCTCCATGCCGGAGTACGACAGGAAGTTGTTGACGATCAGGACGAGGCTCGCGAGGCCCGTCCACTGCGGCAGCAGGTGGCTGCTGTCCATCGGCGCGGCGGAGGGGTTGCCCTGGCCGAGGAAGACCATGCCGAGGACGACGAGGATCGTGCCGGGCACGAGCGTGCCGATGATGAGGCCCCAGCTCGACAGGCCGGCGAGGGCCTTGGTGCCGCGCGAGGAGATCCAGACGCCGGTCCAGTACAGGACCATGATGACGATCGCCGTGTAGACGCCGTTCGAGGCGAGCGAGGGGTCGATGACGTACGCGATCGTCGACGCCACGAAGGCCAGCAGACTCGGGTAGTAGAAGATCGTCATCGCGAACTGGCACCAGACCGCGAGGAATCCGAGGGGCTTGGAGAGGCCCTCGGCGACCCAGCGGTAGACGCCGCCGCTCCAGCCGGAGGCGAGCTCGGCGGAGACCAGCGCGGTCGGCAGCAGGAAGACGATCGCGGGGATCAGGTAGAGGAAGACGCACGCCAGGCCGTAGACGGCCATGGTCGGCGCGGCCCGCAGGCTCGCCACCGACGCGGTGGTCATCAGGGCGAGCGTCACCCAGGTCATGGTGGTCGGCGCGGGCCGTGCGGCGGCCGCTCGTGGTCTGGGTACGTCTGCGGGGGTGTCGAGGCTGCTCATGGGCCCTCCCAGTGGTCGCACGAATCCCTTCAGGCTCGAACGGCCCAGGGAGGGCGGCAACCGCTGTCGGCCGTACGGGTTACGGCGCGCGCGGGTCACGGCCCGCGCGGCGTACGGATCGCGCGGGTTACGGCTCGCGCCGCGCACGGCCCGCGGGGGTCACGGCTCGCGCGGCGGGCGCCCGAAGGAGCGGCGGTACGTGCGCGGCGGCACACCCCGGCGGCGGACGAACTGGGCGCGCAGCACGGCGGCGCTGCCGAAGCCCACCGCGTGGGCGATCTCCTCGACGGGGAGGTCCGTGGTCTCCAGGAGCTCCTCGGCCCGGCCGAGACGCAGCCCGAGCAGCCAGGCGTGCGGGGTCGTGCCGGTGGAGGCGGCGAAGCGGCGGGCGAAGGACCGACGGCTCATCAGCGCCCTGCGGGCCAGCTCCGCCACGGGCAGCGGCCGGTCCAGGTGCTCCCGGGCCCAGGCCAGGACGTCGGCGAGCCGCTCGTCCTGGCTGTCCTCGGGGGCGGGCGTGACGAGGTACTGGGACTGCCCGCCGTCCCGGTGGGAGGGGAGGACCAGGTCGCGGGCGATGGCGTTGGCCGTGGCGGCGCCGTACTCGCGCCGCAGGAGGTGGAGGCACAGGTCGAAGCCGGCGGCGGCGCCCGCGCCGGTGACGACCGGGCCCTCGTCCACGTACAGCGCGTCGGGGTCGACGGTGACGGCCGGGTGGCGCTCGGCGAGGAGCCCGGCGAACCGCCAGTGCGTGGTGGCGCGGCGGCCGTCGAGGAGCCCCGCGGAGGCGAGCGCGAAGGCGCCGACGCAGTGGGCGGCGACGAGCGCCCCGCGCGCGTGGGCGGCGGTCAGCGCGTCGAGGACGGCGGGGGCCGGAGGCGTACGGAAGTGGGCCCAGGGGAGGGCGATGACGAGATCGGCGGCGGCCAGCCGGTCGAGGCCGTGCTCGACGACGAGGGGGAGCCCGACGTCGGTCCTGACCCGGCCGGGCCGGTCCGTGCAGAGCGCGAAGTCGAAGCGGGGCAGGTCGGGGCCCCGGGCGTCGAACACCTCGGAGACGATCCCGGCGCCGAGCATGCCGACGCCGGCGGGCGCGTAGGCGGCGACGGTGACGAAGGGCGGAGTCATGAGGAGGCAGTGTGGCACTTTTCCTGCGATGGGTGGCAGAGCGGCCACTCGTGAAGGGCGGTGCGGGACAGAAGACTTGAGCCCATGAACGAGACGAGCAGCACCCTCGCCCCCGTGACCGACGCCCCCGTGACCGGCGCCTCCGCGACCGACGCCCCCCGGGGCCGTACCGCCGCCTTCACGATCCTGACCACCGGATACACGCTCTCCACCGGGCCCGGCGTCGCCGCCACCGTCTCGTACGTGCACGACGGCGACCGGCACGTGATCGTCGACCCGGGCATGGTCGCCGGCCGCGACCGCATCCTCGGCCCGCTGGCCGCGCTCGGCCTCGGCCCGGACGACATCACCGACGTCGTCCTCAGCCACCACCACCCGGACAACACCATGAACGTCGGCCTCTTCGGCCGCGCCCGCGTCCACGACCACAAGGCGATCTACGAGAACGACCAGTGGACCGACCGCGACGCCGAGGGCCACGAGCTCACCCCGTCGCTCCGCCTGATCCGCACCCCCGGACACAGCCGCGAGGACATCACCCTCCTCGCCGGTACGGCCACGGGTGTCGTCGCGTTCGTCGGCGACCTGTGGTGGCGGCCGAACGGCCCCGTCGAGGACCCGGTCGCCCCCGACCACGCGGTCCTGCGCGGCTCCCGGCTGCGGGTGCTCGCCGCGGCGGACGTGATCGTCCCGGGCCACGGCCCGGCGTTCCCGGCGGACGCGACCGCGCCGCACTAGCCGTACCGGGGCAGGAACGGTTCCGCGCATGCCGAAGGCCCCGGGGACAGGACCCGGGGCCTTCGGCGGTCACGCGCCGGAGAGGGGGCGCTACTTGGCCGGTGGCTGCTCGGAGCCCGGCTGCTGCGTACCCAACTGCTCGTGGAGCTTCTCCTGGGCCGTATCGACCTGGCTCTTGTACTTGTCACCGGTCTTGGCGTCGACGGCGTCGCCCGCCTTCTCGATGCCCTGGCCGACGGTGTCCTCGTGGCCCTTGATCATGCCCTTGAGCTTGTCGAGCATGGACATAGACGTCCTCCTCACGAAATGCCGACGTTCCCAGCATCACGGGGATACGGGGTTCCCGCATCCGGAGGAGCGGATTGTCGTCTTCCTACAGGTGTCCCCGCAGTCCCTCCACGTGCGCAGTCCCTACATGTGCGGGACGCCGTAGTACTTCGCGAACTGCTCCAGGTAGGTCGGGTCGCGCGGCTCCCGCCCGCGTTCGAACTCGGGCGCGTCCTTGATCTGCGCCTTCGTGCGGTCGACGCGTACGGTCCCGGCCTCGCGGTCGACGCTCCGTACGGTGCTCGCGGGCAGCAGGACGTGCTTTCCGAAGATCCACACGCCGGTGTCGACGACGAGGTAGCCGGCTCCGGCCTCGTCGGTGTGCTCGTCGACCTTCCCGATGTCGCCGTCGGTCGCCGCGACGGTGAACCCGACGAGGTCGGTGCCGGTCTCGTAGCCGGAATCGGCGCGGTAGCCCCAGATCTCACGAGGGGTGTCGTGGTGCATCATGGCAGCTCACCTCAGCCCTCTGCTCACCTCAGCCCTCTACCGGGCGGCTGCCCGCCCCGCGCTCAGGCAAACGCGGTGAGCCCGACGGCCCGCCCGTCCTCGGCCCAGGCGACCTGGAGGATCCGGGCCACGGCGTCCCGGTTGACGGGTCCGAAGAGGTGGGGGAAGAGGACGTCGTCCGCGACCCCCGGCGGCGGGGTCGGCGCCGCCGCCTCGAACTCCAGCCGGGCCGTCAGCCGTTCCTCGTCGAGGACGAGGGCGAGCAGGGGCCGTTCGGTCTCCCGGTAGAAGGCGTTGACGACGGCCAGGGTCGTGGCCTCGTCGGGGGAGCAGTGCACGAAGCCCTCCTCGGCGAGGGAGGCGGGAGCGTACGGGCGGTCGGGGGCGGCGTTCCACTCGGCCGGGGTCACGACGTGATAGATCATGCGCCAGTTTCGCATGGGGGTGCGAAAAGATCCGGAATAGTCTGAATTACGGACTAACGCAACTATCGTCCCGGTGTGGCGAAGGGGTGATGATCAATTTCGCCCTTAATGTCCGAGAGGTCACTGTCGAACTCTCTGGACGGGACTGATCCATGCCCCGACACCGGCCCCCACGTGGCCGTGCCCGACTGGCCGTCGGAATCGCCACCGCGCTCAGCCTGCTCTGCGCCGCCCCGGCACCCGCCGTGGTGGCCGCCGCCGGCGACGTTCCCCGGAGCGCGGTCGGCATCACGAAGACCAACGACACGGGGGGCAAGCCGCTCAAGCCCGGTGACGAGTTCATCTACACCCTGAACGGCCAGTGCTCGGGACTGACGGTCGACTGTGTGCACTTCACCGTCACCGACACCCTCCCGGCGGGGCTCGACGTGACCAGCCTCCCCAAGAGCACGACCACCCGCGACGTCACGTACGACGAGGCCACCCGCAAGCTGGTGATCGTCTACAAGCAGGCCCTCCAGAACCCCACCGGCGAGACCGGTCTGAGGGCTGGTCAGGCGGGCACGGTGGAGGTCGGGATGCGCGTCCCGGCCGACACCGACATGAAGGACGGCACGACCGTCACCAACACCGCCCGGGTCTCCGCCGACAACGCCGACCCGAAGACCTCGTCCACGGACGTCACGATCACCATCCCGCTCGTCGTCAAGCCGGTCGCGACGAAGACCTGGGAGGACGGCTCGGCCGTCGCGGGCACGGACGAGACGTCGACGGTCACCCTGAACGTACGCAACCAGTCCTCGTCATCGGCCGAGGTCACCGAGCTGTCGGTCACGGACGACAGCGCCGAGACCTTCGAGTACTTCGACTTCACCACCGCCACCGTGACCCGCTTCCCGGCCGGAGCCGACGAGGCCCACCTCGTGGTCACCACGGAGGACGGCACCACCCGCACCGGCGGCTCGATCAGCGCGCCCGGCAAGCTGCCGCTGCCCGCCGGGGTCGAGCCCGACGAGGTGGTCGGCGTCGAGGTCGTCTTCACCAACAGCAACGGTGATCCGCTCCCGTACGACGCGACGGGCGGGACCGTCGAGGTCGGGCTCAGGCTGCGCGACACCAAGCGGTCGGACGGCTCGCCCCTCCGCCCCACGGACAAGATCGTCGTGAACAACTGTGCCGTGCCGTCGGCCGAGGAGGCCACGAAGGGCACGGTCGCCGGGGCGCAGGCCTGCGACACGTACGACATCCTGCCGGACATCCTCGTGCTCACCGGCACCAAGAAGTACATCCCCGACACCGACGGGGACTTCGCGCAGGAGACCGGCGAACACGCCGTGCTCGGCGAGAACTCGCCGGTCAGCACGCTCGTCGACGTCACGAACGGCTCGCCGTTCCCGGTGAAGTCGATCACGGTCACGGAGCCGGACGCGACGGCGACCAGCGAGTTCAGCAAGCTGGACGTGGACCAGGTGCGGCTGCGCTTCCCGAAGGGCGCGACGAAGGCCGAGCTGACCGTCACGTACGCCGACGGGACCAGCACCACGAAGACGTACACCGAGAACACCACCGTCGACGTGGCGAAGGCCGGGACGACCGTCACCAAGGTCGAGGTCGTCTACACGGGCGTCGACGCGGACGGCAACCCGACCATCGAGCCGGGCGCCGACGCGGGCCTCGACCTGCACGGCACCCTCACCGGTGACGTCACCGCCGACGACCTGCCCACCGGCTCCAGCCCCGGCGTCTCCAACTGCGCCGGTTTCGCGGGCGACGCGGGACGCACGGACGGCAGCGGTACGGCCTCCGGCACCGCCTGCGCGACCCTGCCGATCGAGGCCCCGAACACCTCCGGCCAGGGCGAGAAGACCGTCGACCAGACGAACGTGCCGCCGGGCCAGCCCATCGGCATGCACCTGACGGTCACCAACAACGGCAACAAGCCGCTGGTGAACCCGGTCCTCACCGACCCCTCGGCGGGCCCCGACGGCAAGCCGGCCGGCGAGAGCCCCTTCGACGTCCTCCGGATCGACTCCGCGAGCGTCCGCCCGTCCTCCGCGCCGGTCACCCTCGAACTGTGGGACCCGGCCGCCGGCACGGGCGACTGGGTCGCCTACGACGCGAACGACACCGACCTCCTCCACCGGGCGAAGGGCATCCGCGCCCTCTACGACGGCAACATGCCCCCGCAGTCCAGCTTCACCGTCGACCTCGTCACCGAACGGCGCGAAGGCGTCGACAACGGCGTCGAGTTCAGCAACTGCTACTCGATCACGGCGGGCGGCGACTACGTCCCCGGCGGCAACGTCTGCTCCCCGGGCATGAGCACCGGCCCGGCCTCCGACTCGGCCTCGCTCAACAAGTCGATCAGCCCCGGCGAGCTCCCCGAGTACGTCCCCGGCCTGCCCCGCCAGACCGCCGACACCACCCTCACTATCCGCAACACCGGCAACATGTCGGCGAAGTACCTCGAAGTCACCGACCAGGACACCGACTTCTTCGACGCCGTCGACCTCACCGCGATCAAGTCGAACCAGATGCCGGCGGGCGCGGACCGGGTGACACTCGACGCGTACGTGAACGGGGCCTGGGTCGCCGGATCGCCCGCGACCTCCGCCGCGCTGCCCTCCGGGGTCGACCCGGCCGCGGTCACCGGCCTGCGCGTCACCTACTCCTCGACCAGCGCCTTCAACGACGGCTACACGATCACCCCGTGCACCAAGACGGCCTGCGACGGTGTGCTCGTCTTCACCGTCAGCCCGCGCCCCGCCCTGCGGAGCAACGGACAGCCGGTCCCGGCCCATCTGGAGGACACGGCGAGCGGCCGCTTCCTCACCAAGGTCGAGGACGAGGACAAGCCCAAGGACATCGCGCCGGTCGACGCGACCCTGAACCTGGTCAAGGGCGACCCGGTCCTCGCGGTGAGCAAGGCGCCGAACACGGCGATCGCCCCCGGCGAGGACGCGCCCTTCTACCTGAAGGTCACCAACACCGGGACGGCGAACATCCCGAACCTCCTGGTCAAGGACGCCCTGCCGCCCGGCATCGCGTTCCTCGACTCCTTCCAGGGCGACAACGGACAGCCGTACAAGGTCATCGACACGCAGGTCCCCGACGGCACCCCGCCCGTCCCCACCCCGGTCTTCGAGCAGACCACCGACGGATCCCGGATCGCGGGCCTCAGCTGGGACTTCTCGAAGGACGCCGACGGCAAGGCCTGGGTGCTCGCGCCCGGCGCCACCCTCACCATCGAGATCCACGTCAGCCTGGAAGCCGGCATCAACGCCGGTGACGTCGCCACCAACACCATGGGCGCGACCTCCTCCGACAAGGACATGACCTGCGACGGCCCGTCGCAGGCGGACGGGGCGACCTTCGGCTCCGGCCTGTACTGCGTCGCCTCCGCGACGCTGACGGCCAAGTCCGGCGCCTCGTTCTCCGCCCGCAAGTGGGTCTCCGGCCGTGACGAGCTGGGCTGGTTCGACCAGCGCGGCGGCACGGTCGTCCCCGTCGGCGACCCCTCCTGCCTCTCGGCGAAGGACGCCACCGGCCGCCAGTACACCACCACCCCGTGCGTCGCCCTGGTCAACCCGGGCGACCGGTACCACTACCTGATGCGCATCCAGAACTCCGGAACCGAGAACGGCACGGCCATGCGCGTCGTCGACCGCTTCCCGGTCCAGGGCGACAAGGGCGTCATCCTCGACGTCAGCCGGGGCACGGCCTGGGACAAGCGCCCCACCCTCGCCTCGCGCCCCGAGCTGACCGGACCGGGCACGATGACCGTCTCGTACGAGAACGACGAACCGCTCTGCACCGACGACCTCGGCATGGGCGGCGCGGGCTCGAACGCGGCGGTGTGCGCCGCCGGCACCTGGGACGACACCTTCGGCCCGAAGGCCGTCGGCACCCGCCTCGACCTCGCGTTCCCGACCCCGCTCCCCCCGGGCGGCACGGTCGACGTCACCTACGCGATGGACACCCCGCTGGACGTCGCCCACAACGGCGACCCGACCATCGCGTGGAACTCGTACGCCCACAACGAGACGACGGACCGCGCCGGTTCGCCGCGCGTGCTCCAGGCGAACGAACCCATCCAGGTGGGCGTGGCCCTGGCCTACGGCGGCCTGAAGCTGACGAAGGCGCTCGGCGACCACCCGTCCGCCCTCACCCCCGGCCTCTCCAAGGCCCCGTTCCCCTTCCACGTCACCTGCGTCATCAAGCCGCAGGGCCGCCCCGAGCGGACGGTCCTCGACGCGGACTACAAGGTCTCCGTGGACAAGCCCGTGACGATCGACTCGATCCCGGCGGGCGCGGAGTGCGAGGTCTGGGAGGAGAACGCGCGGGGCGGCAGCGCGAACCACCCCGAGAACGACCCCCTCACCGTCACGATCAAGCCGGGCCTGGTGGACCCCTCCGTCCAGACGGCCGAGATCACCAACACGTACGTCTTCGGTGAGCTGAAGCTCGTCAAGACGGTGGACGGTGACGCCGCCGCGTACGCCGACGGCCGCACCTTCACGGTGGACGTCTCCTGCGCGCTGCCGACGGCGTCGGGCGAGCCGGGCGACCTGGTCCTCCACAAGGAGTACGAGGTGACCGCCGACGAACCGGTGACGATCAAGCCCCTCCCGGTCAACACCCTTTGCTGGGCGGAGGAGACCGACACGGGCGGCGCGGCGGAGACGGTCGTCGACCACGGCACCGCCGACAACCCGGTGGTGATCACCGCCTCCGGCTCCGACACGGCGACCATCACCGTCACGAACACCTTCCCGGCCGGCCTGGTCGAGGTCACCAAGCACGTCGTGAACGGCGGCGCGGGCCCGTACGCCTTCACCCTCGCCTGCACGACCGACCAGGGCGCGGTCCCGCTCGCGGCGGAGGACGCGGCCTTCAGCCTCTCCGACGGCGAGACCCGCGAGGTCTCCGTCCCGGACGGCGCCACGTGCACGGTGACGGAGACGGACGTTCCGGACGGTGACACGGTCACGTACAAGGCGTCCGACGGACGCACGGACGGCGAGGTCACGGTGGACGGAAAGGCGACGGTCGACGTGACGAACACCTTCGCGACGCCGCCGACGCCGACCCCGACGCCGACGGATCCGACCCCGACGCCCACGCCGACGGATCCGACGCCGACACCCACGCCGACCGACCCGACCCCCACGGGGCCGACCCCCACCCCCTCCACGAGTACGGGCCCGCCCCCGGCGCCCGGCCCGAAGGAGGACGGAGGCAGCCTCTCCGACACGGGCACGGGCCCGTGGACGCTCCTCGCGGGGCTCCTGGCGGCCCTGGCCCTGACCCTCGGCTTCGTCGCCCGCAGGGCGACGCGCCGCCGCAACGGCTGATCAGTCAGGCAGGAAACGAGTGAAGGCCCAGGTCGTCCCCGACCTGGGCCTTCACCCTTTCCTCAGACGTCTCCCAGGAACTCCCGGAGTACGCGTCCCAGGACGTCCGGGCGCTCCAGATGGACGTCATGCCCCGTCCCGGGAACGCTCAGGGCCCGGGTCCCGGGCCGCCGCCCGAGCATCTCGTCGACCTCCGCGGGCGGGAGGAAGCCGGTCTGGCCGAGGACGGCCAGGGTGGGGCAGGCGACCGCCTCCCACTCGTCCCAGAAGGACCGCTGGGCGTTCTCGGTCAGCGACTCGACCATCACGTCGTTGTCGAAGCGCGGCCACCAGCCGCCGTCGCGCTCCTCCAGACCGGCCGCCCACCCCTCGCCGACGGGTCCGCCGCCGAGGAACTCGACGGCGGCCTCGCGGGAGGGGAACGGCCGGGGCCAGGAGTCGAACCAGCCGCCGATCCGCTCCTGGCTCTCGGGGGTAGACCCGCCGGGCCCGGCCTCCACGAGCACGAGCGCGCGGAAGAGCTCCGGGTGCGCGGAGGCGGCGAGCATGGCGGTGTGCCCGCCCATGGACTGCCCGACCAGGACGGGGTTCCGGAGCCCGAGCCGTTCGCGTACGGCGACGACGTCCGCGACGTACGCGGCCCGCGAGACGTCCGCCGGGCGCCGCTCGCTCGCGCCGTGACCCCGCTGGTCCACGGCGACGACCCGGTGGCGGGCGCTCAACTCCGCGGCGATGACGTCCCATTCACCGACGTGCCCGGCGAGCCCGTGCAGCAGGACGACATCGGGTCCGGAACCGTCCGAGCCGCCCGAGCCGCCCGGGGCGCCCCAGTCGCGGCAGGAGAGGCGGACGCCGTCGCGGACGACCGTGAGTTCCGACCAGGTCATGCGGGGTCCTTACGGTAGGTAGAGAGGGTGATCATCAGAACATCTGATCGGGAAACGCGGAGAGAGGGAGGGGAATTGGCGGACGAACGCGAGGTCGTCACCTGGCGCGACGCGAGGTGGGAGATCGTCGGATGCTGGGTGGTCTGCGCCGTCGGCGGAGTGCTGGTCGCCCTCTTCGACTTCTCGACGAGCCTGATCGCCTACCTGGCGGTGGGCCTGCTCGCGGAGTGGTTCCGGCCGCGCCGCGACTGGCCGGCGGGCGTGCTCGCCGCGTGCGCGGGGGCCGGGGTCCTCTTCCCCGCCCTGGACACCCTCCGGCCGGTGACGCCCCGCGCCCTCGCGGACGGCCTGGCGATCGCCCTCGGCGCCACCACGGGCGTCCTCGTGTTCACGCTGGTGGGACGGGCGAGGACGGCGCGCGGGCGGGCCCGGTAGCGGCCGGTCGCGTCCTCCCGCCGCTCACGGGTGCGGCTTCTCGCCCTTCGCCAGCATCGACACGAACTGCGCGATGCGACGGGCCCGGGTCTCGGGCCTCTTGGCGTCCTGGACGCGGTACAGGATCGCGTACCGGTTCGGGCGGTCGAGGGTCTCGAAGAAGGCGGCCGCCGCCGGGTCGGCGGCCAGGGCGGCGGCGAGGTCCTCCGGGACGGTGGCGGTCCGCGGGCTGTCGTAGGCGGCGTCCCAGCGGCCGTCGGCCTTCGCGCGGTCGATCTCGGCCTGGCCGGACGGACGCATCCGGCCCTGGGCGGTCAGGGCGGCCACCTTGTCCCGGTTGATCTTCGACCACCGGCTGCGCGGCCTGCGCGGAGTGAACCGCTGGAGCCACCACTCGTCGTCGGCCTTCGCCTTCTGCCCGTCGATCCACCCGTGACAGAGCGCCACGTCGACCGCCTCCGCATAGGTCAGCGCGACGACTCCGGGCGCCTTCTTCCGCAGCTTGAGCCAGATCCCCGCCGACTCGGCGTGGTGCTCCCCGAGCCACGCCTCGAACTCCTCGGCGGACGCGAACACGACGATCTCCAGGTCCTGAGCCATTCCGCCAGCGAATCACAGGCGACCTCCGGCGACAACACAGCGCCACCGGTCCCCCTATCGAGGGAATCCACAGCAGGCGTTCACCCCTGGGGGTGCTCGCCACTACCTGTCCAAGATGCGCATCTGGGACGTTGACCCGGAAATGCCGCGCTGCCGCGGCGACGGATGCGAGGAGCGGGGAGAGCCGTGTACGAGTGGCTGCGGGAAACGCTGGTGAACAGGCTCGGGCTGCCGGCGGACGCCGTGCGTGCCGAGGCGACGCCGGAGGAGGCGGGCCTCGACTCCCTGTCCGTGACCGAACTCTCCATGGTCGCGCAGGAGGAGTGGGGCGTCGTGGTCCACGAGGACGACCTCGCCGCGTGCGCGACGGTCGGGGCGATGGCGACGCTGCTCGAAGAGCACCAGCAGCGGACCGCCGCCCGGTGACGGCCGCGCGGAACGGCGGGACGCCGGCGGCCGTCCTGTGCGGCCTCGGCGCGTGGCTGCCGCCCCTGGTGGTGCCCAACACCGAGGTCGCGGAGCGGTTGGGCGTGACCGACGACTGGATCCAGAAGCGCACGGGCGTCCGCAGCCGGCGCCGCGTGGAACCGGGGACGGCGACCGTCGACATGGCCGTGGAGGCGGGGGCGCGCGCCCTGAAGTCCCAGGGGCACGGGCAGGTCGACGCCGTTCTGCTGGCGACGTCGACGCCCGACCGGCTGATCCCCTCGTGCGCACCCGAGATCGCCTCCCGCCTCGGGCTGTCCGGTGTGGCCGCCCTCGACCTCGGCGCGGCGTGTGCCGGGTTCGTGTACGCGCTGTCGGTGGCCGCGGGCTTCATCGCCGGCGGAACGGCGGAACGGGTCCTCGTGATCGGGGCGGACACCATGTCCGCCGTCACCGACCCCATGGACCGGACGACTGCCGCGATCTTCGGAGACGGCGCGGGAGCGGCCGTTCTGCGGGCGGGCCGCGCCGACGAGCCGGGAGCTCTCGGGCCCTTCGTCCTGGGCAGCGACGGCGACGGCGCGGGTCTGCTGGGCACGCCGCGGGGAGGCTCCCGCACCGGCTACGACTACACCGCCGACGAACCGCGCCCTTACGTGCGCATGGACGGACGGCAGGTGTTCCGGAACGCGGTCGAGCGGATGGGCGCGGCGATCGGCGAGGCCGCCGACAGGACCGGCTGGGACCTCCCCGCCGTCGACCGCGTCGCGATCCACCAGGCGAACGCGCGCATCTGCCAGGCGCTGTCGACCCGACTCGCCGTGCCGGGAGAACGCTGGCTCGCGAACATCGACCACGTGGCCAACACCTCCGCGGCCTCGGTGCCGCTGCTGCTCGACCACTCGGTGCGGGACGGTTCTCTCGCGCCCGGTGCCCGCCTGGTGATCGCGGCGTTCGGCGCCGGCCTGACCTGGGGGGCCACCACCGTCGTCTGGCCCGAACTGACGCCGGGCGAATGAGAGGACGGCCATGACGGAGGGGACGGACATGACCGGGGCGGCCGTCGCCTATCCGGCGCTCGATCGGACGATCCGCGAGATGGAGGAGTCGGTCCACTACCTCCACATCGGCGCGGCCATGGAGATGCAGGGGCCGCCTCCTGGTGTGGAGACGGTGCTGGACCACGTACGACGGCGTCTTCCCCTGCTGCCGCCGCTGGTCGGCTGCGCCGACCATCTCGCCGACCACGTGCGTCGGCTCCCCGTGCCGGGCTGTCGTTCCGGTGACTGGTCACGGGCGTACGACGCCCTGGTCAACGCACCGGCGCCCGCATGCGCCCAACGGCCGTGGGAGGTGCTGCTGGTCGCCGACGAGGACGGGGACAGGAACGGATATCTCCTCTGCTACCGCGCTCACCACGCTCTCCACGACGGTGTCAGTCTGATGAGGCTGGTCCGTCTGCTGTTCGCCCGCACCGAACCCGTACCCGCCATGAACGTTTCGCCGCCGCAGCGCGACAAGGAACCTCCGGCCTTCGGCGCGCGTGTCACCGGCCGCCTCCACACCGCCGCAGCAACCCGTCGTCTGCTCGTACGGGCACCTCGACGGCCTCTGCTGCCGGGGCCGCCCGAGAACCGACGGGTGGTCACTTCGGCCGTGGTGCCCGTCGGGCGCCTGCGCGCGGCGGCACGGTCGCTGGGGTGCTCGGTCCTGGACCTGCACCTCGCCGCCCTGACCGGGGTCGCGGAGGCGGCCGACCCCACGGGCTGGACGGCGGAGGGCAGACGGACCCGCGGCATCGTCCTCCCCGTGTCCCTGGAACAGACCGGGGTGACCCCCTACACCGGAAACCGCTTCGCCCTGGCCCTGGTCGACCTCCCTTGGGACCGGAGCGATCTCCGCGAACGGGCCAGGATCGTCGCCGACCGCACGAGGCCGCTGAAGGATCCCGGGGTCCGCTGGGCCATGGGAAAGGCGATGGGGCAGCTCGGCGTCACCGGTGTCCGCAGGCTCTCGGGGCAGGTGTTCGCGCGTGCCGGTCTGCAGACCACCGTCCTGGGCTTCACCGCCGACATCGGCTTCGCCGGCCGCCGCGCCGCCCGCTTCACCAATCTGCACTGCCTCCCGGCCCCCTTCCCGTACCAGCCGACGCTCGTCCTGTGGCGCGACGAGGCCGTCTGCACCTTCACGGCGGACACCGCGCTGCCCGCCGCCGAGAAGCTGGCCGACCTGTGGCTCCAGGCCGTCGACGTCCTCGCCCCGACCGGGCCTTCCCCCTCGTGACGCCATGACGCACCGACCGCCGCACCTCACCTACCGCACCGTGCGCGCCGCCATGCGCCTCGTCGCCCGCACCCACTGCCCGGTGACCGTCACGGGTGCCGAGCACATCCCGGCCACCGGGCCCGTACTCCTGGCGGGGAACCACCTCGCCGTCTGCGACACCCTGTTCCTCTACGCCGCCGTCCCCCGCAGGGTCGTCATCCTCGGAAAGGAGGAGTACTTCACCCGCCCCGGCGTCGGAGGACGGCTGCTGGCGCAGTACTACCGCCGTCTCGGGGTGCTGCCCGTGGACCGGTACGGCGGGTCGGCAGCCGCGCGGGCCGTCCTGGACACCGGCCGTGGGGTCCTGGACGACGACGGGCTCCTCGCGCTCTACCCCGAGGGCACGCGCTCACCCGACGGCAGGCTCTACCGAGGCCGGCCGGGAGCCGCCGCGCTCGCCCTCATCAGCGGCGCCCCCCTCGTTCCCTTCGGCATCACCGGCACCGACCGCGTGCAGCCCATCGGCACCACCCGGCTGCGCCGCCACCCCGTCCGGATCAGGTTCGGGCCGCCGCTCGCCACCCGGGCCCACGACCACGAGCGCCGCGCCGACGGCTTCCCGACCACCGCGGCACTGCGGGAGACGACGCTCCGTCTCATGCACCGCATCGCCGACCTGTCCGGGCAGGAGCTCGTCGACCTGCCGGCCCCTCGCAAGGCGCCCCCGGCCTGGAGCTCACCCCACCAGGAGAGCTGACTCGGTCCGTTCCCCGACCTCCACCCCGGCCCACGAGCGCACCCGCCAGCCGTCGGCCGGCGTGCCCTCCACGACGACGACACCCGTGTTGGGCACCTCGTTCTCCAGGGCGAACCCGATGCAGACGTTGTCCGTCCGGGCCGCCGCCCAGATCCTGATCGCCGTGCCGTGCGTCACCAGCGCGGCGACGGAGGCCCCGCAGCCCGCCGCCTCGGCCATCACCGCGTCGAACCGGCCGAGGAAGTCCCTCCCGTCGGACGCCCCCGGCATCGGAACGTCGGGACGCCCGCACGCCCACGCCGAGGCGACCGCCGCGTACCGGCTGACGTCGTCCCCCGACGTACTCAGCTCCCAGGCACCCGCCTCCAGCTCCCGGAGACCCTCACGTACGACTGACGGCAGCCCGAGTGCCGCGGACAGCGGCTCCGCCGTCTGACGGGCCCGCGTGAGCGGCGAGACGAACACCGCCCCGATCGGCTCCTCCCGCAGGACGCCGACCAGCTCCTCGGCCTGCCGGTGCCCGACCTCCGTCAAGGGCGATCCGGGGGCCGCCGTGTCGAGGGCGGCCGCCAGGTTCGCGGCCGTCTGGCCGTGACGGATCAGCAAGAGACGCATGTGCCCTCCCAAGGCAACCGGCCACCACGAGGCCGCTCACCTCCTCAACGGCACCACAGGCTCTCGGACACCGCCTTTCATTCCGTGTACGGCAGCCAGGCGTTGGCGCCCTCCTCGTACCAGTAGTCGTGGCCGGCGTTCAGGGCGACCGTGCGGAACGGGCGGCCGTGGTCGTCGATGCGGGTGGTGCCCTTGCGGCCGCCGCTGCTCCAGGCCAGCTCCAGGTACCAGCTGACGTCCCGGCCGAGGGTGGAGGCGTCGACGTTCAGCACCTGGGGGTCGGTGGTGGAGACCTTGTACGGGAAGTCGGTCGTGGGCGTCGGACGCTCGCCCTCCTTCCCGGGTACGGGCCTGGCCCTCGGCGAGGCGTCGTCCAGGTTCACGGCGAAGGAGGCGGGCACCAGCGTGCCGCCGCAACCCGCGCCCATGGTGTACGCGTTCCAGGCGGGAGCCTTGCGGCCGCTCACGACATGGACGTACAGCGCGTGCAGGACCGTGGCCTTGCTCTCGGTGCCCTGGACGGTCAGCTGCATGCGCAGGTGACCCGCCGGGGCGGCGCCCAGGGCCCGGGCCCACCCCTCGGTCGCCTGCCCGGCGGGGGGCGGGGGGACCGTGCCGGGCGCCTTGTCCAGGGCGAACCACTGGTCGCAGGGGGTGTCCCAGTTGTCGGGCAGGACGGTGACCGTGAACGGGGCGGCGGGGGAGGCCCCCGCCTTGGCGGTGGCCGGCGAGGCGGACGCGGACGTCACCGAGGGGACGGCTCCGTGGCTCGTGGCCCCGGGACCCCTGTCGCCCATGGCGGAGACGGCGGCGGCGGCCCCCGCCACGGCGGCGGTGGCCACGGTGGCCGCGACAGCGAGCAGCAGCCGACGGCGCCGGGTCGTGGGTACGGAGGCGTCCCGGACGGCGCCCGGCTGGACGAGGACGTCGGGGGAGTCCGCGAGCACCGCCGACACCGGCGCGGGTTCGGGCCCGGGGCCGGGTTCGGTCTCCGCCGCCGCGGGCGCAGACGTGGGCGCCGCCGCGGGCACCCCGTCCGGCACCCCGTCCGGCACCCCCTCCGGCACCCCCTGCCGCCGCTCCACCAGCGCCAGCAGCCACTGCTGATGCAGCGCGAGCAGCTCGTCGGCCGAGGCACCGCAGACCCGCGCGAACCGCTCCACCGGGGCGTAGTCCGTGGGCACCGCCGCGCCGCTGCAATAGCGGTGCAGCGTCGAGTTGCTGGAGTGCAGCCGCTTCGCGAGCGTGCCGTAGCTGCGCCCCGAGCGCTCCTTGAACCCGCGCATCAGCCGCGCGAACCGTTCCGTCTCCGTCTCGGTGGCCATTCCACCCTCCCCCTCATCCCGCAAGCACGTTCCAGGGTCGCCCGTTCCCCCTGGTGAGAGGGGTCGGGAGCGTTCCAGGGTTCCAACTATCCCGGTAGGGACGCCACTGGGACGAAACCGCCCCCACAGTTGCGTCATCACCGACCGGAACAGCAGCTCCGGTCCGACGACACCGCACCGATACGGAGAACTCCCATGCGCACCTACCGACTCCGCACCACCGCCCTGGCCGCCGTCACCGCCGGCCTCGCTCTGGCCCTGACCGCCTGCGGCGGCGGCTCGGACAACGCCGGCGGGCCGGCCGCGAACCCCGCCCCGGCCAAGAGCGCGGACCAGCAGGCCGCGACCGAGACGGCGAAGCCGTCCGAGGAGCCCACCGCGGCCGCCCCGTCCGCAGAGTCCGCCTCCACCGCCCCGACCACCGCCCCGACCACGGAAACGGCCACGGCATCCCGAGCCGCCACGACCACCGCCACCCCGGCGAAGGCCCGTACGAGCGGCAAGAGCAAGGCGGCGGACACGACCGGCGACTCCTACGCCTACAACCACCCCTGCTCGGCGCGCGACCTGACCGTCAGGGTCACCTCCCCGACGGGCGCTCCGGCCACCGTCCGCGTCATCACCGTGACCAACAACGGTTCCACCTCCTGCGGACTGGACTACTTCCCCACCGTCGGTTTCAGCGCCAAGGGCAGCGCGCTCGGCCTCCAGGCCACGGCCCCCGGCGGACTGGGCGGCGCCCCGGCGTACCCGGTGCGCCCCGGCGCCACCGCCTACGCGGCCGTGAACCTCAACCCGTCGGGCGGCAAGGGCCCGGTGGCCGACGAGGTCAACGTCCTCGCCGACCAGCGTCACATGCCGAACGCGGACGGCGTCAGCCTCCGCCTGACCAAGCCGGGCACCGTCGCCCACCCGAAGGTCGGCCTGTACCGCACCAACACCCGCGACGCGCTGCGCGCCTTCTGAGCGCGGTTCCGGGAGAGTCCCGGGGCTCCTCCCGCAGGCGCGTCGACCGCCTAGGTGTGCGTTTCGGACCGCTCCGAAGGGCACGGCTGGGGCGCGGTCGGTCGAGTTGCGCGGACGACGATCGAGGTTGCCGGCCAGGTGCTCCTCGCTCATGCCAGGCCGAGCGACCGTCCCCGTGCCAGTGCGCCGACCGCAGCCCGGGAGTCCGGCGTGTGCGCCGGGGCGGGTGGTCCGTGACGGCATCGGGCCTCTGATCGTTGTCGGAGCGCATCCGTGACCGACCGAGGGGGCACATGCCCAAGGAACGCCTTGATCCCGCCTTGCTCAGGCTGTGCGGTGTGCTCGCCGTGGGTGCCTTCGCCCCGCTGCTCGACAGCACGATCGTCTCCGTCGCGGTCGACGTCCTCGCCGACGAGCTCGGTGCCGCGACGACGACCGTGCAATGGGTGAGCACCGCCTACCTGCTGGCGTTCGCGATGGTCATGCCGGTGAGCGGCTGGGCCGGTGACCGGTTCGGGACGCGGCGGGTCTGGCTGAGCGCTCTGGTCCTGTTCCTCGTCGGCTCGCTGCTGTGCGCCTGTGCCTGGAGCGTCGGGTCCCTGGTCGTGTTCAGAGGTGTGCAGGGGGCCGGTGGGGGGCTGATGATGCCGGTCCTGCAGACCATCGTCATCCGGGCCAGCGGCGGGCGACAGGTCGGGCGGCTCGTCGCGGTCGTCTCGCTGCCCGCTCTCCTCGGCCCGGTCCTGGGGCCGGTGTTCGGCGGGCTGCTGCTCGGGCATCTCGACTGGCGCTGGATCTTCTACGTCAACCTGCCCGTCTGCGCGCTCGCGCTGTTCCTCGCCTGGCGAGGTGTTCCCCCGGATCCCCGGCAGCGGGCCTCCCGCCTCGATGTCGTGGGGATGGTGCTGGTCTGCCCGGGAGTGACCGCACTCGTGTACGGGCTCGCGCAGTGCGGCGGCCAGGACGGCGCGGGAGGCGGGCGGGCACTCCTGCCGATGGCGGCGGGGGCCGTCCTGGTCGCCGCGTTCGTCGGACGGAGCCTCAGGAGCAGCGCGCCCCTCATCGACATGGGTCTGTTCCGGCTGCGCTCCTTCGCCGCGTCGGCGGTGCTGATGTTCGTCGGCGGTTCGACCATGTACGGCGGGATGTTCCTGCTGCCCCTGTACTGCCAGGTCGTACTCGACAAGGGCGTCGTCGCCACCGGGCTCCTGCTCGTGCCGCAGGGCCTCGGCGCGCTGGCGGCGCGGGTGGCCGGCGTCCTCACCGACAGGATCGGGCCGCGTCCGGTCGTGGTGGCCGGCCTGCTGCTGAGCGCGGCCGCGACGTGGCCCTTCGCCGCCTCGGTGGGCGAGGGCTCGGTGATCGCCGTCGCTCTGTTCTTCCGCGGTCTCGGTACGAGCGCCGTCAACCTCGCCGTCACGGTCGGCGCCTACCAGGGGCTGGAGAGCTCCCAGGTCGCGGACGCCAGCACCACGACGCGTATCCTCCAGCAGCTCGGCGGCTCCTTCGGCATCGCCGTCCTCGCCGTCCTGCTCCAGCGCGGCGGCCACGGCGCCACGGCCTTCGCCCAGGCCTTCGGCCTGACGGCCGCCCTCGCCCTCTGCGCCGTCGTCGCGGCAGCACTGCTGCCCGGCCGCCGGGCCGCGGCCTCGGCCTCGGCGCCTCTGGCGACAGCCGGGGGACGGCCCTGACGGGTTCCGGACGGGCCGCGCGGGACAGGACCGGTGGCGGGACCGGTGACAGGACCGGTGACAGGACCGGTGACAGGGGTCGGTGGCCGGTCTCCGGTCAGATGATCACCCATCGCGTGACCTATGCCCGCACGTCCCTGTTGACGGGGAATGAACACTGAGAGGATCCGTCACCTCACCTTCGACGGCTTCGGCTACCGGTGCCGGATCGTCGAGAACGTTGCTCCCGCCACCGAGGCCGTCGTCGTCCTCGGCGGCGCCTTCCAGGACATGTACGCCTACCAGCGGCTCGAAGCGCGCTGGGCGGCGTCCGCGACCGTCGTCAGCGTGGACCTGCCGGGATCGGGCGCGGCCGACGTGCTGCCCGCCTCGTACGACTTCGACTTCCTGACCGGCGCCCTGGTGGACCTCCTGGACCGGCTGGGCCTGGGACGGGTGAACCTCTTCGGGGCCTCCTACGCCATGCCGATCGCCTACGGCCTCGCCCAGAGGCATCCCGAACGCGTCGCCCGCCTGGCCCTGGTGGGCGCCGCTCCCGTCTACCCGCCGGACCAGCGCGCCGCGCTGCGGACGATGGCCGACGCCCTGGAGTCCGGTGACGCCGGCGCCTACGCCCGTATGAGCATCGCGGCCCTGTTGTCCCCCGCCGAGCGGGAGGTCCACAAGCGGGCAGTCGTCACCCGCGTCCTCGCCCGCACGATGGGCTCGGTCACACAGGCCGACATCCCCCGGCATCTCGCCTCGACCTACCGTGTCATCGACTGGCAGGGGCTACGGCCCGGGGGCGTCCGGGACGTTCCGGCGCTGGTCTTCACCGGTGAACACGACAGCCTCACCCACCCCGACCTCGGGCGCGAGGTCGCCGCGACCATCGCCGGAAGCGTCTTCACCCTGATCCGGGGCGCCGATCACCTCTGCCATCTCGAACGGCCTTCGGAGATGTCCCAGTTGCTGGATCGCTTCTTCACCGATCAGTCCCTCGACGACCTGCCGTACCTCACGCCCGTCGAACACCACGCGAGGCCGGCCGCCCTGATCCCGTAACGGCTCCCCGGCTCCCCGGCTCCCCGGCTCCCCGGCTCCCCGGCTCCCCGGCTCCCCGGCTCCCCGGCTCCCCGGCTCCCCGGCTCCCCGGCTCCCCGGTGCCCCCCGACTACCACTCCGCCACCGCACTCATCCCGCCCCTCTCCCGAAGGACACCGATGTCCGACCTCCGCCCCGAGACGGCCGTGACGCCCGAGTCCGCCGACCACGGCTTCGTCACCTACACGGACGCCCTCCTCCACACCCTGGCGCGCCGTCCCGACCTGCCCGTGATCATCTGCCCCGACCGTCGGCGGATCACCGCGGGCGAGCTGCGCGACAGCGTCCACCGGCTCGCCCGAGAGCTGATCGCGCGAGGCGTCCGGCCCGGGCAGACCGTCTCCCTGCTCACCGGCAACACCGCTGAGGCCCTCGTCGCGCGCTACGCGGCCAACCTGGCCGGGGCGCGCGTGACACCCCTGTACGACGGGCTGAACGCGGACGCCCTGGCGCACCTGGTGGACGTCGCCGACACCGAACTGCTGCTGGCCGACCCGACCCGGTACGCGGACCTGGACCGGCTGAAGCCGCTTCTCCACGTCCCGATGGTGGCGGCCCTGGGCCCGCATCCGCACGCCGACGACCTCTGCGCGGCGGCGGCCCGGCAGCCGTCGGCACCCGTCACCGTGCCCGTCGGCGCCGACGACGACTGGTGCATCCGCCACACCGGCGGCACCACGACCGGGATGCCGAAGAGCCTGCAGATGAAGCACGGCCCGTACCGCCGCACCCTGGACCACCTGTGCTCCCGCGCGGGCGACCCGCCCCGCTATCTCGCCTGTACGCCGCTCACGCACATCGCGGGGCTCTGGGCGGACGTGGCGCTCCTCCAGGGCGGTTCCGTCGTCCTCCAGCCCGCCTTCGATCCCGGCGAGGCCCTCGCGGCGATCGAACGCGAGCGGGTCACCCGGCTGTTCCTCCAGCCGCCCCTCCTGCACCAGCTCCTCGACCATCCCGCGCTGCCCGCCACCGACACCTCCAGCGTCCGGCAGGTCACCTACGGCGGCAGCCCCGCCTCGACGTCCAGGCTGCGGCAGACCGAAAGCGTCTTCGGCAAGGTGCTGCACAGCTGGTACGGGCAGAACGAGACGCTCGGGCTCACCGAGGTGGGCCCCGAAGAACACGACCGCGTCGGCCGGCACGGACAGATCACCGTCGGCCGCGCCATGCCCGGCGTCGAACTCCGCGTCGTCGACCGGCACGGCGGCGCCCTCCCGAACGGCAGCGAAGGCGAGATCCACGCCCGCGCCCACAGCGCCATGAACGGCTACTGGAAGCAGCCCGAACTGACCGCCCGCGTACTGAGTGACGGCTGGGTGCGCACCGGCGACATCGGCTACCTCGACGACGACGGCTACCTCTTCCTCGCCGACCGAGGCCAGGACACGATCACCGTCGACGGAACCCGCGTCTATCCCAGCGAGATCGAGGAAGTGCTGACGGCCCACCCCGCCGTCGCCCAGTGCGCCGTCTTCGGCGTGCGCGACGACACGTCCGAGCACGTCCACGCCGCCATCGTGCCCGCCGGCGGCCACAGCACGGACATCGACGAACTGCGCCGCTTCGTCGCCGCCCGCAAGAGCGGTCTCCACGTCCCCCACAGGTTCCACGTCCTGAAGTCCATCCCGCTCAGCGGCATCGGCAAGCCCGACAAGCACGCACTCCGCCGGGCACTCTCCTGAGCGGCAGCCCCGCGACGCAGGAGGGCGAGGCCGGCTCACGCGGAGGTCACGGCAGCCTTGAGAGATCTCGACGAATGAAGAAGGCCCTGGTCCCTGACCTGGGCCTTCGTTCACGAGCGGCTGCCCGGAGCGACGGCGGTTCGCCGGGACGGCCGCCGCCTCGCATGGTGGCGCGGACGATGATGTGGCCCCGCTGGACAACAACGAAGCCCCAGGTCTCTGACCTGGGGCTTCGTAGAAGCACGGATGACGGGAATCTTCGGCCTCCATGCGGCGGATGCCCTGGTGGGTGAGGGAGACCATCGCGGGGGTGTTGCCCGGTTCCCAGTCGACGGTGATCAGGTTCTCGCCGGTGAGGTAGGTGCAGGCGGCGGCCCGGTCCTCCTCCGGGATGCGCAGGTCGTTCCGCAGCTTCGGCCCGGGGACTCCGAGGAGGCGGTTGCCTTCGGTGGCTTCGTACGGCGAGCGTGATCAGGGTTTCTACGGGGTCACCTCCGGAGCATGCCCGGCATGGGGATCATCCGCGCGCCGATGAGCGGGTGTCGCGGGGGCGCCGGGGCCGCGCCGCCGTCGGTCTCCCAGGCGTCCTCGCTGCCGCGGGCGTCCCGGGTGTCCCGTACGCGTCGGCTGATCGCGGCCTCGTCGGACATCAGGGCGCCGGCGGCCAGGATGCTGCCGGGGAGGGCGGCGGTGGTCATGAGCCGTGCTGCCGAGGCGGGTTCGGTTTCGGGCGGGATCACCAGGAGGTCGCAGCGGCCGACGGCGTAGGAGAGCAGGATCATCTTGTCGGGATCCTGTTCGGTGAACCAGCCGACGTGCACGGTGCGCCCGGTGACGGCGACCTTGTGCGGGACGACGGGCCAGTGGGTGGGGTTCACCGCGACGCGCGTGATGCGTCCGAAGTGCTCTTCCAACGCGTCGACCAGAGGCGGGAGTTCGACGGCCAGGTCATGCGAGCGAGGCCGCCAGGCGCCGTCCAGGAGGCCGACGAGTGTGGTCTTCGGTGTCAGTGACAGGCGCGCCGAAAGCAGGGGTGCGAGGGTGGCGGTCATGATCGCGGACCCGTCTCCGGGCCGCCCTGCAGGGCGGCCCAGTGTCTTGATCGCCGGAAACGACGTCCGCGTGGGAGCGGGTGTTCGAGTTACTCCCGGTACTTTCAGCGTACTCCGCCCAGCGGCCGGACGAGCCGCCCTGACTGATCCCGAGCGTCATCCGCGCCACTCGATCATGACCAGTGTGGCGTCGTCCGAAGTGGCCTCGCCGCGTGCCCGTTTGAGGGTGTGGGAGAGGTCCCGTGCCACCGCCCGGACCTGCCGGTCCGCCTTCTCCAGCCGGTTCACCCCGTCGATCATGGCGAGGTGGAAGGTGTCCCCGTTCAGGGCGTAGTCGAAGCTGTCGCCCGCCACGTCGTAGGCGGGTTCGAGGACGCCGGCGACGGTGACGGGCGGCGTCACCATCGACAGGGGCGGCGGCAGCGACCACTGGATCTCGGCGGCGACGCTCATCGAGGGCAGCAGGACCCGTACGCCGTCGGACAGTACGAGTTCGACCGGGCGTGAGGTGAGGAAGCACCGGCCGGCCTCGGAGTCGTCGATGGCCTGCGGTTCGCCGGCCGCCAGCCCTTCGCCCGGCAGGGGGACCAGCCGCTGCTGTCCGTGGTCCTGGAGCAGGATCTGCGGTTCCCGTCCCCCCAGCCGCGCCACCGTGTCGGCGAGCACCGGCCCGACCTGATGCGGTGGCAGCTCGTGGGACCGGTCCAGGAGGCCACCCAGCAGCTCCTCCCCGAGGCTCTCCGAGCGATCGGGATCCCCGGGCGATCCGACTGTCGTCCCGCTCCCTTCCGCAGGGCGGCGGACGGGCCGTGCAGCGCATCTGCCACGGCCCGGCGGGCACGGGAGCCGGGCCCGCCACCGGCGATCTCGGCACCAGGATGCGCCTCGACGGCCGGGCCCGCCGCACAGGACGCGGTCGCCGGTGCAGCGCTCTACGAGGCACGCTGGGGACCGGCGGGAGACGATGGCCGACTGGACGTCACCGCAGGACAACGTCACCCAGGCAGCCGAAGTGCTTCCCGAACAGGTGGCCGATGGCGGACATCTGCCAGTGGCGGACCCATGTCGTCGTGGACGCGCGGGGCAACAGGATCGGTGAGCTGTTCAAGAGAGGACGGCGGGAACCCGTATCGGAGCAGGGCTCCGCGCAATCTACGGGCTCACTCGACTCACTCCGAGGCCGGCGGCGGGGATGATTCGGCGGCGCGGCGGTACTCGGCGTTGATGCGCTGGGCTTCTTCGAGCTGGTCTTCGAGGATGATGATCCGGCAGGCGGCCTCGATGGGGGTGCCCTGGTCGACCAGCTCCCGGGCGCGGGCGGCGATGCGCAGCTGGTAGCGGGAGTAGCGGCGGTGGCCGCCGCCGGAACGCAGCGGAGTGATGAGGCGCGCTTCGCCGAGGGCGCGCAGGAATCCCTGGGTGGTGCCGACCATCTCGGCGGCCCGGCCCATCGTGTAGGCGGGGTAGTCGTCGTCGTCGAGACGGCCGAAGGAGTCGTCTGCTGTCACTTGCACCTCTCTGGTGAACGCGTGGAGGGGCCCTGGTGCCGTACTGGCACCAGGGCCCCGAAGGAACTACTACACCATCTGCCGGTCCTGATACTGCACCGGCCTTCTGTTTCCGCCGACCCGACCGAGACACTGTCGGGCTCGCG
Organism: Streptomyces sp. NPDC056144; assembly: GCF_042264145.1. Taxonomy (NCBI): domain Bacteria; kingdom Bacillati; phylum Actinomycetota; class Actinomycetes; order Kitasatosporales; family Streptomycetaceae; genus Streptomyces; species Streptomyces sp. NPDC056144. Next base: position 72,413 of record NZ_JBHJVF010000006.1, on the reverse strand, counting down.
GGGATCGCGATTGCTTGACCGGAGACCACCTCACTATCGATGTCCTGCGGTACCCGGGGTCAAGAGTTCCGCCCGGGCGATCCTGATGGCGCTCGGTCCCTCCGTTCTTCCCTCGGTGATCAACTGCTTCCCAATGGGGACTGCGTATTGCTGGTACTGCGTATTGCTGGTACTGCGTACTGCTGGTACTGCGCTTACGGGCACCGCGACGGTCATGACCGTGGTCCCGTGCACGGCGGCCCCTGATCACTGCGGGCCACCCGGTGCGGTCGTCAGTCCCGTCGCCGTCCTGCTGACAATCCTGGCTTCGGAACTCCACCACCGCACCGCCCTGCCAACTGCACTTGCGGGTACTGCTGCCCGGCAGTTCATCTCTGCCCGGCCTTCTTGTCTCTCTGGGCTACGAGAGAAACCATAACCACGTCACCAATCAATGTCTACTCTGGCCGAGATAGATTTTTGCGTGTCGAGAGGAGAAGTAGTCCTTTGTCGCAGCGCGGCCGGGAAGCCCGTCGTACGCGGGAGGGCCCGACCGGCACGTGTGCGGGTCGGGCCCTCCTCAGGCTGTCCGGTGGCGGCTCGCGCCGGTCCCGTCGGTCAGACGGCGACCGGGGTGCCGAGCATCGCGGATGCCTGCTGCACCGGGGTGAGGTCGGGTGCGTCGGCGTCGGCAAGCCCTCGGCAGGTGAAACCGAGCCTGGCCATGGCCCTCAGGACTTCGCCGGAGCTGAAGTCACGGCGGTCCTGGCGGGTGATGACCTGGCCGACCTGCTTGGCGGGATAGGCGCGGCGACCGATGATCACGGATTCACCGGTGACCGGCTCGGGCTTGATGCCCTTCATGGATTCCAGGACGCCGCTCTTGGTCAGATCGAACGGGTACCGGGCGATGACGCAACGCATGGTGCCTCACAGGGAGAGGGGGGGAAGGGGCCGGTCGCGGTGAGTCGGTTCAGGCGGGGTGAGGGCGTCCGGCCGGGGCGATCCGGGTGGGGGGCGAGGTGAACGGCCGGTGGTCGCCGGGGATGTCGCGCAGCCGGATGCGGTCCGTGTACGTGCTGCTGTCACGGACGACGGCGAGCTGGGCCCGGGTGACCAGCCGGGTACACAGACCGTCGTCGTCGCAGATGAGCAGATGCTCCGAGCGGGCACTGATCACGACGGACAGGGCCACTTCCACGGTCATGTCGTCACCGACCCGCGGTGCGGCCGTTTCCGTGAGGTCGGCCACCTTCCTGTCCACGGGGTTGGCGTTCGCTGAGCGGGGCTGCGTCTGAACCAGCGTCAAAGTCTGGGACGGCGTCACAATGCCTCCTGCGGCGATGGGTCGGATTCCTCTTCACACGACGTGCGGACCGCCAGGCGGACGGCGGACCGCCGCGGGCTCACGCGCCGGCCCGCTGCGAGCTCGCGCGGCGGGCCGCCGAGGCGGCGCTGCGCCGACCGCGGGACACCGGGCCGCGCTTACGCGGCTCGGCCGTCGGCGCGGTGATGGTGACCGGGACGCCGGAGGGGGTCCGGGCGCCGGTGATCCGGTGGAGCGCTTCCTCGCCGGAGCGGACCTGGGTGGTCCGGGGCACGATGCCGGCGGTGGCCATGAGGCGGGTCAGGCCGCGCCTCTGGTTGGCGGTGACCAGGGTGACGACGCTGCCGGACTCGCCCGCGCGGGCGGTGCGGCCGCCGCGGTGGAGGTAGTCCTTGTGGTCGGTCGGCGGATCCACGTTGACGACGAGGTCGAGGTTGTCGACGTGGATGCCACGGGCGGCGACGTTCGTGGCCACCAGGACGGTGACGTGGCCCGTCTTGAACTGGGCGAGGGTGCGGGTGCGCTGGGGCTGGGACTTGCCGCCGTGGAGCCCCGCGGCGCGGACTCCGCTGTCGAGGAGGTCCTGGGTGAGCCGGTCCACGGCGTGCTTGGTGTCCAGGAACATGATCACCCGTCCCTCGCGCGCCGCGATCTCCGTCGTCACCCGGTGCTTGTCGGCGCCGTGCACGTGCAGGAGGTGGTGTTCCATCGTGGTGACCGCACCCTGGGAGGGGTCGACGGAGTGGACGACGGGGTCGGTGAGGTAGCGGCGGACCAGGAGGTCGACGTTGCGGTCCAGGGTGGCGGAGAACAGCATCCGCTGGCCCTCGGGGCGTACCTGGTCCAGGAGAGCGGTGACCTGGGGCATGAAGCCCAGGTCGGCCATCTGGTCGGCCTCGTCCAGGACGGTGATCGCGACCTGGTCCAGCCCGCAGTCGCCTCGGTCGATGAGGTCCTTGAGGCGCCCGGGGGTGGCGACGACGACCTCGGCACCGCCGCGCAGGGCGCCGGCCTGGCGCCCGATGGGCATGCCGCCGACCACGGTCGCCAGGCGCAGCCTGACGGCGCGGGCGTACGGCGTGAGGGCGTCGGTCACCTGCTGGGCCAGCTCGCGGGTGGGGACGAGGACGAGGGCGATCGGCCGACGGGGCTCGGCGCGCTGCCCGGCGGTGCGGGCCAGGAGGGCCAGGCCGAAGGCGAGGGTCTTGCCGGAGCCGGTCCGGCCGCGGCCCAGCACGTCACGGCCCACGAGGGAGTTCGGCAGGGTCGCGCCCTGGATCGGGAACGGCACGGACACGCCCTGCGCGGTGAGCGCGGCCAGGAGCTCCCTGGGCATGTCGAGCGCGCCGAACGCCTCGACGGCGGGCAGCGGGGGCGTGATCGTCTTGGGGAGGGCGAACTCTCCCTGCACCGCGGCGGGCCGACGGCCGCGGCCGCCCGAGCGGCTCGGGTCTCCCGCACGGCTGGGGGCGGCCGAACCGAAGCGACCGGACCGGACGGGAGCGGCGGTGGAGCCGAAGGCGGAGCCGCCGGTGCGGCGGCTGCGGGAGGAGCGGCTGTTCGTGCGTGTGGGGTTCATTCAGAACCTTCCTTGATGCGGCACGTCATCAAGGAATTCCCGCAGCGGTGGAGCGGTGCGGGGAACCGAAAGAACGGGCCGAAGATAATGCGAAAGCGAATATTGCTCGCATGGATTCTGTGTCGGTGCAGGCGCTGAAACCGAAAGAGAGTGACGTCAGGTGGACGTCGATATCCAGGGATCCAGGGCGGCGGAGGGACACAGGTTCGAAGTGGGCGGGCGTCCTCGGAGGGCCCATGGGCGGCGGACGTCGATGGCCGTCCCGTAGGGGGAAACGCTGCCTGAAAATGCCTGCAGCTGGGGCCCGCACCCCGAGGGATGCGGGCCCCAGCTACGAACTACGCGTCAGCTTCAGGCGGGAACGATGTTCTCGGCCGTCGGGCCCTTCTGGCCCTGCGCGATGTCGAAGGTGACCTTCTGGCCTTCCTGCAGCTCGCGGAAGCCCTGGGCGGCGATGTTCGAGTAGTGGGCGAACACGTCGGGGCCGCCACCGTCCTGCTCGATGAAGCCGAAGCCCTTTTCCGCGTTGAACCACTTCACGGTGCCAGCAGCCATGTCATATCTCCTTTGGGCAGTACATCGGCATCCGCACTTTACGGATGCCGTGTCGCCGCGATGATGCCCTGCCCGGAAAATGACCGGAAATAAAAAGTGCTCCTGCGCGGCGGAGGGCCGCCTGGAGACACTTGAAGTCTTTGGGTACCAAAACTGCAACTGATATCGACAGTAGCAGGTCGCAGCGGCTTCTGCGTATAGATCAATCGCCCTCTGTGTGTTGCGGTAGAAACTCTCCCCGCGAGGCCCGGTAAATTCTCGGCCCGCGATCATAGATAGTGACTCACCCTGAGTGCAGCATTTCGGAAGCGCGGGCCCTCTCCGGGAGCGGTCCGGTTCCCCGTCCCGTACCAGACGCCCCACGCGACGATGAAGCCGTCCCGGACAACGAAGAAGGCCCAGGTCTCTGACCTGGGCCTGCTCGCAAGAGCGGATGACGGGAATCGAACCCGCGCTGAAAAAGCTTGGGAAGCATCGTCGCCTTGGCCGCTCCCACTCGGGGCTCGGTCGCGGCGATTCCGGAGGACAGCGGTCGCATCATGGGCGTCCGCCTGCCTCGTTCGGGTGGAATCTTTCCCCCTTGTCGGGGATCAGTGCTGGTCACATGGGGTGAAAGGGGCGCGTGACTCGTTCCCCGTCCCCGGGCGGGAGGCGTTGATGGGGACGTGAGTACTTCAAGCGCCGCACCGATACTGTCCGCCGCTCTCGCCACCCCCGCTCCCCCCGTCGTGCACGACTCGGGCGCGGACACCGCGCCCGGCGTCATAGTCGTCGACTCCTGCACCGCCCTCGGCACCACCCTGGTCGTCCGCCTCGCCGGAGAGATCGACCACTTCAGCGCCGCCCCGCTGCGGGCACTGCTGGCCTCGGCGGCCGACGACGGCTGCACCGGGCTCGTCCTGGACACCTCCCGGGTCACCTTCTGCGACTCCGGCTTCCTGGCCGTCCTCGACTGGTGGCCCCAGCGGGGGCGCCGTCTCAGACTCGCGAACCCCTCCCGGGCCGTTCAGCACCTTCTGAACGCCGTTGCACCAGCACGACGGCAGCGGACCCATGCGGGCTCCCTGACGGCGGCAGGCCGGTCATGACGTTCCTGCTCCTGACCTGCGTCCCGATGCTCGCGGCGGTTCTCCTCGCACACGGGGAACCGAGCGAACCAGGGCACCGCCGTCCCGCCCAGCCTCCGCGACCCGCACCTCGCAGGACTCTGATCCACTGCCGCCTGGCGCCCCCGCTCCTCTGCGCCATGCCATAGACGACGGAAGGGGTCGGGGCCCGCGACAGCGCGCGGGCCCCGACGGCGTATCTCCGGGCCGGCGCTGACAGGCGTCGCGAGGACGACGGGCGCCGACGTACCGGCCGGTGCCACGTCCGAGACGCCGGGTGCGCGGGCCTGGCGGCGGTCGTCACAACGGCCCCGGCGCATTCACTCCGTCGGGGCCGCCCTTCCGGATCGTCACACGTGAGCGTGTTCGATCCGTGTTCAATCGTACGACTTCTCGGCCTGGCGGGCCGGGCGAGAGCGGGACGTCGGGGTGGTCCGGCTCAGCCGCGCTCTTGTTCTTCGGCCTCCATGCGGAGGATTCCCTGGTGGGTGAGGGAGACCATCGCGGGTGTGTTGCCCGGTTCCCAGTCGACGCTGATCAGGCCCTCGCCGGTGAGGTAGGTGCAGGCGGCGGCCAGGTCTTCCTCCGGGATGCGCAGGTCGTTGCGCAGCTTCCGTCCCGTGATGCCGAGGAGGCGGTTGCCTTCGGTGGCTTCGTAGAGGGCGGTCAGGACCCGGTCGCGGTACCCCTGTCGCTGGTGGAGTGTGGCCATGACCGAGTCCTTTCGTCGTGTGAAGGTCCGATTCCGCTCAGACTTCGTCGACGTGGGTGGCGGTGAGAGGGGACGATCTGCTGGTGGTGAGCCAGGAGCGGGCGGGCTCTGCGGCGGTTTCGGTGTCGACGGTGAGGTGGAGCCGGGTGCCGCCGTCGAGGACGGGGTAGCTGCGCTGTTCCGTCCCGGCGAACGAGCGGCGGATCACCTCGGCGACCGCGCGGGCGGCTTCGGGGGTGGCGGCGACGATGCGGATCTCGGCCTGTCCGGCCGAGGGCAGGGCCGCGGTGTCGGTGCGGTACAAGGGGCGGGTCCCTTCACGGGTGAGCGAGAGGCCGGCGGGTGGGTTGTCCCGGATGTCGGGTGCCCCACCCGCGGCCTTCGGTCGGAGGAGTGGTCTCTGGAGCGGTCAGGGCCAGGTGCCCATGGCCCTGCGGCGGGCTGCTTGCTCTGTCGGCGTGCGGGGGCTGTGACCCGGCGGTCGGAAGATGGCCGGGAAGGGGTCGCTGTAGTGGCGGGCGGCGATGCGCGCGGCGTGCTGGGCGTTGAGCCGGTGGACAAGGCGCGCGCCGAGCGTGATCAGCACGGCGACTGCCGCGAGTGCGATCAGGGTCTCCATGTCGTCACCACCGCGTGTTCTTCGGCAGCGGAATCATCCGCGCGCCGACGACCGAGTGCCGGAGGGGTGGCAGGGCAGTTCCTCCGTCCGTCTCCCAGGCGTCCTCGCTGCTGCGGGCGTCGCGCATGCGGCGGCCGGTCGCGGCTTCGTCTGACATCAGGACACCGGCGGTGAGGACGCTGCCGGGGACGGCGGCGGCCGCCATGAGCCGGGTGGCCGCGGCGGGTTCGGTCTCGGGCGGTATCACCAGCAGGTCGACGCGGCCGACGGTGTAGGAGAGCAGGATCATCTTGTCGGGATCCTGTTCGGTGAACCAGCCGGCGTGCACGGTGTGCCCGGTGACGGCGACCTTGTGCGGGACGACGGGCCAGTGGGTGGGGTTCACCGTGACCCGTGTGATGCGTCCGAAGCGCTCTTCCAGCGCGTCGACCAGGGGCGGAAGCTCAGCGGCGAGGTCACGCGAGCGAGGCCACCAGGCGCCGTCCAGGAGGCCGGCGAGTGTGGTCTTCGGCGTCAGCGAAAGGCGCGACGAAAGCAGGGGTGCGAGGGTGGCGGTCATGATCGCGGACCCGTCTCCGGGCCGCCCTGCAGGGCGGCCCAGTGTCTTGATCGCCGGAAACGACGTCCGCGTGGGAGCGGGTGTTCGAGTTACTCCCGGTATCTCCAGCCTACTCCGCGCCGGGGGCGGACGAGTGGTGTCCGTCCGGCCGACTTCCCGGGCCGGGAGCATCCGCCCGGTCGGCGTCGGTGACCTCACCTCGCGGCACGTCCCTCCGTCACCCGCGCCACTCGACCAGGAGGAGCGTGGCGTCGTCCGAAGTGGCCTCGCCGCGTGCCCGCTTGAGGGTGTGGGACAGGTCCCGCGCCACCGCGTGTACCTCCCGGTCCGCCCTGTCCAGCCGATTCACCCAGTTGATCAGCTGGTCCTCGCCGAACTCCTCCTGCCCGCTCTCGTGTTCCTCGATCAGACCGTCGGTGAAGCAGAGGATCCGGTCCCCGGGTTCGAGCGTCACCTCGCTGACCTGCGGCTGGTCTCCGCCGAAGCCGACGGGGAGGGTGGTGGGGCTGTCGAGGCGGCGTACGACGCGGTGGTGGCGGATCAGCATGGGGGCGGGGTGCCCGGCGTTGACCCACTGGAGGCGGCCGGTGCCGGTGTCGAGCCGCAGCATCTGGGCGGTGACGAAGTGGTCGGGGGCGAACTGCTCGGCGACGGCCCGGTCCATGAAGAGATAGATCTCGGAGAGTTCGACACTGGTGCGGCGGGCGTGCCGGTAGGCCCCGATGGTGACGGTCGCCATGGTCGCCGCGTCCAGGCCGTGGCCCATGGCGTCGATCATGGCGAGGTGGAGGACGTCGCCGTTCAGGGCGTAGTCGAAGCTGTCGCCGGCCACGTCGTAGGCGGGTTCCAGGACTCCTGCGACGGCGACGCGGGGCATCGTCATGGCCAGCGGCGGCAGGAGCGACCACTGGATCTCGGCGGCGACGCTCATCGCTTCGCCGCGGCGGGTGCGGAAGAAGAGGTCGGTGTAGCCGTTCTTGGTCCGGATGATCTCGGAGCCCAGGGCCGCGAGCCTGCGCAGGAGGCGGCGGGCGTCGTCGTCGACCGCGTCCAGCGTGACGGCCAGGACGCCGGCCTGGTCGCCGCCGTCGAGGAGCGGGACGTGGACCCGCACCCCCTCGACCACCGGCACCTCGACCGGACGCGAGGTGAGGAAGCAGCGACCGGCCGCCGAACCGTCGATGGGCACGGGATCGCCGTCCGCCAGTCCGTCCCCGGCGAGGGGGACCAGATTCCGCTGGCCGTAGTCCTGGAGCAGGATCCGCACCTCGCGGCCCCCGATCTGTCCGATCGCGTCGGCGAGGGCCGATCCGACCCGGTCGGGCGGCAGCGTGTGGGCGTGGTCCAGGAGCCCGCCCAGCAGCATCTCCCCGAAGCTCTCCGAGCGACCGGGAACCCCGTCCTCGTACCGTCCGACGGTCATCCGGGGCCTCCAGGCGAGCGGCGGGGCGACACTGTGGACCGGTGCCGACGGGCCGATCCGACGGCATCGCGGTGCGGCTTCCAGGATGCTTCGCGGAGGCCGGGGCCGCCACGCGCATCCGCCGACTCCGGCTGCCCGGTCGGGGTCCCTCGGCGTGGGGCCCGGTGCCCCGCTGGGGACGGCCGGTGGTCCGTCAGGCCCGGCCCGGCGGTGCGGGTGGTGTCGACGGTGGGACGCAGGCGGGTGCCCTTGCCCGGGGCGGGTCAGCCGCACCGCTGACCGTCGGCGAGACGGTGGCGCAGGGTGCCGGCCACTCTGCGGGCGGCGTCCGTGGAGGCGGAGACGATCCGGACTTCGGCGTCCCCGACGGAGAACTGCGCGTCCGCGGGTCCTCCCGGAGTACGGTGAAAGTGCGGGGCCGTCACCCCGCCCGCCGGCCCGGCGTCCACTGTCGCACCGACCCGGCGGAAGCGGCACCACCCGTGGACGGGCGGACCACCATGACCGACGCGAACGTTTCCCCCCACCACGTCCCGGCGCCCCGGCGCCTCCTGCCGGACGAGATCCACCGGTCGGTCGGGCCGGGCACCGCGCTGCTCCGGATGGAGACGACCGGGTCCCGGCAGAGCCTTCTGGACGGCGCGTGGTGGCCGCGCTCACGTGACGTCGAGCAGGAGCTCCCGTCGCTGCTCACCGCCCTGACCGAGTACCTCGGGCCCGTCACCCGGGTCGGCCTGGACGCCTCCGCCTGGAACGCCATCCCGACCCGCCTGGTGGTCGACGGCCGGGTCGTGCACCTCGACTCCTTCCCCGTCGGCGACGACACCGTCCTGGTCACCCGCGGCGACAACGACCACTTCTCCCTGATGGTCGTCCCGGCGGACACACCACCGGAGGCCGCCCGCGCGGCCATGGCCCGCGCCGTCCACGCCGACAACATCACGCAGGCCACCGAACTCCTCGGCGCCACGCTTCCCCCGCCGGCGACCGAGCGGGGAGGAGCGGCATGATCCGGGCAGCGGACATCCGCGAGCGACGCAACCAGGACGTGGTGGACCCCGGGGACCACGGGATCGGCGAACTGGAGTCCGTCCACGTCGACACCAGCACCGACGAACCGGCCACGGCCGCGGTCCGTGCCGGCCTCCCCACCCGGCAACGCCCGGTGTCCGTCCTCCTGGAGGGAGCGACGGCGGGGCCGGTGCGTGGGGGACGCCCGCGGCGGGAGACCACGGGGCACGTCGGTTCAGGACCGGTGCTCAGGGTGGCCCCCCGTCGGCCGGTATGAATCGTCCGCGTTCGTCACGGCGCCGTCGGCGATTCATCAGATGGTGCGTACTCGTGTTTATCGGGCACCCACGCCGGACGGGTGTGGCTACGGTCGTTCGCGTCGTCCCACGGGGGCGGCATCGGTCGAGTGCCGCATGCGCCAGGACCGTCCCGGCCTTCCACGCCGGTGCGGAGCGCGCCCGAGCGGCTCCCAGGGAGTGGACATGGGTTCTGTCGGTCGTAGGACCGTCGCGGTGATGGCAGCCGCTCTGGCGTCGATGGGGGCGGGAAGCGGTGTCGCCGCGACCGCGACCCCCTCGTCGCCCGCGCCGTGCAGCGGCGCGGAATGCCCCAGCCTCAAGCCGGTCAGGCTCACGACCAGCCAGGCCACCTTGAACGTCACCCAGATGCAACTGGAGAACATCCACGCGATGGCTTCCGACGCCATCACCGGGGAGCCCGTCCGGGGAGCGAAGATCGTGTTCGCCACCGTCGGCGGCCGGACGCTGGGGGCCGCCTTCACCGACTACGACGGTGTGGCCTCGATCACCGCCCCGGAGAACCTGGGTCCCGGAACCCTTCAGGAGCTGCTCGGCGGCTACGAAGCCGCACTCGTCGGCGACGGCGTGCACGCTCCCGTCGGGGCCCACGGGGCGATCACCGTCGGTACCGACCAGGGGCCCGGGGTGCCGGGCTCCCCGTGTTCGCTCTGCAGTGACCGTGGGCTCAAGCAGGACGTGGTCCCGGTCGACTGGAGCCGGTGACGATGCGGATCCGGATCCTCAGCAGGCGGCCCCGGGCGGCCGGCGACGCTTCTCCGGACCCTTCCGCGGCAGGTCCACGGGACAGCATCGTCGTGTCCCCGGTCGGCGCGGTCAACGGCTTCGCCGTCCTGGACGCCGTGGCCGCGCTGCCGGTCGGCACCTGGCGCTACCTCTGGGAGCCCGAGGGCGTCCGTCACCTCGGGCCGATGGCCCAGGACTGGCACGCCGCTTTCGGTTTCAACCCGGACGACACCAGGATCCCCGTCGTCGACGGCCTCGGCGTGTCCTTGGTCTGCATCCAGGCGCTCCAGCGCCACGTGGAGGACCTCAGGGCCGAAGTCGCCGTGCTGCGCGAGGCCGTGGCGGGCACTCCGTCCGGGGCGGGGCGATGACGACGCAGGGTCTGTCGCCGGTGTCCACGGATGCGATCTGGCGGCTCCCGGTGACGGTCTGCCGCATCACCGGGTTCCTGGGCGAGAGGACGGCCGGCCTCCTGCTGGAGCGTGCCATCGCCTCCACCGGCGACCGGCTCAAGCCGTCCCTGGTCCGGGACCGGGAGCTGGCCCCTGACCTGCGCAGATCCCGGTCTTGCTCCGACTTTCAGGCACCCGAGCTACTGGCGGCCATCGACGACGTACGAGAGGCGGTCGAGCACGTTCTGGGAGTCGACTGCCGCCGCACCGAGCCCAGTTACGGTCTCAACGTGCACAACGACGGTGACTTCTACGGGCCGCACCAGGACGCCAGCGTCGCGTACTCCCCCCGCCGTCTGCTCACTTTCGTGTACTACCTGCACCGCACGCCCCGGCCGTTCGGGGGCGGCGAGCTGCGCGTCTTCGACGCCGCCCTGCCGCTGCACACCGAGACCACCGGGGAGTGGGAGGAACGTACCTGGCGGGACTGGGAGCCCGAGCACGACAGCATCGTCTTCTTCCTGCCCACCGCCTGGCACGAGGTACGCCCGGTCGCATGCCCCGGAAAGCGGCACGAGGACAGCCGCTTCGCCGTCAACGGCTGGCTGTGCGCCCCCGACCCGACGCACCGCGGGGGCGACGAGTGCCGGTGAGCAGCGGCCCCGAGAACAACGACGAAGCCCCAGGTCGCTGACCTGGGGCTTCGTTCAAGAGCGGATGACGGGAATCGAACCCGCGCTATAAGCTTGGGAAGCTCATGTTCTACCATTAAACTACATCCGCACAGCGGCCGGATGAACCGTGCCGCATCGTTGCACACTGTACCCCATGGGCCACTTGAGGCGAAGTTCGTGCGTTCGCGCGTTCCCGAGCGGCGCGGAGTGCCGCCTGGAGGGCGTCCTGTTGATCCCCTAATGTGGCTGCTCGTCCACCGTATGCGTTGGTAGGGGAAGGGACTTGATGGGTTCCATGGAGCGCACCGTCGTCCGCTGTGCCGAAGGGCATGTGTTCAGTACCGCCTCGTTCCCGCTTCAGCAGCTCGGGGCCGGGCGGATCGGGCCCGGGCGGCTCATCCGGTGTCCGCGGTGTGCGCGGCTGCGGCACGCGGTGCCCGTGACGGGCTCCGGGAGCTGAGAGTGGGCCGGGGCGCGGGGCCCTGCCGATTGGGGCAGGTCCGCGCCCTCTGCGTATCGTAAGAGCGTGCTTCTCTCAGACAAGGACATCCGGGCCGAGATCGAATCCGGACGGGTCCGCATCGACCCGTACGACGAATCCATGGTGCAGCCCTCGAGCATCGACGTGAGGCTTGACCGCTTCTTCCGGGTGTTCGAGAACCACCGTTACCCCCACATCGACCCCGCCATCGAGCAGCTGGACCTCACCCGTGAGGTCGAGCCGGAGGGTGACGAGGCGTTCATCCTCCACCCCGGCGAGTTCGTGCTGGCCTCCACGTACGAGGTCATCAGCCTGCCGGACGACATCGCGTCCCGCCTGGAGGGGAAGAGTTCCCTCGGGCGGCTCGGGCTCGTCACGCACTCCACCGCAGGGTTCATCGACCCCGGTTTCTCGGGGCACGTGACCCTGGAGCTGTCGAACCTCGCGACGCTCCCCATCAAGCTGTGGCCGGGGATGAAGATCGGGCAGCTGTGCATGTTCCGGCTGAGCTCGCCCGCCGAGTTCCCGTACGGGAGCGAGCGGTACGGCTCGCGGTACCAGGGGCAGCGCGGGCCGACGGCCTCGCGGTCGTACATGAACTTCCATCGGACCCAGGTGTGAGGCGGTAGCGGTATGAGTGACGTACGCGAGAACCTGACGTACGAGGGGTTCGGCGTCGCGGTGCGCGAGCTCGCGCAGACCATCGCCGACGACGGCTACGAGCCCGACATCGTGCTCTCCATCGCCCGCGGCGGCGTCTTCGTCGCCGGCGGTCTGGCCTACGCCCTGGACTGCAAGAACATTCATCTCGTGAATGTCGAGTTCTATACCGGTGTCGGGACCACGCTGGAGATGCCCGTCATGCTCGCGCCCGTGCCGGACGCGATCGACTTCAGCGACAAGAAGGTGCTCATCACCGACGACGTCGCCGACACCGGCAAGACGCTGAAGCTCGTCCACGACTTCTGCGTCGACCACGTCGCCGAGGTCCGTTCCGCCGTCATCTACGAGAAGTCCCACTCCCTCGTGAAGTGCGAGTACGTGTGGAAGAAGACCGACGAGTGGATCAACTTCCCCTGGTCGGTCGAGCCGCCCGTCGTGAAGCGGGAGGGGCAGGTTCTCGACGCCTGAGAGATCTCAGGAGCGAGAACCCACCCCTCACCTGGTCACCTGGTCACCTGGTCACCTGGTCACCTGAGTCCGCTCAGGTGACCAGGGTGTTCAGCGCCGCGTACGTGTTCGCGCCCGGCACCCCGTCCAGCGGGCCCGCGTAGCCGCCCGTCTGGGCCAGGCGCTGGAGTGCCACGTACGTCGCCTGGCCGGGGACGCCGTCGATCAGGCCCGAGTAGCCCCAGCCGCGCAGGCAGGCCTGGATCCCGGCCCAGCTGTACGAGCCGAGGGCGCCGTCCACCGGGCCGGTGTAGCCGCCGAGGGCCGCCATCCGCTGCATCGCCGCGTACGTGTTCGTCTCCGGGACGCCGTCGACCGGGCCCGTGTAGCCGAAGCGGCGCATCACGGTCTGGACGCCCTTCCAGCTGTTGACACCCATGACGCCGTCGATCGTGCCGGTGTAGCCGCCGGCCGCCGCCAGGGTCTGGAGGCCCTTGTACGTGTTCGTGCCGGGCGCCCCGTCGAGCGGGCCGGTGTAGCCGTAGCCCCGGACGACCGTTTGGACGCCCTTCCAGCTGTTCACGCCCATGACGCCGTCGACCGGGCCGGTGTAGCCGCCGCCCTTGGCGATCTTCTGGAGGGTGGTGGCGTTGGCCACCGAGATCGGGCCGGGGCCGCTTCCCGTCACGCTCAGGTAGGTGCGGACGGCCGCGAAGGTGTTCGGGCCGGGGACGCCGTCGATCGGGCCCGTGTAGCCGTAGTCGGCGGCCAGGCGCTGGATGCCCTTGTACGTCTCGGGGCCCGGGTTGCCGTCGATCGGGCCGGCGTACCCGTACCCCCGGGAGACGACCGTCTGGACGCCCTTCCAGGAGTTCGTCCCCATGACGCCGTCGACCGGGCCCGTGTAGCCGCCCTTCTGGGCGAGCTGCTGGAGCGTCTTCTGGTCCGCCGTCGAGATCGTCACGCTCCCGGTGCCGGCCGCCTGCGCGAGGTAGTTGCGGAGGCCGGTGTACGTGTTCGGGCCCAGGATGCCGTCGACCGGGCCCGCGTAACCGCCCCTCTGGGCGAGCTGCTGGAGGCCCTTGTACGTGTTCGTGCCGGGCGCCCCGTCGACCGGACCGCTGTACAGGCCCAGCTGGGTGAGGAAGGTCTGCACGCCCTTCCAGCTGTTCGGCCCGAGGACCCCGTCGAGGGGGCCCGTGTAGCCGCCGAGCTGCGCGATCCGCTGGAGGGTCAGGCCGTCGGAGAGGGGGATGCCGGTGCCCCCGCCGGGGACCGGGTTGGCGCCCGGCGGCGGCAGGACCGCCGACCCGAAGGCGTCCGGCTTCGCCTGGTTCATGTCGACGGCGACGCCCTTGACCGAGCCCGCGTCGCTGAACTGGTGGATCGCCCACGCCGGGTACGCCGTACCGATCCGGGGGCTGCCCGCCGCCGCGCCGTAGTCGGCGATCCACAGCTTGGCGCCCGTCGCGATGGTCAGCGGCCAGGACTTCGACTGGAGCAGCGAGGAGTACGTGTAGAGGAAGGGGGTCGTGCCGAGGCGGGCCTTCACGATGTCGATGAACTGCGCCGTCTGCGCGTCCGTCCACACCGGGCTGCCGTCGACGCCCTCGACGTCGACCATCAGCGGCTCACCGGCGCGGTAGTCCCTCAGATGGGTGAGGAAGTAGTCGGCGTCGGTGGACGCCTGTCCCCAGCCCGTCATCCAGTAGTGGCCGACCAGGAACCCGGCCGCCCGGGCCGCGTCGACCTGCTGGACGTAGTACGGGGAGGTGTACGGCTGGTGGGTGCCGTCGTTCGAGCCGCCCGACTTCACCACACAGAAGCGGAACCCGGCGCTGCGCGCGGCCAGGAAGTCCAGGTTCGCCTGGCTGGTGCCGACGTCGATCCCGTACACCGCGTCCGTCGGCGCCGGGGTGGGCGCCGGGCCGGGCGCCGGCGGGGCGGTGGTCACCGGGTGGGAGGCGAGCCAGCCCGAGACGCCGAGGATGGTGTTCGGGCCGAGGGCGCCGTCGACCGGTCCGGTGTAGCCGCCGTCGCGGGCGAGGGACTGCACGGCCTTGTACGTGGCGGAGCCGGGCACGCCGTCGACCGGGCCGGTGTAGCCGTAGCCCTGGACGGCGGTCTGGACGCCCTTCCAGGAGTTCACTCCCATGGCCCCGTCGACCGGCCCGGTGTAGCCGCCGCGCTGCGCGAGCGTCTGGAGGACCTTCTGGTCGGCCGAGGTCAGGGTGTAGCCGCCGCTGCCCCCGCCGGGGCCCGGGGTGCCGAGGTCGGCCATCCTGGAGCCGACGTTGTCCAGGGTCCAGCCCAGGTAGTCGAGGCCGGAGAAGGCGTTGTACCGGGCGATCGACTGGGTGCCGATGCGGTAGCCGCCGGGGGCGAAGTCCTCGCCGCCCGCGAGGTGGCCGGTCGCCATCAGGCAGCGCGTGCCGCCGCCGTCGAGGTCGAGGGCCACGTGACCGGGGGTGAGCCGGCCCGGGTTCGCCCACCAGTGGAAGGCCCCGCGCGGCGCCGCCGACCAGTCCGAGTGGCCCTCGCCGGAGGCCACCCACGCGTCGTACGCCGTCCCGCGCGAACTGCCCAGGTCGCAGGCCCGGAACATCAGGGACTGGCACATGTCGGACCAGTTGTAGCCGTTGTCGAAGCCGGACGGGCCACCGTCGGTCGTGTGCTGGCGGGCCCACTGCTCGGCCCCGGCGACCGTTCTCGTCATCGTGCACCTCGTACGGAGAGATGGGCCGTCGTCAGAATCGTTTCGGTGCCGACCAGTTGGGCGCGCAGCTCGTGACCCGCCGCGTCCGTCGGTACGGCTCCGCGCCGCAGCCAGGTGTCGAGGACGACCGTGCCGCGCGCGTCCGTGTCCAGGTCGAGATAGCCGTGCAGGGAGGGGGACTTGGACCCCTGGGCGATCTCGAACCAGAGGCTCGGACGGACCGCGTGGAACGCGCTCAGGGAGAACCGCACCCGCCGGTCGGGCAGCGGCCGGCCGTCGGGGCCGGTGAGCGTGAACACCACGCCGGACGCCGGCCCCGTGGGGGAGGCCGTCGTCCAGTCGTACGAGGGGGAGGAGAACGTCCCTCTCGGGGCGCGGTCCCCCGGTGCCGTTGCCGGTGCCGTTGCCGCCACAGCGGGGCCGGCCGCGCCGCCCACCCCCAGGACGAGGCCCGGCAGCAGCGCGCCGGCCGTCCGCAGGACGGAGCGCCGTGACGGCCCCCGCCCTTCGCCATCCACCCGTTCGGGCACCTTGACCTCCTGAAATCCACTGGATCGCTGGAGGGCAAGATCACTCGGCGGATCCCGCGCCGACAACCCAACGAACGCGCGGAATCCGGGACTCGACTCCGCGGATTCGTTGGGTTGTCGGTCCCCGGGCGCCCCGGTGGGATGAGCGAGCTCGCGATCTTCCCCGAGCCACTGACGAACCCAGGGAGAAGCGTTGAACGAGAACGAGAACGAGGGCCTGAGCCGCCGCACGCTGCTGCGCGGCGCGGTGGCCGGAGGCGGCGCCCTGACCGTCGGCGGGCTCCTCCTGCCCACCAGCGCCTACGCCGTCCCCGCGATCTACAACCCGTTCACCTCGTACGCCGTCACCGGTCCCTGGGACCCGCCGAACCACAACGGCATCGACTACGGCATGGCCGTGGGCACCGCGCTGCCCGCCTGCGGCGCCGGAACGATCGAGAACATCTACGACAACGGCACCGGCGGCCACACCGTCACCATCTACCACGCCGAGGGCTACCGCAGTCAGTACATGCACCTGTCGCAGTTCCGGCTGGGCAACGGCGCCAGCGTGTCCGCCGGGACGATCGTCGGGTACTCCGGCGGCGCCGCGGGCGCCCCCGGTGCGGGCAACTCGACCGGCCCGCACCTGCACTGGCACATCTACAACCCCAGCAACGAACGGATCAACCCGCTCTCCGTCGTCGGCGGAGGCTCGCCGCCGCCCTCCTCCAGCTCCAGCGGCCTGACGCTCCAGAAGATCGCCGGCGCCGGCGGCTACACGGGCGCCCTGGACGGCGCGCCCGGCGTGAACACCTGGATCGGCGTGCAGTGGGTCGTCAAGGGCTACGCCTACACCGGCCCCATCGACGGCGTCCCCGGCACGAACACGTACAAGGGGCTCCAGCGCCTGGCCCAGCGGGGCGGTTACGGCGGCACCGTCGACGGCGTGATGGGCGTCAACTCGTGGAAGGGCGTGCAGAACATCTGCAAGCGCTTCGGCTACAGCGGTCCGGTCGACGGCGCCCCGGGCACGAACACGTACGCGGCGATGCAGCGGATGGCCAAGCTCGGCGGCTACACCGGACCGGCCGACGGCGCGCTCGGCGTGAACTCGTGGATGGGTCTGCAGCGGCTGTTCACCGGCCACGGGTACACCGGCCCGATCGACGGGGTGCCCGGCAAGAACACGTACATGGGCCTCCAGAACATGGCCAGGCTCGGCGGTTACGGCGGCCCGATCGACGGGCTTCCGGGCGACAACACCTGGGCGGCGCTGGCCAAGCTCGTCGTCTGACGGTTCCCCCGCCTGGATTCCTCACAGGGCAGGGCCTTTCACCGAGGCCCTGCCCTTCGGCATGCCGCTCAACTATCTTCATCGTTGCGTGTCGGAGGCATGATCCGGAGCCGAGGGGGACGATGAGAAGTCTGGGCGGGCTGTGGCGGGTCGCGGAGCTTCCCACGACCAAGGCGGGTGTCGAGCGGGCCTTCTCGTACTTCACGGCCGGGGTCAGGTTGGGGACCGTCGCGCAGATGGTGCCCGCCGTGCAGCTCGGCGCGGCGCGGGCGCCGCACGACGCCGCCTACCTCGCGTGCTGGGGCGCCGCCGCCCTCGCGGCGGTCGCGGTCAGCGTCGTGACGCTCGTACGCCGCAGGCCGCTCGGCACGACGGTGGCGGTACTCGACTTCGCGCTCGCCTGCGCCCTGCTCGTCCTCGGCCCGCTGGTCCTCGCGCCCTGGGACCGCTTCGGCACGTGGACCGCGTTCCAGCCGGGGTACGCGCTGTCCGTCATCATCACCGCCGGCGGGGTCCGCGGGACCGCCGTCTGGGTGCTCGGCCTGTGCGCGGTCTCCCTCGGGTACGGGGTCTACCTCGGCGGCGACGTCGGGAGCGAGATGACCTCGACCGTCGTCGGCAACGTCCTCACGTACGTCGTGTACGCGCTGGTCACCCGCATGTTCTTCGGCTACACGCGGCGGATCGCCCGCGACGCCGACGCCTCGCGCGCGCGGGCCGCCGAGCTGGCGCGGCGCGAGGAGGAGCGGCGGGCCCAGGTGATGATGCACAACGGCGTCGCCGTGATGCGGCTCCTCACCGAGCAGGGGGACGACGTCTCGCGGGCCCGTCTCGTCGGACAGGCCGAGGTGGAGCTGCGGCGGATGCGGTCCTATCTGCGCGGCACCGAGACGGGTACGGGCGAGGGGGACGGACCGTCGGCCGCCCTCGCCCCCGTCGTCAGGCGGGTGTGCGAGCGGTTCGCCGACCTGAACGTCGTCGCCTCGCTCGATCTCGGCGCCGGGCTGCGGATTCCGGCCGCGCAGGCGGAGGCGCTGGAGCGCGCGCTCGGGAGCCTGCTGCTCAACGTCCGGGTGCACGCGCGCGCGTGCGAGGTCGTCGTCCACCTCGACGCGGGGGCCGAACCGGCGGGGGGCTGGACGCTGACCGTCCACGACGACGGCGTCGGGTTCGACCCGGCGGCCGTGACGGCGGGGATCGGGCTGCGCGAAGTGGTCGTCGGCGAGCTGCGGCGCCGGGGGCTCGCCGTCGCGATCGCCTCCGCCGCGGGGGAGGGGACGACCGTGACCGTACGGTCGCGCCCCGGGCCCGAGGCGCGACGGCCGGAGCGGGGACGCCCGACCGTACGAGCCGCCTTCGCGGACGCGCCGTGAGGGCGGAGGCGGGGCCGGAGGCGCGGCCGGCGGTGGGCCCGCAGGCGCGGCCGGTGGTCGCGGTCGTGGACGACGCCTCGCTGATCCGCGACTCGATCGGCCCGCTCATGCCGGGCCTCGACGTGGTCGTGGCGGTGCCGACCGTGGAGGAGCTGGTGCGGCACGCCCCGGCGGTGGACCTGGTCCTGCTCGATCTGCACCTGGCCAACCTGGAGCAGCAGCCCGACGCCCGCCAGGGCGTCGCCGCGATCCGGACCCTGACCCGGCGGGGGTACCGCGTCTGCGTCTACAGCCAGGAGGAACGCCGGTTCGTGCTCGCCGCGTGCGTCGCCGCCGGGGCGAGCGGCATCGTCTCGAAGGCGCTGCCGCGCGCCCGCGCGGAGGAGCTGTTCCTCGACGTGGCCGCCGGCGGCACGGTCGTCCCCCAGCAGGTCGTCGGCATCCTCGAGGTGCTCGTGCGGCGGGACCGCATCACCGTGCTGAGCGAGCGCCAGCGGCAGATCCTGCACGGGCGCGCCCGGGGCCTCAGCTACGCGCAGGTCGCGCGGGAGCTGTTCGTGAGCGAGTCGACGCTGCGCGGCTACTGGTTCGACCTGACCCGCTCGCTGGCGGACGGCCTGCGCGGGCTCACCCCGGGCGAGATCGAGCACGCGCTCGGGCTGGCGCCGGGGGACCTCCTGGAGTTCTGGGCGGATCCGGAGACGCCGACGGCCCCGGCGGAGGAACCGCCGGGGCCGTCGGCCCGCAAGGAGTGGTGGCGCATCGGCCGCGGCCGATGAGCGCTCCGGCATTCCCTACAGGGTGCCGAGCTTGATCAGGCTGAGGAGCGCGACCAGCTGGATCGCGGAGGCGCCGAGCGCCTTCGGCCACGGCAGGTCGTGGGAGCGGCTCACCATGAGGGTGAGGAGGGCGCCGAGCGCGAGCCAGGTCAGCCAGCCGATGACCTGGACGACGATGTTCTCGCCGCCGAGGAAGAGGGCGAAGACGAGCCGGGGCGCGTCCGTGATCGACATGATCAGCATCGACAGGCCCACGGTCGGCTGCCAGGAGCCGTCGCCGCCGAGCTGCCGGGCGAGGGTGTGCGTGACGGCGCCGAGGATGAGTCCGCCGACGACGAAGCCGACGGCGGTCATGAGGACGTAGGGGATCGCCGTCGACAGGGTCGCGTTGATCGCCTCCTCGCGCGCCTTGTCGAAGCCGAAGATCGCGAGGAGCCCGTACAGGAAGGTGACGATCAGCGCCGGTCCCCAGACGGCGTGGTCGCGCATCCGGAGGAAGGTGTCCGCGGGGCGCGTGACGATGCCGGTGAGCAGCGCCTTCCAGGGGAGGCGGGGCCCGATGGGGACCGGGGGCTGCTGGTACTGGCTGCCGTACGGGTCGTCCACGCTGAACATCTGGGTGTGACCCGGGTCGTTCGCGGACGGCCCCTGATGGGGCTGGTGGTGGTGCTGCTGGTGCTGCTGCTGTCCGTAGGCGTCGCCGAAGTACTCCGGCTCGCCGTACGTCTGGCCCTGCGGTGGCTGCTGCCACTGCTGCTGCGGGTACGGCGGCGGGGCCGCCTGGTATCCGTAGGGCGCCTGCTGCTGCGGGTTCTGCTGCTGATGCTGCGGGGGGCGGTTGTCCCGGCCGCGTCCGTTCCTGAATCCAGCCACGTCCCTGAACGTACCCGTTCGGGCTGTGGGGGCGCTCCCTCGCCGGGGTCTTGCCGCTGACCTGTGACATCCCCTAAGGGATGTCGGGTGGCTGTGACAAAACCGACGTATCACCTCAATGTCGGCCTCCTAGCGTCGAAGGAGTCAGAGACCCGAGCAAGGAGCTCTTCCGATGCGTGTGATCCGTCGTTCCACCCGTGCCGCCGCCGTCGCCACCGGGGCCGTGGCCGCCCTCCTCCTCCCCGCCGCCGGAGCCTTCGCCTCCGACGCCCCCGCGCCGGCCGCGAGCGACCAGGCGGTCTTCTGGCGGAACGTGGACCTCGCCGACGGCTCCCTCGCCAAGGTGTACGAGGACGGGCCCGGGCGCTTCTCCGCCGAGATCTACGGGGGCGGGTCGCTGATCGACACGCTCGTCAGCCGGGACGGGAAGCCCGCGTACGGGGAGAACAACGGCCTCCACGTCGTGCTCCGCCCCGACGGCACGGTCCGCTCCTGGCTGGACAAGGCCCCGGCGCCGAAGCCCGCGCCCAAGCCCGCGCCCAAGACCAACCCCGCCAAGCCCGCCAAGCCCGCCCCCAAGGTCGTGAAGCTGCCCGACGGCCACACCGCCACCTTCTTCGCCGGCAAGGACGGCCGGCCGTACGTGAAGATCACCGTCCCCGGCGGCAAGAGCTGGACGTACAACTTCGGCGGCACCCTGGTGAACCAGGCGCGATGAGGAAAGGGGCCGCCCCGCGCGAGATGCGCGGGGCGGCCCCCTTTTCCGTACGGCTGCCGTGACTAGACGGCCGGCTCCGGCTCGGGCTCCTCCGAAGGCGTCTCCTCCGGGTCGACCGGGGTCTTCACCGACTCCAGGAGCAGCTGCGCCACGTCGACGACGGTGACGGACTCCTTCGCCTTGCCCTCGTTCTTCTTGCCGTTGACCGAGTCGGTCAGCATGACGAGGCAGAACGGGCAGGCGGTCGAGACGATGTCCGGGTTGAGGGACAGGGCCTCGTCGACGCGCTCGTTGTTGATGCGCTTGCCGATCCGCTCCTCCATCCACATCCGGGCACCACCGGCGCCGCAGCAGAAGCCGCGCTCCTTGTGGCGGTGCATCTCCTGCTGGCGCAGGCCCGGGACGGCGGACATGATCTCGCGCGGCGGCGTGTAGACCTTGTTGTGACGGCCCAGGTAGCAGGGGTCGTGGTAGGTGATGAGGCCGTCGACCGGGGTGACCGGGACCAGCTTGCCCTCGTCGATGAGGTGCTGGAGCAGCTGGGTGTGGTGGATGACCTCGTACTCGCCGCCGAGCTGCGGGTACTCGTTGGCGATGGTGTTGAAGCAGTGCGGGCAGGTGGAGACGATCCGCTTGGCCGACTTCGGCTTCTTGGTCGACTCGTCCTCGTCGTCCTCGCCGAACGCCATGTTCAGCATCGCGACGTTCTCCGCGGCGAGCTGCTGGAACAGCGGCTCGTTGCCCAGGCGGCGGGGGGAGTCACCGGTGCACTTCTCGTCGCCGCCCATGATCGCGAACTTGACGCCCGCCATGTGCAGCAGCTCCGCGAAGGCCTTGGTGGTCTTCTTGGCGCGGTCCTCCAGGGCGCCGGCGCAGCCGACCCAGTAGAGGTAGTCGAACTCGGAGAGGTCTTCGACGTCCTTGCCGACGATCGGGACCTCGAAGTCGACCTCCTTGGTCCACTCGACGCGCTGCTTCTTCGCCAGGCCCCAGGGGTTGCCCTTCTTCTCCAGGTTCTTGAGCATCGTGCCCGCCTCGGACGGGAACGCGGACTCGATCATCACCTGGTAGCGGCGCATGTCGACGATGTGGTCGATGTGTTCGATGTCGACCGGGCACTGCTCGACGCAGGCGCCGCAGGTGGTGCAGGACCACAGGACGTCGGGGTCGATGACGCCGTTCTCCTCGGCGGTGCCGATGAGGGGGCGCTCGGCCTCGGCGATCGCGGAGGCGGGGACGTCCTTGAGCTGCTCCTCGGAGGCCTTCTCGTTGCCCTCCATGTCCTTGCCGCCGCCCGCGAGGAGGTACGGCGCCTTCGCGTGCGCGTGGTCGCGCAGCGACATGATGAGGAGCTTCGGGGAGAGCGGCTTTCCGGTGTTCCAGGCGGGGCACTGCGACTGGCAGCGGCCGCACTCGGTGCAGGTGGAGAAGTCGAGGATGCCCTTCCAGGAGAACTGCTCGACCTGGGAGACGCCGAAGACGGCGTCCTCGGCCGGGTCCTCCCAGTCGATCTCCTTGCCGGCCGTGGTCATCGGCTGGAGCGCGCCGAGGGCCGTCTCGCCCGTGGCGTTGCGCTTGAACCAGATGTTGGGGAAGGCGAGGAAGCGGTGCCAGGCGACACCCATGTTGGTGTTCAGCGAGACGACGATCATCCAGATGAACGACGTGCTGATCTTCACCATGGCGGTGAAGTAGATGAGGTTCTGGAGGGTGGCGACCGACAGGCCCTTGAAGGCGAGGACGAGCGGGTACGAGGCGAAGTACGCGGCCTCGTAGTGGTCGACGTGGTGGATCGCGCCTTCCAGGCCGCGCAGCACGTAGATCGCGAGGCCGATGGTGAGGATCACGTACTCGACGAAGTACGCCTGGCCGGCCTTGGAGCCGGCGAAGCGGGACTTGCGGCCGGCCTTGGAGGGCAGGCTGAGCAGCCGGATCACGATGAGGACCGCGATGCCGAGGATCGTCATGACGCCGATGAACTCGATGTAGAGCTCGAAGGGCAGGAATCCGCCGATGACCGGCAGGGTCCAGTCGGCCTCGAAGAGCTGGCCGAAGGCCTGCGCGAGGGTCGGCGGGAGGGTCAGGAAGCCGACGGCGACGAACCAGTGGGCGAAGCCGACGATGCCCCAGCGGTTCATCCTCGTGTGTCCGAGGAACTCCCGGACGAGGGTGACGCTGCGCTGGTACGGGTTGTCGGTGCGGGTCCCGGCGGGGACGGGCTGGCCGAGCTTGAAGTACTTGACGAACTGGCCGACGGCGCGAGCGAGCAGGGCAACGCCGACCACGGTCAGCGTCAGCGACACAATGATCGCGGCGAGTTGCATGACGGGCTCCTCGGGCGGGCCCGCCCAGTGCCTGGCAGTGCCGGACAGTGCCTGAGTCGAGCCTACTAAGCGGTAACTTATCTAGTCCGTGCTGAGATTACCGGGTCACGGCTCCGCGCTGTAGCGGAGCTCACGGTGATCTGTGTCGCTCAGGCAAACCTTGCCCGGGCTCAGGCAAACCTCGCCGCGCGACGCCTGCGGACTGCAGGAAGCGTACGCGCCAGGATGGTGAGGTCCATCCCGAGCCAGTGGTGGTCCACGTAGTGGAGGTCGAGGAGCTCGCGCTCCTCCCACGGCAGCTCCGAGCGCCCGCTGATCTGCCAGGGCCCGGTGAGCCCGGGGCGTACGGAGAGCCGGCGGCGCCCCTCGCCCACGCACTCGCGGTGGGCCGGGGCCAGCGGGCAGGGCCCGACGAGGGACATCCGGCCGGTGACGACGTGCAGCAGCAGCGGCAGCGCGGCCAGCGGGCTCTTCGTGCGGAAGGTCAGCATCGTGAAGGGCCGGCCGTTCAGCCCCGCGACCTTCCGGCGGCGCAGGACCGGGCCGTCACCGCCGAGCGAGACGGACAGGGCGGTGCCGACGACCAGTGGCGCGAGCACGAGGAGGAGCAGGGTCCCGCCCGCCACGTCGAACGCGCGCTTCCCGGACATCGCGCGCTTCCCCGTCATGCGGTCACACCCTCCGGCGGTAATCCTGGAAATCCAGGGATCCAGGGATTTGTCCGGACTCTCTCACGCGTGTCACGGCATGCCCGGGAACGACGCGGGTGATGCACTCGTTGAGTGAGTGGGCCGACGAAGAGTTGAGTCGACCCGACTCAGGTCTGTTGACGCGAGGAGCGTCCTCGTGCATCCTTGAGTCAGATCCACTCAAGTCAGTAGTCAGCTGGAGGAACCGAAATGGCACGTGCGGTCGGCATCGACCTGGGCACGACTAACTCCGTCGTCAGCGTTCTCGAAGGCGGCGAGCCCACCGTCATCACCAACGCCGAGGGTGCCAGGACCACGCCGTCCGTCGTCGCCTTCGCGAAGAACGGCGAGGTGCTCGTCGGCGAGGTGGCCAAGCGTCAGGCCGTCACCAACGTCGACAGGACCATCCGGTCGGTCAAGCGCCACATGGGCACCGACTGGAAGATCGAGATCGACGGCAAGAACTTCAACCCGCAGCAGATGAGCGCCTTCATCCTGCAGAAGCTGAAGCGCGACGCCGAGGCGTACCTGGGCGAGAAGGTCGTCGACGCGGTCATCACCGTCCCGGCGTACTTCAACGACTCCGAGCGTCAGGCGACGAAGGAGGCCGGTGAGATCGCGGGCCTCAACGTCCTGCGCATCGTCAACGAGCCGACCGCGGCCGCCCTGGCCTACGGCCTCGACAAGGACGACCAGACGATCCTCGTCTTCGACCTCGGTGGCGGCACCTTCGACGTGTCCCTCCTGGAGATCGGCGACGGCGTCGTCGAGGTGAAGGCCACCAACGGTGACAACCACCTCGGTGGTGACGACTGGGACCAGCGTGTCGTCGACTACCTGGTGAAGCAGTTCGCCAACGGTCACGGCGTGGACCTGTCCAAGGACAAGATGGCTCTCCAGCGTCTCCGCGAGGCCGCGGAGAAGGCGAAGATCGAGCTCTCGTCCTCGACCGAGACCACGATCAACCTGCCCTACATCACGGCCTCCGCCGAGGGCCCGCTGCACCTGGACGAGAAGCTCACGCGCGCCCAGTTCCAGCAGCTGACCTCGGACCTGCTCGAGCGCTGCAAGGTGCCGTTCCACAACGTCATCAAGGACGCGGGCATCGAGCTGCGCGAGATCGACCACGTCGTCCTCGTCGGTGGTTCGACCCGTATGCCGGCCGTCGCCGAGCTCGTCAAGGAGCTGACCGGTGGCCAGGACGCCAACAAGGGCGTCAACCCGGACGAGGTCGTCGCCATCGGCGCCGCGCTCCAGGCCGGTGTCCTCAAGGGTGAGGTCAAGGACGTCCTGCTCCTCGACGTGACCCCGCTGTCCCTCGGCATCGAGACCAAGGGCGGCATCATGACCAAGCTCATCGAGCGCAACACCACGATCCCGACCAAGCGGTCCGAGATCTTCACGACGGCCGAGGACAACCAGCCGTCCGTGCAGATCCAGGTCTACCAGGGCGAGCGCGAGATCGCGGCGTACAACAAGAAGCTCGGCATGTTCGAGCTGACCGGTCTGCCGCCGGCCCCGCGTGGCGTCCCGCAGATCGAGGTCGCCTTCGACATCGACGCCAACGGCATCATGCACGTGACCGCGAAGGACCTGGGCACGGGCAAGGAGCAGAAGATGACCGTCACCGGCGGCTCCTCGCTGCCGAAGGACGAGGTCGACCGCATGCGCCAGGAGGCCGAGCAGTACGCGGACGAGGACCACCGTCGCCGCGAGGCCGCCGAGTCCCGCAACCAGGGCGAGCAGCTCGTCTACCAGACGGAGAAGTTCCTCAAGGACAACGAGGACAAGGTCCCCGGTGAGGTCAAGACCGAGGTCGAGACCGCCGTCGCCGAGCTGAAGGAGAAGCTCAAGGGCGAGGACGCCGCGGAGATCCGCACCGCCACCGAGAAGGTCGCGGCCGTCTCGCAGAAGCTCGGCCAGGCGATGTACGCCGACGCGCAGGCCGCCCAGGCCGCGGGCGGCGACGCCGGCCAGGCGCAGGACGACGACGTCGTCGACGCCGAGATCATCGACGACGAGAAGCCGAAGGGCGGCGCTGTCTGATGACGGAGGAGACCCCGGGCTTCGACGAGAAGCCCGACGTCCCCACCGACGGCACGCCCGAGGAGACCGAGGCCGCCGCCTCCGCCGACAAGGCGGGGAAGGCGGCCCCGGCCGGGGACGCTACTGACGTAGCCGTACTGGCGCAGCTGGACCAGGCCCGCAAGGCGCTCGACGAGCGCACCGGTGACCTCCAGCGGCTCCAGGCCGAGTACCAGAACTACCGCCGCCGCGTGGAGCGGGACCGGGTCACGGTCAAGGAGATCGCCGTCGCGAGCCTCCTCTCCGACCTGCTGCCCGTGCTCGACGACGTCGGCCGGGCCCGGGACCACGGCGAGCTCGTGGGCGGGTTCAAGTCGGTGGCCGAATCGCTGGAGACCGTCGTCGCCAAGATGGGTCTGCAGCAGTTCGGCAAGGAGGGCGAGCCCTTCGACCCGACGATCCACGAGGCTCTGATGCACTCGTACGCGCCGGACGTCACCGAGACGACCTGCGTCGCGATCCTGCAGCCGGGCTACCGGATCGGCGAGCGGACCATCAGGCCCGCCCGCGTGGCCGTCGCCGAGCCCCAGCCGGGCGCGGCGAAGGCGGAGGACGCGGAGGACGGCACGTCCGACGCGTCCGAGAAGGACAGCGAGTAAACGAGCACACCGGTAGGGAGGGACGTCGATGAGTACGAAGGACTTCGTCGAGAAGGACTACTACAAGGTTCTCGGCGTCCCCAAGGACGCCACCGAGGCCGAGATCAAGAAGGCGTACCGGAAGCTCGCCCGCGAGAACCATCCGGACGCCAACAAGGGTGACGCCAAGGCCGAGGAGCGCTTCAAGGAGATCTCCGAGGCCAACGACATCCTCGGCGACGCCAAGAAGCGCAAGGAGTACGACGACGCCCGCGCGCTCTTCGGGAACGGCGGCTTCCGGGCCGGCCCCGGCGGCGGCTCGTTCAACTTCGACCTGGGCGACCTCTTCGGAGGCGCCCAGGGCGGCCCCGGCGCCGGCGGCTTCGGCGGCGGTGGCGGGATCGGGGACGTCTTCGGCGGCCTGTTCAACCGCGGCGGCGGCCCGGGTGCGCGCACCCAGCCGCGGCGCGGGCAGGACATCGAGTCCGAGGTGACGCTCAGCTTCACCGAGGCCATCGAGGGCGCGACCGTACCGCTGCGGATGTCCAGCCAGCAGCCGTGCACGGCCTGCTCCGGCACCGGCGACAAGAACGGCACGCCCCGGGTGTGCCCGACCTGTGTCGGCACCGGGCAGGTCTCGCGCGGCAGCGGCGGCGGCTTCTCGCTGACCGACCCGTGCGCGGACTGCAAGGGCCGCGGCCTCATCGCCGAGAACCCCTGCGAGGTCTGCAAGGGCAGCGGGCGGGCCAAGTCCTCCCGCACCATGCAGGTCCGCATCCCGGCGGGCGTCAGCGACGGCCAGAAGATCCGGCTGCGCGGCAAGGGAGCGCCGGGCGAGCGCGGCGGGCAGAACGGCGACCTGTACGTCGTCGTGCACGTCGACGAGCACCCGGTCTTCGGCCGCAAGGACGACAACCTGACCGTCACGGTGCCGGTCTCCTTCGTGGAGGCGGCGCTCGGCGGCGAGGTGAAGGTGCCGACGCTCGGCGGCCCCGCGGTCACGCTCAAGCTGCCCGCGGGCACGCCGAACGGCCGGACCATGCGGGCGCGCGGCAAGGGAGCGGTCCGCAAGGACGGCACCCGCGGCGACCTGCTTGTGACGGTCGAGGTCGCGGTGCCGAAGGAGCTGGACGACAAGGCACGTGAGGCCCTGGAGACCTACCGCGAGGCGACCGCCTCCGAGGACCCACGGGCGGAGCTGTTCCAGGCAGCGAAGGGAGCCTGACCCGATGGACGGACACCGACGCAATCCTTTTGAACTGACCGACGAGTCGCCGGTGTACGTCATCTCGGTGGCGGCGCAGCTCTCCGGTCTCCACCCGCAGACCCTGCGGCAGTACGACCGGCTCGGCCTGGTCTCGCCGGACCGCACGGCCGGCCGGGGCCGGCGCTACTCGGCCCGTGACATCGAGCTGCTCCGTCAGGTGCAGCAGCTGTCGCAGGACGAGGGCATCAACCTCGCCGGGATCAAGCGGATCATCGAACTGGAGAACCAGGTCGCGGCGCTGCAGAGCCGGATCGCGGAGCTGTCGGCCGCGGTCGACGGCGCGGCGGCGGCGATGCGGCAGCGCGAGGCGCAGGTCCATGCCTCGTACCGCCGTGACCTGGTGCCGTACCAGGACGTGCAGCAGACGAGCGCGCTGGTCGTCTGGCGTCCGGCCAAGCGCGGCGAGTAGCACCTTCCGTCCTTCTGTCCCGAGGGCCCTGTCCACACCTGTGGGCGGGGCCCTCGGCGCGTACCCGCCGGACCGGCATGATCGGCAGGACGCCCTACGGGACGAGCTCGCCCACGATGTCCCCGACGGTCTCCCACCACGGCGAGGCGCCCGTGCCGAACGCGGCGGCGAGGGCGGTGCCGAGGGCGCGGTCGAGCGGGGTGGGCTCGGTGTCCCACTCGTCGACGACCCGCCCGTCGCCCGAGCTGACGAGCCGGCCGATCCGCCGCCCGTCGCGCGTGAGCCGGCTGTCCTCGTACCCGCAGGGCACGAGCCGGTAGCGGACGCCGTCGGAGGTCCGGACGTCGACCCGGTACGAGCGCCGCAGCAGCCGTCCGCGGGCCGGCCGGACGCGGGCGGGCTCGCCGTCGACGCTGAGGGCGAGCAGGGCGCCCTTGCGGGTGCCGATGGGGGTGTGGGCGTTCGGAGGCGTCCCCGGGGTCCGTACGAGCTCCACGGTGGGCAGCCCGTACCCGGAGACCCGGAGGGTGCCGGCGGCCCCGTCCAGAGCGACCTGCGTGTACATCCGGTCAGCCCCCCGGCTGCTCGTCGCCCTGGTCCTCACGGTCGAGGATCCCGGACCGCGCGATCAGATACCCGAGCTGCGCCCGGCTCCCGCTCCCGAGCGCGGCGGCGAGCTTGGCGATGTGCGCCCGGCAGGTCCGCACGTTCATCCCGAGCCGGCGGGCGATGGCCTCGTCGACATGGCCCTCGACGAGGAGTTTGGCGATGGAGCGCTGGACCCCGCCGACTCCCTCGACGGAGGGGCTGTAGGGCACCTCTTCCTCCCAGGGCGCGCCGTGCAGCCAGAACTGGTCGAAGACGCCGACGAGATACTGGATCAGGCCTTCGTGGCGCAGTTCGAGAGCGACCTGCCGGTCGGTCCTGGCCGGCACGAACGCGACCTTGCGGTCGACGATGATCAGCCGGTCGATGATCTCTTCGAGGGTGCGGAGTTCGAGGCCGTACGGGGCGACGCGCTCGACGTAGGCCAGCGTGGCGGGATGGTGGCGGGCGGTGTGCTGGTAGAGGGTGCGCATCCGGACGCCGCGGTTGAGCAGGGGTTCCATGCGCCGCAGCGCCGCTTCCAGCGTCTCGGGGCGCCTGCCGCTGCCGGGCTGGATGGTGAGGAGTTCCACCGTGCATTCGTTGATGACGTGGTCGAGTCTCGCGTTGATGACGCCGAGGCCTTCGAGGACGGTGATCGCCTGAGTGGCGGAGGGGTCCTGGGCGTGGATGGCGAGGAAGGGCTCGAAGACGTCGGCCAGGGCGATGGCGTGCTGGCGCCGGGCCTGTATCTCCCGCTCGATCGGGTGGATGAGCTGGTTGAGCGCTATCGAAGGCGGAACCGCGCGGAGCAGGTTGCTGTCGTCCGGGTCAGGATGAAGGAGGGAGAGCTCCGTGAGGCACGGGGCCGCCTCGGCCTCGGAACGGGCGATTCGACCCGTGCGGAGGGCGTTCGCGTAGAGCTCTTTACCCACGTCACAAAGCTCACCGTGACTGTGGTTATGTCCCGATCTGTCATCTTCGAGCATGGTTTACACCCCCCTCAGGGTCATGAATTACAGGAACATGATGCCCGGGTTGGCTGGTGAAAAGGGTGTTCCGTGAGCCATCGTCTTAGCGCGGGGCGGAGTAGTGATCAAATGAGGTGGAGATCGGCCATGACCAGGATGGTTCGTGCACTTAGCGCCATAGCCGTTGCGGCGGCTGCTCTTGGTGCGCTCGCAGCCAATGGCGAGCCCTCGTGGGAGAGCACCCCGGCGCATGCGGTGGTCGCTGGCCCGAACGAGCCCTCGTGGGAGAGCACCCCCGCGCACGTTCTGCTCGCCGGCCCGGGAGAGCCTTCCTGGGAGACCGCACCCAAGGGCGCGGCCGCGTGAGTGCCCCACCCGACGACCGCCGCTTCCGCCGGGAGATGGCCACGGCCTACCGGTCCGGCTGGCACTTCGTCGATCTCGCCACCGCCATCCCCCGACGCGGCGACTCGCTCAAGGTCACCGTCCTCGGAGAGCCGATCGTCATCGCGCGGGAAGAGGACGACGACGTCCGGGCGTACCGCTGCCTCCGCCGTCCCCGCGGCGCCCCGCAGCCGATCCGCTGTGCCATCCGGTACGGCATGATCTTCGTCAATCTCGACCGCAGGGACCACCAGCTGGTCGAGCCCAGAACCATCACCGTCACCACCCCCCGCAGTGCCTGAGCGATTCCCCCGTCGTCATAGATCGCTCCGGCACTTCCCCCACACAGCGGCGCCATCGCGGACCTGAAACGCGATGGCGCCGCTGTGCGTCTCCGTTCAGGAGTGCGTACGGGTCAGGCGCGGCCCATCGCGCGCGTGAGGGCGATCTCGATGACGACCCGGTCCGGGTTGGGGGCCGGGACCCGGTTGTACCGGGTCGCGTAGCGGTCGACCGCGTCGGCGACGACCTCCGGCTCCGTACGGATGCGGGCCACGCCCTCCAGCGTCGCCCAGCGCCCCTTGTCCACCTGGCACACCGCCACGCGCGCCCCGTCCGCGCCCGCCGCGAGCACGTTGGCGACCTTGCGGCTGTGCTTGTTCGTGATCACCCGCGCGTACCCGCCCTCGGGGTCGTACGTGACGCCGACCGCCACCACGTGCGGGGTGCCGTCCGGGCGCGGGGTCGTCAGGGTGCACATGTGGTACTCGCGCCAGAAGCTGAGGTACGAGTCGGAAGGGTTCCTCGGGTCAGTGGCCATGCCCTGAAAGATACCGTGCCCCGGCATCACCTTGAGCGGAATAGGCTCAACTTTGTGTACGTTGGAAGAGTCATAGGGGGCAACCCGCCCGTACCGTCGTACCGCACAGGAGGAGCACCGCACCGTGGACGTCGAACTGACCAACCGGAGCCGGGACGCGATCAACGCGGCATCGAGCCGCGCCGTGTCCGAGGGGAACGCGGACCTCACCCCCGCGCATCTGCTTCTGGCCCTGCTCACGGGTCAGGACAACGAGAACATCACCGACCTGCTCGCCGCCGTCGAGGCCGACCAGGCGGTCGTGCGCTCCGGCGCGGAGCGGCTGATCGCCGCCCAGCCGAGCGTCACGGGGTCCACGGTCTCGCCCCCGCAGCCCAACCGCGAGTTCCTCGCCGTCATCGCCGACGCCGACAAGCGCGCCAAGGAGCTCGGCGACGAGTTCCTCTCCACCGAGCACCTCCTCGTCGGCCTCGCCGCCAAGGGCGGACAGGCCGGTGAGATCCTCGACCGGCAGGGCGCGAGCGCTTCGAAGCTGCTCGACGCGTTCGAGAAGAGCAGGGGAGGACGCCGGGTGACCACACCCGACCCGGAGGGGCAGTACAAGGCGCTGGAGAAGTTCGGCACGGACTTCACGGCCGCCGCGCGCGAGGGCAAGCTCGACCCGGTCATCGGCCGGGACCACGAGATCCGCCGCGTCGTGCAGGTGCTCTCCCGCCGCACCAAGAACAACCCGGTCCTCATCGGCGAGCCCGGTGTCGGCAAGACCGCCGTCGTCGAGGGCCTCGCCCAGCGGATCGTGAAGGGCGACGTGCCCGAGTCGCTCAAGAACAAGCGCCTGGTCTCGCTCGACCTCGGCGCCATGGTCGCGGGAGCCAAGTACCGCGGCGAGTTCGAGGAGCGGCTGAAGACCGTCCTCGCCGAGATCAAGGCCAGCGACGGCCAGATCATCACCTTCATCGACGAGCTCCACACGGTCGTCGGCGCGGGCGCCGGCGGCGACTCCGCCATGGACGCCGGCAACATGCTGAAGCCGATGCTGGCCCGCGGCGAGCTCCGCATGGTCGGCGCGACGACCCTCGACGAGTACCGCGAGCGCATCGAGAAGGACCCCGCCCTGGAGCGCCGCTTCCAGCAGGTCCTGGTCGCCGAGCCGACGGTCGAGGACACCATCGCGATCCTCCGCGGCCTGAAGGGCCGGTACGAGGCCCACCACAAGGTGCAGATCAACGACTCCGCCCTGGTGGCCGCCGCGACCCTCTCCGACCGGTACATCACCTCCCGCTTCCTCCCCGACAAGGCCATCGACCTCGTCGACGAGGCCGCCTCCCGGCTCCGCATGGAGATCGACTCCTCGCCCGTCGAGATCGACGAGCTCCAGCGCTCCGTCGACCGGCTCCGCATGGAGGAGCTGGCCCTCAAGAACGAGACGGACGCGGCGAGCAAGCAGCGGCTGGAGAAGCTGCGCCGCGACCTCGCCGACCGCGAGGAGGAGCTGCGCGGCCTCACCGCCCGCTGGGAGAAGGAGAAGCAGTCCCTCAACCGGGTCGGCGAGCTGAAGGAACGTCTCGACGAGACCCGCGGCCGGGCCGAGCGCGCCCAGCGCGACGGCGACTTCGACACCGCCTCCCAGCTGCTCTACGGGGAGATCCCCGGCCTGGAGCGGGAGCTGGCCGAGGCCACCGAGGCCGAGCGCGAGGCCGCCAAGGACACCATGGTCAAGGAGGAGGTCGGACCGGACGACATCGCGGACGTCGTCGGCGCCTGGACCGGCATCCCCGCCGGCCGCCTCCTGGAGGGCGAGACGCAGAAGCTGCTCCGCATGGAGGAGGAGCTCGGCAGGCGCCTGATCGGCCAGTCCGAGGCCGTCAGGGCCGTCTCCGACGCCGTGCGCCGCACGCGCGCCGGGATCGCCGACCCCGACCGCCCCACCGGTTCCTTCCTCTTCCTCGGTCCCACCGGCGTCGGCAAGACCGAGCTGGCGAAGGCGCTCGCGGACTTCCTCTTCGACGACGAGCGGGCCATGATCCGCATCGACATGTCGGAGTACTCCGAGAAGCACTCCGTCGCCCGGCTCGTCGGCGCTCCTCCCGGCTACGTCGGGTACGAGGAGGGCGGCCAGCTCACGGAGGCGGTCCGCCGCCGCCCGTACAGCGTGGTGCTCCTGGACGAGGTGGAGAAGGCCCACCCCGAGGTCTTCGACATCCTGCTCCAGGTCCTCGACGACGGCCGGCTGACCGACGGACAGGGACGGACGGTGGACTTCCGCAACACCATCCTCATCCTGACCTCCAACCTCGGCAGCCAGTTCCTCGTCGACCCGGTGACCTCGGACGAGGTGAAGAAGCAGCAGGTCCTGGACGTGGTCAGGGCCAGTTTCAAGCCGGAGTTCCTGAACCGCCTCGACGACCTGGTGGTCTTCTCGGCGCTCGACCGGGCCGAGCTCGGCCGGATCGCCCGCCTCCAGATCGACCGGCTCGCCAAGCGGCTCGCCGACCGGCGGCTCACCCTGGACGTCACCCCGGAGGCCCTGGAGTGGCTCGCCGAGGAGGGCAACGACCCCGCGTACGGAGCCAGGCCCCTGCGCCGTCTCATCCAGACGGCGATCGGCGACCGGCTCGCGAAGGAGATCCTCGCGGGCGAGGTCACGGACGGCGACACGGTCCGCGTGGACCGGTTCGAGGACGGCCTGATCGTCGGCCCGGCCCGCTGAACGCACAGGTGAAGGGGGATGTTCTTGTCAGCCCGCAGCGGATCGCGGCTGCCGGGACTCCCCCGAACCCCCCGACATGGGGGAGGATGGCGAGCATCCGTACGAAGGGAAAAACACGGTGAGCATCGACCCGTCCTCGATTCCGAATTTCGGGGGCCAGCCCCAGCCTCAGGCCGCAGGACCGGCGGGCCCCGTCGTCCCCGACCAGGACCTCGTCAAGCAGCTCCTCGACCAGATGGAGCTCAAGTACGTCATCGACGACGAGGGTGACCTCGCGGCTCCGTGGGAGGAGTTCCGCACGTACTTCATGTTCCGCGGCGAGGACGAGCAGCAGGTCTTCTCCGTGCGGACGTTCTACGACCGCCCGCACTCGGCCGACGACCGCGCCAAGGTCCTCGACGCGATCGACGACTGGAACCGCCGCACCCTGTGGCCGAAGGTCTACACCCACCTCCACGAGGAGGAGGACGGCTCCGCCACCCTCCGCCTCATCGGTGAGGCCCAGATGCTGATCGGCACCGGCGTCGCCCTGGAGCACTTCGTGTCCTCCACGGTCAGCTGGGTCCGCGCCTCCATCGAGTTCGACAAGTGGGTCGTGGAGCAGTTCGGTCTGGAGTCCGCCGAGGAGAAGACCGAGGGCGACGAGGCCTGAGCCTCCTCCTCCGCACGTCACGAGAGCCCGGTCCCCGTACGTCACGGGGGCCGGGCTCTCGTGCGCGGTGCGGCCGTCCGGGCTCAGCCCGCCAGGGCCTTGAGGCGGGTCACCGCCTCCTCCAGGACCTCCGTCTTCTTGCAGAAGGCGAAGCGGACGAAGGGCGCGCCCTCCTCGCGGTGGTCGTAGAAGACGGCGTTCGGGATGGCGACGACACCGGCCCGCTCCGGGAGCGCGCGGCAGAAGGCGAAGCCGTCGGTGGCGCCGAGCGGGCGGATGTCGGTGGTGACGAAGTACGTGCCCGCCGGTCGGTAGACCGCGAAGCCGGCCTGCGCGAGGCCCTCGCTCAGCAGGTCCCGCTTGGCCGCCAGGTCGGCGCGCAGGCCGTCGAAGTACGTCGCCGGGAGCCGGAGCGCCTCGGCCACCGCGTACTGGAACGGGCCGGCGGAGACGTACGTGAGGAACTGCTTCGCCGAGCGGACGGCGGAGGTCAGGGCGGGGCTCGCGGTGATCCAGCCGACCTTCCAGCCGGTGAAGGAGAAGGTCTTGCCGGCCGAGCCGATGGTGACGGTCCGCTCCCGCATGCCGGGCAGGGTCGCGATCGGGATGTGGACGGCGTCGTCGAAGACGAGGTGCTCGTACACCTCGTCGGTGACCACGAGCAGGTCGCGTTCGACGGCGAGCTCGGCGATGGCGGTGAGCTCGGCGCGGGTGAGGACGGTGCCGGTGGGGTTGTGGGGGGTGTTGAGGAGGATGAGACGGGTCTTGTCGGTGACGGCGGCCCGCAGTTCGTCGAGGTCGAGGACGTAGGTGCCCTCGTGCGGGCGGAGCGTGACCGGGACGCGGGTGCCGCCGGCCATGGCGACGCAGGCCGCGTACGAGTCGTAGTACGGCTCCAGGGCGACGACCTCGTCACCGGGCTCGACCAGGGCCAGCAGGGCCGCCGCGATCGCCTCGGTGGCGCCCGCCGTGACCAGGACCTCCGTGTCGGGGTCGTACCCGAGGCCGTACCGCTCGCGCTGGTGGTCGGCGATCGCCGTGCGCAGTTCGGGGACGCCGGGGCCGGGCGGGTACTGGTTGCCGCGGCCGTCCCGCAGCGCGCGGACCGCGGCCTCGCGGACCTCCTCGGGCCCGTCGGTGTCGGGGAAGCCCTGGCCGAGGTTGATCGACCCCGTCGCGGCGGCGAGTGCGGACATCTCGGCGAAGATCGTCGTCCCGAACTCGGCGAGCCGGCGGTTCAGCAGCGGTCGTGTCATGACGGCCATCCTGGGGGGAAGCTCTGGACTTCCTCAAGTGCGCTTTGGCCGGGGTTCGGGGTGGGGATCCCCCCGGCATGAACATCGTCGCTCTCTTCATCGTCGGGGTCGCCGTCGTGATCGCGTTCGCGACAGCGGTCGTCTCGTTCGTGCTGCGGGTCAAGGTGCGCTCCCGCCGGAGGTCCGGCAGCTGGCGGGCCGGGTCGTCGTCGACGTCCTCGTCGAGCTCGTCCTCGTCCTCGTCCTCCTCCTGCTCGTCCTCGTTCTTCTCGTGCTCGTCCTCCTCGTGTTCGAGCTCCTCCTGCTCCTCGTCCTCCTGCAGCTGACGCGCGCGGTCGGTCGGCACGTGACGTTGGCATTCCGGCGCATCTTGTCGATCGAATCTGATTGAACAAGTGAACTGTGGTCTCCCCGAAGGGGTTGGAAACCACGGCAAGTTGGGTAAAAACGCTGCGAGTCGCCCGGGGTCCGTGGTTCTCTCGCTCCTGACAGAGACAGCCCTCGGACCGTGTGTGGAACCGAGCCGGCGATCCCCCCACTCCTCCCGTTGGACCCTCTCCGGGGCGCCCCCGGCCCACCCGTCAAACCGTGTTTGCGGAGCCGATCCATGCTCACCACCCTGAAAACCTCCTACACCGACACCCGCGCGGCCGATCTGGCCTGGGCCCTCGGGCGCGAGCCGCTGCCCGCCCTGGCCGTGCTCGACCTCGAACTCACCGGCGCCAAGCTCCAGTTGCGGCTGCTCGGCGCCTCCCATCAGGTCCTCCTCGAAGAGGACGGGGGCCGCTGCTCGGAGACCGTCGCCTGCATGCCGGGCAGCAGCACCCCGCTCCCGCTCGGCGTCTCCAAGCGCGTCGGCGAATGGGAGTACGAATTCGCCGCCCGCGTCGAGACGCTCTCGCACGGCTCCTTCGCGGGCCGCGCGCAGGAGCTGCTCGCCCTCGTCGCCGATCACCCGAACGGCCTCGCGGGGACGTTCCCCGGTTCCCCGCACGCCTTCACGGCGATGCTGGCGCAGCGTCACGAGGGCCAGGTGCGGTGGCGCACCTGGCACGCCTACCCGCAGGAGGGGCAGTTGGTCGTCACCAGGACCCGCATCGGCGCACGTATGCCGGCGGCGCTCTGATACGCCCCTCCGGTGCCCCAGGTGCACTCGTGTGGGTGACAGGGGGCGCGTAAGTCGTGACGTAGCGTTACGTTCATGATCGAGCCGACCGTGACCATGCCACCCACCAGGGTGCGCCAACCGCCCGTGTGGCGGCGCGAGCGGCCCGGGCGGCGGAAGCGACGGAAGCGGTCGACCCGGCCGGGTGACGCGGTGCGGTTCCCGGTCCTGGCCGTGGTCTTCGTCTGCGCCGCCTGCGGACTGGTCTACGAGCTCGAACTGGTCGCGCTCGCGTCCTACTTGATCGGCGACTCGGTCACCCAGGCCTCCGTCGTGCTCTCCGTGATGGTCTTCGCGATGGGCGTGGGCTCCCTCCTCGCCAAGCGGCTGCGCTGCCGCGCCGCCGTCGGCTTCGGCCTGGTCGAGGGCGGGCTCGCGCTCGTCGGCGGCTGCTCGGCCCTCGTGCTGTACGCGGCCTTCGCCTGGCTCGGCGAGTCGCGGTACGTCGTCGTGGCGTTCTCGCTGGCCATCGGGGTCCTCATCGGCGCGGAGATCCCGCTGCTCATGACCCTCATACAGAGGGCGCAACACGGGCGGCGGGGCGCTCCGCGCGCGGAGCAGGACGACGCCGCCGGGACGGTCGCCGACCTCTTCGCCGCGGACTACGTCGGCGCGCTCGTCGGCGGTCTCGCCTTCCCCTTCCTGCTGCTGCCCTGGCTCGGCCAGCTCACCGGGGCGCTCGTCACCGGCGCGGTGAACGTCGTCGCGGGCGGCGGTCTCGTCCTGTGGGTCTTCCGCCGCGACCTGACCCCCCGGTCCCGGGCCCTCCTCGTCGCCGTGAACCTCGCGGTCCTCGCCGTCCTGGCCACGGCGACCGTCCTCGTCGACGACTTCGAGGAGGCCGCGCGCCGGGCGGTGTACGGGGAGCGGGTGCGGGTCGCTGTCCACACCGAGCTCCAGGAGGTCGTCGTCACGGGGGGCCGCGAAGGACCGCCCGACCTGTTCCTCGACGGCCGCCTGCGGGTCGCGGGCCGGGACGAGTACCGCTACCACGAGGCGCTCGTCCACCCGGCGATGGCCGGACCGCACGCCCGCGTCCTGATCGTCGGCGGCGGGGACGGCCTCGCCGCCCGGGAGGCCCTGCGGTACCCCGACGTCCGCTCCGTCACCGTCGTCGAACTCGACCCCGGGGTCGTCCGCCTCGCCCGTACGGACCCCGCCCTCGCCTCGCTCAACGGCCAGGCGTTCCGCGACCCGCGCGTCCGGGTGGTCCACGCGGACGCGTTCAACTGGCTCAGGGACGCCGCCGATCGTGTGCGGGAACGGTACGACGTGGTGATCTCCGACCTCCCGGACCCGGGCATCACCTCCAGCACCAAGCTGTACGCGGAGGAGTTCTACGGGCTCGCGGCCCGGGTCCTCACCCGCTCCGGGCGGTTCGCCGTCCACGCGGGCTCGGCCGGCGACCGGCCCCACACCTACTGGACCGTGGACGCCACCCTGCGCGCCGCGGGCTTCGCGACCCGCCCGTACAGCGCGAGCGGCCGCACCCCCGGCTTCGCCGCGGGCCCCGACCGCGCCGACCGCACCGGCGGTACGGAGCGGGGGCCCGACGACTGGGGCCTCCTCCTGGCCGTACCGGGCACGCGCCCGCCCGCCCTCGCCCTCCCGGCCGGAGCACCCCGGCTGCGCTCCCTCTCCGTCGCGGCCCTGGAGGCGGCGGCGCGCCGCGCCGAACGGACCAGGGGTGCGGAACTGCCGCCCTCGACGCTGGTCCACCCGCGCTACGGGCGCTGAGCGGGAGTGACGTACCGGGGCGCGCGGGCCCCGGCGCAAAGAGGCGACGCCGCGCCCCGGCCTGAGTAGGCTCGCTTTCCATGGACCACGAGGTGTTCGTTCCGGTACCGGCCGAGGCCCTGCGCGCGACGCTCACGGACCCCGCCCGGGTGGCACGCTGCGTGCCCGGCCTCCTGCGCGACGCGGACGCGGCGGCGGGGCCCCTCGCGGGCCGCCTCAAGGTCCGGGTCGGCACCCACACCATCACCTACCGGGGCGCCGTGAAGGTCGTCGAGCGGGACGGTGCCATCACCTACGAGGGGCAGGGCACGGAGGCGCGCGGCAAGGGTTCCGCGGAGCTCTCCCTGACTGTCGTCCTCACTCCGGTGGACCAAGGGACGAGTCTGAGCTTCACCGGGGCCCTGACAGCGGTCGGCCGGCTCGCCGAGGCGACCGAGGAGGCCCGCGCGACGACCGCCGTGCGGCTGATCGACCGGTTCGTGGAGTCGGTGGCCGAGGAGGCGGAGCGCACGGCCGAGGCCGCGGCGGACCGGGGCGCTGACGGAGGCGTGGAAGACGGCGTGGAAGACGGCGCGGGCGGTGGCGTGGACGACGACGGGGTGGACGACGGCGTCGACGAGCCGTCCGGCGCGGGCGCCGGCATCGGCCTCGACGGGCCCGACCCGACCTCCTCCCTCGACCCGCTGCTCGACGAGGACTTCGGCCCCGTCCCCGTCGAGTTCCCCGCGCCGCAGCCCGCCGCCGAGGCCGCCCACGCCCGGCGGACGATGATCGGCCGGAGCGCCGAGGAGGTCGACCACGCCCCGCCGCGCGGCCGGTACGCCCCCGTCCCCGCCCCCGAGGCCGGCGGCGCGGGCGCCACCCTGCGCTGGGTCGCCCCGGCCGCCGCCCTCGCCCTCGCCTCGGCCGTCGTCATCGGCCGCGCTCTGCGCCGCAGGCGCTGAAGCGGCGTCACCGCCTACGGCGGTCCGACTGGATAGGGTCGGGGTGTGAGTACGAAGACGCGACTGACGGCGGGCGACGCCGAGTTGACCATCAACCCCGAGCACGGCTGCCGGATCGAGAGCCTGCGCGTGGGCGGCACCGAGATCCTGCGCCAGGGCGAGCGGTTCGGAAGCTTCCCGATGGCGCCCTGGTGCGGGCGGACCGAGAACGGCGTCTTCCGCAACGGGGCGACCACCCATCAGCTGCCGGTCACCGCACCTCCGCACGCCATCCACGGCACCGTCCGGGACGTCCCCTGGAAGACCGCCCGCGCCACCGCGACCGAGGCCGTCTTCACCTGCGAGCTCGGCGACCCGTGGCCGTACAGGGGCACGGTCACGCAGGTCTTCGAGCTGGCCGAGGACTCCCTCACGCTCCGCTTCGGGATCGAGACGTACGACGACTCCTTCCCGGCCCAGGCCGGCTGGCACCCCTGGTTCCTGCGGAACCTCGGGCAGGGCGGCCAGGACGTCCGGATCGACTTCACCCCCGCCTGGCAGGAGGAGCGCGGCGCGAACCACCTCCCCACCGGCCGCCGCATCGAGCCCCTCCCGGGCCCCTGGGACGACTGCTTCGGCATGCCGGGCGGTGTCGACGTCACCCTCACCTGGCCGGAGGAGCTGGAGGTGAAGGTGAAGAGCCGCGCCGAATGGGTCGTCCTCTACGACGAGCCGGAGGAGGCCGTCTGCGTCGAGCCGCAG
The DNA here is from genome assembly GCF_042264145.1 of Streptomyces sp. NPDC056144. Classification (NCBI taxonomy): domain Bacteria; kingdom Bacillati; phylum Actinomycetota; class Actinomycetes; order Kitasatosporales; family Streptomycetaceae; genus Streptomyces; species Streptomyces sp. NPDC056144. The sequence goes on along the minus strand of NZ_JBHJVF010000006.1, from coordinate 32,261 downwards.
TCCGGTCCGCCGAACGGCCTCAACACGCACCCGCGTCTCGTGACCCCGATCGACCCCCTGGAGGTCGAGTCGGTCTGGAGCTGGCGGCGTCTGTAACGGAACGCCCCTTAAGCTGCTGACCATGACTGACGTACGCGCTGAGCTGCTCCAGCAGATCAAGGACAAGGCCGTGGTGCACGGCAAGGTGACCCTCTCCTCGGGTCTGGAAGCCGACTACTACATCGACCTGCGCCGGATCACGCTGGACGGCGAGGCCGCGCCGCTGGTGGGTCAGGTCATGCTCGACCTCACCGCCGAGCTCGACTTCGACTGCGTCGGTGGCCTGACGCTCGGCGCCGACCCGGTCGCGACCTCGATGCTGCACGCCTCGGCCGCGCGCGGTCAGCGCCTCGACGCCTTCGTCGTCCGCAAGGCGCAGAAGGCGCACGGCATGCAGCGCCGTATCGAGGGCACGGACGTGAAGGGCCGTCGCTGCCTCGTCGTCGAGGACACCTCGACGACCGGCGGCTCGCCGCTCACCGCCGTCGAGGCGGTCCGCGAGGCCGGCGGCGAGGTCGTCGCCGTCGCCACGATCGTGGACCGGGGCGCGGCCGACGCCATCGCCGGGGCGGGCCTGCCGTACCTCACGGGCTACCAGCTCGGCGACCTCGGCCTGGCGTAACCGCCGCGAAGTCGTGACTTAGGTCCCGGGACCCGTACAGCGCGGTCCTGACCTGCGTTTTTGCCGAAGGGCGGGGTGTTTCACGTGAAACACCCCGCCCTTCGGGCTGTCCGGCCCGTGGGAGGTCGGGCGAGAGTCTGAAAGGATGGGGTCGACGATGACGTCGCCCCCAGGTCAGGGACAGCAACGCACACACCCCGCACATCACAAGGAGCGGACGAATGCCCATCGCAACCCCCGAGGTCTACAACGAGATGCTCGACCGGGCGAAGGCTGGCAAGTTCGCCTACCCGGCCATCAACGTGACCTCGACGCAGACCCTGCACGCTGCGCTGCGCGGCTTCGCGGAGGCCGAGAGCGACGGCATCATCCAGATCTCGACCGGTGGAGCCGAGTTCCTGGGCGGCCAGTACAACAAGGACATGGTCACGGGCGCCGTTGCCCTGGCCGAGTTCGCGCACATCGTCGCCGCGAAGTACGACATCACGGTCGCGCTGCACACCGACCACTGCCCGAAGGACAAGCTGGACGGCTACGTCCGTCCGCTGCTCGACATCTCCGCCGAGCGCGTCGCCCGTGGCGAGAACCCGCTGTTCCAGTCCCACATGTGGGACGGCTCCGCCGAGACCCTCTCCGACAACCTGGCCATCGGCCAGGAGCTGCTCGCGAAGGCCCACGCCGCCAAGATCATCCTTGAGGTCGAGATCACCCCGACCGGCGGCGAGGAGGACGGCGTCAGCCACGAGATCAACGACGAGCTGTACACGACCGTCGACGACGCGATCCGCACCGCCGAGGCCCTGGGCCTGGGCGAGAAGGGCCGCTACCTGCTCGCCGCCTCCTTCGGCAACGTGCACGGCGTCTACAAGCCGGGCAACGTCGTCCTGCGCCCCGAGCTCCTCAAGGACCTCCAGGCCGGTGTCGCCGCGAAGTTCGGCAAGGCCGACCCGTTCGACTTCGTCTTCCACGGCGGCTCGGGCTCGACGGCCGAGGAGATCGCCACCGCGCTGGAGAACGGCGTCGTGAAGATGAACCTCGACACCGACACCCAGTACGCCTTCACCCGCCCGGTCGTGGACCACATGTTCCGCAACTACGCCGGTGTCCTGAAGGTCGACGGCGAGGTCGGCGTGAAGTCCACCTACGACCCGCGCACCTGGGGCAAGCTGGCCGAGGCCGGCATGGCCGTCCGCGTCACCGAGGCGTGTGCCGCGCTGCGCTCCACCGGCACGAAGCTGAAGTAAGGCCGTAAACGAAGGGCCCGGTACCTCTCAGGTACCGGGCCCTTCGTCATGTCGGGAGGACACCCCGCCCCGCGACGTCGGGAGGACACCCCGCCCCGCGCGAGGGTGCGGTCGGCCGCCCGCGCGAGGACCATGGCAGTCATGGCCGCCATGGACATCCGGCTGAGCTCGGGGACCGGCCGCTGGATCGTGTTCACGACCGTCCTCGGCTCCGGGATGGCGCTGCTCGACTCCACGGTCGTCAACGTCGCCCTGCCGCACATCGGCGAGGACCTGGACGCCGACCTCGGCGCGCTCCAGTGGACCGTCAACGCCTACATGCTGACCCTCGCGGGGCTGATCCTGCTCGGCGGGGCGCTCGGCGACCGCTACGGGCGGCGGCGGGTGTACGTGATCGGCGTCGTCTGGTTCGCCCTGGCCTCGCTGCTCTGCGGGTTCGCGCCGAACGCCGGGATCCTCATCGCGGCCCGCGCCCTCCAGGGCGTCGGCGGGGCGCTGCTCACGCCCGGCTCGCTCGCGCTGATCCAGGCGAGCTTCCACCCCGACGACCGGGCCAGGGCCGTCGGTCTGTGGTCCGGATTCGGCGGGGTGGGCGCGGCGATCGGGCCGTTCGTCGGCGGCTGGCTGGTGGACGGACCCGGCTGGCGGTGGGTGTTCTTCCTGAACGTGCCGCTGGCCGCGCTCTGCGTGCCGGTGGCGCTGCGGCACGTGCCCGAGTCGCGGGACGAGACCGCGCACGGCCGCTTCGACGTCCTCGGCGCGGTCCTGGGCGCGGCGGCGCTCGGCCTCGTGACGTACGCGCTGATCGGCGCGGCCTGGTGGGCCGGGGTGGCGGGCGTGGTCGTCGGGGCCGGGTTCGTGGCGGTGGAGCGGCGGCGCGGGGAGCGCGCGATGGCGCCGCCGTCGCTGTTCCGCTCGCGGCTCTTCACGGCCGTCAACCTGGTCACCCTCTGTGTGTACGCGGCGTTCGGCGGCTTCTTCTTCCTGGCCGCGCTCCAGCTCCAGGTGGTCTCCGGCTACTCGGCGCTCGGTGCCGGTACGGCCCTGCTGCCGACGACCGTCCTCATGCTGCTGCTCTCGGCGAAGTCGGGCGAGCTGGGGGAGCGGATCGGCCCCCGGATCCCGCTCACGGTGGGGCCACTGCTGTGCGCCGCGGGGATGCTCCTCATGCTGCGGGTCGGCCCCGACGCCTCGTACGTACGGGACGTGCTGCCCGCCCTCCTGGTGCTCGGGCTCGGCATGACGGCCCTGGTCGCGCCGCTGACGGCGACCGTCCTGGCCTCCGTGGACGTGACCAGGGCGGGGCTCGCGAGCGGCATCAACAACGCGGCAGCCCGCGCGGCCGGCCTCCTCGCGGTGGCGGCGCTGCCGCTGCTCGCCGGGATGGGCCCGGAGACGTACCGCTCGGCGGAGGAGTTCGACGAGGCCTTCGGCCGGGCGATGCCGATGTGCGCGGGCATCCTCGTGGTGGGCGCGGCCCTGGCCTGGACGACGATGCGCACCCCGGCCGCGGCGGACTGTCACCCGGAGTGCCGGGTGCACTGCGGGGTGACGTCCCCGCCGCTGGATCCGGGGGAGCGGGGAAGCCCGGGAACGGCGCCCTGAGGCAGACTGGCCCCATGGCCATCCACGAGAACCTCCTGGGGGGACCGGCCCCCACCCACCTGCCCGACGACCCGGGTCCGCGCGAGCTGCTCGCGAACGGCACGGCCCCCGCGGACGTCGCCGCGAAGTACCCGACCTCCTCGCTCGCCTGGGCGCGTCTCGCCGACGACGCCTTCGAGGGCGGCCGGGTCGTCGAGTCGTACGCGTACGCCCGTACCGGCTACCACCGCGGCCTCGACGCCCTGCGCCGCAGCGGCTGGAAGGGCCACGGCCCGGTGCCGTGGGAGCACGAGCCGAACCGCGGCTTCCTGCGCGCGCTGCACGCCCTCGCCCGCGCCGCCGAGGCGATCGGCGAGAAGGAGGAGTACGAGCGCTGCTCGACCTTCCTGCGCGACTCCTCGGAGACCGCGGCCGAGACGCTCGGCTGACGTCCTCCGCCGGCGAACCCCGCCGCCGTGACCCCGACACCCCTTCCCTCGGCGCGAGGGAAGGGGTGTTCGACCATCGCCGGGCCGATCGTGTCATGATGCGCATGGGACGGCGGGCGACGAAGCACGCCTCCCGAGGGGACCGGAGCTCCCGCGACGCGCGACCGAGCGCGTGCGCGGTGGAGCGGACCGCTACCTGGTCATCCGTATCGAGGAGACAGAAATGTCGACCTTCCAGGGTTCTCCCGATGCCACCGGAACCGGTTCGGTCGCCGATGCGCCGAACCTGGATTTCGCGGGCACCACACCGTACGAGGACTACGTCCAGGCGGACGTCCTCACCCACCTCCAGCACCTCCGCTCGGACGACCCCGGCGAGATGGTCTTCCTGGTCACCACCCAGGTCATGGAGCTGTGGTTCACGGTGATCGTCCACGAGTGGGAGACCGCGAGCCGCGCCCTGCGCGAGGACCGCGTCCCCGTCGCGATGGACGCGCTCAAGCGCTCGGTCCGCGAACTGGAGGCGCTCAACCACTCCTGGCGTCCGCTGGCCCAGCTCACCCCCGGCCAGTTCAACGCCTACCGCGCCGCGCTCGGCGAGGGCTCCGGCTTCCAGTCGGCGATGTACCGCCGGATGGAGTTCCTGCTCGGCGACAAGGCCGCCTCCATGCTGGTCCCGCACCGGGGCGCGCCCCGCGTCCACGCGGAGCTGGAGAAGGCGCTCCACGAGCCCAGCCTGTACGACGAGGTCCTCGGCCTCCTCGCCCGGCGCGGCCTGCCCGTCCCGGCGTCCGTCCTCTCCCGCGACCTCTCCCAGCGGTACGAGCCGTCCCCCGAGGTCGAGGCCGTCTGGGCCGGGATCTACGCGGACGCCGACCAGAACGGCGAGCTGGTCCGCCTCGGCGAGGCCCTCAGCGACGTCGCCGAACTCGTCTGGCGATGGCGCAACGACCACCTGGTGGCGACCCGCCGCGCGATGGGCTCGAAGACCGGCACCGGCGGCTCGGCGGGCGTGGCCTGGCTGGAGAAGCGCGCGCAGAAGAACGTGTTCCCCGAGCTGTGGACGGCGCGCAGCCATGTCTGATCTCGACAAGCGGGCTCTTGAGCTCGACGCCGCTGACGGACTGGCGGGGCACCGCGCGAAGTTCGCCATCGAGGACGGCGCCGTCTACCTCGACGGCAACTCCCTCGGCGCGCTCCCCGCGCACGTCCCGGCCCGCATGGCCGACGTCATCACCCGCGAGTGGGGCGAGCTGCGCATCCGCTCCTGGGGCGAGTCCGGCTGGTGGACCGCGCCGGAGCGGATCGGCGACCGCATAGCCCCGATCGTCGGGGCCGCGCCCGGGCGGATCGTGGTCGGCGACTCGACGAGCGTGAACGTCTTCAAGGCGGTCGTCGCGGCGGCCCGCCTGGCCGGCGAGGGCCGGGACGAGATCCTCGTCGACGCGACGACCTTTCCCACGGACGGGTACATCGCGGCGTCCGCCGCGCGCATGACGGGTCACACCCTCGTGCCCTGCGACCCGGCCGACATGGCGGCCGCCGCCGGTGACCGTACGGCACTCGCGCTCGTCAACCACGTCGACTACCGGACGGGTCGCCTCCAGGACCTCCCCGGCATCACCGCCGCGCTCCACGCGGCGGGCGCGCTGGCCGTCTGGGACCTGTGCCACAGCGCGGGCGCGCTGCCGGTCGGCCTGGACGCGCACGGCGTGGACCTCGCGGTCGGCTGCACGTACAAGTACCTGAACGGCGGCCCGGGTTCGCCCGCGTACCTCTACGTGGCCGAGCGCCACCAGGGCGCCTTCGACTCGCCGCTGCCGGGCTGGAACTCGCACGCGGACCCGTTCGGCATGACCCCCGGGTACGAGGCGGCCGAGGGCGCGGTCCGAGGCCGCGTCGGCACCCCCGACATCCTCTCCATGCTGGCCCTCGAATCGGCGCTCGACGTCTGGGACGGGGTCGCGATCGAGGACGTCCGGGCGAAGTCGCTCGCGCTCACGGACTTCTTCCTGGAGTGCGTGGCGGCGTACGTCCCCGAGGGCGCGGTCGCCTCGGTGACCCCGGCGGAGCACGGGGAGCGCGGCAGCCAGGTCGCCCTGTCCTGCGCGAACGCCCCGGCCGTGATGGACGAGTTGATCCGGCGCGGTGTGGTCGGCGACCTCCGCCGCCCGGACATCCTGCGGTTCGGCTTCACCCCGCTGTACGTCGGCTTCGCGGACGCGGAGCGGGCGGCGCGGACGCTGGCCGAGGTGCTCGCGGAGGTCTGATCATCAGCCGACGTGCGGGGGCGGCGGTCCTGGTACCGTCCGTCCCCGCAGGTCAGGTCTGGTCGGACCAATTCGGCCGCGTACCCGAGAGGTTGGAACAGCATGCCGGACCCCGCCGCGCGCGATGCCGCCGAAGAGGCGTCCGCCTTCTCGCACCCGGCCGTCGCCCCGGACGCCACCGCCGCGTACGGCGACCACCCCGACCAGGTGGTCGACTTCTACGCCCCGCGTGACGACGGAGCGACCAGGGCCCCGCTCGTCGTCGTCCTGCACGGCGGCGCGTGGCGGGCCCCGTACGACCGGCGGCACATCACGCCCTTCGCGGACTTCCTGGCCCGGCGCGGGTTCGCCGTGGCCAACGTCGAGTACCGGCGCGGCAGCGACATCCCCCATCAGGGGGGTACGGCCCCGGTGGCCGGCCGCTGGCCGGAGACCTTCGACGACGTGGCGGCGGCGCTCGACGCCGTACCGGACCTGGCGGCGGCCCACCTCCCGCGCGCGGACACCGCCCGCATGGTCCTGACGGGCCACTCGGCCGGCGGCCACCTGGCCCTCTGGGCCGCCGCCCGGCACGTCCTGCCGGCCGGCTCCCCCTGGCGCCTCCCGGCGGCCCCGCCCCTGCGGGGCGTCGTCGCCCTGGCCCCCATCGCCCACTTCGAACGGGCGGTGGAACGGGACGTGTGCGGCGGCGCGGTCGGTCAGCTCCTCGGCGCCGACTACGCGGGCCGGGCCCCGCACGCCGACCCGTCCCTCCTCCTGCCCACCGGCATCGCGACGACGGTCGTCCAGGGCCGCGAGGACGTCGTGGTCCCGTTCGAGGTCGCGGAGGCGTACGCGGAGGCGGCGGCGAAGGCGGGCGAGGAGGTGGGCCTCACGCTCCTGGAGGAGGTCGGCCACTTCCCGCTGATCGACCCGTCGGCGGACGCGTGCGCGGTGGCGGCGGAGGAGCTCTCCCAGCTGGCCTGGTAGCCCCGGACGCCTCCGCGTAGTCCTCAAGGGGGACGGCCCAGGATCCGTACCGAGCCGGACGACCCGGGGGCGGTGCCCCCGTACGGTTGACGCGTGACTCAGACGCAGACCACTCCCGAATCGAGCCGCAGCCCCGAGTTCCGCCTGGTGCAGGTGGCTCTCGGCGGTCTGCGCCAGGAACTGTTCCACGACGCGTTCGCGTACCGGCCGCTGGGGCGGATGGACGTGGAGAGCGGGCTGGCGGCACGGCTGCCGGAGCGGATACGGCCGTACGCGGGGATCTTCCCGCACGCGGTCGTCGCGGGCCTCGCGTTCATCGTCTTCATGATCGGGTACGAGCGGGCCCACAGCTCGGGACTCACCGGGCTCGTCTTCTCCTGCGTGCCCCCGGCGATCGTGCTCATGACCCTGGTCCGGCCCGTCCTCGCCTACTGGGCCTCCCTCGCCTCGACCCCGTTCATGGCCGCCCTCGGCTTCTACTGGGGCGGCTGGCCCTGGCCGACGTCGTCCTTCGCCGCCCACCTCGTCGTCCTCACCGTCGTCGCCGCCCGCACCAATCCCCGTACCGCCGGGTGGATGTGGATCGGCACCGCCGGGTACGCGTTCGTCGCCGAGGTGTTCCTCGCGGCGGGAGGCGGCGGCTCCGACTCGATCCCCCTCCTCTTCGTCTCCGCCCTCTCCCTCCTCGCCGTCACCCTCGTCCAGACCCGCCGCCAGGCCGCCCGTGACGTCTCCGCCCAGCAGACCGTCACCGCGCAGGAGATCTCCAAGCGGACCGTCCTGGAGGAGCGCACGACGATCGCCCGTGAGCTGCACGACGTGGTCGCCCACCACATGTCGGTGGTCGCGATCCAGGCCGAGGCCGCCCCGTACCGGGTCGAGAACCCGCCGCCGGAGCTGGAGCAGGCGTTCCTGACCATCCGGGAGAACGCCGTGGCCGCGCTCACCGAGCTCCGCCGCATCCTCGGTGTCGTCCGCGCCGAGGACTACGAGGCCCCGGACGCCCCGCAGCCGACCCTCGGGGACCTCGACACCCTCGTGCGGAACGTCTCCGAGGCCGGGCTCGTCGTCGAGAAGACCGTCACCGGCTCGGTCCGCGAGCTGCCGCAGGGCGTCGAGCTCTCCGCGTACCGGATCGTGCAGGAGGCCCTGTCGAACGTGCTGCGCCACGCGCCCGGCGCGGCGGCGAAGGTCGAGGTCAGTTACGTCCTCGGGGGTCTCGGCCTGCGGATCGCCAACGGGCCCGCCCGTGGCCTGGCCAAGCCGTCCCCCGGAGCCGGGCACGGCATCACCGGCATGCGCGAGCGTGTCACGATGCTCGGAGGCGAGATGACCGCCGAGGAGACGCCCGACGGCGGCTACGAGGTCGCCGCCTTCATCCCCCGCAGCCGAGAGGCGGTCGACGAGTGATCCGCGTCCTGATCGTCGACGACCAGATGATGGTCCGCGAGGGCTTCTCCGTCCTCCTCGGCGCGATGCCGGACATCGAGGTCGTCGGCGAGGCCGTCAACGGCCGCGAGGCCATCGCCCAGGTCGCCGCCCTCCGTCCCGACGTCGTCCTCATGGACATCCGCATGCCGGAGCTGAACGGCATCGACGCCACCCGCGAGATCGTCGCGGCCGACGCCGAGGCGAAGGTCCTCGTCCTCACCACCTTCGACCTCGACGAGTACGTGTACCAGGCGCTGCGCGCCGGGGCCTCCGGCTTCCTCCTCAAGGACGCGTCCGCCCGGCAGCTCGCCGAGGGCGTCCGGGTCGTCGCCGCCGGGGAGGCGCTGCTCGCCCCGACGGTCACGAAGCGGCTGATCACCGAGTTCGCCAAGGCGCCCGGCACCTCGCTGAAACCGCCCGCGATGACGCAGCTGGGGGAGCTCACGGAGCGCGAGACGGAGGTCCTCGTCCTCATCGCGCAGGGCCTGTCCAACGTCGAGATCGCCGAGCACCTGGTCGTCGCCGAGTCGACCATCAAGACGCACGTGAGCCGCATCCTGGTGAAGCTGGGGCTCCGGGACCGGACGCAGGCGGCGGTGTTCGCGTACGAGACGGGGCTGGTACGCGTCGGGGGGTGAGGGGCCTGCGGCGGCGGTAGCGTCCGGTCATGGAACCTGCCGACGTCTACGACCCCTGGTCCCCCTCCTTCGTCGCCGACCCCTACCCCGCCTACGCCCGCCTCCGGGCCACCGGCCGCGCCCACTGGCACGGGCCCACCCGCCAGTGGCTGATCCCGCACTACGAGGACGTGTCCGCGCTCCTGCGGGACCGGCGCCTCGGCCGGACGTACACCCACCGCTTCACGCACGAGGAGTTCGGGCGCGAGGCGCCGCCCGCCGCGTACGAGCCGTTCCACACGCTCAACGACCACGGCCTCCTCGACCTGGAGGCGGGGGACCACACCCGGATCCGGCGGCTGGTGTCGAAGGCGTTCACGCCGAGGACGGTGGAGCGGCTGGCGCCGACGGTACGTGGTCTGGCTGCCGGTCTCGTCGGGGAGCTGGTCGCGGCGGGCGGCGGCGACCTCCAGGCCCTGGTCGCCGAGCCGCTGCCCGTCGCCGTCATCGCGGAGATGCTCGGCGTTCCCGCCGAGGACGAGGAGCGGGGCATGCTGCGGCCCTGGTCGGCGGCGATCTGCGGGATGTTCGAGCTCAGCCCCTCGGAGGAGACGGCCCGGCGCGCGGTCCGGGCCTCGATCGAGTTCTCCGACTACCTGCGGGAGCTGATCGCCCGGCGGCGCAAGGAGCCGGGGGACGACCTGATCTCGGCGCTCGTCGGGGTCGGGGAGCTGACGGAACAGGAGATGATCTCCACCTGCGTCCTGCTCCTCAACGCCGGCCACGAGGCCACGGTGAACACCACGGTCAACGGCGTGTGGACGCTGCTCCGCCACTCCGTGCGCCCGGACGTCGATGCCGGTCCCGAAAAGTTGTCCACAGCTGTGGAAGAACTTCTGCGCTACGACACCCCGCTCCAGATGTTCGAGCGCTGGGTCCTCGACGACATCGAGGTCGGCGGCGTCACGATCCCGCGAGGCTCCGAGGTCGCCCTCCTCTTCGGCTCCGCCAACCGCGACCCCGCCCGCTTCGGCCCGACCGCCGACGCGCTCGACCTCACCCGCGCCGACAACCCCCACATCACCTTCGGCGCGGGCATCCACTACTGCCTCGGCGCCCCGCTCGCCCGCCTCGAACTGGAGGCGGTCTTCGGCGAGCTGCTGCGCCGGGCCCCCGGCCTGCGGCTCGCGGAGGAGCCGGTGCGGAGGCCGGGGTACGTGATCAGGGGCTTCGAGAGCCTGCTGGTGGAGGTGTAGAGCCTGCATCGCACGGGTCTCCCCGCGCGGACGGCTACGGCGCCGCCTCCTCCCGGGGGAGCATCAGCCCCCACGCCCCCGCCCGCACCGTCCATGTCCGCCGCCGCACCGGCCCCGCGACCCGGCCGTCCGCGCGGTAGCGGAAGTCCGGGCCCGAGACGGTGAGGATGTGCGCGGTGCCGTGGCGGGGCGGGGCGGCCGAGGGGTGGACGGTGACCTCCGCCGTACCGGCGACGGAGCGGACCGAGACGCCCTCCACCGGGGAGTCGACGTCGGCGAGGAGCACCCCGTCGGCCTCCACCCGCAGCCGGTGGGTGCGGACCGCGAGGGCCGTCGGCGCCGGGCGGACCAGGGTGCGGACCAGGGAGCGGCAGGTCCCCCAGACGGACGAGGTCGGCGCGGTGAGGCCCCGGACCGACGGGGCGCGGACCGACGGGGCACGGGCCGCCGAGGCCGCCGCCGGGACGAGGAGGTCGCCGAGGACGAGGCCGTCGCTGTCGTCGACGAGCAGGTCGAGCCGGCGCACGGCCCCGTCGAGGGCCGCCCGCGCCGCCGCCGGGACGGCGTGCGGCACGCCGAGCGCGTAGGCGAGTTCCAGCGTGTCCGGCGTGCCGATCGGGACGAGCGCGAGGGCCCGCTCGGAGGGGTCGCGTTCGCGGTGGAGCTGGGCCACCGCGCGGAGCAGCGCGCGGTCGTCGCCGAGCACCACGGGGCGGCGCGCGCCGCGCCGGGCAAGGGCCCGGGCGAATTCCTCGGGGCCGTCCGGCAGGCAGATCTTCGCCTTCGCGCCCGCCGACAGGACATCCTTCGCGATCCGCACGGACTCGCCGTCGTTTCGGCGGGCGACCGGGTCGACGATGACCAGCAGCTGGTCGTGATCCGACACCTCGGTCCTTCCTCGGGTAGCATCTTTGTGCAAGAGCCCCTTGCGCTATTGCGCCAGGGGCTTCGTCTATTCCGGGGCACACCGGTTCAGGCGGCGTACGCGCCCTGACCTTGGACATGCCCCACCCGGAAGGGGTGTACGCCTGTGCCCGCACTTGTGCTGCTCGGTGCTCAGTGGGGTGACGAGGGCAAGGGAAAGGCCACCGACCTGCTCGGTGGTTCCGTTGACTATGTCGTGCGTTACCAGGGCGGCAACAACGCCGGCCACACCGTCGTTGTCGGTGACCAGAAGTACGCGCTGCATCTTCTCCCTTCCGGAATCCTCTCGCCGGGGTGCACCCCGGTGATCGGAAACGGTGTCGTCGTCGACCCGGCGGTCCTGCTCTCCGAGCTGAGCGGACTGAACGAGCGAGGCGTCGACACGTCGAAGCTCCTGATCAGCGGTAACGCTCACGTCATCACGCCGTACAACGTCACCCTCGACAAGGTGACGGAACGGTTCCTCGGCAAGCGCAAGATCGGCACCACGGGCCGCGGCATCGGCCCGACCTACGCCGACAAGATCAACCGCGTCGGCGTCCGGATCCAGGACCTGTACGACGAGTCGATCCTCACCCAGAAGGTCGAGGCGGCGCTGGAGGGCAAGAACCAGCTGCTCGCCAAGCTCTACAACCGCCGCGCGATCGAGGCGGAGCAGATCGTCGAGGAGCTGCTCCAGTACGCGGACCAGATCAAGCCGTACGTGGCCGACACGACGCTGATCCTCAACAACGCGCTCGACGAGGACAAGGTCGTGCTCTTCGAGGGCGGCCAGGGCACCCTGCTCGACGTCGACCACGGCACGTACCCCTTCGTCACCTCGTCGAACCCGACCGCGGGCGGCGCCTGCACCGGCACCGGCGTGGGCCCGACGAAGATCAGCCGGGTCATCGGCATCCTCAAGGCGTACACGACCCGCGTCGGCGCCGGCCCGTTCCCGACGGAGCTGTTCGACGCGGACGGCGAGGCGCTGCGCCGCATCGGCGGCGAGCGCGGTGTCACCACCGGCCGTGACCGTCGCTGCGGCTGGTTCGACGCGGTCATCGCCCGCTACGCGACCCGCGTGAACGGCCTGACCGACTTCTTCCTCACCAAGCTCGACGTGCTGACCGGCTGGGAGGAGATCCCGGTCTGCGTCGCGTACGAGATCGACGGCAAGCGCGTCGAGGAGCTGCCGTACTCGCAGAGCGACTTCCACCACGCGAAGCCGATCTACGAGACGCTGCCGGGCTGGTCCGAGGACATCACCAAGGCCAAGACCTTCGCCGACCTGCCGAAGAACGCGCAGGCGTACGTGAAGGCCCTGGAGGAGATGTCGGGCGCCCCGATCTCCGCGATCGGCGTCGGCCCCGGCCGCACCGAGACGATCGAGATCAACTCCTTCCTGTAAGGCCTGTAAGGAGTACCCGCGACACCAGCGGTACGAGCGGTACCAGCGGTACGGGTGAGGGCCCGCGTCCGGCGATCGAGCCGGGCGCGGGCCCTCGCGCGTTCAGCCGTCCAGCTTGGTGTCCCGCCCCACCTTCTCCCAGGCGGCGAGGTCGCCCCCGACCTGCTCCAGGTGGGCGTGGATCGCGTCGATCGCGTCGTCGCCGAGGGCGAGCCGCAGCGGCGTCTCCTCCGCGTCGAGCGCGGCGAGGACGGCCGCCGCGGCCTTCGCCGGGTCGCCGTCCTGGGTGCCGGCGCCGCTCTGGACGTACGCGCGGGTCGCCCCGACGGTGTCGGCGTAGTCGGCGACGGTGTCGCCGCTGAGGCTGTGGTTGCCGAAGAGGCTCGTGCGGAAGGCGCCCGGCTCCACGATCAGGACCTTGATCCCGAGCGGGCCGACCTCGGCGGCGAGCGCCTCGGACAGGCCCTCCAGGGCGAACTTGGTGGCGCTGTAGGCGCCGAACCCGGCCATCGACATCTGCCCGCCGACGCTGCTGAGCTGCACGATCGCACCGGAGCGGCGGGCGCGCATGTGGGGCAGGACGGCGCGGGTGAGGGCGGCGGGGCCGAAGACGTGGACGTCGAAGAGGGAGCGCAGCTCGGCGTCACCTGTCTCCTCGACCGAGCCGACGTGGGTGCGGCCCGCGTTGTTGACGAGGACGTCGACGCGGCCGTGGCGCTCGACGGTGTGGGCCACGACCCGGTCGACGGCGGCCGTGTCGGTGACGTCGAGGGCGACGGCGTCGACCCGGCCGGGGTGGGCGGCGACCAGCCCGTCCAGGGTCTCGGTGCGGCGGGCGGCGGCGACCACGACGTCACCGGCGCCGAGGGCGGCCTCGGCGAAGGCGAGCCCGAAGCCGCTGTTGGCGCCGGTGATCAGCCAGACCTTGCTCATGATGGGTACTCCCCGTGATGGGTGGGTGCTGCGGCAGTGCTCGCGGACTCAACAAGACTGCCCTGCAAGGGTATTGATCGTCCAAGGACTTCGCCGGTGTTTCCTGGTCGGCCTGAACTCGCCTTGTGGGGACGGTGATTCGGGAGCGTAATAAGGGGTTCATTCGTCGTGGGTCCAGCCCTGGGGGAAGCATGGCCACACCGCCCGTACCGCCGAGACCGCCCAAGCCGCCGAGACCGTGGGCCCAGCCGGCGGCCACCCCGCCGCCCCTGCCGAGCAGCGGCCTCGTCATCAGCAAGCGGCTGCTGTGGGTGCACGGAGGCGCGTACCCGCTGGAGAACATCGTCCGCGTCCACACCTTCCTGCTGAGGCCCCGGCGCGGGGAGGCCGTCGGCCGGTTCCTCAAGCGGGGCGGGATCACGCTCCTGGTCCTCCTGTTCCTCCAGTACCTGGGGGAGGAGCTGTCGAGCGGATCGGACATCGAAGGGTTCGTGGCGGTCGCGCTGCTGATCGCGGTCGGCCTGTTGATCTACTACTTCACCGAGATGGCCTCGGTGGCCTTCGCCCCGAACCACCACGTCCTCGCCGTCGAGACCAACGGCCGCTCCACGGCCCTCGTGACGGGCAAGCGCGAGCACCTGGAAGGCCTCGTCCGCGACATCGCCGACGCGATCGACAAGCCGGACGCGGAGTTCACCGCCTGGGTGGGCGCGCTGAACATCACCAACTACGACAACTACTACTTCGGTGACTCCGTGAACATGTACGGCGGCACCGGCAACACCGGGGTGAGCAAGTGATGGCCGGAGACCACTTCCACGGCGACGTCGTGAACATGCACGGCGGCCAGGGCAACCAGGGCATCGTGCACCACCACAACCACGGCTCGCCCGACATCGAAGCGCAGCTGGAGCGGATCCGCGTCCTCGTCGAGACCCTGCGCGCCCAGGTGTCCCCCGAGTCCGCCGACGACCTCGGCAGCGCCTCGGCCGCCCTCGCCGTCCCCGAGGCCCGCCGGGGCGGCCTCGTGGCGCTCCGGGCGCTGGCCACGGACCTCGGCGCCATCGGCCAGCCGCTCCTGGACGCGATCCGGATCGCGTTCGAGCTCCTCAGTCCCGGATGAAGTCGACCGGTTCGCCGTCCGCCTGCATCCCGTAGAGCTGGAGCAGCTCCTTGCCCTTGTAGGTGGTGATCCGCAGGTTGCCGGAGCCGTTCTCGACGCACTCCGGGTCCCAGGTGTCCGGGTCGCGGGTCTCCGGGCCGAGGACGAGGAGGGTGCCCGCGCCCGCGACGATCGCGGTGGTGGCGCAGCGGACGTCCTCGGACAGGTAGTTCCCCTGGTCGTCCGTGCGCGGGTACGACTGCTCGAAGCGCGCGAGCGACGCGCCCGCGGGGCCCTGGGTGATCGTCAGGCGGTAGACGAAGCGGTCGGGGTCGGGCTGGGTGATCCCGTCCGGGTTCTGCTTCCAGCCGTCGACGAAGGCGGGGGGCACGATGCTCGCCCCGGCCGTGGTCCGCTGGAAGGTGCCCTTGGCGACGCCGGAGCCCCATTCGACGACGTCGGTCGAGCGCATCCGGAGGGTCTGGCGCCCGGCCGGGGTGCAGCGCCCGGCGGGGACGCTCTCGGTGATCTCGGCCTCGCCGAGGACGAGCTCGCCGTCGGTGGCGGAGAGCAGCGGCGCCCGGCCGATGCACAGCTGGTCGCCGGTGACGTGGGTGTAGACGGCCGTCCTGGCGCCCTGGGGGCCCTGGGTGATCTCGATCCGCCGGGTCTCGTACGGGATGTCCGCCGAGCCCTTCAGGACGCCCTCCCAGGCGCCGACGAACGAGGGCGGGACGATCCCCGCGGCCTTGCCGGTGTCCTTCCCGGTGCCCTTCCCGGCGTCCTTCCCGGCGGCGGCGGTCCGGCCGCTGCCGCCGTCGCCGCCCTTCGGCCAGTACACGTACCCGGCCGTCCCCGCCCCCGCGAGGACGAGCGCGGCGACGGCGGCGACCAGGGCGGTACGGCCCCGGCGGCGCGGCCGGGACGGGGAGGCGGCCGCGGTGGTGCCCAGGGGCGGCGCCGACGGGGGAGGAGTGTCGGAGGAGCGGGTCCCGTACGTCTCCGGGGACCCCTCGCCGTACCCCTCCGCCTCAAGCAGCCGCGCCGCGTGCCGGCCGAGCCGGGCGAGGACGTCCGCCGGCAGCCACGGGTCCGCGACCGGCAGCGTCTCCACGATCTCCGCCGCCGTCGGCCGCGCCGCCGGGTCCTTCGCCAGGCACGCCCGGATCAGCCCGGTGAGCTCCGGCGCGAGGTCCGTCAGGTCGGGCTCGTCGTGCGCGATGCGGAACATCTGGGCGTGGACGCCGCTGTCCGCCGTACCGAACGGGGAGCGCCCGGTCGCCGCGTACGCGAGGACCGAGCCGAGGCAGAAGACGTCCGACGCGGGCGTCACCCGCTCCCCGCGGACCTGCTCGGGCGACATGAAGCCGGGCGAGCCGACGACCGCGCCGGTGGTGGTCAGGCCGCCGCCCTCGGCGACGGTGTCGACGGCGCGGGCGATGCCGAAGTCGATGAGCCGGGGCCCGTCGACGGTCAGGAGGACGTTGCCCGGCTTGAGGTCGCGGTGGACGAGCCCGGCCGCGTGGATGTGGACGAGGGCGCGCGCGAGCCCGGACGCGAGGGTCTTCACGGTCGCGGGCGGCAGCGGCCCGTACTCGTCCTGGACGACGGACCGCAGCGAGGGTCCGGGGACGTACCCGATGGCCACCCACGGCGCCTCCGCGCCGGTGTCCGAGCCGAGCACGGGCGCGGTGCCGGTCCCGCCGACGCGTTCGAGGGCGGCGACCTCGCGCGCGAAGCGGAGCCGGAACTCCTCCTGGGCCGCGAGCTCCGCGTGCACCACCTTCACGGCGACGGTCCGGCCCCCGGCCGAACGCGCGAGGAAGACCCGCCCCATCCCGCCCACCCCGAGACGGCCGATGAGTCGGAACGGGCCGATGCCGACCGGGTCTTCCGCGTTCAATGGCTCCACGGGACGAGAGCATGCCAGACCGCCGGTGAACCGTCTCCGTCAGCGGTCCGCGTCAGCCGCCCGCGTCAGCCTTCCCCGCAGATCCTCAGCCCCTTCGGGGTCGAGCACGGCAGGTGTCCGTGGGTGAGGACGACGTCCTGACCGCCGCCGCGGATCAGGTACGTCAGGAAGCTCGACGTGAGGGAGTCGGCCGGCGGCATGCCCCAGGTGTACGCGTACTCGATCTCCCGGTACGGGTAGGGGGACGAGCCGATCTCGTCGACCGACGCCCCGCGCCCGTCGATGGCCACCCGGTGCAGCCCCTTCACGCCCTTGCCGCCCCGGAGTTCGGCGTACCCGATGGCACCCGGCGTCCTGGCGACGGTCGACAGGACCTGTTCGGTGGAGTCGAGTTCGCAGCGGACGACCTTCGCCTCGGGGTCGTCGATCGTCGCGCAGTTCAGGGAGGAGTTGGCGAGCTCGTTGCGGCCGAGGACCCGGCGCTGGAAGACCTCGCGCGTACCGGAGTTGGCGTCCCGGCTGATGAGCCTGACCGGCTGGCGGAGGCCGGGGACGAGCGCGCTCCAGTCGGCGGTCTCGCCGCGGTAGAGGCGGCGGATCTGGTCGAGGGTGAGGCTGTCGACCGGGATCCCGTCGTTGAGGACGAGGGTGTAGAGGGAGACCGCGACCATGCTCTCGCGCAGCTCCGGGTAGCCGCTCGGCTTGCGGCCGTCGGAGAGGGCGACGACGGCGGGCGACCCCTTGCTCCCCTTGTTCCCCGTGTTCCCCTTGCTCCCCGAAGCCGCCGCCCCCGCCTCGGCCAGCTCCCGTATCCCGGAGGTCGAGCCGTGCGCGCTGACCGTGATCTTCGAGCCGGGGCAGTCCTTCTCGTACTTCCTCGCCAGCTCCCGTACGACCGGCGCGAAGGCCGTCGAGCCGGTGACGGTGAGCTCTCCGGTGGCGCAGCCGATCGGCGGCGGGGTCTGCTCGCGGACGATGATCGCGGCGAGCGCGACGACGCAGGCGGTGAGGACGACGGTGACGGTCCGCGCGGCCCGGCTGAAGACGGGCGGCTTGTCGTCGGGGGTCGTGCTGTGGTTGACGTGGACGTGGCCCTCGGCGATGTTCCCGTCGACCGAGACGGGGCTGCCGATCGGGCCCCGGGTGAGGAGGACGAGCAGCTTGTAGTGGGCGCCCCGGTTGAGCGGGACCTTGGGGAGCTGGATCGTGCCCGTGCCCTCGGTGAAGCCGCGCCAGGAGGCGGGGAAGTGGCTGAGCAGCCCGGGGTGGTCGGGGGCGGTCACGACGACCGCCTTCACCCGCCGCCCGGAGAAGCCGACGGCGAGACCGTGGTCGCCGCCGTCCGTGTAGTCGTCGCGGCCGATCGACAGGGCCCCGTCGTTCTCGATCCGCAGCAGGACGAGGGTGGCGTCCTCCAGGCCGGGGCTGGTGTCGAAGAACCCACGGCGGACGGCCGCGCCGGCGGTCCCGCCGCCGGAGAGGCGCCCGGCGGCGCTCCCGGAGGCGTTGCCGACGGCCGTGTCGAGCTGGACGCGGTAGCCGATCCGCCGCTGGTGCGGCACGCGCCGCTCGTACCAGACGGCACCGGCGGAGACGAGGACACCGAGGAGCGCGGTGACCACGGCGATGAGGTTCTCAGCGGTGAGCCAGTCCACCCGCGCGACGGTACGCACGCGTGTGCGGTTCCGTACGGGGCCTAGGCGCCCGTCACCTGGAGTTCTCCCTTCCGCAAGCCCGTCCGCCGGCCCTTCCGCAAGCCCTTCGCGAGCCCTTCCGCCGGGCGCGGCCCCGGGCTTCCGCCAGGCGCGGCCCCGGGCGGCTCAGCCGGGGTTGCCCGGCCGTTTCGGGCGTGGGTGTAATGGCCGGGAGGGGGCCTTCATACGAGGAGTGTTCCCATGCGCGTCGTCGAAGTGCCCGCGGTCGGCGGACCCGAGGTCCTCCGGATGTCCCATCGCCCCGATCCGGAGGCCGGGGACGTCCCCGGCCGGGTGCGGGTACGGCTCAAGGCGGCCGGCGTGAACCAGGCGGACCTGAAGATCCGCTCCGGCGGCTTCGTCCCCGGCGGGATCACCCCGCCCTTCGTCCTCGGCCTCGAATTCGCCGGCAAGCTCCTCGACCCCGCCCCCGGCCTTCCCGTGGGCACCCGGGTGGCCGGGTTCATGGACTGGACGGGCGAGGGCGCGTACGCGGAGACGATCCTCGCCGACCCCGCCTGGCTGGCACCGGTCCCCGACGACGTGGACTTCCCCACCGCGGCCTCCGTGCCGGTCTCCTCGCTCACCGCCGCCCAGGCCGTCGACCTCCTGGACCTCCCCCCGGGCTCCTCCGTCCTGATCACCGGCGCGGGCGGGGTCGTGGGCTGGTTCGCGGTCCAGCACGCGGTCGCGGCCGGGCTCCGCGTCGTCGCCCTCGGCGGCGACGAGTCCGACCTGCGCCACCTCGGTGCCGAGGCCGTCATTCCGCGCGGCGCCCCGGAGGACGTGATCACGGCGGTCCTGGCCTTCGCCCCCGAGCGCGTCGACGGCGTCTTCGACACCGCCCTGATCGGCGACCCGCTGCTCCCGGCGGTACGCGACGGCGGCGTGTTCGTCCCGGCGTCGAAGGAGAGGATGCCGACGGCGGAGCGGGGCATCAGGGTCGAGGCGGTCGAGGGGCACCCCGACGGCCCCCGCCTCAAGCGGATGCTGGAACAGGTGGCGGCCCGGGAGCTCGCCACGCGCATGGCGGACGTGCTCCCGCTGGAGGAGGCCGCCGAGGCCCACCGACGGGCGGAAGCGGGCCACCGACCTGGCCGGATCGTTCTGATGATCTGACCTTTCCGTCGACCGGTACCTCGAAAACAGGGCCTCGTTACCCAGGCATGACCTCACCCCAGCGTGTTCTCACTGCTCTGGCCCTCGCGGCCACGGCCATCGGCATCGGCGCGGGCGCCGCTGCCGCCGACCCCCTGGCGGGCGCCGCCGGCCTCCTCGGCCCGGTCACCGGCGCGGCCACCCAGGCCGACTCGCCGCTGAGCGGCGCCACGGGCGACGCGCTGGGCGGCGTCACCTCCTCCCTCCCGCTGCCTCTGTAGTCCCCGGAGGGGGCGCGGCGCTCGGTCAGCCGCGAGTCCCCCTCCCCGATGGCGCGTCCTCCTCCGGTTCCCCTTACCCCCCACCCGGAGAGGGCGCGCTTTTCCGCGTTCTTCGCCCCCCGTTTCCCTCCCTTTCACCCCCCGCGACCAGGTCGAAAGCCCGGTCGAAACCTGTGGCAGGATGCCGCTACCGGCGGCCCGTCTCCGTGTGCCGCCGATGAATCCAGGGGGGCCTTCATGAAGCTTTCGCGCGCGCTCAGGGGCGCGTTCGTCGCCACGGCCGTCGCGACCGCGACCGCCACCGTGGCCGGCACGGCCTCGGCCGCGCCGACGGCGTACCAGGTGACCTTCCCGATGTACGGCGTCCACAAGACGTCGGGCGACCTCCGCGTGTGGTTCCCCACCGCCACCGGCTACCTCTCGGGGCAGACGTTCGCCTACGACTTCTCCAGCGTCGCCGACGTCATCTCCGCCGACAACGACGGCGACGGCTACGGAGAGGCCGACTGGACCCTCTACAAGGACGGCCGGCTGGAGTTCTTCTCGGAGGAGGGGACCGCCGAGGACCCGACCGTCGTCGGCTCGGGCTGGAACACGTACAAGACGGTCTTGTCGCCCGGCAGCATCGGTGGCGCCAAGGAGGCCGACCTCGTCGGCTTCGACAAGACCGGCGTGCTGTACAGCTACCTCGCGTACCCGACCGGCAAGCTCACCCCCCGCGTGCGGGTCGGCGGCGGCTGGAACGTGTACGACCAGATCGCGGGCCAGGGCGACCTGACCGGCGACGGCAAGCCGGACATCGTCGCCAAGGAGAAGTCGACCGGCTTCCTCTACCTCTACAAGGGCACCGGCGACTACAAGGCCCCGTTCGCCCCGCGCCAGAAGGTCGGCAGCGGCTGGAACGCGTACGACCGCCTGATCGCCCTCGGCGACGTCAACGGGGACGGGAAGGCGGACCTGCTCGCCCGAAAGCCCACGGGCGCGCTGATGCGCTACAACGGCACGGGCCTCGCCCAGGGCCCGTTCAAGCCGCCGGTCCAGATCGGCTCCGGCTACCAGTCGTACAACCTGCTCTAGTTCGCGGCGAGTTCACTGGAACGCCGGAACCCGGCGCTCTGTCACGATGAATGGTCTGGACCTTGACAGGTCCAGACCATTCGCGTTTCTCTGGCCTTCCCCCACCGGAAGGACCGCCATGCTGCGCAGGCTCGTCACGCTGATCGCCGCTCTCTGTACGGCAGTTGGGCTCGCCGCACTCCTCCCCTCCGCGACCGCGGGCGCCGCCCCCGCCTGCGTCGCCGCCTGGAACTCGGGCAGCGTCTACACGGGCGGGATGACCGCCTCGTACAACGGCCACAACTGGTACGCGAAGTGGTGGACGCAGAACGAACGCCCCGGCTCCTCCGACGTCTGGCGCGACCAGGGCGTCTGCGGAACGGGCGGCGGCGGCACGGATCCGGACCCCTCCGGATTCGTCGTCACCGAGGCGCAGTTCAACCAGATGTTCCCGAACCGGAACCCCTTCTACACGTACGCGGGCCTCACCGCCGCCCTCAAGTCCTACCCCGCCTTCGCCACCACCGGCGGCGACACGGTGAAGAAGCAGGAGGCCGCGGCCTTCCTCGCCAACGTCCACCACGAGACGGGCGGGCTCTACTACATCGTCGAGCAGAACACCGCGAACTACCCCCACTACTGCGACACCACCCAGTCCTACGGCTGCCCCGCCGGCCAGGCCGCCTACTACGGCCGCGGCCCCATCCAGCTCTCCTGGAACTTCAACTACAAGGCGGCCGGTGACGCGCTCGGCATCGACCTGCTCCGCGACCCCTACCGGGTCGAGCGCGACCCGGCGGTCGCCATGATGACCGGCCTCTGGTACTGGAACACCCAGAACGGCCCCGGCACGATGACCGCCCACAACGCCATGGTCAACGGCGCCGGATTCGGCGAGACGATCCGCTCGATCAACGGCGCCCTGGAGTGCAACGGCGGCAACCCCGCCCAGGTCCAGAGCCGGATCACGAAGTACCAGCAGTTCACCCAGATCCTGGGCGTCCCCGCCGGTGCCAACCTGTCCTGCTGACCCCTCCCGCAGGGGGGCGGGCGGCAACGTGTCTGGTCCGTCGCGGTCTCGGTGGACAAGATGGTCATAGCCCGCCCCACCTGCGGTTCTCTACCCTGCCCGCATGACCCCTCATGTCGCCGCACCCGATCCCCAGGCCGGCGCGGCCGTCAAGGCCGCCGACCGCGCGCACGTCTTCCACTCCTGGTCCGCCCAGGGTCTGATCGACCCGCTCGCCGTCGCCGGCGCCGAGGGCTCGTACTTCTGGGACTACGACGGAAACCGCTACCTCGACTTCACCAGCGGTCTCGTCTACACGAACATCGGCTACCAGCACCCGAAGGTCGTCGCCGCGATCCAGGAGCAGGCCGCGAAGCTCGCGACCTTCGCGCCCGCCTTCGCCGTGGAGCCCCGCTCCGAGGCCGCACGCCTCATCGCCGAGCGCACCCCGGGCGACCTGGACAAGATCTTCTTCACCAACGGCGGCGCCGAGGCGAACGAGAACGCCGTCCGCATGGCCCGGCTGCACACCGGCCGCACGAAGGTGCTCTCCGCCTACCGCTCGTACCACGGCGCCACCTCCACCGCGATCAACCTGACCGGTGACCCGCGCCGCTGGCCCTCCGACACCGCCTCCGCCGGTGTCGTGCACTTCTGGGCGCCGTTCCTCTACCGCTCGCCCTTCTACTCCGCCACCGAGGCGGAGGAGAGCCAGCGCGCCCTCCAGCACCTGGAGGACACCATCGCCTTCGAGGGTCCGGCGACGATCGCCGCGATCATCCTGGAGACCGTGCCCGGCACCGCCGGCATCATGATCCCGCCGCCCGGCTACCTCAAGGGCGTCCGCGAGATCTGCGACAAGTACGGCATCGTCCTCATCCTCGACGAGGTCATGTCCGGCTTCGGCCGCACCGGCAAGTGGTTCGCCTCCGAGCACTTCGACGTCGTGCCCGACCTGCTGACCTTCGCGAAGGGCGTCAACTCCGGCTACGTGCCGCTCGGCGGCGTCGCCATCAGCGCCGAGATCGCCGCGACCTTCGACAAGCGCCCCTACCCCGGCGGCCTGACCTACTCCGGTCACCCGCTGGCCTGCGCCGCCGCCGTCGCCACCATCCACGTGATGGAGGACGAGAAGGTCGTCGAGAACGCCGCCCACATCGGCGAGAACGTCCTCGGTCCCGGCCTGCGCGAGCTCGCCGAGCGCCACCCGTCCGTCGGCGACGTCCGCGGCCTGGGCGTCTTCTGGGCGCTTGAGCTGGTGAAGGACCGCGAGACCCGCGAGCCGCTCGTGCCGTACAACGCGGCCGGCGAGGCCGCGGCGCCGATGGGCGCCCTGGGCGCCGCGGCCAAGAAGAACGGCCTGTGGCCCTTCATCAACATGAACCGCACGCACGCGGTCCCCGCCTGCAACGTCTCCGAGGCGGAGGTCAAGGAGGGCCTGGCGGCCCTGGACGCGGCGCTGACGGTGGCGGACACGTACACGACCGCGTAACCGGCAGCGGGAGCGGAGCGGGAACGGTACCGCGTACCACAGGGGACCTCCCCGGAACGGCGACCGGATCGCCGTACCGGGGAGGTTCCCTCCGTTTCGACTAGGGTGTCCGTCACCCGGACGGAGGGGGCCTGCCATGCCCGCGAGCGGAGCTGTCACCCGCAACACCCTGCGGCGGCAGATCGCGGACGCGCTCCGTGACGAGGTGCTCGCGGGCCGTCTCAAGCCAGGCGAGGAGTTCACGGTCAAGCAGATCGCCGAGCAGTACGGCGTGTCCGCCACGCCCGTACGCGAAGCGCTCGTCGACCTCTGCGCGCAGGGCCTCCTCGACTCCGACCAGCACCGCGGCTTCCGCGTCCACGAGTACTCGATCGACGACTACCGGCGCATGGTCGAGGCCCGGATGCTCGTCGTCGACGGCATCTTCCGCCGCCACGCGCCGCTGGCCCTGCCCGCCACCGCCCCCGACCCCGGCGTCGGGGTCATGCTCGTCTCCGTACGCCGCAGGGGCGAGGCCGCGGCCCGCGCCGCCCGCGCGGGCGACCTGGACGTCCTCATCGGCTACGACATCCGGTACTGGGGCGAGCTGGCGCGGCTGCTGGCCGAGAACGACTACATCGCCGACTTCCTGCACCGGCTCCGCGTCCAGGCCTGGGTCTTCTCCGTGCCGTACCTCCGCTCGGAGCGGGACGTCCTCGGCTGGCTGTGGAGCGGCCACATCGAGCTCCTCGACGCGATCACCCGCGGTGACGGGGAGGCCGCGAGCGGGGTCGTCCGGGCCTACAACGCGCACTCCCTGGAGTGGGCCGACCGCCTGGAGACCCGGCGGCCGGGTTGAGACGGGGGCTCCGGGGGCAGTTCCTGAGCGGGTGGGCGTGGTCGGCGCCGCCGACTACCCTGGCCGTCCCTGCAACTGACGGAGAGCGAGCCTCCCTTGGCCTGTGACCTGTGGCTGGTCCCCCTCGTCGACGTGCTGTGTCACAGCCCCGACAACCCCTTCGCGGAGGAGATAGCGGCCTACGACGCCGTGCTCAGCGCGTCGGGCCTGCCGACCGTGCCCGTCTACGCGTACATGCCGGGACTCTCCGGCGACGTCGCCCCCATCGCGGGCTTCGACTACGAGGCCCTGCACTTCCTGCGGCGCGCCTACCTCCTCCAGATGTGCGGGCTGCCGGTCGAACCGGTGGGCGAGCTCGGCGGGGACTACGAGCAGCTCCTGGAGATGTTCGAGGCGACCGCCCAGCAGTCGCACCTCGTCTGGCACTACGACCACGCCGGCGCCTACGTGCCGGTCGACTTCCCGGTGCCGCTCTCCAGCGAGCAGCTCCTGGAGGGCGGCGGTCCGCTCGGCTCCTCGTACGGGCTGCTGCGCGAGCTGGAGTTCGTGGCGCCCTCGATCGGCATCGACCACATGAACCCGCCGGCGCCCCCGGCGCCGCCGGAGCGCCCGACCTCCCTGGAGGAACCGGCGACGACGGCTCCGTACGAGGACGGGCCCTTCGCGCGGGAGCGCCATGTGTGGCTGGGGCTGCACGCGGCGGCGACCAGGAGCCTGGCGCAGGGCTCGATGATCATCCTGAGCTGAGGAGCGGGCCCGAGGGGTGGGGGCGCCACCCGGCGTGGAGGGGGATTGCCGGGTGGGAACCCTCCTCCGTCCGTCAGCGGCCTCAGCGCGCCTCTGGGGGCCGCTGGCGGGGCATGTTCGGCCGGGTGCCCGGGGGGAGCGGGAAGCGGCCGGAGAGGTGGGGGCTCTCCGTGCGCGCGGGCATCACCCCGACGGACTGGAGGGCCAGCGGCGCCGGCCCCGAGCGGAACTCGACCATCCAGTCCGCGGTCTCCGCCCGGACGAGCTCCGTGACGTCCTCCGAGAAGCGGCGGAGCACGCCGAGACATCGCTCGGCGGCCTCGCTCGCGGTCCCCTCGGTGGGGCCGAGGACCTCCCGGACGCTCTCGGAGGCCCAGTCGAACTGGAGGGCCTGGAGACGGCGCTGCACGGCCTGGGCCGTGGCCACGTCCCTTATCCAGCCCGAGGTGAGGCCGAAGTACCGGTCGCACGCCATGCAGGCGGCGCCGAGCAGGAGCGACAGGTAGCCCCAGCCGGCGGTGCCCTCGGCGGCCCCGGTCAGGTCGAGGAGCGGCAGCGCCGCGCCCGCGATCACCCCGATCGCGGTGCCGATCCGCAGGAGCCGGGCGGTGCGGCGCTTCCACACGCGGTCGGAGAGGTACCACTCGGCCGTGCGCAGGGCGTTGCCCTCGACCCAGCGGTAGAGCTCGTCGAGCCGTTCGGCGGGTTCGCCCCAGTCGCCCAGGGGGAAGGGCGTACCGGTCAGATCGCGTGGGACGGCTTCCCCGGGCTGCCCCGGCGGCTGCATCTCCGGCTGCTGACTCACCGGGGGACTCCTCTGTTCAGCTCAGCGCTCGTGTCCTTCTGTGACGTGCGGTGCACGTGGTGCCTGCCCTTCCTACCGCCGAATGGTGGGCGGCGGGCCCGGAATCCCGGGATTTCCGCCCGCAAGGGGGTGTTGATCAGGTAGAGGAGTCAGCAGTTTCTCACTCGAAAGAGTGATGGAGGCAGGGCGGCCGACGAGCACGTAGGCTCGTGCGTACCCGATAAACGGACGTACCGAACCTCAGGAGTGACCGTGATTCCCGGTGGTGGCCAGCCCAACATGCAGCAGCTTCTCCAGCAGGCCCAGAAGATGCAGCAGGACCTCGCCCGCGCCCAGGAGGAGCTCGCACGGACCGAGGTCGAGGGCCAGGCCGGCGGCGGCCTGGTCAAGGCGACCGTGACCGGCTCCGGTGAGCTGCGCGGCCTCGTCATCGACCCGAAGGCCGTGGACCCCGAGGACACCGAGACCCTCGCCGACCTGGTGGTCGCCGCCGTGCAGGCCGCCAACGAGAACGCGGCACAGCTCCAGCAGGCGAAGCTCGGCCCGCTGGCGCAGGGCCTCGGCGGCATGCCGGGCCTGGGCTTCTGACCCGTACACCTTCAAAGGTGTAGTTCCAGCCGATACCGTAAGAATCAAGCACTTCCGAGAAGGGCGTTCCGTTGTACGAAGGCGTGGTTCAGGACCTCATCGACGAGCTGGGCAGGCTGCCCGGCGTCGGTCCCAAGAGCGCGCAGCGGATCGCCTTCCACATCCTCCAGGCGGAGCCCACCGACGTACGGCGGCTGGCGCACGCGCTCCTGGAGGTCAAGGAGAAGGTCAGGTTCTGCGCGGTCTGCGGCAACGTGGCGCAGCAGGAGCAGTGCAACATCTGCCGCGACCCCCGGCGCGACCTCACCGTCATCTGCGTGGTCGAGGAGCCGAAGGACGTCGTGGCGATCGAGCGGACGCGCGAGTTCCGGGGGCGGTACCACGTCCTCGGCGGCGCGATCAGCCCGATCGAGGGCGTCGGCCCCGACGACCTGCGCATCCGCGAGCTCCTCGCGCGGCTCGCGGACGGCACGGTCACGGAGCTGATCCTCGCGACCGACCCCAACCTGGAGGGCGAGGCCACCGCGACGTACCTGGCGCGGATGCTCAAGCCCATGGGCCTCAAGGTCACCCGCCTCGCCAGCGGACTCCCGGTCGGAGGAGACCTGGAGTACGCCGACGAGGTGACCCTCGGCCGTGCCTTCGAGGGACGGAGGCTGCTAGATGTATGACGACCGTGAGTACCGTGACGACCGGGTCCGTGCGCGCGAAGGCGCACTCTCAGGGAGGCTCCTCGATGTCTGACGCCACGCTCCACTCCGTCACGCAGGATCCCGCCGACTTCGCGGTCCAGATCGCCGACTCCGTCGAGAGCTTCATCGTCGCGACCACCGAGGTCGCCAAGGGCGACGAGCCGGACAGCGCGGTGCCCTTCCTGCTCCTGGAGATCTCGCAGCTGCTGCTCGCGGGCGGGCGGCTCGGCGCGCACGAGGACATCGTCCCGGACGAGCGCTACGAGCCGGACACGGGCCCGGAGCCGGACGTCGACGAGCTCCGCGAGCGCTTCGCCGTGATGCTGGAGCCGGTCGACGTCTTCTCCGAGGTCTTCGACCCGTACGAGCCCCGCAAGGCGCCCGTCCCGGCCCGGATCTCCGACAACCTCGCCGACATCGTCGCGGACCTCCGCCACGGCCTCGCCCACTACCGCGCGGGCCGCACCAGCGAGGCGCTGTGGTGGTGGCAGTTCTCGTACTTCTCCAACTGGGGCCCCACGGCCTCGGCCACCCTCCGCGCCCTCCAGTCCCTGGTGGCCCACGTCCGCCTGGACCAGCCCCTGGCGGCCCTCGACGGCCTCGACACGGACGAGGACCTCACGGAGGACGACCTCGCGGAGGAGGCGGGACGCGTGATGATGGAGGAGATCGCGGGCCCGCTGGGGCTGACCGAGCGGCTGTAGGTGACCGGGGGCTTAGCGGCTTCCGGGGACCGCTCGGTAGCCGCGGGGGGAAACATCGGGAAGGTCGTCACGGGCGACTTCTCGACGCTGGTCGAGCGGGGAGTCGTGCTGCCGGCGGAGGCGCTCGCCGTCCCGGAGACCGGCCTCGTCCACCTTCCCGACCGCACGGCCCTCTTCGTCGGCCGCGAGAAGGAACTCGCCCTCCTGGACGAGGGCCCCTGGCCGGGCGTGCGCGTGCTGTGCGGCCTCGGAGGCATCGGGAAGTCGACCCTGGCGGCCCACTGGGCGGCGGGGCGGCTCGACGGCCACCACCCGGTGTGGTGGATCACCGCGGAGACCCCGGCGGAACTGGACGCGGGCCTGGCGGCGCTCGCCCGGGCGATGCACCCCACGGCGGTCGGCGTCCTCCCGGACGACGCCCTGCGCGAGCGGGCGCTCCAGTGGCTGGCCACCCACGACGACTGGCTCCTGATCCTGGACAACGTGTCCGATCCGGCGGACCTGAAGCCCTTGCTGGCCAGGGGCGCACGGGGACGGGTGCTGGTCACCTCCCGGCGGGCGAGCGGATGGCAGGACGTGGGCCGGACGGTGGCCCTGGACGTCCTGGACCCGGAGGAGGCGGCGGGCCTCTTCGCACAGGTCTGCGGGTCCGACGACGGGGTCGACGAGCTGTGCGCGGAGCTCGGGTATCTGCCGCTGGCCCTGCGGCAGGCGGCGGCGTACTGCGCGGAGGCGGGGATCACGCCGCGCGCGTACGGGGAGCTGCTGGCGGCGTACCCGGCGGCGATGTTCGCGGCGACGGAGGAGGGCGGGGAGGAGGCGCGGACGGTCGCGCGGGTGTGGCAGGTGACGCTGGAGCGGCTCGCGGACACGCCGCTCGCCGTCGTCGTGCTGCGGATCGTCTCCTGGTGGGGGCCCGAGGGGATTCCGCGCCGGCTCCTGGCGCTGCTCGGGACGCCGGTCGAGGTCACGGAGGCCGTGCGGCGGCTCGCGGCGCACAGCATGATCACCCTCCACGGCGAGACGCTGGGCGTGCACCGCCTGGTCCAGGCGCTCGTACGGGAACAGGAGCCGGGGGAGGGGCGGGATGCCTGCGGTGTCGCCGTGGCGCTGCTGCGGTGCGGCGTGACCGATTCTGCGGTCGACCTGAACCGGCGGACCGTCGTCCACGTGGAGGCGTTCGCCGAGCACACCGATCCGGCCGAGGACGACTGGGCGGCCGCGGAGCTGTTCCTCGACGCCGGGGAACAGCTGCGCATCGACCTGGCCTTCGGCCGGGCCGTGGTGCTCCTGGAACGCGCGCTCGGCTCCCTGCGCCGGACCCGCGGCCCGCACCACACGCTCACCGTGCGCACGTGGCAGGGACTCGCCATGGCCCTCGTCCCCGCCGGTGACCCGGTACGGGCTGCCGAGGTGATCGAGCAGGGCATCGCCGACCGGACCGAGGCCATGGGGCCGGACGATCCGGAGATCCTGCTGATGCGCGGGCACCGGGCCCGGATGCTGCTGTCGACCGATCCGGAGGGCGCGCGGCTGCTGATGGCGGAGAACGTGGCGCACTGCGAGCGGGTGCTCGGTCCGCTGCACCCGCTGACGATCAGGGCTCGTTTCCAGCTGTTGAACGTCGGGGTGGACGGTGCGGGAGCGTTCGGAGAGCTCCTGAGCGACGCCGAGCGGGCCGTACCGGAGGCTGTCGATCTGTGCGACGAGATCGAGCACTCCCTGATCATGGCGCTCGTCGTCTCCGGAGAGCCGGAAAGGGCGCTGGCCCGCGCGGAGGGGGCCGTCGAGCGGCACATCGCCCGCTACGGCGCGGAGGACCCGCGCACCCTGCTGGCACGCTGGGTCGTCCTCCGTGCGCTGAACGGCGGCGGGCGCACGGACCGGGCCCGCGAGCTGGGGGCCGTGCTGCTCGAGGACTGCCTGCGGGTGCTCGGCGAGACGGAAATGGCCCGGCTGGTGCGGACCCAGCTGGGGCAACCCCTTCCTCCGGTCCCGCCCCCTGCCATCATGAACCCATGACGAACCAGCCGAACGGTCCCTCAAAGGCTCTGTTGTGGAGCGGAGTTGGCGTCGGTCTCGTCGGGGTCGCCGCGCTCGTCGCCGTCGCGGTGACCGACCTCGGCAAGGCCGACCAGATCGCCAGCGTCGTGGGCGCCGTGCTCGCCGCCGCCGGGCTCGGGGTGTCCCTGTGGGCGCTGCGTTCCGGGGGTGGGGGCGGGGGTGGCGTGACGGCCTCCGGGGAGCGGGCCGTCGCCGCCGGCGGGAGCATCGGGGTCGTCGTCACCGGCGACCGGGCGCAGGCCCCGGCCGCGCCGCCCGCCATGCCCTCGTCCGGGGGTGCCGCCCGGCCCGGGCCCGTCACCGCCTCCGGTGACCGCTCCGTCGCCGCCGGCGGGGACATCGGGAGCGTGTCGACGGGCGACGCGTGAGCGGGAGTGTCGAGGCCTCCGGGGAGCGGTCCGTCGCCGCCGGGCGGGACATCGGGTGGGTGCACACCGGGGACCGGGTGACCGTCCTGACGCCCGAGGCCGCCGGGCCCGTGCGGTGCGCGGACGGGATCGTCAACGTGCCCCGTAAGTCCGCCCACTTCGTCGGGCGCGCGGACGAACTCGACGTCCTGGAGGCGGCCGAGGAGCCGGTCGTCGTCGCCGGGCTCGGCGGGGTCGGGAAGTCCTCGCTCGTCGCCCGGTGGGCGCTGCGGCAGGCGGCGGCAGCGCGTAACCCGGTGTGGTGGGTCACCGCCGAGAGCCGTGCCGACGTCGACGCCGGTCTCGCGGCCCTCGCCGCCGCGATGCAGCCGGAGTTGATCGACGTCCTGCCGCAAGAGGCTCTGCGGGAACGGGCCTTGCAGTGGCTGTCCACCCATGACGGCTGGCTGCTCCTGCTCGACAACGTCACTGATCCGGGTGACGTGGAGGGCCTGTTGGCGCGGATCGGGCGCGGCGGGCGGGTCGTGGTGACGACCCGGTCCACGGACGGCTGGTACGGGATCGGGCGGGTGCTCGCGCTGCCCGTCCTGGCGGCGCCGGAGGCCGTCGACCTGTTCACGCGGGTCGCCACGCACGCGGGGCCCCGGGACACCGCCGGTGCCGACCGGCTCTGCGAGAGCCTCGGGCAGCTGCCGCTCGCGGTCGAGATCGCCGCCGCGTACTGCGGGCGTACGGCGACGGGCCCGCTCACGTACCTGGAGGAGCTCGGCGCGCTCGACGGGCGCGGGAACGCGGAGGAGGGCGTCGCCCGGACCCTGCGCGTCTCGCTGGACCGGCTCGTGGCCTCCGACCCGTACGCGGGGGAACTGCTCCGGCTGCTCGCCTGGTTCGGCCCGGACCGGATCCCGCCGCTGCTGCTCCCGCCGGGTCCCGGCACGCGCCGGGCGCTCGGGGAGCTCGCCGCGCACAGCATGGTCACGCTCCACGAGGACGGGTCGGTGTCGGTGCACCGGCTGGTGCAGGCGGCGGCGAGGCGGCCGGATGCGGGGGACCCGCACCGGGAGCCGGGGCTGGTCGAGCGGGCTCGGCTGGCGGCGGAGGCGGCGATCGTGGCGGCCGTGCCGGCGGACCCCGAGGAGCCGACCCGCTGGGAGACGTTCCGTCTGCTGGTGCCGCACGTCGAGGCGTATCTGCGGCATGCCGCCCCGGAGAGCGACGGCGCGGGTCTGCTCGCGAGGCTGGTCAACGTCCGCACGTACCTGGTGCTCTCCGGGGCGCAGGGCGCGGCGGTCGGCCTGCTCGAGCGGGCGCTCGCCGCCGCCGAGCGGCTGTACGGGCCACGGCATGCCGCCACCTTCACGATGCGGGCCGGGTTCCTCAGCGAGTCCGGAAGCCCGGAAGAAGCGGCCGCCCTGGTGCGGGACATGACCGAGGAGGTCGGTGCCGACGACGAAGGCACGCTCCTGGCGCGCAGGATCCTCGTGCGGGTCCTGAAGCAGGCCGGACGGGGTGGCGAGGCGATCGCGCAGTACGAGGAGCTGGTGGCCGATCTGACGCGGGTCATGGGGGCGGACGACCGGCGCACCCTGGGGGTGCTGGCCGACCTCGCCCGGGCGTACATGGTCGAGGGCCGGATCCCGGAGGCCGTCGACGCGGGTTCGCGCGCGACGGCCGGACTGTGGTCCGTCCTGGGAGCGGAGCGCCTGGAGACCCTGGAGGCCCGGTTCTTCCTGGCCGGCATCCGGATGGTCGCCGGGGACATGGACGGGGCTGTCGCCGACCTCCGCGAGCTGCTGCCCGTCTTCGTACGTGTGCTCGGTGAGGACCACCCGTACACCGCGGCCGTGGTGACCGCCCTCGATGAACTGACCCAGTGATCACCCACTGAGCGCAATGTCTCAGGATGTGATATCACCCCGGCGTTTTTCGGGCTCTCGTTAGACTGAGCCGATCGCAGCGAGACGGCTGCGGCACACACGGATTGTTGAGCGAGGAGCGCACGTGGGCCTTGTCGTGCAGAAGTACGGCGGCTCCTCCGTTGCCGATGCCGAGGGCATCAAGCGCGTCGCCAAGCGGATCGTCG
>NZ_JBHJVF010000005.1:300517-591875 GCF_042264145.1 Streptomyces sp. NPDC056144 | reverse complement strand
CGCGGGGGGTGGGGGGGGGGGGGGGCGGGGGGCCGCGCCCCGGGTTGCGGGAAGGGGCGGGGTGGGGTGAAGGCCCCGCGCAGCGGCCCCCGGCCCGCCCCACCCCGTACCCGTCAGGACTCCATCGCGCGGCGCCGCACCGCGATGACCATCGCCCCACCGGCCGCCGCAATCACCCCGGACGCACCGAGCAGCAGCCCGGCCGGTGCCCCCGAGCCGGTCGCCGCGAGCGCACCCCCCGCACCGCCCGCCGTCCCCGCCCCGCCGATCGTCCCGGCGCCCGTACCGCCGGACGTACCAACGGCCGCACCGCCGGTCGCACCGCCGGTCGCGCCGCCGGTGGTACCGCCGGTCGTACCTCCGCTCGTGGCAGCGGGCGACGCCGTGGGCAGTTCGGCGTCCTGCGACGCCGCCAGCGTCACGGTCACCGGGTCCATGAGGGTGCCGGCCGGGTACCCGCCCTGGCCGCCCGGGGCGGAGAAGGTCGCGGCACCGGCCTCGGTCAGCTTCGCCGGGATGCCGGCGAGGGTGACGAGCCCGTCCTTCGCCGACCAGTCGGCCTTCGTCAGGTCCAGGTCGGCGAAGGCCACGTCGTCACGGGTCCCCTGGGCGGAGGTCACGTCGGCGGTGAGGGTGCCGGTGGTGCCGTTCGCCGTCACCTTCAGGTCGCCGATGGTCCAGTCGATGCCGTGCGCGGAGCACGCGAAGGCGAGGCGGCCGGAGAAGGCGGCTTCGGCCTTGCGGGCCTCGGCGTCGAGGTCGGCCTTGACGAAGCCGAAGTCGTAGGCGGAGCCCCGCTTCACGGCGCCGCCGGAGGCCGTGACCGTACCGCCGCACATCTCGCCGACGTACCGCTGCCAGCTCTCCTTCACGCCCCAGGTCAGTCGGCCGTTGACGACACCGGCGGGGTCTTCGGAGGGCGTGGTGGTGGCGGTCGGGGCCGAGGTGGTCGGCGGGACCGGCGAGGTGGTCGTGGGGGCCGGGCTGGTCGGGGTGACCGGCGGGGTGGTCGGAGGCTGCGTGGTCGGGGGCTGAGTCGTCGGCGGCTGCGTGGTCGGCGGGGCGGTGGTGGGAGCGGTCGTGGGCGGGGTCGTCGGAGGCGTGGTGGGCGGGGCTGTGGTGGGAGCGGTCGTCGGAGGCGTGGTCGGCGGGGTCGTCGGCCTCGCGCCCGCCTTCACCGTGAGCGTGGCCGCGTCGAGCGCGTCGCCCTCCTTGTAGAAGCCGGCGAACGCCGCCGCGCCGTCCTTCGTCAGCTTCGCCGGTATGTCCTTGAAGACCATGGCGCCGCCCGCTCCCTGGGACGGCCGGACCGCCGTCATGTCGAGCGCGGCGAAGGCGATGTCCTCGCGGGTGCTGAACGTGCCGTCCTTCTCCTTGGTGACGACGTCGGCGAGGATCTCGCCGGTCGGCGCCGCCGAGCCCTTCGTCGTCAGCCGGACGTCCGAGATCCGGATGTCGAGGGCGCCGGAGTGGGCCTCGAAGCGGACGCCGCCCTTGAAGGAGTTGGCGGTGGCGTGGGTGGCCGTGTCGTAGGTGCCGGTGCCCTCGACGAAGGTGAAGGCGCCGTTGTCCGGTGCCTGGCGGGCCCCGCCGTCGAGGGTGGTCCTGCCGTGGGCGAAGGGCTGGGCCAGGTACGAGCGGAAGGACTGCTTGATGCCCCAGTCGAGGGTGCCGTCGCTCAGCGTCATCGGGGGTGCGGCGTCGGCCGCGGCGGCGGGCAGGGCGAGGGCGACGGCGCCCGTGCCGAGGGCGGCGGCCGTGGCGACGGCGGCGGCGAGGGTGACGGATCGGCGCAGGGGGGTGGCCATGTCGGGGGTTCTCCTAGGTGGTGCGCGAAGGTCAGTTCGTGGACGTGGGGGTGGGGGTGCCGGTACGGCGACGGCGGCGTACGGCGAAGAGCACCGCGAGCGCGGCGGCGAGGAGCACACCCGCGCCGGTCGCGAGGTACGTACCGGTGGCCGAGGAAGAGGAGTCGGAGGAGTCGGAGGCCGCGGCAGGGGCGGCGGGGGTGGCGGTCCCTGAAGTCGCGGGGGCCGACGGGGTGGCCGCCTTCGCGTCGCTGCCCAGGTCCGGGAGCGCGGGCAGCCGCACCGTGGCGTCGACGGCGACGGCGAGCGAGACCGGGTCCATCGCCGTCCCCGCCTTGTACATCCCGCCGAAGGCCTTGGCGCCCGCCTCGGTGAGGGTGGCGGGGGCCTCGGTGACGGCGGCGAGGCCGTTCTTCGGGGCGAGGCCGGGGGCCGGGAAGGTCACGAGGGGGACGGCCTTGGTGACCTTCCCGGAGCTGGTGACGTCGGCGCCGAGCGTGCCCTTGCCGTCGGTCACCTTCACGGTGACCTTGTCGAGGGTGAGGTCGAGGTGGGCGCCGGTGAAGCGGAGGCTGCCCGCGAAGGCCGCGTCGAGGTCGTGCCGGGCCGGGTCGTACGTGCCCTTGCCGTCCGGGAAGCGGAAGAGCGCGCCGCCGTCCTGGGCGCCGGCCGCGAGGGTCCACTTCCCCTGGGCGACGGCCCCGGAGACGTACTCGCGGAAGGTGCGGCGGACTCCCCAGTCCACGGCGGCCGCGCGAATCGCCGGGGACGGCGAACTCGCCGCGGGTGACGGGCTCGTGGGCACCTGAGTGGTCGGGGCCGCCTTCGGCGCTGCCGGCACCTCCGACGTCTTGGGCGTCTCCGGCGCCTTCGGCGTCAGGACGTCCACGCTCAGGCTGATCGGGTCGAGCGCCGTCCCCGCCGGGTAGTACCCGGCGAACGCCGTCGCGCCCTGCGCGGTGAGCGTGGCCGGGACGCCCGTCAGGGCGACGGGGCTCGTGCCGCCGCGCATGTCGACGGAGCCGAGGTCCAGCGTGGCCAGCGGCACCCCGGCCGAGGTGGTCACGCGTCCGCTGCCCTTGGCCTTGCTCGCCATGTCGGCGTAGAGGGTGCCCCCGCCGCCCTGGATGACGATCCGGGGGCGGCTGATGGTGAGGTCCAGTTCGTTCGTGCCGTCCGCCGCGCGGTGGCCGGTGAAGCGGACTCCGCCGGAGAAGGCGGCCTCGAAGGCGCCGGTTCCGGGGTCGTACGAGCCCTGCGCGGAGTGGAAGCGGAACTGGCTGCCGCCGACCGTGGCGGCGCCGCCGGTGAGCCCCCAACTCCCTTGGGCGACGGGCCCGGTGACGTAGCTCTGGAAGGAGGTTTTGATTCCCCAGTCGAGCCGTCCGCCCTGCACCGTCCGGCCGGCCGCGTGGGCGGCGGGGGCCGGGACCAGGGTGGCGAGCAGGGCCGCGAGGAGGCTCACGGCGAGCGCGCGGGCGGATCTGGACAGCAGCATGGGACCCCTTCCAGGGGGCGGCGTGGACCGGAAAGTAAGGTAAGGCTAACCTAAGCAAACTGCCAACCGACAAGAACAGGACGGTGCCCGGTGCGCAGAACTCGCCTCGCGGGAGCGCTGACAGCGGTGCTCGCGCTCGCCCTCACGGCGACCGGATGCGGAGGCCAAGGCGGAGACGGGGGCCAAGGCGGAGGAAGCGAAGGCAAGGCGCCCGCCGCCGGGACCACCACGGCCACCACCGCCCCCGCCGACCGCGTCGAGCCGCTCGCCGCCCCCGCCGCGCCCCGACTCCCCGTCACGGTCCGCACCGCCGAAGGGCGTTCGGTCACCGTCGCCTCCGCCGAGCGGATCGTCCCGCTCAGCGGCTCCCTCAACGAGATCGTCTTCACCCTCGGTCTCGGCCGGAACGTCGTCGCCCGCGACATCACCGCCACCTTCGAGCAGGCCGCGAAGCTCCCGGTGGTGACCCGCGGGCACGACGTCTCCGCCGAGAGCGTGCTCAGCCTGCGGCCCACGGTCGTCGTCGCCGAGTCCACCACCGGCCCCGCCGAGGCCGTCGCCCAGATCCGCGACGCGGGGATCCCGGTCGTCGTCGTGAAGCCCGCGAAGGAGCTCACGGACGTCGGCGCCCGCATCGACGCCGTCGCCGCCGCCCTCGGCGTCCCCGCCTCCGGTACGGCGCTGGGGCAGCGCACCGAGGCCCGCGTCGAGGCCGTACGGAGCACGGTCCCCGCCCACGCCGGGAAGCCCCGCGTCGCCTTCCTCTACGTCCGGGGCTCGGCCGCCGTCTATCTGCTCGGCGGGGCCGGGTCGGGCGCGAGTTCGCTGCTCGAAGCGGCCGGCGCCGTCGACGCGGGCAAGGAGTCGGGCCTGACGAAGGACTTCACCCCCCTCACCAGCGAGGCCCTCGCGCAGGCCGCGCCGGACGCGATCCTCGTCATGAGCAAGGGGCTCGCCTCGGTCGGCGGGGCCGACGGGCTCGTGGCGCTCCCCGGCGTCGCCCAGACCCCCGCCGGGGCCGACCGCCGGATCGTCACCGTCGACGACGGGGTCCTCCTGAACTACGGCCCGCGCACCGACCAGGTCCTCGCCTCCCTCGTCGACCAGCTGTACGGGGAGGGGAAGTGACGGTTCTCCAGAGCGGCCCGAGGACCGCGCCGGCCGAAGGGGGCACGCAGACCGGCGAAGCCCCGCCGACACCCGTCCCGGCCAAGCCCCGACGCACCCGCACCGCCCTCCTCACGGCCTCCCTCCTCGCCGCGCTGCTCCTCCTCGCCCTCCTCTCCGCGGGCGTCGGCGCGTACGGGATCCCGCTCGGCGATGTCCTCGCCTCGGTGCAGCACCGGCTCGGCCTCGGCGGCCAGGCGCTCGACCGCACGGCGGAGAGCGTCCTGTGGAACATCCGGTTCCCCCGCGTCGTCCTCGCCGTCCTCGTCGGCGCCTCGCTCGGCTGCGCGGGCGCCCTCACGCAGGGCGTGTTCGGCAACCCCCTCGCCGAACCCGGGGTCATCGGCATCTCGGCGGGGGCGGCGGTCGGCGCGGTGGGCGCGATCTCGCTCGGCCTCACCTTCCTCGGGAACTGGACGGTGACGGTCTGCGCCTTCGCCGCCGGGCTCCTGACCGTGCTCGTCGTGTACGCGATGTCGCGCTCCGGCGGCCGTACGGAGGTGGTGACCCTGATCCTCACGGGCATCGCGGTGAACGCCTTCGCCGGCGCCCTCATCGGCCTCTTCGTCTTCCTCGCCGACAACGCGCAGCTCACCCAGATCACCTTCTGGCAGCTCGGTTCGCTGGCCCAGGCCACCTGGCCCAAGGTCCTCGCCGTCCTGCCCTGCGCGCTCCTCGGTCTCGCCGTCGCCCCCTTCCACGCCCGCCGTCTCGACCTGCTCGCGCTCGGCGAACGGCCCGCCCGGCACCTGGGCGTGGACGTGGAGCGGCTGCGGCTCGCGCTGGTCCTGGTGGTGGCGCTGCTCACCGCCGCCGCGGTGGCGGTCGCCGGGATCATCACCTTCGTCGGGCTGCTCGTGCCGCATCTGCTGCGGATGGCGCACGGCCCCGGCCACCGTTTCCTCGTGCCGGGCAGCGCGCTCGGCGGCGCGGTGGTCCTCGTGGCCGGCGACCTGGCGGCCCGTACGGTCGCGGCGCCCGCCGAACTCCCCCTGGGCGTCCTCACCGCCCTCATCGGCAGCCCGTTCTTCTTCTGGCTGCTGCGCAGGACCCGTCGCAAGCAAGGTGGTTGGGCATGACGAAGTCCGTACGTCTCCGAGGCCGGGTCCGGGGCCGGTTCCAGGGCCTGGTCCGGTCCCTGGTCCGGTCCCTGGCGGCCGGCCGGCGGGCCCGGGCGCTGCCCTCTCCCGTCCCGCGCGGGGCGCTCGTCGCCGAGGCCGTCGGGCTGCGGGTCTCGCTCGGCGGGCGGACGGTGCTCGACGGCGTCGGGATCGAGGTGCGCGCAGGGGAGGTCCTCGCCCTGGTGGGGCCGAACGGGGCGGGGAAGTCGACGCTGCTCGCCGCGCTCGCCGCCGACCTGGTGCCGGACGCGGGAGAGGTACGGATCGGGGGGATGCCCGCCGGGCGCCGGCCGGCCGGGGAACTCGCCCTGCGCCGGGCCGTCCTGCCGCAGGCCGCCGCGCTCGCTTTCCCCTTCCCGGTGGAAGAGGTCGTACGGATGGGCCGGGCGCCGTGGGCCGGGACCGGGCGGGAGACCGAGGACGAGGCGGCGGTGGCCGCGGCGATGGCGGCGACCGGGGTCGGGGCCTTCGCGGCGCGGCCGTTCTCCGCGCTCTCGGGCGGCGAGCGGGCCCGGGTCGCGCTCGCCCGGGTCCTGGCGCAGCGGGCGGGGCTCCTGCTGCTCGACGAGCCGACGGCCGCGCTCGACCTGCGCCACCAGGAACTGGTGCTGCGGGTCTGCCGGGAGCGGGCGGCGGCGGGGGACGCGGTGGTCGTCGTCCTGCACGACCTGGGGCTCGCGGCGGCGTACGCGGACCGGGTCGCGGTGCTGCACGGCGGGCGGATCGCGGCGGACGGGCCGCCCGGGGAGGTGCTGGGCGCGGAGTTGCTGAGCCGGGTCTACCGACAGCCGGTGGAGGTGTTCCCGCACCCGCGGACCGGGGTCCCCCTCGTCGTACCGACGCGCCGCCGGTCCACCGACGACCCTTCGTCGACCCACGCCGGCCCTCCGCCGGCCCACACCGGCCCGCCGCCGGCCCACGCCGCCCCGCCTCCGACACGCCCTCACGAAAGGGACGAATCGCCCCACTTGACCAGTCCTTGACCCGTCCATGAGGCGGTCATGAGATCCCTGTGATCCGCCTGTGTCCGAGCCGCCGGGGCTGAGAGGTGAATCACTGGACGGGCGGGTATAGCCAAGGTAAGCCTCGGTTAAGTTAGGTCCGCCTCAGTCCGATGCCGTCCCTCCCCCGCCTTCTGGAGCCCTCATGCGAGCCGTCCGCCTCTCCGTCGTCACCGCAGCCGCGACCGCGGCCGCTCTGACCGCCGTCACGGGCTGCGCCGAGAAGAGCGACGCCAAGGCGGAGGACGGCGCGATCACCGTCGTCGCCAAGGACGACTCCTGCGAGGTGTCGAAGACCGAGTTCCCGGCCGGCCACGTGACGCTGGCCGTCGAGAACCGCGGCTCGAAGGTGACCGAGGTCTACGTCCTCTACCCGGACGACCGGATCGTCACCGAGCGCGAGAACATCGGCCCCGGCACCAAGGCCACCATCACCGCCGAGATCAAGGCCGGCGACTACACGATCGCCTGCAAGCCGGGCATGGTCGGCGAGGGCATCCGCAAGCCGGTCAAGCTGACCGGCGCGGGCGCCTCGACCGCCAAGCGCTCCCCCGAGATGGACGCCGCCGTCGCCTCGTACCGCCAGTACGTGCAGGCGCAGGCCGACGAGACCCTCCCCAAGGTGAAGGTCTTCACCGACGCCGTCCGCGCCGGGAACGTCGAGGCCGCCAAGAAGGCGTACGCCGAGTCCCGCATCGGCTGGGAGCGCACCGAGCCCGTCGCCGAGTCCTTCGGCGACATCGACCCGAAGGTCGACGTCCGCGAGGACGGCCTGGAGGAGGGCCAGGACCCGGCGAAGGACTGGACCGGCTGGCACCGCCTGGAGAAGGCGCTCTGGCAGGACAAGAAGATCACCGAGCGCGAGAAGCAGCTCGCCGACACCCTCGACAAGGACCTCGCGGACTGGGTGAAGCGCGTCGGCAAGGCCGAGATCACCCCGACCTCGATGGCCAACGGCGCCAAGGAGCTCCTCGACGAGGTCGCCTCCGGCAAGGTCACCGGCGAGGAGGAGCGGTACTCGCACACCGACCTCGTCGACTTCAAGGCGAACGTCGAGGGCGCGCAGAAGTCCTTCGAGCTGCTCAAGCCGGTCGCCTCGAAGAACGACCCGAAGCTCGTCGCCGACCTCGACAAGCAGTTCGCGGCTCTCAACACGCTGCTCGACAAGTACCGCGCCGACAAGACCGGTTACGACTTCACCTCGTACGACAAGGTCGGCAAGGCCGAGCGCAAGGAGCTGTCGGACGGCGTCAACGCGCTGGCCGAGCCGCTCTCCAAGCTCGCCGCCGCGGTCGTCAAGTAGTCGTCGGACGAGGGTAGGGAAGGCGAGGACACGGACATGTCCGAGGAGACCGGGACCCGGGAGCAGGCGGCGGCCACCGCTCCCTCGCGCCGCAAGGTCATCGCCGCGGCCGGAGCCGGGCTCGCGCTCGGCGCCGTCGCGGCCGGCGGGGCCGCCGCCGTGATCACCCGCGACGGCGACGCCACCGCGCCCGTCGCCGACAGCGGCGGCGCCGTGCCCTTCCACGGCCCGCACCAGGCCGGCATCGCCACCGCCGTGCAGGACCGGCTCCACTTCGCCTCCTTCGACGTGACGACGAAGGACCGCGCGGAGCTGGTCCAGCTCCTCAAGGACTGGACGCGCGCCGCCGAGCGGATGACGGCCGGCGCCGAGGTCGGCGACGGCGCGTACGGCGGTCTGCCGGAGGCGCCGCCGGACGACACCGGCGAGGCCCTCGGCCTCAAGCCCTCCCGTCTCACCCTCACCATCGGCTTCGGCCCCTCGCTCTTCGACGGGCGGTTCGGGCTGAAGGACAAGCGGCCCGGGGCCTTGGTGGATCTGCCCAAGTTCCCGGGCGACAACCTGGACGCGGCGCGCAGCGGCGGCGACCTGTGCGTGCAGGCCTGTGCCGACGACCCGCAGGTCGCCGTGCACGCCATCCGGAACCTCGCGCGGATCGGCTTCGGCAAGGTCGCGGTGCGCTGGTCGCAGCTGGGCTTCGGCAAGACGTCCTCGACGACCCCGGACGCCCAGACCCCGCGCAACCTCTTCGGCTTCAAGGACGGCACGCGGAACATCGCGGGCACCGAGACCGACCGGCTCGCGAAGCACGTGTGGGTGTCCGGCAAGGACGCCGAGGGTCCGGCCGCGTGGATGGACGGCGGCTCGTACCTGGTCGCCCGCCGCATCCGGATGAACGTCGAGACGTGGGACCGCACTCCGCTCGCCGAGCAGGAGGACATCTTCGGCCGTGACAAGCGCGAGGGCGCGCCCGTCGGCAAGGCCAAGGAGCACGACGAGCCGTTCCTCAAGGCGATGAAGCCGGACTCGCACGTCCGCCTCGCCCACCCGGACAGCAACAACGGGGCGACGCTGCTGCGCCGCGGCTACTCCT
The DNA here is from genome assembly GCF_042264145.1 of Streptomyces sp. NPDC056144. Classification (NCBI taxonomy): domain Bacteria; kingdom Bacillati; phylum Actinomycetota; class Actinomycetes; order Kitasatosporales; family Streptomycetaceae; genus Streptomyces; species Streptomyces sp. NPDC056144. Next base: position 582,884 of record NZ_JBHJVF010000005.1, on the reverse strand, counting down.
TCACGGACGGCACGGACGGTCTCGGCCGCCTGGAGGCGGGCCTGTTCTTCCTGGCGTACCAGAAGGACGTCCGTACCGGCTTCATCCCGGTGCAGACGGCGCTGGGCCGGGCCGACGCCCTCAACGAGTACATCCAGCACGTGGGTTCCGCGCTGTTCGCGATCCCGCCGGGCGTCCGGGACAAGGACGACTGGTGGGGCCGGGCTCTGTTCTCGTGACGCACACACGTCGCCGTACGCACTTCGTGGAGGGAAGCCGACGTGTTCGGTAACTATCTGATCGGTCTGCGCGAGGGTCTGGAAGCCAGCCTCGTCGTCTGTATCCTCATCGCCTACCTGGTGAAGACCGGGCGCAGGGACGCGCTCAAGCCGGTCTGGGCCGGTATCGGCGTGGCCGTCGGCGTCGCGCTCGCGTTCGGCGCGGGCCTGGAGTTCGGCTCGCAGGAGCTGACCTTCGAGGCGCAGGAGCTGCTCGGCGGCACGCTGTCGATCATCGCGGTCGTCCTGGTGACCTGGATGGTCTTCTGGATGAAGCGCACGGCCCGGCACCTCAAGGCCGAGCTGCACGGCAGGCTGGACGCGGCGCTGCAGATGGGCACGGGCGCGCTGGTCGCGACCGCGTTCCTCGCGGTCGGCCGCGAGGGCCTGGAGACGGCGCTGTTCGTGTGGGCGTCGGTGCGGGCAGCCTCGGAGAACGGCGAGGGCGGCTCGTGGGGGCCGCTGATCGGCGTCCTCCTCGGCCTGCTCACGGCGGTCCTGCTCGGCTGGCTCTTCTACCGGGGCGCGCTGAAGATCAACCTGGCGAAGTTCTTCACCTGGACCGGCGGCATGCTGGTCGTGGTGGCGGCGGGCGTGCTCGCGTACGGCGTCCACGACCTCCAGGAGGCGCGCTTCCTCGGCGGGCTCGCCGACAAGGCCTTCGACGTCTCGGCGACGATCCCGCCGGACAGCTGGTACGGCACGCTCCTCAAGGGCGTCTTCAACTTCCAGCCCGACCCGACGGTCCTTCAGGTCACGGTGTGGGCGCTGTATCTGATCCCGACGCTCGTGCTGTTCCTGGTCCCGATAGGGTCGGGTCCGTCCGTGCGGGAGAAGAAGCAGAAGGCGACCGATGAGAAGGCTGAGGCTGCGGCGAGCGCCGAGACGAGCGCGTGACACGCGTGCGCGGCTGACCGCACGATCCGTCAGGGCCGTGGGCGCGACGGCGGCGGCGACCGCCCTCGCGCTGACCGCGAGCGGCTGCGTCACCGTCCACGGCGAGCTCGCGCTCGTGCCCGCGGTCGAGCGGGGCGAGGCGGCTCAGGCCCTCGCCGACTTCACGACCGCCTACAACGCGGCCGACAAGGCCTACGACCCGGCCCTCGACGCGGGCCGGGTCACCGGTCCGCTCGGCGAGATCAACCAGGCCGGCCTGCGCTCCCGCGCGGCCACCTCCCCCGGCGGCAACAAGGACCACCGCCCCCTCGCGCTGACGGACGCGCGGTTCGTCGTGCCCCGCACGACGGGCTGGCCGCGCTGGTTCGTCGCGGACGCGGACACGAACACGGACGTCGACCAGGGCCCCGGCGACCAGCGCTGGCTCCTCGTCTTCGTCCGCAACGGGCCGCACCAGCTGTGGGAAGCGGCCCACCTCGCCATCGTGACCCCCTCCGCCGTGCCCGCCTTCGCGGAGGAGGACGGGTATGCGGTGCCGGTCGCCGCGGACACCGACACCCTCGCCGTCCCGCCCGCCCAGCTCGGCACGCGGTACGCGGCCTACCTCAAGGACGGGGCCCCGGGGCCGTACGCCCCCGGACCGCACACCTCCCAGTGGCGGGAGCAGCGCGCGAAGGCCGCCAAGCGGCCCGCGCTCGCCACCCAGTACGTCGACCGCGCCGCCGACCAGGGCGACTTCGCGCCGCTCGGGCTGCGGACGAAGGACGGCGGCGCGTTCGTCTTCTTCGCGACCCGCTACTTCGAGCGGCAGACGGCGGCGACGGGCTACCGGCCGAGGGTCGAGCCGGACGTGAAGGCGCTCCTCAAAGGCACGGTGAAGAACACCGTCACCAAGGAGTGGGTGTCGAACCAGGTGGCCCTGGTGAAGCCGGCGGGCACCGACCGCGACGGCGTCGTGATCACGGGCCGGCTCCAGGGGATCGTGGGCGCGCAGGGCTCGTGAACTCCGGGCCCGGCTAAATCGGTTGCCCGGTGGGGGCGCCGGCGCTGCACTGTGCCCTGTGACCACGCATATTCGCCCTGCCTCCGAACAGGACCGCGACGCCTTCGTCGACACCCTCCACGCCGCTTTCGGCCGCTTCCCCGAGACCCCGGACGCGGAGGGCGGCGGGGTCTGGTGGGCGGCGCTCGACCTGGACCGCTGCCTGCTCGCCGTCGCCGAGGACGCGACGGCCAAGGACGGGCTGCGGCCCGTCGGCACCGCCGGCACGTACGCCTTCGAACTGACCCTGCCCGGCGGGGCGGTGGCCTCCGCCGCCGGTGTCTCCGCCGTCGGCGTCATCCCCTCGTACCGGCGCCGGGGCGTGCTCTCCGCGATGATGCGGCAGCAGCTCGAAGACCTGCGGGCGGACGGGGAGTTCCTCTCCGTGCTCCTCGCCTCCGAAGCCACGATCTACGGGCGCTACGGCTACGGCCCCGCCACGTACACGGAACGGCTGACGGTCCCGCGCCATCAGGCCGCCCTGGCGCTGCCCCGGGCCGGGGAGACCCCGGACACGGGGACGGTCGAGCTCCTGCGGCGCTCCGACTGCGGAGAGCTCCTGGAGGAGGTCTACGACCGGTACCGCCGCGCGACGCCCGGCGCGCTGTCCCGGCCGCCCCGCTGGTGGGCTCTGGGCGCGGGCCAGCCCCCGGTCTCGCGGGCGCAACGCTACATCGCCGTCCACCGGGACGCCGAGGGCGTCGCCGACGGGTACGCGGTCTACACGATCGGGGACGACCAGACGCTGAAGGTGGAGGAGACCGTCACGACCGACGACGCCGTCTTCACGGCCCTGGCCCGGTTCGTCCTCGGCCACGACCTGGTGGAGCGGGTCGTCTTCCGGCACGTCCCGCCGGGGCATCCGCTGCGCTGGCAGTTCGCCGACTTCCGGGCCGGGACGGTGAACGACGTGACCGACTGGCTCTGGGTGCGGCTGCTCGACGTCCCGCGCGCGCTGACCGCGCGCCGTTACGTGGCCGACGGGGAGCTCGTCCTCGACGTCGACGACCCGTTCCTCGGCGAGCACGGCCGTCATCTGCTGACCGTCAGGGACGGCAGGGCGGACTGCGTCCCGACGGACCGGGAGCCGGATCTGTCCCTGGACATCCGGGACCTGGGCTCGGTCTACCTCGGCGGTACGGCTCCGAGCACGCTGGTCCGCGCCGGGCACGTCACGGCGCACCGGGCGGGCGCGGCCGCGCTCACCGACGCCGTCTTCGGCGCGGAGCGTCCGCCGCACTGCCTGCACTGGTTCTGAGCGCGGGTCGGGCGGGCCGGGGCGTCAGCGGGTCAGCGGGTCAGCGGCCAGGCGATCTCGTGGGCCGGGTGGGCGCCGTCGCCCTCGGCCTCCCGTGCGGCCACGTGGCGGGCGCAGGCGTCCTGGAGGGTCTCCAGGAGGTTCAGGGGGTCCGGCAGGGGGTGCTCGGGGCCGCGGACCCAGGCGACGACCGGGTGGTCGTCCTCGTCACCGGGAAGCCGGGCCGGGGGGACGAGGACGTAGCTGCCGCGGCAGTGCCAGCGCAGGCCCGGGTGCTCGTCCATCGTCTCGGGGTGGCAGTCCAGCTCGCACGGCCACCACTCGTCCTCGTCCTCGGGGGTGCCGCGGGTGGCGGTGAAGAACAGCATGCGCCCGCCGAAGGTGTCGACGTCGGCGGACTCGGCGACGGGGCCGACCTCGACGCCCTCGGCGAGGAGGCGCTCCAGGGCGGCGCGGCCGGCGGCCAGCGGCACGTCGAGGACGTCGTGGACCATGCCGGTGGCGGTGATGAAGTTGGCCTGGGGCTCGTTGCGGGCCCAGCGTTCGATCTGCGCGCGGTCGGTGGTCGACTGCGTCTGCCAGGCGAAGGAGACGGGGTGCCGGGCGGGGGTGGGACAGCCGATCCGCTCACAGGAACAGCTGTAGCCCACGGGGTACGCGGCGGGGGCCAGGGGCAGCCCGGCGGCGGCGACGGCCAGGAGCAGTTTCTCGCGGTCGTTCTGGTCCCCGGCCGCGCCGCGTTTGGGGCGCCGGCGCAGCCACTGTGCGAGTTTGCTCTCCGTGCCGCGGTAGCGGCCGATGCCGTCGCCCATCTATCCCCTCACAGCTTTTGCTCGCCCGTTCGGCTCTGCCCATGGTCCCACCATCCTGCTCCTCGGGTGACCGGAGTGCGGAACCGGGGTGGGGAACCTGTGTGCGCGGTGTGTTCACGCCCTGGGGGCGAGACCGCGCAGGACCTGGTCGACGAGGGCGTCGGCGTAGGCGTGGGTGAGGGGCCGGGTGCGGTGGACCCAGCGGTGGTGGAGAGGGCCGACGAGGAGCTCGGCGGCGAGCCGCGGATCGGCCCCCGGGTCGACGTCCCCGGCGGCCTGAGCTGCCTCGATGCGGCGGACGTAGTACTGGAGCCGGGGTTCGAGCAGGGCCTCGGTGAAGCGGGCGCCGAGCTCGGGGTCGACGATCCCCTCGGCGGCGAGGGCGCGGGTCGGGGCGTCGTAGGTGGGGTCGTTGAACTCGTCGACGGTGGCGCGGAGCACGTACCGGAGGTCGGCGGCGAGGTCTCCTGTGTCGGGGATCTCACTCCCGGCGTCCCCGCCGAGGGCCTCGTCGGCCTGCCGAGCGAGGTCGAGGAAGGCGTCGAGGAGGACCGCGGCCTTGGAGGGCCACCAGCGGTAGATGGTCTGCTTGCCGACGCCGGCGCGGGCGGCGATGCCCTCGATGGTGGTCTTCGCGTAGCCGGTCTCGGCGACGAGGGCGAGGGCGGCGTCGAAGATGGCGCGGCGGGAGCGCTCGCTGCGGCGGGAGGCGTCGGGGGCCTTGGCGTCGGGGGTCTTGGCGTCGGGGGTCTTGGCATCGGGCATGGCCTGAATCTAGCAGGATGGCGAGACGCATCGTCTCGCTCGCGTGTGCGTCGGTCGAACCACCCGAACGGTCCACTGCACAAACCGGGTCGAGAGCGGACCATGGGGTCCACCGATCCTCGGTTCTTCCGTCAGCCCGTCCGTGAGGAGCCCCCTTTGCGCCCCACTCCGCGCACTTCCTCGCCCCGCCGTTATCTGATGTGCCCACCCGCGCACTTCACGGTGACGTACTCCATCAACCCGTGGATGGACCCCACCAAACCGGTCGACCTGCCGCTCGCCCTCGCCCAGTGGGAGGACCTGCGCGACCGCTACCGCGCGCTCGGCCACACCGTGGAGCTCCTGACCCCGGACCCGGCGCTGCCGGACATGGTCTTCGCCGCGAACGGCGCCACGGTCGTCGACGGCCGGGTCCTCGGCGCGCGGTTCGCCCATCCGGAGCGGGCCGACGAGGCCGCCGCGCACCTGTCCTGGTTCCGCAGGAACGGTTGGCCTGACGACGCCGTGCGGGCCCCGGAGCACGTGAACGAGGGCGAGGGCGACTTCGCCGTCACCTCGTCCTGGATCCTCGCCGGGCACGGCTTCCGCTCCAGCCCGCTCTCGCACGGCGAGGCGCAGGAGTTCTTCGGCCGGCCGGTGATCACCCTGGAGCTGGTGGACCCGCGCTACTACCACCTGGACACGGCGCTCTGCGTCCTGGACGACGCCCGCGACGAGGTCATGTACTACCCAGGCGCCTTCTCCCCCGGCAGCCGGGCCGTCCTCGAACGGCTCTTCCCCGACGCGCTGGTCGCGACGGAGGAGGACGCGGCGGCGCTCGGCCTCAACGCGGTCAGCGACGGCCTGCACGTGCTGCTGCCGCAGGCGGCGGTCGGGCTCTTCGAGCCCCTGCGCCGCCGCGGCTTCGAGCCGGTCGGGATGGATCTGGGCGAGCTCCTCAAGGGCGGCGGCAGCGTGAAGTGCTGCACCCAGGAGCTGCGCGACTAGTCCTCGTCCGCCGGCGGCCAGGAGTCGCCCCACTCGGCGTCACGGGCCTGCTTGTAGAGGGACCCGTGGCGCTTGGTGACCGTCTCGCGGCCGAGCCCGTCGGGCCCGCAGACGTCGAACTGGACCAGGCCCTTGCGGATCTGCGGCCTGCGCGTGATCCGGGAGACCGCCGGGGTCACCGGGAACCGGGCGGCGGCCACGTACGCGTACTTCTCGTCCTCGTACGGCAGCGAGCCGCCCTTCACCTGCCGGTGCAGCGAGGAGCGGCTGACCCGCGCCGAGAAGTGGCACCAGTCCGTGCCGGGCGCGATCGGGCAGGCACCGCTGTGCGGGCAGGGCGCCGCGACGGTGAAGCCGGCGTCGACGAGCCGGGTGCGGGCGGCGATGATCCGCTCGTAGCCGTCCGGGGTACCGGGCTCGACGATCACGACGGCCTGCGCGGCGCGGGCCGTCTCGGCGACGAGCGTGGCCCTGTCGGCCTCGGTGAGCTCCTTGAGGACGTACGAGACGGTCACGAGGTCCGTGTCGGGGAGCCGCAGCGCGGTGCCGATGCGCTCGCGCCGCCACTCGGCGTCGAAGGCACCCTTGGCCAGTTCGCGGCCGAGGGCGAGGGCGGGCTCGGCCCAGTCGGTGACGGTGGTCCGGGGCGGCGCCTCCGCCCAGGCCTCGGCGACGGCCCAGCTCGCCGCGCCGGTGCCGCCGCCGACATCGGCGTGCGTGGCGGGTGCCCACTCGGGCGCCGCGTCCCGGAGGGCGCCGAGTGCGCCCCGTACCGCCTCGAAGGTCGCCGGCATGCGGTACGCGGCGTACGCGGCGACGTCGGAGCGGTCGCGCAGCACGGGGGCGTCCGTGGGGGTGGTGCCCCGGTAGTTGGCGATCAGCCGCTCGACGGCGCGGGCCGCCTGGCTGGGCGGCAGCCCGTCGAGGAGCCCGGCGAGGGCGGCGCGCAGGGAGTCGGCGGAGGGAGCGGAGGCGTTCACCGATCCAGTCTAGGCGGCGCTCTCAGGTCGGGGTCCCGCCGCCGTGGACGGCGCTCCAGGCGGCGAAGGAGAGGTTCCACTGCTCGCCGGTGAGCTCGGTGAGGGAGGCCGGGAAGAGGCCGTCCTCCTCCTTCGCGATGTGCTCGTGGAGCTCGTCGACGGCCTTCCGGAACGCGGCCCGCTGCTCGGCCGATTCGAGGTCAAGGCGGGCCAGGAAGGCGGCGAGCTCCCGGTGCTCGGCGGCGAGGGCGTCGACGTACTCCCGGTACTCCTCGTTCTCCCGCATGACGGCGAAGAGGCCGCCCTCCTCGCCCGCCCAGTGGGCGAGGAGCAGGACGGCCATCTTCTCGACGAGGACCCCCGCGCGGGCCCGGTCCCCGGCGTCGAGGGCGCGTACGGCGTCCCCGGCGAGGTCGGTGACCGCCTCGTGCTCGGCGATGAACTCCTTGATCAGCGGGATGTCGCGGCAGCCGCAGTAGTGGCACATGCGGCCGATCGTCACATCGCGTCAGGCGGAAGGCGCGGTGGCGCGCCAGGGGCGGCACAGGCCGAGGAAGGCGGCGACGGCGAGGACCGCGCTCGCGAGCTGCACGACGGCCATCGGGACGGCGGTGTGCTCGCCCGCGATGCCGACGAGCGGGGAGGCGATGGCGCCGACGAGGAAGGAGGAGGTGCCGAGGAGCGCGGAGGCCGAGCCGGCGGCGTGCGGGGTGCGCATGAGGGCCTGGGCGTTGGAGTTGGGGAGGGTGAAGCCCATCGCGGTCATGAGGACGAAGAGTCCGGCGGCGACGGGCACGAGGCCGACGTTCCCGAAGACGCCGCTGGTCATGAGGAGCAGGGCGACGGCGGCGAGGAGGATGACGGCGAGGCCCCAGGCGAGGACCTTGTCGAGGCTGACGCGGCCGACGAGGAGCTTGCCGTTGACCTGTCCGGCGGCGATCAGGCCGACCGAGTTGAGGCCGAAGAGCAAGCTGAAGGTCTGCGGCGAGGCGCCGTAGATCTCCTGGACGACGAAGGGCGAGGCGGCGAGGTAGGCGAAGAGGGCGGCGAAGGAGAGGCCGCCGGTGAGGACGTAGCCGGTGAAGGTCCGGTCGGCGAGGAGGCCGCGCATCGTGCGCAGGGCGTCGCCGACCCCGCCCTCGTGGCGGCGTTCGGGCGGCAGGGTCTCGCCGAGGAAGCGCCAGACGACGAGGGTGAGGAGGATTCCGATGACGGCGAGGACGTGGAAGACGCCCCGCCAGTCGGTGATCCGCAGGATCTGGCCGCCGACGAGGGGCGCGACGATCGGCGCGACGCCGGAGATCAGCATGAGCGTGGAGAAGAACCGGGCCATCTCGACGCCGTCGTAGAGGTCGCGGACGACGGCGCGGGCGATGACGATGCCGGCGGCGCCCGCGAGGCCCTGGAGCAGCCGGAAGCCGATGAGGAGGTCGGCGGTGGGGGCGAGGGCGCAGACGGCGGTGGCGAGGACGTACACGACCATGCCGACGAGCAGCGGGCGCCTGCGGCCCCACTTGTCGCTCATGGGGCCGACGACGAGCTGGCCGAGGGCCATGCCGGCGAGGCAGGCGGTCAGCGTGAGCTGGACGGTGGCGGCGGGTGCGTGGAGCGCGCCGGTGACCTCCGGCAGGGCCGGCAGGTACATGTCCATGGAGAGCGGGGGCAGGGCCGTGAGGCCGCCGAGGACGAGCGTGACCAGGAGTCCGGTGCGCCGGGTGGCGGAGTCGCCCGAGACGGAGTCGCCCGAGACGGAGTCGCCCGAGGCGGCTCCGGCCTCCGAAACACTTTCGGTTATGTGCCCTTGTGTTGATCCCTCTGTTGCTTCCTGGCCGATCTTCGGCATCAACCGCTCCATTTCGTTGAATCTTTCCCTATGCTCTCAGCTCGACAGGAGTGGTCGAGACCTCCGAGGAACGTGGGAACGGGTGGGGACATGAGTCAGAAGGTGCGCTGGGGAATCCTCGCGACCGGCGGTGTGGCCGAGCGGATGGCGACGGACCTGGCGACGCTCGACGGCGCCGAGACCGTCGCGGTGGCCTCCCGCACGGAGGCCTCCGCGAAGGCCTTCGCGGACAGGTTCGGGATACCGCGGGCGTACGGGGACTGGGCCGGGCTCGTCGCCGACCCCGAGGTCGACGTGGTGTACGTCGCGACCCCGCACCACGCCCACCGCGAGGCGGCCGGCCTCGCCCTGGAGGCGGGGAAGGCGGTGCTCTGCGAGAAGTCCCTCACCCTCAACGCCGGACAGGCCGAGGAGCTCGTCGCCCTCGCCCGGGACCGCGGCCTCTTCCTCATGGAGGCCATGTGGATGTACTGCAACCCGCTGGTCCTCCGGCTCGCGGAGCTCGTGCGCGGCGGGGCGATCGGCGAGGTCCGCACGGTCCAGGCGGACTTCGGCCTCCCCGGCCCCTTCGCCGCCGACCACCGGCTGCGCGACCCCGCCGTGGGCGGCGGCGCGCTGCTCGACCTCGGGGTCTACCCGGTGTCCTTCGCGCACCTGCTGCTCGGCGAGCCCTCCTCCGTACAGGCCCACGCGCTGCTCTCGCCGGAGGGCGTCGACCTGAACACGGGCATGCTGCTCGGCTGGGAGTCGGGCGCCTCGGCGCTGCTGTCCTGCTCGCTCGTCGCCGACACCCCGCTGACGGCGTCCGTGACGGGCACGGAGGGCCGGATCGACATCCCGCGCGGCTTCTTCTTCCCCGAGCGCTTCGTCCTGCACCGGCCCGGCCGGGAGCCGGAGGAGTTCACGGCCACGGACGACCCGCACTCCTTCCGGCACGAGGCCGCCGAGGTCGTGCGGGCCCTGCGCGCGGGCGACACCGAGTCGCCGCTCGTCCCGCTCGACGGCTCGCTCGCGGTGATGCGGACACTCGACGCGGTACGGGAGCGGATCGGCGTCCGCTACCCCTCCGAGCAGGCTGTTCACGTCTCGGACAGGTGATTTCCCCCCGCACCCGTCTCGCGTACGCTCCCCGCCCATGAGCATCGCAGTGGTGACCGGAGCGGGTTCGGGGATCGGCCGGAGTGTGGCGCTGGCGCTGGCGGCGGCGGGCTGGTCGGTGGCGCTCGCCGGGCGCCGGGCGGCGGCCCTGGAGGAGACGGCCGCGCTCGCGCCGGACGGCGACTTCCTGTGCGTGCCCACCGACGTCACGTCGGCGGCGGAGGTCGCGGCCCTCTTCTCGACGGTCCGCGACCGCCACGGCCGCGTGGACCTCCTCTTCAACAACGCGGGGACGTTCGCCGGCGGCGGCACCCCCGTCGAGGACCTGGACCCGGAGACCTGGCGCGCGGTCGTCGACGTCAACCTGACGGGCGCCTTCCTCTGCGCGCAGGCCGCCTTCCGGACGATGAAGGAGCAGGACCCGCAGGGCGGCCGGATCATCAACAACGGCTCGATCTCCGCGCACGTGCCGCGCCCGCACTCGATCGCGTACACGGCGACGAAGCACGCGATGACGGGCCTCACGAAGTCCCTGTCGCTCGACGGCCGCCCGTACCGGATCGCCTGCGGCCAGCTCGACATCGGCAACGCGGCCACGGAGATGACGGCCCGTATGCAGACCGGCATCCTCCAGGCCAACGGGCAGCTGGCGGCGGAGCCGGTGATGGACGCGGCGGACGTGGCGGCCACGGTGGTCCACATGGCGGCGCTGCCGCTGGAGGCGAACGTGCAGTTCGCGACGGTGATGGCGACGGCCATGCCGTACATCGGCCGGGGGTAGCGTCCCGCCCGGCGCGCGTGTTCAGTGGCCCGGCCCGTCCCCGTACGGGCAGGATCGGCGCACATGTCCGCGTTCGCTACGTACGGGAGGCTCGATGTCCGACATCGTCAAGGTCGTGAAGCTGTACGCGAAGGGGGCACCGGTCGGTGTCCTCGACGGCCGGGTGGTCGGCCTCCTCACCCACCGGGAACAGGCCGTGGAGTGGGCGGTCGGCGAGGCCGACGGAGGGTTCCGGTTCACCGCGAAGGGCACCGAGGACACGATCGTCGCGGAGACCGCCCCCCTCTCCGAGGGCACCGGGCGCGCCCCGGTGGCCGTCCGCCCCGACGACTCCCCCGCCTCCGTCTGGCGCCTCCAGCGCGTGGAGCCGGACGGCGGCGTCCGGACGATCGCCGGCCTCGACGACCTCGACGCCGGCCTCTACGTCATCGACCAGAACGGCCTGCCCCTGGGCCGCGACCTCTTCGAGGACCGCTCCCTGCTCCCGAAGCCCGTCGTCCTCCGCACGGACGAGCGCGAGCCGCAGTGGCGGGTGGAAATCCTGGCCTGACGGGTCCACGACAGGCCAGGATGGGCGGCACCCCCACACACCGCCGCCCGCCCCTCCCCTGGAGTCCCGTCGTGCTCGCGTCCCTCAAAGCCGTCAACATGCTGGTGATGTTCCTGCTGGAGCTCGCGGTGTACGCCGCGTCGGTCCTGTGGGGCGTCCACACCGGCGACACATGGCCGGTGAAACTCCTCCTCGGCGTCGGCGCGCCCGCCGTCCTCATCGCCGTGTGGGCCCTGTTCGGCTCCCCGAAGGCCCGTCACCCGGCGCGCCGGGCGGGCCGTTTCGTCCTCGAAGTGCTGTGGTTCGGCAGCTCCGCGGCGGCGCTCGCGGCGACGGGGAGAACGGGATGGGCGGCGGCGTTCGCGGCGGTCTTCGTGGTGAACGGGGTCCTCCGGATCCTCTGGAAGCAGCTTCCGGAGTCGGCCGTCTGACCCGCGCGCCCCCCTAAGGGGCTTGTCCGGCCCTCCGGCCCGGGACTAGGTCTGGCTTCCCGTCCCTCCCGACCTGCCCGACCTTCCCGTCCCGTACGCACAGGAGGCCACCGCCCATGCCCGCATCGACGCCCTTCCCGCTGCCGCCGCACCCGACGGAGTCCACCGCCGCCCCCGTCCGCCCCGTACGGATCCTCAACGGCAACCCGACCCCGGAGGAGGTCGCCGCGGTCACCGCCGCACTCCTGGCGAGCCTCCAGCAGGAACCCCCACGGCGCACCACCCCGCGCCCCGACCGCACGGCCGCCCGCTGGAGCCGCCCGCCCGCCGCCAGGGCGGCGGGCTCCTGGCGCGCGGTCCCCGGCGACCACTGACCCCGGACAACCGGCCCCGGACACGCGAAAAGGGCCCCTGGTCAGGGGCCCTTTCCCAAGCGAAGGGCAGACGAGTCGGGCTGTACGCCGGGTTCTGTACCCCGGGACCTCGCGGTCGTCGGGGCGACGGCCATCCATCTACGACCGGCGTTGCCACCGGCCTCCTGCGGTCTACCCGCGGACTCGGGCGAGCAGCCCTCGAACATCCGCGCAGGGACACCGAGGTGTCCCCTCTTGACCTTGCTCCGAGTGGGGTTTACCTAGCCGCCTGAGTCACCTCAGGCGCTGGTGGTCTCTTACACCACCGTTTCACCCTTACCGAGGGCCGAAGCTCCCGGCGGTCTGTTTTCTGTGGCACTGTCCCGCGGGTCACCCCGGGTGGCCGTTAGCCACCACCCTGCTCTGTGGAGCCCGGACGTTCCTCGGGAAGATCCGAGGATCTCCACGCGGCCGCCCGCCCGGCTCGTCTGCCGTACGGCCATGCTACCTGCCGATCCACGATGCGTGATTCAGAGGAAGTCGGCCGTCTCCAGGTCGAAGGCGAAGGGGGCGGGGAGGGTGAGTGCCTTGCCGAAGGGCACCCCGTGGAGCTCGCGGTAGTCGCCGTTCTCGGGGTCGGTGAAGAGCGTCACCGTGGACGTGTCCCGGTCGACCAGGAGGTAGAGAGGGATGCCGCCACGGGCATAGCAGCGGCGCTTGACGTCGCGGTCGGCGTTCGGCCGCCTGGAGGTCACCTCCAGGACCATCGTCACCCCGGCGCACGGCATCCACGGCTCCGCTCCTCGGTACAGGCGCTGAGCCAGCGGTGCGAACGTGCCGTCCGGGATGACGTGATCTCTTGGGGCGCCAGGCGTCTCCTTCAGCGTCAGGCCCTTGTTTCCCGCGAACTGCATCTCGGTCTGCGACCGCCGGTACACCTGCCCGACGATCAGTCCGATGTAGTCCTCGTGGTCCCCGTCCGGCGGCGGCGCCACGACGATCTCCCCTTCGATCAGCTCCGCCCGGAAGCCCTCCGGCGTGTCCAGCGCCAGAAAGCCCTCCAGCAGGCCGTCGGCCTGCGTGAGTGGTGCGTGCGGCATGGCAGTCATGTCGTGATCGTCGGACATCGAGGCACCCGCCGTCCCTGTGATCGGGGTCGTTCCCCCGATCGTGGCACAAGATCGGGGGACGGCGCCGGAGCCCTCGCTTGACCTTGTCGCAACGTCAGGGTTTCTACTGGCCCCATGCGTATCGGCGAGATCGCCGCACTCGTCGGGGTCACCCCCCGGGCCGTGCGGCACTACCACCAGGCGGGGCTGCTGCCCGAGCCGCCGCGGCTGGCCAACGGGTACCGGGAGTACGGGGTCAGGGACGCCGTGCTGCTCGCGCGGATCCGGCGGCTCGCCGAGCTCGGGCTCGGGCTCGACGAGGTGCGCGGGGTGCTCGCGGACGACGCGGGGCGGGGGCTCGTGGAGGTCCTCGACGAGCTGGACGAGGACCTGCGGCGGCAGGAGGCCGTCATCCGGGAGCGGCGCGCGCGGCTCGCCCCGCTGCTCGTCGAGGCCCGTGCCGGGCGGCTGCCCGCCGACGGGCCCGTGTCGCCCGAGCTCGCCGCGCTGCTCGCGGGGCTCGGCGAGCTCTCCGAGTCGCCGATGGCCGCGAAGGACCGGGAGATCCTCGCCCTCCTCGACACCGTCGTCCCCGAGGACGAGCGCGTCGAGCTGATGCGGCTGATGCGGGACGTCTCGGGGAGCGCGACGGAGCTGTACGCGCTCCTCGACGCCCTCGCCTACACCCCGCCCGACGACCCCCGGGTGGACGAGGCCGCCCGGGCCCTCGCCGCCGTCCTTCCCGACGCCCTGGCGGTCGAGCTTCCCCCGGAGGGCTCCGGCGGGCTCGCCGAGGCCTTCTTCGCCGACCTGGCCCCCGCCCAGTCCGCCGCCGTGCGGCGCGCCCTCGCCCTCGTGGCGGAGAGGAGACACCGGTGACCGTGACCTCCCGCGGCCCCCTCCTGAAGGGGCTTCGTGCCGTCGCCTACGCCGCCCTGCCCGCCGAGCTCGTGCTCTTCGTCTGCCTGCTCGCGGGGGTGCGCGTACCCGCCGCCGTGCTGCTCGCCGGGGAGGCGGTCGTCCTCGGGCTGCTGCTCGTCGAGGCGACCGTCTTCCTCCGGCTCCGGCGGCGCGGGCTCTCCGCCCGTCAGGCGCTCGGCGAGCTCGTGCCCGAGAACGTGCTCCGCCTCGTCGGGCACGAGCTGCGGCTCATGACGAGCCTCGGCCGGTGGGTCGCCCGGCGGCCGCACGGGGTCGGGGGCGCCGACCGGGTGTTCCCGCACGCCCGCGACCAGGCCGCCCTGATGTACGGCTTCGCGTTCGTGTGCCTCGTCGAGACGGTCGGCATGTCGTACCTGCTCTCCGACTGGCCGGCCGTGCACGCCGTCGTCCTCGTCCTCGACGTCTACACCGTGCTCTTCGTCCTCGGCCTCCACGCGGCCTCCGTGACCCGCCCGCACACGCTCACCGGCGACGTCCTGCGGCTGCGGCAGGCGGCGCACGTCGACGTCCTCGTACCGCTCCGGCTGGTCTCGGCCGTCCGTCACGAGTCGCTGTTCACGCACGAGAAGGCGGAGGGCGAGCTGAACCTCGCCGTCGGGTCCCAGACGACGGTCACGATCGAGCTGGCCGAGCCCGTCGACGCGCCCCGGCTGCTCGGCGCGCCCCGGCCCGTGTCCCTGGTCCGGGTGCACGCCGACGACCCGCGGACGCTCGTACGCGCTCTGCGAGACGCCCTCGCACGGGACCACGCACCGGACCTCACGCCGGGGCGAACAGCACCTTCGCCGACCCCGGGTCCGCCTCCGCGAGCCTGACCCGCACCCACTCCCCCAGCGGCAGCCGCGCCTCGCCGCCCGCGATCCGGGCGACGACCGCCGGGTCGTCCAGGTGGACCGTGCCGACGGCCGGTTCGCGCTCCTTCACGTCGATCACGTACGCGTCGAAGATCTCGCCGACCCGGTCCCGCAGCAGCGCCGCCTCCACGATGTCGACGCTCTCGCGCTCGACGGTGTTGGCCCGGCGGGAGCCCGCCGCCATCTCGTCGGGGAGGGCGGGCAGCGCGGCCCGTACCCACTCGGGCGGTTCGTCGCCCGCGACGGCCGCGACGCAGAGCTCGCCCGCGTACCGGTCGACGAGCCGCCGCAGCGGCGCGGTGCAGTGCGTGTACTCGTCGGCGACGGCCGCGTGGACGGCCGGGCTGGGCACGTGCCCGTCGGTGAAGACCGTGTACCCGGCGCCGCGCAGGAGGGTCGTGCACTCCTGGAGGAAGGCCGCGTGGCGCGGATTGGCGGGGTCGGCGTGGCGGACGACGTCGGCGTACGAGACGTGGTGCGGCCATTCGACGCCGAGGGCCTGCGCGGAGCGGCGGAGCCGGGCGACCGCGCCGTCGGGGGCCGTGGGGAGGGTGCGCAGGATGCCGGTCCCGGCGGCGGTCATGAGGTCGGCGGCGGCCATGCCGGTGAGGAGCGAGATCTGCGCGTTCCAGCCCTCGGCGGGCAGGGGCGCCCGGTACGCGAGGGAGTAGGTGTGGTCCCGCTCGACGATCTCCTGCTCGGGGACGCTGAGCGAGATCCCGCCGCGCTCGGCTTCGAGGGCCTCGCGGAGGCGGCCGATCTCGCGGAGCAGCGCGAGCGGCTCCTCGGCGGTGCCGTCGTCGATCCGCCGCTGCACGCCCGCGTAGTCGAGCTTGGCGCGGCTGCGGACGAGGGCCCGGCGCAGGTCGGTGGCGACCCGCCGGCCCTCGGCGTCGAGGTCGATCCGCCAGAGGAGGGCGGGCCGGGTCTCGCCGGGGAGGAGGCTGGCGGCGCCCTCGGAGAGGACGGCGGGGTGGAGGGGGACCTTCTCGTCGGGGAAGTAGAGGGTGAGGACCCGCCGGTGGGCCTCGGCGTCGAGCGCGGATCCGGGGGCGACGAAGGCGGCGACGTCGGCGATGGCGTAGTGCACGCGGTAGCCGCCGTCGGCCCTGCGGGCCAGGTGCATGGCCTGGTCGAGGTCGGTGGAGGTCGGCGGGTCGATGGTGACGAAGGGGAGGTCGGTGGCGTCGTGCGCGGGGAGGCGGGGGTTCTTCGCGGCGGCCTCGGCCTCGGCGAGGACGGCCGGCGGGAAGGCGTCGGGGATCGCGAGCTCGGTACGCAGTGCGCGCAGGGCGGCCCGCAGCGGAGCCTCGGCTGCGCCGGTCACGTGGATGTGGCGGCGGGGCATGGACCCGAGCGTAGGGGGGCGGGCGGGGCTCGGCATGTCGTACGGGTACGGGGACGGCCCCTCCCCCTTTGTACGCTGGACTGCCGGGGCCGCACCCCCACCCCCGTACCGTACGAAGGAGAACCACCGTGCTCGTGCTGTTGCCGCCCTCCGAAGGCAAGGCCTCCTCGGGGCGCGGGGCGCCGCTCAAGCCGGAGTCGCTGTCCCTGCCGGGGCTCGCGGACGCGCGCGCGGCGGTCCTGGACGAGCTGGTCGAGCTGTGCGCCGCCGACGAGGAGAAGGCGCGCGAGGTCCTCGGCCTGAGCGAGGGGCTGCGCGGCGAGGTCGCGAAGAACGTCGAGCTGCGGACGGCCGGGGCGCGCCCGGCGGGCGAGATCTACACGGGTGTCCTGTACGACGCGCTGGGTCTGGAGACCCTGGACGCGGCGGCGCGGAAGCGGGCCGGTGACTCGCTGCTCGTCTTCTCGGGCCTGTGGGGCGCGGTGAAGGTGACCGACCGGATTCCGTCGTACCGCTGCTCGATGGGGGTCAAGCTGCCGGGGCTCGGCGCGCTCGGCGCGCACTGGCGGGGCGCGATGGTCTCCGTGCTGCCGGAGGCGGCGGGTGACGGGCTCGTCCTGGACCTGCGCTCGTCGGCGTACGCCTCGGCGTGGAAGCCGAAGGGCGAGGTGGCGGCGCGGACGGCGACCGTGCGGGTGCTGCACGCGCCGACCCGGAAGGTCGTCAGCCACTTCAACAAGGCGACGAAGGGCCGGATCGTCCGGAGCCTCCTGGAGGCGGGCGCGGTGCCGGGGTCGCCGGAGGAGCTGGTCGTGGCGCTGCGGGATCTCGGGTACGTGGTGGAGGAGACCGGCAAGGCGGGGGCGCTCGACGTGCTGGTGGACGAGATCCACTGACCTGACGGACCGCCCGTTGCACGGTGTGCAACGGGCGTTGCGGGGTGCGTGCGACGTCGGCAGGATGACGGCATGACGAGCCCGGATGACGGCATGACGGACGACGGCATGACGGACCTGGCGCCGCCGCCCCCGACGAGTGTGTTCGGCCTGTCCTCGGCCCCCGTCGTGCCCGTCGTGGTGCTCGACGACCTCGCCGACGCCGTCCCCCTCGCCCGCGCCCTCGTCGCCGGCGGACTGCCGCTCGTCGAGGTCACCCTCCGCACCCCCGTCGCGCTCGACGCGGTCCGGGCGATCTCCGCCGAGGTGCCGGGCGCGGTCGTCGGCGCGGGGACGGTCGTCTCGGCGTCCGGGGTCGCGGACGCGGTCCGGGCCGGGGCCCGGTTCCTGGTCAGCCCCGGGTGGACCGAGGGACTGCTCGGCGCGATGCGGGACTCGGGGCTGCCGTTCCTGCCGGGCGTCTCAACGGCCTCGGAGGTCGTCGCCCTCCTCGAACGCGGGGTGGAGGAGATGAAGTTCTTCCCGGCCGAGGCGGCCGGCGGCGTCCCCTACCTGAAGTCCCTCGCGGGCCCGCTCCCCCGGGCACGCTTCTGCCCGACCGGCGGCATCACCCGCGCCTCGGCCCCCGCCTACCTGTCCCTGCCGAACGTCGGCCGCGTCGGCGGTACGTGGATGGTGCCGCCCGACGCCCTCGCGGCCCGCGACTGGGCACGGGTGGAGGCGCTGGCGCGGGGGGCGGCGGAGCTGGCCTAGTTCGCGAGAAGGCTCGTGTTCATCAGGACCGCGAAGAGGCCGAGGGCCGGCGGGGGCAGGCAGGACAGGCCCAGGACGAGGCTGCGGACGGTGAACCCGGCGGTCGGCGGGACGCCGGCGCGGCGCGGGTCGGCGGAGTCGTGGAGGATCTCCGTCGTCGTGGCGACGCGGATGTCCCATCCGGCGGAGACGACCGAGGTCACACGCTCGAAGCGGCGGCCGTCGGCGGTGGTGTACGTGAGGTACGGGAAGACCCGGCTGTGGCCGCCCTTGGACCAGATCCGGAGGTAGCCGTCGACCTCGGCGACGACCCCGATCCCCCGGGTACGGAGGATGCGGACGTTCCGGAAGCGCCGGGCGACCCGCCAGAGGCCCACGGCTCCGACGGCGAAGAGCACGCCGCCGACGGTCAGGGACACGGCGGCCTGGGCGGCGGTGCGGGGGCCGGTGGCGCCGACGGCCGCGAGGGCGCCGACGTAGAGGCAGACGAGAAAACCGATCAGGACGGCCCGGGAGCCCTTCTCGCCGCTGGACGGCGGGGCGGCGGGCGGGCGTTCGACGGTCACCAGGGCGTGGCCGTCCTCGGCGGGCCCGACTCCGGCGAGGGAGGTCCGGAGGTGGTCGGCGAAGGCGGTGGCGGCGTGCGGGTTGGGGCCGGGCAGGACGACGGTCGCGCCGAGCCCGTGCCGGGCCCGGGACGCGTCGGGGCCCGAGATCGCGATCCGTACGCCGCCGTCCGCGGTCCCCGCGCGTACGCGATGGCCTGAAGCGGGACCGTCCAGGTCGTTCCGTCGCGGACGACGGTCAGACGGGCCCCGTTGAACCGCGCCTGGGTTCCTCTGCCTGACAACGCGCCTTCCACTGCCCAGCCCTCCCCTTGGGTCCGGCGACGATCATAGGTTCGACGACGACGGCCCGAACTCCACACCCAGGTGGTCGGTCACCGGGCGGTAGCCGAGCCGCTGGTACAGGGCGTTGCTGGTGGGGTTGGCGAGGTCCGTGAAAAGGAGGACGTGGGCGACGCCGGCGTCCAGGGCGGCGCGGCTCACGGCCTCGGTGGCCCCCGCCGCGTACCCCCGGCCGCGCTCGGCGGGCGGGGTGTAGACGAGGTGCACGCGGGCCTGACCCTCGATCGCCCGGGAGACGGCGGCCATCGAGACGGGGCGGCCGTCGGGCGCCTCCCACAGCCAGAGGCGGCCGTCGGTGATCCGGTCGGTGACGAAGCCCGTGTAGTCCTCGGCGGGCTCGTCGCCGATGGCGAGCGCGAACTCCCGGGTCCAGCCGGTGAGGAGCGGCAGGTCGGCGGCGACGGCCCGGCGGGCGCGGCCGGCCGGGGCCGGGTGGGGCGGGGTGAGCTCACCGAGGCGGAAGAGCCGCATGCGGACAGTGGGACGCCAGCGCCGCCCGGTGGCCTCGGCATGCGCCTCCGCGTACGCCTCGACGGCCGCGGTCTCCCCCCGTACGGCCTTGGGCTCCTCCCCCGCGGGCAGGACGAGGGCGCGGGCGGCCGCCACGGTCACGGCGCCGAACGCGGGAACGCGCGGCGGGGACACCGCGAGCACCCCGGTGACCCGGCCGTCGGCCTCGGTCCACCAGCCGAGCCGCCCGGCGGAACCCATGAGGGTCAGGACGGCCGTGTTACGGGTCGCCTCGGAGGCGAGCAGCTCGGCGGCGGCGGTCCGGAAGGCGTCGGCGTCCTCGGTGAAGGTCCAGGTCATGGAGCCGATGGTGGTACGGGCCGGGGGGCGGGGTCCACCGGTTTAGGGGCTCCCGGTTCCCGGTCAGCGCAGGTGGGAGGTGTCGTTGAGGAGCCGCACCGAGGCGTTCCCGTCGGCGTAGTAGGCCACGGCCGAGATCGACGCGGCCGACAGCTCCATGCGGAACAGGGCCTCCGGCGGGGCGCCGAGGGCGAGCCGGACGAGGGTCTTGATCGGGGTGACGTGGGTGACGAGGAGGACCGTCCGGCCCGCGTACGCGGCGGTCAGCCGGTCACGGGCGGCGGAGACGCGCCGGGTGACGGCCGCGAAGCTCTCGCCGCCGCCGGTCGGCGCGGCCTTCGGGGAGGCCAGCCAGGCGTCGAGGTCCGCCGGGTACCGCTCGCGGACCTCGCCGAAGGTGAGCCCCTCCCAGGCGCCGAAGTCCGTCTCGCGCAGCCCGCGCTCGATCCGGACGTCGAGCCCGAGCCGGGCGGCGACGGCGGCGGCGGTCTGGCGGCAGCGGGTGAGCGGCGAGCTCACGATCTCCTGGACCGTCCCGCGCGCCGCCAACGCCTCGGCCACGGCCTCGGCCTGCCGGAGCCCGGCCGCCGACAGCTCGGGATCGGTCCCGCCACTGCCCGAGAACCGCTTCTCGGGCGTGAGCGCGGTCTCCCCGTGCCGGAGCAGCACGAAGGTCGCGGGCGCGCCCATGTCGGGGGCGGTCCAGCCCTGGCGGGGGGCGGCGGGGGCGGTGGCCTCGCCGGAGGCGGCGGCGGGGCCGGCCGTCTCCGGCTGCGGCTCCGGCTGCGCCTGCGAGGCGGCAGCGTCGGTCGGCGTCTCGGCCTCGCCGGACGTGGGCGTCACGGCCTCCGCCGTGAACAGGCCGTCGTCATCCTGCGGATGAGGGGCCGTCGTCGGCCAGGCTCCCGTGCCTGTTCCCGTGCCGGTGCCGGTGGCCGTACCGGCGGGGGCGGTCGGCGTCCCGGAGGGCGTACCCGCCAGCGCCGCGCGTGCCCGCGCCGCGCCCGCTGCCGCGTCGCCGGGCGGGCCCGACGGGGGCGGGGCGGCCGCGTTGCGGGCCGCCGAGGCGTCGAGGGCGGCCGTCGACGCGGACGGTTCCCACTGGCGGCCGCGCTTGCCCGCGTCCATCGCCTCGTTGGCGAGCCGGTCCGCGTGCTTGTTCAGTTCGCGCGGGATCCACTCGTACCGGACGCGGCCCGCCGGGAAGACCCGGCCCGCCTCGGCCGCGAGGGGCTTCATGTCCGGGTGCTTGATCTTCCAGCGCCCGGACATCTGCTCGACGACGAGCTTGGAGTCCATGCGGACGTGGATCCTGGCGTCGGGGAAGAGCGCCAGGGCCGCCTTGAGACCGGCGACCAGGCCCTTGTACTCGGCGACGTTGTTCGTCGCCACGCCGATGTACTCGGCCGCCTCCGCGAGCGTCTCGCCCGTCACCGGGTCCAGGACCACGGCGCCGTAACCGGCGGGCCCCGGGTTGCCCCGGGAGCCGCCGTCCGCCTCGACGATCAGCTCGCGTGAAGAGGTCATTACAGGCCGGACTCCGCGGTGCGGACGAGGATGCGGCTGCAGTTCTCGCAGCGGACGACCTTGTCGGGCGCGGCGGCGCGGATCTCGTTCACCTCGGTGATGTCGAGCTCCAGGCGGCAGCCCTCGCAGCGGCGCTGCTGGAGCCGGGCCGCGCCGATGCCGCCCTGCTTCTCGCGCAGGCGGTCGTACAGCTTGAGCAGGTCCTCGGGGAGCGGGCCGGCGACGACCTCGCGCTCCTTGGTGACGGTGGCGGCCTCGGCGTCCAGCTCGGCCGTCGCGGCGTCGCGGCGGGCGGTGGCGTCGTCGACCTTGGCCTGGACGGCCTCGACGCGGCCGGAGAGCTCGGTCACGCGCTCCTGCGCGGACTCGCGGCGCTCCATGACCTCCAGGACGACCTCTTCCAGGTCGCCCTGGCGCTTGGCGAGGGAGACGATCTCGCGCTGGAGGTTCTCCAGGTCCTTCGGGGAGGAGACGGCGCCGGAGTCGAGCCGCTGCTGGTCGCGGGCGGCGCGCTGGCGGACCTGGTCGACGTCCTGCTCGGCCTTGGTCTGCTCGCGGCCGCAGTCGCTCTCCTCGGTCTGCGCGGCGACGAGCAGGTCGCGCAGCTGGGTGAGGTCCTTGGTCAGCGACTCGATCTCGGCGTGCTCGGGCAGCGACTTGCGCTTGTGGGCGAGCTGCTGGAGTCGTACGTCCAGGCCCTGGACGTCGAGGAGGCGGATCTGGTCGGCGGGCGCGGCGTTCAGTTGGGGGCTCCAGGGGAGGTGTGGTGGGAGGACCAGGGGTCGGTGACCGTCTTCGAGACGTGGACGCGGAGGCCCCAGCCGTGACGGTCGGAAATCTCGTCGAGCTGGGCGGCGGCCTGCTCGCACCAGGGCCATTCGGTGGCCCAGTGGGCGGCGTCGACCAGCCCGAGCGGCAACTGCTGGGTCGCCTCGGAGACCGGGTGGTGGCGCAGGTCGGCGGTGAGGTAGGCGTCCACTCCGGCGGCCCGTACGGCTCCGAAGAGGCTGTCGCCGGAGCCGCCGCTGACGGCGACGCGGCGGACGGTCATGCCGGGGTCGCCCGCGACCCGGATGCCCTGCGCGGTGGACGGCAGCCGCTTCGCGGCACGGGCGGCGAACTCCGCGAGGGTCTCGGGCCGGTCGAGCTCGCAGATGCGGCCGAGGTTGTTCTCGGGCACGAGGGGGCCGACGACCCGGAGGTCCAGCGCGCCGGCGAGGGCGTCGGAGACGCCGGGGTCGGCGGTGTCGGCGTTGGTGTGCGCGACGTGGAGGGCGATGTCGTTCTTGATCAGTCCGTGGACGACACGGCCCTTGAAGTGGCCGGCCGAGACCGTCGTCGTACCGCGCAGGTAGAGCGGGTGGTGGGTGACGAGGAGGTCCGCGCCGAGGGCGATCGCCTCGTCGGCGATCTCCTGGACGGGGTCGACCGCGAAGAGGACGCGGCTGATCTCCGCGTCGGGATCGCCGCAGACGGTGCCGACGGCGTCCCAGGACTCGGCGCGCTCTGGCGGCCAGAGGGCGTCGAGCTCGGCGATGACTTCAGACAGACGGGGCACGAGGGAAAGGCTACCTGCCCCCTCGCGCCCTGCAGTCCGGGCGTACTCGGCGGTTACTTCTTGACGAGGTCGGCGCGCAGGTCGTCGAGGACGCTGTTCGCGGCCGTGACGCCGAGGCCGAGGTACCAGGTCTCGTCCGGGACGTCCTTGGCCTGGCCGTTCTTGACTGCGGTCAGGTTCTTCCAGAGCGGGTTGGCCTGGGCGGCGCTCTTCTTGGTGGCCTTGGCGTCGCCGTACACGCCGGTGAAGATCCAGTCGGCGTCGGCCTCGTCGATCTTCTCGGGGCTGATCTCGGCGGCGAGCTCGTTCACCTGCTGGTTCTTGGGGCGGGGCAGACCGGCGTCCTCGAGGATCGTGCCGATGAACGACGCCTTCGCGTACAGGCGGATCTTGCCGGGGAGGTAGCGGACCATGGAGATGGTCGGCTTGTCCGCGCCGATGTCCGTGCCGAGCTGCTTGGCCTTCGTCTCGTACGCGGCGAGCTTCTCCTTCGCCTCGGCGGTCTTGTCGAGCGCGGCGGCGTTGAGGAGGTAGTTCTCCTTCCAGGTGAAGCCCGGGCGGATGGAGAAGACGGTGGGCGCGATCTGCGACAGCTCGTCGTACTTGTCGGCGGCGCGGAGCTGGCTGCCGAGGATGAGGTCCGGCTCCAGGTTGGCGATGGCCTCGAGGTTGAGGTTGTTGATGGTGCCGATGGACTTCGGGTTGCCGGCGTCCTTGGCGAGGTAGCCGGGGATGCCGTCGTCGCCCTCGGAGGGGGCGTAGCCGACGGGCTTGATGCCGAGGGAGACGACGTTGTCGAGCTCGCCGACGTCGAGGACGACGACCCGCTTGGGCGCGGCCTTGAGTTCGGTCGTGCCGAGGGCGTGGGTGAGGGTGCGCGGGAACTGGCCGGCCTTGGCGTCGGTGCCCATGGCCGCGGTCTTGGCGGCGGCGTCGCCGAAGTCCTTGCCGCCGGTGGCGACGTCCTTCTTCTTGGCCGCGTCCCCCTGGGCGCCCTGGCTCTCCTTGGCGGAGGCGTCGGATCCGCTGTCCCCTCCTCCGCAGGCCGCGAGCGAGAGCGCGGCGGCGAGGGCGACGACGGTGGCGGTACCGCGGCGGCGGAAGGACATGAGACGGCTCTCCTGGTACGGGGACGGCGGCACGACCTGACGGAGCCACAGGCTCCGCTTAGGTTCGCCTAACCTTACTCACCACCGGTCACTCCAGCACAGCCGCCCCCTCCCCCGCGGCCGAACCCGGCGACGACCACCCTTATGTGTGAAGTGACCGGGCTCGTGTTGTTCGGCAGGAAGTGCGAAAACTAGCTTCGGGGCCGGAGGTGACGAGTCGATGACAGCGTGTGCCATCGAGACCGCGGCCGAGGACGAGGGCCGCGACGGGGAGGGCGACGGCCGCGGGAGCCGGGGCCTCGACGGCCCGGCCGGGTTCACCATCACGGCCAGCGGATTCACCATCACGGCCAACGGCGCCTACGCGGCGCGCCTCGCGGGCGCCGGGGACGCCCTGTACGTGGAGCGGTGGACGCTCGACGGCCCGGAGCCGTACGCCGTCCCGCTCCCCCTCGGCCAGCCGGAGGAGCCCGGCACCCAGGTGCTCCCCCTCGCCGACGGCCGGGTCCTGGTCGCCCGCCGCGTCGACGGCCGGCGGAGCACGTTCTCGCTGCTCTACCCGACGGGACCGGAGACCGGCGAGCTCCAGCTCGGCGCCGTGGAGGCGCCCGGCTCCGAGCGGCTCGTCCTGCTGCCGCCCTCGCCCGACGGCATCTGCGCGTACGCGATGTGCGTCGGCCCCGACACGACCACCCTGTGGCTGGTGGCGGGCGGCGCGTTCGGCCCGGAGCGGGTCGCCGAGGTGAAGGGGCACTGCTCGGGCGCGGTGTGGCTGGACCGTACGGGCCGGATGCTGGCGCTCGACCGGCGGCTCGACGACGGGCCGGTGAAGGCCGTCGCCGTCGATCTGGAGCGGGGTGGCGAGGTCACGCCACTGCTCCAGATCACCGAGGAGAGCGACGACCGGCTGCTGCTCGCCGACCCCGACAGCGGGCTGCTCCTGATCCGCTCCGACGCGCCCTCGCCGGGGCGGGAGCGGCTGGGCTGGGGGGTGCT
Organism: Streptomyces sp. NPDC056144; assembly: GCF_042264145.1. Classification (NCBI taxonomy): domain Bacteria; kingdom Bacillati; phylum Actinomycetota; class Actinomycetes; order Kitasatosporales; family Streptomycetaceae; genus Streptomyces; species Streptomyces sp. NPDC056144. The sequence continues at coordinate 558,020 of NZ_JBHJVF010000005.1, read as the reverse complement.
CGGGAGCCTGCTGCCGGTGCGGTTCCCGGAGTGCCTGCGCCTCGACGACGCGGAGGTGACGCCCTTCGCCGTGCAGCCGGGGCAGGTGCTGATGCCGGAGAGCTGCTCGGTGGCGCTGCGGATCGACGCGGGCGGCGGGAGCTGGGTGGGGACCTGGGAACCCTCGTCGCGCCGCCTGGTGCAGGCGGCGGCGCCGGTGGGATGGCTGGCGGGGGCCGGGCTGTGGACGGCGGAGGGCGTGCTGCGGCTGGCGCACGTGACGGCGGAGACGCCCTGCGGGCTCACGGAGCTGGAGGTCCCGCCCGAGCCGGAGCCGGAGCCGGAACCGGGATCCGTTGTGGTGGGGGAATCCGGCGTCGCGGGCGAATCCGACGAGCCCCGGGTGTGCCGGCCGGTCCCTTTGCAGCAGGCTCCCCTGACGGACCGTAAACCGGCTGGCTAGACTCACGGGCCGCACAGCAAGACCGATTTGTACGGGGTGAGTTCCAGCGGTGAGTTCCAGCAAGGCGGAAACAAGCACGGAGGGCCGGGAGTCGGGCGGCTCCGGAAAGCACCGCGGCGAGGCCTCGGCGGCGGAGGACTCCGCGTCCTCGCCGCACGGCCGCCACCGCCGCGAGCCCGACGAGCGGTGACCGGAATCAGTGACGCGCGACGGTGAAGGGCCCCGGGTCTCCCCGGGGCCCTTCACCGTTCCCCACCGTGTCCCCCCGGACCGGTGCGCCTACCGCTCAGCCCTTCTTGAGGCCGAGCACCTCCGCCGCGGCGAAGGTCTCGCCCGCCGGGCGGGACGCGTAGTGCGGCGTGAGGAGCCCGTCGAGCTCCTCGTACGTGAACGCCTCCTTGGACGTGTCGAACTTGGCCGACACCTTCGGCCGGTCCACGACCGCGACCATCCCGCCGTGGACGACCAGCAGTTGCCCGTTGACGCCGGCCGCCGCCGGGGAGGCGAGGTAGCCGACGAGCGGCGCCACGTGCTCCGGGGACAGCGGGTCGAGCTCGCCCTCGCCGGCGGGCTCGGCGAAGCCGGCGAAGACGTCCTCGGTCATACGGGTACGGGCCCGCGGGCAGATGGCGTTGGCGGTCACCCCGTACCGGGAGAGCGCGAGCGCCGAGGAGGTCGTGAGGCCGACGATGCCGCCCTTGGCCGCCGCGTAGTTCGGCTGTCCGGCCGAACCGGCGAGGAAGGCCTCGGACGAGGTGTTGACGATCCGGCCGTAGACGCCGGTCTCCCCCGCCTTGGAGCGGCCCCGCCAGTGCACGGCGGCGAAGTGGGTGGTGTTGAAGTGGCCCTTGAGGTGGACCCGGATGACCGAGTCCCACTCGTCCTCGCTCATCGAGAAGACCATCCGGTCGCGGAGGATGCCCGCGTTGTTGACCAGGATGTCCAGCTTCCCGAACTCGCTCACCGCCAGGTCGACCAGGCCGCGGGCCGACTCGAAGTCGGAGACGTCGCCGAGGTGGGCGACCGCCCGCCCGCCGGCCGCGCGGATCTCCGCGGCGACCTCCTCGGCGGGCGCGGCGGAGGCGTCGCCGGAGCCGTCGCGTCCCGGCTGGCCGTAGTCGTTGACGACGACGGCCGCGCCGAGCCGGGCGAGTTCGAGCGCCTCGGCGCGGCCGAGACCGCGCCCGGCGCCGGTGACGACGGCGCTCAGCCCCTCAAGAGGGAGTGACATGGGGAAAGGTCCTCTCAGAACTCTCGGAACTCTCGGAAGGCGGTCAGATCTCGATGCAGGTTCGGAGGGCGACGCCGGTCCGCATCTGCTCGATGGCCTCGTTGATGCCGGCCAGCGGGACCCGGTGGGTGATGAGCGACTCCAGGTCGATGCGGCCGGCCCGCCAGAGCGCGATGGTCCGCTCGTACGAGGTGAGGACGTCCCCGCCGCCGTACATGGAGGGGAGGATCCGCTTCTCGTCGAAGAACAGCTCGAACATGTTGAGCTGGAGGAAGTCGTCGAGGGCGCCGGCGCCGACGACGCAGAGGGTGCCGCCGCGGCGGGTCGTCTCGTACGCGGTGCGGGCGGTGGCGGACTTGCCGACGACCTCGAAGACGTAGTCGAAGCCCTCGCCGCCGGTGATCCGCTGCTTGGCGTCGGCGAGCGCGTCGGGGGCGACGGCCTCGGTGGCGCCGAAGCGGAGGGCGGCCTCGCGGCGGGACTCGACGGGGTCGACGGCGATGATCTGGGCGGCGCCCTGGAGCTTGGCGCCCTGGATGGCGGAGATGCCGACGCCGCCGCAGCCGATGACGGCGACCGAGGAACCGGCCTTCACCTGGGCGGTGTTGATCGCCGCCCCGAGTCCGGTGGTCACGCCGCAGCCGATGAGGGCGGCGATGTCGAAGGGGACGTCGTCGGGGATGGGGACGGCACAGCCCGCGGGGACGACGACCTCCTCGGTGAAGGTGCCGGTGCCGGCGAAGCCGAAGACGTCGCCGCCGGGGCGCTTGAAGTTGGGGACTCCGGCGTTGAAGAAGCCGGCCAGACAGAGCTGGGTCTGGCCGCGCTTGCAGGCGGCGCAGGTGCCGCAGGCGGGCAGCCAGCAGAGCAGGACGCGCTGGCCGGGGGTGAGCCCGGTGACGCCCTCGCCGACGTCGAGGATCTCGCCGGCGCCCTCGTGGCCCGGGATGAAGGGGGCGGGCTGCGGGAGGATGCCGCTCATGGCGGAGACGTCGGAGTGGCAGAGGCCGGTGGCCCGCACCCGGATCTTCACCTTGCCGGGCCCGAAGCCCACGGCCTCGACGTCGTCGAGGACCTCCAGTTTGTCCTGGCCGATCTCGTGCAGTACGGCTGCGCGCATGGTGCGGCTCCCCTCGGGCGGTTCTCAGGCGGACGCGGATCAGGAGTGTTCGACGACGGTGTCGGCGAGGACGGTCGCGTCCTCGCGCTCGACGGCGGTGACCGTCACCTGTACGCGGCCCTCCTCCGCCCACATCCGGACGCGGAGGGTCTCGCCGGGGAAGACGATCCCGGCGAAGCGCGTGCGGTACGAGCGGACGCGGGTGACGTCCCCGTCGAGGAGGGTGTCGACGACGGCCTTGAGGGCCATGCCGTACGAGCACAGGCCGTGCAGGATCGGCCGGTCGAAGCCGGCGAGCTTGGCGAACTCGGGGTCGGCGTGGAGCGGGTTCCAGTCGCCCGAGAGCCGGTAGAGCAGGGCCTGCTCCTCGCGGATCGGCCGCTCGACGGTGGCGTCGGGCTGCCGTTCGGGCAGCGGGAGCCGCTCGGAGGGCCCCCGGTCGCCGCCCCAGCCGCCCTCTCCCCGTACGAAGATCTGGGCGTCGTTCGTCCACAGCGGCCCGTCGTCGTCGGAGGCCTCGGTGCGCAGGACGAGGACGGCGGCCTTGCCCTTGTCGTACACGGCGGCGACCCGGGAGGTGGAGACGGCCCGGCCGCTGACGGGCAGCGGCCGGTGGAGGGTCACGGACTGGCCGCCGTGCAGGACGGCGGCCAGGTCGATGTCGACACCGGGGGCGGACAGCCCGCCGGCCACCGCCATCCCGGCGCCCGCGACGGTGGCGAAGCTCGGCAGCACGTGGAGCCGGGACTCCAGGGTGTAGCGGAGCTCGTCGGGGTCGGTCGCGGGCACGCCGGCGCCGAGCCCCAGGTGGTAGAGCTGGACGTCCTTGTGGTCCCAGGAGATCTCGGCGCTGCGGGGTTCGGCGGCGACGGCCTTGGCGGGGTCGATCGGCATCGGGCTGCTGCTCCTCGTGGGCGAGAGTTCCTGGGGCACGGAGAAGGCACGGAAGAGGCACGGAAGAGACGCGGTAAAGACCTCGGCGCGACCGTCCGCACCGTCGGTCGCACCGAGGCCGCGCGGGGACCGTCCCGGAAACGCGGCCGTTCTAGAACGCGTTCTAGGTCGGTGGATCCCATGTATAGCCGAGGCGCGGGGAGTTGGGAACCCTTCCGGAGGTCTTGAACTGACGGAACGTCAGACGTGGGCTCGTCGCCGATTCTCCCGCGCGCGCCGCGCGAGCGGACCACCCCCGCAGGCCGCACTCTGGACGGGGATCCCGCCGCTCGGGCGGATCCCCGGCCCGTACGAGGGGGAGTCCACGGAATGATCAGAGTCCTGCTGGCCGAGGACCAGGGCATGACGCGCGGCGCGCTCGCGCTGCTGCTCGGGATGGAGCACGACATCGAGGTCGTGGCGCAGGTGGGGCGCGGGGACGAGATCGTCGACGCGGCGCACCTCGCGCGGCCCGACGTGGCGCTGCTCGACATCGAGCTGCCGGGGCGCTCGGGGCTCGACGCGGCGGCGGACCTGCGCGACGAGGTGCCGGACTGCCGGGTCCTGATCCTGACGACCTTCGGCCGCCCCGGCTGTCTGCGCCGCGCGATGGAGGCGGGCGCGGTCGGCTTCCTCGTCAAGGACGGCCCGGTCGAGGAGCTCGCGGAGGCCGTGCGGATGGCCTTGCGCGGGGAGACCGTCGTCGACCCGGCGCTCGCCGCGGCGGCGGACGTCACCGACCTGCCCGGACGGCCCTCCGCCGGGCCGGGAGCGGCGGACTGATCTTCGAACTCCGGGCGTCCGTGCGTTTCCGCGCCGTACTACGACCGATCCCTGCCGTTCCGGTCGGAGTACGGCGCGGCTTTCAGTCCGCCCGTCGGGCCTGCTTCGGCAGGCGGAGTGCCATGTAGGCCGCCGCCACGACGAGGATGCCGGTCGCCACGCGGAAGGCCGTCGCGTAGCCGGGGACCAGGTCGCCCGCGTGGGCCGCCGACGCCGAGGCCGCGACCGTCGACAGGACCGCGAGGCCGAGCGCTCCGCCCATCGTGCGGGAGGTGTTGACGAGGCCCGAGACCAGGCCCGCGTCGCCGGGGGCCGCGCCGCTCGTGGCGAGGGTGGCGAGCGGGGTCGTGGCCAGGCCCAGGCCCAGCATCATGAGGATGCCGGGGCCGAGGATCGTGCGGACGAAGGTGCCGTCGGCGGTCAGCGTCGACTGCCAGGCGAAGCCCGCCGCGCCGATGAGCGCGCCGGCCACGGCGACGTTCCGGGCGCCGAGCGTCCGCATGAGGCGCGGGGCCGCCTTGGAGCCGAGGATCACGCTGAGCGAGCTCGGGACGAGCGCCAGGCCCGCCTGGAGCGGGGTGTAGCCGAGCACGTTCTGCGCGTACACCGTCATGAAGAACCACATGCCGAAGGAGGTCGAGCCGCACAGCAGGATCGCCACGTTGGCGGCCGTGACCGCGCGGTTGCGGAAGATCGAGAGCGGCATCAGCGGGGACTCGGCGCGGGCCTCCACCGCGACGAAGGCGGCCAGGAGGACGAGACCTCCCAGGAGCGTGAGGAGGACGGACGGGTCGGTCCAGGACGTCTCCTCGGTGCGCCCGATCCCGTACGCCAGGGTCGCCAGGCCCACGGTGACGAGGACGGCCCCCGGCAGGTCGAGGCGGCGGCCCGTGCCCTTGCCGGTCTCGCGGAGGAAGAGCGCGGCGGCGACGAGGACGACGACGCCGACGGGGATGTTGATGAGGAGGACCCAGCGCCAGGAGAGCAGGTCCACGAGCACCCCGCCGACGAGGCCGCCCGCCGCGCCGCCGGCCGCGCCGACAGCCGCCCAGGTGCCGATCGCCCGGGTGCGGGCCGGGCCGGCCGGGACCGCGCCGGTGATGAGGGTCAGCGTCGCCGGTGACAGGAAGGCGGCGCCGAGGCCCTGCACCGCCCGCGCGCCGATCAGGTACGGCCCCGACGGCGCGAGCCCGCCGACGACCGAGGCCGCCGTGAAGAGCCCGAGCCCGAGCAGGAACACCGCCTTCCGCCCGTACAGGTCGGCCGCCCTGCCGCCGAACAGCATGAAGCCCGCGAAGGCGACGGCGTACGCGTTCAGGACCCACTGGAGGCCGAGCGGCGACAGTCCGAGGTCCGTGCGCATCGAGGGCAGGGCGACGTTCACGACGGAGACGTCGAGGACGACGAGGAACTGGCCCGCGCAGGCGGTCGCGACGATCAGCCAGGGGCGGAGGGGGCGGGAGGGGGACGTGCGGGGCGGTGCGCCCGTGGCGGATTCGGCTGAGTCGGTGGCGTCGGTCTGCGGCATGCGTGTCATGGTCGCAGACCGCCCACGACCCGTACATCGGGATATCGCCCTAGGCACTCCCCCGTTCCCCCGGGGCCCGGACCTAGGGCTTGCGCAGGAGCGTCACCACCGCCGCCCCGCCCAGGCCGATGTTGTGCGCGAGCCCGATCCGCGCCCCCGACACCTGCCTCGGTCCCGCCTCGCCCCGCAGCTGCCACACCAGCTCCGCCGTCTGCGCCAGGCCGGTCGCGCCGAGCGGGTGGCCCTTGGAGATGAGGCCGCCGGAGGGGTTCACGACCCAGCGGCCGCCGTAGGTCGTCGCGCCGGACTCGACGAGCTTGCCCGAGGCGCCCTCCGCGCACATGCCGAGCGCCTCGTACGTCAGCAGCTCGTTGATGGAGAAGCAGTCGTGGAGCTCGATGACGTCCACGTCCTCGATGCCGATCCCGGAGCGCTCGTACGCGAGACGGGCCGCCTCCCGCGACATGGGGCGGCCGACGGCGTCGATGCAGGAGCCCGAGGAGAAGGAGTCGTCGGTGTCGGTGGTCATCGCCTGGCCGGCGATCTCCACCGCCCTCCCCCGCAGCCCGAACTCCTCGACGAACCGCTCGGAGACGACGAGCACCGCCGCCGCGCCGTCAGAGGTCGGCGAGCACTGGAGCTTGGTGAGCGGCCGGTGGACGGTCTTGGCGGCGAGGATCTCGTCGACCGTGTAGACGTCCTGGAACTGGGCGTTGGGGTTGTTCGCCGAGTGCTGGTGGTTCTTGGCGCCGACGGCGGCGAGCTGCACCTCCGTCGTCCCGTACCGCTCCATGTGCTCCCGGGCCGCGTTGCCGAAGATCTGGGCGGTGGGCGGGGACATCTCGAAGCCGTGGGCGGCGGCCATGATCCCGTAGTGCCGGGCGACCGGGGAGGTCTTGAAGTCGCCCGCGCCCGCGCCGCCGCCGAGCGCGCCCTTGCTCATCTTCTCGAAGCCGAGGGCGAGGACGCAGTCGGCGATGCCGCCCTCGACGAACTGCCGGGCGGTCATGAGGGCGGTGGAGCCGGTCGCGCAGTTGTTGTTGAGGTTGTAGACGGGGATGCCGGTGAGCCCGAGCTCGTACACGGCCCGCTGGCCTGCGGTGGAGGCCTGGAAGCAGTAGCCGACGACGGCCTGTTCCACGCTTCCGTACGGGACGCCGGCGTCGGCGAGGGCGGCGGTGCCGGCCTCCTTCGCCATGTCCCAGTACTGCCAGTCCCGGGTCTCCGGCTTCTCGAACTTCGTCATCCCGACGCCGACGACGTACGCCTTGCCCATGGGTCGAAACCCCCCTCGGTCTCGTGGAATCAGTCTCGTGGAATCAGTCTCGTGGAATCAGTCTCGCGGCAGGCCGAGCAGGCGCTCGGCCACGACGTTCAGCTGTACTTGGGTGGTGCCGCCCGCGATGGTCAGGCACCGCGACATCAGGACCCCGTGCAGGGCCCGTTCGCCCGCCGCCTCCCGCACGGCCCCGTCCGGGCCGAGGAGTTCGAGCGTCAGCTCGGCGACCTTCTGCTGGTGGAGGGTCTGGACGAGCTTGCGGACGGAGGCGCCCGCGCCCGGTTCGAGGCCGGAGACCTGGAGCAGGGTGGTGCGCAGGCCGATGCAGGCGAGGGCGTGGGCCTCGGCGAGGAGACCCCCGATCCGTACGCGGGTGGCGCCGTCCGCCTGTTCCGCGCGCTCGATGAGGGCTTCGAGCCCGCTGTCGAAGACGACCTGGTCGGCCATGTGGACGCGCTCGTTGCCGAGGGTGTTGCGGGCGACCCGCCAGCCGTCGTTCACCTCGCCGACGACGGCGTCGGCGGGCAGGACGGCACCGTCGAACCAGACCTCGTTGAAGAGGGAGTCGCCGGTGATCTCCTTGAGCGGCCGGATGTCGATCCCCGGGGTGTTCCTCATGTCGACGAGGAAGTAGGTGAGCCCCTTGTGCTTGGGGGCGGCCGGGTCGGTGCGGGCGAGGAGGATGCCGTAGTGGGCCCACTGGGCGGCGCTCGTCCACACCTTCTGTCCGGTGATCCGCCAGCTCCCGTCCTCGGCGCGCTCGGCGCGGGTCCGGAGGGAGGCGAGGTCGGATCCGGCCTCGGGCTCGGAGAAGAGCTGGCACCAGAGGCGTTCGCCGCGCAGGGTCGGCGCGAGGTGCTCGGCCTGCTGGGCGGGGGTGCCGTGGGCGAGGAGGGAGGGCACGATCCAGGCGCCGATGCCGAGCCCGGGGATGCTGATCCCGGCCTCCTCCAGCTCCTTCTGCACGGCGAGTTGCTGGAGCGGGCCCGCGCCGAGGCCGTACGGCTCCGGGAGGTGCGGGGCCGCGTAGCCGGTGGGGGCGAGGGCGCGCCGGGCGGCGGCCGGGTCGAGTCCGGCGGCGGGGGCGACGGCCTCGCGGGCGGCGGCGCGGTACGGGTCGGCCTCGGGCGGCAGGTCGAGGCGGAGACCGCGCCGGGCGCCGTCGGCGGCGTGCCGGAGGGCGGCGAGGCGGTGGTGGTCGCCGGTGCCGAGGAGCTGGCGGGCGACGAGGGCGCGGCGCAGCAGCAGGTGGGCGTCGTGCTCCCAGGTGAAGCCGATGCCGCCGAGGATCTGGATGCAGTCCTTGGCGCAGGTGAAGGCGGCGTCGAGGGCGGTGGCGGCGGCGAGGGCGGCGGTGAGGGAGCGGGCGGGGTCGCGGGTGGCCCGGGCCGCGTCCCAGGCGAGGGCGCGGGCCTGTTCGAGCCGGACGAGCATGTCGGCGCAGAGGTGCTTGACGCCCTGGAACTGTCCGATGGGGCGGCCGAACTGCTCGCGGGTGCGGGCGTGTTCGGCGGCGGTGTCGACGGCGCGGGCGGCGGTGCCGCAGGCGTCGGCGGCGAGGAGGACGGCGGCGAGGTCGCGCACGAGGCCGGGTTCGAGGGCGAGTTCGCGGCCGGCGGGGACGTGCGCCGCGCGGGCGGTGACCTCGGCGGTGGGCCGGGTCGGGTCGGCGCTCTCGTGGGGCCGTACGGTCAGCCCCTCGGCGTCGGCGGTGTCCACGGCGAGCCAGACGGAGCCGTCGGCGGTGGCGGCGCGGAGGAGGAGCAGGTCGGCCTGGGCGCCGCCGAGGACGGGCGGGGCGAGGCCGTCGAGCAGGTAGCCGCCGTCGGCGCGGACGGCGGTGAGGGTGCCGGTGCCGCCGAGGGCGACGGCGGCGATCCGCTCGCCGCCGGCGATCGCGGCGACGAGCTCCTCCTGGCCGCCGGCCCGGTGCAGGATCTCGGCGGCGAGGACGGAGCCGAGGTACGGCCCCGGCAGCAGCGCCCGTGCGGCCTCCTCCACGACGACGACGAGGTCCCCCAGGTCGCCGCCCCCGCCTCCGTACTCCTCGGGCAGGTGCAGTCCGAGGAGCCCTTGCCCGACGGCCGCGTCCCAGTACGCGGGCCGCCCGGCGGCGGTACCGGGGACGTCGAGGTGTTTGCGTACCTCCTCGGGCGGTACGGCCCGGGCGAGCCAGCCCCGGACGGATCGGCCGAGCTCCCGCTGTTCGTGCGTGATGGCGATGCCCATGCGGCGCAGACTAGAACACGTTCCATTCCGACGGAAGAGCTGACGGTGGATCAGAAAGGCGCGTTGTCAGTGGCGCCTGTCACGATCGTTCCCACGTTCCGAACCCGTACGACGGAGAGAGTGAGCACACCATGGGCACGTGGGACATCGGTCCGTTCGACAACGACACCGCCGCCGACTTCTCGTGGCGCGTCGACGAGGCGCCCATCGAGCAGCGGGCGGAGGTGCTGCGGGCGGCGTTCCAGGAGGTGACCGGGACCGGGGACGCCGACTACCTGGACTCGGACTACGCCGCGCAGGCCGTCGCGGCGGCGGCCCTTGTCGCCGCGCAGTGCCCGGGCGGGGAGGCGCTCGCGACCTCGTACGGCCCGAAGCAGCCCCTGCCGGAGCTCCCGGCGGACCTGCGGCCGCTCGCCGTCGCCGCCCTCGACCGCACGCTCGGACCGGAGTCGGAGCTCCTGGAGCTGTGGGAGGAGTCAGGGGACGACACGTGGGTGACGGGGATACGCACGCTGCGGGCGGTGCTGGCCGGGGCCTGACGGTGTCGTGCGGCGGGTGCGTAGGGCACGATGGGCGCGCGTATCCGCGTACCCGCCAGTAGGAGGACCCCCATGGCCGCCGAGCCCGCTCCCGAGATCCTTGCCGCCTTCGAGGCGGCCAAGGGGTTCATGCCCGTCGTGGAGGGGCTCGCGCTGTACGACGCCGCCACCGAGGCGGCCAAGCTCGGCCTGCCGCTCCTGGAGGTCGGGACGTACTGCGGGCGGTCCACGATCCTGCTCGCCGACGTCGCCCGGCAGGCGGGGACGGTCGCGGTGACCGTGGACCACCACCGGGGCAGCGAGGAGCAGCAGCCGGGCTGGGAGTACCACGACGCGACCGTGGTCGACCCGGAGGTGGGGCTCATGGACACCCTCCCCACCTTCCGCCGCACCCTGCACAAGGCCGGGCTCGAAGAGCACGTCATCGCGGTCGTCGGCCGCTCGCCGCTGGTCGCGAAGGCCTGGGGCGGCGAGCTCGGCCTCGTCTTCGTCGACGGCGGGCACACCGACGAGCACGCCACGAACGACTACGAGGGCTGGGCCCCCAAGGTCGCCCCCGGGGGCCTGCTCGTCATCCACGACGTCTTCCCTGACCCGGCGGACGGCGGCCAGGCCCCGTACCGGATCTACCTCCGGGCCCTGGAGTCCGGAGACTTCGAGGAGGTCTCGGTCACCGACTCCCTCCGGGTGCTGCGCCGCCGCTGAACCGGATCCGGACCGGACCGGACCGGCCCCCTGCGGCCCGGCTCAGAACAGCGTGGTCACATACAGGCAGTTCGTGTAGCTGTACCCCGGCTCGATCTTCGTCTTGCTCGCCTTCGTGTCCCCGTACGACGAGCCGCTGGCGGCCCTCTTCTGGAGGAACTGGTAGTCACCGGCGGGCAGGAGCAGGGTCGCCTTCGGGTACTTCGAGGACGGCCCGGAGCACGCCTTGATCTTCGGCGAGTTGACCAGCAGCGGCTCCTGGTACTTCTTGCAGGTCGCGCAGGCCTTCAGCGTGACCTTGCCGGTGATGGGTCCGGTGTAGAGCAGTTCGACCGAGCCCGGGCCGTCGTTGCTCACGACCAGGACCATCCGCTCGCCGCCGGGGTCCTTCGCCGGGGGCAGGCGCTTGCCCGCCGCCGGCTCCTCCTCGGCGATCTCGGCGGCGATGGCGATGGACCGGGCGTGCGCCGCCTGCGGGCTGTCCGGGTACGCCTTCGCGTACTCGGTCATCGCCGTGGCCGCCTCGTCGTACTCCTTCTTCTTGAAGTGCTCCGTCCCGCACGCGAAGTCGCCCCGCTGGACGGCCGCCTTGGCGTCGCGCGTGACGCCTTCGAGGGCGGCGTCCGGCATGTCGGTCAGCGTCGTCCGGAGGGTGCGGATCTCCGTGGTCGCGGCGCACGCGCCGGAGCCGCTGTCGAGCGCGTCCGTACGGCGCTTGAGCGCGTCCCGCAGGGCCGGTTCGACCTTGGCCGTGTGCGGCGACGTCGGGAAGGTGGTCATCAGCTCGTTGAAGCTCTCGGCGGCGCTCGGCACGACCGTCGTCGCCGCGAGCGCGGCCGTGCCGCACTCGTAGAGGGAGCGCGCGAGCGGCTCGTCGGTCTTCGCGGGCCGGGTCCCGAGGAGCTGCTTGTCGACGGTTCCGGCGAGCCCCCGCAGGTGCCGCAGCGGGGCGAGCGCGCCGCAGAAGTCGTTCTTCGCGTACGGGGCGGACACCGTCTCGTAGTACGCGTCCAGCCGCGCCGGGACGAGCTTCCCGGCCCGCGATCCCGCGTGGCGCAGCCCGAGTTCCTGGTATCCCGTCAGCGCCGTCTTGTAGGACGGCTCGGCCTGCGCGAAGGCGAGGCCGTCGGCCGACTTCACCAGCGCGTCCGCCGCCGCGAGCATGTCGAGGAGCTGCTGCTCCTTCGCCTCGTCGCGGGCCGCCCCGTACGCGAGCGTGCCGCCCGCCGGCACGGCGAGGAGCACGACGGCGAGCGGCAGCGCGAGCCGGCGGAAGGCGGTGCCGATCCGCAGGGTCGCGCGCAGCCCGCGCCGGGCGCCGTCGAGGGCGGCGGCGAGCAGGACCACGCCGTAGCCGACGAGGACTCCCCGGGGGACGCCGTCGACGTCGGCGGGGAGCGCGAGGACGAGCAGGGCGGCGGTGGCGATCCAGCAGAGGACGGCGCCGAGCCAGTTCCGCAGCAGGACGTAACCGAGGCCGAGGCATGACAGGTTGAGGAGGCCGATCAGGGCGGCCTGTGCCGGGTTGGCCTCGCCGCGCGGCCCGGAGCCCCCGCCGCCGGGCCCGTACCCGGGCGGGGCGGTGGGCGGCGGCGGGATCGTGCCGACGCCCGACCAGCCGGGAGCGGTGGCCGGTCCCTGACCTTGCCCGTGGCCGGGAGCGGGCCCGGCCGCGGCCCCTGGGGCGGCGGGTCCGGGAGCCGGCCCGGCCGCGGGTCCGGGAGGAGGTACGGGTACGGGGCCGGGGCCCTGCGCGGCGGGTACGGCGCCCGGCGGCGGGCCGAAGCCCGCGGCCGACGGCGGGCCCGGCGGCGGACCGGCCGGCGGACCGGCCGGCGGACCGGCCGGCGGCGCCGGGGCCTCCCACGGCGCGGGGGCTCCAAAGCCGCCCTGCGTACCGCCCGTCCCGCTGGCACCACTCGTCCCGCCCGCACCTCCCTCCCCTAACCCGCCGCTCCCCGGAATCCGGTCGGACGGCTCGGGGCGTGCGTCGTTCGGTTCTTCCCCCACTGGTTCCCCCTCGTGGGTCCATGCGCGGTGGCACCCCCCACCGTCGCCTCTCTCCCCTACCCTCCACTGCCCCGTCACACGCGTCCACACGTTTCCGGAAGCCGGTGGACCCGGTACGGGCATTCGCCCCCGCCAGGCCCTAAAGTCGCGGGGTGCCGAACGACCACCGGAAGACCGCCCCCCGCCCCCGCCCCCTCGTCCTCGCCCTCGCGCTGGCGGGCTGCTGCGCCGCGCTCGCCGGCTGCGGAGCCTCCCAGGCGTCCGAGGGCTCCGGCGCCGCCGACGTCTCCGGGAAGAGCGGAACCCAGTCGCCACCACCCGCCGCGTCCGCCACACCCTCCGGCGACGCCTCCGCCTCCGCGGCCTCCGCGCTCCCCCTCGCCGGCCGCACCGTCGTCGTCGACCCCGGCCACAACCCGGGGAACTTCCGGCACACGCGGGAGATCAACGAGAAGGTGGACATCGGCACGGCCCGCAAGGAGTGCGACACCACCGGCACCGCCACGAACGCCACCGCCTCGCGGGCCGCGTACACCGAGGCCGCCTTCACCCTCGACGTCTCGCACCGCCTGCGGGACCTCCTCACCGCGCGCGGCGCGAAGGTGGTCCTGACCCACGACGCCGACCGCCCCTTCGGCCCGTGCATCGACGAGCGGGCGCGGATCGGCAACAAGGCCCGTCCCGACGCCGTCGTCTCCGTCCACGCGGACGGCTCGGCCGTCGGCAACCGGGGCTTCCACGTGATCCTCCCGGCCCGCGTGCACTCCGGCGCGGCCGACACGACCGCCATCGTCGGCCCCTCCCGCGCGCTGGGCGAGGCCGTCGCCGACCGCTTCGCGCGGTCGACGGGCACGAAGCCCTCCAACTACATCGGCTCCGGTACGGGGTTGGACGTCCGGGACGACCTCGGCGGCCTGAATCTCTCGACCGTCCCCAAGGTCTTCGTCGAATGCGGCAACATGCGTGACCCGAAGGACGCCGCGCTGCTGTCCTCCGCGGCCTGGCGCCAGAAGGCCGCGCAGGGCCTGGCGGACGGCATCGAGACCTACCTCGGAGGGTAGAACCGGCGAGCGATAGATTCGCTCCGTACCATGGGGCAACCCCCGTGCCACGACCTTGAGCGCCACCCCGACGTGACGCCGCGACGACGCGACGACGACCTGACGAAGGACTTTTACGTGAATATCCGCTCCCTCACCCGAGGCGATGGCGTGCTGATCGGCGCAGCGGTGGTGCTGTTCATCGCCTCGTTCCTCGGCATCTCCGGCTGCGAGGCCAGTGACGCGATCTGCGACCAGATCGACACCCCGAACTCCTGGGAGATCTCGCCCCTCGGCTGGGGCTCCTTCTTCCTCGGCATCGCCAGTGCCGCGCTCGTCGTCGTCTCGCACGGTCTGCCGCAGCAGCGCAAGGTGGCCGGCCTGGAGCTCGGCCAGGTCGGCGCGGGCTTCGCCATCGCCTCGGCGTGGACGCTGCTCATGTGGTTCTTCGAGTCGGAGAGCGCCGGCGCCGGCCTCGTCCTCGGTCTGGTCGCCGCGCTGGTCCTGGCCGCCGCCGCCGTCGCCGCTCCGCTGGTCCCCGCCCTGAAGGCCCCGCTGATGCCCGCGCCTTCTCCGCAGACCCCGCAGCCGTACGGCATGCAGCCCGGCCAGCCGGGTCAGCAGGGTGTCCCCGGCGGGTACGGCTACCCGGGCGGCCCGCAGCCGCACCAGCAGCAGCCGTACGGTGCCCAGGACCCGTCGCAGGGCGGCGGCCAGCCGTTCGGCGGCCAGCCCGGCCCGCAGCAGCACGCCCAGCCGCAGGCGGCTCAGCAGCCGCACGCCGCGCAGCAGCAGCCCGAGCCGCAGGCCGCCCAGGCCCCGCAGTCCCAGCAGCAGCCGCAGCCCGAGGCCGCGCAGCCGCCGGCCTCGGACTTCGCGCCGTTCTGGTTCGCGGTCCCGGTCGCCCGTCCGCTGTACGCGGAGGACGGCTCGCAGGCGCCGATCGCCGAACTGGCGCCCGGCACCTGGTACCTGGCCGTCGAGCAGCGCGGTCCGGGTCTGGTGGCCCAGACCCAGGACGGCCGCCGCGGTGTCCTCCAGGACACGAACGGCATCCAGCGCGGCTGACGTCCCGCACACCCACGCAGCGGCCCCTCGCCACGGAATCCCTTCCGGGCGGGGGGCCGTTGGCGTACAGTCCCCGCACCACATCATCTGACTGACCGTCAGAAAGGACGCGGGCATGCGCCTCGGACTCGCTCTCGGCTACTGGGGCCGCGGCCCCTCCCCCGCCCACCTCGACCTCGCCCGCGAGGCCGAGCGCCTCGGCTACGACTCGGTGTGGACGGCGGAGGCCTGGGGCTCCGACGCCTTCACCGCGCTGACCTGGATCGCCGCGCACACCTCGCGCGTCAGGCTGGGGACGGCCGTCGCGCAGATGGCCGCCCGCACCCCGACCGCGACCGCGATGCACGCGCTGACCCTCGACCACCTCTCCGGCGGCCGGATGATGCTCGGCCTCGGCCTCTCGGGACCGCAGGTCGTCGAGGGCTGGTACGGCCGCCCGTTCCCCCGCTCCCCGCTGACCGCCACCCGCGAGTACGTGGACGTCATCCGCCAGGTCCTGCGCCGCGAGGGCCCCGTCACGCTCGACGGCCGCTTCCACGCGCACCCGTACGCCGGCGAGGACGGCACCGGTCTCGGCAAGGCCCTCAAGCCGATCACCCACCCCCTGCGGGCCGACCTCCCGGTCCTCCTCGGCGCCGAGGGCCCGAAGAACATCGCCCAGACGCTGGCCATCGCCGACGGCTGGCTGCCCCTGTACTGGTCCCCGGACCGCTGGGCCGAGGTGTACGCGCTCCCCGAACGCCTCCCGGACGGATTCCTCGTCGCCCCCATGGTCCGCGCCCAGCTCTGCGAGGACGTCACGGCCGGCCTGCTGCCCGTGAAGGCGATGCTCGGCTTCTACATCGGCGGCATGGGGCACGCGGCCCGGAACTTCCACGCCGACCTGATGGGACGGATGGGGTACGGGAAGGAGGCCGCCCGCATCCAGGAGCTGTTCGCGGCGGGGCGCCGCGAGGAGGCGGTCCTCGCCGTCCCGGACGCCTTCGCGGACGAGATCTCGCTCGTCGGCCCCCGGAAGCGGATCGCCGCGCGCCTGGAGGCATGGCGAAGGGGCCCGGTGACGGACCTGCTGGTCACGGCCCCGGACCCCGCCACGCTCCGCCTGATGGCGGAGCTCAACAACCAGTGATCACCCTCCGGAGAGCTGCGCGGCGCTCGGGACCTTGTCCACGACCTCCGCGCCCGCGCTCTTTCCGGCGTCCTTGACGCTGTTGATGACGGACTCGAAGGAGCCGATGTCCGCCGCGCTCGCGTCGCCCTTGCGGAGCTTCGTCCCGAGGTCCTTGAGCGAGTCGATCCCGGCGGAGAGCGGCCCGACGGCCTTGGCCAGCAGCGGGTCCCCCTTGGCGTTGTTCACGGCCGCCTTGAGCCGGTTGTACGTGAACGCTCCCGCGAGGCCCGCCTTCACGAGGGCGAAGGTCCGCCCGTCCGCGCCCTTCGTGAACTTGCCCGCCTTGTAGGGCTTCACGATCCACTGGTAGGCGGCTCCCGCCGCCAGGCCCGCGTTGGCCACGAACCGCGTCTTGGCCAGCTTCTGCTGCTCGAAGGTCGCGGAGGACGTGGGCGTCGCGGCGGCGGCGCTCACGCTCTGCGTGTCGTCACCGCCGCACGCGGCGGTGGTCAGGAGCAGGGCGCAGGACAGCGACAGTGCCGCGACGCCGCGGGCGGTTCTCATGGGCACGACAGGACCTCCGTGGGGGTTCGTGACGCCCAGCCTCACCCCGGTCCCCCGCGTCCGCCACTCGGGCGACTCCGCACGAGCGGTCAGCAGCAGTCCGGGTCGAGCCCCGCCGGGAGCCGTTCGCCGCCGAAGACGGCGACGGTCGCCTCCTCGCCGCCGAGGGCCGCGACGGCGAGCAGCAGGGAGCCGGCGGTCCAGCTGGTCTGCTCCTCGGGCCACATCGCCTTGTCGCTGTCGGTGTCGCCCTCGAAGACGTACCCCGTCCAGTACATGCCGTTCCCGGCGCGCAGGTGCTGGATGTCCTGGAGGACGGCGAGCGCCCGGTCGGACTCGCCGATCGCCCAGAGGGCGAGGGCGAGTTCGCACGACTCGCCGCCGGTCACCCAGGGGTTGGGGACGACGCAGCGGACGCCGAGTCCGGGGACGACGAACGCGTCCCAGGCGGACGCGATGCGGGCCTTGGCCTCCTCGCCGGTGACGGCGCCGCCGAGGACGGGGTAGTACCAGTCCATCGAGTAGCGGGACTTGTCGAGGAAGCGCTCGGGGTGGCGGCGGATCGCGTGACCGAGCATGCCGGCCGCCAGCTCCCAGTCGGGCTGCGGCTCTTCGCGGGCCTCGGCGATGGCGAGGGCGCACCGCAGGGCCTGGTGGATGGAGGAGCTGCCGGTCAGGAGCGCGTCCTCGACGGCCCGGCCGTCGGCCTCGCGCTTCCAGCCGATCTGACCGCCGGGCCGCTGGAGCCCGAGGACGAACTCGACGGCCGCGTAGACGACGGGCCACATGCGGTCGAGGAAGGCGTCGTCGCCGGTGGAGAGGTAGTGGTGCCAGACGCCGACGGCGATGTAGGCGACGAAGTTGGACTCGCGGCTCCGGTCGGTGACGTCCTCCGGGTCGCCGTCCTGGTAGGCCGCGTACCAGGAGCCGTCCTGGTTCTGGTGGCGGGCGAGCCAGGCGTAGGCGCGGGCGGCGGCCTCGTGCTCGCCGGCCGCGTCGAGGGCCATGGCCGCCTCGGTGTGGTCCCAGGGGTCGAGGTGGTGGCCGCGGAACCACGGTATGGCGCCGTCCTCGCGCTGCGTGGCGAGGATCCCGGCGACGGTCTCGGCGGCCTGCTCGGCGGTGAGCACCCCCGGCAGGACGAGGTGCTCGGCGATCCGCTCGGGGCTGGTCACGCCTGCACCTGCGGGAGGTGCGGCTTGGTCGCGTACGCCACGAAGCTCTTGCCGACGACCGGGTTGAGCAGCTGCTCGGTGATCCGGGTCAGGGCGGGCTTCTTCATGATGTCCCAGACCAGGAGCTTGTGGTACGCGCGGACCGGGAGGGCCTTGTCGTTGTCGACGCCGAAGGCGCACTTGAGCCACCAGTACGGGGCGTGCAGGGCGTGCGCGTGGTGGGTGCCGTACGGCTTGAGGCCGGCCTGCCGGATCTTGGCGAGCAGCTCGTCGGCCTTGTAGATGCGGATGTGGCCGCCCTCGACCTCGTGGTACGCGTCGGAGAGCGTCCAGCAGATCTTCTCGGGGCCGTACCGGGGCACGGTGATCGCGATGCGGCCGCCGGGCTTGAGGACGCGCACCATCTCGGCGAGGACGCCCTTGTCGTCCGGGATGTGCTCCATGACCTCGGAGATGATGACGACGTCGAAGGACTCGTCCGGGAAGGGCAGGTTGAGGGCGTCGCCCTCCATCGCGGTGGCGGTGGCGCCGGCGGGGGCCTCCCCGGCCTCCTTCATGGCCGCGAACCACTTGGCGACCTCGCGGATCTCCTCGCCGTTCTGGTCGAGGGCGACGACCTGCGCGCCGCGCCGGTAGCACTCGAAGGCGTGCCGGCCCGCACCACAGCCCAGGTCGAGCACGCGGTCGCCGGGGGCGAGCGGGAAGCGGGTGAAGTCGACGGTCAGCACGAATGCCTGCCTTCGTGGTCGGGACGGGGGTGGTACGGAGGTACGGAGGTACAGCGGCGTATGCGGTGGTGGTCAGCGCCGGGGCCGTGCGCCCTGGCGGGCGACGGCCTCGCGGTAGAGGTCCGCCGTGCCCTGGGCCGCGCGGGCCCAGGTGAACCGGTCCAGGACGCGGGCCCGGCCCGCCTCGCCGAGGCGGGCGCGGAGCTCCGGGTCGCCGAGGACCCGTCCGAGCGCCGCGGCCAGCGCCCCCGCGTCGCCGGGCGGCACCGCGAGGCAGGTCTCGCCGTCGGCGCCCGCGACCTCGGGGATCGCGCCGCCGGTGGTGGCGACGAGCGGGGTCCCGGTGGCCATGCCCTCGGCGGCCGGCAGCGAGAAGCCCTCGTAGAGGGAGGGGACGCAGGCGACCTGGGCGGAGCGGTAGAGGTCGACGAGTTCGGCGTCGGTGATGCCCTTGACGAACTCGACGGCGCCGCCGAGCCCGTACTTCTCGATGGCCTGGGCGACCGGGCCGTCCTCGGCGCGCTTGCCGACGACGACGAGGTGGGCGTCGGGACGCTCGGTACGGAGCTTGGCGAGCGCCTCGATCAGGAAGACGAGGCCCTTGAGGGGGACGTCGGCGCTGGAGGTGGTGACGATCCGGCCGGGGATCTCGGCGACGGCCGGGTCGGGGGACCAGAGGGTGGTGTCGGCGCCGATGTGGACGACCCGGACGCGGTCCTCCCGTACGCCGAGGTGCTCGACGATCTCCTGGCGCGAGGTGCCGGAGACGGTGAGGACGGACGGCAGCCGGCGGGCGACGCGCTTCTGCATGCGGGTGAAGGCGTACCAGCGGCGGACGGAGGCGCGGCGCTTCCAGTCGGCGGCGGCGTCGAGTTCGAGCTGCCGGTCGACGGTGATGGGGTGGTGGATCGTGGTGACGAGGGGCGCGCCGAGGGCGCCGGGGCCGCCGAGGAGTCCGTACCCGAGCGTCTGGTTGTCGTGGACGACGTCGAAGTCGCCGCGGCGGGCGGCGAGCATGCGGCGGGCGCGCAGGGAGAAGGTGAGCGGTTCGGGGAAGCCGCCGGTCCACATGGTGGCGACTTCGAGGCCGTCGATCCAGTCGCGGTACTCGTCGCGCTTCGGGGTCCTGAAGGGGTCCGGGGAGCGGTAGAGGTCGAGGCTGGCGATCTCGGTGAGCGGGACGCCGTCGTCCAGGGTGGGGTACGGCTGCGAGCCGATGACCTCGACGCTGTGGCCGAGGCGGGCGAGTTCGCGGGAGAGGTGACGGACGTAGACGCCCTGTCCTCCGCAGAAGGGGTTCCCCTTGTACGTGAGGAGGGCGATCCGCAGCGGACGATCACCGTCCGCGGAGGCGGCCTGCCGGGGGCCGGCCGGGCTTGCCTCTATGGCTTCCGCGGTCATGACGCGACCCCCTTCGAGCGTGTTTCGCCGGAGCGTAACCGCTCGCGCTAATCTAGAACAAGTTACAGACTTGATCGTTCTCGATCGGTTCTCGATCATTCGAGGAGGACAGAATCTACCGGCTGGTAGCTCCGTGGTGAGAGCCGGACCAGGTGATTCGCGCCACGACGGCCAGAACGCCATACTGTCGCCCCCCACCCCACGGAACGGGACCCCATGACCGCAGAGAGCAGACCGGAGCTCAGACCCGCGTCGCCACCCCTCACGGAGCGGCAGGAGGCGCGGCGCCGCCGCATCCTGGACGCCAGCGCCCAGCTCGCCGCGCGGGGCGGCTTCGACGCCGTGCAGATGCGCGAGGTCGCGGAGGCGGCGGGGGTGGCCCTCGGCACGCTGTACCGCTACTTCCCCTCCAAGATCCACCTCCTGGTCGCGACCATGCAGGACCAGCTCCAGCACATGCACACGACCCTCCGGAAGCGGCCCCCGGCGGGCGCCGCCCCCGCGGAGCGCGTCGCGGAGACCCTCATGCGGGCCTTCCGCGCCCTCCAGCGCGAGCCGCAGCTCGCGGACGCGATGGTGCGGGCCCTGACCTTCGCCGACCGCGGGGTGAGCCCCGAGGTCGACACGGTCTCGCGGCTGACGACCGCGATCATCCTGGACGCGATGGGGACCTCGGACCCGACCCCGCGTCAGCTGTCGGTGGTGCGGGTGATCGAGCACACCTGGCACTCGGCGCTCATCACCTGGCTGTCGGGACGGGCGTCGATCGCCCAGGTGAAGATCGACATCGAGACGGTCTGCCGCCTCATCGACCTCGTCGAGCCGGAACCCCGCTGAGGGGGACCGTCCGCGCTCCCGGCACCGTCCGCGCTCCCGGCACCGGGGGCGCGGACGGTCCCGCGCTGGGCCCTGTCCGGCCCGGCGGGTCAGGACCCCCGACCGGCCCGGCGGGTCAGGACCCCTGACCGGCCGTGGCGTTGCTCGCGGCGATGGCCGCCGCGCACTCCGGGCCGCTGTCGACGGCCACGAACATGACCAGCTTCAGCGGGCCCGCCGAGTGGTTGCTCGCCTGGAGCTGCCAGCTGCTCTTCTTCAGCGACTTGATGACCGAGCCGCCCGCGCCGGAGCTCCGCTGCTCGCTCCAGCCGCCCTTGGTCAGGGTCGCCACGGAGTCCGCGTACGACTTCGCCGGGTCCGCGGCCTTCTCGGCGTCGGCCGTCCAGCTGACCATGCAGTCCTTGGCCTCGGCCGGCACGCCCTCACCGGTGGAGTCCTGCGTGAAGCCGGCCCCCGTCGCCGCGTCGGTGATCTCCTTGGTGACGGCGTCGACGTCGAGCTTCTGCCCGGCGTCACCGCCGCCACCCGAACCACCGGTCGCGGAGGACCCGGCCGAGGACGAACCCGCGGACGCGGAACCACCCTTGTCCGAGCCGCCCTTGTCCGAGCCGCCCTCGCTCCCGCAGCCCGCGACGAGCAGAATCACACCGGCGGCCGCGGCCACCATCTTCGCCTTGCGCACAACACTCCCAAATACGCACGCACGAAGGCTTCTTGCCCCCGTTGAACGACGCACAGTTTTGCACGTGGGAATGACGGCACCTCACGAGGCGGGCGTCCGGGGCCACTCGGCCGGCCCTACTCCTCCGGCGGGTAGACCGGCTCGCCCCCGTCCGCCAGCGTGATCAGGATCGCCTCCACCGGACAGCCCTCCGCCGCCGCCAGGAGCCGCTCCCCCGCGTCCGTCTCCGGCTCGGTCGGGTGGGACTGGCGGGCCGAGTCCAGACGGAAGCCGGTCGGGGCGTGGTTGACGCACATGCCGGAGCCGATGCAGACGCTCCGGTCGACCTCGACGTGCCAGCGGTCGCCCATCACGCGTCCCCGTATCCGGCCGGGAGGTGGATCATCTTGTGCTCCAGGTACTCGCCGAAGCCCTCGGGGCCGAACTCGCGGCCCACGCCGGAGCTCTTGTAGCCGCCGAAGGGGCCGAGCATGTCGAGGCTGAAGGTGTTGACGTTGAAGGTGCCGGTGCGCACGCGGCGGCCGAAGTCGATGCCGTGCTCGACGTCGCCGGTCCAGACGCTGCCGCTGAGGCCGAAGTCGGAGTCGTTCGCGATCCGGAGGGCCTCGGCCTCGTCCCCGTACGGCAGGAGGCAGATCACCGGGCCGAAGATCTCCTCGCGGGCGATCCGCATGGAGTTGTCGACGTCACCGAAGAGCGTCGGCTCGACGTACCAGCCGCGGTCGAGCCCGGCCGGACGGCCGCCGCCCGCGAGGACCTTGGCGCCCTCCGACTGGCCGATGCCTATGTAGTCGAGGGAGCGCTGCTGCTGGCGGCGGGCGACGAGCGGGCCGACCTGGGTGGCCGGGTCGAGCGGGTCGCCGACGACGAGCGCGCCGGCCGCGGCGGCGAGCGCCTCGGAGATCTCGTCGTACCGCGAGCGGGGCACGAGGATGCGGGTCTGGGCCACGCACGCCTGACCGTTGTTCATCCAGGCGGCCGGGACGATCCCGGCGACGGTGGTGTCGAGGTCCGCGTCGGGCAGGATCACGGCGGCGGACTTGCCGCCCAGTTCGAGGGTGACGCGGGTGAGGTTGCGCGAGGCGACCTCCATGACCCGCTTGCCCGCCGCGACCGAGCCGGTGAAGGAGACCTTGTCGACGCCGGGGTGGCCGACGAGGTACTCGCTGACCTCCCGGTCGGCGGGCAGGATCGACAGGACGCCCTCGGGGAGCCCGGCCTCGGCCGCGATCTCGCCGAGGATGTACGAGTCGAGCGGCGCCTCCGGGGAGGGCTTGAGCACCACGGTGCAGCCGGCGAGGAGCGCGGGCCCGAGCTTGGCGGCGGCGGTGAACTGCGGCACGTTCCACGGGACGACGGCCGCGACCACCCCGACCGGCTCGCGCCGCACGAGCAGCGGGCCGAGCACCCCGCCGCGCCGCTCCTCGAAGGTGAAGTCCCGGGCGACGGCGATGGCCGCGTCCCAGACCATCATCGCGCCGAGCGCCTGGGCCAGGACCGACCAGGAGTACGGGGAGCCGTTCTGCGAGCTGATGACGCGGCCGATCTCCTCGTACCGCACGGCGATGGCGTCCTTGATGCGGGTGACGACCGCGATCCGCTCCTCCAGGGTCATCCGCGGCCAGGGCCCCTCGTCGAAGGCCTTGCGGGCGGCGGCGACGGCCCGGTCGACGTCGGCCTCGGAGGCGTGCGGGACGCGGCCGATGACCTCCTCCGTGTGCGGCGAGATCACCTCGATGACCGCACTGCCGAGCGGGTCGGTCAACTCCCCGCCGATGAACAGCTTTCCGTGCTCCACAAGCTCGGTCATGACCGCCGCCTTCCGGGAGGACTGAGGGACGCGAAAACACTTCTGACGATGCCTCAGAACTGATACCAGTTCTAGTTATGATGGGCAACGGTCCGGTACGCGGAGATCAAGCCCCTGACGGTTTCGGGAAGATGAGGCAGACATGACCCAGGTGACCGAGCACGGCGGAGGCGTCTGGTCCCTTCGGGTCCCGATCCCGGACAACCCCCTCGGCCACACCCTCGTCCACGTCCTCGACACCGACCGCGGCCCGGTCCTCGTCGACACCGGCTGGGACGACCCCGCCTCCTGGACCGAACTCACCGCCGGACTCACCGCCCTCGGACTCTCCGTCCAGGAGATCCACGGCGTCGTCATCACCCACCACCACCCCGACCACCACGGCCTCTCCGGCCGGGTCCGCGAGGAGTCCGGCGCCTGGATCGCCATGCACGCCGCCGACACGGCCGTCGTCCGCCGCACCCGCTCCGCCGAGCCCGGCACCTGGCTCGACTACATGACGAACAAGCTCACCGCCGTCGGCGCCCCCGAGGAGCACCTCGCCCCGCTGATCGCCGCCCGCGCCTCCGGCCGGCTGCGCACCCTGCCCGGCCTGAGCTCCGCCGTCCCCGACCGCGAGATCGTCCCCGGCGAGCTCCTCGACCTCGCCGGGCGGCGGCTCCGCGCCGTCTGGACCCCCGGCCACACCCCCGGCCACGTCTGCCTCCACCTGGAGGAGGAGCACCCCGCCGGGCTCCCGGGCCACGGGCGCCTCTTCTCCGGCGACCACCTGCTCCCCGGCATCTCCCCGCACATCGGCCTCTACGAGCACCCGGGCGAGGCCCAGGAGACCGACCCCCTCGGCGACTACCTCGACTCCCTGGAGCGCATCGGCCGCCTCGGCGTCGCCGAGGTCCTCCCGGCCCACCAGTACGCCTTCGCCGACGCCGCCGGCCGGGTCGCCGAGCTCCTCGCCCACCACGAGGAGCGCCTCACCGGACTCCTCTCCCTCCTCTCCGCCCCGCTCACGCCGTGGCAGCTCGCCGAGCGGATGGAGTGGAACCGCCCCTGGGACCGGATCCCCCACGACTCCCGGAACATCGCCGTCAGCGAGGCCGAGGCGCACCTTCGGCGCCTCGTGAAGCTGGGGCGGGCGGAGGCGGTGGCGGGGACGGACCCGGTGACGTACGTCGCGGTGTGAGGCCCGGGGGCCGCGGTCCCCGGGCCGGTAGAGTGGGCGGGTCGTCATCATGCCCGTACGCGGGGGGAAGCCGGTGCGAATCCGGCACTGACCCCTTCCCCAAGCTCTCGGCTTCGCTCGAGCAGGGGATACCCCATTCGTGAGCGGCCCTCCCCGAGGGCGGCGAGTCGGAATGCCGCGCGGGACGTGAAGGCCGGCACCGTCGAGGAATACGGAGCCGGAGCCTGGTGCCCAGAGGCGTGCCGGAGCCCGGCCGCAGGAGAGGGCCCCATGAACACCGTCCGCCGCGCCGCCGCCGCGCTCGCCGCCGCCGTCGTCATCGGCTCCGGAGCGGCCCTGGCCGCCCCGGCCGCCGCCGCGCCCTCCCCCTCCACGTCCGAGACGGGCACCTCCGGTGCGATCGTCGGCCTGTACGGCTCCGGCGACCCGACGTACGACGGCGTCTGGCGCCAGTCCTACGCCTTCCTCGCCCAGCGCGGCGCCGGCTACCAGCCCGCCGACCAGGCCGTGAAGTGGCTCCTCGACCAGCAGTGCGCCGACGGCTCCTTCAGCTCGTACCGCGCGGACTCCACCAAGCCCTGCGACGACAAGACGATGCGGGACACCAACGCCACCGCGCTCGCCGTGCAGGCGCTCGGCGCCGTCCGCCGCCAGTACGTCACCCCCGAGAACGCCGCCACGGCCGTCAAGGCCGGCACCGACTGGCTGCGGACCGTCCAGAACAAGGACGGCGGCTGGAGCTACTCCCCCGGCGCCCCCAGCGACGCCAACTCGACCTCGGTGATCGTCAGCGCCCTCGCCGCGACCGGCACCAAGCCCACCGACTTCACCTCCGTCGAGGGCCACAACCCCTACGACGCGCTCCTCACCTTCGCCCTGCCCTGCTCGGACAAGGAGGGCGCGGGCGCCTTCGCGTACCAGCCCGACAAGGACGGCAAGCTGCTCGCCAACGCGGACGCGACCGCCGCCGCCACCCTCGCCGGGCTCGGCAAGAGCGTCGTCGCCCGCCGGGTCGAGCCCCCGCAGACCCCGACCTGCCAGGACCCGACGAAGCCGACCGCCGAGCGGGCCGCCCTCAACGGCTCCTCCTACCTGGCGAAGGCCCTCGCGAAGACCGGCTACCTCCTCACCCCGCCGATGCCCGGCGCCACCGACACCGCCGACAAGCCCGACGTCGGCAACACCGCCGACGCCGTCATCGCGCTCGCCGTGACCGGCGCCACCAAGGAGGCGCTGCCCTCCCTGGAGTGGCTCCAGAAGAACTCGGCCGCGTGGGCGAAGAAGAACGGCCCCGCCGCGTACGCGCAGCTGATCCTGGCGGCCCGCTCGATGGAGACGGACCCGACCGCCTTCGGCACGGTCAACCTGGTCTCGGAGCTCAACGCCCTCGGCCCCGAGCCGAAGGTCGCGGACAACTCCACCGCCGCCACGGACGACGAGGACTCCGGCTTCGACATCTGGTGGATCATCGGCATCGGCATGGTCGTCGGCGTCGGCATCGGCTTCCTCATGAGCGGCCGCAAGAAGTGACCTCCCGCACCTCCCGGACGTTCGCCGGCAGGGTCGCCGCCGCCGGCGCGGCCCTGACGCTGACCGTCCTCGCGGCGGCCCCGGCGCAGGCCGCCGGCTACCGCTACTGGTCGTTCTGGGAGAGCGACGGCGGCAAGCCGTGGGCGTACGCCAGCCTCGGCCCGGCGACGGCCCGCCCCGCCGACGGCGACACCATCGGCTTCCGCTTCGCGGTCAGCGAGGGCACGAGCGACACGTCCATGCCGACCCCCGCCCCCGACTTCGCGAAGATCTGCGGGGACGTGGCGGAGAAGTCCGGGACCAAGCGGATCGCGGTCGTCGTCGACTTCGGCGGCCCGAAGGACACCCCGCCGGGCGAGACCCTGCCCGCCGAGACGGTCCGGCTCGGCTGCGCCCGGGTCCCGGAGGCCGGGACGGGCGCGGACGCGCTCGCGGCGGTGGCGAAGCCGCTGCGGTACAACGACGTGGCGATGCTGTGCGCCATCGCGGGATACCCGGCGAAGGGCTGCGGCGAGCAGGTGGCCGAGGCCCCGGACCCGACCGCGGCCCCTTCGGAGGCGCCCGCCTCGGCCTCCGGCATGAAGCCGGTCGACAGCGGCCCGTCGTTCGGCGTGCTCGCCGGCGGGGCGGCCGTGCTCGCCCTGGGCGGGGCGGCGATCTGGAAGGCCCGCCGGCGCGGATGAGTCCCGCCCGCACGACGACGTCCGAAACGTCCAAGGCCTCCGCCTCCTCGACGTTCACGGCCTCCGCCTCCTCGACGTTCACGGCCCCCGCCTCCTCGACGTTCACGGCGCCCGTCGCGAACCGCTCGAACGCCCTGCACGCCGGTGCCTGGTGGCTGTGGGCGCTCGGCCTGGCCGTCGCCGCCTCCCGCACCACGAACCCGCTGCTCCTCGGCCTGCTGGTCGGGGTCGCCGGGTACGTCGTCGCGGCCCGCCGCACGGACGCGCCCTGGGCCCGCTCGTACGGCGCGTTCGTGAAGCTCGGCCTGTTCGTCGTCTTCCTGCGGGTCGTCTTCTCCCTCCTCCTCGGCTCGCCGATCCCGGGGACGCACACCCTGTTCACGCTCCCCGAGGTGCCGCTCCCCGACTGGGTGCAGGGCATCCGGATCGGGGGCCGGGTCACGGCCGAGCAGCTGGTCTTCGCCCTGTACGAGGGCGCGAAGCTGGCGACCCTGCTGATCTGCGTCGGCGCGGCGAACGCGCTGGCCAACCCGGCGCGGCTGCTGAAGTCGCTGCCGGGCGCGCTGTACGAGGCGGGGGTCGCCGTCGTCGTGGCGATGACGTTCGCGCCGAACATGGTCGCCGACGTGGCCCGGCTCCGTACCGCCCGCCGCCTGCGCGGCCGCCCCACGGGCGGGGTACGGGCGGTGCTCCAGATCGGCCTGCCCGTACTGGAAGGGGCGCTGGAGCGCTCGATCGCGGTGGCGGCGTCGATGGACGCGCGCGGGTACGGCCGGACGGCCCAGGTCCCGCCCTCGGTCCGCCGCACCACGAACCTCCTCACCCTCGGCGGCCTCCTCGGCGTCTGCGCGGGCTCGTACGGACTCCTCGCGGCGGAGGGAGCGGGGTACGGGCTGCCGCTGCTCGGCGCCGGCTTGCTCGCGGCGATGGCCGGGCTCCGGCTCGGCGGCCGCCGGACCGTCCGTACGCGCTACCGCCCCGACCGCTGGGGCGTCCGGGCCTGGCTGGTGGCGGGCTCGGGCATCGCGGTCGCGGTCCTGATGATCTGGGCGAACCAGTACGCGCCGGAGGCGCTGCACCCCGGGGTCGTCCCGCTCGAAGCTCCGCAGCTGCCGGTGTGGCCGGCGCTGTCGATCCTGGTGGGCCTGCTCCCGGCGTGGGTGGCACCCGTTCCCGAGGAGTCTGTGTCGTGATCCGCTTCGAAAACGTCTCGGTGAGGTACGAGGAGGACGCCAGGCCGACCCTGCGGAACCTGGACCTCACCATCCCCGAGGGCGAACTCGTGCTGCTCGTCGGCCCCTCGGGCGTCGGCAAGTCCACGCTGCTCGGCACGGTGTCCGGCCTCGTCCCGCACTTCTCGGGCGGCACCCTGACCGGCCGCGTGACGGTCGACGGCCGGGACACCCGGCTGCACCCGCCGCGGGAGCTCGCGGACGTGGTGGGCACGGTGGGCCAGGACCCGTCGGCGCACTTCGTGACGGACACGGTGGAGGACGAGCTCGCGTACGGCATGGAGTCCCTGGGCCTCGCGCCCGCGGTCATGCGGCGCCGCGTCGAGGAGACCCTCGACCTGCTGGGCCTCGCGGAACTCCGCGACCGCCCGATCGCGACGCTCTCCGGCGGCCAGCGCCAGCGGGTCGCGATCGGCTCGGTCCTGACCCCGCACCCCAAGGTCCTCGTCCTCGACGAACCGACGTCGGCGCTGGACCCGTCGGCGGCGGAGGACGTCCTCGCGGTGCTCCAGCGCCTGGTCCACGACCTCGGCACGACGGTCCTCCTCGCGGAGCACCGCCTGGAACGGGTGGTCCAGTACGCGGACCAGGTGCTGCTGCTGCCGGAAGCGGTGCTCGGCACACCGGCCGACGTGATGGCGATCTCCCCGGTCCACCCGCCGGTGGTGGCCCTGGGCAGACTGGCGGGCTGGTCCCCACTGCCCCTGACGGTACGGGACGCGCGGCGACGGTCCGGCGAACTGAAGGAACGCCTGGCGGACCGGCTGCCGGTGGCGGCGACGAGCGCCGTGGCCGGGCCCGCGAACCGGGCCGCCGCGCCGGCACAGGCCAGCCCTGCGGGGCCTCTCCCCCACCCCGCCCCTTCCCGAAACCAGGGGCTCCGCCCCCGGACCCCCGCGCCTCAAACGCCGGCGGGGCTGGATCTTCCAGCCCGTCCGGCGTTTGAGGACCGGGGTCCGGGGCAGAGCCCCGGTTTCGGGAAGGGGCGGGGTGGGGGCTTCCTCCCGTTCCTGCGACGGCGCCGCACCACCCCGGCCGCCCCGACCGCGGGCCCCCTCCTCCTCGCCGAAGGCCTCCGCGTCCGCCGCGGCCGCGTCGAGGCCCTCCGTCGTATCGACCTTCAGGTCACCCCGGGCGAGACCGTCGCCCTCATGGGCCGCAACGGCGCCGGCAAGTCCACCCTGCTCTCCACCCTCGTCGGCATGATCGAGCCGACCGCCGGCACGGTCCGGGTCGCGGGCCTGGCCCCGCACGCCACCGCCCCGGCGGAGCTGATCCGCCAGGTCGGCCTGGTCCCGCAGGAGCCCAGGGACCTCCTCTACGCGGACACGGTCGCCGCCGAGTGCACCGCCGCCGACACGGACGCGCACGCGGCCCCCGGCACCTGCCGTGCCCTGGTCGAGGAGCTGATCCCGGGGCTCGCCGACGGCACCACCCCCGCGACCTCTCCGAGGGGCAGCGCCTGGCCCTCGCGCTGGCCGTCGTGCTGACCGGCCGTCCTCCCCTTCTTCTCCTGGACGAGCCGACCCGCGGTCTCGACTACGCGGCGAAGGCCCGTCTGGTCACGCAGCTGCGTGCCCTGGCGGCGGACGGTCACGCGATCGTGCTGGCGACCCATGACGTGGAGCTGGCCGCGGAGCTCTCCCACCGGGTGGTGGTCATCGCGGACGGCGAGGTCGTCGCGGACGGCCCGACGGCCGAGGTCGTCGTCTCCTCCCCCGCCTTCTCCCCGCAGGTGGCGAAGATCCTCGCCCCGCAGCCCTGGCTCACGGTCGAACAGGTGGAGGCGGCGCTGTGACGCGAACAGACACCCGCGCCGTCCGCGCCGTCCGCGTCCTCCGCCTCGGCCCCCGCTCCGTCACCGCCCTCGTCCTCGTCTCCCTCATCGGGCTCGCCGCCTTCACCTGGCCCCTCTTCGCGGACGCGGACTCGGCCGTGACCTCGCACGCGGGCGACGCCCCGTGGCTCTTCGCCGCGCTCCTCCCCCTTCTCGTCGCCGTCGTCGTCGCGACGATCGCGGACTCCGGCATGGACGCGAAGGCGGTCGCGATGCTGGGCGTGCTCGCCGCCGTGGGCGCGGCGCTGCGCCCGCTGGGGGCGGGGACGGGCGGCCTGGAGCCGATGTTCTTCCTGATGGTGCTGAGCGGCCGGGTCCTCGGCCCGGGCTTCGGTTTCGTCCTCGGCGCGGTCACGATGTTCGCGTCGGCCCTGCTCACGGGCGGTGTGGGCCCGTGGATGCCGTTCCAGATGCTGTCGATGGGCTGGTTCACGATGGGCGCGGGGCTGTTGCCGGGCCCGGACCGGCTCCGGGGGCGGGCCGAGCTGCTGATGCTGTCCGCGTACGGGTTCGTGGCGGCGTTCGCGTACGGAACGATCATGAACCTTCAGGGCTGGGTGCTGATCCTGGCCCCGGAATCCAGCCCTATCGCGTTCCAGCCCGGAGCCCCGCTGCACGAGAACCTGGTCCGGTTCCTCGCGTACGTCACGGCCACGTCCCTCGGCTGGGACCTGGGCCGTGCCGTCCTCACCGTGGTCCTCACCCTCACCATCGGATCCACGCTCCTGAAGGCCCTTCGCCGTGCGACTCGAAGGGCGAACTTCGAGGCCCAGGTCACATTCGAAGGCCCGGAAAAGGGCCTCGCGGGTGAGGCGCCCCACAGGACCCACGTCACAAACGAGCCGGAATAGTAGACGGGCAAACCCGCCGATATCTCCTCACACGCTCTCGTGACCTGCGGAAACCCCTCAAGCCACTTATCCGGCACCTACCCCCCACATCCGAACCTTCCTCGTAATGGGGGTCATTGCATCGGGGCTCCGGGCCTGGTTCATTGGAGGACGTCGCCAGGCAGCCGGTGTTCACCACGGAGCCTCGGACGGCCGGTTCCCCCCAGATCCCGGTTCCCCCGGGCCCTGGTTCCGGCTTGCCGAAAACGCCTGGCGCGGTCCTTGTACCCGACGTTAGGTAGATACGTTGTTCAGCTCGCTCACCACTCGTGCCGCCGTCCGCAAGCGCTCCCTCGCCGCCACCGCGGCCGTCCTTCTGGGCGCGACCGGCGTGGCACTCGGTACGTCGGGCTCGGCTTCCGCCGCCAGCCCGCAGGAGCTCGCTCGAAAGATCGTCCCCGCCTCGCAGTACTCCTCCTTCAGCAAGATCGTCGAGCACGAGTCCGGCTGGAACCCCGCCGCCACCAACTCGTCCAGCGGTGCCTACGGCCTGGTCCAGGCCCTTCCGGGCTCGAAGATGAGCTCCGCCGGCGCCGACTGGAAGACCAACCCGGCCACCCAGATCAAGTGGGGCCTGGACTACATGAACGAGCGCTACGGCTCCCCGAACGACGCCTGGGCGTTCTGGCAGGCCAACGGCTGGTACTAAGCCGACAGCCGCCGGCAGCCACAGCCGCACGCAGCGCGCACGCCCCGCAGTGCGCGCATCCGCAAGGCCCCGCCCTCCTCACGGAGGGGCGGGGCCTGCGGCGTTTCCGGGCACCCCCGGCCCCGCACCGCCGGCCCCGCACCCCGGCCCCGCACCCCGGCCCCGCACCGCCGAACGGGCCGGCGATCAGAGGCGCTGGATGATCGTCCCCGTCGCCAGCGCCCCGCCCGCGCACATCGTGATCAGCGCGAACTCCTTGTCGGTCCGTTCCAGCTCGTGCAGCGCGGTGGTGATGAGCCGCGCCCCGGTCGCCCCCACGGGGTGGCCGAGCGCGATGGCACCGCCGTTGACGTTGACCTTCTCCAGGTCCTGGTCGAAGACCTGCGCCCAGCTGAGCACCACCGAGGCGAAGGCCTCGTTGATCTCGACGAGGTCGATGTCCCGCAGCGACATCCCGGCCTTGCCGAGCACCGCCCGCGTCGCGTCGACCGGACCGTCGAGGTGGTAGTGCGGGTCGGCGCCGACGAGGGCCTGGGCGACGATCCGGGCGCGCGGCCGGAGCTTGAGGGCGCGGGCCATGCGCTTGGAGGCCCACATGATCGCGCAGGCGCCGTCGGAGATCTGGGAGGAGTTCCCGGCGGTGTGGACGGCGGTCGGCATGACCGGCTTGAGCCGCGCCAGGCCTTCCATGGTGGTGTCGCGCAGGCCCTCGTCACGGTCGACGAGCCGCCACATGCCCTGGCCCGAGGCCTGCTCGGCCTCGGTCGTCGGCACCTGCACGGCGAAGGTCTCGCGCTTGAACCGCTCCTCGGCCCAGGCGGCCGCGGCCCGCTCCTGGGAGAGCAGCCCGAGCGAGTCGACGCGCTCGCGGGTGAGGCCGCGGCGGCGGGCGATGCGTTCGGCGGCCTCGAACTGGTTGGGCAGGTCGACGTTCCACTCGTCGGGGAACGGCTTGCCGGGCCCGTGCTTGGAGCCGGAGCCGAGCGGCACGCGGGACATGGCCTCGACGCCGCAGCTGATGCCGATGTCGATGACGCCGGCGGCGACCATGTTGGCGACCATGTGGCTGGCCTGCTGCGAGGATCCGCACTGACAGTCGACGGTGGTGGCGGCCGTCTCGTACGGGAGGCCCATGGTGAGCCAGGCGGTGCGCGCCGGGTTCATGGACTGCTCGCCGGCGTGGGTGACCGTACCGCCGACGATCTGCTCGACGCAGTCGGCGTGGATGCCGGTGCGTCCGAGGAGTTCGCGGTAGGTCTCGCCCAGGAGATAGCTGGGGTGGAGGTTGGCGAGCGCGCCTCCGCGCTTGCCGATCGGCGTGCGTACGGCTTCGACGATGACGGGTTCCGCGGCCATGAGCTCGTCCTCTCCTCGACCGGTGTCGGTGTCCCGGCACCTCGTCCGGTCGGCGTCACGGGGTAACTAGTACGCGTTCTAGTTCTGCAAGCAGTCTTATGACTGCTACCCCGGGTACGCAAGGGTCCGGGACGCAACAGTTCCCGTTCCGCCCCTTGCCACTTGGAGAAGTCGTTACTAACTTTCGCCACAGTTTCTGATGGACCATCAGATTATGGAGGCGTGTTGCCGATGCCCTGTCCTCATCTCCCCGAAGGGTTCGACGCCACCGACCCCGATCTGCTCCGTACCCGCGTCCCCCACCCCGAATTCGCCGAACTGCGGCGGACCGCCCCCGTGTGGTGGTGTCCCCAGCAGACCGGCATCACGGGCTTCCAGGACAGCGGGTACTGGGCCGTCACGCGTCACGCGGACGTCAAGTACGTCTCCACGCACCCGGAGTTGTTCTCCTCGAACCTCAACACGGCCGTCATCCGCTTCAACGAGTCCATCGCCCAGGAGCAGATCGACGTCCAGAAGCTGATCATGCTCAACATGGACCCGCCGGAACACACCCGGGTCCGCCAGATCGTCCAGCGCGGCTTCACCCCCCGGGCGATCCGCGGCCTGGAGACGGCCCTGCGCGACCGCGCCCGGGCCATCGCCGAGGAGGCCAGGGCCGCCGCGGACGCCGACGGCACCTTCGACTTCGTCACCCGGGTCGCCGTCGAGCTGCCCCTCCAGGCGATCGCCGAACTCATCGGCGTACCGCAGGAGGACCGCTCCCGGATCTTCGACTGGTCGAACAAGATGATCGCGTACGACGACCCCGAGTACGCCATCACCGAGGAGATCGGCGCCGAGGCCGCCATGGAGCTCATCGGGTACGCGATGGGCATGGCGGCCGAACGCAAGGAGTGCCCGGCCGCCGACATCGTGACCCAGCTGGTCGCCGCCGAGGGGCAGGGCAACCTCTCCTCCGACGAGTTCGGCCTCTTCGTCCTGCTGCTCGCCGTCGCCGGCAACGAGACCACGCGCAACGCCATCAGCCACGGCATGCACGCCTTCCTCACCCACCCCGACCAGTGGGAACTCTTCAAGCGGGAGCGTCCGGCCACCGCCGCCGAGGAGATCGTGCGCTGGGCGACCCCCGTCGTCTCCTTCCAGCGGACCGCCACCCAGGACACCGAGATCGGCGGGCAGAAGATCCGCGCGGGCGACCGCGTCGGCATCTTCTACTCCTCCGCCAACAACGACCCCGAGGTCTTCACCGACCCCGAACGCTTCGACATCACCCGCGACCCGAACCCGCACCTCGGCTTCGGCGGCGGCGGACCCCACTTCTGCCTCGGCAAGTCGCTCGCGATCAAGGAGATCGAGCTGATCTTCAACGCGATCGCGGACGTCCTCCCCGACCTCACCCTCGTCGGCGAACCGCGCCGGCTGCGGGCGGCGTGGCTGAACGGCGTGAAGGAGCTGAGGGTCCGCACGTCGGCGTGACGGCGGGCGGCGTCAGGGCTCCGCGCGGTGCCGGTCCCGGAACCGGAACGGCACCGCGCGCGTCCGACCCCCCATGCAGGGAACACCGCGACTCCACAGACCCAGGGCGACAGCGGCGCGACGCGCCCTCACCCTCCTCGTCGCCCTCCTCGCCCTCCAGCTCGGCTCGCTCCTCGTCGCCCCGGCGTACGCCTGCGGCTGCGGCGCCATGATCCCGGACAAGGCGCGGCGCATCGGCGTCGACCGGGAGGAGTCGGCCGTCCACTGGGACGGGCGGACCGAGACCGTCGTCATGCGCTTCCGCGTCCACGGCGACGCCCGCAGGGCCGCCTGGATCATGCCCGTGCCCGACCGGGCCGACGTGACCCTCGGGGACCCGGCGCTCTTCGACGAACTGGCCCGGCTCGCCGCGCCCGAGCGGCGCGAACGCCCCTACTTCTGGCCGCGCGAGGACGACTGGCCGTTCGCCGGGAGCCAGGGCGACGGCGCGGGCGCCGCCCCGGTCGGCGCGGGCGCCGGGGTCGGGGTCGTCGGCCGCGAACGGCTCGGCCCGTTCGACGTGGCCCGCCTGACCGCAACCGACCCGGACGCCCTCGGCGACTGGCTGCGCGCCAACGGCTTCGAGCTGCCCGAGCGGCTGACCGGCGCGCTCCGGCCGTACGTGGAGCGGAAGTGGGAGTACGTCGCCGTCCGGCTGGCGCCCGAGGAGCAGGGCGCCGTCCTCTCCGGCGAACTCACCCCGCTCCGCATCGCGTTCGCCTCCCCCGACCTGGTCTATCCGATGCGGCTCTCGCGGCTCGCGAAGTCCGCGCAGAGCCTGGGCCTCTCCGTCCTCGCCGAACACCGCATGGAGCCCCGCTCCTCCATCGGCGGCGACCGCCCCGAGGTCACCTTCGCGGGTCTGATCGACCGCCCGGAGGGCCCGGTGGCGGAGCTCGCGGGCTCCTCGCCGGTCCGCCTCACGGTCCTGGAGCAGCGGTTCCCCGACCCGGGCCGCATCGACGACGACCACCGCCTCAGGGCGGTCGCCGACACCCCGTACCGCCAAGTCGTCTACGCGGACACCCTGTTGACGGTCGGCGGCGGGTTCCCGGTGTGGTTCCTGACCGTCGTCGGGACGGCGGTGCTGCTCGCGGCGACCGCGGTGGTCGTGTCCGTACGGCGACGCCGTCCCGCCCCCACCCCGGGTGTACGTTCGTTCACATGACGACCCCTCAGTGGAACGACGTGGACGACTACCTCACCGGCCTGCTCGCCCCGCCGGACGAGGCCCTGACCGCCGCGCTCGCCGCCTCCGCGGCGGCCGGTCTGCCGGAGATCGCGGTCGCCCCCAACCAGGGCAAGCTGCTCCACCTCCTCGCCGCGACCCAGGGTGCCCGCAGCATCCTGGAGATCGGCACCCTCGGCGGCTACAGCACGATCTGGCTGGCCCGCGCCCTGCCCGCCGACGGCCGCCTCGTCACCCTGGAGTACGACCCCGCCCACGCGGACGTGGCCCGCGCCAACATCGCCCGCGCCGGTCTGGAGAAGACCGTCGAGGTCCGGACGGGCGCGGCCCTGGACACCCTGCCGCTCCTGGAGGCGGAGGGGGCGGGCCCCTTCGACCTCGTCTTCGTCGACGCCGACAAGGCCAACAACCCGCACTACGTCACGTGGGCCCTGAAGCTCACCCGGCCCGGCTCGCTGATCATCGTCGACAACGTCGTACGGAACGGTCGCGTCGCCACCGAGCACCCCGACGACCCGGGCATCACCGGCACCCGCGAGATGCTCGAACTCGTCGCCCGCGAACCCCGCCTGGACGCGACGGCGTTCCAGACGGTCGGCTCGAAGGGCTACGACGGCCTGCTCCTGGCCCGCGTGATCGGCTAGCGCCCGGAGTCGGCGGGTGCGCTCCGCCGCCACCCCACGAACAGCGGCACCTCCCCCGTCCCGTCGACGACGACCACCCCGAAGGGCCGGTCGAAGGCGATCCGCTCCACCGTCCGAGGCCGGGGCGCGGCGGCGCTGCGCGTCATGACGACCTGGGTGACGGCGGCAGCCTCCACGCCCTCCTCGGCGACCTCGACGACCGCCTCCTGAAGGACCTTGGCGATGTACGTGTCCGCCGCCGAGATCCCCGAGAAGTCGGCGTCCGGCCGCAGCGCCGACCGGACGCCGAGGGCCTCCAGATGGGCGTGGGCGTCGGTCCTCGTCCGGAGGGCGAAGCGCGGCAGCGCGAGCTCGACGGCGTCGGCGCGCAGCGGCTCCCGCGCGTCGGCCGGGGCCCAGGCGGCGGGCAGGACACCGGCCGGCCCCGCCCCCTCGTCCCCCAGGACGAACCGCACCCTCACGTTCCCCCCTCCCGCACACGGCAGCTCGACGACCGTCACCCCGCCCACCGCCCAGACCCACCGGGCCGGAACCCGCTGCCGCATGGTCGGTACGTCACGGGTGACCCCGTCCCCGTCGGTGAAGGGCGCGTCACGGGTGAGCTCCGGCGCGAAGGCGACCCGCCACCGGGCCCTGAGCGCGAGGACGCCGAGCAGAACGAGATCCTCGGACCCGTCGAGCCCGAGCGGCACCTCCCGTACGAGCCCGCCACTGGCCGCCCGTACCCACGCGTCGAGCTCCGCCTGGGCGTCGGGAACGGCCCCCAGCACCCCGAACCGCACATCGGGCAGCCCCCGCGCGAACCCCTCCCGGACCGGCACCGCGCTCCACACCCCGGTCGCCACCGCGACCCCGCCGGCCAGGGCCCGCTGAGCAGCGGTCACGGCCTCGGCCGCCGCCTCCCCCTCGACCCCGAGCAGCCCCGCCAGCTCCTCGGCGGTACGCCCCCGGGCCCCGGAAGCCACCGCCCCCAGCGCCAGCCACAGCCCCACGGGCGAGACGACGAAGTCCCCCTCCCCGAGCAACGACACCCACCGCCCGGCCAGCCCCCGCACCGCGCCCGCCGCGTCCGTCCCGATCACCGAGGAGCCCCGGGTCATATCCTGCCCTCCATGAGCATCGTGAAGATCAACGTCCTGACCGTCCCCACCGAGCAGCGTGAGGTCCTGGAGAAGCGGTTCGCCTCGCGGGCCGGTTCCGTGGAGGGGTCCGACGGGTTCGAGTGGTTCGAGCTGCTGCGGCCCCTGGAGGGGACCGACCAGTACCTGGTGTACACCCGTTGGAGGTCCGAGGAGGACTTCCAGAACTGGATGAACGGTTCCATGAAGGCCGCCCACGGGGCCGGTGGCGGCGCGGGTGAGGGCGGCGAGCGGCCGAAGCCGGCCGCCACCGGGTCGACGCTGTGGTCCTTCGAGGTCGTGCAGCAGGCCTCCCCCAAGTAATTCGCGGGAGTCCGGGGGCCGGTCCGTCGCAGAATGGCGGCATGACCTGGACTTTCACCCCCGAGGCCGTCGACACCCCGGACGCCACCGCCCTCCGCCGCGACTACTACGGCGACGTCGCGGGCAGCTACTGGAAGCGGCCCGCGACGGAGGCGGAGATCGACGAGGGGCTCGCGGGCGACGGCGTCGAGCGGCTGACGCCGCCGACCGGGCAGTTCCTGGTGGCCCGGCTCGGCGGAGAGCCGGCCGGGTGTGGCGGGGTCCTCCTGCTGGAGGACGGCGAACGGGCCGAGCTGACCCGGGTGTTCCTGCGGCGCGCGTACCGGGGACGGGGCGGGGCCGCCGCGCTCCTGCGCTCCCTGGAGGACGAGGCGCGGGCGCTCGGGGCGCGCCGGATGGTGCTCAACACGCGCCTGGACCTGGTCGAGGCGCGCGGGCTGTACGTGCGCGAGGGGTACGCGGAGATACCGGCGTACTGCTCGGGGCCGTACATGGACATCTGGTACGGCAAGGAGCTCTGACCGGTCGGGCCCGTTCAGGCCTTGTGGTCGCGGGGCGGCTCGGGGCCCCGGGGGTGCTCCCCGTCCGAGCCGCTGAGCTCGGCCGTCAGTTCCTCCACGAGTTTCACGAGGTCGGTGGGCCGGTCGGGTCCCCACCAGTCGCCGAGGAGGTCGGCGAGCGACTCCTCGCGGGCCTTGGCCAGCTTGGTCGCCGTGGCCACGCCCGCCTCGGTGAGGACCAGCGACACGCCCTCGCGGTGGGCGAGCCGCCGCTCCTCCACCTGCCGCGCCGCCTCGGAGATCACCCGCAGCGGTACGGGAGCGGTCTCGGCGAGGCGGGCCGGCTCGACCACGCCCTGGCGGCGGATCCGCAGCAGCAGCCAGCTCGCGGCGGGCAGGAGGTCGAGTCCCGCGCGGGCGGTGATCTTCTCGTAGACCTCCTTGCGGCCCTCCCGGGTGCCGAGGACGGAGAGGGCGCGGGCGCACTCGTCGTACGAGGAGCGTTCGACGGGGTTCGAGGCGAGGGTCTGGCTGGTGTCGGGCGCGGTGACCGAGCCGCGCAGCTTGTCCTCCTTGAGGAACCAGGCGACGACGAAGGCGACGAGGACGACGGGGGCCGCGTACAGGAAGACGTCGGTGATGGACGTGGCGTACGCGTGGAGGACGGCCGGGCGCAGCTCGGGCGGGAGGGCGGCGATGGCGCGCGGGTCGGCCGCCACCTGCTCGGGGCCGACGCCGGGCGGCAGCTCCGTACCGGCGCCGGCGCTCGCGAAGACCTCGCCCAGCTTGTCGGTGAGCCGGTTGGTGAAGACGGTGCCGAAGACGGCGACGCCGAAGGAGGCGCCGATGGAGCGGAAGAAGGTCGCGCCCGAGGTGGCGACGCCGAGGTCCTCGTACGAGACGGCGTTCTGCACGACCAGGACGAGGACCTGCATGACGAGGCCGAGTCCCGCGCCGAAGACGAAGAAGTAGACGCTCATCTCCCAGGTGGAGCTGGTCTCGGTGAGCCGGTGGAGGAGCAGCAGCCCCAGCGCGGTGAGCGCCGTGCCGGCGATGGGGAAGACCTTCCAGCGGCCGGTGCGGGACACGATCTGGCCGGAGGCGGTCGAGGTGAGGAGCATGCCGAGCACCATCGGCAGCATGTGGACGCCGGACATCGTCGGGCTGACGCCCTGGACCACCTGGAGGAAGGTGGGGAGGTAGGTCATCGCGCCGAACATCGCGAAGCCGACGACGAAGCTGATGACGGAGACCAGGGTGAAGGTCCTGATCCGGAAGAGCTTGAGCGGCAGCACCGGTTCGGCCGCCCGCCGTTCGACGTACACGAACCAGACGAGGAGTACGGCTCCGAGGACGGCGAGGCCGATGATCTGCGGCGAGCCCCAGGCCCAGGTGGTGCCGCCGAGGGAGGCCACGAGGACGAGGCAGGTGGCGACCGAGGCGATGAGGAAGGTGCCGAGGTAGTCGATCGTGTGCCGGGTCGAGCGGACCGGGATGTGGAGCACGGCCGCGATGACGAAGAGGGCGACGATCCCGATCGGCAGGTTGATGTAGAAGACCCAGCGCCAGGAGAGGTGCTCGGTGAACAGGCCGCCGAGCAGCGGGCCGAGGACGCTGGTGGCGCCGAAGACGGCGCCGAAGAGGCCCTGGTACTTGCCGCGCTCGCGGGGCGAGACGAGGTCGCCGACGATCGCCATCGACAGGACCATGAGGCCGCCGCCGCCGAGGCCCTGGACCGCGCGGAAGGCGATGAGCTGGGGCATGTTCTGGGCGATGCCGCAGAGGGCGGAGCCGATGAGGAAGAGGACGATCGCCGCCTGGAAGAGCTTCTTGCGGCCGTACTGGTCGCCGAGCTTGCCCCACAGCGGCGTCGCTGCCGTCGACGCCAGCATGTAGGCGGTGACGACCCAGGAGAGGTGTTCCATGCCGCCGAGTTCGCTGACGATGGTCGGCAGGGCGGTGGAGACGATGGTCTGGTCGAGGGCGGCGAGCAGCATGCCGAGCAGCAGCGCGCCGATCGCGACGAGGACCGTCCGACGGCTCTGCCCCTGACCTGGCACGGTGGCGTCGCCGAGCGGGGAGGGGCTGGTTTCCTGGGCCATTTCCCCATCGTGATCCGAATGTCCGGATATGGCCTGCCGGGGGCGCTCCTGTCGCAACCTCTGGGCGCTCCTGTTCACCCATCGAACAGGCGCGGGCTGCATAATCGCTCGCAGTTGGATCGGGGAGGGGACCCATCGATGACCGGACACGTCTGTCCTGAATGCGGCGTACACAGACCCGGCTGCGCCTGTGCGCAGGCGGAGATAGCGGCGGCCGAGGACTTCGACCCGCTGCGGATCAGGCCGTACGTGACGCTGGACGCGGCGGAGGGGCGCCCGGAGCAGGTCACCCCGCCTCCGGTGGAGTACCACGTGCTGCCCGTGTCGGCGGACGATCCGCCGACGACGCAGCTGACGGCGATACGGGTGGAGGCGCTTCCCTCTGAGGCCGGTCAGGGCCAGGGTCAGGGCCAGGGTCAGGGGCAGGGGCAGGGGGCGTACCCCGGCACGTACCCCGGCGTGTACCCGACGGAGCAGTACGCGGGCGCCTCCGACCACGGCCACAGCCACGACTCCGGCCACGACCCCGACACGGCGCCGCTGCTCCTCCACGGCCTCGGCCGTGTCCTCGACCCCGCCACTGAGCGGGAGTCCCGGGCCTCGCGGGCGGCACGGCGTCGCCGGCGCGGGACGGTGGTCGCGGCGGTGGCCGCGGTCGCCGTGGCCGGTACCGCCGCGCTCGCGGCGGCGGTCCTCGCCGGCGGAGGCGAGACGGACGACCGGGCGACCGTCCCCGACGTGACCACGAGCGCGTCCCTGAACATCGCCGTGTCGGAGGCCCCCTCCCCCTCCGACTCCTCCTCGTCCGGCACCCCACGGCCGAGCTCCTCCTCACCGACCGGGCGTCCGACGCCGACGGCCACGGCCGCCTCCGGCTCCCCCTCTCCGGCGCGGACGTCCGCCTCGTCCGCCCCGTCCGCCACACGGACCACCGCGGCCCCGGCGGCCACGACGGGCGCGGCGGCTCCCCCGGCGGCGACCACCACGGCCTCGGCGGCCCTCCCCACCGCGCCGACGACGACCTCTGCGGCGCCCTCCACGCAGACGCCGGAAGCCCCGGAGGAGAGCGGGGCGGCGGCGCCGACGCTGAGCTACGGCTCGACGGGCGCCGAGGTGGAGGAGCTCCAGCAGCGACTGCGGCAGGTGGGCCTCTACTACGGGGACGCGGACGGCGAGTACGACCAGGACGTCTGGCGTGCGGTGAAGACGTACCAGTCCTGGCAGTCGATCCAGGAGGACCCGAAGGGCGTGTACGGCCCTGCCACCCGCGAGGTCCTGGAGCGGTACACCTGGCTGTCCGAGGAGTGACCGGGGGGTCACGGCGCGTCCACGGAACGGACCGGGTTGGCCAAGACGGCGCCCGATTTTGTATCGTGGAAAAACAAAGTGGCCCCGCCCGTAAACCCTGACCGGCGGGCGGGACCGCTTCGTTCTCCGCCACCCCCTCTGGAGACCCGAATGGCCGCCACCACCCCGGCACCGC
This sequence comes from Streptomyces sp. NPDC056144, assembly GCF_042264145.1. Classification (NCBI taxonomy): domain Bacteria; kingdom Bacillati; phylum Actinomycetota; class Actinomycetes; order Kitasatosporales; family Streptomycetaceae; genus Streptomyces; species Streptomyces sp. NPDC056144. The sequence continues at coordinate 516,570 of NZ_JBHJVF010000005.1, read as the reverse complement.
AGCTCACCGCCCGCGCCCTCCTGCTCGACATGGACGGCACCCTCGTCAACTCGGACGCCGTCGTCGAGCGCTGCTGGCGGCGCTGGGCCGACCGGCAGGGCCTGGACGGCGACGCCGTGCTCAAGGTGGTCCACGGCCGCCAGGGGTACGCGACGATGGCCGTCCTGCTCCCCGACCGCCCGATGGCCGAGAACCACGCGGACAACAAGGTGATGCTCGCCGAGGAGACGGCCGACCTGGAGGGCGTCGTGCCCGTCGCGGGCGCCCCGGCCTTCATGGACGCGATCGTCGCGCTCCCGCACGCCCTGGTGACCTCCGCCGACGTGCCGCTCTCGCAGGCGCGGATGGGCGCGGCCGGGCTGCGCATCCCGGAGATCCAGGTGACGGCGGAGCGCGTCGGCGCCAGCAAGCCGGACCCCGAGGGCTTCCTGAAGGGCGCGGCCGAGCTGGGCGTCGACCCGGCGGACTGCGTCGTCTTCGAGGACTCCGAGGCCGGCATCCAGGCGGGCCGCGCGGCCGGCATGCGGATCGTGGGCGTGGGCCCGCGCGCGGGGGCGTTCGCGCCGGACATCCACGTGGCGGACCTGACGGAGCTGCGGATCGAGACGGCCGAGGACGGCACGATCACGCTGACCGCGACGCACTAGGCACCACGGCACGGGCCCGGCCCGTCACTTCGCGCACGCCGCCGAAGTGACGGGCCGGGCCCTTTCGCGTACCCGGGCCCCATCCCGCGCGCCCGGCCTCTTTCGCGTACCCGAGCACGAAAACTCTCCCCTGGGCGGAATCTGTCGCTCCGTCAGGCACGTCACACCCCTTGATGTGACGTGCCCATGTCGCCACCCTGTTACCTGGCGCACCCCGCAAGGAAACCTCGCGCCGCCACGATGACCGGGCCAGCGCCCGGCACCCGCGGGGACGGCCTCCGGTCAACGTCCCCCCACCTCAAGGGAGTTCCCATGCCCGTCGGCAGGATCTACGCGCGTCGAATCGCCGTGCTCGCCACCTCCGCCGCCCTCACCGTCACCGGCCTCCTCGCCACCGCCCCGGCCGCCCAGGCCGCGATGCCGACCCCGGTCAGCGCGTCGACGGCCCGTACGTACCTGGCCGCCCTCACGGTCAAGGCGGAAGGTTCCTCCACGGGTTACAGCAGGGACCTGTTCCCGCACTGGATCACCCAGTCCGGCGCCTGCAACACCCGCGAGACCGTCCTCAAGCGCGACGGCGTGAACGTGGTCACCGACTCCAGCTGCGCCGCCACCAGCGGCAGTTGGTACTCCGAGTACGACGGCGCCACCTGGACGGTCGCCTCCGACCTCGACATCGACCACATGGTCCCGCTCGCCGAGGCGTGGCGCTCGGGCGCCAACGCGTGGACGACGGCCCAGCGCCAGTCCTTCGCGAACGACCTGACGCGCCCCCAGCTCATAGCCGTCACGGACAACGTCAACCAGTCCAAGGGCGACCAGGACCCGGCGGAGTGGATGCCCTCGCGCACGGCCTACCGCTGTACATACGCCCGGGCGTGGGTGCACGTGAAGTACTACTGGAACCTCAGCGTCGACTCGGCGGAGAAGAGCGCGCTCCAGTCGGTGCTGAACGGCTGCTGAGGCAGGCGGGGCGCACCCGGGAGGGTGCGCCCCCTCGAAGTCCCCGGGGCACGCCCCCTCAAGGCACCCTCGACCGGCACCCGGCCCCCGCCCGGTCGGGGCTCAGGCACCTCCGCGTAGGCTCTGGCCCTGTGAATCTGCTCGACAGCCTCGGCTCGCTGCGGTCGTTGACCGCCGGCCCGTGGATCTACCCGGTGGTGACGGCGTCGATCCTGCTCGACGTCTTCCTTCCCGTGCTGCCGAGCGGCTTCCTGGTGATCACCGCCGCCACGGCCGCGGCGACGGCCACCGCCGCCTCCCCCGACGTCCCCTCCCTCCTCCCCCTGCTCCTCTGCGCGGTCGGCGCCTCCGTGCTCGGCGACTTCCTGGCGTACCGGCTGGCACGCCGGGGCGGGCCCCGGCTGGACAGAGCCCTCGCCCGCTCGCGGCGCCTGCGCGGGGCGCAGGAACGTCTCGGCACCGCGCTGGCCCGCGGCGGCGGCCTGCTCGTGGTCCTGGCGCGCTTCGCCCCGGCGGGCCGCTCGGTGGTCTCCCTGGGCGCGGGCGCGGCGAAGCGCCGCAGCAAGGAGTTCCTGCCGTGGTCGGCGCTCGCGGGCGTGACCTGGGCGTCCTACAGTGTGGGGCTCGGCTGGCTGGGCGGGCAGTGGCTGGGCGCGACCTGGTTCAGCGCGGGGGTGTCGACCCTCGCGCTCTTCCTGGCCGGCGGCCTGGCCGCGTACCTCCTGCGCCGTCCGGGCGCGACCCCCGCCACGGCCTCCTGAGACCCCTCCCCCGCCCTCTTTCCCGGCCCCTCCCCCGGCTCATCCCGCCGCGGAGTGCGCTCCACGCACCTCCAGACCGGCCAGGAGTCTCGCCGTCGCCTCCGTGATCTCGTCGACGGCGCGGTCGAAGACCTCGCGGTTGTGGGCGGCGGGCGCGCGGAAGCCGGAGACCTTGCGGACGTACTGGAGGGCGGCGGCGTGGAAGTCCTCTTCGGTGGCCTCCTGGGGCAGCGCGGGCGGACGGAGGGTCTTGATGCTTCGGCACATGCCTCCAGTGTGGCGCGCGCCACTGACAATCGCCGAGCCCGGCCCGTACGGCCCCGGGAGGCTCTCCGGGAGCCTCAGGCGAGACCGCGGCGGCTCCGCGCGTTGATCTCGGCGGCGCGGGCGCGCAGCTCGCGCAGGGGCGTGGCGAGCTGGACGTCGGCGGGTTCGGCCTCCCACTCGGCGCCGCCGTGGACGGCCCGGATGAGAAAGCGCCCGGAGACGCTCTCCACGTAGAAACCGACCCGCCCCGTGGCGGCGTCGCGGACGAGGTCACCGACCTCGGGCAGTGGCTGCACGCATCCCCTCCGTCCCGGTCCTGAAGCTTGGGGAGAACCAGAGAAGCGGGGAGACACCTCCCTGTCAACGTATCTCTAGAGATGTCCCCCGATGGATGGATCGACGGGGCGGGACGGCGCACACGTGTGCACCCTGCCCAGGGGGTGCGCCGTAGGGTGTCCCGCAGATGAAGGGAGTGGTTCACCCGTGACTGACCAGGACAGTGCCCGTCGGCCCAAGTACCAGCGCATCGCCGACGAGTTGAGAACCGCGATCCAGTCGGGCGCCTTCGCGCCGGGTGACCGGCTCCCCGGCGAGAACGACCTCATGACCACGTACGACGTGGCGAGGATGACGGCCCGCCAGGCCCTGTCGGTCCTGCGGAACGAGGGCCTCGCCGAGGCCCGCAAGGGCGCGGGGGTCTTCGTCCGGGTCTTCCGCCCGCTGCGCCGCCGGGGCATCCCGCGCCTCTCGGGAGACCTGTGGGGCAGCGGCCGCTCGGTCTGGTCGGCGGACGTGGAGGACAGGGCGCTGGTGGTGGACCGGATCGAGGTGGCGGAGACGGAGGCGGAGGACCGGGTCGCGGGGGCGCTGAACCTGGAGCCGGGGGCGCCGGTCTGCGTCCGCAGCCGCCGCTTCGTGCTGGACACGAAGCCGGTGCTGCTCTCGGTCTCGTACCTCTCGGCGGAGCTGGTGCGCGGGACGCCGATCGCCGAGCCGGACACGGGCCCGGGCGGCACGTACGCGCGCCTGGCGGAGCTGGGGCACCGGCCGGTGCGGTTCCGCGAGGAGATCCGCTGCCGGATGCCGACGGCGGAGGAATCGGACCGGCTGGCCCTGGAGTTCGGGACACCGGTGGTCCTGATCGGGCGGACGGCGTTCACGGGGCCGGGGGTCGCGGTGGAGCTGAACGAGATGACGCTGGACTCGTCGTCGTACGTCCTGGAGTACGACTTCGACGCGTGAGCCCCCCCTCACCCCCCGCACCCGCCGAACCACGGCCCCGGCACCCCGGGGCCGCAGCCCCCGTTCAGCCTTCCTCGGCCTCCCGCCGGGCAGCGGGCACCGCGTGCTCCTGGACGTCGGCACTGACCTGCCCGCCCAGCGTCATGACGTTCAGGGTCGCCGAGTTCTCACTGGCGATGGCCTTCTCGACCCGGGCGACGAGCAGCGAGAACGCCTCCCGCCTGCCCAGGTTCCGATAGGGCCCGACCCGCGCCTCGAAGTACACCCGCTCGTGCCCGAGGAGCTGCTCGGTGGACCGGTAGTTCTTCCACTGCTCGCGGTACCGGTAGACGCTCTCCAGCGACACGGCGGCGACGACCACGACACTCAGCACGGTGGCGGTGACCCGAGCGAACGCCAGATCCACGTTCACGAACACCGGCACGAGCGCCCCACCGACGACGGACACGGTCCGCATCCGCAGATGCATCGCCTTCATCCGCGTCGCCTTGACGTCGTACCACTCCTGGTACTGCACGAGCCGGCTCTCGACGTACCGCTGAGCCGTCATCTCACCACTCTGCACCACGGATTCGGGCGCATCCCCCACCTCGACCATGCGGCGAGTACACCCGCCCGATCAGGCACACGTCAACCGCATCCCTCAGTGACCGTGAGCGGCCGCGCCCTCCCGCGGGTCCGTCACACGTCGGGCGGTCACCAGATACCCCGTGAAGTTCACGTCCGTCCTGGCCTTCGCCCATCCGTCCGCCCTCTCGACCGGCGCCAGCACGGTCGTCCCCGGAACGGGGTGGACCACCCTGCTCGTGGCACCCGGAAGCGGCCCGAAACGGCAGTGCACCTCCACGATCGACACCACCTCCACGGCAGTGGGCGCACGCCCCTCCCCCTCACCATGATGCTCCTCGCGGAAGTCGATCCCCTTCGCGCGTTCGCCTCCGACGATGTCGGCGTAATCCCCCGGGTCAACCTCCAGCAGCCTCCACGAGACGACGTCCCCGAGCCCGAAGCTCTCCCCGCAACACTGCATCTGCCAGTCGTCGACCCAAATCGTCAGCGCCATACCGTCATTGTCCGGCAGAGCCGGACGGGCGGCTCCGGATCCGACGGGACTGCCGTCCCTCAGTGACGTCAAAGGCCCCTCGCCATGATCGGCGAGGGGCCTTTGCACTGGTGGGCGCGGACGGTTTCGAACCGCCGACATCTGCTTTGTAAGAGCAGCGCTCTACCCCTGAGCTACGCACCCGTGGAAGAGGCATCAGCCTACATGGCCGGGGCGGCGGTTCCGAAACCGATTCCGGGGGCGGGGCGTCGGGTGTCGGTGTGGTCACGGATCGTGGTCGGGGTGGCGAGGCCGTGAAACTGATCAGGTCGTGTGTTCGTCTTGGGCTGGTGGGAGAATGAATCCGGACCGGGCACGGTGGACACAGCACGGGAGAGGTACGTGGCGGCGAGCGACGCTAGGGGCAGGGCGACGTCCGGGATGTCCGTGTTGGGGCTGGGGCTCGTGTTGCCGGTGTTGGTGGGGGCTCTGGTGCCGCAGGCGTTCGCCGGAGGGGGGACCCGGCGGTGGTTCGGGGGGCGGGGCGAGGGGCAGCGGGCCGAGGCTCAGGCGGCCAAGGACGCGGCCGCCGCCGCGTTCTACGAACTCGACACCGCCCAGCGCGGGCTGCGGATCTCGATCGAGACCATCACCGCCGTCGACAACTCCCCCGAGGCCCGGCGTGCCGTCGAGGGGTTCGAGGCGCTCGGGCGTCGCATCGACGAGGTCAGTCATGTGTACATCGGGGCCGTCGACGCGCATGACCTTGATCGGGACGAGCTTGACGCCGGTGCCGCCGAGCGGGCCCGGATCGATCTGAACCGTGCCAAGGAGCAGCTCGACGCGGTGAAGGGCGAGCTCGAACGGTTCGAGCAGGGTCTCGCGCCGCTGCTCGCCGGTGCCGAGACGCAGCTCGCCCGGCTCGCCCCCGCCGTCGAGCGCGCCCGGCAGGCGCTGCGCGCCGCCAGTGCCGCGCTCGACTCCGTACGGGACGGGGGGCTGCGCGCCGACGACCTCGCCCTCCGGCTCGCCCGGCTCGGCCCCGAGCTGACCCGCCTCAACGAGGGCGCGGGGCGGCACGGCGTGTCCGAGACGCTCCAGCGCGCCGACCGTGTCCTGCGGGACGCCGAGGCCATACGGGCCGAGGCCGAGCGGCTGCCGGAGCGCGCCGCCGAGATCGACCGGCGCCTCGTCTCCCTCCGTACCCGCGCCGAGGCCCTGACGACCCGCGCCGGGGGCGTCGAGCCGGTCCTGTCCGAGCTGCGGCGGCGGTTCTCCCTCGCCTGCTGGCAGGACCTCCAGCACGTGCCCGAGCAGGCCGCCGGTACGCTCCGGCAGGCCGAGGAGCGGCTCGCCGAGGCCGCGAAGGCCCGCGCCGAGCAGCGCTGGCCGGACGCCACCTCCCTGCTCTCGACCGTCCGCGCCCTTCTGGACTCGACCGACGAGGCCGTCTCCGCCGCCAGCGACCGGCTCCGCCGCCTGGACGCCGTCGCCAAGGACCCCAAGGCCGAGACCGACCGCGCCCGCTTCGCCGTCCGCGACGCCCAGCGTCTCGCGATGGACGGCCGGCAGACCCCGGACCCGCGCCACGCCCGGCCCCTCGACGAGGCCGTCGCCCGGCTCGACCGTGCCGTCGACTCCCTTGAAGGGCGCCACCCGGACTACTGGCACTTCCTGGGTGAGTTGGAGGGGGTTCGGGACACCGCCGGCCGGGTCGTGGAGGCGATCCGGGAGGAGCGGGGGGCCGGGGCGGGGCAGTGACCCCGTGGGGCAGTGACCCCGTGGGCCAGTGACCCCGGGCGTCGTCCCCGTTAGCCTGTCCCCATGCCTCGCTACGACTTCCGGTGCCGCACCTGCGGTGACACCTTCGAGCTCACCCGCCCCATGGCCGAGTCCTCGGACCCCGCCACCTGCCCCGCCGGGCACGACGACACCGTGAAGCTGCTGTCCGCCGTGGCCGTCGGGGGAAGCGGTGCCGCCGCCCCGCAGGGCGGTGGCGGAGGGGGCGGCTGCTGTGGCGGCGGGTGCTGCGGGTAGGACCCCTCTAGCCCGCCACCGCCGCCCGGAAGCGGCGGAGGATCTCCTCTCCCGCCACCACGCCGCGCTCCGCGAGGACGTCGAGGTGGGAGGCGGTCCACTCGCTCTCCGCGAGTTCGCCGTGGCCCGGGCGCCAGGCCCGGTCCGCGGCCATCAGCAGGTCCGCGTCGAGCAGCGAGTCGCCCGCCGCGAGCGTGAGTGTCGTGCCGGTGCGCCGGGCGACCTCGCGGACCGCCGCGCTCTTCGTGAGCGGCTTCGGCACCGCGTACACCTTGCGGCCCTGGAGCGACACGGTCCAGCCGCGTTCCCCGGCCCAGCCGGTGAAGCGGGCGAGCCACTCCTCCGGGAGCCGTTCGCGGTCGACGACGAGGTACGCGAAGAGGTCCTCGGCGACCCGGTGCTTGCGGACCCAGGACAGGTCCGTGGTGGCGGTGAGGTAGGCGCGGATCTCGGAGAGCGGCGCGCATTCGTCGGCGAGCCGGTTGCCCACGGCCCGGTGCCAGTCGCGGTCCGAGACGCCGTCGACGAGGATGTGCCCGCCGTTCGCGCAGATCGCGTACTTCGGTGCGGCGCCCGGGAGTTGGATGCGCTGGTACTGCTTGCGCGTCCGTGTCGTCGTCGGGACGAAGACGGTCTCCTCGGTCAGCCGCGCGAGGAGGTCGGCCGCGTCCTCGGTCATGTACGAGAGCGGCTTCGCCTCGTGGACCTCGACGCACAGCAGCCGGGGCGCCTGCGCGTCCGGCATGCCGAGGGACAGCGCCGCGCTGGAGTAGATGAGGGTGCGGTCGAGGTCGCTCGCGACCAGGGTCGTACGGCGGGGAGCGGAGCCGTTCACCTTGCCACGGCCCGCGGCCTTCGGCGTACTCACTGGGACACCACCGCCTTGCCGTCGGCGCCTGTCGCACCCCTCGTGTACTGAGGGTGGATCAGACCCACGCAACTGTACGGGAGTTCGTCGACCTCCTCGACCGGCACGCCGCGCTGTTCGGCCAGGAGTCGCACGTGTGCGAGGTCCGCGCCCGCGCCGCGCTTCGCGAGGATCTTCCAGGGGACGCGGCGCAGCAGGACGCGGGTGGTCTCGCCGACGCCGGGCTTGACGAGGTTGACGTCGTGGATGCCGTACTCCTCGCTGATCCGTTCGACGGCGGCCCAGCCCTCCCAGGTGGGGGTGCGGTCGGCGGCCAGGAGCTCCTTGACGTCCACCTCGACGGTCTCGGTGACCTCGTCGAAGCGGGCGGCGACGGCGTCGAGGAACTCGCCGGAGACGTCGGACCCGGCGAGTTCGCGGTAGAACTTCGCGCCGTGGAAGTCGTTCGGGCCGACGAGGTCGGAGCGGAGCACCGTACGCGATATCAGCCCGGAGACCGTGGAGTTGAGGCACGCGGAGGGGATGAGGAAGTCCTCGCGGGTGCCGTACGTGCGGACGCAGGAGCCGGGGTCGGCAAGGACCGCGATCTCCGGGTCGAAGCCGTCGAACTCCTTGAGCGCCTCGGCCAGTTCGCGGGTGATGGCGCCCTTGCCGGTCCAGCCGTCGACGAACACGACGTCGGTCGGGTCGTGGCGGTCCGCCAGCCAGCGCAGGGCGTTGGCGTCGATGCCGCGGCCGCGGACGATCGAGACGGCGTAGTGCGGGAGGTCGAGGCCGTGGCGGGCGGCGGCCCAGCGGCGCATGAGGACGCCGACGGGGGTGCCGGCGCGGGCCAGCGAGACGAGGACGGGGGTGCGGCCGGGCCGCTCGGCGAGGACGGTCTCGGTGACCGTGCCGACCGCGCGGGCGATCCGGGCGGCGGAGCCTTCCAGGGCCGAGTGGAAGAGCTCCTGGTAGCGGGCGCTGGGCTGGTACTCGACGGGCAGCGATTCGGCGTAGTGCGCGCCGCCGCTCTGGATGGCTTCCTCGCGTTCCTCGGTCGGCGCCTCCAGCTCGACGTCCGAGAGGTCCTGGAGAAGCCAGCCGACCTCCTCGGGGGCGTACGAGGAGAAGGCGGGGCCGCGGAGGGGCTCGGGCAGCATGGAGCTCCTTTCGGGAGCTTCGTCGGAGACCGTGTTCGGGGAGATCCGGGGGGCGTACGCGGAGGAGTGCGCGGAGGAGTGCTCGGGAGTGCGCGCGGCGGCGTACGCGGGGGTGTACGACGGGACGACCGCGAGCAGCACCCGCGGGACGTGCGCCGCGAGCGCGGCGAGCAGGCCGTCCGGCGCGTGCAGCTCCGGGGTGTCGGCGGCGGAGTCGACGACGAGGACGACGGCGTCGAAGCCGGCGCCGGCCACGTTGTACGCGTACCGCTCGCCGGGGCCGTCGGCCGGGTCGTCGTGGGCGGGGAAGACGAGCCGGGTGCGGATCGCGTACCCGGGGTCGTCGACGGCGAGGACGGGCGAGCGGGTGGTGGTGGAGTAGCGGACGTCGTGTCCGGCCTCCTCCAGGGCGGTGGCGAGCCGCAGGGGCGCGTACATCAGTTCCTCGAAGCCGAGGACGAGGACGCGTGGGGCGGGGGTGGCGGGCAGGGCGGCGGTGATCCTCTCCGCCAGCGCCGGGAGGGCCTCCTCCAGGCGTGCCCGGTGATCGGGGGTGAAGCCGTGGCGCCCTCCGTCGGGCAGGCCTTCGGGCCAGTCGAGGCGTACTCGTACGGGCTCGGTGGCGGCCCCGTGAGCAGGCTCCTGGTACGCGCGCTCGTGCTCCGCCACCAGCGCCTGGCCCTTCTCCAGGACCCCTTCCGGGAGGCGTACGGAGCCGGCGGCGAGCGAGATCAGGTCGACGCGGGCGCCGATCTCCTCCGCGAAGGCGTCGAGGCGGCCGAGGTCGGCGGCCGAGCGCATGTCGACGAGGGCCACGACGACGTACCGCTCGCGCGGGTAGCGGGCGTGGAGGTCCCTGATGGTGTTGAGGACGGTGTTGCCGGTGGTGAACTCGTCGTCGACGAGGACCAGCGGCCCGCCTCCCTCCAGGAGCTTCGGGTCCTCGGGCAGGAGCAGGTGGGAGGTCGCGTGGGAGTGGGACTCCTCGAAGCCGCCCGCGCGGGCGACGCCGGCGACCGGACGGCGGGTGGAGTGGAGGTACGGGGCGAGGCCGAGGCCGTCGGCGACGGCGTGGCCCAGCGCGGTGGCGGTCTCCGCGTAACCGAGGACGACGGCGCGGGCCGCCTCCTCGTCGCCGAGGAGCTCGCGGACGCGCCGGCCGAGGCCGAGGGCGGAGCCGTACACGACGGAGGGGCGCTGCGGCACGTGCTTGCCGAGCACGGTGGACACCAGCAGGTGCGCCCGTTTGGGGTTGCGCCGCAGTGCGAGGCCCAACAGGGCCGGTAGCTCCTCGCCGCCGATCAGTTCGACGCCCAGTCGCTCCGCGACCCACGTTCCGGTCCACACCACGTCGTCGACGTCCTTTCGTCTGCCGGACAGCCCGGCGCGTCAGCCGGACAGCCCGGCGGTGAGCAGCTCCACGAAGCCGACGTCCTCCTTCGCGACGCCGAAGACCTCGGCGCGCAGGAGGATGCGTTCGGCCCACGCGCGGTGCGGCTTCACCTCGTTCATCTTGTTCGTATAAGCGGATCGGAGCACCCCGCCGCCGCCCTGCTCGGGGCGCAGGATGTCCTGGGCGTCGCTCCACTCCTCGTGGCTGACCACGGAGAGGGCGTGCACCGGGACCACGTGGGTGGGGTGGATGCAGGTCTTGCCGAGGAGGCCGTTGGCCCGGTCGAGTTCGATCTCGCGGAGGAGGCCGTCGAGGTCGTGCTCGATGAGGGCGGTGCGCAGGCCCTCGGCCCGGCCCTCCAGGAAGGGGCTGCGGCGCAGCTGGGGCTTGAACATGCGCTCGCCCTGCCGGAAGTACTCCCAGACGGGGCCGGTGATGGTGAAGCCGGTGCCGTCGGAGCGGCCGAGGACGTTGACGACGTCGGCGATGACGTTGGCGACGATCTTGACGTCGTACGCGGTCATGTCGGGCGAGCGGCGGAGCCCGTACGCGCTGCAGAAGTCGGTGACGCCGAGGCGGAGGGCGAGGACGCGGTCGCGGTACTTGTCGGTGATCGAGGCGATCCCGGCGAGGGTCTCGGCCCGGGTCTCCAGGTGGAGGAGCTCGGGGGACTCGAGGACGGGCATGGCGAAGAGGCGCCTGCCGCTCGTCCGCTCGGCCTGGGTGAGCGCTTCGAGGAAGGCGCGGCCGCGGCTTTCGTCGAACTTGGGCAGTACGAATCCGGACAGGAGCCGGACGGTGTCGCCGAGGCGGGCGACGAGGTCGGTGATCTGGCGCGGGGTGCGGACGCGGATGAAGAGCAGGGGGACGTCGGTGCCGCCGGCCGCGAGGTCGGCGAACTGGCGGACGAGGTTGGCCTCGCCGGCCTCGACGTCGCCGTCGCCGATGGAATCCTCCAGGCAGAGGACCATGGAGACGACTCCGCGGGCCGTCTGCTTGCGGATGTCGTCGGCGAGCTTCGGCCGGGTGGCCGGGCTGTAGAGCGTGGCGCCGAGGGCGACCGCGAGCGTGCTCGCGGGAGAGTCGGCGGTGAAGTCGGCCGGCTCCTGGTGGAACAGCCCGTGCCGCGTCGCGGACGGGATGTGCCCGAAATGACGCATGTAAATCCCCCGTCTGCCCTTCGGGCCCCTCATGACATGTGGCCGGTAATAGTACGTAGGTGCGGGTGTCCTTAGTTCCCTCCGCGTATGAAATTCAGGTAACTCCCCGACATCCGTCCTGTCCACCCGCTACGAGTGGTGCCCCCGCGTTGTCGACGGGTCGGGCGGGAGGGCAGGATTGCGGTCATGACGCACGCGATGCTGAAGGGCTCCAACGTCCCTCTCGACACCGCGGCCGTACGGGCCGTGCTCCGCTGGACCCCGGGCCCCGGGGTCCCCGACGTGGATGCCTCGGCCCTGCTCCTGGGCGCCGACGGGCGCGTGCGGTCCGACGAGGACTTCGTCTTCTACAACCAGCCGCGGCACCCCTCGGGGTGCGTGCGGCGGCTGTCGAAGAAGCGGGTCGGCGACGGGCTCACGGACACCGTGGAGGCCGACCTCGGCAACCTGGAGGCCTCCGTCGACCGGGTGATCGTCGCGGCCTCCTCCGACGGCGGCACCTTCCGCTCCGTCTCCGACCTCCGGATCCTGCTGTACGACGCGACCGCCGGCCCCGAGCGGGAGCCGCTGGCCCTGTTCGACGTGACGGCGGAGACCGGCGAGGAGACGGCCGTCATCTGCGGCGAGCTGTACCGGCGCGGGGACGCCTGGAAGTTCCGCGCGGTGGGCCAGGGCTATCCGACGGGGCTCGTCGGGCTCGCCACGGACTTCGGCATCTCGGTCGACGAGGACGCCCAGGAGGCGGGCCAGGGAGGGGACCAGGGCGTGGACCAGGGAGCCGCCTCCGGGCCCGCCCCCGGCTTCCCCGACCTCGACGTGACCGTCGTCCACACCCCCGTACCGCCGCAGCCGACCGTGCCGCCGATGCCGGACCGGGCGCCCGCCCACGGGTACCCGCAGGCGGCCCCGGAGTTCCGGATGCCGCCGATGGGTCCGCAGTTCGTCCGGTCCTGACCGTCCCGCGGCGGCCTCAGGCCTTGCTCTTGTAGCCGCGGCCCCACTGGAGGCCCCAGCCGTAGAGCCGGTCCAGTTCGGCCTGGAAGCCGTAGACGAAGCGGACCTCGCGGCGCACCGTCAGCTCGCCCTTGACGTGCTCCACGGAGAAGACGGCGCAGGAGCGGGCCTGCGGGGCCCGCTCGTCGAGCTCGATCTCGACGCGCGGGCCGTTGCTCGGATAGAGCGTGATCTTGGCGTGCGTCCGGTCGAAGGCCGGGGTCTGGTCGTAGATGTAGACGAAGAAGAGCAGCCGCTTGATCTCGTCCTTGTGGTCCAGGTTGATGAAGATCGTCTCGCCGGAGGAGCCGCCGAAGCGGTCGTCACCGCTGAGCTTCACGTACGGGGCGTCGTTCAGGTCCCCGAAGAAGCCGCCGAGGGGCTGCACGACGCCCTTGCTGCCGTCGGTGAGCTCGTAGAGGCAGCCGAGGTCCAGGTCGACGTTGACCATGCCCTGGGTGTGCGCCTGGACGACCTCGGGCTTGAAGAACTGGGAGGGGTTGCGCAGCAGCCGGCCGCTCGTCCGGGAACGGCCTTCGAGGTCGGAGCTGCGCATCCGCCAGGAGAGGTTGACCCGGAGGTTGCCGTTGGCGGCGCCCTGCTGGGTGAGCGAGACCGTCGGGCGTCGTCTCGTCAGCTCGACCGTGTTCGACGCGGTGCCGCCGGTGTCGAACCGCTCCGCCCTGTTCGGGAACAGGTTGTCCCAGAAGGCCATGGCGCCTTCACCCCCCAGTGATGTTCTTCTGTCCGCTGTTCTGCTGTCAGCGCTGTCCGCTGTCCGCACATGCCTGCGGGGCGGCCGGGTCCACCGGCCGCCCCGCAGGAGAGCTTTCCTCGTTACCGGGGGTGTCACACCCCGGAGGACACCTCGGTCTTGCCCCCGGACTCGTTTTCGGCCGCCGCGAGCGCCTTGTTGCGGCGGACGGAGGACCAGAAGGACCAGCCGATCAGGATCACGCCGACGAGGCCGGTGATGACCTCGTTGATCTCGTACTGGATGGTGATCATGAGGATCACGGCCAGGGCGCCGATCGCGTAGTGCGCGCCGTGCTCCAGGTAGACGTAGTCGTCGAGGGTGCCCTGGCGGACCAGGTAGACCGTCAGCGAACGGACGTACATGGCACCGACGCCGAGGCCGAGGGCCATCAGCACGATGTCGTTGGTGATGGCGAAGGCGCCGATGACACCGTCGAAGGAGAAGGAGGCGTCGAGGACCTCCAGGTAGAGGAACATGAAGAAGGCGGCCTTGCCGGCCAGCTGGACCGCGGAAACCTTCTTGCCGGTGCGCTTGGCCTCTTCCTCGGCCTCGTGCTCGCGCTCCTCTTCCTCCTCCAGCTTGTTCTCGAAGAAGCTGGAGAGACCGCCGACGATCAGGTACGTGATGAGACCGAAGACGCCCGAGAGCAGGACGGTCGACGAGGCGTCGATGTGGTTGCCGCCGTGCTGGTGGGCCTGGGTGGCGACGGTCATGGCGCTGATCGCGAGGACGATCAGGGCGATGCAGACCGACAGCATGTCGACCTTGCCGAGCTTGGCCAGCGGGCGCTCGATCCAGCGCAGCCACTGGATGTCACGCTCCTCGAAGATGAAGTCGAGGAAGATCATCAGCAGGAACATGCCGCCGAAGGCCGCGATCGACGGGTGCGCGTCGGTCACGAGCTGCTCGTAGCGCTCGGCGTCGTTGAGCGCGAGGTCGACGGCCTCGATGGGGCCGATCTTGGCGCTGATCGCGACGATCACGACGGGGAAGACCAGTCGCATGCCGAAGACGGCGATGAGGACGCCGATCGTGAGGAAGATCTTCTGCCAGAAGGCGTTCATCTTCTTCAGGATTCCGGCGTTGACCACCGCGTTGTCGAACGAGAGCGAGATCTCGAGGACGCAGAGGATCGCGACGACCCCGAACGCTTCCCACCCCCCGTAGAGAACCGCCGCGGCCAGGCCGAGCGCGGTAATCGCGAACGACCAGCCGAAGGTTTTCAGAATCACTGTCTACCCCATCGTGAAATTACGGGCTTTACGAAACGTTGACCCCGAAGTCTAGAGCGATGCCCCGAAGCCCGGACGCGTACCCCTGACCGACCGCCCTGAACTTCCATTCGCCCCCGTACCGGTAGAGCTCGCCGAAGATCATCGCGGTCTCCGTGGACGCGTCCTCGGAGAGGTCGTAGCGGGCGAGCTCCTGGCCGTCCGCCTGGTTCACGACGCGGATGAACGCGTTGCTGACCTGGCCGAAGGTCTGGGAGCGGTTGTCGGCCTCGTGGATCGAGACAGGGAAGACGATCTTGTCGCAGTGGGCCGGGACCAGGCTCAGGTCCACGATGAGCGACTCGTCGTCACCGTCACCCTCGCCGGTGAGGTTGTCGCCGGTGTGTTCGACGGAGCCTTCCGGGCTGCGGAGCTGGTTGTAGAAGACGAAGTACTCGTCGCCGAGCACGCGGCCGGCCTGGCACAGCAGGGCGCTGGCGTCGAGGTCGAAGGGGGCTCCGGTGGTGGAGCGCGCGTCCCAGCCGAGCCCGACGAGGACCTTGACGAGGTTGGGAGCGGCCTTGGAGAGGGAGACATTGCCTCCCTTGGCGAGCGTGACGCCCATGGTTTCGGTTCCTCCCCGAGGGTGATGAGGCACGTCCGGCGCCGCACGAGGGTGCGGCGCCGGACGGTTCGAAAGGCTCGGACTCAGACGTTGACGCCGAAGTCCTGCGCGATGCCGCGCAGACCGGAGGCGTACCCCTGGCCGACCGCGCGGAACTTCCACTCCGCGCCGTGGCGGTAGAGCTCGCCGAAGACCATGGCCGTCTCGGTGGAGGCGTCCTCGGAGAGGTCGTAGCGGGCGATCTCGGCGCCGCCGGCCTGGTTCACGACGCGGATGAACGCGTTGCGCACCTGGCCGAAGGACTGCTGGCGGTTCTCGGCGTCGTAGATCGAGACCGGGAAGACGATCTTGGCGACATCCGCCGGCACGGTCGCGAGGCTGACCTTGACCTGCTCGTCGTCACCCTCGCCCTCGCCCGTGAGGTTGTCACCGGTGTGCTCGACCGAGCCGTCGGCGCTCTTCAGGTTGTTGAAGAACACGAAGTCCTGGTCGTTGCGGACCTTGCCCTCTTCGCTCACCAGGATGGCGCTGGCGTCGAGGTCGAAGTCCGTCCCGGTGGTGGTGCGGACGTCCCAGCCCAGACCGACGGTCACGGCGGTGAGGCCAGGGGCCTCCTTGGTCAGCGAGACGTTGCCGCCCTTGCTGAGGCTGACTCCCACGAGTCCCTCCATACGTTTTCAGGGGCAGCGCCCCTGGTCGTGCGTTGGCATCGGATCAACGTCTGGATCCTAGTGACGGGTTCCCGGTCGAAACAGTCGATTCGACCGGGAAATCGAAGGTGTCGACCCGTGGACGCGCCAGGAGGCGGCGGCCGGGGGCTCAGAGGGCCTGGAGGGCCTTGGCGTAGTCGGCCGCGTCCCGGGCGTCCGGGAGGGCGTTCACGACCGTCCAGCGGACGACGCCGGCCTTGTCGATGACGAAGGTGCCGCGGACCGCGCAGCCCTTCTCCTCGTCGAAGACGCCGTAGTCGCGGGAGGCCTCGCCGTGCTTCCAGAAGTCGGAGAGCAGCGGGAAGTCCAGGTCCTCCTGGTCGGCGAAGACGCGGAGGGTGTGGATCGAGTCGTTGGAGACGGCGAGGAGCTGGGTGTCCTCGTTGACGAAGACCGGCAGGTTGTCGCGCAGCTCGCGCAGTTCGCCGGTGCAGACGCCGGTGAAGGCGAAGGGGTAGAAGAACAGCACGACGTTCTTCTCGCCGCGGAAGTCGGAGAGCCGGACGGTGCGCCCGTGGTTGTCCTTCAGTTCGAAGTCCGGGGCCTGGGTGCCGACCTCGATCGCCATCGCCTGCGTATCCCTTCGCCGCTCTCCGCGCGTACGGCCCAGACCTTGGGCCGAATCGGTGAGGCAAGCCTACGGCCTGCGCGCGAAAGCCCCCGCCGACGGTGTGTCGGCGGGGGCTTCTCGCGGCATGGTGATCAGCGCTTGGGGGCCACCAGACGGGCGCCCGCCCAGTCCTTGGCGACGCTGATGCTCTTGGTCTGGGAAAGACCAGCGGTCTGCGCGGCATCGTTGATATCGCTCGGC
Source organism: Streptomyces sp. NPDC056144 (assembly GCF_042264145.1). Classification (NCBI taxonomy): domain Bacteria; kingdom Bacillati; phylum Actinomycetota; class Actinomycetes; order Kitasatosporales; family Streptomycetaceae; genus Streptomyces; species Streptomyces sp. NPDC056144. The sequence continues at coordinate 499,941 of NZ_JBHJVF010000005.1, read as the reverse complement.
TCGATGTAGCCGTCACGGCCGGTCTTCGGCGTCAGCAGCCAGATCACGCCGCCGTCCTCCAGAAGACCGATGGAGTCCACCAGGGCGTCGGTGAGGTCACCGTCCTCGTCGCGGAACCAGAGGACAACGGCGTCGGCGACGTCGTCGTATTCCTCGTCCACGAGGTCCTGGGCGATTACGGACTCGATGCCTTCACGGAGATCCTGGTCGACGTCGTCGTCGTAGCCGATCTCCTGGACCACCTGTCCGGGCTCGAACCCCAGCCTGACGGCCGGGTTGGTCCGCTCCTCCGCGTGGTCCGCGGTCGCGCTCACGGCTTGCCTCCTGCTCATTCGGAAAATTCTGTGGGCCACGCGTAGGCGCGCGGCACTGGCCGTAGTCCACACGTGCCGGGGCTCATCGCGCAAGTACTGGGCCGCGGAGACCGCCGAAACGGTGACGTTTGGGGCCGTCTCGCCCCAACTTCCGGCACGCTCCGGCCGCTCTCCGTGATCAGGCACACATGATTCATCCCGGTTTACGGACTTCTGAGGTTTCAGTCTGCCGAACGTCCAGACGAAACGCATGCGCGAGATGGGCGTAAGGTTGCGATTTGACCGCACCCAGACTCGTGGAAGCACCGCTGAGGGTGATACCCCGGCACTGGGGGTTACCCCTCGGTAAATGTGACGTCTGGCGCCGACGGGGTACACGATGGACATCCCGACCACTTCGTGGCCCCGTGGGCACCACCGACAGCGAAGGAAGAGCGTGGCTCCCGGATCCGATCGCAACCCGATCATCATTGGCGGCCTTCCCAGCCAGGTCCCGGATTTCGACCCGGAAGAGACCCAGGAATGGCTTGACTCCCTCGACGCGGCCGTCGACGAGCGGGGCCGTGAGCGGGCCCGTTACCTCATGCTCCGGCTCATCGAGCGGGCCCGCGAGAAGCGCGTGGCCGTGCCGGAGATGCGCAGCACGGACTACGTCAACACCATCGCCACCAAGGACGAGCCCTTCTTCCCCGGCAACGAGGAGATCGAGCGCAAGGTCCTCAACGCCACCCGGTGGAACGCAGCCGTGATGGTCTCGCGCGCCCAGCGCCCGGGCATCGGCGTCGGCGGTCACATCGCCACCTTCGCCTCCTCCGCCTCGCTCTACGACGTGGGCTTCAACCACTTCTTCCGCGGCAAGGACGAGGGCGACGGCGGCGACCAGATCTTCTTCCAGGGGCACGCCTCCCCCGGCATCTACGCCCGCGCGTACCTCCTGGACCGGCTCAACGACACCCAGCTCGACGGCTTCCGCCAGGAGAAGTCGAAGTTCCCGAACGGCCTGTCGTCGTACCCGCACCCGCGACTCATGCCGGACTTCTGGGAGTTCCCGACCGTCTCGATGGGCCTCGGCCCCCTCGGCGCGATCTACCAGGCCCGGATGAACCGGTACATGGAGGCGCGCGGCATCGCCGACACCTCCAAGTCACACGTCTGGGCGTTCCTCGGCGACGGCGAGATGGACGAGGTCGAGTCGCTCGGCCAGCTCTCCATCGCCGCCCGCGAGGGTCTGGACAACCTGACGTTCGTCGTCAACTGCAACCTCCAGCGCCTCGACGGCCCGGTGCGCGGCAACGGCAAGATCATCCAGGAGCTGGAGTCGATCTTCCGCGGCAACGGATGGAACGTCATCAAGCTGATCTGGGACCGCTCCTGGGACCCGCTGCTCGCGCAGGACCGCGACGGCATCCTGGTCAACAGGCTGAACACCACCCCGGACGGCCAGTTCCAGACGTACGCGACGGAGACCGGCGGCTACATCCGCGACCACTTCTTCGGCGACGACCACCGCCTGCGGGCGATGGTCGAGTCCATGTCCGACCAGCAGATCCTGCACCTGGGCCGCGGCGGTCACGACCACAAGAAGATCTACGCGGCCTACGCGGCGGCGAAGGCCCACGCCGGCCAGCCGACGGTGATCCTCGCCCAGACCGTCAAGGGCTGGACGCTCGGCCCGAACTTCGAGGGCCGCAACGCGACCCACCAGATGAAGAAGCTGACGGTCGACGACCTGAAGCGCTTCCGCGACCGGCTGCACATCCCGGTGACCGACCGTCAGCTGGAGGACGGCCTGCCGCCGTACTACCACCCGGGCCGGAACTCCGAGGAGATCCAGTACATGCACGACCGCCGCAGCGCGCTGGGCGGGTACGTGCCCACCCGCGTCGTGCGGTCGAAGCCGCTGGCCCTGCCGGACGACAAGACCTACGCGGCCGCGAAGAAGGGCTCCGGGCAGCAGTCGATCGCCACGACGATGGCCTTCGTCCGCATCCTGAAGGACCTCATGCGGGACAAGGAGATCGGCAAGCGCTTCGTGCTGATCGCCCCCGACGAGTACCGCACCTTCGGCATGGACGCCTTCTTCCCGAGCGCCAAGATCTACAACCCGCTCGGGCAGCAGTACGAGGCGGTGGACCGCGAACTCCTCCTCGCCTACAAGGAGTCGCCGACCGGCCAGATGCTGCACGACGGCATCTCCGAGGCCGGCTGCACGGCCTCGCTGATCGCCGCCGGCTCCGCGTACGCCACGCACGGCGAGCCGCTGATCCCGGTCTACGTCTTCTACTCGATGTTCGGTTTCCAGCGGACCGGCGACCAGTTCTGGCAGATGGCCGACCAGCTGGCGCGCGGCTTCGTGCTCGGCGCCACCGCCGGCCGCACCACGCTGACCGGCGAGGGCCTCCAGCACGCCGACGGCCACTCGCAGCTGCTCGCCTCGACCAACCCGGCCTGTGTCGCCTACGACCCGGCGTTCGGCTTCGAGATCGCGCACATCGTCAAGGACGGCCTGCGCCGGATGTACGGCCAGGACGCCGAGGACGTCTTCTACTACCTCACCGTCTACAACGAGCCGATCCAGCACCCGGCCGAGCCGGCGGACGTGGACGTGGAGGGCATCCTCCAGGGCATCCACCGCTTCAAGCCGGCCGAGGCCGGGGCGATCCCGGCGCAGATCATGGCCTCCGGCGTCGCCGTGCCGTGGGCGATCGAGGCGCAGCGGATCCTCGCCGAGGAGTGGAACGTCCGGGCCGACGTCTGGTCCGCGACCTCGTGGACCGAGCTGCGCCGCGAGGCCGTGGCCGTCGAGGAGCACAACCTGCTCCACCCCGAGGAGGACCAGCGCGTCCCGTACGTGACGCGCAAGCTCCAGGGCGCCGAGGGCCCGTTCGTGGCCGTCTCCGACTGGATGCGCGCGGTCCCGGACCAGATCTCCCGCTGGGTCCCCGGCCGCTACACCTCGCTGGGCGCGGACGGCTTCGGCTTCGCGGACACGCGGGGCGCGGCCCGGCGCTACTTCCACATCGACGCCCAGTCGATCGTGCTGTCGGTGCTGACCGAGCTGGCCCGCGAGGGGAAGATCGACCGATCCGCCCTGAAGCAGGCCGTGGACCGCTACCAGCTCCTGGACGTGGCGGCCGCCGACCCGGGCGCCGCGGGCGGCGACGCCTGACGTAGGCCACGGCCGGCTCGTTTCGGCTGGTGAGGGCGGTGGGACCTGGTCCCGCCGCCCTTCGCCATTCCCTACGATGCCGGTCATGCCCGCCATGAAGCTCCGCTGGGAACAGCGCACCCAGACACCCCTGCTGGTGCTCGCCGTCGCGTTCGGCGTCGCCTACGCGGTGCCGATCGTCGCCCCCGGCGCCGCGCCACGGGTGCACCGGCTGTGCACCTACGTCGAGTGGGCCGTCTGGGGGGCCTTCGCCCTCGACTACCTCGTCCGTCTGGGGCTCGCCCCGGCCCGCTGGACCTTCGTCCGCTCCCACCCGCTGGATCTGCTGGCGGTCCTGCTGCCCATGGTGCAGCCGCTGCGGCTGCTGCGGGTCGTCTCCACCCTCCTCCTCGTGGGCCGGCGGGCCCGGATGGCCCCTCAGATAACGCTCACCACCTATGTGGCGGGGGCGGTGGTCGGGCTGATGATGTTCGGCTCGCTGGCCGTGCTGCACGTCGAGCGGGACGCCCCGGACGGCAACATCAAGACGCTCGGGGACGCGGTCTGGTGGTCGTTCACGACGATGACGACGGTCGGCTACGGCGACCACGCGCCGACGACGGGGCTCGGCCGGGTCCTCGCGGTCGGCCTGATGCTGTCGGGCATCGCCCTGCTCGGTGTCGTCACCGCCAACATCGCTGCCTGGTTCATCGCCCGCTTCGACCGGGACGACGCGGTGGAACGGCGGCAGACCGAGCTCCTGGAGGAGCTCACCCGCGAGGTGCGCGAGCTGCGCGCCGAGGTGGCCCGCTTGTCGGACACGGCTCCGCAGGACATCCCCTCGCCCGCCGCGCCTACCGCTCCCAGAGCTTGAACGCTCTGACCTCGTAGGGCGCTTGCGGCACCCACGTACCCCCGCGGCCCGGGTAGGTCTCGAACTCGCCCGCCTCCGCGCACTCGGCCGACTGATACGTCGTCACCGGCCGTCCCGTGCGGTTCGCGAGGGACTGGGCCGTGGTGCCGGCCGGCAGGGCGACGCAGCTGTCGACGTCGGTCATGGACAGCTCGTACGTCCACGGCCTGCCCTTGAAGTCGGGTTTGGGCCAGAGGCAGAGCCGCCCCGGCCCGCAGGACCCGAGCGTCGTGGCGCCCGGCGAGGCGGCGGCCGCGGTTCCCGGCATCACCAGGAAGACCGCGAGGAGTGCCGCCAGAACACTTTTCGTATACGCACGCATACCGATCAACCCCCGATTCGTCACTCTCTGTAATCACGAGAATGTCGGAGGTCGACGGGCAACGGAAGAGGGGCCGGCCCCGTTCACGCGAACGGGTGACGGCCCCCTACGGGAACCCTGACGGGCCTCGGCCCGGCGGCGTCAGATGTGGCCGCCGCCCATGCCCGCCTCCGCGTTCTCGCCGCGCTTGGTGAGCGTGGCGACGAGGGCCGCGACCACGGCGACCGCGCCGGCGACGGTGAAGGCCAGGCCCATGCCGTCGAGGAACGTGTCGTGGATGACGTCGGTGATCGTGGCGAACAGGTCGGGCGTCATCCCCGGGGCCTTGGCCAGCTCCGCCGGGGCCATGCCGAACTCGGCGGCCTGCTCCAGGCGCGGGTCGGCCGGGACCGGGATGCCGGCCGCCGTCCAGTTGTCCGCGAAGGTGCTCGACACCTTCGCCGACATGACGGCACCGAGCACGGCCGTGCCGAGCGCGCCGCCGACCTGCATGGCGGCCTGCTGGAGACCGCCGGCGACGCCGGAGAGCTCCAGCGGCGCGTTGCCGACGATGACCTCGGTGGCGCCGACCATGACCGGGGCGAGGCCCAGGCCGAGGAGCGCGAACCAGAGGGACATGACGAAGGTGCTGGTGCCGGCGGAGAGCGTGATCATGCCGAACATCGCGACGGCCGTGCAGACCATGCCGCCGACCAGCGGCACCCGCGGGCCGAACTTGGTGATCAGGGCGCCGGCGAGCGGCGAGGAGACGATCATCATCGCGGTCAGCGGGAGCAGGTGCAGACCGGCGTCGATCGGGCCGAGCCCCTTCACGCCCTGGAGGTAGAAGGTGACGAAGAACAGGCCGCCCATGAAGGCGAAGGCCATGAGGACCATGAGGACGACACCGGCCGAGAGCGGCACGGAGCGGAACATGGCGAGCGGGATCAGCGGCTCCTTGACCTTCGTCTCCCAGAGGGCGAAGAGCACGAAGAGCAGCAGCGAGCCGCCCAGGCAGCCGAGGGTCTTTCCGCTGCCCCAGCCCCAGTCGGCCCCGGCCTTGATGAGGCTCCAGACGAGCGAGCCCATGGCGCCGGAGAGGAGCAGGATGCCGAGGACGTCGAAGGAGCGCGGCGCGTTCTCGGCGCGGTGGTCCTTGAGGACGAACAGGCCGAGCAGGAGCGCGACGACACCGACGGGCACGTTGATGAAGAAGACGGACTGCCAGCTGACGTGCTCGACGAGGAAGCCGCCGAGGATCGGGCCACCGGCCGTCGAGGCGCCGATGACCATGCCCCAGATGCCGATCGCCATGTTCAGCTTCTCGGCGGGGAAGGTGGCACGGAGGAGGCCGAGGGCGGCCGGCATCAGCAGGGCGCCGAAGATGCCCTGGAGGACGCGGAAGCCGATGACGGCGCCGATGGAGTCGGAGAGGCCGATCGCGCCGGAGGCCGCGGCGAAGCCCGCGATGCCGATGAGGAAGGTCTGACGGTGGCCGAAGCGGTCGCCGAGCTTGCCGGCCGTGATCAGGGCGACGGCGAGCGCGAGCAGGTAACCGTTGGTGATCCACTGGAGCTGGTCGAGCGTGGCGCCGAGGTCGGCCTGGATGGCCGGGTTGGCGATGGCGACGATCGTGCCGTCGAGCGCGACCATCATCACGCCCACCGCTACGGCGAACAGAGTGACCCACGGGTGACCGCGCAGTCCCTTCGCCGGGACCGGTACCGGTTCCCGGGCGCCCCCTTGGTCCTGCGGGGTCTTTTCCATGGTGGTCTGACTAGTCATGCGAAGAGGCTAATGACAGCCACTGACAATTGACAAAGCGATTCACGCGACGGTAACTGTCACGTAGCTCACAGGTACCCTGAGCTGACGAAATGCCCGAAAAGAGGCCGGGAAGAGGCCCGTGACGAGGACCCGAGAAGAGGCCCCAGACGTGACCGTGCCCGGCCTGCGCGAGCGGAAGAAGCAGCGCACGCGCGACGCGCTGATCCGGGAGTCCCTGGAGCTCTTCACCACCCACGGGTACGAGCGGACCACCGTCGACGAGATCGTCGACGCCGTCGAGGTCTCGCAGCGCACCTTCTTCCGGTACTTCTCCTCCAAGGAGGAGGTCGCCTTCGCCGTCCAGCAGATGGTGGAGGAGCGGTTCATCGAGGCGCTCCGCGCCCGCCCGGCCGACGAGGCCCCCCTCGACGCGCTCCGCAACGCCGTCCTCGGCTCCTGGGACACCGTCGGCGAGGCCATCGCCGAGGTCGTCCCCGTCGAACTGCACCTGCGGACCTTCCGGATGATCGAGTCGACGCCCGCGCTGCTCGCCGTCCATCTGCGCCGCTCGACCGAGATGGAGGAGACGATCGCCCGGATCGTCGCCGGGCGCGAGGGCCTCGACGTCGACGCGGACCCGCGCCCCCGGATCGCCGTGGCCGCGTTCAGCGGCGTGATGCGGGTGACCGGCCAGATGTGGGGCCGGGGTACGGACCAGAGCGTGGAGGCCATCCGCGCGCTCACGGAGCGCTACCTCGACCACCTCGGCCCCGCGCTCGCCCCGCACTGGCGGTAACCCCCGGACCACCCCAAGTAGCCCTGGCGGGCCCGGAGATCAGCACACCCCGTACCCGTCCGGTACCGCTCCGCACTGCACCCCCACCGGCGTGCCGGAGCCCCGGACCGCCCCCGTAGGGTGTCGGCCCGTGACCACCGTCGACGCCCCGCTCGCCCCCGCCGTCACGCGTGCGCTCCTCGCGCTCGCGGTGGTGTTCGTCCTGCTCGCGACCACCGGCTGGACGACGATCCGGCACCGGCCCGCGCCGGGCCCGTCCCGCGAGGCCGCGCTCGCCGCCTGGGCGCGCGACCGCGTCGACCACCGCCCGCTGCCCGACCCGGCCGCCGCCCCGGCCCGGACGGTCGCCGCCTTCTTCGCCCGGCTCGGGCCCGCCGGCGGCCTCCGGCTCGCCCGGCGGCACCCGCTCGTCGTGGGCAACCTCAACGGCGCCCCCGTCGCGCTCCGCTACCGCGCGAACCGGATCACCCTCGCCCAGGCCCTCGCCGCCGAACGCGACCGCGTCGACGACCCCCGGCTCTCCGCCGAGGGCCTCCACGAGGCCCGGCGCCGGGTCGACCGCTTCGCCTCGCTGCTCAGCCCCGACCGCCGCGTCCTCGCCTTCGACCCGACCGGCCGGGGACGGGTCGCCGAGGTCCTCGGCGACCTGGAGCGGGCCCGCCGGGTCTCCGTGGTCGTCCCCGGCGTCGACACGACGCTCCTCACCTTCCAGAAGACCCACGGCCGGTACGCGGCCCCCGTCGGCATGGCCAGGTCGCTGTACGAGGCCGAGCGCCGCGCCGACCCCGGCGCCCGGGTCGCCGTCATCGCCTGGGCCGACTACACCGCGCCCTCCGGGGTCGGCGTCGACGCGATGACCGGGCGGCTCGCCGCCAACGGATCCGTACGGCTCGTGGACATGGTCGCGGCGCTGCCCGGGGACGCGCGCGTGGCCCTGTTCTGCCACAGTTACGGCTCCGTTCTCTGCGGGCTCGCCGCGCCCCGGCTGCCCGCCCGCGTCACGGATCTGGCCGTCGCCGGAAGCCCCGGCATGCGCGTGGAGCGCGCCGAGGAACTCGCCACGCACGCGCGCGTGTGGGCGATGCGGGACGCGGACGACTGGATCGCCGACGTGCCGCACCTGGAGGTCGGCGGGGTCGGGCACGGCGCGGACCCGGTCGAACCGGAATTCGGCGCGCGGCTCCTCTCGGCGGCCGGAGCGGTCGGCCACGGCGGCTACTTCGAGCCGGGCACGGACAGCCTCGGCAACTTCGCCGCGATAGGCGTCGGCGCGTTCGGTGACGTGATCTGTGCACGTGCCGACAGCGCTTGCCATCGTGGAATATCCGGCGCGGAAGGGCCCTGACGCGCGTAGATCACGCGATTTCCGCCCGAAACGCGGGGGCGACGCAGGGGCACGCGCCGCTTACGATGAGGCGCATGGGTGATGTGCTGGCCGGAATTCATGCCACCTGGGAGTTCGAGAGCGACGCCCTCGTCATCCGCTTCGACCGGGGGAACCGCACGCCCAGGCTCTTCAGCGCGCTGCGCGAACGACGCGTACCGCACGAGGCCCTGGCTGCCGTGACGCTCACGCCCGGCAAGCGGGGCACCGTCGTGCTGCACGCGGTGCCGAGGCACGGAGCCGACCCCCTGATGGAGGCGGCGGCGGGGCAGCTGAAGGAGAGCTGCGACCCGTACCGCCTCGTGCTGCCCGCGGACCGGGAGGCGCTCGCCGCGCATCACGGGGACGCGCTGCGCGCGCTCCTCCCCCCGGAGGCCGGCCCGGACGACCGCGCCGACGGCTTCCTCGTCGCCGCGCCCGCCGGGCCCCGCTCCTTCAAGACGTACGACGGGCGGGCGCACTTCGACGGGACGGGCGAGGTCGCGTTCCGCTGGTCCTCGACCGGCGCGTCCTCGGAGAAGTGGAAGGCCGGCGACCAGACCTTCTCCGTACGGGAGCTCAGCGGGGTCGAATGGCGCTCGCCGGACATCGTCGACGGGTACCTCCGCCTGCTGCCGCGCGGCGGGGCGGTCCCCGTCGCCCAGCCGGACCGCGATCCCTCCTCGGTCGTCTTCGGTCTCGGGTACGGTCCCGTGCACGAGTCCCTGCCGTTCGCGGCCGCCGTCCTCGCGGCGATCCGCGGCAAGGTCCGCATCCCCGCTCCCTCCCCCGCCCCGGACACGCTCCGCGCCGCCGTCCCCGTCCCCGGGGCCGTCGCGGAAAGGATTCGGCACCTCGGTGAACTGCACCAGGCGGGACTGGTGACGGACGAGGAGTTCTCGACGAAGAAGGCGGAGCTGCTCGCCGAGCTGTGAGGTGAGCCGGGCCGAGCGCCCCGAGGGAAGCAGGAACGTCATACCCGGGTAGCGGGTCCCAGGACCCACCCCGGTATGACGTCAACGACGGGCCCCGCTGCCTACCCTGGGCGGATCATGGCTACCGACCAGCGGCTCACGCCGCGCATCCGCCGGGCGGGTGAACGGGCACGCGCGTCGCTCCAGGGGCTCGGGGCGGCGCTCACCACCCCGAGCGCCCCCGGCGCGCCCCTCCTCGCCGACGCCTCCTCGCGGTGGGTGCGCCTGCTGCCGTACGGCGTCGCCCTCGCCTTCGTCTGCTCGCTGCTCCCCTCCACCACGGCCGTCCTGATCAACGACTACGACGTCAACGGCGCCCTCGCCGGGGCCCTCGCGACCGCGCAGTCCGCGCCGCTGCTGCTCGCCGTCTCCCGCCCCCTCCAGGCCTGGTGGGTGATCTTCCCCGCCGACGTCCTCGGCGCGCTCGCGATCCTCGGCTCCGCGAGCACCTCCCCGGTCATGTGGCCGTGGACCCCGCCCGTCGTCATCGGCTACTGCGCTCTGATGGTCGCGCTCGGGCTCCGCGAGCACCGCCGCGCCCTCTTCGGCGTCTGGCTGACGACCGTCGCCACCGGCTTCGTCCTGGAGTCCTTCCGGCCCGCGGGCGACACCAGCCTCCACGTCCTGCTGGTCGTCCTGAGCGGCGTCCTGCTCCTGCTCACCTCGGCGGTACGCGCGCGGGGCGACGCACAGCGGCGGCTCGTCGAGCAGGAGACCATCAGCGAGGCCGAACGCGCCCGGCGCACGCTCCTGGAGGAACGCGCCCGGATCGCGCGCGAGCTGCACGACGTCGTCGCCCACCACATGTCCGTGATCACCGTGCAGGCCGACTCGGCCCCGTACCGCATCCCGGACCTCCCCGAAGCGGCCCGCGAGGAGTTCACCACCATCGCGGCGAGCGCGCGCGAGTCCCTGGCCGAGATGCGGCGGCTCCTGTCCGTGCTCCGCAGCGAGGGCAGCGAGGGCGAACGGGCCCCGCAGCCGGGCCTCGACCGGGTCCAGCAGCTCGTGGAGGCGACCGTACGCGCGGGCGTGCCGGCCGAACTGTCGCTCGCCGCCGACCTCGGGGAGGTCCCGCAGGCCGTGGACCTGTCGGCGTACCGGATCGTGCAGGAAGCCCTCGCCAACGTCGTCCGGCACGCGCCCGGCGCGCCGACCCGGGTCTCCGTCCGGGCCTCGGACGACGGCTGGCTGACGGTCCTCGTCGTCAACGGGCCCTCCGAGGGGCGGAGTCCCGCCGTCGAGCGGGGTGCGACCGGCACCGGGCACGGGCTCGTCGGCATGCGGGAACGCGTACGGTTGACGGGCGGCTCGCTCGACACCGGGCCGCTGCCGGACGGCGGCTTCCGGGTCGCGGCCCGGCTCCCCCTCCCGCCCCGCACGAATGCCGAGGACACCCCCCAGTGACCATCCGCGTGATCATCGTCGACGACCAGGCCATGGTGCGGGCCGGTTTCGCCGCCCTCCTCGCCGCCCAGACCGACATCGACGTCGTCGGCGAGGCCCCGGACGGCCGTCAGGGCGTGGACGTGGCCCGGTCGGTCCACCCGGACGTCGTCCTCATGGACGTGCGGATGCCGGAGATGGACGGGCTCGCCGCGGCCCGGGAGATCCTCCACCCGCCGGCCGGTGTCCTCCACCGTCCGAAGGTGCTCATGCTGACCACCTTCGACGTCGACGACTACGTGTACGAGGCGCTGCGCGCCGGTGCCTCCGGCTTCCTCCTGAAGGACGCGCCTCCGGCCGACCTCATCGCGGCGGTACGGGTCGTGGCGGCCGGGGACGCCCTGCTCGCGCCCTCGGTGACCCGCCGCCTCATCGCCGACTTCGCGGCCTCGCGGCCCGCCCCGCGCCGCGACACGACGGCCCTGCGCCTGAACGGGCTCACCCCGCGCGAGACCGAGGTCCTCGAACTCGTCGCGCGCGGCCTGTCGAACCAGGAGATCGCCGCGCACCTCGTCCTCGCCGAGCAGACGGTGAAGACCCACATCGGACGTCTCCTCGCCAAGCTCGACCTGCGCGACCGCGCGCAGGCGGTGGTCTTCGCGTACGAGTCGGGGCTCGTGACGCCGGGGGGATAACCCCACCGGCGCCTTCGGGTCCGCCCCTCCTCCACCCCCTACCCGGGTATCAGACGGAGGTTGGCTCCCCGGTGTGACGTGCCGTCACCCGCCGCCTTCCTACTTTTCCCTCGCCGCCGGACGACGCGGTCGAGCGAGAGAAAAGGGAGGGAGCGACGGATGCGCCGCTTCACGAGGATCCTCACCACCGTGGCCCTGGTCGCCGCCGTGACCGCCGGGACGGCGGGCTGGGCGTCCGGTGACGCCCAGGACCCCGTCACAGGACCTCCCCCGGGTGTGGAGCGGTGGCGTGGGGCGGGGCTGCCGGACCCGGAGGGGATGAGCGCTGTCGAGGTGGCGCGGTACTTCGCGGGACTCGCTCCCGTACAGCGGGAAAGGCTGGCGCGGACGTACCCGACCGTCGTCGGGAACCTCGACGGGGCTCCTCTGGAGCTGCGGTACGAGGCCAACGAACGGGTCGCGCGGGGGAGGTTCGGCGGGGCGCGGGTGCTCGCCTACGATCCGCGCGGCCGGGGCCAGGCCGCCCTCGTCTACGGGGATCTCGCGCTGGCCGAGAACGTCGCCGTCGTCGTGCCCGGCTCCGACATCGACGCCGGCCGGATCCGGCCCCTCGCCGACATGGCGGCCTCCCTCCACCGCGCCACCGGCGGGCGGACGGCCGTCGTCGCCTGGGCCGGATACACCACCCCCGTCGGCGTCGGCCTCGACGCCGCCACCGGCCGGCTCGCCGAGGCCGGGGCCCAGCGCCTCACCCGGTTCACGGAGGGCCTCCGGGCCGTCGGGGCGGCCGCGCCGTCCGTCTTCTGCCACAGTTACGGCTCCGTCGTCTGCGGCCTCGCCGCCCACGACCTGGGGGCCAAGGACCTCGTCGTCCTCGGCTCCCCCGGCATGCGCGCCGCGAACGTCGCCGCGCTCGGCACCTCGGCCCGCGTCTGGGCCGCGAAGGACCCCACCGACTGGATCGACAAGGTCCCGAACGTCGAGCTCGCCGGGCTCGGCCACGGCACCGATCCGACCGATCCGGAGTTCGGGGCCCGGACCGTCCCCGCCGGGGACGCCGACGGGCACGGCGGGTACTTCGCCGCCGGGACGTCCTCCCTGCGCGCGTTCGCCGCGATCGCCTCGATCTCCGAGGGGGATGTCCGATGAGCTCGCTGGCGAAGATGGCCCGCAGGATCGAGGCCTCCACCCCCGCCCACCGCGACCGCGCGATCGACGGTCTCCGCGCCCTCGCGCTCCTCGCGGTCCCCACCGGTCACTGGCTCCTCGGCGGCTTCACCCTCTCCTCCGACGGCGCCCTCCACAACGCCAGCCCCCTCGGCACCTTCGCCGCCCTCGCCCCCGCCAGCTGGGTCCTCCAGATGCTCGGGATCTTCTTCCTCGTCGGCGGGTACGCCTCCGTCCTCTCCTACCGGCGGCGCAAGGGCTCCACGCGCGCGTGGCTCGGCGGCCGGCTCGCCCGGCTCGGCCGGCCCGTCCTCGGCGTCACCGCCGTCTGGGCCGCCCTGCTCCCCCTGCTCCACTTCGGGTTCGACGTCCCCGTCGACACCCTGCGGACGGCGTCCACGCTCGTCATCCAGCCGCTCTGGTTCGTCGGCGTCTACACCGTCGTCACCGCGCTCACCCCGTACTGCGTCCGCGCCGCCCGCCGTCTCGGCGTCTGGGCCGCGCCGCTCCTCGGCTCCGTCGCCGTCGTCGACTTCCTGCGGTACGGGCCGTACGCCGACGCCGTACCGTCCTGGCTCAGCCTGCTGAACATCCTGCCCGGCTGGCTCTTCGCCTATCAGCTCGGCGTCTCCTGGGGCGAGGGCCGCGTCACCCGGCGCCACGCCTGGGCGCTGCTCCTCGGCGGCACCGCGCTCTTCGCCGCCCTCCTGCTCCAGTTCGGCTACCCGGCGTCCATGGTCGGCGTGCCCGGCGAGGCCCGCACCAACTCGCATCCGCCGTCGCTGCTGGTCCTCGCCCTGGCCGCCGCGCAGAGCGGCGCCGCGATCCTGCTCCGCGACCGGATCGGCGCGCTCCTCAGGCGGCCCGCGCTCTGGGCTCCGGTCGTGATCGTCAACCTGTCCGCCATGACGATCCTGTGCTGGCACCAGACGGCGATGCTGGCCGCCGCGATCCCCGCCTCGTACGCCGGGGAGATCCCGGGACTCGTCGGCGCGCCCGACTCGGTCGGCTGGATCCTCGCCCGCCTCGCCTGGATGCCGGTCTTCGCCGGACTCCTCGTCCTCGTCGGGCGGTACGCGCGCGGCTTCGAGTCCCCCTGGGCGAAGACCGGCCGGGCCCGCCGCGTCCTCGCGGGCGTGCTCGCGGCGGGGTTCGGGGCCTTCGCCCTGGGGCTCGCGTGAGACGCCCCGGGCGGGGGTCAGACCTCGCGGGCCAGGGACGTGAAGTTCATGTCCTTGTAGCGGTCGCCCGCCACCAGCCCGGCGATCGGCTCCAGTTCGGCCAGCTCCTCCGGGGTGAGGACGATCCGGGTCGCGGCGGCGTTCTCCAGGAGGCGGGAGCGCTTGCGGGTGCCGGGGATCGGGACGACGGTCAGGCCGTGCACCGCCGCCCGGGCCTGCACCCAGGCGAGCGCGATCTGCGCCGGGGTCGCCCCGTGGGCCGCCGCGATCTTGCGTACCGGGTCGAGGAGGGCCGAGTTCCGCTCGGCGTTCTCGCCGCTGAACCGGGGCATGTGCTGCCGGAAGTCCCCGGCCGACAGGTCCTTGCCCGCGTCCGCGAACGCGCCGGTCAGGAAGCCCCGGCCGAGCGGCGAGTACGGCACGAAGGTCACGCCGAGCTCCGCGGCGGCGCCGACGGCGCTGCGCTCCACGTCCCGCGAGAAGAGCGACCACTCCGACTGGAGGGCGGCGATCGGGTGCACGGCGTGCGCCTCGCGCAGCTCGGGCCCGGTGACCTCGCTCAGCCCCAGGTAGCGGACCTTGCCCTCCTGGACGAGCTCCGCCATCGCGCCGACCGACTCCGCGAACGGGATCGCCGGGTCGCGGCGGTGCATGTAGTAGAGGTCGATGGTCTCGACGCCGAGGCGCCGCAGGCTGTCCTCCGCCGCCCGCTTGATGTACGCGGGATCGTTGCGGACGCCCCGGTGGGCGGGGTCGTCGGCGCGCCGCTCGATGGCGAACTTGGTGGCGAGAACGACCTCGTCCCCGTGGGCGGCGAGGAAGGGCGCGAGGAACTCCTCGTTGGCGCCGCTGCCGTAGATGTCGGCGGTGTCGATCAGGGTGACGCCGGCCTCCAGGGCCGCGTCGAGGGTGTCGTGGGCCGCGGCCTCGTCGGTGGCGCCGTAGAACTCGCTGATGCCCATGGCGCCGAAGCCCTGCACGCCGATCTCGGGGCCCTGCTGCCCCAGACGTACGGTGTCGATCCTGGTCACGCTGGTCATGAAGATGTTCCTCCGCATGCGGTGCCGTGGTTCTCGTTGATCCCGTGGTTCCCGTACAGACTGATCTTGATGTCGAGCACGGCGAGCGTGTCCTGGAGTTCGGAGATCCGCGCCAGGACGTCCCGCCGCGTCGACTCCAGGAGCTCCCGCCGCTCGTCCCGGGTGTGGTCCCCGGCGCGCACCATCTCCGCGTACCGGACCATGTCCGCGACCGGCATGCCGGTCAGCCGGAGCTTGCCGACGAAGGCCAGCCAGTTCAGGTCGCGCTCGGTGAAGCGGCGCTGCCCGGTGTGCGAGCGGTCGACGTGCGGCATGAGGCCGATCCGCTCGTACCAGCGCAGGGTGTGCGCCGTCAGGCCGGTCAGCGCGGCCACCTCGCTGATGGTGTAGCGGTCCCGCCCCGCGAGCCCGGTCGTGCTCTCGATCACGCTCATGGGCCCCACGCTAAAAGGTTGGAGTGCACTCGAAGCAAGTAGGCTCGGCCCCATGCAGAGCAGCTTGCCGAGCCTGGCGTCGATCGAGAACTGGCCCGTCCCCACCGCGGCGGCGGCCGTCGTCCGCGCCGACGGCACCCTCGCCGGGTCGCACGGGCCCACCGCGCGGCGCTTCCCGCTCGCCTCCGTCACCAAGCCGCTCGCGGCGTACGCCGTCCTCGTCGCGTACGAGGAGGGGGCGATCGACCTCGACGAGCCGGCCGGGCCCGAGGGCTCGACCGTCCGCCACCTGCTCGCCCACACCTCGGGGCTCGCCTTCGACGAGAACCGGGTCATGGCGGCCCCCGGCACCCGCAGGATCTACTCCAACTCCGGCTTCGAGGCGCTCGGCGACCACGTCGCCAAGGCGACCGACATCCCCTTCGCCGAGTACCTGCACCAGGCCGTCCTGGAGCCGCTCGGCATGACGTCGACGACGCTGGAGGGCTCGCCCGCGAAGGACGGCGTCTCGACCGTCGACGACCTGGTCCGCTTCGCCGCCGAGGTGCAGGCGCCCCGGCTGCTCGACGCCCGGACCGTCCTGGACGCCATGACCGTCACGTACCCCGGCCTGACCGGCATCCTGCCCGGCTACGGGCACCAGAAGCCGAACGACTGGGGGCTCGGCTTCGAGATCCGCGACGCCAAGTCCCCGCACTGGACCGGCGCGACCTCCTCGCCGCGCACGTTCGGGCACTTCGGGCAGGCGGGCACGTTCCTGTGGATCGACCCGGACGCGCGGGCCGCGTGCGTGGCGCTCACCGACCGGCCCTTCGGGGCGTGGGCGGTCGAGGCCTGGCCGCCGTTCACGGACGCGGTGCTGGCGGAGCTGCGTCGGTCCTGATCCGTCGGTCCTGATCCGGCGGTCCTGCTCCGTCAGTCCTGATCCGTCAGTCCTGATCCGGTGCGCCGGACACCTCGCAGGTGGCCGTGGGCAGGGCGCCGTCCGGGCCCGTGACGGTGACCTCCGCCCGGCCGGTGTCGTCCTCCGCGTACACCGTCGTGCACACCAGCTGGCGGACGGCGGAGTCCGGCAGGCCGGTGACCGCGAACGGGGCCCGCAGGAGCAGGAGACGGCGGCCGTCCGTGCCGCCGGACTCCTCCTCCGAGACGTGCGGGGACCCCGCGCCGCGTGGGAGCACCGTGGTGAGGCCGGCGCTCGCCTCCTCCGGGCGCGGTCCCGCGAGGAGCGCGGCGAGGACCTTGTCGGTGGTGACGGGACCGTGGTCCGAGGGGTCCGTACGGCTCAGGTCGGCGAGCCCCGAGCCGTTCCGCCCGTCCATGGCCTCCCCGAACGGCAGCCCGACGTTGCGGACCACCGGCGTCGGGGCGCCGCCCGGGCCGACGAAGTACAGCAGCAGCTGTTCCTCGGGAATCTGGTTCACCCCCACGGTCGCGGCGCCGCCCGCCTCGACGACGTCGGTGCCCTGGATGCCGCAGGCGGTGAGCGGGAGCAGCAGCCCGCACAGCGTCGCGGTCACGCGCGCGCGGCGGTTCACAGCGGCATCCGTACGGTGAAGACGGCGCCGCCCGCCGGGTGGTTGGCGGCCTCCACGGTGCCTCCGTGGAGGTGGACGTTCTCCAGGGTGATCGCCAGGCCGAGGCCGCTGCCCGCCGAGCGGGTACGGGCCGGGTCGGCCTTGTAGAAGCGGTCGAAGACGTGCGGCAGGACGTCCGGGTGGATGCCCGGGCCCCGGTCGGCGACCTCGGTCACGACGTGGTCCCCCTCCGCGTACACCCGTACCGTCACCGGCGTGCCGCCGTGCCGCAGCGCGTTGCCGACCAGGTTGGCGACGACGATGTCGAAGCGGCGCGGGTCGAGGCGGGCGCGGATGCCGGGGACGAACTCCTGGACGACGGTGGCGGGGTCGGTCCAGTGCCGGTTCCTGAGCGTCATGCGGACGCAGTCGGCGACGTCGACCTCGTCGGTGTGGAGCTCGGCGGCGCGCGCGTCGAAGCGCGAGATCTCCATCAGGTCCTCCACGAGCACGGCGAGACGGCCGGTCTCCGCGCTGATCAGACGGACGGCGCGGGCGGTGTCGCTGCCCAGGGTGCCGGAGTCGGCGTCCTCGTCGAGGACCTCGGTGACGGCGAGCATCCCCGCCAGCGGGGTGCGGAGTTCGTGGGAGACGTCGGAGGCGAAGCGGCGGGCCCGGGCCTCGGCCTCGCGGAGCTCGGTGACCGACCGTTCGAGCGCGGCGGCGGACTCGTTGAACGTCCTGGCCAGATCGGCGAGTTCGTCGCGGCCCTTGGAGTGGATACGGGTGTCCAGGCGGCCGGTGCCCATGCTGTGGGCCGCGTGGCGGAGCTCCCGCACCGGGCGCAGGACCCCGCGCGCGGCGACGAGCGCGGGGATCAGGGCGATGGCGAGGGCGGGCAGCGCGCCGTCGCGGGCGGCGGCGACCATCGCCTCGACGTTCGCCTCCTCCTCGTCGAGCTCCATGACCGCGTAGACGACGAGTCCGGTGGGCTGGGCCGTCGCCTGCGGCGAGTTCCGGAAGACGGCGGGGACGGCCATCGTCAGGTACGGCGTCCCGTTCTTGACGACCCGCTGGAAGCTGCCGTGCGGGGTGGTGTCCCGGTCGCTCGCGCGGGCCCTGAGCTCGGGGGTGATGACCGAGGAGCCGGGGCGGTCGGTGGAGGAGACGCGGAGGGTGCCGTACTCGGCGTACACCCGCCACGGCCGGGGCTTGCCCTGGCGGGCGATCGTGAGGGCCATGTCCCGCATGTCCTCGGCCGTGGGGGGCAGGTTGACGGTGAACGCGTCGACCTGCTCGCGGAAGGCGGAGACGGCGGTGTCCTGGGTCTGCTCCAGGATGGCGCTGCGGGCGGCCCGGTAGGTGAGCGCGGCGGTGGTGCCGCAGCCGACGGCGGCGACGAGCAGGAACGCGAGGACGAGCCGGGTGCGGAGGCCGAAGGGGTGGGGGCGCAGGCGAGGGGCGCGGGCCCTCCTCCGGCGGCGCTCGGCCGGGACCGCCGCGGGGGCCTCTGCGGGGGCCCCTGTGGGGGCCTCCGCGGCCACGCACGTCTTCACAGGGGTCCGAAGCGGTAGCCGAAGCCGCGCAGGGTCTGGATGTAGCGGGGTTCGCCGGGGTCCTCGATCTTGTTCCGCAGGCGGCGGACGCAGGCGTCGACCAGCCGGGCGTCGCCGTGGTAGCTGTGCTCCCAGATGTGTTCGAGGAGCTGCTGACGGCTGAAGACCTGCTCGGGGGCGGCCGAGAGGTGGAGCAGCAGCTTCAGCTCGGAGGGGGCGAGGGCGATGCGTTCGCCGGACTTGGCGACGGTGAGTCCGGCCCGGTCGACGGCGAGCTCGCCGTGGAACTCGACGGAGGGGCGGCCCCCGCCGGGCTCCTCGATGCGCCGCAGGACGGCCCGGATGCGGGCCTCGATGACCTCCGTACGGGCGGGCTTGACGATGTAGTCGTCGGCACCGGCCTCCAGGCCGACGACGACGTCGAAGTCGTCGCCGCGCGCGGTCAGCATGATGATCGGGAGCTGGCTGTCCTCGCGGACCCGGCGGCAGACCTGGACGCCGTTCATGCCCGGGAGCATCAGGTCCAGGAGGAGCAGGTCGGGACGGAACTCGTCGAGCGCGGCGAGTCCGGCCTCGCCGGTGGCGGCGGTCCGCACCTCGTGCCCGCGGCGCCGCAGCCCGAGCTCGACCCCTTCGCGGACGGAGGGGTCGTCTTCTATGAGGAGCACGCGGGGCATGGAGGGAGTATCCCAAGGTCGGTACGGACAGCTGAGGGGGAGGGGGAGACAGCGGGGGAGACAGCGGGGAGGTCAGGTGCGGTGGAGCCGTGCCCTGGCCGCGCCGACGAGGGACTGGACCTCGGTCAGGCGGAGGGGGCCGGCCAGGGCGGCGAACGCGGCGACGACCGTGAGCCCGCCGGCGAGGCCGGCCAGGACCGCGCCCGCCCGGGCGCCCGCGAACGGGCCGGCCGCCGTGACCGTGAGGTCGGTGACGAAGAGCGCGTATCCGGTGGCCGGGACGGCGGCGATCAGGAGGCGCCCCAGGGCGCGGCCCGCGCCCCCTCCGCTCGCGCGGTCGGCGCCCCCTTCGCTCGCGCGGCCCGCGCCCCCTTCGCTCGCGCGGTCGGCGGACCCGAGCCGCCTCCGCAGGACGTACGCCGTGAGGCCCCAGCCCGCCCACAGCGCCAGCGAGTAGCCGGCCGCCATCCCGGCGACGGCCCAGTGGCGCGGGAGCCAGTGGTACGCGGCCAGGGAGAGGCCCGCGTTGAGGCCGGCGATCACGAGGTTGAGCAGGAACGGGGTGCGGGTGTCCCGGAGGGCGTAGAAGGCGCGGGTGCACACGTACTGCCCGGAGAACGCGACGAGTCCGGGCGCGAAGGCGACCAGGATCCAGGACATCACGCGGATGTCGGCGGCGCCGGTCTTCCCGTACCCGAAGACGACCGTCATCAGGGGGACGGCGAGGGCGAAGAGGGCGCAGGCGGCGGGGACGACCGCCGCCGCGCTGGTCCGCTGCGCGTAGTCGACGTCCCGGCGGACGGCCGCGAGGTCCCCGTCGGCGGCGGCGCCGCTCATGCGGGGCAGCAGGGCCGTGACGAGGGAGACGGTGACGATGCCGTGCGGGACGGCCCAGAGGAGGTAGGCGTTGTTGTACGCGGCGAGGCCCCCGCCGCTGACGGTGGAGCCCGCCGAGGTGGCGAGCAGCGTCGTCACCCAGTACGCGGCCTGGTTGGTGAGGACGAGCAGCACGAGCCAGCCGGCGGAGCGCAGCGGGGCGGCGAGGCCACTGCCGCGCCAGTCGAGGCGGGGGCGCCAGCGGAAGCCGGCGGCGCGCAGCGAGGGGACGAGGGCGAGGGCCTGAACGGCGATGCCGGCGGTGGTGCCCCAGCCGAGGAGCGCGGTCTCGCCGGGGGTGAGCCCGCCGCCGTCGCTCACGAGGAGGAAGAGGCCGAAGACGGCGACGACGACCACGTTGTTGAGGACGGGGGTCCACATCATGGCGCCGAACCTGCCGCGGGCGTTGAGGACCTGGCCGAGGAGGGTGAACAGGCCGAGGAAGAGGATCTGCGGCAGGCAGGTGCGGGCGAAGGCGATCGTCGTCTCCCGCCGCTCGCCGGCGTAGTCGGTGTACCCGTCGACGATGCACGGCGCGGCGAGGACGGCGGCGGCCGTGAGGACGACGAGGGCGAGCGCGCAGAGGGTGAGGAGGCGGTCGGTGTAGGCGACGCCGCCGTCCTCGTGTTCCTTGGCCGCCTTGACCAGTTCGGGGACGAAGACGGCGTTGAGCGCGCCGCCGAGGAGGAGCGTGTAGACGATCGTGGGGACGGAGTTGCCGACCGCGTAGCCGTCGGCGACGTACCCGGCGCCGAGGGCGGCGGCGACGACGGCGGCGCGGACGAAGCCGGTGGCGCGGGAGACGAGCGAGCCGGAGGCCATGAACGCGCCGCTGCGCAGCGCGGAGGGGGTCTTCCTGTGCGGTTTCGGGGCGGTGAGCGTCGCCGTCGGGCCGGTCGCCGTCGCCGTCGGGCCGGTCGCCGTCATCGGCGGGCCAGGTACGCCTGGAAGGCGCGGTACAGCGCCCCGTTCGTCGTGCCCTGCATCGGCGTCTCCCACTCCCCCAGCGTCTCGACGACCTGTCCGCCCGTACCGAGCTTCCAGCGCAGCAGCCCGTGGGCGCGGTCGTCCGGATCGAGGGTGGAGGGTACCCCGCGCAGGTCGTAGACGGCCGCGCCGGAGGCGTGGGCGTCGAGGAGCATGCGCCACTGGAGGGCGTTGGAGGGGCGGACCTCGCGGCGGTGGTCGGCGGAGGCGCCGGTCTGGTACCAGACCCGCCCGCCGACGGTGATCATCGTGTGGGCGGCGAGGATCTCGCCCTCGTGGCGGGCGAGGTAGAGCTTCATCCGGCCGGGCTGTTCGGCGTTGAGGACGGCGTACTGGCGCTCGTAGTACGCGAGGGAGCGGCCGAGCCGGAAGCCGTCGCGCTCCTCGGTGATCCGGAGCAGCCGGTAGAACTCGGGGAGGTCGGCGGCGGAGCCGACGGTGATCTCGACGCCGGACTTGCGGGCCTTGCGGACGTTGCGCCGCCACTCCTGGTTGAGCCCGGACCACAGGTCGTCGGTGGAGCGGCCGGTCAGCGGGACCTGGAAGACGTGGCGGGGCTGGGCGTCGGCGCCGTCCTCGGAGTCGCCGCCGCACTTGCGCCAGCCGCGGGCGCGCAGGCGCTCGGAGACGAGGGTGCCGAGGGGGTCGACCTCGTCGGCGAGGACGTCGGCGAGACGGCGGCCGGGGCCGGCGGCGGCCTTGGCGGTGGCGGCGTTCCAGCGGCGGTACGCGGGCCCCGGCCCGATGCGTACGGCGAAGGCGCCGGAGGCGCGCAGATGGCCGAGGAGCGGGCCGAGCCAGCCGTCGACGTCGGGGTCCGACCAGTCGGCGACGGGCCCTTCGGGGAGGTAGGCGAAGTACTTGCGGGTGCCCGGGAAGGGGCGGAGGAGGACGAGGGCGACGCCGGTGAGCCCGCCGGACTCGGGCCCCCAGCCGAGGAGTTGGTGGCTCCAGCCCTCCTTGACCCGTGCCCAGGAGGGGAGTTGGAGGAAGCTCGGGCCGTCGGCACCGGTGGCGCGGTGGGCGAGGAACGCGCGGTACGCCTCGGGGGTCACGGGACCGAGCCGGACCGGCCCCGCGGGGGCGACGGGGATGCGGCGGTCGGCCGGTGCGGCCGTCACGAGCAGCGCTGACACAACGGGAGCCTCCTGGTTCCGCCCCTCGGAGTGGGGGCGCACAGCAGGCTCACAGCCGAATGAGACCGGTCCGCGCGGCCGATGTGACCGGACGATGACCGTTCCGCCGCAGCCCTGGTCACACGGGGATTCCGGCGCGCGGGAACGGCCCGTTCGGCCTACAGTCCGGGCATCCCCCCTTCCTCTCCCACTCCTCTCCCGCCCCGGAGGTTCCTCGTGCTGCCCCTTCGCGTGTCCCGTCCCACCCTGGCGGCCGTCGCCCTCGCCGTCTCGCTCACCGCGTGCTCCGCGCAGGCGGCGAGCGGACCCGGGTCGTCCTCGTCGTCGCCGTCCGCGGGGGCTCCGGCGGCCGCGCCGGTGAAGGTGACCGTCGTGGACAAGGCGGCCGGCCGGCCGGTCTCGGTGACGGCGACGGGCGGCACCCTGGCCTCCGTGAAGGTCGCCGACACGGCGGGCGGGGTCCTCACCGGCCGTACGGGCGCGGGCGGTTCGCACTGGACCTCGGACCGCAAGGCCGCGCCGGGGACCTCGTACACGGTGGAGGTGGTCTCCCGGGCCGCCGACGGCGCGGAGTCGACGACCCGGTCCTCCTTCGTGACGCCCGAGCCCAAGGCGGTCAACAAGCTGACCCTCGCGCCCGGGAAGAACACGACGGTGGGGATCGGGCACCCGATGTCGATCGTCTTCGACCTCCCGGTGACGAGGAAGGCGGACGTGGAGCGGCAGTTGAAGGTCACCACCTCGAACTCCACGGAGGGCTCGTGGGGCTGGGTGAAGGACTGGTCGGGCCGCGACCGGATCGACTGGCGGCCCCGGGAGTACTGGAAGCCGGGCACGAAGGTCACCCTCGAAGCGGACCTGAACGGCACGGACTCGGGCGGCGGCTGGTTCGTACGGGACTACCGCACCGGTTTCACCGTCGGCGCCGGGCAGGTCGTCGAGGTCGACCTGGACCGGCAGCGGCTGAGCCTGAAGCGGGACGGGCGGGAGGTCCGCACGATCCCGGTCTCCGGCGGCACCCCCGGCGGCGACAAGCGGTCCTGGCGGGGGACGGCCGTCGTGATGGCGAAGGAGGGCACGATCAACATGAACTCGGAGACCGTGGGCCTCGGCGACGCCTACGACAAGATGGTCGACTACTCGGTGCGGCTGACCTGGTCGGGGATGTACGCGCACGCGGCCCCGTGGAACGCGCCGTACTTCGGCAGGGCCAACAAGAGCTCCGGATGCATCGGGATGAGCGACGAGGACGCGGCCTCCTTCTACGCCTCCGTGCGGGTCGGCGACCCCGTCGAGATCACCGGCCGCGACACGAAGGGCACGGTCGCGGAGGGCAACGGCTACGGGGCGTGGAACCTGAGCTGGGAGCAGTGGAAGGCGAAGAGCGCGCTGGCCTGAAGAGCCGGGGCGGCGCCGGACGGGCGGTGGGTCAGCCGAGGCCCTTGCGCCAGTCCCGCATCTCCCAGACCAGGAGCTCCGCGTCGGACGTGGCCACGAGGATGTCCCCCTCGGCATCGGTGATCCGGACGGCGTCACCGGGGCCCAGGTCCTCGCCGGGACCCAGGTCTTCGCCGCCGTCCAGGCCTTCGCCGCCGTCCAGGTCCTCGCCGTCCAGGCGGACCGTGCCGCGGACGACGTGGACGTACGCGAAGTCGGCGGCGGGGACCGCGACCCGCTCCCCCGCGCGAGGGCGGTGGACGTGCAGCAGCGCGTCCGCCTCCGGAAGGGCGTACGACCAGGAGCCCGCGCCCCCGCGCACCACCTCGTACGCGGGTTCCCCGCCGGGCGCGAGCGGGGCCAGCCACATCTGGACGAAGACCAGGGGCGTGGCCGCGTCGTTGCGCTCGACGTGCCGGACGCCGCCGGCGGAGCCGAGCCGCTGGAGCTCGCCGGGGCGGACGAGCGTGGTGTGACCGGTGGTGTCGTGGTGGGTGAGCTCGCCCTCGACGACCCAGGTGACGATCTCGGTGTGGCTGTGCGGGTGCTCGTCGAAGCCCGCCCCCGGCGCGAGCCGCTCCTCGTTGCAGGCGAGGAGCGCGCCGAAGCGGAGGTTGTCGGGGTCGTAGTGCGGCCCGAAGGAGAGGGCGTGCCGGGTCTCGATCCCGGCCGCGGGGTCGCCCCCGGGGTACCGCTCGTCCGCGCGCTGGATGCGTGTCCGGATACGTGTCACGGGGGTCACCGTAACCCTCCCCGGGCACTCCCCCGGCGGCCGGCGGCCGAGCGGAATCAGCCCCGCCCCCGCACGTCGGCGCCCCGATAAGGCAGTCTTGTCCCCGTGCCAGAACCCACGAACGCCGCTCATCCGCACGCCGCGACCCTGAAGCGCCTCGAACAGTCCTCCGGGAGACTCGCCGCCGGCGCCATCGCGCGCATGGACGAGACGCTGCCGTGGTACCGGGCGATGCCGCCCGAGAACCGGTCGTGGATCGGCCTGGTCGCCCAGGCCGGCATCGCCGCGTTCACCGAGTGGTTCCGGCGGCCCGAGACGCCGCAGGCGATCTCCACGGACGTCTTCGGCACCGCGCCCCGCGAGCTGACCAGGGCGATCACCCTGCGCCAGACCGTGGAGATGGTCCGGACGACGATCGAGGTCATGGAGTCGGCGATCGAGGAGGTCGCCGCCCCCGGCGACGAGGCCGTGCTCCGCGAGGCGCTGCTCGTCTACGCCCGGGAGATCGCCTTCGCGACCGCCCAGGTGTACGCGCAGGCCGCCGAGGCCCGGGGCGCGTGGGACGCGCGCCTGGAGTCGCTCGTGGTGAACGCGGTGCTCTCCGGCGAGGCCGACGAGGGCGCCGTCTCGCGGGCCGCCGCGCTCGGCTGGAACTCGCCCGACCACGTCTGCGTGGTCCTCGGCACCGCCCCCGACGGCGACAGCGAGCTGACCGTGGAGGCGATCCGCCGGGCCGCCCGGCACGCGAAGCTCCAGGTCCTCACGGGCGTCCTCGGCAACCGGCTCGTCGTCATCGCCGGCGGCAACGACAACCCGCTCGCCGTGGCGAAGTCCCTGATCGGCCCGTACGCGGCGGGCCCGGTCGTGGCCGGTCCGGTCGTCCCCGACCTGCTCGCGGCGACCCGCTCCGCGCAGGCCGCGGCGGCCGGTCTCAAGGCCTGCTCGGCGTGGCAGGACGCGCCGAGGCCGGTCCTGGCGGACGATCTCCTCCCGGAGCGCGCCATCGCCTCCGACCCTTCGGCACGCGAGCAGCTGGTGGAGGAGATCTACAGACCACTGGAGGAAGCGGGCTCGGCGCTCCTGGAGACGCTGAGTGTCTACCTGGAGCAGGCGAGCAGCCTGGAAGGCGCCGCCCGGATGCTCTTCGTGCACCCGAACACCGTGCGCTACCGGCTGCGACGTGTGACCGACGTCACCGGATGGTCGCCGTCCGACGTCCGCTCGGCGTTCACGCTCCGGATCGCCCTCATTCTGGGACGCTTGGCCGACGCGGATCCCCAGTCCTAGACTTTTGTCGAAGACCAACAATTACCCCGACGGTTCTTCGTCCTTGTCCCCACGGGCGCCGGGAGCCGTCCCCAAGAGAGAGTGTGAGGGTGCTCGTACTCGTCGCTCCCGGCCAAGGCGCTCAGACGCCCGGCTTCCTGACCCCCTGGCTCGACCTCCCCGGCGCCGCCGACCGCATCGCGGCCTGGTCGGACGCCATCGGGCTCGACCTCGTCCACTACGGCACGAAGGCGGACGCGGACGAGATCCGTGACACCGCCGTGGCACAGCCGCTGCTCGTCGCCGCCGGCCTGCTCTCGGCCGCCGCGCTCGGTGACGTGTCCCCCGGCGCCGTCGCAGGTCACAGCGTCGGCGAGTTCACCGCCGCCGCCTTCGCGGGCGTCCTCGACGACACCGCCGCGCTGCGTCTCGTCCGTACCCGCGGGCTCGCGATGGCCGAGGCCGCCGCGATCACCCCGACCGGCATGTCGGCCCTGCTCGGCGGCGACCCCGAGGTGACCGTCCCGCACCTGGAGAAGCTCGGCCTGACCGCCGCCAACGTGAACGGCGCGGGCCAGATCGTGGCCGCCGGCACGCTGGAGCAGCTCGCGGCCCTGGAGGCGGACAAGCCCGAGGGCGTCCGCCGGGTCGTGGCGCTCAAGGTCGCCGGCGCCTTCCACACGCACCACATGGCGCCCGCCGTGGCGAAGCTCCAGGAGGCGGCCGCCGAGCTGTCCCCGGCGGAGCCGTCCGTACGATATGTCTCGAACAAGGACGGGCAGGTCGTCGCCGATGGCGCCGATGTCCTCTCGCGCCTGGTCGGCCAGGTCGCCAATCCGGTCCGCTGGGACCTGTGCATGGAGACCTTCCAGGAGCTCGGCGCGACCGCGCTGATCGAGGTGTGCCCCGGTGGCACGCTGACCGGCATCGCCAAGCGCGCCCTTCCGGGTGTGGCCACGGTGGCCCTCAAGACTCCCGACGACCTCGACGCGGCCCGTACGCTCATCGCCCAGCACGCGGCCGTCTGAGAAGGAGTGTCGACAAGCATGTCGAAGATCAAGGCCAGTAAGGGCGCACCGTTCGCGCGGATCCTGGGTGTCGGCGGTTACCGTCCGACCCGGGTCGTGCCGAACGAGGTGATCCTCGAGAAGATCGACTCGTCCGACGAGTGGATCCGCTCGCGCTCCGGCATCTCCACCCGCCACTGGGCGTCCCCCGAGGAGACCGTCACCGCCATGTCGGTGGAGGCCTCCGGCAAGGCCATCGCGGCCGCCGGGATCGCGCCGGAGCAGATCGGCGCCGTGATCGTCTCGACGGTCTCGCACTTCAAGCAGACCCCGGCCGTCGCCACCGAGATCGCCGACAAGGTCGGCGCGGGCAAGCCCGCCGCGTTCGACATCTCCGCCGGCTGCGCGGGCTTCGGCTACGGCCTGACCCTCGCCAAGGGCATGATCGTCGAGGGTTCGGCGGAATACGTCCTCGTCATCGGCGTCGAGCGGCTCAGCGACCTGACGGACCTGGAGGACCGCGCGACGGCCTTCCTGTTCGGCGACGGCGCCGGTGCCGTGATCGTCGGCCCCTCGGACGAGCCGCACATCGGCCCCACCGTGTGGGGTTCGGAGGGCGACAAGTCCGAGACGATCAAGCAGACCGTGCCGTGGAACGAGTTCCAGGTCGGCGACGTGTCCAAGCTCCCCCTGAACCAGCAGGGCGAGATCAAGTTCCCCGCCATCACGCAGGAGGGTCAGGCGGTCTTCCGCTGGGCCGTCTTCGAGATGGCGAAGGTCGCCCAGCAGGCGCTGGACGCCGCCGGCATCACGGCGGACGACCTGGACGTCTTCATCCCGCACCAGGCGAACATGCGGATCATCGACTCGATGGTGAAGACTCTGAAGCTGCCGGAGCACGTCACGGTCGCCCGTGACGTGGAGACCACCGGCAACACCTCGGCCGCCTCGATTCCGCTCGCGATGGAGCGGCTCCTGGCGACCGGACAGGCGAAGAGCGGCGACACCGCGCTCGTCATCGGCTTCGGGGCGGGTCTCGTCTACGCCGCGACGGTCGTTACCCTCCCCTAGGCACCACCGGATCTTCCGGTACGCCTTCTCTTACCGAAGTAACCCCGCAAGAAGGAGCGCCACTATGGCTCACACCCAGAAAGAGATCCTCGAGGGTCTCGCCGAGATCGTCAACGAGATCGCCGGCATCCCGGTCGAGGACGTCCAGCTGGACAAGTCCTTCACCGACGACCTGGACGTCGACTCGCTGTCCATGGTCGAGGTCGTCGTCGCCGCCGAAGAGCGCTTCGACGTCAAGATCCCGGACGAGGACGTCAAGAACCTGAAGACCGTGGGCGACGCCGTCTCCTACATCCTCGGCCACCAGGGCTGATTCGGTCCCTGTTGACCCGGTACGCCACCCGGCGGTGGCGCCGTAATTCCGACCATCACACACATGGAGAACAATTCCTGTGAGCTCGACCAATCGCACCGTGGTCGTCACCGGTATCGGCGCAACGACACCGCTGGGTGGCGACTCCGCATCGACCTGGGAAGGTCTGATCGCGGGACGCTCGGGCGTCAAGCCCCTGGAGGGCGAGCGGTTCGCCGAACTGCCCGTCCAGATCGCCGCGCCGGTCGCCGTCGACCCCGGTGACGTCCTGCCCCGCCCGCTCGCCCGCAAGCTGGACCGCTCGGCGCAGTTCGCGCTGATCGCGGCCCGCGAGGCCTGGGCCGACGCGGGCTACACCGCCCCCGCCGGCGAGGACGAGAGCATCGTGCCCGAGCGGCTCGGCTCCGTCATCGCGTCCGGCATCGGTGGTGTCACCACGCTGCTCGACCAGTACGACGTGCTGAAGGAGAAGGGCGTCCGCCGCGTCTCCCCGCACACCGTGCCCATGCTCATGCCCAACAGCCCCTCCGCCAACGTGGGTCTGGAGGTGAACGCCCGGGCGGGCGTCCACACCCCGGTCTCCGCCTGCGCGTCGGGTGCCGAGGCGATCGGCTACGCCGTCGAGATGATCCGTACCGGCCGTGCCGACGTGGTCGTCGCCGGTGGTACCGAGGCCGCGATCCACCCGCTGCCGATCGCCGCCTTCGCCAACATGATGGCGATGTCCAAGAACAACGACGAGCCGACGAAGGCCTCGCGTCCGTACGACACGGGCCGTGACGGCTTCGTGCTCGGCGAGGGCGCCGGCGTCGTGATCCTTGAGTCCGAGGAGCACGCGAAGGCCCGCGGCGCGCGGATCTACTGCGAGGTGCTCGGCCAGGGCCTGTCGGCCGACAGCCACCACATCGCGCAGCCCGAGCCGACCGGCCGCGGCATCGCCGCCGCGATGCGCAACCTGCTCGAGTCGACGGACCTCAAGCCGTCCGAGGTCGTCCACCTCAACGCGCACGCCACGTCGACGCCGCAGGGTGACGTCGCCGAGATCAAGGCGCTCCGCGCGGTCCTGGGCGACGACCTGGACCACGTCGCGATCTCCGCGACCAAGTCGATGACGGGCCACCTCCTGGGCGGCGCGGGCGGCATCGAGACCGTCGCGACGGTCCTGGCGCTCCACCACCGCCTGGCCCCGCCGACGATCAACATCGACGACCTCGACCCCGAGGTCGACGCGGACATCGTCCGGGGCGAGCCCCGCGAGCTCCCGCAGGGCACGATCGCCGCGATCAACAACTCGTTCGGCTTCGGCGGCCACAACGTGGTCCTGGCGTTCCGCTCCGTCTGACCCCGGCCCCCGCTCGGCCCAGGCCCGTTCCCCTCTTTGGGGGGCGGGCCTTTGGCGTGTCGTCAGATAAGCAAATAAGTGTGCGCGTTTGTCCATTTCTGGTCATATGTGCGTGTGATGATGTCACTCGTACCATTCCGGTCGCGAGAGGCAACGCCCATGACCCGTCGTCACCACAGGCGCGGACGACCCCACCGCACCCTTTACTCCCTTCTGGGCGCCGTCTCGGCGGCCGCGCTCGCCGTGGGGGTTCCCGCTCTCGCGGACGCCGGGCAGGCCGCGCCGCGCGGGGCCGGGACGCAGCGGCCCATCGGACCCGATCCGGTGGTCTCGCTCCTCGCGCACGGCAATCTGACGATGGCCTCCAACTCGGTGCTGACCTGCGACCCCAGCGACGGCAGCGTCTGCAACGACACCGAGGGCACGAACAACAACCGGACGATGTACGTGAAGTCCGACCCGAACGCCCCCGGGAACAACGCCTCCTCCGCCGAGCTCCAGATCCCGGCCGGTGCCACCGTCCTCTCCGCGCGCCTGTACTGGCAGTTCAACCCGACGAACACCAGCACCAGCGGCACCCCCGGCGACCTGGCCAAGGGCAACACCGTCTCCTGGAAGGTCCCCGGCGGCAGCGACTACACGCAGGTCACCGCCGACACCTACGACTACTTCGACCAGCAGGTCGGCGGCACCCCGCCGGAGCCCCTGATGGCCGCCGGCGCCGTCGCGGACGTCACCGCCCAGGTGAAGGCCGCCGGAGCGGGCTCGTACACCGTCGCCGACATCCAGGCCTGCGCCGGACGCTCCTCCGCCCAGAACTTCGGCGGCAACAACGTCGGCTGCTGGGGCGGCTGGTCACTGGTCGTCGCCTACGAGGCCCCCTCGGAGCCGCTGCGCTACCTCCAGGTCTGGGACGGCTTCCAGCTGCTCCGCTCCCCGAACAACCTCACCACCCTCACCCTCGGGGGCATCCGCACCCCGGGCGGCGCCCCGGCCGCGGCCACGATGGGCGTCACCGTCGGAGACGGCGACGCGCCGATCGCCGGCGACCAGGCCCTCGTCGGCTCCGCGCTCGACAACCTGACCCCGCTGGCCATGCCGGGACCGAACGGCGTCGCCACCGACAACGCCTTCACCAGCCGCATCGACGAGGTCGCCGCCGACGGCACCGGCACCAACATCACCACCCGTGACCCGAACCCCGTCACCAACTACGGTTACGACGCCCCGATCATCGACGTCACCGGCAAGATCCCGGCGAACAGCTCGCAGGCCCTGCTCCAGATCAACGGCGCGGGCGACGCCCTCCACCCGCAGGCCGTCTGGCTGGCCCTGGAGGCGCGCGAGCCCGACCTCCAGATCGTCAAGGCCAACGACCCGGCCGGTGCCACCAACGACACCCCGCCCGGTCTGGTCGACCCCGGCGGCGAGATCACGTACACCTTCACCCTGACGAACAAGCACGCGTCCGACCCGAGCACCGACGACCTCGACACCGCCACCGACGTCACGCTCACCGACGAGCTCCCGGCCGGTGCCACGTTCGTCGCCGGGTCCAACCCGGACTGCGCCGCCCAGGGTTCCACCGTCACCTGCACCGCCGACGACCTCGCGCCCGGCGCCTCCGCCACCGTCACCTTCAAGGTGAAGGTCGCCTCCGGCACCGCCGCCGGGACGAAGCTCGACAACACCGCGAAGGTCGCCTTCAAGGGCGAGCAGACCGACCGCTCCCAGGAGCGCACCAGCAACACCGTGCGCAACACGGTGACGTCCAAGTCCGCCTACCAGATCAAGAAGACCTCGGACCACGACGGGAAGACCGCCGCCCCCGGCGACAAGGTCGCCTACGAGGTCGAGGTCACCAACACCGGCAACGCGCCGATCTCCGCACTGACCCTCACCGACGACCTGACCGACGTCATCGACGACGCGACCTACAACGACGACGCCACCGCCACCGCCGGCGGCACGCCCGCGTACGCCGAGCCGGAGCTGAGCTGGACCGGTGACCTGGCGGTCGGCGCGAGCGTGAAGCTGACGTACTCCGTCACCGTCAACGACCCGGTGAGCGGCGACAAGACCATGACGAACACCGTGACCGGCGACAAGCCCGGCGGCAACTGCCCGACCGCCGCCCGCGACGCGGACTGCACCACGACGACCGAGGTCAAGGAGCCGACTCCCACGGAGCCGCCGACGACTCCCCCGACGACCCCGCCGACGACTCCTCCCACGACGCCGCCGACCGACCCGCCGACGACTCCGCCCACGACCCCGCCGACGACCGAGCCCACGCCCGAGCCGAGCGACTCCACGGGAACCCCGACCCCCGGCCCGACCGACGGCACGGGCGGCGGTGACTCGGGTGGCGGCACCTCCGGTGGTGGCGCCTCCGGCGGTGGCACCTCGGGCGGCGGCGGTCACCACGGCGGTGGCGGTCAGCTTCCCGACACCGGCGGGTCGCTCGCCGGACCGCTCGGCGCGGCGGCCGCGCTGGCCGTCGCCGCCGGTACGGGGCTGACGCTCGCCGCGCGACGCCGCAGGAAGGGCCGCCACGCCTGACCCGGCCCCGTGAAAAGGCCGATGGCCCCGCCCGTGAGGGTGGGGCCATCGGCCTTTACGGCGAGGAGTTCCTCAGACGACCTGGTGCAGCCAGCGGACCGGGGCGCCCTCGCCCGCGTACCGGAAGGGCTCCAGCTCGTCGTCCCAGGGCTTGCCGAGGAGCTTGGCGACCTCGGCCTCCAGGTCGGTCTCGCCCTGGAGCGAGCGCGCGAGGGCGGCCCGCAGCCGGTCCTCGGGGATCAGGATGTCGCCGTGCATGCCGGTGACCGCGTGGAAGATCCCCAGGTCGGGCGTGGCGCTGTAGCGCTCGCCCTCGGCCGTGGGGCAGGGCTCCGCGGTCACCTCGAAGCGGAGCATCTGCCAGCCGCGCAGCGCGGAGGCCAGTCTGGAGGCGGTGCCGGTCTGGCCCTGCCAGGAGAACTCGGCTCTCCACGTGCCGGGGGACGCCGGCTGGCGGATCCAGTCGAGCTGGACCCG
This sequence comes from Streptomyces sp. NPDC056144, assembly GCF_042264145.1. NCBI lineage: Bacteria > Bacillati > Actinomycetota > Actinomycetes > Kitasatosporales > Streptomycetaceae > Streptomyces > Streptomyces sp. NPDC056144. The sequence continues at coordinate 467,505 of NZ_JBHJVF010000005.1, read as the reverse complement.
CGCACCGAGGACGCCCGCGACCGCCCATTCGACGTGCGGGCAGAGCGCACGCGGTGCGGAGTGTACGTACAGGACTCCACGTGTCGTCACCGGGACCTCCAGGGCAAACCCTCATAAAGGGGACAGCATGTGACGTGATGTAATTTACCGGAGCCGGTCGGCAAAGGCGCCTCTGGTTCGACGGGGGAAAAGCTACCGTGCCGCACCGACATCGGTGTGACGTACGACCGGTCCGGGGACGGGTGAACACCAACCTTTCACCCAGCAGGACGGCAAAGGAGGGGCCGGGGATGCGCGGTCGCGGAAAAAAGCGTGTGACGTTCGCGCTCGCGATGGCCGCCACGGTGCTCGTCGGCGCCGGGTGCGCGGCCGAGGAGCAGCCGGAGCCCAAGGCCGCCACGGGGTCCGCCCGGCCCACGGCGTCCGCCGCGCCCACGTCCCCCGCGCCCACGTCCCCCGCGCCCGCGCCGTCCGCGCCCGCCTCCCCCACGCCCTCCGCGCCCGCCTCCCCCTGGGACGTCGCCCCCGCCTCCCTCGCCGCCGTCGGCGATTCCGTGACCCGTGCCTTCGACGCCTGCGCGGTGCTGGCCGACTGCCCCGAGGCCTCCTGGGCGACCGGTACCGACACCGCCGTGAACAGCCTGGCGGTGCGGCTGCTCGGCCCCGGGAAAGCGGCCACGCGCACGTGGAACCTGGCGCGGACGGGCGCCCGGATGGCGGAGCTGCCGGAGCAGATGGCCCGGGCGGCGGCCGAGAAGCCGGGGCTGGTGACGGTGATGATGGGCGCCAACGACGCCTGCCGGCCCACGCCCGCGCAGATGACCCCGGTCGCCGACTTCCGCTTCTCCTTCGAGACGGCGCTCGCGCGGCTGCGCGAGGACGCGCCGAAGGCGCTGGTGTACGTCACGAGCCTGCCGGACCTGCGGCACCTGTGGTCGACGGGGCGGCTCGGGGCGGGGCCCGACGTGTGGAAGCTGGGGATCTGCGGCTCGATGCTGGCGGACCCCGACGACCTCGGCGCGGCGGCGGAGCGGCGCCGGGCGGCCGTACGGGAGCGGGTCGTCGCGTACAACGGGGTCCTGGCGGAGGTCTGCGCGAAGGACCGGCTCTGCCGGTACGACGGCGGGGCGGTCTTCGCGTACCGCTTCGGCAGCGGGCAGCTGAGCGCCTGGGACTGGTTCCATCCGAGCGTGGCGGGGCAGGCGCGGCTCGCGGAGATCGCGTACGAGCGGATCACGGGGAGATGAGGGACCCCGGGGCGGCCGTCAGGTTCCGCCCCGGGGCATTCTCGGGAGGGTCACACCTCCAGGGTGGCGGTGAGGCGCGCGTCCGCGACGGAGTGCGCGGCGACGACCTCGTACCCGCCGGGGACGTACGCCCAGTCGTTCTTCTCCTCGTCCCAGATCTCGAAGGCGCGGCGCGGCAGCGCGATCGTGGCCTCGACGGTCTCGCCGGGCGCGGCCTCGACGCTCGCGAAGGCGGCGAGCCAGCGTTCCGGCCGGCCGTGCGCGTCGGGCCCGTCGGTCTGCGGCGCCAGGTAGATCTGGACGACCTCGCGGCCCGTGCGGTCGCCGGTGTTGGTGAGGCGGACGACGGCCGTCTCGGGGCCGGCGGTGAGGGAGTCGTACGACCAGGTGGTGTATCCGAGGCCGTGGCCGAAGGGGTACGCGGGGACGGCGCCGGACCGGTGCCAGGCGCGGTAGCCGATGAAGACGCCCTCGCGGTAGTGGAGTTCGCCGTCGGTGGGGGTGACCTCGGTGACGGGGACGTCGGCCAGGGCGGCCGGCCAGGTGGTGGGGAGGCGGCCGCCGGGCTCCTCGGCGCCGGTGAGGACGTCGGCGAGGGCGGCGCCGCCCTCCTGGCCGGGGAACCAGCTGAGCAGGACCGCGGCCACGTCCTCGCGCCAGGGCAGTTCGACCGGGGAGCCGGCGTTGACGACGACGACGGTGTTCGGGTTGGCGGCGGCGACGGCCCGGACGAGGTCGTCCTGGCGGCCGGGGAGGGCGAGGTCCTTGCGGTCGAAGCCCTCGGACTCGACGCGCTCGGTGGTGGCGACGACGACCACGGCGGCGTCGGCGGCGCGGGCGGCCTCGACGGCCTCGGCGATCAGTTCGTCGGGGTCACGGCGGGGACCGAGGTGGACGAAGGAGAACATGACGGCCGGGAGCGGGGCCGCGAACTCCTTGTCGAGGGTGTGGAGGAGCGAGACCTCGACGGTCTCGCCCGCCGTGAGGGCGACCTTGGCGCGCTCGACCGGTGAGCCGAAGAAGGCCTCGAAGGGGTCGGTCTCGGGGCCGAGGGCCTGGACGCCGTCGAAGAGGGTCTCGCCGCCGACGGAGAGGCGGAAGGCGCCGAGGCCCCGGGTGCCGAAGGCGTGTTCACCGGTCTCGCGCGGGGTGAAGCGGCCGACCACCTCGATGGAGGCGAGGGCCTCGTGGGTGACGCCGGCGGGGAGGTCGTCGCCGATCCACTGGACCTGCCCGTTGGGCAGGGTGCCCTCGCCGAGGACGGTGCCCTCGGCGTCGCGGCAGCGGGCGACGAGGGTGAAGCCCTGGTCGGCCGGGGTGAGTTCGTCGCTCGGGTCGGCGCCGACGGTGTAGGTGAGCGAGCCGGACGGCAGGGCGGCAAGGAGGCCGTCGAGCGGGGAGACGACGTGGTCGGGGAAGACCTGGGCCGAGCCGCCGCCGAGGACGCGGGCGTCGCGGGCGGCGGCGCCGGAGAGGGCGACGGTGGTGCCGGCGGCCAGGGGCAGGGCCCCGTTCTCGTTCCGTACGAGGACGAAGCCGCGGCGGGCGATCTCGCGGGCGAGGGCGTCGCCGTCGACGGCGGCCGGGAGTTCGGTGACGGCTGCGGGGGCGCCTTCGAGGGCGCCGACGCGGGCGGCGAGCCGCAGGACGTTCCGTACGGCGGTGTCGACGGTGGTCTCGGCGACCTCGCCGGCGCGGACGGCGGCGGAGAGGGCCTCGCCGTACACGGTGCCCGGGCCGGGCATGGCGACGTCGAGGCCGCCCTCGATGTCGCCGACGGTGGAGCGGGCGGCCATCCAGTCGGAGACGTTGTAGCCGTCGAAGCCCCACTCGCCGCGCAGGACCTCGTTGACGAGGTGGTGGTGCTCGGTCATGGTCACGCCGTTGACCTGGTTGTAGGCGGTCATGATGCCCCAGGGGCGGGCGTTCCTGACGATGGCCTCGAAGGGGGCGAGGTAGAGCTCGCGGAGCGGGCGGGCGGCGATCCGGTTGTCGACGGTGAAGCGGTCGGTCTCGGCGTCGTTGGCGACGAAGTGCTTGACCGTGGTGCCGACGCCGCCGTCCTGGACGCCCTGGACGTAGCCGGTGCCGATCTCGCCGGTCAGGTACGGGTCCTCGCTGTAGGCCTCGAAGTGGCGGCCGCCGAGCGGGGTGCGGTGGAGGTTGACCGTGGGCGCGAGGAGGACGTGGACGCCCTTGCGGCGGGCCTCCTGGGCGAGGAGGCGGCCCGCGCGGCGGGCGAGCGCCGGGTCCCAGGCGGCGGCGAGCGCGGTCGGGGAGGGCAGGGCGACGGACGGGTCGTCGGCGGTCCAGCGGACGCCGCGGACCCCGATCGGGCCGTCGGACATGACCAGGGACTTCAGGCCGATCTCGGGCAGTGCGGGCAGGGACCACATGTCCTGTCCGGCGAGCAGCCTGGTCTTGGCGTCCAGGTCGAGCTTGCCGAGCGCCGCCTCGACGGCCGCCTCACGCGCGGCTTCGGCCGTCTTGTCCACGTCCACCATCGTCGTACCTCCTCGTTGACGTACAGATCACCCCGATGTCCTCCATCGTGCACCGACCTACCTGTAGATCGGTAGGTAACGTTATTGTTCTGTTATGACAAGCGGAACGGTACGGTCTCCGGAAGACCTCCGGAAAGGAGCCACGGCGATGGCGCGGGCAAAGAGCGAGGAACGGCGCGCGGAGATCCTGCGGGCGGCCCTCGAAGTGATCGCCGAGCGCGGCTACCGGGGCGCCACGCTCGGCTCCGTCGCCGAGCGCGTCGGGCTGACCCAGCAGGGGCTGCTGCACTACTTCCCCACGAAGGAGGCGCTGCTCGTCGCCGTCCTGGAGGAGCGCGACCGCTGGGACACGAGCGGCGCCCGGAACGCCGAGAGCTGGCGGCTCGACCTGCTCGACTCCCTCGTCGAGTACAACGCGATGCGGCCGGGGATCGTGCAGACCTTCTCCGCGCTGCTCGGCGAGAGCGTGACGGACGGGCACCCCGCCCGGGACTTCTTCACCGAGCGGTACGCGCAGGTGCGGGCCAACATGGCCGAGGTGCTGCGGCTGGAGTTCGGCGAGCGGCTGCCGGGCGGGCTCACGCCCGAGCGGGCGGCGCCGCTCCTGACGGCGGTCATGGACGGACTCCAGTACCAGTGGCTCCTCGACCCGTCGGCGGTGGACATGCCGGAGGCGTTCCGGGACTTCCTGCGGCTGCTGGGGCAGAAGGACCGACAGAAGGACTAACGGACGACGGCCGACAGGTCCTCGGCGAGCAGTCCCGGGTCCGCCGTCAGGGCCGCGTGGACCGCTTCGAGCACGGGCAGCTTCGCCGCGGCCGTCGCGAGGGCCACGTCCTTCGCGGCGAGGGCGACGGGGAAGTACGAGCCCGTCGCCGTGGCCCGGCCGACGGCTCCCGCCAGGGGGCCCTGGGCGAGGGTCCGCAGGGCGAGTTCGCGGGGCAGGCCGAGCCCTTCGGCGAGCGCGAGGGTCTCGGCGACGAGGGCGACCCCGCCGATGACGGCGTTGATGAGGACGAGCTTGAGGGCGGCTCCGTCGCCGGGGCCGCCGCACGGCGTGACCGTGCCGAGGAGGTCGAGGACGGGGGCGACGGGCGCGGTGTCCCCGCCCGCGAGGATCAGCAGCTCGCCGGCGGCCGCCCGGTCCACGCTGCCCATGACGGGCGCGTCGATCAGGACGACCCCCTCGGGAAGCCGGTCCGCCAGCGCGCGGACGGTGTCCGGGCCGACCGTCGAGGTGTCGATCCAGTGGGTGCCGGGGCGCAGGGCCGGGATCAGCTCGTCGGCGACGGCGATGGCCGCGGCGGGGTCGGCCAGCATCGTGACGACGACGTCGGCGTCGCGGACGGCGTCGGCGGGGGTCGCGGCGCGCGTGGCACCGTCGGCGACGAGGCCGTCGGCCTTGGCCGCCGTACGGTTCCAGACGGTCAGCGGGTGCCCGGCGTCGAGGAGCCGGCGGGCCATGGGGAGCCCCATCGAGCCGAGGCCGAGGAAGGCGATCCGCCGCGGCGTGGACGTCTGCGTGAGGTCGTTGTTCTCCATGCCCCCGACGCTACGAACCCCGCCTCCATGCGACAAGCGAATGTCTAGCATGGTGTCCATGCAGATCGGTCATGGCTGGTACGAAGCCTTCCTCGCCGTCGCCCGCGCGGGCTCCTTCACCTCCGCCGCCCGCGAGCTCGGCTACACCCAGTCCGCCGTCTCCCGGCAGGTGCAGTCCCTGGAGGAGGAGACGGGCGCCGTGCTCTTCGAGCGGCTGCCGCGCGGGGTGCGCCTGACCGAGGCGGGCCGGGTGCTGCTCCCGCACGCCGAGGCCGTACGGGACCGGCTGCGCGCGGCCCGGGCCGAGCTGGAGGCGCTGCGGACCCTGGAGGGCGGGCTGCTGCGGCTCGGCTCGTTCTCCAGCGCCAACGCGGCGCTCGTCCCCCGCGCGCAGGCCGCGTTCCGCGCGCGGCATCCGGGCGTCACCGTCACGCGGACCGAGGGCCCCTCGGTGAAGCACCTGGGCCAGATCGCCGCCGGCGAGCAGGATCTCGCGGTGGTCAGCCCGGCCCCCGGCACTCCCCCGCCGGACGGCGTGACGCTCCACCACCTCCTCGACGAGCCGATGCTCGTGGCCCTCGCGCCGGGGCATCCGCAGGCGGGGCGGCGGGCGGTGCGGCTCGCCGAACTCGCCGAGGAGGAATGGATCGTGGGAGCCGAGCGGCTGGCGGACACCCTCTTCCGCCCGGCGGTCGCCGCGGGGTTCCGGCCGCGCACGGGGCTGCTGGCGCACGACTGGATCGCGAAGCTCGGCGCCGTCGCGGCGGGGCTGGGCATCACCCTCGTACCGGCCCTCGCGGCGACGTCCGTCCCCCGGGACGTCACGCTCGTGACGATCCACCCGGACGACGTGCCGTACCGCGGGATCTGCGCCGCGACCCCGCCGACGCCGACGGTCGCGGCGACCGCGTTCCTGGAGCTGCTGCGGGAGACGGCGGAGGGGTGGGCGCGGGACGGCGGGCACGGGATGATGAGCGCATGATCGTCGCAGCCACGCAGTTCGCCCCGGTCGCCGGGGACATCGAAGCCAACGTCCGCACGGTCGCCGGGCTCGCGCGGGCCGCCGGGGAGGCGGGGGCGCGGGTGGTGGTCTTCGCCGAGCTCTGCCTGACGGGGTACGAGCCGACGCTGATCCGGGACACGCCCTCGCTGGTCCTCGCCGAGGACGACGAGCGGCTCGGTCCCGTGCGGGAGGCCTGCCGGGAGGCCGGGGTGGCCGCCGTCGTCAACGGACCGGTCCGGCGCGGCACTTCGGGGGTCGGGCTGGCGACGCTCGTCATGGGGCCCGACGGCGAGCTCCTCGCCCGGTACGACAAGCGGAACCTGTACGGGATCGAGGCCGAGGTCTTCGTGCCGGGCGGGGCCGACGGCCGGTTCACGCTCGACGGCGTCCGGTTCGCGCTCGCGACCTGCTACGACAACCGGTTCCCGGAGCTCGCCGAGCGGGCCGCCGCCGACGGATGCCGGGTGTACCTGGCGAGTTCGGTGCTCTCCGAGGGCAACGACTCGTTCGAGAAGGTGTATCCGGTACGGGCCCGGGACTTCGGTCTGTACGTGGTGCTCGGCAACGTCCTCGGGAGCAACGAGGACGGCGTGGGCCTCGGCGGGGCCGGGGCCTGGGGGCCGGACGGGGAGCGGATCGCGGACGCGGGCGGCGAGGAGGCCGGGTTCGTCCTGGCGGACGTGCGGCTCTGACGCGGACGTCCGGCTCTGACGCGGACGACCGGAGGGCCGGGCGGTCGTGGGACATACGACCGCCCGGCCCTCCGGCTTGGTGTGAGGCCGTCACGGAACCCCCGGTCCGCGACGGCCTCCCCCGCCCCCGTCGTTACGGGGCGCTCAGGCCCAGCGTGTAGGCGCCGGAGCCGCTGTACGCGTGGACCACGTAGCGGTAGTAGCCGGCGGTGCCGTAGTAGCTGGTGTCCTCGTTGGCGGTAGCGGTGCCGCCGACGGCCACGTCAGCCCAGGCGGAGCCGTTCCACTTCTGCAGGTAGAGGTCGAAGTCGGTGCCGGCCGGGCCGCGGAGGCAGCCCACGTGGGTGCCGGCGGTGGCGGAGTAGTAGTACGAACCGTTCGGCTGGATCCCGGTCTGGCCGGAGGTCAGGCTGCCCTGGTACGAGTACTGGGTGCCGGCGCAGCCGGTGGGCGGCGTCGTGGTGCCGACCGACAGCTGGTAGGTGACGGTGTGCGTCGCGGAGCCCGTACCGGTGACGGTGATCGGGTAGGTGCCGTTGGCCGTGCCCGCCGCGACCTGGACGGTCATGGTGGAGGAGGAGCCGGAGGTCACCGAGGAGGGGCTGAAGGAGACCGTGACACCGCTCGGGGCGCCGCTCGCGGAGAGCTGGACGGTCTGCGCGCTGCCGCCGGTGGTGGAGGTGCTCACCGTCGAGGTGGCGGAGGCGCCCGGCTGGACCGAACCGGAGGTCGGGTTCAGGGCGAGCGAGAAGTCCGGGTTGGTGGTGCCGCCGCAGTCGGTCTCACCGGACTGGGCGGGGACGCCGATCGCGTTCCAGGCCGCCTTGACGGCGTTGCACTCGGTGCTGCCGTAGGTGTTCTTGGCGCTGGTCAGGGTCGCCTTGCGGGCGGCGAGGTGGTTCCAGGAGGAGGTCTTCATGAGCAGCGCGCCCATGAAGATCTTGCCGGCCTTCTGGATGCCGACACCGGTCACGGAGGACGGACCGCCGGAACATATGGGGCTGTTGGGCTTGCCGTTGCCCGGGTTGGAGCCCTCGGCCAGGAGGTAGAACCAGTGGTTCTGCGGACCGGCGGCGGCGTGCACCTCGGTGCCGGAGGTCAGCTGGGTGTAGCAGTTGGGGTCGTTGTTGATCAGCGACGGGTTGTACATGTTGCGGATGGGCTGGTTGTTGCCCGTGAAGTTGAGCTTCTCGCCGACGGTGTAGTCGGGGGTGTCGTTCGGGTTGTTGGCGTAGTGCTCGGTGAGCGCGCCGAAGATGTCGCCCGTCGACTCGTTCATGCCGCCGTTCTCGTTGGACGAGCCGGAGCTGCCGGGGGTCTTGTCGAAGATCTCGTGGCCGTACTCGTGGGCCACCACGTCGATGCCGGTGAGCTGGTTGGTCTGGCCCTGGTTGCGGCCGTAGGTCGTCTTCGTACCGTCGTAGTACGCGTTGACCTCGGAGAGTCCGGCGCGGGCCGGGACCATGCCGCCCTGGCCGTTGATGCCGTTGTAGCCGAACCAGTTCTTGAGCATGTCCGACTCGCGCTGGGCCGCGTACATGATGTCGACGCAGGCGGTGACGAGGTCGTTGGCGCCGTTGTTGCCCCACGGCGAGGAGCCCGTGTACGCGCTGCCGTTCTGGCCGCCGCACTTGAAGCCGCCGCGGCTGGTGTCGGTCATGGAGCCCGCGGCGGTGTCGATGGTGACGTTGCCGTTGTGGTAGCCGCGGCCGTCGGCGTGGCTGACCTTGTCGGTGGCCTGGGCGACCGTGCCGGTACGGGCGTCCACGAAGGTGTCGAGGGCGCTCGGGGCGTTCGCGGCGGTGCGGCCGATGACGCGGGTGTGCCAGGTCAGCACGGCCTTGCCGCCCTTGAGGAGGACGGTCAGCTCGGGGGCGCTCGCGCTCTCCACGGAGGCGAGCTGCCCGCGGGCGGTGGCGAGGGCGGCCTCGGCGGTGACGGTGGCCCTGGTGGAGACCTTGATGGCGGGGGCCTTGGCTCCGGTGACCTCGCGGACCTTGCCGGCGCTGTCGGAGACGACGACGGCGTCGCCGCCGACGACGGGGAGGCCGCGGTAGGTGCGCTCGTAGGCCGCGTAGTACAGGCCGTTGTCCCAGGGGGTGACGGAGGTGCGGACGAGCTCCTCGTCGGCGCTGTGGCGCAGTTCGTCGAGACCGCTGTCCGCGGCCCGGTCGGCGGCGGCGAGCGCGAGGGACTTGCCGTGCCCGGGCGGGGCGGGCTGCGCCTGGGGCACGGCGGAGGTGCCGGCGAAGGCGGTGCCGGCGACGGCGGTCGCCAGGCTCGCGGAGAGCGCGAGCGCGGCGACGGTCGCCGTGAGACGGGTGGGGTACAACGTGTGCTCCGATCGGGGTGGGGATCGCGGTGGGGATCTGGGTGGGGATCCGGGTGGGGATCGCGGCTGATCGTGCGGGTGACGACCGCGTGTGTTCGTGCGGGGGGTTGCTGCGGGGAGACACGGATCGTCGCGCCGAGTATGGGCGTGGACATGGCTACTTCGGGACATCTCATCCGGCATAAGACACGGGTTATGGTGCGGCCGTCGTGAGCTGCGTACGCTGCCCGAATGCAGCTGGAGTTGAGGCATCTTGAAGCCGTCTGCCGGATAGCGGAAGCGGGCAGTCTGGGGCGCGCGGCCGGGCGGCTCGGGGTCTCTCAGCCGGCGCTCTCGGCCCAGCTGAAACGGATCGAACGGGTCGCCGGCGGGGAGCTCTTCCTCCGCGGGCGGCACGGCGTCGAGCCCACGCCGCTGGGCGAGTTCGTCCTCTCGAAGGCGCGGCTCGTGCTCGGCGAGATGGACGCGCTCGCCGCCGGGGCGCGGGCCGTCTCCCCGCACACCTCACTGCGGCTCGGCTGCATCCTGCTCGTCCTCGTCGACCGGCTCCTCGGGGAGCTGGAGGAGGAGATGACGGGCCCGGACCTGTCGGTGACCGTGGAGCACTCGGCGACGACGCTGACGCGGCAGCTGGGGGCGGGACGGTACGACGCGGTGCTGTACGGGGAGGTCAACGACCACGAGGTGCCGCTGCCGGAGGGGACGACGGCCCGGACCCTGATCCCGAAGGAACCGTTCTGCGTACGGCTCTCGGCGGCGCACCCGCTGGCGGCGAAGGAGCGGATCGCGCTGACCGAGCTCGCGGGCGAGTCGTGGATGACGCTCGTGGAGGACGACGACGGGGGGCCGGAGGCGCTGGTCGCGGCCTGCGAGCGGGCCGGGTTCACGCCGGTGCTGCGGCACCGGGTCGCCGACCGGAAGATGCACTACGACCTGATCGCGGCGGGCCGCGCGATCTCGATGAGCCAGCCGACGGCACCGGCGGCGGCCGGCACGGTCCTGCGCCCGCTGGAGGGCGACCCCGTCATGGGCCGCATCCGCCTCGCCTGGAACCGGGCGTCGGTCCCGGCTCCGCACGCGGAGCTGCTGTACCGGGCGGCGGCGCGGGCGTACCTGGCGAACGTGGACAACAACCCCTTCTACCGGACGTGGTGGGACGCCCGGCCGGAGCTGCATCCGGTGGTGGAGGGTTAGGGCCTGACCCGGTCGGTGTCTTCGTCGGCCTCGACGTCTTCGTCAGCGTCCGGGGCCGTCTCGCCGCGCAGGTCGCGGGCCATCAGGGTCGCGCCCGCCACCGCTCCCGGCATCAGGAAGACCGCGACCAGGGGGATCAGGAAGGCAAGGACGAGGGGGACGCCGAAGCCGAGGGCCGTGAGGCGGCGGCCCCGGAGGAGGGTCAGGCGCTCCTTGAGCTCCACTCCCCTGCGCTGGAGCGCCACCGCGCTGAGCTCCTCCGCGAGGAAGAAGCCCGAGACGCAGAAGCCGATGGCCGGGACGACCGTCTGGCCGATCACGGGGATGAAGCCGCAGGCGAAGAGCAGGATGCCGTAGAACGCGACCCGCAGGACGACCCGCAGGCTGTCCCGGGCCGAGATCCAGAGGTCCTTCCAGAGCGGGAGGCCGGATTCCGGCGCCTCGCCGCCCACGCTGCGGTCGACCTCTTCGGAGAGGGACTCGTAGAAGGGCTGGCCGACGAGGAGGGTGACCGCCGTGAAGGTGATCACCGCGAGGAAGAAGCCGAGGCCGAAGACCAGGCCCGTCAGGGCGCCCCGGAAGAGGCCGAGCCAGGGGGAGCCCCAGCCGTCGGCGAACGGGGTCGCCCAGGCCGCCAGGTCGTCCGCGCCGTAGGCCAGGCCGACGAGGGCGCCGACGTAGAGGACGAGGGTCACCAGGCCCGGGAGCAGGCCGAAGCCGAACCAGCGGCCGTGGGTCGCCACCCACTTCTGGCCCTGTATGAGGTAACCGAAACCCGCCCCGAGATCACGCATGGGGACACCCTATGCGCGCCCGGGGACACCCCCGTACGCGAGTGGGCCGTACCCCGGTCGGTCGGGGTACGGCCCTCACCCAGTGTGCGGGTGCCGAGCTCAGACGGCGAGCTCGACCGTGATGTTGCCGCGGGTCGCCTTGGAGTACGGGCAGACCTGGTGCGCCTTCTCGATCAGGCTCTTCGCCGTCTCGGCGTCCACGTTCGGGATGGTCGCCGAGATCTTGACGATGATGCCGAAGCCGTCGTCGTTCTTGCCGATGCCGACCTCGGCGGTGACCGTCGAGCCCGAGATGTCGGCGTTCTCGTTGCGGGCGACGACGCCCAGCGCGCCCTGGAAGCAGGCGCTGTAGCCGGCCGCGAAGAGCTGCTCGGGGTTGGTGCCCGCGCCCGAGCCGCCCATGGCCTTCGGCGGGTTCACGACGACGTCGAGCTGACCGTCGTCCGTGGCGACCCGGCCGTCACGGCCGTTCTCGGCGGTGGCGACGGCGGTGTAGAGGACGTCGGAGTGCTGGATGGACATGCCGGTGATTCCTTTGTCAGTTCGCCGCGACTCGCGCCCACGATCGCGACGGCTGAGGGAAGACTAGCGGGTCACCGAGACGATCATCTTTCCGGTGTTGTCACCGCGGAGGAGTCCGAGGAAGGCGTCCACGCCGTTCTCGATGCCCTCGACGAAGGTCTCGCGGTGCTTCAGCTCGCCCGAGCCGAGCCAGCCGCCGACCTCCTGCACGAACTGGTTCTGCAGGCCGTAGTGGTCGCCGACCAGGACGCCCTGGAGGCGGAGGCGCTTGCCGATGATCATCGCCATGTTGCGCGGGCCCGCGACCGGCTCCGTGTCGTTGTACTGCGCGATCATGCCGCAGATGGTGGCGCGGCCGTGCACGTTGAGCGAGGAGATCGCGGCTTCGAGGTGGTCCCCGCCGACGTTGTCGAAGTAGACGTCGATGCCCTCGGGGGCGGCCTCGCGGAGCTGCTGCGCGACCGGGCCGTTCTTGTAGTTGAAGGCCGCGTCGAAGCCGAGCTCCTCGACGAGGAACTTCACCTTCTCGTCGGAGCCGGCGGAGCCGATCACCCGGGAGGCGCCCTTGAGCCGCGCCATCTGGCCCACCTGGCTGCCGACGGCACCCGCCGCGCCGGAGACGAAGACCGTGTCGCCCTCCTTGAAGGAGGCCACCTCGAACAGGCCGGCGTAGGCCGTCAGGCCCGTCATGCCGAGCACGCCCAGGTACGCCGAGAGGGGGGCGAGGGAGGGGTCGACCTTGGTCGCGTGCTGCGCCGGTACGTCGGCGTACTCGCGCCAGCCGAGGCCGTGCAGCACGTGGTCGCCGACGGCGAAGCCCTCCGCGTTGGACGCGACGACCTCGCCGACCGCGCCGCCGTCCATCGGACGGTCCAGCTGGAACGGCGGGATGTACGACTTCACGTCGTTCATCCGGCCCCGCATGTACGGGTCGACCGAGAAGTGGAGGTTGCGCACGAGGATGCGGCCCTCGGCCGGCTCGGTGACGGGCGTCTCGCGCAGCGCGAAGTCGGCGGCGGTGGGCCAGCCGTGCGGACGGGCGACGAGGTGCCACTCACGGCTGGACGCGGGAAGAACGGACATGAGCTCGGCCTCCAGGAAAGCTTCTGAGCAAGAAAGGTTCACTTACTGAAACAACCATGCGCCTGGATATTTCATGTTGTCAAGTATCCGAGTAGGATGTGACCCATGGCCACCACACGCACGGACCCCCTGACCCTCGAAGTCGTCGAGCTGATCGGCACGGTCGTGGCGCGCTACTACGAGGAGTACGAGCAGGCGGCCGCCCAGCACTCGCTGACCGGCGCGCAGGCCCGGGTCCTCGGGCTGCTCTCGCTCGACCCGCTGCCGATGCGGCGGATCGCCCAGAAGCTGAAGTGCGAGCCGTCCAACATCACCGGGATAGTCGACCGCCTGGAGGCCCGCGGCCTCGTCGAGCGGCGGCCCGACCCGGACGACCGGCGGGTCAAGCTGGCCGTGCCCACGGACGAGGGCAAGGAGACGGCCCGGCGGCTGCGGGACTCCCTGGACTTCGCCCGCGAGCCCCTCGGCGAGCTGACCGAGGTCGAGCGGACCCTGCTGAGGGACCTGCTCAAGCGCATGCTCGGCGAGGACGTCGCCTAGCGCCCGCCACGCCTGCTAGACGCACCACCACAGGAACGGGGTGCACGTCCGGGAGGGCGAGGGGGTCGGGGCCGGGGCCGGTGTCACGGTGGCGGTCGCGGCCGGGCCCGTCGCCGTCGGTGACGCCGTCGCCGACGGGGACTCGGTGGGCACCTCCTCCGTCGCCTTGGCCGGCTTTCCCGGCTCGGCCGGGGCCGTGGACGGGACCGCCGTCGGGGTCTCCGAGGGACCGGTCGAGGCGGCCGTAGGCTGCGCCTCGGCCGGGGCCGTGGTCGGCGCGGGTCGCGCCGAGGCCGGCGCGGACGTGGCCCGCGCCGGTGCCTGTGCCGGTTCTCCCGTCCGGGCCTGCGCCGCCGGAGCCGTACCGCCTCCGTGATCCGTGGCGGCGACCGGTGCCGCCACCGTGGCCGTCGGCGTCGCGGTCGCCGTCGTCGGCGACGGGTCCGCGGTGGGGGCCGTGGGCTCCTCGGGGAGGGGTTCCGGCTCCGCGACCTCCTGCTCCCGCACCGCCGTGGCCTCGCCCTTCGTCGCCGGCTCCGCCAGGACCGCCTTCAGGGCGCCGAGCGACCCGACCGCGAGGACCAGGCCCGCCGCCCCGAGCAGGGCCGTACGGCTCCGGCGGCGCCGTCCGCGTGCCCGGCGGCCCCGGCGCGTGGCCGCGCGCCCGCCGCCCGCGGCCACGGGGACGGCCGGGGGTTCGTGCGCCACGACGGTCACGCGCGGGGACTCGTACCGCAGCTCCTCGGCGAGCTCCTCGGCGGGGGTTCCGCACCCGGCGCAGGCGAGGGCCCCGTTGAGGTGTCTGCGGCACGCATAGCAGTAATCCATGAGGACCGCAGGCTATGACGCGCCGTGGGGCGCGAGGTAGGCGCACGTGGTGTGGATCCTGTGAGGAAACCGCAGGTCGCGCCAGGGGTGTTCGAAGGAATCGCTGCCACGAACCCCTAGGGGGCGTCTTGCCTGATCGGCAAGACGCCCCCTAGCGGCTCACTCCAACGCGCGCGCGGCGCCAACTGGTCGCACCATGCGAAGCAGGACCGCGCAACGCGAAACACCTCGCCCGTGCCAGCACCGCATTCCGGAGGATCCGCCGTGACCGTCAGCCTTGACCAGCTGCGCCGCTGCCATGTCGCCGTCGACCTGGGAGCCGCACGCACCCGGGTCTTCGTCAAGGGCGCCGGCCTCGTCGTCGACGAGCCGAGTGTCGCCGCCGTCAACACCCGTACCGGCGCGCTGATCGCCGTCGGCGCGCTCGCCGAGAAGATGACGGGCCGTACGCCCGACTACATCCGTGTCGCCCGACCAGTCTCCGGCGGCACCGTCGTGGACATCGAGATGGCGCAGCGGATGCTGCGTCACCTGCTCGGCGAGAAGCTCCGTCGCCAGCTGCGCCGCAAGCCCCGGCTGCGCGCGGCCGCCTGCACCCCGCACGACAGCGACCCGCTCGCCCAGCGCGCCGCCGTGGAGACCCTCGTGGGGCTCGGGGCGCGCCGGGTGGAGCTGGTCGACACCCTGATCGCCGCCGCCGTCGGGTGCGGGCTGCCGGTGGAGCAGCCGACCGCCACCATGATCATGGTCTGCGGCGCGGCGACCACGCAGGTCGCGGTGTTGTCGCTCGGGGCGATCGTGACCGCCGAGCGGATCCCGATCGGCGGCGACGCCATCGACCACGCGGTCATCCAGCACCTGCGCCACCACCACGAGCTCATGCTGCCCAGCCAGTCGGTGCGGCCGCTCCAGCTCGCCCTGAGCGGCAACGGCCTGACCCCGCAGGGTCCGGCGTCCACCGAGATCCACGGCCGGGACGTGGCGACGGGCCTGGCCCGCTCGGTGACCGTCGACACCGCCGCCGTGCGCGAGGCCATCCACACACCGCTGACCGCCGTCCTCGACGGCATCGGGAAGGTGTTGCGGGACTGCCCGCCGGACCTCGTGGCCGATCTGGCGGACCGGGGCATCATGATGGTCGGCGGCAGCGCCCTGCTGCCGGGTCTCGACCAGATGCTCCGCGAGGCGACGGGCATGCCGGTGCACATCGCCGAACGGCCGGACGTGTGCGCGGTCCTGGGGCTCGGCGCGATGCTGGAGGGCAAGGTGCAGCCGATGACCCTCGACCCGCTGTCGGTGCGGAATCCGCTCGCCGAGGTGGAGTAGGGGGCGTCTCGGCGAGACACCCCCTGGGGCACACCGGCCGCACCACCGCCCGAATCGACCGATTCATATGACAATGGGACCATGACGATCTTGGATGAGGACGACCCCCGTCTTCCCCTGCTGCTCGAAGCGGTCCTCAGCGTCGGCACGGACCTCGAACTCCGCGCCACCCTCCAGCACATCGTGGACTCCGCCGCCGAGCTGACCGGCGCGCGCTACGGGGCGCTCGGGGTCGTCGACCCCGAGCACGACCACCTCACCGGCTTCTACACCTCGGGCATGACCGACGAGGAGGTGGCCAGGGTCGGACACGTCCCCGACGGCCGCACCGGGCTGCTCGGCGTGCTCATCAAGGACCCCCGGCCGCTGCGGCTGGACGACCTGACGGCCGATCCGCGCTCCTCCGGCGTCCCCGCGCACCACCCGCCGATGCGCTCCTTCCTCGGCGTCCCGATCCGGGTGCACACCGAGGTCTTCGGCAACCTCTACCTCACCGAGAAGCGGACGGGCCCCTTCACCGAGCAGGACCTGGCGCTCCTCCGCGTCCTCGCCTCCCAGGCGGGCATCGCGATCGGCAACGCCCGCCTGTACGGAGCGACCCGGCAGCGGGAACGCTGGATCGAGGGGGCGGCGGCGGTCACCACCGCGCTCCTCACCGGCGAGTCCGCCGAGAACGCCCTGATGACCGTCGCCGAGCAGGCCCGGATCCTCGCCGACGCCTCGGCCGGGGTCGTCCTCCAGCCCACCGCCGAGGGCGGGATGGAGATCGTCGCCGCCTCGACCAACGACGACCCCGGCGACCTGATCGGCACGACGATCGCGCCCGGCTCCCCCGTCCTCGAACAGCTCCTCGGCGGCGAGCCGGTCTTCGTGGAGGACTCGTCGACCGACCCCCGGATGACCACCCACGTCCGGTCCCGGTTCGGCCCGTCGATGATGCTGCCGCTCCAGAGCGGCGGGAAGCTCATCGGCACCCTCGCCCTCCCCCGGCGGCGCGGCGGCGCGCCCTACACGGCGGTGGACCGGCTGCTCGCCTCGCAGTTCGCCTCGCAGGCGGCGCTCGCGCTCGTCCTCGCCGACGCCCGGCAGGACCGGGAGCGGCTCGCGGTGTACGAGGACCGTGACCGGATCGCCCGTGACCTGCACGACCTGGTGGTCCAGCGGCTGTTCGCGACGGAGATGATGCTGGAGTCGACCCGGCGCAGGGCAGCCGGTTCCTCCGACGAGGACACGCTGCTCGGCAAGGCCGTGGACGAGCTGGACTCGACGATCCAGGAGGTCAGGACGACGATCTTCGCCCTCCAGCAGCCCCCGGCGGACGCGCCGACCTCCTTCCGGGGCCGGGTCCTGCGCGAGACCGGCGGGGCGGCGGTGCTGCTCGGCTTCCAGCCGTCCGTGCACTTCTCCGGCGCGGTGGACACGCTCGTGGAGGAGGAGGGGGCCGACCGGCTGCTCGCCGCCCTGCGCGGGGCGCTCGCGGCGGCCCACCGCCGGGCCGGGGTCGGGGCGATCTCGGTCGAGGTGACGGCCGGGGACGGGGGCGTACGGCTGCGGGTGGAGGACGACGGGACCCCGCCGGCCGTCGTGACCTGGCCGTGAGCGCCGACGAGGAGACCCGTACGGCGTAGCAGCGCGCGCCGCTCCCCCCGCCCCGATCTTGACTGGAGGGGTGGACACCGAGACCAAGCCCCCGACCGCGGCGGCCTACCGCAACCTGGTGATGGCCACCGTCGGCTTCATGCTCACCTTCTGGGCGTGGGACCTGATCGCCCCGCTGGCCAGCTGGTACGGAGAGCGCCTCGAACTCAGCTCCTTCCAGCAGTCGCTGCTCGTCGCCGTGCCCGTCCTCGTCGGCTCGGTCGGCCGCGTGCCGGCGGGCGCGCTGACCGACAAGTACGGCGCGAAGCTCATGTTCCCGCTGGTCTCGGCGCTGACGATCATCCCCGTGCTCCTCCTGATCGTCGCCAAGGACAGCTACGGCCTGATGCTGGTCGTCGGCTTCCTCCTCGGTCTCGGCGGCACGACGTTCGCGATCGGCATCCCGCTGGTCAACTCCTGGTTCCCGCCCGCCAAGCGCGGTCTCGCGCTCGGCGTCTTCGGCATGGGCATGGGCGGTGTCGCGCTCTCCGGCTACTTCACGCCCCGGATCGCCAAGCACGGCGAGAACCTCCCGTTCGTCGTGGTGGCGATCGCGCTCGCCGTGTACGCCGTCCTCGCCGCCCTCCTCATCACCGACCGCCCCGACCGGCCCGTCCCCACCGCCTCCCTGGCGACGCGCCTCGGTTCGGCCGGGCGGCTGCGGGTGACCTGGGAGCTGTCGGCGCTGTACGCGATCGGCTTCGGCGGCATCGTCGCGTTCGGCGTCTACCTGCCGACGTACCTGAAGACCTGGTACGAGCTCGACCCCACCGACGCGGGCACCAAGGCGGCCGGGTTCGCCCTGGTCACCGTCGTCTTCCGGCCGATCGGCGGCTGGCTCTCGGACCGGATCCACCCGGCGGTCGTGACGGCCTTCGCTCTCGGTGTGGTCGCGCTGTTCGCGATCGTCCAGGCCTTCGACCCGAAGCTGAACCCGGGCGGCACGATCGCCCTGCTCGTCATGGCCGCCGGTCTCGGCACGGCGAGCGGCTCGGTCTTCGCGCTGGTCTCCCAGGTCACCCCGCAGGCCCAGGTCGGCAGCGTCACCGGCATCGTCGGCGCGATGGGCGGCCTCGGCGGCTTCGTGCCGCCGCTGGTGATGGGCGCGATCTACAGCGCCAAGGACTCGTACTCGATCAGCTTCATGCTCCTCTCCGACCTGGCGCTCGCCGGCTGCGTGTACGCGTACGGGCGGATGCGCGGGATCCGGCCGGGCGGGGACGAGGCACCGGAGACGGCGAAGATCACAGCGCGAACTCCCTGACAGGCGGGCAGAATTCCTCGGGCGAGACACCCTCTCAGGCAGACCCTTGTCCACGAGACCCGAGGAGTACGACCGGTGAGTGCGCTCTTCCCCGCCCTGACGGCCGCGACAAGCGGCGGCAGGCCGGCCCTGCGCTGCGGTACGGACACGCTGACGTACGGCGAACTGGCCCGCGCGGCCGGCGCCCTGGCGGCCCGGCTGCCGCGTACGGAGCGGGTCGCCGTCTGGGCCACCCCGAGCGCGCGCACGGCGGTCGCCGTCGTGGCCGCGCTGCTCGCGGGCGTGCCCGCCGTACCGCTGAATCCGCGCACGGGCGGGCGGGAGCTGGCGCACATCCTGGCCGACAGCGCGCCGGGGGCGGTGCTCGCGGGGCCGGAGGACGTGCTTCCGGAGGGGCTCGCGGGTCTCCCCCGGATCGACGTGGAGCTGTCCCCCGCCGACGGGGCCGCTCTCGGTGCCACCGAGCCCGAGGACGACGAGGCGCCCGCCCTCGTCGTCTACACCTCCGGCACCACCGGCCCCCCGAAGGGCGTGGTCCTCTCCCGGCGGGCCGTCGCCGCCTCCCTCGACGCGCTCGCCGAGGCCTGGTCGTGGACCGCCGACGACGTCCTCGTGCACGCCCTGCCGCTCTTCCACGTCCACGGTCTGATCCTCGGGATCCTCGGCCCGCTGCGGCGCGGCGGCGAGGTCCGGCACCTGGGCGCGTTCTCGGTGGAGGGCGTGGCCCGGGAGCTGGGCGCCGGGGGCGGCACGATGCTGTTCGGCGTACCGACGATGTACCACCGGATCGCCGACGCCCTCGACGAGGACGCCGGGCTCGCCGGGGCGCTCGCCGGGGCGCGGCTGCTCGTGTCGGGGTCGGCGGCGCTGCCGCTCCACGACCACGAGCGGATCGCGGCGGCGACGGGCCGGACGGTCGTCGAGCGGTACGGGATGACCGAGACGCTCATGAACACGAGCGTGCTGCCGGGCGGCGGACCGCGCCCCGGGACGGTCGGCGTGCCGCTCGCGGGCGTGGAGCTGCGCCTGGTCGACGAGGACGGGTCCGTGTACGGGGAGCTCGACGGGGAGACGGTCGGCGAGGTGCAGGTGCGCGGGCCGAACCTCTTCTCCGGCTACCTGAACCGGGCGGACGCGACGGCCGCCGCCTTCGACGAAGGCTGGTTCCGCACCGGCGACATGGCGGTCCGCGAGCCCGACGGGACCGTGCGGCTGGTGGGGCGGAAGGCGACCGACCTGATCAAGAGCGGCGGGTACAAGATCGGGGCGGGTGAGATCGAGAACGCGCTGCTCGACCACCCGGGGGTCGCGGAGGCCGCCGTCACGGGCGAGCCGGATCCGGACCTGGGCGAGCGGATCGTGGCCTGGGTGGTGCCGGCGGACGCGGAGAAGCCGCCCGCCGAGGCGGAGTTGGCGGACCACGTGGCCGCGCTGCTCGCCCCGCACAAGCGGCCCCGGGTGGTGCGCTACCTCGACGCGCTCCCCCGCAACGACCTGGGGAAGATCCTCAAGAAGTCGCTTCCGTCGACGAGTTGAGGGAAAGGGAGAGGCCGGGCCCCGGCTCACGGGGTCCGGCCTCCGTTCGTGGGTTACCTCACGCCGATCGCGCGGATCAGCTCCTGCGTCACCGTGCCGCCCCGGTCGTCGCTCGCGCCCGCGCGCAGCGAGACCGAGGGCGCGCCGGCCGGGATCCGGAGTTCACCGCTCCAGGAGGCGCCCCGCGGGGAGCGCGTGAGGGCGACCCTCTTCCAGGTGGTGCCCTCGTCGTAGGAGACCTCCAGGGTGCCGCCGGTGACGGTCCCGGTGCCGGTGGCGCCCTTCACGTACTCCGCGAAGGTCCGTACGGGCAGGCGGCTTCCGGCGCGGACGTCGCCGTGGAGGTCGGTGTCCAGGTCGAAGCCGAGGTTGAGCATCGGCAGGTAGGTGACCTTGTCGGCCGGGGTCTCGGCCGAGCGGACGGTCCACTCGGTGTGGCCCTTGGTGGCGAGCCGCCAGCGGTCCCGGTCGAGGGCGGTGTCGGTGACGACCTTGAAGGTCGCCTCCTCCGCCGGGGCGTCCCAGGCGTAGGCGCCGGAGCTCTTCTTCCGGTCGACGCGGACGCCGTCCACGTACACCTCGGTGAACTGGGTCATCGTCGGGTCGCTCCACACGTTGCCGAAGCCGGTGTGGTCGGTGCCGGAGTCGCCCCAGCCGGGGGTGTTGAACCGGAGGTCGTTGCCGGTGCGCTGCTGGCCCCAGCCGAGGCCGGTGCCGAGCCAGGGGTGCCAGACGGGGCCGAACCAGTCGAGGTCGACACGGCTTCCGCCCCGGTAGACGGACCGGCCGCCGCGCTCCTCCAGGGAGTCGCCGAGGTCGACGGACTCGTGCCAGCGCTGGCCGGTGCCGGTGGAGACGTACTCGACGCGCTCGGCGGGGAAGGCGATCCACTCCTTGAAGCCGACGCCGACCGGGAAGGTGTCGGTGAGCGAGTAGCGGAACTCGCCGCCGAGCTCGGCGCGCCTGGTCGGCGCGTGGAACGTGGAGCGGATCGTGGCGAGTTCGTCCTCGTCGGGCCGGAAGACGAGGTCGGTGCCGAGGGCTCCGGGGTGGCCCTCGGAGAGGTCGTAGGTGTACGGGGTGAAGCGGGTGCCGTCGAGCGCGACGCGCTCGCCGTCGGCGGCTCCCTCGGCGAGGCGGCGGGCGTCGGCCGTGTTGACGGTGGCGACGGCGAGCGGGCGGTCCTCGTAGTCGGCGGTGCCGAACCACTTCATGAGGCGGCCGGGCTGGTCGTCGGTGACGAACAGGGCCTTGGCGCCCGCGTCCTGGGCGGTCTGGGCGAGCCGCGTCGGGTCGGCGCCCTCGGTGAGGCGGACGAGGACGGCCGCGCCGGTGACGTTCCTGCCCGTGTACGCGTCGGGGGCTCCGTTCCCGGCGTCGACGAGGCGGAGCCGGTGCCGGCCCTCCAGGAGGGTGGCGCCGCTCTGCGGGGTGGCGTCGGAGAGGCGGACGTCGTCGACGGACGCTTCGAGGAGCGGCTTGCCGAGGCGCCAGACGGTCCGGTACTCGAAGGTGCCGTGGGCGACGGGGGCGGTGGGGGCGGCGAAGAGCGAGTCGTAGAGCGGCGGGACCTGCACGATGTCGGTGTAGGCGGTGCCGTTCGCCTCGCGGTCGTACTCCATGAGGAGCTGGCGGGTCTCGGTCCGCTTCTCGACCTCGGCGCGGATCTCGCGGAGCCGGCGGCCGTCGAAGGTGATCTCGCGGTCGCGGTCGAGGACGACCTCGGGCGCGGCGAGGAAGCCGAGGCCGAGGGAGTCGGCGCCGTGGGAGCCGCGCACGTCGAGGAAGGTGTCGACGGTGTACGTGCCGGGCTTGAGGCGCAGCGTGACGGTGCCGGAGTCACCGACGGTGCCGGGGAACGGCTCGGCGCCCTTCTCCAGCTTCTTCATGCCGAGGAAGGCGGAGGTGGGAGCGCCGTCGCGGTCCTTGACGTGGACGGTGAGGGTGTAGCGCTCCTCCTCCTTCACCAGGCCGAGCGCGGTGCGGGCGACGGCGGTGCCGTCGGCGGCGGTGGCGGTGATCCGGCCGGAGGACTGGCCGACGGGGGCCTTGGTGGCGTCGCCGGTCACGGTGGTGCTCGCCGTGCCGTGGGCGGGGACGGTGAGCGCGCTGTCGGCGAGGGTGGCGACCCCGGCCGGCATGCCCTCGACGGCGAGCGTCAGCTCGACGGGCGCGTCGGAGGCGTTGGTGTAGGTGACGGTCCTCGTGACCGGCGCGTTCTCCTCGTACGGCCAGGAGGCGAAGCCGAGGTCGGCGGAGCCGGTGGCGGTGACGGTCGCGTCGAGGGCGGCGGGGACGTCGACGCGGCCGGCGCCGAGGGCGTAGGCGGAGGCGTCGAGGGTCTTCGCGGAGGACATGAGGGCGTCCTTGAGCCGGGCGCCGGTCCAGTCGGGGTGCTTCTCGGCGAGCAGCGCGGCGACGCCGGCGATGTGCGGGGTCGCCATCGACGTACCGCTCATGGAGGTGTAGGAGCCGCTGCCCGCGACCAGTTGGGACCGGGCGGCGAGGATGCCGACGCCGGGCGCCGAGAGGTCGGGCTTGAGGGCCTGGTCGCCGGCGCGGGGGCCCTGGCTGGTGAAGTAGGCGGCCTCGTCGGCGGAGTCGACGGCGCCGACGGTGAGCGCGGAGTCGGCGGCGCCGGGCGAGCCGATGGAGCCGGGGGCGCCGGAGTTGCCGGCGGCGATGACGAAGAGGGCGCCCGTCTCGGCGGAGAGGGTGTTCACGGCCTGGGCCATGGGGTCGGTGCCGTCGCTCGGCTCGCGGGAGCCGAGGCTCATCGAGACGATCTTCGCGTCGACGTCCTTGGCCGCCCACTCCATGCCGGCGATGATCTGCGACTCGGTGCCGGAGCCCTCGTCGCTGAGGACCTTGCCGACGGCGAGGGTGGCGCCGGGGGCGACCCCCTTCTCCTTGCCGTCGCTCGCGGCGCCGGAGCCGCCGACGGTGGAGGTGACGTGGGTGCCGTGGCCGTCCCGGTCGGCGACCTCCTGGCCCTCGATGAACGAGCGGGTCTCGGCGATCCGGCCGACGAGGTCGGGGTGGGTGAGGTCGGCGCCGGTGTCGAGGACGGCGACCTTGACGCCCTTGCCGGTGAGCCCGGCCTCCCATGCCTTCGGGGTGCCGATCTGGGCGTTGGACGCGGCCATGTCGGCCTCGACGCGGCCGTCGAGCCAGACCTTCGCGGGGGTGGCGGCGAGGGCGGCGGTACGGGCCTTCGGCGCGGTGAACGCGCTCCAGAAGGCGGCCGGGTCGGTGGCGGTGACGGCGGCGCCGCCGACGCTGGGGAGGGCGCGGACGGTCTCGGTGCCGCGCGGGGCCGCCGCCGCCCTGGACCTCGCGGCGGCCGGGTACGTGACGATCAGCGGGAGGTCGCCGGTGATGCCCTGCTCGACGAGGCCGGTGACGTCGAAGAGGCGCGGGTCGAGAGCGCCGGAGGCCAGGTAGGGGCGGGCCTCGTCGGGGATCACCGTGACCCGGCCGTCGGTGACCTGGCTGCGTATCGCGCCGGTGGCGCCCTTCGCCCGGTCGACGGTGACGGTCCGCTGTCCGTCGCCGAGTTCGGTGAGGGTGACGCGGTCGCCGGTGACGAGGGTGACGGTGGTGCCGGCCGCCCCGGGGCCCGTGAAGGCGGCGGGAACGGCTGTGGTGGTGCCCGGCGCGGCGGCGGTCTGCCCGGCCGAGAGCATCACGAGGGAGACAGCGGCTGCCAGCAGCCCGGCCTTCCCTCTGCCGAAGGGGGTGGTCCTCGACGTCATCGACGCAACTCCTCGCGGACCCGGGGTAGGGGGTGTTTCCGGGTGCCGCGAGGAGTCTTGGCCTGTGGGGCGGGAGTTGACTCCCGTTACCGCTGGCGGTTAGCCGCCGTGGCGGTCAACCGCCAGGCCAGGACGGTGGGTTCGGGGTGAAACCGGACCTCGCCTCACGGAGTGGGGTTCTCTGCGTCGTACCGGCGGAAACCGCGTCCGTACAGCGCGAGGACACCGATCGCGAGGACGCAGGCGAGGCCGCCGCCGGTGATCGCGACCGCCGGGGAGGTCAGGTCGGCGACGGAGCCCGCGAGGAAGTCCCCGAGCCGGGGCCCGCCCGCGACGACCACGATGAAGACGCCCTGGAGCCGGCCGCGCATCTCGTCCGGGGCCGCGACCTGCATCATCGTGTTCCGGAAGATCATGGAGACGGTGTCCGAGTAGCCCGCGACGGCGAGCAGGAGCAGGCCGACCCAGAGGTTCCGGGTGAGGCCGAAGGCGGCGACGGCGGTGCCCCAGCAGGCCACGGAGAGGAGGATCGCCTGCCCGTGGTGGCGGATACGGCCCTGCCAGCCGGAGAGGACCCCGCCGAGCAGCGCCCCGAACGCGGGCGCGGCGACGAGGAGTCCGGTGGTCTTCGCGTCCCCGCCGAACCAGAGCACGGCGATGGCCGGGAACAGGGCGCGGGGGTGGGCGAGGATCATCGCGCAGAAGTCCGAGAAGAACGTCATGCGCAGGTTGGGGCGGGTGGCGAGGAAGCGCAGTCCGTCGAGGACGGAGGCCCGCTTGCTCCCCTTGCGCTCCGGGAGCATGGACGGCAGCCGCCACATCGCGTAGAGGCTCGCGGAGAAGGCGACGGCGTCGATCGTGTACGCGGCCTGGAAGCCGCCCACGCCGACGATGATGCCGCCGAGGCTCGGCCCGACGAGGGTGCCGAAGGTCATGACCATCGAGTTGAGCGCGTTGGCGGCGCGCAGCTGCTCCGGCGGCAGGAGCCGGGGGATCATCGAGCTGCGGGCGGGCGAGATGAGGGCGGCGCACACGGCCTGGAGGGCGACGATCCCGTACAGGAACCAGACGCTGCGCAGGCCGGAGAAGGCGGCGGTGGCGAGCGCGACCGACAGGGCGGCGGAGCCGCAGGCGCTGTACAGGCCGAGCTTGCGGCGGTCGACGGTGTCGGCGATGGCGCCGCCGTACAGGCCGAAGGCGACGAGCGGGACGAGGGAGAAGAGGCCGACGAGCCCGACCGAGAACGGCGAGCGGGTGATCTCGTACACCTGGAGGGAGACGGCGAGCGAGGTCATGCCCTGGCCGACCCAGGAGACGGTGCCGCCGAACCAGAGGCGGCGGAAGTCGGCGGAGGTGCGCAGCGGGGTCAGGTCGGCGAAGACCTTCCGCTCCTTGTGCTCCTTGGGCGGCTGGTCCTGGGTGGCGGTCATACGATGTCGTACCGCATTTCGGGGCGGTCCCAGTGGATCCGTCCGGAATGCGGGACGGTCCCGGTGCGGACGGCGCCGGTGCGGAGGTAGAACTCCTCGGCCGGCGGGTGCGCGACGACCCGGACGGAGTCGAGGCCGTGGGCGGCGGCGCGGGCGGTCATGTGCTCGATGAGGAGACGGCCGATGCCGAGGCCCTGGGCGGAGTCGGCGACGAAGGCGAGGTCGAGCTCGGCCTCGTCGGGCCTGTCGACGAGCAGGGCGTAGAAGCCGAGGACGCGACCGGTGCCGTCGACGGCGACGTGGACCTCGTGGTGCTCGATGTACGCGGCGCCGACCTGGTACCCCTCGACCATGGGCGCGTAGTCGCCCCGGTAGGCGGCCGAGGTCCGGACGAGCCGGGTGAGCCGCTTGGAGTCGTCGGCGGTGGCGCGCCTGACGGTGATCTCGGACATCGTCCGAGTATAGGAGTGATCTCTGCTCGCGCTCCTTACGTTTTGGACTCGACACAGGCGGCGAGCGACTCGGCGTCGACGGCGTCGAGGCGGGTGGCGAGGGCGTCGAGGCGCTGCCGGAGGTCGACGATCTCGTCCAGCGCGAGGCCGGTCGCGGCGGCGATGCGGCGCGGGACGCCGAGGGCGCGCCCACGGAGCGCGGTGCCCTCGGCGGTCGGGCGCACGGTGACGGACCGCTCGTCCTCGGGGCTGCGCCGCCGCTCCACGTAACCGGCCGCTTCGAGCCGCTTGAGCAGCGGGGACAGGGTGCCGGAGTCGAGCCGGAGCCGCTCACCGATGCCCTTCACGGGCAGTTCGCCGTGCTCCCAGAGCACGAGCATGACGAGGTACTGGGGGTAGGTGAGACCGAGCTCCTTGAGGGCCTCGCGGTAGACGCCGTTGAAGGCGCGGGTCGCGGCGTGCAGCGAGAAGCAGATCTGGTGGTCGAGGCGGAGGAACTCCGCGTCCGGGACCGTGTCGAGCGTCTCCGTCATCTCCGTGACCTCCGTCGCCTCCGTCGCCTCCGTCGTCTCCATGCGTCCAGGGTACGCGAGGATTGCCACGCGCGATTGAGTTGTGCACAACTGAATCGTGCGCTATCAATGACGTAGCACTCCTCCCGACAGAACGGATGTCACCCCATGGACGCGATCTACACCGCCGTCGCCACCGCCAACGGCCGCGAGGGCCGTGCCGTCAGCTCCGACGGCCACATCGACCTCCCCCTCGCCCACCCCCAGGCCCTCGGCGGCAACGGTCAGGGCACCAACCCCGAGCAGCTCTTCGCCGCCGGGTACGCGGCCTGCTTCGCCAGCGCCATGGGCGTGGTGGCACGCCAGGAGAAGATCGACGTCTCCGAGGCCTCGGTCACCGCCGAGGTCTCCATCGGCAAGGACGCGGCGGACGGCGGCTTCGGCCTCGCGGTCGTGATGCGCGCCGAGTTCCCGGACCACCTCCAGGGCGAGGCCGGCCTCGCCCTGCTGGAGAAGACCCACGCGTTCTGCCCGTACTCCAAGGCCACCCGCGGCAACATCGCGGTCGAGCTCGTCGTCGAGTAGTCCTCAGGGCACCACCACTCCCAGGACCCGTACGACGCTCCAGCAGCCGGAGCGGCACCGGGCGAGGGCGCGCTGGAGCGCGCGGCGGCCGGTCACGCCGGGACCCTCGCCGTCCGCTCCCTGACCCAGCTCACGACCCGCTCGATCGGCGTGCCGGGCGTGAAGAGCGCCGCCACGCCCTGCTCCAGGAGCAGCTCGACGTCCGCGTCGGGGATGATCCCGCCGCCGAAGACGGTGATGTCGGCGGCGTCGCGCTCCCGCAGCAGTTCGAGGACGCGCGGGAAGAGGGTCAGGTGGGCGCCGGACAGGATGGACATGCCGATGGCGTCGACGTCCTCCTGGATGGCGGCGTGCACGATCTGCTCGGGCGTCTGGTGCAGTCCGGTGTAGATGACCTCCATGCCGGCGTCGCGCAGCGCCCGCGCGATCACCTTGGCTCCGCGGTCGTGACCGTCGAGGCCGGGCTTGGCGACCAGGATCCGGGGCGGGCTGTCCACTGTTCTGTGCTCCTTCGGGGTGGGCGGGATTCGGTGGGGATCAGTACGCGTCGGTGGGGATCAGTACGCGTCGGCGGGGACGTACGTGCCCCAGACCTCGCGCAGCGCGTCGCAGACCTCGCCGATCGTGGCGCGGGCCTCCAGGGCCTCCTTCATCGGATAGAGGAGGTTGTCGTCCCCGGCGGCCGCCTTCTTGACCAGGGCGAGCGCGTCGTCGACCCGCGACTGCACGCGCCAGGCCCGCAGCTTGGCGAGGCGCTCGGCCTGCTGCTGCTCGATGGCCGGGTCGACGCGCAGCGGCTCGTACGCCTCCTCGACGTCGACCTTGAAGCGGTTGACGCCGACGACGACCCGCTCGCCGCTGTCGGTCTCCTGGGCGATGCGGTACGCGCTCCGCTCGATCTCGGCCTTCTGGAAGCCGCACTCGATCGCGGCCACCGCGCCGCCCATCTCGTCGATCTTCCCCATGAGTTCGACCGCGAGTGCCTCGACCTCGTCCGTCATCCTCTCGACGACGTAGCTGCCCGCGAAGGGGTCGACGGTGGCCGTGACGTCGGTCTCGTACGCGAGGACCTGCTGCGTACGGAGGGCGAGGCGGGCCGACTTGTCCGTCGGGAGGGCGATGGCCTCGTCGAAGGAGTTGGTGTGCAGGGACTGCGTGCCGCCGAGGACGGCGGCCAGGCCCTGGACGGCGACGCGGACGAGGTTGACCTCGGGCTGCTGGGCCGTCAGCTGCACGCCCGCCGTCTGCGTGTGGAACCGCAGCATCATCGACTTGGGGTTCTTCGCCCCGAACTCCTCCTTCATGACCCGCGCCCAGATCCTGCGGGCCGCGCGGAACTTGGCGACCTCCTCCAGGATCGTGGTGCGCGAGACGAAGAAGAAGGAGAGCCGGGGGGCGAAGTCGTCGACGTCCATGCCGGCGGCGACGGCCGTGCGGACGTACTCGATGCCGTTGGCCAGGGTGAACGCGATCTCCTGCGCGGGCGAGGCGCCGGCCTCGGCCATGTGGTAGCCCGAGATGGAGATGGTGTTCCACTTCGGGATCTCGGCCTGGCAGTACTTGAAGATGTCCGCGATCAGACGCAGCGAGGGCTTCGGCGGGAAGATGTACGTGCCCCGCGCGATGTACTCCTTCAGGACGTCGTTCTGGATCGTGCCGGTCAGCTGGTCGGCGGCGATCCCCCGCTCCTCCGCGACGAGTTGGTAGAGGAGGAGCAGGAGGGCGGCGGGGGCGTTGATCGTCATCGAGGTGGAGACCTCGTCGAGCGGGATGCCGCAGAAGAGCACGCGCATGTCGTCGATCGAGTCGATCGCGACCCCGACCTTGCCGACCTCGCCCGAGGCGATGGCCGCGTCGCTGTCGTGGCCCATCTGCGTCGGCAGGTCGAAGGCCACCGAGAGGCCCATCGTGCCGTTGGCGATGAGCTGCTTGTAGCGGGCGTTCGACTCCGTCGCCGTACCGAACCCGGCGTACTGCCGCATCGTCCACGGACGGCCCGTGTACATCGACGGGTACACACCCCGGGTGAAGGGGTATCTGCCGGGTTCTCCCAGCTTCTGCGCCGGGTCCCAGCCTTCGTCGAGCGTCTCCGGCCCGTAGACCGGCTCGATGGGCAGTCCCGACTCCGACTCGCGGGCCATGGCCTTCCTCGCCTTCGTCGCAATGGATCCTCGTGGCGGCGGATCGCCGTCGCTGCCGATCCCCGCACCTGTCCGCGCCACTGATGACGCTAGGTAGCCGCCGCTTGCCCGGACACCCCCTACCGGCCCCCTGAACCTGGCCCGGGAGATGGAGCCCGCCCGCACCCGTCCGCGACGATGAGTGCCCACACGAGTCCGGGTGGACTCGGCGAACGGCTGAGGAGGACCAGGTGGCAGGAGCAACGACAGAGGCGGCGTCCGGCACGGAAACCGGCGCGGGAGCCGGCGCGGGCGTCGTCGTCGTCGGCGCGGGAGTGGCCGGGGTGCAGACCGCGGTCGCCCTGCGCGAGAAGGGGTACGCCGGGCGGATCCGGCTGGTGGGCGCGGAGCGTCACCGGCCGTACGACCGCCCGCCGTTGTCCAAGTCGGTGCTCCAGGGCAAGGACGGCGACCCGACCTTCGCGTTCGACTACGAGGAGCTCGGCATCGAGCTCCTCCTCGGCGTCGAGGCCAAGGGGCTGCGCCCCGGGGACCGCGAGGTCGACACCTCCGAGGGGCCGCTCGCCTACGAGGCGCTGGTCCTGGCGACCGGCGCGGAGCCCGTGCTGCTGCCGGGGGCCGAGGAGCGGCCCGGGGTGTACCTGCTGCGGACGGTCGACGACGCGGAGCGGCTGCGGCCGGTCCTCGACGCGCGGCAGGACGTGGTGGTGGTCGGGGCGGGATGGATCGGCGCCGAGTTCGCGACGGCGGCGCGGGAGGCCGGCTGCCGGGTGACCGTGGTGGAGGCGGCCCGCCGGCCGCTGGCCGGGGCGCTGCCGGAGGCGGTGGCCGCGCCGATGGCCCGCTGGTTCGACGAGGCCGGGGCCGAACTGCGTACCGACGTACGGGTGTCGGGCGTCGAGCCCGGTGCGGTGACGCTCTCGGACGGCTCGCGGGTGGCGGCCGGGGCGGTCGTCGTCGGCATCGGCGCGCGGCCCGCGACGGGCTGGCTCGCCGGGTCGGGGATCGCGCTCGGCGAGCGGGGCGAGATCGTCGCCGACGAGCGGCTGCGCACCTCGGCGGAGGGGGTGTACGCGGTCGGCGACTGCGCCTCCTTCCCTTCGGCGCTCTTCGGCGAGCGGCTCCTCGTCCAGCACTGGGACAACGCCTTCCACGGGCCCCGCACGGTCGCGGCCGGGATCGTGGCCGCCGAGGACGGCGGGCCGGCGGACCTCACGTACGACCCGGTCCCCTACTTCTGGTCGGAGCAGTTCGGCCGGTTCGTCCAGTACGCGGGGCATCACGGCGCCGCCGACACGACGTTGTGGCGGGGGGACCCGAACGGCGAGGCGTGGAGCGTGTGCTGGCTGCGGGAGGGCCGTCTCGTGGCGGTGCTGTCGGTGGGGCGGCCGCGTGACCTGGCGCAGGGGAGGCGGCTGATCGCGTCCCGGACGCTCCTGTCGCCCGCGGCGGTGGCGGACGCGGATGTTCCGCTGAAATCCGCGAAAGAAGTTGCCGCACACCTCTAAACACAAACCATTCGACCGGTTTTATAATGACGGCACGGGGGCTGATGCTAAGGAGGACAGCGATGGTCAAGCAGGAGCGCGCGGAGCGCACCCTGCGCCGGATCATCTCCGGCGCGGCCGAGCAATTCGAGCGCAACGGCTACTTCGGGACGAGCCTGGACGACATCACCCGCGCCGCGGGGGTGTCCAAGGGCGCGTTCTACTTCCACTTCTCCTCGAAGGAGCAGGTGGCGGCGGCCGTCATGGAGATCGCCGAGGGACGGTTCGAGGACGTCATGACGGACTCGCCCTGCGGGGAGACCGTCTCCCCGCTGCAGCACCTGATCGACATCACCCACGGAATCAACCGGCTGCTGCACGAGGAGCCGGTGGCGCGTGCGGCGGTACGTCTCCTGCGGGAGTGGCCGCTGGAGACGCCGCCGAAGTTCGACCACTACAGCCTGTGGCACGAGACCGCGCAGAAGCACTTCCAACTGGCCGCTGACCGCAGCGAGTTGAAGGAGGGGGCACCGAAGAACTCGGCGTGCGCGCTGGCCTCGGCGACGCTGTTCTCCCTGGAGGGGTTCAGGCGGCCGGCCGGCTCGACCGACGAGACCCAGCAGCGGCTCGCCGACCTGTGGGACGTCCTGCTGCCGGCCATCACGCCGGTGGACGTCGTCGACGCGTACCGCACCTCCCCTCCCGAAGGGTGCGTGGAGCCGGAGCTCAGCCGCCAGGGCTGAGCCGCATCCGGCCGCACCGCCCCTGGGGAGGGGAGGCGCGGTACGGGGGGGTTCGACTACTTGCCGGCCGTGTCCGCGTCGAGCGCGGGCCGGCCGGTCCCCTCGGCCCGGAAGCGGCCGAGGCGCCGGACCGGCACCAGGCCCGGCAGCATGATCTTCCACATCTGGACGGCG
The DNA here is from genome assembly GCF_042264145.1 of Streptomyces sp. NPDC056144. Classification (NCBI taxonomy): domain Bacteria; kingdom Bacillati; phylum Actinomycetota; class Actinomycetes; order Kitasatosporales; family Streptomycetaceae; genus Streptomyces; species Streptomyces sp. NPDC056144. Next base: position 436,181 of record NZ_JBHJVF010000005.1, on the reverse strand, counting down.
CGCTCCCTGAGGTCCTTGCGGCCGGTCATCACCTGGGACGTGAGCTGGATGCCCGCCCAGGCGCCGACGATCAGGGTCGCGGCGCCGTCCACGTCGACCTCGGCCTTGACGTCGCCACGGCCCTGCGCCTGCGCCAGGCAGTTGCGGACGACGTCGATCCACTGCATGTAGGGGTCCGCGTTCCCCCCTCCCGACGAGCTCTGGTCGACGACCAGCCGGATCGCCGCCCGCACCCGGGCGCTCTCCTGGAGCTGCTCGGCCATGTCGTGGACCAGGTCGATGACCGTCTGGACACCCGGCGGCTCGGCCGCGGGACGCTCGTCCCCCACCGAGAACTGCTCCTGGATCACCGCTTGGGCCAGCTCCTCCTTCGAGGCGAAGTGAAAGTAGAGCGCCCCCTTGGTGACACCGGCCTCGCTGACGATGTCGCTCAGGCTCGTCCCCGCGAACCCCGACTTCTCAAACGCCCGTGCGGCCCCTTCGAGGATGGCACTCCGTGTGACTTCCGCTCGTTCCTGCCTGGCCATGCGAACAACCTCCGAATCCTGTGCGTCCGCTCGTACCCCGCCGCATGGTCCCCCTGCGGGGTACCGCGTACGCCCGGGAACAAGTTTGCCCTCACCTCTCGCAAAAAACCAACTAACTGGTATTGTTCTGCGCACCGCTCCACCGCACCTCAAGTTGCCAGACCGACCCGTTCGTCGATGTATCTGTCATGAACAAAACAACTTCCAGGGGGGCCCTGATGCGCGTTGCGACTCTCATCACGAGCATGGACGAAACGACAGAGAACGTCATAACCGACGAATCCGACCTCTTCCTTCAGACCGTTCCCCGCACCCTCGTGCACCGGGCCGGCGTCGCGGAGGTCTTCGTCACCGGGATCCGCCAGATCGGACCCGACCACTTCCGGATCGGCGCCCAGTGGCCCCGCAGCCACAGCTACTACGGGCCGGTAGCCCGCCGCTGGCACGACCCGATGCTGTTCGCCGAGACGGCCCGGCAGGCGCTGCTGCTCATCTCCCACCAGGGATACGGCGTGCCCATCGGCCACCAGTTCCTCTACCGCGACGGCAGCCACGACATCACGCCGGACGGCGTCCGGCTGACCGACCGCCCGGCGCACGTCCTGCTCGACGTGCGGTGCTCGGACGTGAAGCTGCGCGGCGGGACGGTCAGCAAGTTCTTCGCCCGGATCGAGTGCCTGCGTGACGGGGAACACGTCGGCACCAGCTCCATGACCGTCACCGCGATGTCGCCCCAGCTCTACCGCCGGGTCCGCGGCGAGGCCTGCGGCAGCACCCCGCAGCGCGCCCTGCCGGAGCCGGTCACCCCGTCCTCCGTCGGCCGGTACCTCGACTCCGACGTCGTGCTCGGCGCGACCGGGGTCGACCGGACCTGGACGCTGCGCGCGGACACCGACCACGCGGTGCTCTTCGACCACCCGGTCGACCACATCCCCGGCATCGTCCTCATGGAGGCCGCGCGCCAGGCCTCGCTCTCCGTCCTCGGACGGCCCCACGCCCTGGCCGTCGCCATGGACTGTGCCTTCGAGCAGTACGTCGAGTACAGCAAGGCCTGCGTCATCACCGCGGGCGAGGCCGTCCCCGGGCCGGAGAACACCTGGCGGGTCAAGGTCGACTTCGCCCAGGGCGGCACCATCGCCGCCTCGATCCACGTCAACCTGACGGCAAGCTGAGGCCACGCGTGATACTCGTTCTCGGAGGTACCGGATTCATCGGCGGCACGGTGGTCAGGGAGCTGCTGCGCCCGTTACCCGGCACCGCCCCGGGGTCCACTCCTGGATCCACCCCCGGGTCCGTCCGCGGATCCGATGTGCGCGTGCTGACGCGCCGCCCGCTGCCCGGCTGGATGACCGAAGCCGGAGTGCGGGCCGTACCGGGCGACCTGTCCGATCCCGCCAGCCTCGACGGCTGCTGCGAAGGCGTCGACACCGTCCTCCACATGGCCAGCTATGTCGGCCGCGACCCCGCGATGTGCGCGCTGGTCAACGACATCGGCACCCGCGCGCTCGCGCAGGCCGCCCAACAGGCGGGCACCGAGCGCATGTTGTACGTGTCGACCGCGTCGGTCTACGGCAGCGGACCCCACCGGGGCGCCACCGAAGGCCAGTTGACGCCCCACCCGGCGTCGGCCGCCAGCGCCTCGCGCCTCGCCGCCGAACAGACCGTCCTCGAACGCGGCGGCGTCGTGCTCCGTCCCCATCTCGTGTACGGCCCCGGTGACCAGTGGTTCGTTCCGCTGCTCTGCCGGCTGCTCCGCAAGGTGCCCGTCTGGGCCGAGGGCGGCAGCGCCCGTACCTCCCTCGTCGGTGTCCGTGATCTGGCGCGTGCGATCGCCGTCTTCGCATCGTCGGACGACTGGTCGGCCGACCGGGGCAGCGTCTACCACGTCAACCACCCGCGCCCGGTGACCCTGCGCTCCGTCGCGGCCCGGCTCTGCCAGGGCCTCGGCATCCCGCAGCCCGACGCGGACCTGCCGCGCTCGGCGCACCTGGAGCTGTCCACGCGCGCCCTGCCGCAGCTCTCCGCCCATCAGCACGCCCTGCTCACCATGGACCACTACTACGAGTCCAGCCGCGTCTGGAACCGGCTCTCGCTCGACCCCGGACCGGGGTTCGGCGCGGGCCTCGCCTCCGGACTGCCGTGGTACAGGCGGCATTTGGCGGAGCTTCGTATCGCCTGATTTTCCGTCAGGTCCCGCTGTCCCCCTCGGGCGGGGCGGCCCTTCACGGGCCGTCCCGCCCTTCCGCACGTTCTGCCCTGTCAGGCGTCCTGCTCCACACCCACCTGCACCGCCTCGCCACCGCCGATGGTCAGCTCGACGGGCAGGTCCTTGCGGCAGCGCACGCCCAGCTTGCGGTAGACGCGGGTCAGGTGCTGCTCCACCGTGCTCGGGGTGATGAACAGCTTCGTCGCGATCTCCCGGTTGGTGTAGCCGCCGACCGCGAGCGCGGCGACCCGCCGCTCGGAGCCGGTGAGCAGCGCGTCGGACTGCGGGGAGCCGGGGCCCGCCGAGTCGTCGCTGTCGTCGCCGAAGGAGAGGAGCACCTCGCCGAGGGGCGCGGCGCCGCAGATGCCCACGAGGTGGCGGGCGCGGCGGGCGTGGGTCCTGGCGCGGCGGCTGTCCCCGAGCTCGTAGTAGGCGTTGCTCAGGTCGGCGAGGACCCGCGTCTGCTCGTACCGGTCGCCGACCTGCTCGAAGAGGTCGAGCGCCTCGGTGAGCATCTGCGGGCGCCGGCCGACCGGTCCGCCGGCGGCGAGCACGCGCAGGGCCAGGGCCCTCGGGCGGGCGCCGTTGGTGCCGGGGCGGCCGAGCTGGTCGTAGGCGAGACGGCCGGCCTGCTCGCGGTTGCCGAGTTCGAGCCAGGCCTCGGCGGCGCTGGTCCGCCAGGGCACGATGCCCGGGACGTCGATGCCCCAGTCGCGCATCCGCTCGCCGCAGGCGAGGAAGTCGGCGAGGGCCGCGTGGTGGTGGCCGGTGGCCAGGTGGAACTGGCCGCGGGCGTGCAGGTAGTACAGGCCGTACCGGGTCTGGAACATGGCCTGCGGGACGGCCCGGGTGAGGTACGCCTCCGTCTCGTCGTAGTGGCCCATGCGCGTGGTGGCGAGGACCAGGCTGCCGAGCGGGACGCCGATGGCCACGCCCCAGGCGTTCGGGGTGATGTGGTCGGTGGCCTGCTGGGCGTGGGCGACGGCGCCGGTGAGGTCGCCGAGACCGACGGCGGCCTCGGCGCGGGCCGAGGACAGCAGCGCCATCCAGGTCGGGGAGTACGGGGTGTGGCCCTCGTGCAGCAGCCGGTCGCACCAGGCGGCGGCGTCCGGGCGGTCTGCGGCGAGGAGCACGCCGAGCGCGAGGAGCGCCGGCTCCTCGGGCCAGGTGATGTCGTAGCTCGGGCCGCGGTCGCGCAGGACCTGTTCGGCCCGCTCGACGACCTGGTGACCCCGGCCGTTGACCAGGGCGTCGGCGAGGAGCGCGGTGGGCCGGCGCCAGGGGTCGGTGCGCCGGGAGACGACGTCCGCGGCCCGGGCCGCCTCCTGCGGGCGGCGCCCGCGCTTGGCCAGGGTCGGGTGGGTCCAGGCGATCCACTGCTCGGTGTCGTGGAGGAGCGCGGCGGCCTCGCCGTGCGGTTCGAGCTCGGCGCCGCGCAGCCGCTCCAGGAGCTCGCTCGCGTCGGCGGACCTGCCCTGCCACAGGAGCTGGCGGATCAGGTCGATCGTGTTGACCGGGTCGAGCTTGCCCGTGCGGGCGGCGGTGGCGAGGGCCGTCAGGTGGTGCTCGGCGGTCGCCGGGTCGGAGAGGCGGCGCACCTGGACGAGCCGGGCCTCGACGGCCGCGCGCTCCGCGGTCGGTTCGGCGTGGGCCGTGAGGGCCGCTTCGAGCGCCGCGGTGGCGCGGACGGTACGGCCGGCGATGAGCTCCTGCTCGGCCGCCTCCAGGAGGACGTCCACGCTCCAGTCCCCCGCCGGGGCGCCCGCCTCGACGAGGAGACGCGCGGTCTCCGGGGCCGGGGACCCCTGCTCGTAGAGGAGTTCGGCGGCCTTGACGGTGAGGGCGGTGCGGGCGGTCGCGGACAGGTCGTCCAGGACGGCGCGGCGGGCCACGTCGTGCCGGAAGGCGAGGCCGTTGACGAGTCCGCAGGCGGTCAGCGTCCGCAGGGCGGCCTCGGTCCTGGCCGCGTCGGCACCGGTCAGGCGGGCGAGACGCTCGGCGGTCGCGGCGCCGTCCAGGACGGCGAGCGCGCGGGCGGCGTCGGCGACCGGCGGGTCCATCCGGCTCAGCTGGCGCAGCACGGCCCGGCCGTAACCGCCGGGGCGTACGCCGCCGGTGGCGCGGTGGTCCTCCAGGAGGGCGTGCAGGAGCAGCAGGTTGCCGTCGGCGACGGCCTGGAACTCCGGCGCGAGGCGCTCGGCCGTCGGACGGTCGATGGTGGAGGCGAGGAAGGAGACGACGCCGGCCTCGGTGAGCGGGGCGAGCGGCATCCGCCGCGCGTGCGGCTGGTCGAGCAGTTCGGTACGGAACACGGGGCTGCTGTCCGGGAGTTCCGGGTCGTCCGTCAGGACGAGCATGACGCGTGCCGAACCGATCCTGCGGGCCAGGTAGAGAAGGCAGTCGAGGGAGTGCCGGTCGGCGTGACGGATGTCGTCGACGCCGAGGAAGACGGGGTGCGCCTCGGCGAGGCGCAGGACGGCCTGTGCCACCGCGTGCAGGGTGTGCGCCAGCTCGGGCCCGATGGACGCGGACCGGTCGGGGTCCGCGGGGCCGGTGGCGGCGTCGGCGACGGCGCGGTCGAGCAGCGCGTCGATCGCGCGGGCCTGCTCGTCGGGAAGGACGGCGCTGCGCAGCAGCTGGCCCAGGACCCCGAAGGGCAGGGCGCGCTCGGCGCGGGAGCAGGCGGCCCGCAGGACGAGTCCGTCCCCGTAGCCGGCGTGCTCGGCGATCCGGTGCAGCAGCTCGGTCTTGCCGCTGCCGGAGGCGCCGTCGAGCAGGACGACCCGCCCTCTCTTCGCGGCGCATTCGGTCATCAATTGCTTCAGGTGCATTGCCTGTTCGGCGCGTTCGACCAGTTCCACTGGTCATCCTCCAGTTCTGGAAGTCCTGCTCGTTCCAACGGTCGTCATTCGATTCTCAGTGGGGTTATCAAAGCCCTCCGGGAAGCTAGCAACCCCTCAAGGGCGGGGGGTTTCTCCTCGCCCACCGGGCGGCAACCGTCCGCCCATCGGCGACCGGAACCGTCCTGGAAGTGACCATTCCGGACCGGGCTCGACCCCCTTGGAGGACCCGCCCCGGCGCCTGCCAGGGACCCGCAAACTTCCGTGCAACTGCGCTCACCTGCGCCTTCATCAGGCCTCCTGGCAGGGTCGGACGACAGGAGGCTCCTGCCAGTTGACAAACAGGTCGAACGGTTTGTTTACTGTAGGGGTGATGCTGCGGAAACGCACCCCCGTCCCGTCTTCGGCTGGAGTGAACCGGCGTGCGATTCAATTTGCTCGGACCCCTTGAAGCGTTCTCTTTCGACGAGCCCGTGAATATGGGCGGATTCAATCAGCGGGCGACCGCGGGATTCCTGCTGCTGCACGCGAACGAAATCATCCCGACCAGCAAGCTCATGCACGCGCTGTGGGGATACGAGGCACCGACCACCTCGCGGAAGATGATTCAGAACGCGGTCTCGGGACTGCGCAAGATCCTCGACCAGCACATGGACCCGGCCGCCCCCGTCACCCTGACGACCTGCGCCCCCGGCTACCGGCTGACCGTCGACGAGGAGCAGCTCGACCTCTTCCGCTTCCACCGCCTCGTCCGGCAGGGCCGCGCCCGGCTCGCCGCGGGCGAGCGGGAGGCCGGCCTCGCCGACCTGCGGACGGCGCTCGGCCTGTGGCGCGGGCCGGCCCTGGCCGACCTCGCCGAGGCGGGCGTCGCCTGGCCCGAGCTGACCGCGCTCCAGGGCGTCCGGCTCTCGGTCTACGAGGACTGCGTGCAGGAGGCGCTCGACCAGGGGCGGCACCAGGAGATCCTGGGCGAGCTGGAGCAGGCCGCGGCCGCCGAGCCCGCCGGAGAACGGCTGTGCGGACTCCTGATGCTGGCGCTGTACCGGTGCGGCCGCCAGCACGACGCGCTCGCCGCGTACCAGCGCACGCGCATGGTCCTGCTCGACTCCTTCGGCCTCGATCCGGGCCGCGAGCTGCGCGAGCTGGAGCACGCCATCCTCAACCACGACGCGGCCCTCACGCACGACGCCGGGCCGCGCTGGTCGGGGCGGATGCCGCGGCAGCTCACGGCCTCCGGCCAGCCGACGCCCAACCCGGGGCAGGAGCCCGAACTGGCGGGAGCCGCCGCCGGGGGCGGGGGCGGGACCGGGCCCCACCGGTGCAGCCGGCTGCGAACGACGGGCAACCTGGGGCGGCGGCCGCTGCGGTCGGTGCGCTACCGGGGCATGTAGGAAGCCCGCGTCAGGACTCCCCCCCCAACGAGAAGGGCCGTGAGCTTCCGCTCACGGCCCTTTGACGTGCACCTGCCCACCCCGGAAAGGGGAACTCACTCCGCGCGGGCCAGCAGGACCGCCCCGTCCAGGGAGGACGTGCCCCCGAGCAGTGCCGGGACGACCCTGATCTCGGGGCCCGCCGGACGGGACAGCTCCTTGGCGCGCCGCGCGACCTCGTCCACGTACCCCGGCACTCCGGAGGCGAATCCCCCGCCGATCGTGACGAATTGAGGATGCGTCAGTTCGCAGAGGCCGACGGCGGCGGTCGCCACCGCGTCCGCGCTCTCGGTGACCGCCTTCACCGCCCACGGCTGCGACTCCAGCCAGGCGGTGCGCAGTTCGTCGAACCCGACCACGCGTCCCCGGCAGGCCGAGGCGCGGCGCAGGACCGCGCGGCCCGAGGCGACGGACTGCACGCAGCCGCGCCGGCCGCAGTCGCACCGCTCCCCCGCCCGGTCGACGATCAGATGGCCGACCTCGCAGGAGCCGCGCGCGGTCCCGGGGCTGATGCGTCCGTCGAGGACGACGCCGCCGCCGATGCCGGTGCCGACGCCGATGTGGACCAGGTCGCGACAGCCGGCCGCGTCCGCCTCGGCGAGCGCCGCGAGGTCGCCGTCGTCGGCGGTCCGCACGGTCGCGCCGGGGAGCAGCTCGGCGAGCACCTCGGCGAGGTCGAGCCCCTGCCAGAACGGGCGGTTGGGCCAGCCCCGTACCCTGCCGTCGCGGTCGAGGGTCGCGGGCATCGCCACGCCCACGGAGGCCACGGGGACGACCGGGTCGGCGACGGCGGCGACGGCCTCGGCGAGGGTCGCGAGATCGGTGTCGAGGGTGGCGGACTCGGACCAGCGGCGCACGACCTCACGGGTGCGTATCTCCCCCGTCGCGGAATCCGCGTATTCCAGGCGGAGCGCGATCTTCGTGCCCCCTACGTCGATTCCCAGCCGGTTCATCGCATTCTCCAGGGGGTGGTGAGGGGGTACGGAATTCAGGCCGCGGCCCGGTCCCGGTAAGCGTTTCGCGCCGCTTCCAGAATGGAGCGGTTGCGTTCCACCCAGGCCGTCAGCGGCGTGAGGGAATCCAGGAGCTCGGAACCCAGCGGGCTCAGCGCGTATTCGACCTTCGGCGGAACGGTCGGAAAGACGGTCCGGACGACCAGACCGTCGCGTTCCAGATTGCGCAGCGTCAGGGTGAGCATGCGCCGGCTGATGCCGTCGAGCGACCTTTCGAGTTCGGTGAAGCGGCGCGGGTGCCGCAGACCGGAGAGGATCCTGATCGTCCACTTGCCGCTCACGCGGTCGAGGAACTCCTCCAGGGGAGCCGCCTCGTCCCGCACCCGCCGCGTGGCCGTCATGTCTAAGAGCGCCATGGGGCTTTCTCCTTCGGTCCGTCCGTCACTTCATGTGGGGGGTCAGCGTGGTACGGATCAGGTCGGTCACGGCCTGCTGGTGGTCGGCGAGGTAGAAGTGGCCGCCGCTGAAGACCTTCAGCTGGAACGGGCCGGTGGTGTGCCGGGACCAGAGCCGCACCTCGTCCGCGCTCACCCGCGGGTCGGCGGCGCCGACGAGGGCGGTGACGGGGCAGGTCAGCGGGGTCGGGTCGGCGCACCGGTAGGAGGAGACCGCGCGGAAGTCGCTGCGCAGCACCGGCAGGGTGAGACGGACGAGCTCCTCGTCGAGGAGCAGGGCGGCGTCGCTGCCGCCGAGCACCTTCATCTCCCGGAGCATCGCCTCGTCGTCGAGCTCGTGGTACCGCTCGTCACGGACCGCGGAGGGCGCCCGGCGGGCCGAGACGATCAGCGCCGCGGGCGGCGCACCGGCCGCCTCGCAGCGGCGCGCCACCTCGAAGGCGACGGTCGCGCCCATGCTGTGGCCGAAGAGGGCTATGGGCCCGTCCCACGGCATCAGGGACTCCATGATGCGGTCGGCCAGCTCCCCGATGTCCTCCACCGGAGCCTCGTGCCGGCGCTCCTGCCGGCCCGGGTACTGCACGGCGAGCATCTCGACGTCGGGGCCGAGCCCCTTGGACAGCGGGTGGTAGTAGCTGGCGGACCCGCCGGCGTGCGGCAGGGCGACCAGGGTGATCCGGCGCTCCGGCTTGGGGTGGTAGCGCCGGATCCACTGCTGGGAGCAGGTGGCCGTGGTCTTCATGAGGACTCCTGTGCCGTGACGGTGGGGGGAGACGGAAACTGCCTGGAGACGGAAGCCGCCCGCGCGGGCGTCAGCGGCCCGCGGGCGCCGGGACCTGTCCCGCGATGGCCAGGAGCGCGCGGGCGCCGAGGCGGTAGCCGAGGGCGCCGAGACCGACGACGACGCCGGAGGCGAGCGGCGCGATCACCGACTCGTGGCGCCACTGCTCGCGCGCCCACACATTGGAGAGGTGCACCTCGACCCAGGGCCGGGGGTAGCTGGCCAGCGCGTCGCGCAGGCTCCAGCCGGCGACCATCAGGGCGCCGGGGTTCACGATCGCCCCGACGGTGTCGTAGTTCGCGTGGATGGCGGTGACCAGGTCGCCCTCGGAGTCGTGCTGGATCGACCTGACCTTCCAGCCGGGTCCCGCGACTTCCTCGCTCACGGCCCGCTCGATGTCGGCCAGGCTGTCGGTGCCGTACACCTCCGGCTCACGCTGCCCGAGGATTCCGAGATTGGGGCCATTCAGCAGGAGTATCGCGCTCATGATTCACCTCGCACAACATTCATAGAGAGTGGTTTATCGCCTCTGGAAAGTTGTAGCAGGCCCGCACTGCCACCATGCCCGTGAAGGGGCCCGTAGGCGCACAGTAAGGGGGGTTTCAAGGGACCCTGTAGGGGATGGGGTCCAGTGCCATCCGCGCGGTAGCGTGATATTCCCCGGACGAGAGAAAACCATCGGCCAAGCGGCCAGGGAACGTTATCGCGCTCCTCCGGCACTATTCCAGGCTCTCCGGATCGAGATCCTCCCCGAAAAGGATTGGTTCCCCATGACTGATCGTGAGCAGCAGCTGCTCGCCTCCCTTCCGACCTGGCCTCGTTACGGTGACGAGGAGCGCGCCAACCTGGTGCGCGCCCTCGACCAGGGCCAGTGGTGGCGCATGGGCGGCAGCGAAGTCGACTCCTTCGAGCGGGAGTTCGCCGACCGCCACGGCGCTCCTTATGCCCTCGCCGTCACCAACGGCACGCACGCCCTCGAACTGGCCCTCCAGGTCCTGGGTGTCGGCCAGGGCGACGAGGTGATCGTGCCGGCGTTCACCTTCATCTCCTCCTCGCAGGCCGCGCAGCGGCTCGGCGCGGTCGCCGTCCCGGTGGACGTCGACCCGGTGTCGTACTGCCTGGACCCGGAGGCCACGAAGGCCGCGATCACCGAGCGGACCAAGGCGATCATGCCGGTCCACATGGCCGGTCACTTCGCGGACATGGACGCCCTGGGCAAGATCTCCGCCGACACCGGCATCCCGCTGATCCAGGACGCGGCGCACGCGCACGGCTCCGAGTGGAACGGCCTGAAGGCCGGCGAGCTCGGTTCGATCGCCGCGTTCTCCTTCCAGAACGGCAAGCTGATGACGGCCGGCGAGGGCGGCGCGGTCACCTTCCCGGACGAGGCCTCGTACCAGGAGGCGTTCCTCCGTCACAGCTGCGGCCGTCCGGCCACGGACAAGCGGTACTACCACCAGACGTCCGGCTCCAACTTCCGGATGAACGAGTTCTCCGCCGCCGTCCTCCGCGCCCAGCTGGGCCGCCTCGACGAGCAGATCGCCACCCGCGAGCAGCGCGCCCCGCTCCTCGCCTCGCTGCTCGCCGAGATCCCGGGCGTCGTGCCGCAGGGCCGCGACGAGCGGGTCAACGTGAACCCGCACTACATGCAGATGTTCCGCATCCCCGGCATCACCGAGGAGAACCGCAACGCCCTCGTGGCGCGGCTGGTCGAGCGGGGCGTCCCGGCGTTCATCGCGTTCCGCGCGATCTACCGCTCGGACGGCTTCTGGGAGTACGCGGCCCCGAAGTCGACCGTGGACGAGCTGGCCGAGCGCTGCCCCGTCACCGAGGCCATCACCGCGGACACCATCTGGATCCACCACCGGACGCTGCTCGGCTCCGAGGAGCAGATGCACGCCATCGCCGGGGCCGTCGCCGCCGAGGTCGCGCGGTCGTGAACACCCCGGTGAGCGCGCTTGGACCGGCGCGTGATCCGGTCCGTACGAGCGTGGTCGGCCTCGGCTGGGCCGCCAAGTCCATCTGGCTGCCCCGGCTGCGCCAGCACCCCTCCTTCGCGGTGTCCTCCGTGGTGGACCCCAACACGGCGGCCCACGCGGAGATCGCCCAGGACCGCGCCGGCACCCGTCTCCTGACGGACGTGGCGGAGCTCGACAGGTCGAACACCGACCTGGCGGTCGTCGCGGTCCCCAACCACCTGCACTCCACCGTCGCCTCCCGCATCCTGCGCATGGGCATCCCGGTCTTCCTGGAGAAGCCGGTCTGCCTCAACTCGGCGGAGGCGGAACAGCTCGCCGCCGCCGAGCAGGCCGGCGGCGCGACGCTCCTCGCGGGCAGCGCCGCCCGTTACCGCACCGACGTCCGCATGCTGCGCCAGGTCATCACCGAGGACCTCGGGGAGCTCCGGCACATCGAGCTGTCGTGGGTGCGGGCCAGGGGCGTGCCGGACGCGGGCGGCTGGTTCACCCAGCGGCAGTTCGCGGGCGGCGGGGCCCTGGTCGACCTCGGCTGGCACCTGCTCGACACCGTCGGCCCGATCATCGGCCCGGTCGGTTTCGACCAGGCCGTGGGCACGGTCTCCGACGACTTCGTCAACGACCGTACGTCGGCGGCCGCCTGGCGCGAGGACGCGCCGAAGCACGACGCCTCGGACGGCGACGTCGAGGACACGGCCCGCGGCTTCCTGATCACCGAGGACGGCGTGTCCGTGGCGATCAGGGCGAGCTGGGCCTCGCACGAGCCGTACGACGTGACCCGGATCCGGGTCGACGGCAGCCACGGCAGCGCCACCCTGACCTGCACGTTCGGGTTCAGCCCGAACCGCCGCAAGGGGTCGCGGCTGGTCCGTGTCCGGGACGGCGTCGAGATCGACGTACCGCTGCCGGAGGAGGAGATCGGGGCGGAGTACCTCCAGCAGCTCGACGAGCTGCCGCTGCTGCTCGCCGACCCCGCGTCACAGGGGCGGACCGTGGACGAGGTCCGCCGCACCATCGCGGTGATCGAGCGCATCTACCGCTCGGCCCGCCGGGCCCGGATCGGCGCCCGCTCCACAAGAGCGGCCCGGACGGTGCCCCACTCGACGCTGCTCACCACGGAGGATCACCATGCCTGACGCTCTCGGCGACTATCCGGGCTATACGCCCTACGCCGGGTTCAGCGAGTTCACCGACGGCTTCCCCGCCGCCGGCCGGACCGACCGCACCTTCCGTGCGGTCGTGTTCGACCTCGACGGGGTCATCGTCGACAGCTACGAGGTGATGCGCGAGGCGTTCAGCATCGCGTACCGGGAGGTCGTGGGGGCGGGCGAGGCTCCGTTCGCGGAGTACAACCGCCACCTCGGCCGCTACTTCCCCGACATCATGCGGATCATGGGCCTTCCCCTCGCGATGGAGGGCCCGTTCGTCCGGGAGAGCTACCGTCTCCAGGCCGAGGTCCCCGTCTTCCCCGGCGTCCGCGAGCTCCTCCACGAGCTGCGGGCCCGCCGGATCCCGCTCGCCGTCGCCACCGGCAAGGCCGGCGACCGGGCCAGGTCGCTCCTCTCCGAGCTCGGCCTGCTGCCGCTGTTCGACATCGTCATCGGCTCCGACCAGGTGGCGCACCCCAAGCCCGCGCCCGACATGGTGCTCCGCGCCCTGTCGGTGCTCGGGGCGCCCCCGGAGCAGACGGTCATGGTCGGCGACGCGGTCACCGACCTCCAGAGCGCCCGCGGCGCCGGTGTGGTGCCGGCGGCGGCGCTGTGGGCCGGCGTCGACGAGGACGTCCTGCTCGCGGCGGGTCCCGAGGCGGTGCTGCGCCGGCCCGCCGACCTGCTCGCCCTGTGCCCGGGGGCGGTTCCCGTCGCGTAGGCGAGGACCCGTCCCGTACCCCCGGCGGGTGCGAAGAACACGAAAACGGCCCGGACTCTGCACAGTCCGGGCCGTTTCGCGTGTACGGAACAGGGCGGGTCAGCCGCCCACGGGCATCGCCGCCAGGGTGGCGAGGACGACCGACTCGGGTACGTCCCTGACGAGTTCGGCGCCGTCGGGGCCGTCGAGGACGAAGGCGAGGCCGGCGCCGGCCTTCTTGTCGCGGCGCATGTAGCGGAGCAGCGTGTCGTGACCGACCTCCTCGGGCAGCGTCACGGGCAGGCCGTACGAGGCCACGACCGCCCGGTGCTCCTCGGCGCGGGCCGCGTCGATGCGGCCGAGCGCGAAGGCGAGCAGCCCGGCGTAGACCGTGCCGATCGCGACGGACTCGCCGTGCCGGAGCCGGAAGTCGGTGGCCAGCTCCAGGGCGTGGCCCAGGGTGTGGCCGTAGTTGAGGATGTGCCGCAGCCCCTGGTCGCGTTCGTCGCGGGTGACGACGGACGCCTTGAGGGCGACGCTGGTGGCGATCTGGTCGACGAGGTCGAGGGCGTGGAGGTCCGGGGCGCCGATGAAGTGGCAGCGTGCCAGCTCCCCGTACCCGTTGATCCGTTCGGCCTCGGGGAGGGTGTCGAGGAACTCGGTGTCGCAGAGCACCTCGGCCGGCTGCCAGTAGGCGCCGACGAGGTTCTTGCCCTCGGGCAGGTTGACGCCGGTCTTGCCGCCGATGCTCGCGTCGACCTGGGCGAGCAGCGAGGTGGGCAGGTGGATCACCGGGGTGCCCCGGTGGTAGAGCGAGGCGGCGAGGCCGACCATGTCGGTGGTGGTGCCGCCGCCGCAGGAGACGATCACGTCGTCCCGGGTGAGGCCGAACCGGGCGAAGGCGCCGGTGAGTTCGGCGACGGTGGCGAGGGTCTTGTTGACCTCGCCGTCCTGGGCGTCGATCCGCAGGGTCTCGACGCCGAGCTCGGGGAGCCAGTGCGCGGGGCGGGCCGAGACGACGACCGCGCGCCGCGCCCCGAGACGGGCGACCGCCGCGGGGAGCAGGGCGCGCACGCCGGGGCCGATGTGGACGGTGTACGAGCGGTCGCCCAGGCCCACCTCGACCTGGTGGCGGGCCGCGAGCTGCTGGGTCATCGGGGGTTCCTTTCGGGGGCCCCGCGGAGGGCCCTGTCGGGTGCCTCTCGGAGGGCCCGGTCGGGACGCGGGGCCCGTCTCACGCGGTCTGGAGCGCGGCGGCCGGGACGGCGATCGGCTGGAGGTCCGCGCCCGAGGCGGTGAGCGCGGCGCGGACGGTGCGGGCGGCGAGCGCCTCGGTGACGGCCGGGATGCGCAGGCGGCGGTGGGTGAGGTGGGCGTGGTCGAAGAGCAGGTAGTTGACGGGCGCGCCCTGCTCGTTCCAGGCGTGGACGGAGCGGCGCAGGGTGCGCAGGTACGCGTCCCAGGCCTGCTCGGTCGCGCCGCTCATCGCCGGCGGGCCGTCGTCGAGGGCCGAACCGGCGGCCTGGGTGCGGTCGTAGAGGGCGGTGCGGCGGTCGGGGGTGAGGCCCTCCGTCCAGTGCTGCCAGCACTGGAAGAGGAATCCGCGGCGGCTTCCCTCGGGAATGAGCGCGACGACGTGCCGTACGTGCCAAACGGCGAGTGCGAGCTGTTCGTCGGCGGTGAGGGCGGGTTCGGCGGCGACGGCCTGCGCGAGTTCCTTGGAGGCCAGCGTCACGTCGTCGCTGAATTCGAAGCCGTAGGCCTCTTCATGATCCGTTTCAAGGGCCGTGAGGTGTGTCGGGTCCGGAGCTGTCACGTTCACCGGGAATTCCTTCCGTTACGATTCTCTCCATGCGACCATTCCCCTTTCACCTGCGGGAATGCCCGTTTATTCCATGCTAGGGCCGTCGCCCCCGCCGCCACTATCCACTAGGGGGCGATTACCGCTCCGCACACCCGAGTCAGGGAGCCCTTAGGGGGGTTGACTGGGGTTCAGAACGCACGTGAAGCAACGAGACTCTTCGTGATCGGTTGAGATCTGTAGAGATCCGTAGAGCGTTATTCGTTGTTTCCGTCGCGTTATCGAGGGGTGTGTGGACATGCTGCGAACCGAGCTGATCCGACCGTTGCCGGAACTGCTCACGGCGCACGCGAAGCGTTTCGGGAACAAGGTGGCCTACCGCGATTCCGAGCGTTCCGTCAGCTGGGCGCAGCTCGCCGAGCGGACCGGCCGGATCGCCGGCCACCTCGCGGCGCTGCGCCTCCAGCCGGGCGACCGTGCGGCCATCCTCCTGGGCAACCGCGTGGAGACCGTCGAGAGTTACCTGGCCATCGTGCGGGCCGCCGCGATCGGCGTCCCGCTCAACCCGCGTTCCACCGACGCCGAGCTGACCCACCTGCTGACCGACAGCGGTGCCCGCGTGGTCATCACCGACCCGGCCCACGTCGACCAGGTGCGGCGGGTGCTCGGCGCCGGGAGCCCGGTGCGGATCGTGGTGACCGGCAACGGCCGCCCGCCGGCCGGCGGCGCCTCCTTCGAGACGCTCGCGACGACCGCGCCCGCCACCCCGGCCCGGGACGACCTGGGCCTCGACGACGTGGCCTGGATGCTCTACACCTCCGGCACCACCGGCAAGCCCAAGGGCGTCCTGTCCACCCAGCGCAACGCGCTGTGGTCGGTGAGCGCCAGCTACGTCCCGATCCCCGAACTCTCCGCCGACGACCGGGTGCTGTGGCCGCTGCCGCTGTTCCACAGCCTGTCGCACATCGTCTGCGTCGTCGCGGTGACCACGGTCGGCGCCTCGGCCCGGCTGGTCGACGGCTTCGCCGCCGACGACGTCCTCGCCGCGCTCCGCGAGGAGAACTCCACCTTCCTGGCCGGCGTGCCCACCATGTACCACCAGCTGGTCGCGGCCGCCTCCCGCAAGGGCTTCCAGGCGCCCCGGCTGCGCATGTGCCTGGTCGGCGGCTCGGTCACCTCGGCCGACCTGCACACCCGCTTCGAGGAGCTGTACGGGGCGAAGCTGCTCGACGCGTACGGCTCCACGGAGACCTGCGGCTCCATCACCATGAAGTGGCCGACCGGCGACCGTGTCGAGGGCTCCTGCGGCATCCCCGTACCCGGCGTGAACGTCCGTCTGGTCGACCCGAACACCGGCAACGACGTGCCCACCGGCGAGGAGGGCGAGGTCTGGGTCAGCGGCCCGAACGTCATGGTCGGCTACCACAACGACCCGAAGGCGACCGCCGAGGCGCTCGTCGACGGCTGGTACCGCACCGGCGACCTGGCCCGCCGTGACGTCGCCGGGTACTTCCGCATCACCGGCCGCCTGAAGGAACTCATCATCCGCGGCGGCGAGAACATCCACCCCGGCGAGGTCGAGGAGGTCCTGCGGTCCGTGCCGGGCGTCGCCGACGTCGCCGTCGTCGCCAAGCCGCACGACGTGCTCGGCGAGGTCCCGGTCGCCTTCGTCGTCCCCGGCCCCGAGGGCCTGGACCCCGAACTCCTCTACGCCGCCTGCCGCGAGCGGCTCGCCTACTTCAAGGTGCCCGAGGAGCTGTACGAGACCGAGTCCATCCCCCGTACCCAGTCCGGCAAGATCACCCGCCACAAGCTGCTCAGCCGTCCCATGCGGCTGCGGGCGGCGAACGCCAGCCACTTCGAGTCGCTGCTGCGCCTCGACTGGATCCCGCTGACCGGCGGCACCGCCCAGGACGTCTCGGAGGCCACGGGGGCCGCCGAGCACTGGCTGGTCACCGGCGCCGACGCGGAGGCCCTCGCCACCGCCCTCGACGAGCGGCTCGCCGAGGCCGGCGCGGCCGTCCCCGGCACCGTCGTCCTCGGCCTCGACGTCCCGCAGGCCGCCTCCGCCGCCGAGTTCGCGGGCGCCGTCGGCCGTACCGTCGAGGAGCTCGCCGCCCGCGTCGAGGCCTGGCTCGGCGACGAGCGCCTCGCCAACACCCGGCTCGCCGTCGCCACCCGCGGCGCCGTCATCGCCGGGCCCCGCGAGACCCTCCACAACATCGCGCACGCCCCCGTCTGGGGCCTCCTGCGCTCCCTCCAGGCCACCCACCCGGGCCGCCTGCTCCTCCTCGACCTCGACGAGGCCCCCGCCTCCCTGGAGGCGCTGCCCTCGGCCCTGGCCTCCGGCGAGCCGCAGCTCGCGCTGCGCACCGGCGTCCCGCTCGTCCCCCGGCTCGCCCGGGTCGCGGCGAGCGCCGACCCGGCCGAGCGGCGGGTCCTCGACCCGCAGGGCGCCGTCGTCGTCACCGGCGCCGAGAGCCCGGAGGCCGCGGAGATCGCCCGCCACCTGGTGACCGGCCACCGCATCCGGCACGTCCTCCTGATCACCTCGCACGACGCCGCCGACGAGCGCGTCACCGGCCTCGCGGCCGAGCTGACGCGGCTGGGCGCGAAGGTCCGCGCGACCGTCTGCGACCTGACCGACCGGGCCGCGCTCGCCGCCACCCTCGACCAGGCCGGACGCCCGGTCACCGCCGTCGTCCACGCGCACGGCTGGCAGACCGCGCTCGCGGACCGCCCGGACCGGGCGCTCGCCTCCGCCGTCGGCTCCCTGCTCCACCTGCACGAGCTGTCCCGCGCCCACGACCTCGCCGCGTTCGTCGTCTGCTCCTCCGCGGACACGCTCCTCGGCGCGGCGGGCGAAGGCGGCCGGGCCGCCTTCCACACCTTCCTCGACGCCCTCGCGCAGCACCGCGCCGACCGCGGCCTCCCCGCGCTGTCGCTCGGCTGGGGCCCCTGGGAGCCGGCCGTCACCGACGGCGGCTCGGACGAGCCGGGCGTCGGCACGCTCACCACCGCCGAGGGCCTCGCCATGTTCGACGCGGCCCTCCTCGGCGGCCAGGCGCACTGCCTGCCGATGCGCCTCGACACCGCGACCCTCGCGACCGGCTCGGTGAACGTCCTGCTCACCGGCCTCATCGACACCTCCGCGACGCCCGCGACCGCCGACACCTCGATCGCCGAGGCCCTCCGCGAGCGCCTCGCGCCGCTCCCCGAGCCGGAGCAGGTCCGCGTCCTCCTCGACATCGTCCGCACCGAGGCGGCCCGCGTCATCGACCTCGGCTCCATCGACAAGGTCGGCCCCGAGCGCGCCTTCAAGGAGCTCGGCTTCACCTCGCTGCACGCCGTCGCCCTGCGCAACCGTCTCACCGAGACCACCGGTCTCAAGCTGCCCGCGACCCTCGCCTTCGACCACCCGACCCCGGGGGCCGTCGCCCGCCTGCTCCACTCGGAGCTCAACGGCATCCAGGCCGCCGTCGAGGAGGTCCGCCCCGAGGTCGCCGGCTCCGACGAGCCGATCGCCATCGTCGGCATGGCCTGCCGCCTGCCCGGCGGGGTCACCTCCCCCGAGGAGCTGTGGCGGCTCGTCGCCGAGGCCCGCGACGCGGTCTCCGGCTTCCCCGAGGACCGCGACTGGAACCTGGAGGAGCTGTACGACCCCGAGGGCGGCCGGCCGGGATCCTCGTACGTCCGCGAGGGCGGCTTCCTGTACGACCAGGCCGACTTCGACGCCGAGTTCTTCGGCATCTCGCCGCGCGAGGCGACCGCCATGGACCCGCAGCAGCGGCTCCTCCTGGAGACCTCCTGGGAGGCCCTGGAGCGGGCGGGCATCGACCCGTCGCGGCTGCGCGGCGAGCCCGTCGGCGTCTTCTCCGGCGTCATGTACCACGACTACGGCACCCATGTGACGGGCGCTCCCGAGGAGTTGGAGGGGTACCGGGGCACCGGCTCGGCGGGCAGCGTCGCCTCCGGCCGCGTCTCGTACACCTTCGGCCTCGAAGGCCCGGCGCTCACCGTCGACACGGCCTGCTCCTCCTCGCTCGTCGCCCTGCACCTGGCCGCGCAGTCGCTGCGCAACGGCGAGTGCACGATGGCGCTCGCGGGCGGTGTCGCGCTGATGGCCGAGCCCACCTCGTTCGTCGAGTTCTCCCGGCAGCGGGCGCTGGCCCCCGACGGCCGCTGCAAGCCGTACGCCGAGGCCGCCGACGGCACCGGCTGGGCCGAGGGCGTCGGCGTCCTCCTCCTGGAGCGGCTCTCCGACGCCGAGCGCCTGGGCCACCCGGTCCTCGCGGTCGTGCGCGGTTCGGCGGTCAACCAGGACGGCGCCTCCAACGGCCTCACCGCGCCGAGCGGCCCCTCGCAGCAGCGGGTGATCCGCCAGGCACTGGCCAACGCGCACCTGACGAGCGGGGACGTGGACGTGGTCGAGGGCCACGGCACGGGCACCATGCTCGGCGACCCGATCGAGGCGCAGGCGCTGCTCGCCACCTACGGCCAGGACCGCGACGCGGCCCAGGAGCCGCTGTGGCTCGGCTCGCTCAAGTCGAACATCGGGCACGCGCAGTCGGCGGCCGGTGTCGCCGGTGTCATCAAGATGGTCCAGGCGATCCGCAACGGCGTCCTGCCGCAGTCCCTCCACATCGACCGCCCGTCGACGAAGGTCGACTGGGAGGCGGGGGCCGTGGAGCTCCTGACCGAGGCCCGCGCCTGGCCCGAGGTGGACCGTCCGCGCCGCGCGGCCGTCTCCTCCTTCGGCGTCAGCGGCACCAACGCCCACGTCATCATCGAGCAGGCCCCGGACTCCTCCCCCGCCGGCGAGGACAAGGGCCGCGCGGCCGCCGCGGTCACCCCGTGGCTGGTCTCCGCCAAGTCGCAGGACGCCCTGCGGGCCCAGGCGGGCCAGTTCGCCGCCGTCGCCCGGGGCGCGGACCGTTCGGACCTGGCGCACGCGCTCGCCTTCACGCGGGCCGCGCTCGACCAGCGGGCCGTGGTCGTCTCGGCCGACAAGGACGCCCTGGTCGCGGGTCTCGCGGCCCTGGAGGCCGGTGAGCCGGCCGCCGAGCTCGTCACGGGCACGGCCGACGTCCACGGCAAGACCGCGTTCGTCTTCCCCGGCCAGGGCCACCAGTGGGCCGGCATGGGCGCGCGGCTCGTCGAGGACTCGCCCGTCTTCGCCGCGGCGGTCGAGGAGTGCGCGGCGGCCTTCGCCCCGTACGTCGACTGGAACCTGCTCGACGTCCTCCGCCAGGCCCCCGACGCCCCCGCCTTCGACCGCGTGGACGTCGTCCAGCCCGCCTCCTTCGCCATCATGGTGTCCCTCGCGCGGCTCTGGCAGCACCACGGGCTCGTGCCCGACGCCGTCGTCGGCCACTCGCAGGGCGAGATCGCCGCGGCGTACGTCGCCGGGGCCCTGTCCCTGGACGACGCCGCCCGCGTGGTCACCCTGCGCAGCCAGGCCATCGGCGCCCACCTCGCGGGCCTCGGCGGCATGATGTCCGTGCCGCTGCCGCTGGCCGAGGTCGAGGCCCGTATCGCCGACTTCGACGGCCGCATCGAGACAGCCGCCGTCAACGGCCCCGGCTCCACGGTCGTCGCCGGAAACGCCGACGCCCTCGACGAACTGCACACCGCGTACGAGGCGGAGGGCGTCCGCGCCCGCAAGATCCCCGTCGACTACGCCTCGCACACCAGCCACGTCGAGCGGATCGAGGAGGAACTCGCCCGCGTCCTCGACGGGTTGGCTCCCTCCTCCCCCCGCATCCCGATGTTCTCCACCCTGCGGGGCGCGTGGCTCGACGGCGACACCGTCCTCGACGGCGGCTACTGGTACGCGAACCTCCGCCATCAGGTCCGCTTCGGCGAGTCCGTCGCCCAGCTCGTCGACGCCGGATTCCGCGCGTTCGTCGAGGTCAGCGCCCACCCGGTGCTCAGCATGCCGGTCCAGGAGATCCTGGAGGCGCGGGCCGACGGCCCCTGGGTGACCAGCGGTTCGCTGCGCCGGAACGACGGCGACCTCCAGCGCTTCCTGACCTCCGCCGCCGAGCTGCACGTCCGCGGCGTGGCGCTCGACTGGCGGACCGTGCTCACCGAGGCCCACCCGGCCCGGGTCGAGCTGCCCACCTACCCGTTCCAGCGCCGCCGTTACTGGCTGGAGGGCACCGGCAGCACGGACGCGGGCGCGCTCGGCCTGGCGACCGAGGAGCACCCGCTGCTCGGCGCGCTCGTCGAACTCCCCGGCTCCGGCGGTGTCCTGGCGACGGGCCTGCTGTCCCTGAAGACGCACCCGTGGCTGGCCGCCGACGCGGCCGGCGGGTCCTCCGCCGTCCCCGGCTCGGTCCTCTTCGAGCTCGCGGTGCGCGCCGGTGACCACGTGTCCGCCGGAATGATCGAGGAACTGGTCCTGGAGGAGCCGCTCGTCCTGCCCGAGCGCGGTGCCGTCCGGGTCCGCGTCCAGGTCGGCGCGGCCGGGGAGACCGGTCTTCGCGCGGTCAGCGTCCACTCCCGTACCGACGACTCGGACGACTGGACGCGGAACGCGATCGGCCACCTCGCCGCCCAGGCCCCCTCGTTCGCCGGGGACTTCACGGTCCGCCCGCCGCAGAGCGCCGAGGCCGTCGACGTCGAGGGCCTCGCCGAGGGGCTGCGGAAGGTCTGGCGCCACGGCGACGAGGTGTACGCCGAGGTGGCGCTGCCCGAGGAGCTCGCGGGTGACGCGACCGCCTTCGGCCTGCACCCGGCGCTGCTCGACGCGGCCCTGTCGGTCGCGGCCTTCGGCCCGCTCGGCTCCGCCGCCCGCGACGGCAAGGTGCTGCTCCCGCACACCTGGCGCCGGGTCTCCCTGTACGCGTCGGGCGCGGCCCGCCTCCAGGTCCGCGTCAGCCCGCACGGCGACGGCTCGGTCACCCTGGCGGCGGCCGACTCGGCGGGCTCCCCCGTCCTGTCGGTGCGCGAACTCACCTACCGCGCGGTCGACTCGGCCCGTCTCGCGGGCGGCGGCGACTCCCTGCGGGACTCGCTCTTCCGCGTGGAGTGGCAGGAGACCGCCGCGCCCGGCACCACCGCCGGCGAGCGGTGGCCGCTCCTGGACCTGACCGAGAACACCGAGGACGTGCGGACCGTCACGGCCCGCGCCCTCGCCCTCGTCCAGGCCCACCTGGCCACCGACCCCGACGACACCCGGCTCGTGGTCCTCACCCGGGGCGCGGTCGACAGCCCGGCCCAGGCCGCCGTACGCGGTCTCGTCCGCACGGCGCAGAACGAGCACCCGGACCGGCTGGTCCTGGTCGACACGGACGTCGAGTCGGCGGGCCTGCTCCACGCGGCCCTCGCCACCGGCGAACCGCAGCTCGCCCTGACCGGCGGGAAGATCACCGTCCCCCGCCTGGCCCGCACCACCGTCCCCGGCACCGCGAGCCCGCTGTACGCCGACGGCACGGCCCTGATCACCGGCGGCACCGGCACCCTCGGAGCCCTCACCGCCCGCCACCTGATCACCGAGCACGGCATCCGCCACCTCCTCCTGATCAGCCGCCGCGGCCCGGAGACCCCGGGCGCCGACCAGCTGCGCCAGGAGCTCACCGCCCTCGGCGCGACGGTCACCGTCAAGGCCGTCGACGCGACCGACCTCGACCAGGTCACGGCGCTGGTCGCCGGGATCGACCCGGCCCACCCGCTCACCGCCGTCATCCACACGGCCGGTGTCCTCGACGACGGCGTCATCACCGCCCAGACCCCCGAGCGGCTCGACACCGCCTTCCGCGCCAAGATCGACGCGGCCGAGGTGCTCCACGCGGCCACGAAGCACCTGGACCTGTCCGCCTTCGTGCTCTTCTCCTCCGCCGCCGGCACCCTCGGCAACCCCGGCCAGGCCAACTACGCCGCCGCCAACGCCGCCCTCGACGCCTACGCCCACCAGCTGCGCGCCGAAGGCACCCCGGCGACCTCGCTCGCCTGGGGCTACTGGTCCGACGTCAGCGGCATGACCGCCCACCTCGACGAGGCGGCGCTCCAGCGCCACCGCAGGGACGGCATGCTCGGCCTCTCCGCCGAGGCCGGCATGGCGCTCCTCGACGCCGGATTCCGCTCCCCCGAGGCCGCGTTCGTCGCCGCCCGGCTCGACCTCGCCGGGCTCCGCGCCCGCTCGGTCACGGACCCGGTCCCGCCGCTGCTCCGCGGCCTCGTCCGGCCGCTGCGCCGGGTCGCCGCGCAGGCCGGTCCCGCCGCCACCGCCGGCGGCGGGAACGCCCTGGCGGAGCGGCTCGCCGGGCTCGCCCCCGCCGAGCGCGAGCGGACCCTCGTGGACATCGTGCGGGCCGAGGCCGCGACCGTCCTCGGGCACGCGACCGCCGACGCCATCGACGAGAAGCGCGCCTTCAAGGAGCTGGGCTTCGACTCGCTGACCGCCGTCGAGCTGCGCAACCGCATCGGCAAGCGGGCCGGGCTCACCCTGCCCACCACGCTGGTCTTCGACTACCCGACGCCCACCGTCCTCGCCCGCAAGCTCCTCGCCGACCTGGTCGGCGACGAGCCCGAGCAGGCCGTGAAGGAGCTGGGCCGTACGACGGCCTCCGAGGACGACGACCCGATCGTGATCGTCGCCATGGGCTGCCGCTTCCCCGGCGGCGCGGACGGCCCCGAGGAGCTGTGGCGGATCGTCGCCGACGGCGCCGACATCATCGGCGGGCTCCCGCAGGACCGCGGCTGGGACCTGGAGGCGCTCTACCACGAGGACCCGGAGCACCTGGGGACCTCGTACGCCAAGCACGGGGCGTTCCTGGACACGGCGACCGTGTTCGACGCCGGGTTCTTCGGGATCTCGCCGCGCGAGGCCGTCGCCATGGACCCGCAGCAGCGGCTCCTCCTGGAGACGACCTGGGAGACGTTCGAGCGGGCGGGCATCGACCCGACCGGTCTGGGCGGCGAGCGCGTCGGCGTCTTCGTCGGCGTCAACGACCGCGACTACATCCTGCGGATGCAGCACGGCGCGGGCGAGCTGGAGGGCTACCGGCTGACCGGCACGTCCGGCAGCGTCGCCTCCGGCCGCATCTCGTACACCTTCGGCCTCGAAGGCCCGGCCCTCACGGTCGACACGGCCTGCTCCTCCTCGCTCGTCGCGCTCCACCTGGCCGCGCAGTCGCTGCGCACCGGCGAGTCGACGATGGCGCTCGCCGGCGGTGTCGCGCTGATGACGACCCCGGACGCCTTCGTGGAGTTCTCCCGCCAGCGCGGTCTGTCGACCGACGGCCGCTGCAAGGCCTTCGCCGACGCCGCCGACGGCACCGGCTGGGCCGAGGGCGTGGCGCTGCTGCTCGTCGAGCGGCTCTCCGACGCCGAGCGGCTCGGCCACCCGGTCCTCGCGGTCGTGAAGGGCACGGCGGTCAACCAGGACGGCGCGTCCAACGGCCTCACCGCCCCCAACGGCCCCTCGCAGCAGCGCGTGATCCGCGCCGCCCTCCAGGACGCCGGTCTGACCGGCTCCGAGGTCGACGCGATCGAGGCGCACGGCACGGGCACGCGGCTCGGCGACCCGATCGAGGCGCAGGCGCTGCTCGCCACCTACGGCCAGGACCGCGACGCGGACCGGGAGCCGCTGTGGCTCGGCTCGCTCAAGTCGAACATCGGGCACACGCAGGGCGCCGCCGGCGCCGCGAGCGTGATCAAGATGGTCCAGGCGATCCGGCACGGCGTCCTGCCGCAGACCCTGCACGTGGACGAGCCGTCGACGAAGGTCGACTGGTCGGCCGGCGCGGTGGAGCTCCTCACGGAGGCCCGCCCGTGGCCCGAGGTGGACCGTCCGCGCCGCGCGGCCGTCTCCTCCTTCGGCGTGAGCGGCACCAACGCCCACGTCATCATCGAGCAGGCCCCGGAGAGGGCCCCCGAGGCGGCGGCCGTACGGGAACCCGCCGAGGTCATCCCCTACGTCCTGTCCGCCAAGTCCCCCGAGGCGCTGGCCGGTCAGGCCGCGCGCCTCGCCGAGTGGCTCCGCGACAGCGGGCGCACCACCCGGTCCGAGTTCGCGGACGTCGCGTACTCCCTGGCCGCCTCCCGCGCCGAGCTCGACCACCGGGCCGTCGTCGTGGCGGCCGACCGCGAGGAGCTGCTCGCCGGGCTCGACGGACTCGCCTCCGGCGCGCTCCCGGGCTCGGTCGTCGGCGGCGCCCCCGCCGCGGGCCGTACGGCGTTCCTCTTCACCGGCCAGGGCAGCCAGCGGACCGGCATGGGCCGCGAGCTGTACGACCAGTACCCGGTGTACGCGGAGGCCTTCGACGCGGCCTGCGCCGAGCTCGACACGCACCTGGTCGCCGCCGGTCACGTCGAACTCCCCGTCAAGGACGTGGTGTTCGCCGAGACCGACACCCCGGCCGCCGAGCTGCTGCACCGCACGGTCTACACCCAGTCCGCGCTGTTCGCCGCCCAGGTCGCCCTGTTCCGCCTCGTCGAGTCCTGGGGCGTACGGCCCGACGCGGTCGCCGGTCACTCGATCGGCGAACTGGCCGCCGCCCACGTGGCGGGCGTCTACTCGCTCGCCGACGGTGCCGCCCTGGTCGCCGCGCGCGGCCGGCTCATGCAGGCCCTGCCCGAGGGCGGCGCGATGGTCGCCGTCCAGGCGACCGAGGCCGAGCTGCTCCCGCTGCTGCCGGCCGACGGCCGGGCGGGCGTCGCGGCGGTCAACGGGCCCTC
The DNA here is from genome assembly GCF_042264145.1 of Streptomyces sp. NPDC056144. NCBI lineage: Bacteria > Bacillati > Actinomycetota > Actinomycetes > Kitasatosporales > Streptomycetaceae > Streptomyces > Streptomyces sp. NPDC056144. The sequence continues at coordinate 410,681 of NZ_JBHJVF010000005.1, read as the reverse complement.
GGCCCTGGTGATCTCGGGCGACGAGGACGCGGTCCTCGCGGTCGCCGAGGTCTGCAAGGCGAAGGGCTGGAAGACGAAGCGCCTCCGGGTCAGCCACGCCTTCCACTCGGCCCGCATGGAGCCGATGCTCGCCGAGTTCCGGAAGATCGCCGCCGGACTCTCGTACGCGGAGCCCCGTATCCCCGTGGTCTCCACCCTGACCGGCACCGGCGTCGGCCTGGACCGGCTCGGCACCGCCGACTACTGGGCGGACCACGTCCGGCAGCCGGTGCGGTTCGCCGACGCCGTGCGCGACCTGCGGGCCGCGGGCACCACCCGCTTCCTGGAGATCGGCCCGGACGCCGTCCTGACGGCGATGGCCCGCGAGACGCTCGACGCCGACGCCTCGGCGAACGGCTCCGAGGTCCTCGTGCCGGGTCTGCGCCGCGAGCGCTCCGAGCCGCGCACCCTCCTCGCCGCCCTCGCCGGGCTGTACGTCCACGGCACCCGCGCCGACTGGTCCGCCGCCTTCGACGGGACCGGCGCCGCCCGCGTCGACCTGCCGACGTACGCCTTCCAGCGCGAGCGGTACTGGGCCGAGGCGACGGCCGGCACGACGGACGTGGCCGGGCTCGGCCTCGCCTCCGCCGAACACCCGCTGCTCGGCGCGGTCGTCGAACTCCCCGAGGACGGCGGGGTCCTGGCCACCGGCCGGCTCTCCCTCAAGAGCCACGCCTGGCTCGCCGACCACGCCAAGTCGGGCACGGTCCTCGTGCCGGGCACCGCGCTCGTCGAGCTGGCCGTCCGCACCGGCGACCAGATCGACGCCGGGGTCCTGGAGGAGCTGGTGCTCCAGTCGCCGATGGTCCTCCCGGAGCGCGGCAGCGTCGAGGTCCGCGTCCTGGTCGGCGCCGCCGACGGCGAGGGCCGCCGCACGGTCGGCATCCACTCCCGTACGGAAGGGGCCGACGGCACCGACGAGTGGGTCCGGCACGCCACCGGCTCCCTCACCTCCGCCGGGCAGGCGCCCGCGCAGACGCTGACGGCCTGGCCGCCGGCGGACGCGGAGCCCGTCGACATCGACGGCTTCTACGACCGGCAGGCCGCCGCGGGCCACGAGTTCGGCCCGCTGTTCCAGGGCCTGCGGACGGTGTGGCGCCGGGGCGAGGAGCTGTTCGCCGAGGTCGCCCTGCCGGACGAGGCCGCCGCCGAGGCCGCCGCGTTCGGTCTGCACCCGGCGCTGCTCGACGCGGCCCTGCACACGACCAGCTTCGGCGCGGTCGCCGAGACGGAGGCAGGACAGGTCCTGCTCCCGTTCGCCTGGAACGGGGTCACCCTGCACGCCGCCGGCGCGGCCCGCCTGCGGGTCCGCATCACCCCCCGGGGCGGCGACACCGTCGCCGTCGAGGCGGCGGACGCCACCGGCGCCCCCGTCGCCACGGTCGGCTCGCTCGCCTTCCGGGCCGTCGACCCGGCGCAGCTGGGCGGCGAGCAGGACCGGCTGAAGGACGCCCTGTTCCGCGTCGAGTGGCAGGAGATCGCCGCCCCCGGCACCACCGCCGGAGCCGACTGGCCGGTCCTGGACCTGACGGAGAGCACCGAGGAGGTGCGGGCCCTCACCGGCCGCGTCCTCGCCGCCGTCCAGGCCCACCTGGCGGGCGACCCCGACGGCAGCCGGCTCGTGGTCCTCACCCGCAACGCGGTGGAGAACCCCGACCAGTCGGCCGTCTGGGGCCTGGTCCGCACCGCGCAGAACGAGCACCCGGACCGCCTGGTCCTGGTCGACACCGACCCCCGGTCGGCCTCGCTGCTCGGCTCCGCGCTGGCGACCGGCGAGCCCCAGCTCGCCCTGCGGGACCGGAAGATCACCGTCCCGCGCCTCGCCCGCACCTCCGTCGCGGACACGAGCAGCCCGCTCGACCCGGACGGCACGGTCCTCGTCACCGGCGGTACGGGCACCCTCGGCGCCCTCACCGCCCGCCACCTGATCACCGAGCACGGCATCAAGCACCTCCAGCTGATCAGCCGGCGCGGCCTCGCGGCGCCCGGCGCGGAGGAGCTCCGCCAGGAGCTCACCGCCCTCGGCGCCACCGTCACCGTGTCGGCGACCGACGCCACCGACCCCGACCAGCTCGCGGCCCTGCTCGCGACGGTCGACCCGGCGCACCCGCTCACCGCCGTCATCCACACGGCCGGTGTGCTCGACGACGGTGTCATCACCGCCCAGACCCCGGAGCGGCTCGACACCGCCTTCCGCGCCAAGATCGACGCGGCGCACCGGCTCCACGAGGCCACGAAGGACCAGGACCTGGCCGCCTTCGTCCTCTTCTCCTCGGCTGCGGGCACGCTCGGCAACCCCGGGCAGGCCAACTACGCGGCGGCCAACACCTACGTGGACGCCCTCGCGGGCCGGCTCCGCGCCGAAGGCACCCCGGCGGTCTCCCTCGCCTGGGGCCTGTGGGCCGAGGCGAGCGGCATGACGGGCGAGCTGAGCGAGGCCGACCTCAAGCGCGGCAAGCGCACCGGCATCACCGCGATGCCGACCGAGCAGGCGCTCGCGCTGCTCGACGCGGGCCTCGCCGCCAAGGACGACACCGCCCTGGTGACCGCCCGGCTCGACCTGGCGGGTCTGCGCAGGCAGGCCGCCACCGACGCCGACGGGATCCCTGCCCTGCTCCGGTCCCTGGTCCGCGCCCCCCGCAAGGCGGCCCGGACGGCGACGGTCGTCGAGGAGTCCCTGACCGACCGCCTGGCGGCCCTGCCGGCCGCCGAACGCTCCAAGGCCGTCCTGGAACTCGTCCGCACGGAGGCGGCGACGGTCCTCGGACACGCCACCGCCAAGGCGATCGGCGCTTCGAGCGCGTTCAAGGAGATCGGCTTCGACTCCCTGGCCGCCGTGGAGCTCCGCAACCGCCTCGCCGCCGCGACCGGGGTCCGGCTGCCGGCCACGCTGATCTTCGACTACCCGACGCCCGGGGAGCTCGCGGAGCAGCTGACCGAGGAGCTCGGCCTCACCGACGCGGCCCCCGACGCCGACGAGGCCCCGTCCGAGCCGTCCACCGGCGAGCTCGGCATCGACCTCGACCTGGACATCGACATCGAGTCGGCGACCGACGACGAGCTGTTCGCGCTCATGGACGGTGAACTCGACCTCTCCTGATCCCTCCTGGTTCCCAGCCGTCCATCCACCGACATCCACGACGTCTCCGACGCCTTGAAGGGGCAGACCCGGTCATGTCCAACGAGTCCCACACGACAGCCACCAGCACCACCGACACCGACAACCAGAAGCTCCGCGACTACCTGAAGCGGGCCCTCGTCGACCTGAAGACGGCCAACAAGCGTCTCCGTGACGCCGAGGCGGCCAAGGCCGAGCCCATCGCCATCGTCGGGATGGCCTGCCGCCTCCCCGGCGGGATATCCACCCCCGACGAGCTGTGGCGGCTCGTCGAGGCCGGCGGCGACGCCGTCGCCGGCTTCCCCGAGGACCGCGGCTGGGACCTGGAGCGGCTCTTCGACCCGGACCCGGAGCGCCGGGGCACCTCGTACGTCAGCGAGGGCGGGTTCCTCGACGGCGCCACCGAGTTCGACGCCGGGTTCTTCGGCATCAACCAGCGCGAGGCGCTGTCGATGAACCCGCAGCAGCGCCTGCTCCTCGAAGCCTCCTGGGAGTCCTTCGAGCGGGCCGGCATCAACCCGGCGGGGCTGAAGGGAAGCCGCGTCGGCGTCTACTCCGGCGTCATGTACCACGACTACGCCACGGACATGGAGAACGCCCCGGCCGAGGTCGAGGGGTACCTGAGCACCGGCACGGCCCCCGCCGTCGCCTCCGGCCGCGTCTCCTACACCCTGGGCCTGGAAGGCCCGTCCCTCACCCTGGACACGGCCTGCTCGTCCTCGCTGGTCGCCCTGCACCTCGCGGTGCGGGCGCTGCGGGACGGCGAGATCGACATGGCGCTCGCGGGCGGCGCCGCCATCATGGCGACGCCCGGCACCTTCGTGGAGTTCTCCCGTCAGCGCGGTCTGTCGACCGACGGCCGCTGCAAGGCCTTCGCCGACGCCGCCGACGGCACCGGCTGGGCCGAGGGCGTCGGCGTCATCCTCGTGGAGCGGCTCTCCGACGCGGAGCGCCTCGGCCACACCGTGCTCGCGGTCGTCCGCGGCACGGCGGTCAACCAGGACGGCGCCTCCAACGGTCTCACCGCCCCCAACGGCCCCTCCCAGCAGCGCGTCATCCGTGCCGCACTCAAGAACGCCGGGCTCACCGGCGACGACGTCGACGCGGTCGAGGCGCACGGCACGGGCACCACGCTCGGCGACCCGATCGAGGCGCAGGCGCTCCTCGCCACCTACGGCAAGGGCCGCAAGGCCGAACAGCCGCTGTGGCTCGGCTCGTTGAAGTCGAACATCGGGCACGCCCAGTCGGCGGCCGGTGTCGCCGGCATCATCAAGATGGTCCAGGCGATCCGGCACGGGGTCCTCCCGAAGACCCTGCACGTCGACAAGCCGTCGACGAAGGTCGACTGGGAGGCGGGGGCCGTCGAGCTCCTCACCGAGGCCCGCGCCTGGCCCGAGACGGCCCGCCCGCGCCGCGCCGCCGTCTCGGCGTTCGGCGTGAGCGGCACCAACGCGCACGTCATCATCGAGCAGGCCCCGGAGGCCACCGCCCCGGCCGAGACGCCGACGGCCCCCGGTGTCGTCCCGTGGCTGCTCTCCGCCAAGTCCCCGGCGGCCCTGCGCGAGCAGGGCGGCCGGCTGGCCGCCGCCGCGGGCGGCCTGACCCCCGCCGATGTCGCGCACACCCTGCTGACCTCCCGGGCGCTCTTCTCCGAGCGTGCCGTGGTGATCGGCGAGGAGCAGGAAGGTTTCGCCGCCGGTCTCGGCGCGCTGGCCTCGGGCGCCCCGGCCGCCGAGCTGGTCTCGGGCACGGCCGACGTGGACGGCAAGACGGCGTTCGTCTTCCCCGGCCAGGGCCACCAGTGGGCCGGCATGGGCGCCCGCCTGATCGGCTCCTCCCCGGTCTTCGCCGAGGCGATCGAGGAGTGCGCCAAGGCCTTCGAGCCGTACGTCGACTGGAACCTCCTCGACGTCGTCTGCCAGACCCCCGACGCCCCCGCCTTCGACCGCGTGGACGTCGTCCAGCCCGCCTCCTTCGCCATCATGGTGTCGCTGGCCCGGCTCTGGCAGCACCACGGTGTCACCCCCGACGCCGTCATCGGCCACTCCCAGGGCGAGATCGCCGCGGCCCACATCGCGGGGGCGCTCACCCTCGACGACGCCGCCCGGATCGTGACCCTGCGCAGCCAGGCCATCGGCGCCCACCTCGCCGGACTCGGCGGCATGATGTCCGTGCCGCTGCCGCTGGCGGACGTGGAGGCGCGCCTCACCGCCTACGCGGGCCGCATAGAGATCGCCGCCGTCAACGGCCCCACCTCCACGGTCGTCGCCGGTGACGCCGACGCCCTCGACGAACTCCACACCGCGTACGAGGCGGAGGGCGTCCGCGCCCGCAAGATCCCCGTCGACTACGCCTCCCACACCAGCCACGTCGAGCGGATCGAGGACGAACTCGCCCGCGTGCTCGCCGAGGTGGCGCCCCGCGCGGCCGAGGTCCCGCTCTTCTCGACGCTGCACGCGGACTGGCTCGACACCACCGCCATGGGCGCCGGGTACTGGTACAGCAACCTGCGCCACCAGGTCCGCTTCGGCGAGTCCGTCGAGAAGCTCGTCGCCGAGGACTTCCGGGTCTTCGTCGAGGTCAGCGCCCACCCGGTGGTCTCCATGGCGGTCCAGGACGTCCTGGACACCCACGCCGACTCCCCCTTCGTCACCACCGGCACCCTGCGCCGGGGCGAGGACACGACGACCCGCTTCCTCACCTCGCTCGCGAGCCTGCACGTCCGGGGCGTCGAGGTCGACTGGGCGCCGACGCTCGCCGACGCCCGTCCGCGCCTGGTCGAGCTGCCCACGTACGCCTTCCAGCGCAGCCGTTACTGGCTGGAGAAGTCCGACAAGGCCGGCGACGTCGGTTCCGCCGGGCTCGACGCGGCGGAGCACCCGCTGCTCGGCGCCTTGGTCGAACTCCCCGACACGGGCGGGATCCTGGCCACCGGCCGGCTGTCCCTGAAGAGCCACCCGTGGCTCGCCGACCACGCCGTCGCGGGCACCGTCCTGCTGCCCGGCACGGCGCTCGTGGAGCTGGCCGTCCGCGCCGGCGACGAGGCGGGCACCGGCGTCCTCGACGAGCTGGTCATCGAGGCCCCGCTGACGCTCCCGGCCTCGGGCGCGGTCCGCGTCCAGGTGGCCGTCGGCGCGCTCGACACGTTCGGCCGTCGCCCGGTGACCGTCCACTCGCGCGCCGAGGACGCCGAGGCCGCCGGTTCGTGGGTCCGCCACGCCACCGGCTTCACCTCCGCGTCGGCGGCCCCGCGGGCGGAGGCGTACGACTTCGGCGTCTGGCCGCCGAAGGGCGCCGAGGGGCTGTCCGTCGAGGACTTCTACGACCTGCGCTTCGCGGCAGGGTACGAGTACGGGCCCGCGTTCCAGGGTCTGCGGGCGGTCTGGCGCCGGGGCGAGGAGCTGTTCGCCGAGGTCGCGCTCCCGGACGGGGCCGCCGACGAGGCCGCCGCGTTCGGCCTGCACCCGGCGCTGCTCGACGCGGCCCTGCACACGGCGGCCTTCGGCACCGGCCCCCAGGCCGACGAGGGCACGACGCTGCTGCCGTTCTCCTGGAACGGCGTGGCCCTGCACGCCACCGGCGCGAACCGGCTGCGGATCCGGCTGGCCCCGCAGGGCGGCGAGACGGTCGTCATCGAGGCGGCCGACGCCACCGGCGCCCCCGTCGCCACGGTCGGCGGCCTCACCTTCCGCGCGGTCGACGCGAGCCGGCTCGGCGAGGGGCAGGACCCGCTGCGGGACTCCCTGTTCCGCCTGGAGTGGCAGGAGATCGCCGCTCCCGCCTCCGCGCAGAGCCCGGACTGGCCGGTCCTGGACCTGACCGGCGGCGCCGAGGACGTCCGGACGCTGGCCGGCCACGCCCTCACCGCCGTCCAGGCCCACCTGGACACCGCCCCCGACGAGACCCGTCTCGTCGTCCTGACCCGGGGCGCGCTCGACGACCCGGCGCAGGCCGCCGTGTGGGGCCTGGTCCGCACCGCGCAGAACGAGCACCCGGACCGCCTGGTCCTGGTCGACACCGACGACCGGTCCGCCCCGCTCCTGAAGGCCGCGCTGGCCACCGGCGAGCCCCAGCTCGCCCTGACCGGCGGGAGGATCACCGTCCCGCGCCTGGCCCGCACGAGCGTCCCGGAGGCGGGCAGCCCGCTCGACCCGGACGGCACGGTCCTGATCACCGGCGGCACCGGCACCCTCGGCGCCCTCACCGCCCGCCACCTGATCACCGAGCACGGCATCAAGCACCTCCAGCTGATCAGCCGTCGCGGCCCGGCCTCCCCGGGCGCCGCCGAACTCCACGCGGAGCTGACGGCCCTCGGCGCGACGGTCACCGTCACGGCGACCGACGCCGGCGACGCCGGCCAGGTCGCGGCCCTGCTCGCCACGGTCGACCCGGCGCACCCGCTCACCGCCGTCATCCACACGGCCGGTGTGCTCGACGACGCCACCGTCACCGCCCAGACCGCCCGCCACCTCGACACCGTCCTCACCCCGAAGACGGACGCCGCCGAGGTGCTCCACGCGGCCACGAAGGACCTCGGCCTCGCCGCCTTCGTCCTCTTCTCCTCCGCCGCCGGCACCCTCGGCAACCCCGGCCAGGCCAACTACGCCGCCGCCAACGCCGCCCTCGACGCATACGCCCACAAGCTCCGCGCCGAAGGCACCCCGGCCGTCTCCCTGGCCTGGGGCCTGTGGGGCGACGCGAGCGGCATGACCGGGCACCTGGACAGCGGCGACCAGACCCGCATGAGCCGCCAGGGCGCCTCCGCGCTGACCGCCGAGGAGGGCATGGCGCTCCTCGACGCGGGCCTGCGCTCCCCGCACCCGGCGCTCGTCACCAGCAAGATGAACTTCCCCGCCCTGCGGCAGGCGGCGGCGGACGGCAGCCTCCAGGTCGTCCTCCAGGGGCTCGTCCGGGTCCCCCGCAAGGCCGCGCACAGCGCGGAGGCCGGCGAGGAGTCCCTCGCCGACCAGCTCGCCGCGCTCCCCGTGGCCGACCGGCAGCGCCGCCTGCTCGACCTCGTACGGAGCCACGCGTCGACCGTCCTCGGCGACACGCCCATCCGGGCCGAACAGCCCTTCAAGGACGTCGGCTTCGACTCCCTCACCGCCGTCGAGCTGCGCAACCGGCTCGCCACGGCGACCGGCATCCGCCTCCCGGCGACGCTGATCTTCGACTACCCGACCCCGGCCGCGCTGACCCGGCACCTGCTCTCCGAGCTGGTCCCCGACACCGACGCGACGGCCGACGACCTCCAGGCCGACGGGATCCCCGCGCAGTCGACCGCCGAGGCCGAGGCGGCCACCGCCGAGGAACTCGACCGGATCGCCTCGATGGACGCCGACGATCTCGTGGCCCGCGCCCTGGGCGCCATCGGCAACTGACGCCGACCGACCGATACCTACGGACTGTTGACAGTGGAGGACACGATGGGAACGCCCAGCGACAAGCTCGTGGAGGCGCTGCGCGCCTCGCTCATGGAGAACGAGCGGCTCAAGCTGGAGAACCAGCGGATCACGGACGCGGCCCGCGAGCCGATCGCCCTGGTCGGCATGGCCTGCCGGCTCCCCGGCGGGGTGTCGACGCCCGAGGAGCTGTGGCGCCTGGTCGACGCGGGCGGGGACGCCGTCTCCGGCTTCCCCGAGACCCGGGGCTGGGACCTGGAGCGGCTCTTCGACCCGGACCCGGAGCGGCCGGGGACCTCGTACGTCAGCGAGGGCGGGTTCCTGCACGAGGCGGGCGAGTTCGACGCCGGCTTCTTCGGGATCTCGCCGCGCGAGGCGCTCGCGATGGACCCGCAGCAGCGGCTGCTCCTGGAGACCTCCTGGGAGGCGTTCGAGCGGGCCGGGATCGACCCGAGCGCGCTCGGCGGCAGCCGGGTCGGCGTGTACTCGGGCGTGATGTACCACGACTACGCGCCGGGTCTGGAGTTCTCCCCGAAGGGCCTGGAGGGCTTCCTCGGGACCGGCAACTCCGGCAGCGTGGCCTCGGGCCGCGTCGCGTACACGCTGGGTCTCGAAGGCCCCGCGATCACCGTGGACACGGCCTGCTCCTCCTCGCTGGTCGCCCTGCACCTCGCGGTGCAGGCGCTGCGCAACGGCGAGATCGACATGGCCCTCGCGGGCGGCGCCGCCGTCATGGGCACGCCGGGCGTCTTCGTCGAGTTCTCGACGCAGCGCGGTCTGTCGGAGGACGGCCGCTGCAAGGCCTTCGCGGAGGCCGCCGACGGCACCGGCTGGGCCGAGGGCGTCGGCGTGCTCCTCGTGGAGCGGCTCTCCGACGCCGAGCGCCTGGGCCACCCGGTCCTCGCGGTCGTGCGCGGTTCGGCGGTCAACCAGGACGGCGCCTCCAACGGCCTCACCGCCCCCAACGGCCCGTCCCAGCAGCGGGTGATCCGCGCCGCGCTCAAGAACGCCGGTCTGACCGCCGCCGACGTCGACACGGTCGAGGCGCACGGCACGGGCACCACGCTCGGCGACCCGATCGAGGCCCAGGCGCTCCTGGCCACCTACGGCAAGGGGCGGGACGCCGATCAGCCGCTGTGGCTCGGCTCGCTCAAGTCGAACATCGGGCACGCGCAGTCGGCGGCCGGTGTCGCCGGCATCATCAAGATGGTCGAGGCGATCCGCCACGGTGTGCTGCCGAAGACCCTGCACGTGGACGAGCCGTCGACGAAGGTCGACTGGTCGGCCGGCGCGGTGGAGCTGCTCACCGAGGCCCGCCCGTGGCCGGAGCTCGACCGTCCGCGCCGGGCGGCCGTCTCCTCCTTCGGCGTGAGCGGCACCAACGCCCACGTCATCATCGAGCAGGCGCCGGAGAAGGCCGTCGAGGAGGCGCCGGCTCAGGATTCGGCCGCCCCCGCGGCCCTCCCCTGGCTGCTCTCCGCCAAGAACGCGGGCGCCCTGCGCGCCCAGGCGGAGCGGCTGCTCACCGGTGCCGAGCGGCTCGACTCCGTGGCGGTCGGCCACGCGCTCGCCTTCGGGCGGGCCCGGCTCGACCGGCGCGCGGTGGTCGTGGGCACGGACCGCGAGGAGCTCAACGGCGGCCTGAAGGCGCTCGCCGCGGGCGAGTCGTCGCCGCTGGTCGTCTCGGGCACGGCGGACGTGGACGGCAAGACGGCGTTCGTCTTCCCCGGCCAGGGCCACCAGTGGGCCGGCATGGGCGCCACGCTCCTCGACTCCTCCCCGGTGTTCGCCGCGGCGATCGAGGAGTGCGCCACGGCCCTGTCCGCGTACGTGGACTGGAACCTGCTCGACGTCCTCCGCCAGGCCCCCGACGCCCCCGCCTTCGACCGCGTGGACGTCGTCCAGCCCGCCTCCTTCGCCATCATGGTGTCCCTCGCGCGGCTCTGGCAGCACCACGGGCTCGTCCCGGACGCCGTCATCGGCCACTCCCAGGGCGAGATCGCGGCGGCCCACATCGCGGGGGCGCTCACCCTCGACGACGCCGCCCGTGTCGTGACCCTGCGCAGCCAGGCCATCGGCGCCCACCTCGCCGGTCTCGGCGGCATGATGTCGGTACCTCTGCCGCTGGCGGACGTGGAGAACCGCCTCACCGCCTACGCGGGCCGCATAGAGATCGCCGCCGTCAACGGCCCCACCTCCACCGTGGTCGCCGGAAACGCCGACGCCCTCGACGAGCTGCACGCCGCGTACGAGGCGGAGGGCGTCCGCGCCCGCAAGATCCCCGTGGACTACGCTTCCCACACGAGCCACGTCGAGCGGATCGAGGACGAACTTTCCCTCGTGCTCGACGGGTTGGCGCCCACCGCCCCGCAGATCCCGATGTTCTCGACCCTGCGCGCCACCTGGCTCGACGGCGGGACCCGCCTGGACCGCACGTACTGGTACGAGAACCTCCGCCACCAGGTCCGCTTCGGCGAGTCCGTCGAGCAGCTCGTCGCCGACGGCTTCCGGGTCTTCGTCGAGGTCAGCGCCCACCCGGTGCTCAACATGCCGGTGCGCGAGATCGCCGAGAGCCGGGCCGGCGCCCCCACCGTGGTCGGCGGGACGCTCCGCCGGAACGACGGCGACCTCCAGCGCTTCCTGACCTCCGCCGCCGAACTGCACGTGCGCGGCGCGGTCCTCGACTGGGCCCCGGCGCTCGGCGGGGCGAAGCCCGCCCACGTCGAACTCCCCACCTATCCCTTCCAGCGCCGCCAGTACTGGCTCGCGCAGGTCCAGCCCTCCGGCGCCGTCGCCGGGGAGCTGTCGGCCGCAGACCTCATCGACCCCGAGAAGGAGAACGCCATGACGTCGTCCGAGGAATCGTTCGCCGAGCGGATCGCCGGCCTGGCCGGCGAGGAGCGCGTCGAGGCGCTGCTCGACCTGGTGCGGACCGAGACGGCCGCCGTCCTCGGGCACGCGACGCCGGACGACGTCGACGACGACGAGGCCTTCTTCGACGTCGGCTTCAACTCGCTGACCGCCGTGGAGCTGCGCAACCGCCTCGCCGAGGAACTCGCCGTCGAGCTGCCCGTGATGCTGCTCTTCGACCACCCGACGCCGTCGATGGTGGCCGAGTTCCTGCTCACCAAGGTCGCCGAGCCGGCCGCCGCCGCCCAGGCCTGACACCCCCTTCTTCTTCCACCAGACACGGAGACCCTCATGTTCGACATCGACGACTACCTCGGGAAACTCGGCCACACCGGTCCGCTCCCGGAGCCGACCCTGGAGACCCTGCGGGTCCTGCACCACGCCCACATGCGGGTGGTCCCCTTCGACAACTTCCTCAACGCCGAGCGCGGCACCCGGATCTGGGAGGGCGTCGACATCGACGTCGACCTGGTCTACAAGGAGGTCGTCACCGGCGGGCGCGGCGGCGTCTGCTACGAACTCAACGGCCTGTTCCGGGCGTTGCTCGGCCGTCTCGGCTTCGAGGTGGTCGTCCTCTCGGCCGGCGTGCGCGGCGCGGACGGCAGCTTCGGCCCCGAGCTGGAGCACCTCTTCAACGGGGTCCGGATCGACGGCGAGTGGTACGTCGCGGACGTCGGCTTCTCCGGCCCGTCGCTGATCGAGCCGGTGCGGGTCTCGCCGGAGCCGCAGGAGCAGTACGGCAGCGAGTTCCGGATCACGGAGACCTCGGCGGCCGACCCGGACGGGGAGGGCTTCCACTACCTGGAGCGCCGGGCGCGGGACGGCGAGTGGGGCACGATCCACCGCTTCCGGCTCCAGCCGCGCCACTTCTCGGAGTGGCTGGAGGCCGACAACCCGGTGCTCGACGCGTACGCCCAGATGCTGGCGGCGAACGTCACGTACATCCGCGGGCGGGCCCTGGAGAACGGTCAGCTCACGCTGACCGGCCGGCGGCTGCTGACGGTGGAGGACGGGCGGGAGACGGTCCGGGTGCTGGTGAAGCAGCCCGACCTCGACGCCGTCATCAACACCATCCTGCTGCAGGACTGATCCCGACCGACCTGCCCTGTCCGGGCGAGAGGAGAGAACGATGGCTGCGTCGGCTGTGAGCGACGCGTGGTGGCCCGAGGACGAGGCCGATCTGCTGGTGGTCGGCTACGGGCCGGTGGGGCAGGTGCTCGCGAACCTGATGGCCCAGCGGGGCCGCCGGGTGATCGTGGTGGAGCGGCACGCCAAGCCGTACACGATGCCGCGCGCGGTGGCGTTCGACGGGGAGGCGGCCCGCGTCCTCGCGACGGCGGGGGTCGCCGACCACCTGACGTCGGTCGGCGAGCCGTCCGGCGACTACATGTGGCGCAACGGCGCCGGCCAGGACCTGCTGTACATCGGGGCGGCGGAGGTGCACGGCCGCAACGGCTGGCCCGAGTCGACGTCGATGTACCAGCCGGGCCTGGAGACGGCGCTGATCGAGCGCGGGGCGGAGCTGCCGCAGCTGACGGTGGTGCGCGGGTACGAGGCCGTGGACCTGGTGGAGACGGGCGACGGCGTCGAGCTGGCGGTCCAGGACCGGGAGGGCGTCCGGCGGACGCTGCGCGGCAAGTGGATCGTGGGCTGCGACGGCGCCAACAGCTTCGTCCGGCGCAGGATCGGTTCGCCGGCGGTCGACCTGGACTTCCACCACGAGTGGCTGATCTGCGACCTGATCCTGCACGACCGGCGGGAGTTCACCCCGAACAACCTCCAGATCTGCGACCCGGCCCGGCCGCGCACCCAGGTGTCGGCGGGCCCCGGGCACCGGCGGTGGGAGTTCATGCTCCTGCCGGGCGAGACCAAGGAGGAGATGGACACGGCGGACACGGCGTGGCGCCTCCTGGAGCTCTGCGGGATCTCGCGCGAGGACGGGATCATGGAGCGGCACGCGGTGTACACGTTCCAGGCGTCCACGGTGAAGGAGTGGCGCTCGGGACGGCTGCTGATCGCCGGCGACGCGGCGCACCTGATGCCGCCGTTCGCGGGGCAGGGCATGAGCTCGGGCTTCCGGGACGTGGCGAACCTGGTGTGGAAGCTGGACCTGGTGCTGTCCGGGCTCGCGGACGAGTCGCTGCTCGACTCGTATCCGGAGGAGCGGCGGGCGCACGTCCAGCACGCGATCACGATGTCGATGAACCTCGGCAAGGTCATCTGCCAGACGGACGCGAAGGCGGCGGCGGACCGGGACGAGGTGATGATCGCGGCCCGTGAGCGGAACCTGGCGCGGCCGCAGCAGTCGCCGTTCCAGCCGCTGACGAAGGGTCTGCTGGCCCGGGACGCGAAGGGCCGGCGGCGGCCGGGCTCGGGCGACCAGGTGCCGCAGCCGCGGGTGGCGGCGGCGGACGGGACGACGGGCCTCTTCGACGAGGTCGTGGGCCGCGGGTTCGTGTTCGTCTCCCGCGACAACCCGGCGGATCAACTGGATGCCGGACGACGGGAGTTCCTCGACCGTCTCGGTGCCCGCCTGGTGTGGCTCCGCGACGCGGACGCCGTCCTCGATGCCCCCGTCGAGGGCGTCGTGCAGGTCCGTGACGTCGAGGGCGCCTTCACGGCGTACGTGGACGGGATCGGCGGCGCGGCGGGTCTGGGCGGCGAAAGGGCCCGGACGGTCCTGGTCCGGCCCGACACCTACGTGTACGGCGCGGCCTTCGACACGGCCTCCGCCGAGCAGCTCGTCGACGGGCTGCGCGAGCGGCTGACGGCTCCCGCGCCGGTGGCGTGAGTCCGGTGACGCGGGCGCCCCTCACCCCTGTGCGGGGCGCCCCGTCGCCGGCCTCCTCGCCGGCCTCCTCGCCGGCCCCGTCGCCGGCAACCGGCTCAGCTCGCCGCGGCGGCCATCAGGTCGTAGTCCTGGCGGGCCCGGTCGATCTCCTCGACGTGCCGTTCGGCCCAGCCGCTGAGGCCGACGAGCGAGTCGTACAGCTCGCGCGCCATCGGCGTCGCCGTGTACTCGACCTTCGGCGGCACCGTCGGGTAGACGGTGCGGGTCAGCAGGCCGTCCCGCTCCAGATTGCGCAGGGTCAGCGTCAGCATGCGGCGGCTGATGCCCTTGACCTGACGCTCCAGCTCGGTGAAACGGGCCGGGCCCTGCGTGGTGACGAGCAGGATGCCGATGCTCCACTTCCCGCTGACCCTGCCGAGCACTTCCAGCACCGAACAGGCGGCCTGCGCGGCAGGAGTTTCGCACTCCTTCAACGCGCTGACCTCGGCGGTCACATCGGTGTTCCCCTGAGACATAAAAGTGCCTCCTTCCACTCCGGTTCATGGTCCCAGACCATGTTCTCTGTAACAAGACGTGCACTTAGGCAGCCGCCCTGAGTGCAGCCGCACTTGTCAGCCCACGTGCAGCACATCCCCTGAACCCCCGAATCCCCCGAAAGAAGAGACCTGTGACTTCAGAGACGAAATCCAGCTCGCGCGGGCTGGCGCTCGCCATTCTCTGCGCCATGCAGTTGATGATCGTCCTGGACGGGACGATCGTGACGGTCGCCCTGCCCACCATCCAGAGCGAACTGGGCTTCACCCAGGGCGGTCTGTCCTGGGTCGTGAACTCGTACCTCATCGCCTTCGCCGGCCTGCTGCTCCTCTCCGGCCGCCTGGGCGACCTCATCGGCACCAAGAAGGTCTTCCTCTCCGGCCTGGTGACCTTCACCCTCGCCTCGCTGCTGTGCGGCATCGCCACCAACTCGGAGATGCTGATCGCCGGCCGCTTCCTCCAGGGCGTGGGCGCGGCACTGGCTTCCGCCGTGGTCCTCGGCATGATCATCGGGCTCTACTCGGAGCCCGCCGAGCAGGTCAAGGCCATGGGCATCTACGGCTTCGTCTCCGCGGGCGGCGCCTCGCTCGGTCTGATCGCCGGTGGCGTCATCACCGAGACGCTGGGCTGGCACTGGGTGTTCCTCATCAACCTGCCGATCGGCGCGGTCGCCCTGGTCTCCGGTCTGAAGCTGCTCCAGGGCCGTCCGGGCCTCGGCCTCAAGGCCGGTGCCGACGCGATCGGCGCGGTCCTGGTCACCGCCGGCCTCTCGCTGGGCGTCTTCACCATCTCGCAGATCTCCGACGAGAACTTCACCGCCGGTGAGCTCTCGGTCTACGGCGCGCTCGCGGTCGTCCTCCTCGTCGCCTTCCTCGTCCGCCAGGCCAAGGCGGCGCGTCCGCTGCTCGCCCTGCGCATCTTCCGCAACCGCGAGATCTCCGGCGCCAACCTGACGGTCGTCCTGCTCTTCGCGGCCGGTTTCGGCTTCCAGTTCCTCAACGCCCTGTACCTCCAGCGCATCCTCGGCTTCGACTCGATGGAGACCGGCCTCGGCTTCCTCCCGGCGCCGATCGTCATCGGCACCATGTCGCTCTTCTTCACCTCGAAGCTGACCGCCAAGTTCGGCACCCGCAAGGTCCTCCTCTCCGGTCTCTTCTTC
The DNA here is from genome assembly GCF_042264145.1 of Streptomyces sp. NPDC056144. Classification (NCBI taxonomy): domain Bacteria; kingdom Bacillati; phylum Actinomycetota; class Actinomycetes; order Kitasatosporales; family Streptomycetaceae; genus Streptomyces; species Streptomyces sp. NPDC056144. The sequence goes on along the minus strand of NZ_JBHJVF010000005.1, from coordinate 394,728 downwards.
CTCTCCATCGGTCTGCTCCTGCTCAGCCGGGCGCCCGTCGACGGCAGCTACGCCGCCGACGTCCTGCCGACGCTGATCATCCAGGGCTTCGGCATGGGCCTCACCGTCCCGGCCGTCATCATGCGGGCCATGTCCGCCGCCGCCCCGGAGGACGCCGGTCTCGCCTCCGGCCTCAACACCACCGCCCAGCAGGCCGGTGCCGCCGTCGGCCTCGCGGTCCTCGCCACGGTCGCCACCACCTACAGCAACAACCTGATCGCCGAGGGCACCGCGCAGGTCCAGGCCCTCCGGGACGGCTACAGCCTCGGCTTCATGCTCTCCGCCGGCTTCGTCCTCGCCGCCTGGCTCGTGACCTTCTTCGTCCTGCGGGACAAGCCGGCCGCCGCCCAGGCCGCCGACAAGCCCGCCGAGCAGGCCGCCGTTCCCGCCGAGCCCGTCGTGGTCCACTGACACCGACGGACCGGACACTCTCGGAGCGGGGCGCGACCGGTGAGGAACACCGGTCGCGCCCCGCTCCGTTCACCAGCAGACTCGACCAGAACAACGAAAGATCAAGGGGTTTCACCGTGGCGGACAGGATCCGAGTGGGAGTGGTCGGGGCGCACGCCGAACGCGGCTGGGGACGGGCCATCCACCTCCCCGCCCTCGCGGCCTCGCCGGACGACTACGAGATCACCGCGGTCGCCGGGACCAGCCAGGAGTCGGCCCGTGCCGCCGCCGGGGTGTGGGGCGCCCGGCACGCCTTCGACGACGCCCGCGCCCTGATGGAGCACCCGGAGGTGGACCTCGTCACCATCGCCGTACAACTCCCGCAGCGGGACGGCCTGGTGGACGCGGCCCTCGCGGCCGGCAAGCACGTGTACAGCGAGTGGCCCCTCGCCCTCGACGCGGAGACCGCCGAGCGGTTCCGCGCGGGCGCGGCGGCGGCCGGCGTCCAGGCGGCGGTCGGGCTCCAGTCCCGGCACCACCCGATGGTCCGGTACCTGCGCGACCTCATCGCGGAGGGCGTGATCGGGGACGTGCTGTCGGCCTCGCTGACGTACTCGATCTCCTCCCCCGAGGTCTGGTCGCAGCGGTACGCCAACCTCTTCGACCACACCAAGGGCGTCAACCACGTGGCCGTCATCGGCGGCCACTCGCTCGACATGTTCGGCTCCGCCGTCGGCGGCTTCACCGAGCTGTCCGCGACCCTGACGACCCGGATCCCCACCATCACCATCCAGGAGACCGGCGCGCCCCTCGCGGTGACCTCGCCGGACCAGATCGTGGTGGCGGGCCTCCTGGAGTCGGGCGCCGCGGCCTCCGCCCACTTCATGACGGGCGGACCGCGCGGCGACGGCTTCCGCATCGAGGTGCACGGGCGGGCCGGCCGGTTCGTGCTCCGCTCCACCGACGACTCGCTCGTGGCGCCCACCTGGGTCCTCACGCTCGCCGAGGCGAACGGCGGACCGGTCGAGACGCTCGAACTCCCCCACCGCTACGCCCCCGCGCTCGGCGGCGTGATGTCGGCCGTGAGCAACGTGCACCAGGTGTACGGGGACCTCGCGCGGGCCATCCGTACCGGCGAGTCCTTCGACCCGGACTTCGCCACCGCCGTCCGCACCCACCGCACGCTCGACGCGATCAAGCGGTCCGCGGCGACCGGCGAGCGGCAGCGGCTCGTCTGACGGACCGAACGGTTCCGCGTACGACGGAGGCCGCCTCCAGGCTCTGGAGGCGGCCTCCGTCGTGTACTCCCCCCGGGGGAGTCAGGACGTCGTGGACGACTTCGCGAGCGCGGCCTTGCGCCGGGCCTCGCGGGCCTTGTAGCGGGCCGTGGCGCCCCGCTCGATCAGCCACCACTCGGCGATGAGCAGCGGGATGATCCAGCCCGGCCAGGACGCGAGTCCGGCACGGGCCTGACCCCAGGCGATCAGGGTCGGGATGTCGGTGGTGACCGGCGGCGGCAGCAGCGTGTAGTCGTAGATCACGCCGAGGACGCGGCTGACGATGATCGACATCGTCAGGGCGAAGCTGCGCACCATCCAGCGCTTGTGCTCGTCCATCCGGCCCTGGAGCGCCATCCGGAAGCCCATGAGGGCGGTGAAGACCCACAGCGTGGACGAGGTGACGGTGGCCAGCTGCATGATGAGGCCGGACGGGCTGGCGATCGCGGAGGCGACGCCGGCGATCGAGGACGGCACCACACCGGCGAAGACGTAGAGACGGCCGCTGGTCCGGTGGACCTGCGGGTAACGGTCGCGCAGCACCGGCCACACCTGGAGGCAGCAGGTCACCAGGGCGATGGTGCCGCACAGGATGTGGGTCACGAGGACCGGGTAGTGCCAGGCGTAGTTCGGGTTCGCCGGGATCTTGGAGGTCGCCGGGTCGAAGGTGAGGTAGGGCGGCACCGCGTAGACGATGAATATCGCGGCCACGGTCGCGAGCGGGCCGACCCAGGGGCGACGCCACCAGCTGACGGACGGGGTGCCGGGACCGGTGCCAGAGCCGGAACCGGAGGGCCGCCCGGTGGCGGACTTTCTCTCCGGCTCGGTCGTCGTGATCGTCACGACCGTTCTCCTGTCTTGATGGTCAGGGAGTGTGGGGAGGGGAGGGGGGAGACTTCCGGGCCGCCGCGCGCGGCGGTGCGGCGGCGGCCCGGGAGACGTCCGGCCGTACGGTGGGGACGTACGGCTCAGTCGAGCGCGACGAGGGATTCGCCGGTGGCCTCGACGGTGATGTTGATCGCCCGGTAGGGGCAGTAGTCGGCCGCGTCCAGCACGTCCTCGTCCGGTTCGACGAGGGCCTCGACGGGGACGGCCTTGCCGTTCTCCAGCCGGAAGCGGTCGGGCAGGTTGCCGTTGCAGAGACCGGCACCCATGCAGGCGTGCTGGTCGACCTCGATGCGCCAGGTCATCGGGTCACCACCGGACGGGCAGGGCGGCGACGCCGCGCACCACGTTGTCGGTCTTCCAGGGGACCTCCGCGGCGGGAACGGCGAGTTCGAGCTCGGGCAGCCGGCGGAGCAGGGTGCCGATGGCGACCTGGAGCTCCAGGCGGGCCAGCGGGGCGCCCAGGCAGTGGTGGATGCCGTGGCCGAACGCGATGTGCGGGTTGTGCTCGCGGGTGAGGTCGAGCTCCTCGGGGTTCTCGAAGACCCGCGGGTCGCGGTTGCCGACCGCCGGGAAGATCATGACGGCCTCGCCGGCCTTCACGAGCTGGCCGCCGAGTTCGAGGTCCTCGGTGGCGATGCGGGTGTTCTCCGAGTAGGGGCTGAGCGGGGTGACGCGCAGCAGCTCCTCGATGGCCTTGTTGAGCAGCTCGGGGCTGTCGACCAGGCGCTGCCACTCCTCGCGGCGGTCGAGCAGGATGTACAGGTGGTTGGCGAGCTGGTTCGCCGTGGTGTGGTGGCCGGTCGCGAGGAGCGCGATCGACATGGTGATCAGCTCCTCCTCACTCAGCTTGTCCTCCTCGTCGCGGGCGGCGACGAGGGCGGACAGCAGGTCGTCGCCGGGCTCGGCGCGCCGCTTGGCGATGAGGTCGGCCATGTAGTCCGGGAGCTTCTCGAAGCGGGCTTCGTTCATCTCCTCGACCGTGTACTCGTCGCCGAGGGTCAGCCAGGTGTCGATCCAGGCGCGGAACTTGTAGTGGTCCTCCAGCGGGACGTCGAGCATCTCGCAGATGACGGTGATCGGCAGCATCCAGGCGTACTGGGAGGCCAGGTCGCCGGTGTTGCCGCCGGCCAGCATCTTGTCGAGCAGCTCGTCGGCGATCTCCTGGGCGCGCGGGCGGATCTGCTCCACCCGGCGGACGGTGAACGCCTTGGCGACGAGCTTGCGCAGACGGCCGTGCTCCGGGTCGTCCATGCTGATGATGTTCAGCTCTTCGAAGGTCTTGCGGACCCGGGGCACGTCCTTGCCGACGGTCGCCTCGCGGCTGAACCGGGGGTCGGCGAGGACCGTCTTGACGTCGGCGTGGCGGGTGGCGAGCCACGCCTCGCCGCCGTAGATCATGTCGACGCGGGTGAGCGCCGCCTCCTCGCGCACCTGGGCGTAGGCCGGGTGCAGGTCGGTGGCGACGGGCTCACCGAAGGGGTAGGCCGGGATCTTGCCGTGCATGGGGCAGCCCGGAGGGGGCGTGGCGGCCGCCTGGAGCTCGCCGGTCTCGTTCTCGGTGACCGTCATCGCAAAAGCCTCTCTCAGTGGTGGGGTGACGCGTTGTCAGTTGCCGATGGCGCGGGGGTGGTTGAAGAACTTGTTCGGGTCGTAGGTCTTCTTGACCTGGACCAGGCGGCTGTAGTTCGAGCCGTAGTAGGCGTTCTGCCAGTTCGGCAGGTAGGTGTCCGGGAAGTTGATGTACGAGTGGCCCGTGGACAGCGGGTCGATCGTGTTGAAGCCGTTGGTGGCCCAGGCGACGGCGGCGGAGGACTCCTCCGTGGTCGGCGTCGGGGTGTGCAGCGCGACGCCGAAGCCGACGTGGAAGAGCGCGTTGCGGTGGATGAAGGGGGTGTCGGCGACGGCCTTGTCGGCGACGGCGCCGCCGAGGCCCATGAAGCTGAGGTAGCGGGTCTGGCCGGCGACCGGGGTGCCCTCGAAGGCGGCGAGCGCGGCGGCGGTGCCGGTGGTGCCGAGCGGCTTGGAGACCATGCGGGCGCGCATCCGCTGCCACTGGGTGCGCGGCGGGTGCTGGGCGCCGTCGCCGAGGCCGTACACGTACTGCATGCCGTCGGAGAAGGGCAGGTCGAGGACCTTGCTGGCGACCGGGGTGGCGCCGACACGGCTCTGGAGGTCCGCGAGACCGGCGTCGGCCTGGGCCTTGGTGCCGTAGTACGCGCCCTGCTGGAGGATGATCGGCGGGTTGCCGGAGCCGGCGTCCGGCTGGATCACGATGACCTGGGCGCTGCTGTTGCGCGGGGTCGTGACGTACCACTTCTGCCAGGCGTCGAGGAACGCGTCGGCGTTGTCCCAGCTCCAGATCTGCTCGTAGAAGACCATGCGGGGCGCGGAGACCGGCTTGACCTCGAAGTCGACGACGACGCCGAAGTTGCCGCCGCCGGAGCCGCGGATCGCCCAGAACAGGTCGGAGTTGCAGTCCTTGGAGGCGCGGACGACGCGGCCGTCGGCGAGGACGATCTTCGCGGAGACGACGTTGTCGGAGCCGATGCCGAAGGCGCGGCTCTGGTAGCCGATGCCGCCGCCGGAGAGGAAGCCGCCGACGCAGACGTCGGGGCAGGTGCCGGTGACGAACTGCTGGTTGAACGGCTTGAGGGCGGTGACGGCCTCGATGGACTGGACGCCGGGGCCCAGGTGGACGGTGGGCTGGCCGCCGCCGGTGATGTGCTTGATGCGGCTGACGTCGAGGAGGACGCCGCTGCCGGTGGACCAGCCCGCGAAGTTGTGGCCGCCGCTGCGGGTGCGCAGGGTGAGGCCGCTGTCCTGGGCGAAGCGGATGACGTTGCTGACGTCGGCCGCGGTCTCGGCGTAGACGACGCCGGCCGGGGTGATGGCGTCGAACTCGCCGATGGTGAGCTGCTTGGCGGCCTCGTACGCGGTGTCGCCGGGGAGCACGATGTCGCCCTGGATACGGGTGCTGAGCCCGGCCCAGTCCGCCGAGGCGGTGGCGCCGGCGCTGCCGCCGCCGTCGGCGTAGGCGGCGGTCCCGGTACCGACGGCCGCGGCCGTCGCGGCGAGGGCGCCACCGGCACGGAGCAGGTTCCTGCGGTCGAGCATGAGTCCTCCGTAGAAAGTACGTACTGTCAAAAAGCGAAGTGAGCGGTAATGCCTGATCAGCAATGCCGAAGCAAGGCAGTAATGCAGGTAAACCGTATTCAGCCACCGCGTGACGCGTATTCCCCTAGCGACCCCCTTATTCGCCGGGAGGCGCGGGGCAGGGGGGCGCTAAGGGTTTGCGCCCCGGCGCGCCTTTCCTAATCTCGTCGTGCCGCCATAAACAAGCCACACCGTCCCGAACGAGGAGACACGACGTGTCCGCAACCATGCCCACGGTGGATACCGATCCGGCGATACGAAGAAAGCGTGCCGCGCTGCCCTCGCTGACCGGCGTCCGGTTCTTCGCCGCACTGCTGGTGTTCTTCATCCACGCGCTCCAGCCGATCGGCCCGGTGGACCACACGGGACCGGTCAACCCCTTCGCGGACCAGGACATCGCGAACGGCCTGCTGAAGTTCTTCGGCCCCGCCGGATTCCTCGGCGTCTCCTTCTTCTTCCTGCTCAGCGGCTTCGTCATCACCTGGTCGGTGAAGCCCGGCGAGAAGCTCACCGCGTACTGGCGGCGCCGGTTCGTCAAGGTCTTCCCGAACCACCTCGTGACCTGGGGTCTGGCGCTCGGCCTCTTCGCCTACGCCTACACCTCGGTGACCACCGGATTCCTCAGCTTCTTCCTGGCGAATTCCTGGGTGAACAAGCTCGAAGTGCAGATGAGCGTGAACGCGCCGTCCTGGTCGCTCTGCGCCGAGATGCTCTTCTACCTGACCTTCCCGGCCCTGCTCCTGCTGGTCCGGAAGATCCCGGTGAACCGGCTCTACCACTGGGCCGCCGCGATGGTCGCCGGCACCATCGGCGTGGGCCTGGTGACGACGTACTTCATCACCCCGCTGCCCAGCAACCCGATGATCCCGCTGTCGCCCTCGCAGATGTGGTTCAACTACACCTTCCCGCCGAACCGCATGTTCGAGTTCGTCCTCGGCATGCTGCTCGCCCGGATCGTGCTCGCCGGCAAGTGGCCGAAGATCGGCCCCGTCCCGGTCATCGCGCTCACCGCGATCGGCTACGCGGCCTCCATCTACGTGCCGGCCCCGTACAACTTCGTCGCCACGACCGCGATCCCGTTCAGCGTGGTCATCGCCTCCCTCGCGGCCGCCGACGTCCGCGGCGCCAAGACCCGCCTCAACGGCAAGGTCATGGTGTGGCTGGGCAACGTCTCCTTCGGCTTCTACCTGGCCCAGGGCATCGTGATCTTCTGGGGCCGTCAGGCGCTGCTCGGCAACGGCCAGTTCAGCACCCCGGTCGCCGTCCTGGTCATGATCGGCATGTTCGCGGCGACGCTGCTCGCGGGCTGGCTGCTCTACTACTTCGTCGAGATGCCGGCGATGCGCCTGTGGGCCCGCTCCAAGAAGGACCGTGAGGCCTACGCGGCGGCGCAGCGCGTCGACGAGCCGGCCGGCGACCTCGGCACCGTCCCGGGCCAGCGCCCGGCCGACCGCGCCGAGTCGGAGCGGGTCGCCCGCTCCTGACACACCCCGCACGTCTCCCGGACAGGTCCTCCCCCGTCCGGCTCCGGGAGACCCCCCGTCCGGTGGGCACGGCAGCAGCCGTGCCCACCGGCCTTTTCGCGTGTGCGACGGGGGGACCCCCGGAGTACGGGACACGTCAGCCGCGCATCAGTTCGGCGACGAGGAAGGCGAGCTCGACCGACTGCTCCGGGTTGAGCCGGGGGTCGCAGTTGGTCTCGTAGCGGGCCACGAGCGAGGCGTCGTCGAGCTGCCGGGCGCCGCCGAGGCACTCGGTCACGTCGTCGCCGGTGAGCTCGATGTGCAGGCCGCCGGGGTGGGTGCCGAGGTCGCGGTGGACCTGGAAGAAGCCCTTGACCTCGTCGAGGATGTCGTCGAAGTGGCGGGACTTGTAACCGCTCGGCGTCTCACGGGTGTTGCCGTGCATCGGGTCGCACTGCCAGATCACCTTGTGACCGGTGGCGGTGACCTTCTCGACGATCGCCGGGAGCACCTCGCGGACCTTCCCGGCGCCCATCCGGCTGATCAGCGTGAGCCGGCCCGGCGTGTTCTCCGGGTCCAGCCGCTCGACGTACTCGGCGGCCTGCTCGGGCGTGGTCGTCGGGCCGATCTTGAGCCCGATGGGGTTGGCGAGCAGCTGGGCGAGGGCCACGTGGGCGCCGTCGAGCTGCCGGGTGCGCTCGCCGATCCACAGGAAGTGGCCGGAGAGCCCGTACAGCTTCTCCTCGCCGTCCGCGCCGGTGCCGGTGCGGAGCAGTCCGCGCTCGTAGTCGAGCAGCAGCGCCTCGTGGCTGGCGTAGATCTCGGTGGTGTGCAGGGAGCTGTGGTCGGCCTTGCACGCGGACATGAAGCGGAGTCCGGCGTCGATCTCGGAGGCGAGGGCGCGGTAGCGCTCCCCGGCGGGCGAGTCGCGGACGAAGTCGAGGTTCCAGCCCTGGACGCGACCGAGGTCGGCCATGCCGGAGTCGACGACCGCGCGGACGTGGTTGAGGGCGGCGCTGGAGTGCGCGTACGCCTGGACCATGCGCTGCGGGTCGGCGACCCGGGCGCCCGGGGACGGGGTGACGGCGTTGATGATGTCGCCGCGGTAGACGGGCAGGCCGAGTTCGTCGGTGTCCTTGGAGCGCGGCTTGGCGTACTGTCCGGCGATCCGGCCGACCTTCACCACGGGCAGGCTCGCGCCGTAGGTGAGGACGACGGCCATCTGGAGCAGGGTGCGCAGGTTGGAGCCGACGTGGGCCTCGGTGTTGCCGTCGAAGGTCTCGGCGCAGTCTCCGCCGTGCAGGAGGAAGGCCTGGCCGTTGGCGACCTCGGCGAGGCGGCTGTGGAGGCGGTCGACCTCCCCGGGCAGGACGAGGGAGGGCAGACGCTCCAGGCCGGCGCGGGCGGCGGCGACGGCTTCGGGGTCCGGATAGGTGGGCTGCTGGGCGGCCGGGCGGTCGAGGGCTTCGGCGACCCGTTCCTCCAGCGCCGGCGGAAGCTGCCGGGCCGGAGCGCCGGGACGGGCGGCGGTCTCTATGAGTGCGGGCATGGAAGGGAGAGTAGGAAGAGATCACCGAGGGGAGGCCATCCCCCGGTAATCGTCCCCCCACTGTCCCCCCTACCGCCGCTCAGAGCCGGAAGAAGTCCCTGTACAGGGCCAGTTGTTCGGCGAGCATCGGCGCTCCGTACTGCACCGGAAGCCCCCGTTCCTCGGCGGCCGCGAGCAGGGCGGTGCGGCGCGGCTTCATGACGATGTCGGCGACGACGGTGCCCGGGTCGAGGTCCGCCGGGTCGAAGGGCAGCGGGTCCTCGGGCCGCAGGCCCATGGGGGTCGCGTTGACCGCGATGTCGGCCGGTACGGGTGCGCCGGCGCCGGCGACCCGGTCCGGCCACCGCTCGGCGAGCCGGTCGACGAGGGCCCGGACGCGGTCGGCGTCCCGGTCCCAGACGGTGAGGTCCGCGCCCGCGTCGAGCAGGGCGACGGCGATGGAGCAGCCCGCGCCGCCCGCGCCCGCGAGGCTGACGCGGCGTCCCGCCGGGTCGTGTCCGGCGGCGCGCAGGCCGCGGACGAAGCCCTCGCCGTCGAAGTTGGCGGCCTCCCAGCGGCCGTCGTCGAGGCGGCGGAGCGCGTTGGTGGAGCCGCCGAGCCGGGCGGCGGGGCTGACGACGTCGGCGAAGCCGAGGAGGGCGGTCTTGTGCGGGACCGTGATGAGGAGCCCGTCGAGGTTCCCGATCGCCTGGAGGCCCCGGACGACGTCGGCGAGCCGCTCGGGGGTCGCGTGGACGGGGACGAGGACGGCGTCGGTGCCGAGCCGGGCGAAGAGCGGGTTGAGCATGGCGGGTGCCTGGACCTGCGCCACCGGGTCGCCGAGGACGGCGAACAGCCGGGTGGTGCCGGTGATCTGGGGGCCCTCCGGTGCGGTCTTCACGCGAGGACGCTAGGCGGCGGCGCCGGGGCCCGTCATCCCCTACCGACCCCCTTCTGTGGCACGTGGGGTTCGTCGGGCGTACAACGGGCGGCCACGAGAAAGAAGCTGAACAGTGGTTCACGTTTGCTGTCCTGGGCCCTAGATTCACCCCCGTACGGTCCGCACCCCCTTACCCTCGAAGGGTCCCCCATGGCCGACCTCAATCGCCGCCGGTTCCTCCAACTGACCGGTGGTGCCGCCGCGTTCACCATGCTCTCGGAGAGCATCGCCCGCGCGGCCTCGATACCCGCGCAGGGCTCGACCGGCACCATCCAGGACGTCGAGCACATCGTCGTCCTCATGCAGGAGAACCGCTCCTTCGACCACTACTTCGGCGCGATGAAGGGCGTCCGCGGTTTCGGCGACCCCCGCCCCGTCACCCTGCCCAGCGGCAAGTCGGTCTGGAACCAGTCCTCCGGCGGACAGGTCACCCTCCCCTTCCGCCCCACCAGCGACAAGCTCGGCATGGAGTACCTCCAGGGCCTCAACCACGACTGGGCGGGCGGCCAGAGCGCGTTCAACAAGGGCAAGTACGACAACTGGATCCCGGCCAAGACCAAGGCCACGATGGCGTACCTCAACCGCGAGGACATCCCCTTCCACTACGCCCTCGCCGACGCGTTCACCGTCTGCGACGCGTACCACTGTTCGTTCATCGGCGCGACCGACCCGAACCGGTACTACCTCTGGTCCGGCCACACCGGCAACGACGGCACCGGCGGCGGCCCCGTCCTCAACAACGCCGAGGCGGGCTACGGCTGGAAGACGTACCCCGAGCGCCTGGAGGCGGCCGGGGTCTCCTGGAAGGTGTACCAGGACATCGGCGACGGCCTGAACGCCGCCGGTTCCTGGGGCTGGATCAACGACGCCTTCCGGGGCAACTACGGCGACAACTCGCTCCTGTACTTCAACAGTTACCGCAACGCCCAGCCCGGCAACCCGCTGTACGAGAAGGCCCGCACCGGCACCGACGCCAAGTCCGGGCAGAACTACTTCGACATCCTCCGCGCCGACGTCCAGGCCGGCCGGCTGCCGCAGGTCTCCTGGATCGCCGCCCCCGAGGCCTTCTCCGAGCACGCCAACTGGCCCTCCAACTACGGCGCCTGGTACATCGCGCAGGTCCTCGACGCGCTCACCTCGAACCCGGACGTGTGGGCCCGTACGGCCCTGTTCATCACGTACGACGAGAACGACGGCTTCTTCGACCACGTCGTCCCGCCGTTCGCCCCGGGCGACTCCTCCTGGGGCAAGTCGACGACCGCCACCTCCCTGGACTGGTTCGGCGGCAAGACCGGCTACGTCGCCGGGCCCTACGGCCTCGGCCCGCGCGTCCCGATGATCGTCGTCTCCCCCTGGTCCACCGGCGGTTACGCCTGCTCCGAGACCTTCGACCACACCTCGGTCATCCGGTTCATGGAGAAGCGGTTCGGCGTGCAGGAGCCCCAGATCTCCCCCTGGCGCCGCGCCGTCTGCGGCGACCTGACCTCCGCCTTCGACTTCACCCGGACCAACACCCAGCCCGCCCCGCTCCCGCCGACCGCCGGCTACTTCCCGCCGGACAAGAACCGCCACCCCGACTTCCTCGCCACCGCACCGGCCGTCGGCACCATGCCCCGCCAGGAGCCGGGCTCCAAGCCCACCCGCCCGCTCAAGTACGCCCCGTACGTGGACGGGAGCGCCGACGTCACGGCCGGCACCTACCGCCTCGTCTTCAGCGGCGGCCCGGCCGCCGGCGCCCAGTTCTACGTGACCTCGGCCAACCGCACCGACGTTCCCTGGACGTACACGGCCGAGGCCGGAAAGTCGATCGACGACGTCTGGAACACCAAGTGGTCCAAGGGCGTCACCGACCTCACGGTCCACGGCCCCAACGGCTTCCTGCGCCGCTTCCGCTCCCCCGGCAAGACCGCGGTCCCGGAGGTCACCGCCCGCCACAACGCCACCACGGGCGCCCTGGACCTCACCTTCACCAACGGGACGGCCGCCGCCGTCCAGCTCACCGTGACCAACGCCTACGGCGGCGGCACCGCCAACGTCTCCGTCCCGAAGGGCGCGACGGTCACCCACGCCGTGGCCCCGACCGGCGCCTCCCGCTGGTACGACGTCACGGTCACGACCCCGTCGAACGCCGACTTCGTCCGCCGCCTCGCCGGCCACGTGGAGACCGGCGCGTCCGGCGTCAGCGACCCGGCGATCCTCACGTACTGACACGAAGGCGAGGGCCCGCGCACGGCGTGCGCGGGCCCTCGCCCCTTTCCCGAACGGGGCACGGCTCAGCCGAAGCGGCCCTCCACGTAGTCAGCCGTCCGCTGGTCGCGCGGGCTGGAGAACATCGCGTCCGTCGGGCCGTGCTCGACGATCAGCCCCGGCGTGGCCTGCTCCGCGAGGAAGAACGCGCACTGGTCGGAGACCCGCGCCGCCTGCTGCATGTTGTGCGTGACGATCACGATCGTCACCTCGTCCGCCAGCTCGCGGATGGTCTCCTCGATCCGCCGCGTCGAGGTCGGGTCGAGCGCCGAGCACGGCTCGTCCATCAGCAGGATCCTCGGCCGGACCGCCAGCGAACGCGCGATGCACAGCCGCTGCTGCTGCCCGCCCGACAGCGCCCCGCCCGGCTGCCGCAGCCGGTCGCGGACCTCCTTCCACAGCCCCGCCCGGGTCAGGCACTCCTCGACCAGGCTGTCCCGGTCGGCCGCGCCGACCCGGGTGCCGGTGAGCTTCAGCCCGGCCGTGACGTTGTCGTACACCGACATCGCGGGGAACGGGTTCGGCTTCTGGAAGACCATGCCGATCCGGCGCCGGGCCTCGGTGAGCCGCCGCCCGCGCGCGTAGATGTCCTCGCCGTCGAGGAGCACCTCACCGGCGAGCTCGGCGCCCGGGATCAGCTCGTGCATCCGGTTGAGGATGCGCAGGAACGTCGACTTCCCGCAGCCCGAGGGGCCGATCAGCGCGGTGACCCGGCCCGCCGGCATGGTCAGCGAGACGCGGTTGAGGACCTTGCGGGGCCCGAACCAGGCGGAGATGGAGCGTGCGTCCAGATGGGATGCCACAGCTGTCCTTTGCTTGCCGGATCACGGATCAGAGGAGGTTGGGGAGGAGACGGGCCGCGTGGTCCCCGGCCGTCAGGCCGAGCGCGGCCAGGACCGGGAAACCGACCAGCCACACGTGCGCCCGGGGCACCCGGGAGCGCACCCAGACCAGGAGCCCGGCGGCGAGCAGCAGCGCCTGCGACCACAGGACCAGCGGGATCCAGGCCGAGGGCTGCCCGGCGAGCGGCAGCTCGTCGGCCGGGACCCGGCCGAAGCGGAAGGCGGGCAGGGCGCCGGGCTGCGGGTCCGAGATCAGCTCGGCGTCGACCTGGAGGACCCCCGTCGGGCGGTACGCGGAGCCGGTCGCCGTCATCAGCGTCAGCCGGCCCGTCCCCGCCTGGATGGCGGGCGGCTTCGGGTCCCCGGCCCGGCGGACGCCCATGACCCGGTACGTGTGCTCGCCCTGGCCCGTCGTGACCTGGAAGGTCTCGCCGCGCTGGAGCTCCGCGAGGTCCCGGAACGGGCCGCCGTACCCCGCGAACCGCCCCATGAGGATGCTGTTCCCGGCCTGCCCCGGCAGCACGGTGTCGCGGCGGTGGCCCGGGCCCGAGGACAGCACCTCCGCCGAACTGCCCTCCCGCACGACCTCCTTGAGGCCCAGCTGCGGGACGGTCAGCAGCGCCATCGGCGTACCCGGCTCGATGGCCGCGCCGATCGGGGTGGTCGCGTTGGCGAGGGTGCCGCGCACGTCGGCGTACCCGACGCGGAGGTCGCGCTCGTGGCGCAGGCTCCCGAGCGGGCCGACCCCGGCGACGAAGCCGAGGAGCAGCGCGCCGAGGATGGCCAGGGTCCCGCCGACGGTCCACAGGCGGCTGGAGCGGGGGGCCGCCTCTCTCGTCGCCGTCATCGCGAGAGCAGGCCGCGGCGACGGGCCCAGCGGACGGTGAGGACACCGGCGGCGAGCAGGGCGGCGCTGAGGAGACCGAGGACGACGGGGTCGGAACCGGTGTCGGCGAGCCCGCCGCCGTGACTGCCGCCCGAGCCGCCGGTGGTGCCCGTGGAGCCGCCCGTGCCCCCTCCGGAGGACGAGCCCGACGTCGTGCCCGGCGCCGTGGTGGTCGCCGAGGCCGAGGGGAGCGGCGGGATGCTGGTGGAGACGCCGACGGTGTCACCGCCGGTCGCGGTGGCGGTGGCGGTGGGCGTCGGTGCGGTCGCCGTCGCGGTCGGCGTGGGCGTCGCGGTGTCGGTGGGCGAGGGGGTGCCGGTCGGCGTTCCGGTGGTCGGCGGCGTGCTGGAGGGCGTACCGGACGGGGTTCCGGAGGGCGTACCCGAGGGGGTCCCGGACGGCGTGCCCGACGGGGTTCCCGAGGGAGTGCCCGTGGGGTTCGGACCCGCCGGGTCCGTGTCCTGGTAGACGGTGTTCGAGGTGAACCAGAGCGAGCCGGTGAACTCCCCGAACGTCTCGGTACCGAAGGCCTTCCGGCAGATCACCGTCAGGTCGTACCGCCCCTCCAGGGTGGTGAACCCGGCCTCGTTGGCGTAGTCCCGCATGGTCATCGTCAGCGGCACGACGAAGCCGGTGCCGGTGGGGTCCTGCGGGTAGGTGGTGAGCGGGGAGTTGCCGACGACGTTCTTGCCGTCCTCGGGGAAGCCCTTGCCGGCCACCTTCACGAGGACGTTCGTCGCGGGCGCCGGGCAGGGGCCCGAGGTGGTCAGGGCGATGCTGGTCTCGTCGGTGCCGGTGGCCGGGTCGACCCCGGCCGTGCCCAGCGGGGCGGCCGTGGCCGTCGGCACGGTGAGGACGCCGACACCGGCGAGGGCCGTCGCCGCGGCGAGGGCCGCACCGGCGGCGACCCGCCGGGGGAGGCGGCGTGTGAACTGCACGAGGAGCTCCTTGTCGGGTGTCTCGGGTGTCTCGGAAGGCGTTTCCGTACGCGCGCGCGTCCGCTTGGCCTCGCCCGTACGCCCCCGCCCCCGCCCCCGCCGCCGCCGCCACAGCACCAGGGCCACGAGGAGCAACAGCAGGGCGAGGAGCGTCCACGGCACGGCCCAGATCCCGGCCGACACGGTCAGCGAGGGCAGCCGGGGATCGACCCCGTCGCGGGTCGCGACCGGCTGGACGGAGACGACGGCCGAGGCCCGGAACAGCGGCAGGACGCCGTCGGTCTCGGCGGTCACGGTGAGGGCGCTGCCGGGCAGCAGCTCGCCGAGGTCGCGGACGCCCTTCGCGGTGAGCGAGGAGCCGGTGAGGCCGTTGACGCGGACGGCCTGACGGGCGCCGAGCCGGACGTTGCCGGTGTTGCGGAGGGTGTACGTGACGGTGGCGGCGCCGGTCGCGAAGGGGTTGAGGGTGCCGTGGTACGCGGCGCGGACGTCCTCCACGGTGAGTTCGGGCTTCACCGCGCCCGCCACGCGGACGTAGACGCGGGCGCCGACCCGCTGGTCGAGGCGGACCCGGTTGCCCTTGGCGTCCGTGCCGGTGCCGGAGAGCGAGGCGACGATCCCGCCGGTGTGGTCGCCGGGGGTGACGTCGCGGGGCACGGTGAGGGTGAAGGGGACGATGACGTGCTTCTTGGGCGGCACGGTCACCTTGTTCCGCGCCAGCCTGATCCAACTGCCCGTGTCCGTGGGCTTCTTGCCCGCCGGGAGGAGGTCGAAGCCGCCGTCGACGGTGTTGACGGCGTCGCTCGCGTAGACGGCGAGGGTGAGCGGCTCGGAGCCGTAGTTCCAGAGGGCGATCCGGTCGGTGATCCCGGCGCCGCCGGTGACCCCGTACGAGTAGTGGGGGCGCTGGTCGGGCTTCTTGGGCCCGGCGGGCTGGACGCCGAACACGGCCTTCTTCGGCTGGGGAGCCGCGGAGGAACTGCCGTCGGCGAGGGCGGGAGCCGCGGGCGCGAGGAGCGCGCACAGCGCCCCCAGGACAGCGGCCCACCGGAAGGCGGCCCACCGGAAGGCGGTGCGGGAAGCGGTCATGACGGTTCTCCAGAGGTCAGGGGCGGGGCGGAACCCCGTACGTCGTGTCACGTGGCTCCGCCCCGGAGCTCACGCCTGGATCAGATGGCGGTGAGGGTGAGCGTGGTGGTGTACGTGCCGGCCTGGGTGGAGGTCGGCACGTTGAGGGCGAGTCCGGCGCCGATGTGCGCGGTGCCGAGGCCGGTGCCGTTGGCGAGGGTGCGGGCGGACTTCAGTCCGGCCGTGCCCGTGTCGCCGGGGGCGGCGCCGTTCGCCGCCGCGACGACGGCACCGGGGGTGACGGTCTGGGCGGGCGCCTTGTCGACGACCTTCGGGGACCAGCCGAGGTTCTGGCCGTTGATGCGGTGGGTGGCGCCGTCGGTGAAGTCGCCGACCTGGCCGCTCACGGTCCAGCCGGGGTTCCCGGCGCGGGTGTCGGTGAGGGTCACCGGGCTGAGGGCGCCGGAGGTGGTGAGCAGGTCGCCGTCGCCGTTGAGGACCGGCGAGGGGAGGGTGACCTGCGGGTTGTCGACGCTGATGACGAGCGCGCCGGCGTTGACGGTGGTGGTGATGGTCTCGGAGGCCGTCACTCCGGCGAAGACGCCGATCGTGTAGGGGATGGCGTTCGAGTCGGAGCCGGTGTACCGGGCCGGGTCGGCCGGGACGAAGACGGCGGTGAAGGAGTGCGGTCCGGCCGGGAGGCTGGAGGTGGTGAGGGTCGCGGTGCCGCTCGCGACGGGGACCGTGCCGAGCGGGACGGCCGTGCCGCCGACGGTGTCGGTGAACCTGACCGAGCCGGCCGCGCCCGCCGGGGTGACCGTGGCGGTCAGGGCGACGGGGCTGTACTGCGGGGTGCTCGCCGCCGGGGAGACCGCGAGGGCGGTGCTCGTCCGGGTGGCGGCGGCGGGCTTGACCTCGTACGACACGGCCGTGGACGTCGAGCCGTTGTACGAGGCGTTGGCCGGGGTGAAGACGGCGGTGAGGGCGTGCGTGCCGGCCGTCAGGTTGCTCGTGGTGAGCGCCGCGGTGCCGCCGTTGACGGTCACCGGGGTGCCGAGGTCGGCGGAGCCGTCCTTGAACTGGACGGTTCCGGCGGCGCCGGACGGGGTGACGGTTGCGGTCAGGGTGACCGCCGTGCCGACCTGCGCGGGACCGGCGGGGGTGACCGCGAGCGAGGTCGCGGTGTCCGTCTTCACGGCCGGGTCGTTCGCCTGGTAGGTGGTGTTCGAGGTGAACCAGATCGCGCCGGTGAAGTCGCCGAGGCTGGTCCCGTTGAACGCGGTGCGGCAGATGACGGTGAAGTCGTACCGGCCCTGGAGGGTGGTGAAGCCCGCCTGGGAGGCGTAGTCGCGCATGGTCATCGTCAGCGGGATGACCATGCCGCCGTTGCCCGCCGTGGGGTACGTGGTGATCGGCGAGTTGCCGACGACGTTGAGGCCGCCGGCGGGGAAGCCGGAACCCTCCACCTTCACCAGGACGTTGGTGGCGTTCGCCGGGCAGGCGCCCGAGGTGGTGAAGGCGATGCCGGAGGTGTCGGCGCCGGTGGCCGGCGCGATGTCGATGGCGCCGATCGGGGCCGCGTACGCGGAACCGGCGGTCGCGAGACCCGCCGCGACGGCGGTGGTGACGGCCGCGACACCCAGCGCCAGGGCCCGGGAGATTCTGTTCTTCAGCACGGAAGGAGCTCCTGTCGGGGTCACGGGGTCTGCTTGGTGGTGTCGCCGCAGTTCGGGTTGGTCGCGAAGCCGTAGGTGTTGATCACCGCGGTCTGCTTGCAGATCCCGGAGTTCGGGCCGACGAAGACGTCGCTCCAGGGCGAGGTGGCCACCTTGCTCGTCGGGATGACGTTGTAGACGTCCCGCTTCACGCCGAAGCCGCTGTTGAGGACCGTCGGCGACAGGCCGTCGACCGTGCCGAGGATGGCCCGGCCGCGCAGGTCGGCGATGGTCTGCGAGGACTGCGCCTGGTACTGCGCGATGGAGAAGGGGACGATCGACTTGTCGTCGAGGACCCGGCCGTCGTGCTCCTGGACCGGGGCGGTGCCCTTCTTGTCCTTGACGCAGGGGTAGACGCCCGCGACGACGTCGGCCTCGGTGATGCCCATCTGCGACTGCCAGAAGCTCCGGGTGCCGGAACCGGCCTGGGGAAGGTAGACCGTCACGTCGTAGTTCGGCCCGGCGCCCACGTAGTTGGGGTCGCAGTGGTAGATGGCCTTGAGGTCGGCGAGCGTCAGCTTGCGCGGGATCGAGGAGCCCGGCGTGATGGCGTAGGTGACCGCGTCGACCGCGAACGGCACGTAGGTGAGGCCAGGGCTGGCCGCCGTCAGGTTGAGCGAGGACGAGCGGGAGAAGTCGAGGCAGCCGTTGGCTGCCTGGAGCGAGGTGAGCAGCGCGGAGCGCCCGGCGCCGGAGCCGTTGGGGCGGGCGATCGTGCAGTTCGGGTTGGTCGCCGCGGACTTGGTGGTGACGGTCGCGGAACCGGTGGCGTCGTACGAGCCGATGACCTTCTGGCCGTTGATCGTGACGGCGTCGGCCAGGCCGTTCATGACGTCCTGGGTGGTGTCGGAGCCGACACCGGCGAGCTGGCGGTACTGCGGCGGGCCGGCCGGGTCGGCGGCGGCGAGGCCGGTGCCGACGGTGACGGCGGCGAGCGCCGCGACAACCAGCGCGAGGCCGGTCTTCTTCTTGTTCACTGAGGGTTCTCCTCGGCTAGGCTGCGCACCGGTGGTGCCCGGGCGCGTGTGCAGGACTTCCGTTGGCGCGGATTCGTCAGACGTTTCTTCCGGGCATCACCCCTTTCCCGTGCGTCACCCCTTGCCGAGCCCGCGGCGGGCGGCCGCGACGAGAGCCGGCAGGTAGCGCGGCAGCATCGGGCCGGTGAAGGCCGCGAGGGCGCCGAGGATCAGGCAGATCAGGAGTACGTTCCGCACGGCGCCGACCGCCCATCCGGGGGTCGGGGCGCCGAGCGCGGAGGTGACGGGCGGGCCCTGGGCGGGCTTGGGGGCCGTGGCGGGCACGGCCGTCGAGGACGTCGGGGTCGGGCTCGCGGAGGACCCGCCCGCGCCGGAGCCACCGGTGGCCGTACCGGAGCCGCCGGACGAGCTGCCGGAACCGCCGGAGCCGGTACCCGACCCGCCCCCGGAGGACGTACCCGATCCGCCCGTACCCGATCCGCCCGTGCCCGTACCGCCGACCACACCGTGTCCACCGGAACCGCCCGTGCGCGGCGGCGCGGTCGTGGGCTTCGGGGTGGGTACGCCGGTGGGCTTCGCCGTCGTGGTCGGCGTGGGCCTCGGGGTCGGGGTCGGGGTGGCCGTCGGCGGGGTCCTGCCCGCCTCCGTCGTCACCGTCCGCGCCGCCCGCCGGGTCTGCTCGCGCAGCGCCTCCGGCAGCGGCGCGTAGCCGTGCGGCAGGGTGCCGGTGGCGACGCCCGGGGTCTGGCCGGTCCCGGCCGCGTACGTGAGGAGGGTGCCGTAGTCGCGGCCCTCGGCGGGCTTGAGGTCGGCGGGGACGGTGGCCGCGTAGGTGAGGACGGTCAGCGGGTAGGCCGCCGGGTCCTGCGCGCCGGGGTTCGGCAGGCTCACGCCGTCGCGCCCCGGCGTCCGGGCGTTCGCCCCGGCGGTCAGGGACTCCGGGGTGGGCGCGGTGAACGCGCCGCCCGCGTTGCGGAGTTCGGCCGTCATCAGGCCGTACCGGGCGGCCGTCGCCGTGTCCGTCACCGCGAGCACGGCCCGCTGTCCGCCCGGCTGCGGCGGGTCCTTCTTGTACGCGGGCGGGCTCGCGGTCGCGTCCCAGGACGTACGGGCCAGGGTGTCGCCGCGCCCGGCCGCGCGCGCGGCGGCGTGCATGTCGGTGGCGTACGGGTGCTTGTCCTGGATGCACAGCGGGTGTTCGGGCCGGTCGTCGAAGGGCTGGCAGTACGGGTCGCTCTTGGGGAAGGTGTCGAGCGGCGCCGCGAGGTCCTTGTAGTGCGGGTTCACCTTCATGCCGGAGTTCCCGGCCTCGCCGTGCGCGCCCTCGTCGTCCGGGGTCCCCTTGAGGAACTCGGCGGCGGCCGGGTCCTGGAGGACCCAGTCCCACAGCTGCCGGACGGTGTCGGAGCGCGGCTGCGGCACGAGGGCGTCGCCGAGCTTGCCGCCGAAGTCGAGGTCGGCGTACTCGGGGTTGTGGCGGAGGAACTCCGGGTCGCGGCCGAGGTTCACGGGGTTGTCGGCGACGCTCTCGGCGAAGCGCGAGACGCCGTCCCGGTACGACTCCGTGAGCAGCTTGGCGACGAGTCGCGGGGTGAGTCGGAGGCTGGTCATGCGGGTGCCGTTGCGCTGCCGGACCTCGGCGGGGGCGTTGAAGGAGGCCTGGCTCTCGACGGAGTACGCGAGGGTGATGCCGGAGAGCGCCACGGGGGCGTACACGGGCTTGCGGGTCCCGGCCTGTTCGGCGTCGGCGGCGCGGCCGAGGAAGACGAGGCCGGGCATGCCGGAGAACAGCTTGACGCGGGCGGTCTCGTCGGGGACCTGGGCGTAGCCGTAGATGGCCTGGGCGCCGGTGCGGCAGAGCGCGGGCTGCCAGCGGGTGACGGCCTCGGCGGCCATCTCGCTGCCGAGCGTGCCGCGTTCCTCGGCGCCGATCGGGCAGTAGCTGCCGAGCGGCTCGAAGCCGAGGGGGACGGTGAGGCGGTGCTTCCAGTTGGCGGGGCTGAGCGGCGAGGACTGGAGCTGGCCGCTGGACTGGGAGGTGTACGGGGTGCCGTCGACCTCGCTCGTCCCGCGCGGCACGATCACCAGCCAGCAGCCCCGGCCGGTGACGGTGCCGCCGGTCTCGATCGCCGCCCCGCAGCCGAGGCCGGGGGCCTCGACGCCGGTCTGGGCCTCGAAGTGGACCTCGCCGGTGCCGCGCGCGTCGGTGCGGGCGTACGGGATCTCGTTGGTGCTGTTGACGTCGAAGAACTCGTTCCAGTTGCCGGGGCTGACGGGGTCGCCGGTGACCGACCGGAAGGGTGCGTACGAGATGCCGCTCGGGGTCGGCGGGGGCAGCGGCTGGTTCTCCGCGTCCCGCAGGTGCGCGCCGTAGTTGAGCTGGCGGCCGTTGGTGTAGGCGCCCGCGGCCTGGTTCCCGGAGCCCGCGCCGAGGGCGGAGGAGCCGCCGAACTGGCACTGGTCGGTGGACGGGCCGCGCTCGTCGCCCCAGCACTGCATGATCTGGAGGTAGTTGGCCGCGTACGCGGTGTCGGAGACGGTGGGCGCGCCGCCGGTCCAGCCGATCCTGATCACCTGGTTGACGAGGTTGCGGGTCTGGCTGACGGTCACCCGCAGGCCGGCGAACTCGCCGGTGCCGGAGACGGTGACCGCCGAGCCGTCGCCGGGCGCGGCCTCGGTGTCGGCGGCGTACGCGGGCACGGCGGCGGGTCCGGTGCCGACGCTCGCGACGACGGGGACCAGCGCGAGACAGAGGGCGCCGAGCAGGATCCGGAGCCGCCGGCGGCGGGGAGCGGAGCTCATCACGCGTCCTCCCCCGGGCCCGATCCGGTACGGCGGGCCGCGAGGCGCCGGTGCAGGAGCGGCGGCCCGACCGTGATCCCGCAGAGCAGCAGCGCGCCGAGGACCATCAGGGTCGTCTGGAGGCCGCCGCCGACGCTCGCCGCGGTGGTCACGGGGACGCCGTACAACTCGCCGCCCCCGCCTCCCGCTCCGCCCGCCGCTCCCCCGGCGGCGCCCGCGTCCCCGCCCGTGACGGAGCCGCCGGTCGCCGCGCCGCCCGTGGCCCCCGAGGCGCCCGCGCCGATGGGCTGGCCGGTCTCGGGGTCGAGGGCGCCGCCGGTGGCACCGCCCGAGCCGCCGGTCGCGCCGCCGGTCGCCGCACCGCCGCCGGTGGCAGTACCGCCGGAGCCGCCCGCTCCCCCGGTCGCGCCGCCCGTGCCCGTACCGCCGGAGCCGGCGCCGGTGGCGCCGCCCGTTCCGGTACCGCCGGTGGCACCGCCGGTCCCGCCGGTGGCTCCCGTCCCTCCGGTCGCCGCGGACCCACCGGTCGCTCCCGTCCCACCAGTCGCCCCCGTGCCGCCGGACGCGGAAGCACCGCCCGTACCGCCGGAGGTGCCGCCCGGCCGGGTCGGCGTCCGGTTGCCGCCGGAGCCGGTGTCGCACTGGGTCGGGCCCTGCTTGTCGCAGGCGGGCGGCATCGGGGCGGTCTCGGCGAGGGTGTTCTTGCCGTCGGAGGAGAACGTCGGGTTCTTGCAGTTCCTGATGTCGACGGACTCGGCGACGACGCCGGGGATCCGGCGGACCTGGGTCAGGCCCGCCTGGACGAGGTTGATCGGCAGCGGCGAGTAGCCGAGCCGGTCGACCGACTGCTGTCCCTGGCAGAGGAAGTAATAGGCGAAGGCGCCGAGCGACTTCCCCTTCTGCGGGTTGAAGTTCGCCTCCGCCGCCGTCGGGACGATCATGTAGCTGTAGCTGGAGAGCGGGTAGGTGCGCGGGTCGTCGCTGTTGTAGACGCCTTCGAGCCGCTGCGTGAGGTCGGCGGGGTCGATGCCGGCCCTGGTGAGCGAGACCGCCACGTTCTGGGCGGTGGGCTCGGTGTAGTACCCCTTGGCGTTGAGGACCTTGACCACCGGGAAGCCGGTCGTGGAGGAGGCGTACGAGTACTCGACGTACGTGATCGTGCCCTGGTTGCCCTCCTGGGCGACGTAGCCGGAGACGCCGTTGGAGCCGGACTGGCCGACGAAGCCCTGGCCGCCGACGACCGGGAAGTTGGAGGTCTGGCCGCAGGGGGTGCTCCGGCCCGCCCTGGCGCAGTACGCGTCCCAGATCGCCGCGTGCCGCGTGCTCATCCACTTCGTCAGCTGGGCCGTCGTGCCCGAGCCGTCGGAGCGGACGACGGGGACGATCCGGCGGGCCGGCAGGGAGGCGGCGATCCCGGGGTTGTCGGCCTTGATGGCGGGGTCGTTCCACAGGGTGAGGACGCCGGTGAAGATCTTGGCGATGTTCTCGCCGGACAGCCGCAGGTTGGTGACCCGCCGGTTGCCGATCCTGAGGTTGTACATGAAGGCCGTGCCGCCCGCGACGATCGGCATGTAGGTGAACTTCCGCGAGGGCGGCGGATCGGCCACGCCCGAGTCGTTGATGCCGTACGGGATCTCGGAGACGGCGAAGTCGACGGTGCCGTTGCGGAACTGGTTGCGGCCGTCGGAGGAGCCGGTGCCGTTGTAGTTGACCGTCATCCCGTACTGCTTGACGTTCGCCCGCCACTGGTCGAGGGCGTTCTGGCTCCAGGTGGAGCCCGCGCCGGAGACCGGTACGTAGCTCTCGGCGGCGGCGGGCGGCACGGCGGGCACCACGAGCGCGAGGGCGGTGACGAGCACGGCCAGGGTGCGCCGCAGCACACGCGCGGGGAGCGCGGGTGGGCGTCCGGACATCGGGGTCTCCTGATCGGTGGCGGGTGGAGCGGGTGGGGCGGTGGTGGTACGGGGACGGGTCAGCCGTCCTCCGAAGGCGGCGGGACCCCCGGAACCCCCGGAACTCCCATCCGCCGCGCGTCCTTCAGCGAGGCGGCCGTCCTGCGGCGCTGCTGGCGGCGGCTCAGCTGGCCGGGCCCGCGCCCGCCGATGACCCGGGCGAGCAGGAAGAGCAGCAGCACGAGCGCCATGAGCAGGGCCGCGCAGCCGAAACCGCGGGTGATCATGGTCTTCTCGGGCGAGGCGACCAGGGTGAAGGTGGCCAGCGGCAGCGAGGTCTGCGGCCCGTCGAACGGGTTGAGGTTGAGGCCGGTCGCCGCGCCGGAGGTGAGCAGCACCGGGGAGGTCTCGCCGATGCCGCGGGCGGTGCCGAGAATGACGGCGGTGGTGAGACCGGAGCGCGCGGTCGGCAGGACGACCGTCCAGACCGTGCGCCACTGCCCGGCGCCGAGCGCGTACGAGGCCTCGCGGAGCGAGCCGGGCACGAGCCGGATGACGACGTCCGAGGCCCGGATGATGATCGGGAGCATCATGACGGAGAGCGCGAGGGAGGCGGCGAAGCCGGACTTGCCGAGGCCGAGGGCGAGGATCGCCGTGGCGTAGATGAAGAGGCCCGCGACGATCGAGGGCAGGGCGGTCATCGCCTCGACGATGGTCCGGACGAACCGCGCGTACCTGCCGGGGACTTCGTTGAGGAAGACCGCGCACGCGAGGCCGAGCGGGACGGTGATGAGGAGCGAGATCCCGATCTGCTGGAGGGTGCCGACGATGGCGTGGACCATGCCGCCCTGGGTGATCGGCTGGAGGGGCCCGGTGCCGGACATGTCCTCGGTGAAGAAGTTCGCGTGCGGCAGGGCCTCGCGGCCGCGCCAGAGGGCGTACCCGACGATGAAGAGGAGCGCCGCGAGCAGCAGTCCGGCGAGGGCGTGGACGAGGGTCTGGGCGAGGCGGGCGCGGATCGTGGCGCCGTTCTCGTCGAGGGAGATCAGCACCGCGTACAGCGCCGTGAAGGCGAGGTAGGCGACGGCGGCGAAGCCGAGCGGGGCGTCCCAGGGCAGGACCCGGCCGAAGAGGATCGCGGTGAGCGCGAGGGCCGCGGCGGCGGAGCCGACGAGGGCGAAGACGTCCCGGGCGTGCAGGGACGAGGTGCTGCGGCGGGTCTCGGCGGGGGCGCCGGGGCCGTCGGGGACGACGTCGGGCGTGACCGTGCCGGTGGCGGGGTTCTCCGTGATGAGGGTCATGCCTCGGCTCCCGTTCCGGACCGGCTGCGGGCGACCATGGAGGACGCGACGAAGTTGACGACGAGGGTCATGAGGAAGAGCGAGAGTCCCGCGGCCATCAGGGCGGACATGCCGAGCGGGCTGGCGGCTCCGTAGCGGAGGGCGATCAGCGCGGAGACGGAGTTGGCGCCGTTCTCCAGGATGTGCGGCTGGAAGGAGAAGACCGGCGAGATGATCATGACGACGGCGATGGTCTCGCCGAGCGCGCGGCCGAGCCCCAGCATCGTGCCGCCGATGATGCCGCCCTTGCCGAAGGGCAGGACGACGGTACGGACGACGCCCCACTGGCTGGCGCCGAGCGCGAAGGCGCCCTCGCGTTCGCCGGGCGGCGCCTGGGCGAAGGCCTCGCGCATGACGGAGCAGGCGATCGGGGTGACCATGAGCGCGACGACGATCCCGGCGATGAAGGTCGACGAGGTGTAGACGGTGGCGGGGGCGAGCGGGTCGTCCGGGTCGGCGCCGTCGACCGCGAGGACCGGGATCCATCCGAGGTAGGTGGAGAGCCAGCGGGCGAGGCCGGTGATGTGCGGCTGGAGGAAGAAGAAGCCCCACAGGCCGTAGACCACGCTGGGCACGGCGGCCATCAGGTCGACGAGGCTGACGAGGGTGCGGCGCAGCCGGCGGGGCGCGTACTCGGTGATGTAGAGCGCGGTGCCGAGGGCGAGCGGGAGGGCGAAGAGGATCGCGGTGACGCCGATGAGCAGGGTGCCGGGCAGGACGGCGGCGATGCCGAAGTGCCGGGAGTCGGGCTCCCAGGCGGGTGTGGTGACGAACGAGCCGCCGGCCGCGCCGAGCGCCTGGGCGGCGCGGACGGCGAGGAAGACGCCGACGAGGGTCATGGTCACGAGGACGACGGCCCCGGCGCCGCGGGCACCGACGCGGAAGACCCGGTCGGCGGGGTCGCCGGAGTGGGCCCGCACGCGCGGAAGGTCGGCGGTGTCCGGCACCGGGGAGGTACGGGTCGTCACGAGGCGTTCCTCCGGACGGCGTCGGGCAGCCGGAGACCGCGCAGTCTGCGCGTGTACGTGACCCCGGCGGCCACCTGCCCCTCGGCGGCGGCGACGAGGAAGAGCTGGAGGCTGTGGCGGCACTCGCGCTGACGCCGGAAGGACCGGGCGGCGACGGCCACGCACCGCTCGTCCAGGGCGAGTTGCCAGGTCCAGGCGCCGGTGGTGGGGGCCATGGTGACGTGCGGGACGGCCCGGTCGAGCCCCTCACGGAGCTGCCCGACGGCCGCGCGGCAGGCGGTGTGACCGCCGTGCAGGTCGGGACCGCGCCCGAGTTCGTGGTTGTTGGCCCCGACGAGCCGCCAGGTCACGGCCTCCACGCCGACGGCCCCGGGCGTCCACTCGTGCGGCGCCTGGCGTCTTTCGACGTCCACCCATGAGACAAACAGAAACCGCGGTCGAGACACGCCACCCGCCCCCTTCGCCCCGAACCCACGCGTGACCGTCAATCGCCCACGCGGCCGTGGCTGCGGGCATGACAATCACGGCGCCAGACGCTGGGCGCTCCACGGACCGGTGAAGGAGAGACGGAGAAAACATGAACGAGGAGTGGAAGCCCTCGGGAGGTCGTGTCGAGGGGGAGACTCAGACCAGGGAACCGGGCGGGGCGACGACCCCTTCGAGATGCCCGACGGCCTCGACGACATCGCCCGCGAAGAAGGCGAGCCGCTCCAGCGGCACGGGCAGGAACCCCTCGGCGTCCATCCTCCGCAGCTGCGCCTCGAACCCGTCATAGAAACCGTCGGAGTTGACGAAGACGACGGGCTTGTCGTGCCTGCCGTGCTTCTTCAGCTCCAGCACCTCGGCGACCTCGTCGAGCGTGCCGAGACCGCCGGCCATGACGACGACGGCGTCGGACCTCTCCAGCATGACCGTCTTGCGCTCGGCGAGGTCCCCGGCCATGACGATCTCGTCGGCGGACCACCGCGTCTTGTGCGCGAGGAACTCGACGGAGACCCCGACCATCCGCCCGCCGGCGGCGGCGGCCCCGTCGGCGACGACCCGCATGAGCCCGGCGTCGCACCCGCCCCACACCAGGGTGTGCCCCCGCTCGCCGAGCAGCCGCCCGAGCGCCTCGGCGGGCCCGGAGAACCGCTCGTCGAGGTCGACGGAGGACAGGAAGACACAGATGTTCACGGGCAACCCCTGAATCGACGACGGGCCGTCCCCCGAGGAGGCCGGCCCTGAGACATCGCCACGAGGCATCCGGGTGACATGGACGTGTCGCTACGACACGCCGGGGCCCCACGGGTGCACCGTGGCACGAAAGAACCCGCGGCCACAGGGAAACCTTCCTGCGGGCCACGGGCTGCGGTGGGGCGGGTGGGACTCGAACCCACGGCCGACGGATTATGAGTCCGCTGCTCTAACCGGCTGAGCTACCGCCCCGAGCGTTCAGGCACGTACATGTGTGCGCGCCGTCTGCCGCAGCATAGCCGGTCATACGATCTCCTGCTCCGGGTGATCGGCTCTGCTGACCATGAAGACCGCGTCCCGGCCCGCATGGTTCCCGGAGACGCGAAAAAGGACCCCGAAGGGTCCTTTTCCGTTCCGCTCCCCCGACTGGACTCGAACCAGTAACCCTCCGGTTAACAGCCGAATGCTCTGCCAATTGAGCTACAGGGGATCGCGCTCCCCCGACTGGACTCGAACCAGTAACCTGCCGGTTAACAGCCGGCTGCTCTGCCAATTGAGCTACAGGGGATTGCTGCGTTGCACCGAACGTACCCGATCCGGTCGAACCGGGCGGGCGGTCGCTCGCTGCGAGACATACATTAGCGCAAGCAGGGGGGTGCTCCGCCAATCGGTATCCCCAGGGCCTCCAGGGAAGGATCGCCGCCGTGCGGTACAAGCTGACGTTCGTCGTGGGACTCGCCCTCGGTTACGTGATCGGCACACGGGCGGGACGCGAGCGCTACGAGCAGATGAAGAAGGCCGCGAAGGACTTCTCGCAGAACCCGGCCGTGCGCAACGCCGCCGAGTCCGCCGCCCAGACCGGCCGCCAGTACGCGGGGAAGGCGGTGCACGCCGTCGGCGAGACGGTGGGCGACAAGCTGCCCGCCTCCGTCACCGACCGGGTCCCCGGTCTCCGCGGCCGCGCGGCGGGCAACGGCCGCGTCGAGGACGACGACTGGGGCACCAGCAATACCTGAGGCCGCCGCGTGCGGCAGAATCATGTGCCATGGGGATAGTCGCCGGACTCGACAGCTCTGCAGGTTTCACGCGCATCGTCGTCTGTGACACGGACACGGGTGCCGTCCTGCGCCAGGGGTACGCCCCTCACCAGATCGAACCCAAGGCCACCGAGGTCGACCCGCAGGCCTGGCTGCTCTCGCTCGGGCAGGCCGCGACCGGCGGCCTCCTGGAGGGCGTCCAGGCCATCGGTGTCTCCGCCCAGCAGCACGGCCTCGTGCCGCTCGACGCGCAGGGCGGGCTCGTGCGCCCCGCGCTCGTCGGCAACGACAAGCGCGCCCAGGTCGCCGCCGCCGACCTCGTCGAGTCGTTCGGCGGGCGTGCGGCGTGGGCCGAGGCCGTCGGTTCCGTGCCGGGTGCCGGCCAGCCCGTCGCGAAGCTGCGCTGGCTCGCCCGTACGGAGCCCGAGAACGCCCAGCGGATCGCGGCCGTCCTCCAGCCGCACGACTGGCTCGTCTGGCAGCTCCTCGGCCGGCCCGCGCGCCGGACCACCGACCGGGGCGCCGCCTCCGGCACCGGCTACTGGTCCGCCCAGACCGGCGCCTACCGGACCGACCTGCTCGAACTCGCCCTCGGTCACGCGGCCGAGCTGCCCCACGTGCTCGGGCCCGCCGAGGCCGCCGGGACCACCCCCGAGGGGCTCCTCATCTCCGCCGGCACCGGCGAGACCATGGCCGCCGCCCTCGGCCTGGGCCTCGGCATCGGCGACGCCGTCGTCTCCCTCGGCGCCTCCGGCTCCGTCATGGCCGTCCACCACGAGGCCCTCGCCGACCCCGGCGGCATGATCACCTCCTTCGCCGACGCCACCGGCATGCACCTGCCCGTCGTCCACACCTCCAACGCGGTACGCGCCCTGCGCGGCACCGCCGAGATGCTGGGCACGGAGTCGCTGGAGGAACTGTCCGCGCTGGCGCTGAAGTCGACCCCCGGCTCCTCCGGGCTCGTGCTCCTGCCGTACCTGGAGGGCGAGCGGACGCCCAGCCTTCCGCACACCGCCGGCACCCTCAGCGGGCTGCGCCGCGAGTCGATGAAGCCCGAGCACCTCGCCCGCGCCGCCTTCGAGGGCATGCTCTGCGCCCTCGCCGACGCCATGGACGTCCTGCGCGGCCGGGGCGTCGCCGTGCGGCGGATCTTCCTGCTCGGCGCCGCCGCCGGCCTGCCGGCCGTCCAGGCGATCGCCCCCGCGCTCTTCGGCGCGCAGGTCGTCGTCCCCCAGCCGGCCGACTACGCGGCCCTCGGCGCCGCCCGGCAGGCCGCGTGGGCCCTCGGCGTCGCCCGGGGCACGCTGTACCCCGCCGCTCCCCCGGCCTGGCAGGGTGCCGCCGCCCAGGTCCTGGAGCCGGGCGACGAGCTCGCCGTGGGCCAGGCCGTGCGCCAGCAGTACGTGGCCACGCGGGAGCAGATCCATCCCGGGGCCTTCGGCGAGTGAGCGACGGGACTTCCGGCCCGGTTTCGTAAAGCTTTGACCAGGGTTCCGGGCCGGGTTCCGGGCACTCCCCCTGACACGCGCCAAACTCGCTCGTAACGGCCAGGGCCCGCGGGCGATAGTAGGTCCCGTGCTCATAAGACTTCTCCGGACCCACCTCCGGCCCTACCGAAAACCGATCGCCCTGCTCGTCCTGCTCCAGTTCCTGCAGACCTGCGCGAGCCTCTATCTGCCGACGCTGAACGCGGACATCATCGACAACGGTGTCGTCAACGGCGACACCGGCTACATCCTGCGCTTCGGCGCGCTGATGGTCGGCGTCTCCGTCGTGCAGGTCGTCTGCAACATCGGTGCCGTCTACTACGGCGCCCGCACGGCGTCCGCGCTGGGCCGGGACATCCGGGGAGCGGTCTTCGACCGGGTCCAGTCCTTCTCCGCCCGTGAGCTCGGGCACTTCGGCGCGCCCTCGCTGATCACCCGTACGACCAATGACGTGCAGCAGGTCCAGATGCTGGTCCTGATGGCGTTCACGCTGATGGTCTCCGCGCCGATCATGTGCGTCGGCGGCATCGTGATGGCCCTCGGCCAGGACGTGCCGCTGTCCGCCGTCCTGCTCGCCGTCGTGCCGGTGCTCGGCATCTCCGTGACGCTCATCGTGCGGAGGATGCGCCCGCTGTTCCGGACCATGCAGGAGCGGCTCGACACGGTGAACCGGGTGCTGCGCGAGCAGATCACCGGCAACCGCGTCATCCGCGCCTTCGTGCGGGACGGGTACGAGGAGGAGCGCTTCCGCGGGGCCAACACCGAGCTGACGGACGTCTCCATGGCGACCGGCCGGCTGATGGCGCTGATGTTCCCGGTCGTCATGACCGTCGTGAACGTCTCCAGCGTCGCCGTCGTCTGGTTCGGCGCGCACCGCATCGACAGCGGCGGGATGGAGATCGGCGCGCTGACCGCCTTCCTGGCCTATCTGATGCAGATCGTCATGGCCGTCATGATGGCCACCTTCATGTTCATGATGGTGCCGCGTGCCGAGGTCTGTGCCGAGCGCATCGAGGAGGTCCTCGGGACCGAGACGAGCGTCGTGCCGCCGGCCGAGCCGGTGACGACCCTCGACCGGCGCGGGCACCTGGAGGTCAAGGCCGCGGACTTCCGGTACCCCGGCGCCGAGGAGTCGGTCCTCCAGGACGTCGCCCTCGTGGCGCGGCCGGGTGAGACCACCGCGATCATCGGCTCGACGGGCAGCGGCAAGTCGACGCTGCTCGGGCTCGTGCCCCGGCTCTTCGACGTGACCGGCGGCGAGGTCCTCGTCGACGGCGTCGACGTGCGGAGGCTCGACCCGGCGCTGATGGCGAAGACCGTGAGCCTCGTGCCGCAGAAGCCGTACCTCTTCTCCGGGACGGTGGCGACCAACCTGCGGTACGGGAATCCCGACGCGACCGACGAGGAGCTCTGGCACGCCCTGGAGGTGGCCCAGGCCGCCGACTTCGTACGGAAGCTGGAGCACGGCCTGAACGCGCCGATCGCCCAGGGCGGCACCAACGTCTCCGGCGGTCAGCGGCAGCGGCTCTCGATCGCGCGGACGCTGGTGCAGAAGCCGGAGATCTACCTCTTCGACGACTCGTTCTCCGCGCTCGACTACGAGACGGACGCCCTGCTGCGCGCGGCGCTCCGCGAGGAGACGTCCGACGCGACCGTGGTGATCGTCGCCCAGCGGGTGGCGACCATCCGCGACGCCGACCGGATCGTCGTCCTCGACGAGGGCCGGGTGGTCGGCACGGGCCGGCACCAGGAGCTGATGGCGGACAACGAGACGTACCGGGAGATCGTGCTCTCCCAGCTGACCGAGGCGGAGGCAGCCTGATGGCCGGTCCTGGCGGACGCATGATGGCCGGTGGCGGCCCCGACCAGCGGTCGATGGACTTCAAGGGGTCCACCAAGCGGCTCCTGAAGCAGCTCGCTCCCGAGCGGACCGCGCTCTGGGTGATGCTGATCGCCTGT
This sequence comes from Streptomyces sp. NPDC056144, assembly GCF_042264145.1. Taxonomy (NCBI): domain Bacteria; kingdom Bacillati; phylum Actinomycetota; class Actinomycetes; order Kitasatosporales; family Streptomycetaceae; genus Streptomyces; species Streptomyces sp. NPDC056144. The sequence goes on along the minus strand of NZ_JBHJVF010000005.1, from coordinate 363,716 downwards.
GTGCTGTCGGTGGCGGCCTCGGTGGTCGGGCCGAAGGTCCTCGGCAAGGCGACGGACCTGGTCTTCGCGGGGGTCGTCGGGCGGCAGATGCCCGAGGGCGTCACGAAGGCGGAGGCCCTCGCGAAGCTCCGCGCCGACGGCGACGGCGGCATGGCCGACATGCTGTCCGGGGTGGACTTCACACCCGGGCAGGGCATCGACTTCGGCGCGGTCGGCGAGGTCCTGTTCTGGGTCCTCCTCGTCTACGTGGCGGCGGGCCTGCTCATGCTGGTCTCCACCCGTATGTCGATCCTGGTGATCAACCGGACGGTCTTCCGCATGCGGGAGGACATCCAGACGAAGCTGTCCCGGCTTCCGCTGTCGTACTTCGACAAGGCGAAGCGCGGCGAGGTGCTGTCGCGGGCGACCAACGACATCGACAACCTCGGGCAGACGCTCCAGCAGTCGATGGGCCAGCTGATCAACTCGCTGCTGACCATCGTCGGCGTGCTCGCGATGATGTTCTGGATCTCGCCGCTGCTCGCCCTGGTGGCGCTGGTGACGGTGCCGGTCTCGGTCTTCGTCGCGGCGAAGATCGGCAAGCGCTCGCAGCCGCACTTCGTGCAGCAGTGGAAGTCCACGGGCACGCTCAACGCGCACATCGAGGAGATGTACACCGGGCACAACCTGGTGAAGGTCTTCGGGCGGCAGGAGGAGTCCGCGGAGGACTTCCGGCGGCAGAACGAGGAGCTGTACGAGGCCGGGTTCAAGGCGCAGTTCAACAGCGGCGTCATGCAGCCGGTGATGTTCTTCGTCTCGAACATCAACTACGTCCTCGTGGCCGTCGTCGGCGGTCTGCGGGTGGCGAGCGGCACGCTCTCCATCGGTGACGTGCAGGCGTTCATCCAGTACTCGCGCCAGTTCTCGATGCCGCTGACGCAGGTCGCGTCGATGGCGAACCTGGTGCAGTCGGGCATCGCCTCGGCCGAGCGGATCTTCGAGCTCCTCGACGCCGAGGAGCAGGAGCCGGACGCGCCGAAGAGCGAGAGGCCGGCCGACTTCAAGGACGGCCTCAAGGGCAAGGTCGCCCTGGAGGACGTCGCCTTCCGCTACGAGGCCGACAAGCCGCTCATCGAGGACCTGTCGCTCACGGTGGAGCCCGGCCAGACGGTCGCGATCGTCGGACCGACCGGCGCGGGCAAGACGACCCTCGTCAACCTCCTCATGCGGTTCTACGAGGTCACGGGCGGCCGGATCACCCTCGACGGGGTCGACATCGCGAAGATGTCCCGCGACGACCTGCGGTCCGGGATCGGCATGGTCCTCCAGGACACCTGGCTCTTCGGCGGCACCATCGCGGAGAACATCGCGTACGGCGCCTCGCGCGAGGTGACCCGGGCGGAGATCGAGGAGGCGGCGCGGGCCGCCCACGCCGACCGGTTCGTCCGCACGCTCCCCGAGGGCTACGACACCGTCATCGACGACGACGGGGCCGGGGTCAGCGCGGGCGAGAAGCAGCTGATCACGATCGCGCGGGCGTTCCTGTCCGACCCGGTGATCCTCGTCCTCGACGAGGCCACCAGCTCGGTCGACACCCGCACCGAGGTCCTGATCCAGAAGGCGATGGCGCGCCTCGCCCACGGGCGGACGTCCTTCGTCATCGCGCACCGGCTCTCCACGATCCGGGACGCGGACGTGATCCTGGTGATGGAGAACGGCTCGATCGTCGAACAGGGCACCCACGAGGAGCTCCTCGCGGCGGGCGGCGCGTACGCCCGGCTGTACGCGGCGCAGTTCGCGCAGGCGGTGGCCGAGGTCGACTGACCCGGCCCGGGACCGGAGGGTCCGCGTCGAGGGGGTGTCCCGCCGGTCCGGCGGGGCACCCCCTCAGTCGAGGTAGCCCCGCAGCTGGTCCGCGTACGCGTGGTCGCGGAGTTTGCCGAGGGTCTTGGACTCGATCTGGCGGATGCGTTCGCGCGTGACGCCGAAGATGCGGCCGATCTCCTCCAGGGTGCGGGGCCTGCCGTCGTCCAGGCCGTAGCGGAGCTGGACGACCTTGCGTTCGCGTTCGCCGAGGGTGGAGAGGACGTCCTCCAGGTGGCGGCGGAGGAGGAGGAAGGCGGCGGACTCGACGGGTGAGGTGGCGTCGCCGTCCTCGATGAGGTCGCCGAGGGAGACGTCCTCCTCCTCGCCGACGGGCGCGTGCAGGGAGACCGGTTCCTGGGCGAGGCGGAGGACCTCGCCGACCCGCTCGGGGGCCAGGTCCAGCTGGGCGGCGACCTCCTCGGCGGTGGGCTCGTACCCCCGCTCCTGGAGCATGCGGCGCTGGACGCGGATGACCCGGTTGATGAGTTCGACGACGTGGACGGGGACCCGGATGGTCCTGGCCTGGTCGGCGAGGGCGCGGGACATGGCCTGGCGGATCCACCAGGTCGCGTACGTGGAGAACTTGTAGCCGCGCGCGTAGTCGAACTTCTCGACGGCCCTGATGAGGCCGAGGTTCCCCTCCTGGACCAGGTCGAGCATGGTGAGGCCACGGCCGACGTACCGCTTGGCGACGGAGACGACGAGGCGGAGGTTGGCCTCGATGAGCTTGCGCTTCGCGATCCGTCCGAGGACGACGAGCCGGTCGAGGTCGCCGGCCAACCGGGTGTCCAGGTCGGGGGTGTTGGCGAGTTTCTCCTCGGCGAAGAGGCCGGCCTCGATCCGGCGGGCCAGGTCGACCTCCTCCACGGCGCTGAGGAGCGGGATGCGGCCGATCTCGCGGAGGTACTGCCGGAAGAGGTCGGAGGAGGGGCCGTTGCCGCCGAGGTCGGTGCGGGCGCGCTGGACGGGTATCTCCGGGAGCTCGGTCTGCTGCTCGTCATCCGGTTCGGAGATCTGGTTCTCGGTCTGGTTCTCGGTCTGGATCTCGGTCTGCACGGCGGGCGACCTCCAGGGAGGGGCGGAACGGCACCGTCATCCAGTGTGGGGTAGGACACATCGCGGCACGAGGGGCGTGCGGTCACTTTTTGAGGTCGCGAAGTGACCCAGCGTGCTTCAGAGCGCCGCCGCTCCGTTGTTTCGCAGCGACTGGCCGTACTGCGTGAGCACCCACAGTTCGTTCTGGACGGCCGCGACCTGCGCGGGATCGCCGTTGGCGCCGAGGCGGGCGAGGGTGCCCTGGACGTCGCGGATGCGGCGGTCGACGGCCCGGAGCCGTACGGTCACGAGCTGGTCGCCCGCGTAGGCCTCGTCGACGGACTTCGCGAAGATCGTCTCGACGGCGAGCTCGGTGACGAGGGCGCGGACCGAGTCGTTGGGCGCGGCCTCGCGGACGGCGTCGAGGTAGTCGGAGGGGGCGCCGGTGGCGCCGCCCGCGTCCTGGACGCACTGGCGGACGGCCGCGTAGGGCGGTGCGGTGAATTCGTCGATCCCGTACGCGTCGAAGGCCGGGGAGACCAGTTCGGGGCGCTGGAGCGCGAGCTTGAGGAGTTCGCGCTCGGTGCGGTGGGCGGGGCTGCGCAGGTTGAGCGCGGGGCCGGGGGTGACGGCGGCCGGCGCCGGGGTGTCGTACGTGCGCTGCTGGGGCCGGTTCTGCCGGTCGGCGCCGCGCTCGCCGCCCTGCCGCTGCCAGCGGGCGATCTGCGAGACCCGGCGGACGACGAACCGCTCGTCGAGGATGCCGAGCATGCCGGCCAGCTGGACGGCGACCTCGTGCTGGGAGGCGATGTTCTTGATCTTCGCGACGATCGGCGCGGCCTCGTCGAGGGCGGCGGCGCGCCCCGCCGGGGTCTCCAGGTCGTACCGGTTCACGATCTGCCGGAGGGCGAACTCGAAGAGCGGGGTGCGGGGCTGGACGAGCTCGACGACGGCCTCGTCGCCCTTGGCGAGCCGCAGTTCGCAGGGGTCCATGCCGTCGGGGGCGATGGCGATGTACGTCTCCGCCGCGAACTTCTGGTCGTCCTCGAAGGCGCGCAGGGCGGCCTTCTGGCCGGCGGCGTCGCCGTCGAAGGTGAAGATCACCCGGGCCGAGCCGTTGTCCATGAGGAGGCGGCGGAGGATCTTGATGTGGTCGGCGCCGAAGGCGGTGCCGCAGGTGGCGATGGCGGTGGTGACGCCGGCGAGGTGGCAGGCCATGACGTCGGTGTAGCCCTCGACGACGACGGCCCGGCTGACCTTGGCGATGTCCTTCTTCGCCAGGTCGACGCCGTAGAGCACCTGGGACTTCTTGTAGATCGGCGTCTCGGGCGTGTTGAGGTACTTGGGGCCGTTGTCGTCGTCGCGGAGCTTGCGCGCGCCGAAGCCGACGATCTCGCCGCCGACGTCCCTGATCGGCCACATGAGGCGGCCGCGGAAGCGGTCGATGGGGCCGCGGCGGCCGTCCTGGGAGAGGCCGGAGAGGATCAGCTCCTTGTCGGAGAAGCCCTTGCCGCGCAGGAAGCGGGTGAGGTGGTCCCAGCCGGCCGGGGAGTAGCCGACGCCGAAGTGGGCGGCGGCGGCCTGGTCGAAGCCGCGCTCGGCGAGGAACTTGCGGCCGATCTCGGCCTCGGGCGAGCCGAGTTGGTCGATGTAGTACTGGGCGGCGACCTTGTGCGCCTCGACCAGGCGGATGCGCTCCCCGCGCTGGTGGCCGGGGTTGTAGCCGCCCTCCTCGTACCGCAGGGTGATGCCCGCCTTCGCGGCGAGGCGCTCGACCGTCTCCGAGAAGGAGAGGTGGTCGATCTTCATCACGAAGGCGATGGTGTCGCCGCCCTCCTGGCAGCCGAAGCAGTGGAACAGTCCCTTGCTGGGGCTGACCTGGAAGGAGGGCGACTTCTCGTCGTGGAAGGGGCAGAGACCCTTGAGGTTTCCGCCGCCCGCGTTGCGCAGCTGGAGGTACTCGGACACGACGGCGTCGATCGGGACCGCGTCCCGTACCGCCTTCACGTCGTCTTCGTTGATCCTGCCTGCCACGCAGGAAGTCTACGTGGTCAGACGAGTGATTCCAGGGGTACGGAGGGGTCGCAGAGGGCGTCCGCATCCACGGGGGTACGGGCGCGGATGAGCTGCTGGATCGGGTCTGTGACGTCCCACACGTTCACGTTCATCCCGGCGAGGACCCGGCCCTCCTTCAGCCAGAAGGCGATGAACTCGCGCTTGCCCGTGTCGCCCCGGACGACGACCTGGTCGTACGTCCCCGGGGGCGCCCAGCCCGAGTACTCCATGCCCAGGTCGTACTGGTCGGAGAAGAAGTACGGCACCCGGTCGTAGGAGACGTGCTGCCCGAGCATGGCGCGGGCGGCGGCGGGGCCGCCGTTGAGGGCGTTGGCCCAGTGCTCGACGCGGAGCCGGTGGCGCAGGAGCGGGTGGTGGGCGGCGGCGACGTCGCCGGCCGCGTAGACGTCGGGGTCGGAGGTGCGCAGCGACTCGTCGACGGCGATGCCGCCGCCGTCGGCGCGGTCCACGAGCGCGAGCCCGGAGTTCTCGGCGAGGGCGGTGCGGGGGGCGGCGCCGATCGCGGCGAGCACGGCGTGCGCCGGGTGCTCCTCGCCGTCGTCGGTGCGGACGGCGAGGACCATGCCGTCCTGGCCGACGATCTCGGTGATCCGGGCGCCGAAGTGGAAGCGGACGCCGTGGTCGGCGTGGAGGTCGGCGAAGAGCTGGCCGAGCTCGGGGCCGAGGACCCGGTGGAGCGGGGTGGGGTCGGCCTCGACGACGGTGACCTCGGCGCCGTAGCCGCGGGCGGCGGCGGCGACCTCCAGGCCGATCCAGCCGCCTCCGGCGATCACCAGGTGGCCGTTGTCCCGGCCGAGTCCGGTGAGGACCTGGCGGAGCCGGTCGGCGTGGGCGAGGCGGCGCAGGTGGTGGACGCCGGCGAGCTCGGTGCCGGGGACGTCGAGACGGCGGGGCTCGGCGCCGGTGGCGAGGAGCAGCTTGTCGTACCGGATGACGGTGCCGTCGCCGAGGCGGACGGTGTGCGCGTCGCGGTCGATCGCGGTGACGGACTGGCCGAGGTGCAGTTCGATGTCGTGCGCCGCGTACCAGGCGGCCTCGTGGACGAAGACGCTGTCGCGCTCCTTCGCGCCGGTCAGGTAGCCCTTGGAGAGCGGCGGCCGTTCGTAGGGGTGGTCGCGTTCGTCGCCGATCAGGATCACCCGGCCGTTGTACCCCTCCTCGCGGAGGGTCTCCGCCGCCTTGGCCCCTGCCAGGCCCCCGCCGACGATGACAAAGGTCTGATCTGCGTCGACCACGTCGATTCCTCCTCGTTGCGACCGCTTCCAACCTACGCCCCCGGGGCGTGCCTGCGAGGGTCCCGCACGGAACGGGACGGCGGAAGAGGGCCGGGACGCGGACCGGCTCAGCGGTGGTGGGGGTGCAGATGGGGATGGAGGTAGGTGTGGAGGGCGCGGGCGGAGGCGTCGGTGAGGCTGGCGATCTGGTCGACGATCACCCGCTTGCGGGCCCGGTCGTCGGGGGCCGCGTCGAACGCGGCCCTGAACTGCGGTTCGAGGCCGTCGGGGGCGCGCAGGACGAGGGCCTCGGCGAGTTCGGTGACGACGACCCGCTGGTCGGCGCGGAGCACCTCCTGCTCGGCGCGCTGCATCACGTACCGGTCGGCGACCGCCTTGAGAACGGCGCATTCGTGCCGGGTCTCGCGCGGGACGACGAGCTCCGCCCCGTACCGCGTGAGGCGTCCGGATCCGTACTCCTGCCGCGTGGCGGCCTCGGCGGCGAGGCAGAAACGGCCGATGAGCTGGCTGGTGGCGTCCTTGAGGCGGGCCTGCGCGACGGCCGAGCCGTCGTAGCCGTGCGGCCACCACTCCTGGTCGACGAGGCGGTCGAGGGCCTCGGCGAGCTCCTGGGGGTCGGTGTCCTCGGGGACGTAACGCCCGATGGCGACGGCGAAGATGTCGGCGCGCTCGGGCTCCGCGAGGAGGAGGTTCGGGTCGATGTGGCCGGCGTGCAGGCCGTCCTCGAAGTCGTGGACCGAGTAGGCCACGTCGTCGGACCAGTCCATGACCTGGGCCTCGAAGCACTTGCGGTGGGCGGGGGCGCCCTCGCGGATCCAGGCGAAGACGGGGAGGTCGTCCTCGTACACCCCGAACTTGGGCGAGCCCGGGTCCTCGGGGTGACCGCCGCGCGGCCAGGGGTACTTGGTGGCGGCGTCGAGCGCGGCCCGGGTGAGGTTGAGCCCGACGCTGACGAGCTCGCCCTCGTCGTTCTTCACGAAGCGCTTGGGCTCGATACGGGTGAGGAGGCGCAGCGACTGGGCGTTGCCCTCGAAGCCGCCGCAGTCCTTGGCGACGTCGTTGAGCGCCTGCTCGCCGTTGTGCCCGAAGGGCGGGTGGCCCATGTCGTGGGAGAGGCAGGCGGCTTCGACGAGATCGGGATCGCAGCCGAGGGCGGCGCCGAGCTCACGGCCGACCTGGGCGCACTCCAGGGAGTGGGTGAGCCGGGTACGGGGGCTGGCGTCCCACCGGTGGCCCCGGGTGCCGGGGGTGACGACCTGGGTCTTCCCGGCGAGTCTGCGCAGGGCGGCGGAGTGCAGGACGCGGGCGCGGTCGCGCTGGAAGGCGGTGCGGCCGGGCCGCTTGTCGGGCTCGGCGGCCCAGCGCTCGGTGGCGGCGGTGTCGTAGCCGGGCGTGCCGGTGGTACCCGTGGTGTCCTCGATGCCTTCCATGTCTCGAAGGTAACCGGAGGCACCGACAGAAGCGCTCAGATGGCGACGAGTTGCCGCACGCCGCTCACGGAAAGGGCGGGGCGGCCCTCCTCGTACCGGCGCAGGACCAGGCGCGCCAGGGCCGGGTGGTCGCCGAGCGGAGCGGAGGCGATCCAGGGAGCGTGGGCGGCGGCGCGGGTCGCGAAGAGGCCGGGAGCGGTGAAGCAGGAGGCGACGGCGACGCGGTGCCGGCCGCGGGCGGCGAAGGCGCGGAGGGCGTCGGGGACGGTGGGGGCGGCGGCGGAGGCGTACGCGGGGACGACGGGCACGCCTCCGAGGCGCTCGCCGAGGAGGGCGGCGATCCGCCGGGTCTCGGCGCCGGAACGGGGGTCCCGCGAACCGGCCGAGGCCAGCACCACGCCGTCCCCACCGACCCCGCCGTCCCCACCGACCCCGCCGTCTTCGCCGACCCCGCCGTCCTCGCCGACCCCTCCGACCCATCCGGCCTCGGCGAGCCGGTCGGCCAGCGCCTCGACGAGGAGCGGGTGGGCGCCCAGGGGCCGGGCGACGGCGGCGCGGAGCCCCGGTACGGCCGCGACGGCGGCGGGCAGGTCGTGGGTGACGTGGTGGCCGGGCGCGAACAGCAGCGGTACGAGGACGGCCTCGCGCCCCTCGGCGGCGATCCCCGCGAGCGTCTCGTCGAGCGGCGGCGCGTCGATCTCGATGTGCGCGAGCCGCACGTCGAGCCCGGGCCGCGCCTCCCGCACCCGGCGGAGCAGACGCTCCAGGGTCTCCCGGGCGCGGGGGTCCCGCGAGCCGTGCCCGACGGCGACGAGAACGGGCTGCCGGAAGGGGGTACGAGGCGGGGTCATGCCCCTGATCGTGCCGCCGCGACGTTGCGTCCCCGTTGCGCGGGGGTCACGGGTGATTGCGCCGGCCTCACACGCGGCCCGCACCCCCTGTGGGCACCAACCGGGCTGCGCCCCGCCGTTTCGTTGCGGGCCGCGCCCGCGCCCGCGTGTGGGCTGCGCCCGCCGTTGCGTTGTGGGCATGCGTTCCGCCGGGGCGGAACGGGTGGGCACAACGGAACGGCGCCCCTGCCGGGCCTAGGCTTCCGCGCCTGGACCCGCACCCCCAGTGCGGTGCGGTACCGGTGCGGGTTCAGGCGCGGAGTGCGAGGCGCCGCTGAGGGCGCCGTCCCGTGTGCCCACCCGTCCCGCCCTGCGGGACGATTGCCCACACGGGGGGCGCGGCCGGGCACCGGCCCCCGGGCGCGGGCGCCGCCCGCAACGAAACGGAGGGGCGCCGCCCACACGTGGGCCCGGCCTGCAGCGGGCCGGAACGGCGGGGCGGATCGGTCAGGCGGTCGGGTTCCACGTGTAGCGGACGTCCGGTTCGCGTTCCTCGTTGCGGGCGCCGTCCGTGCGTTCCGCCGCGACGAAGCCGTGCCGTTCGTAGAAGCGCGCGGCCGGGCCGTTGACCTGGAAGGTCCAGAGCGTCAGGCCGTCCGGGCTGCGCCGCTTGGCCAGGTCCACGAGCCGGTCCCCGACGCCCCGCCCGCGCCACGGCGGGTCCACGTAGAGCTGGTCGAGCTCCTCGCCGTCGAGGACGAGGAGGGCGACGACCTCGCCGTCGGCGGTGGCCACCCAGGCCTCCTGGTGGGGCACGACCACGTGCCGGATCCAGGACCGGACCTCGTCGTCCGTGTGGGCCCGGCGCACGTCCGGGAGCGCCGCCGTGTAGGAGCGGAGCCAGACCTCGGCGGCGGCGGGGGCGTCGGCCTCCTCGGCCCGGCGGATGTCCAGGGGGTGCAAGGGGGGCAAGGGGGCCTTGTTGATCATGGGCCGGATCGTACGGGTTCGACCCCGCCCCCCACTCTTCCTTTTTCGTTCCGGATCACGGAAAATCTTTTCCGCTATGAGAATGTCACCGCCCTCCCTCCCCCGCCGCGCCGCCGCCGAGTTCATCGGCACCGCCGCCCTCGTCGCCGTCGTCGTCGGCTCCGGCATCCGCGCCGACGCGCTCAGCCAGGACATCGGCGTCCGGCTGCTCGCCAACGCCGCCGCCTCCGCCCTCGGCCTCGGGCTCCTCATCGCGCTCATCGGGCCGCTCTCCGGGGCCCACTTCAACCCGGTCGTCACCCTCTCCGAGTGGTGGTCCGACCGCCGCGACAGCGAGAAGGCCCGGCAGGCCCGGCAGGCCCTCGTCTACATCGGCGCCCAGCTCGCCGGCGCCGTCGCCGGCGCCCTCCTCGCCGAGGCCATGTTCGGCCGCGCGCCCGGCTCCTGGGCCACCGAGCCCCGCTCGGCCCCCCACCTGCTGCTCGGCGAGGCCGTCGCCACCGCCGGGCTCGTCCTCGTCGTGCAGGGCCTGCGCCACATCGGCCGCCCCGGCCTCGCCCCGGTCGCCGTCGCCGGGTACATCGCCGCCGCCATCTGGTTCACCTCCTCCGGCTCCTTCGCCAACCCGGCCGCCACCCTCGGCCGCGCCTTCACCGACTCCTTCACCGGCATCGCCCCCGGCTCCGTCCCCGCCTACGCCGCCGCCCAGCTCCTCGGCATGGTCCTCGGCCTCACGCTCTCCGGTGTGCTGTACGGAACAGTCCGCCGCGCCGGTGAACCGAATCCCGCCGAAGCGCGTCGGACGGGGTGACAGCGCACCCCACCCACGGAGGCCCCCGCATGACCGGACGACCCGGACGACCCGGACGACGGCTCACCCGACTGATCCCCCGTACCACCCGGGCCCGCCGCCGCACCGTCCAGGCCGTCATGCTCGGCGCCGTCCTCGCGCTCGCCCCCGCGACCTGGATGCACACGGCCGCCGCCGGGAAGCTCCGTACCGCCGCCGACGTCCCCGCCCGGGACGTCGCCGTCGTCTTCGGCGCCGGACTGTGGAACGGCCGCCCGACCCCGTACCTCGCGCACCGCCTCGACACCGCCGCCGAGCTCTACCGCACCGGCAAGGTCCGTGTCCTGCTCGTCACCGGCGACAACAGCAGGACCTCCTACGACGAACCCAGCGCCATGCGCGCGTACCTCGCCGAACGCGGGGTCCCCGAGACCCGGATCGTCAGCGACTTCGCGGGCTTCGACACCTGGGACTCCTGCGTCCGCGCCAAGAAGGTCTTCGGTGTCGACCGGGCCGTCCTCGTCACCCAGGACTTCCACATCAAGCGCGCGGTCGCCCTCTGCGACCGGGCGGGAGTGGAGTCGTACGGCGTCGGGGTCGCCGAACCCCACGACAGCGTCTGGTACTACGGCACCACCCGCGAGATCCTCGCCGCGGGCAAGGCCGCCCTCGACGCGGGGACCCGCCGCACCCCCACCTTCCTCGGCCCGGAGGAGAAGGGCGTCGCCGAGGCCCTGGCCTCACCGGCGCCGACCCGGTGAGCTGAGCGGAGAGCCCCCCGGCCGTAATACGCCGCGCCGTCCCGCGTAACACGCCTGACCCACGCTGGCCGCATGTCCGACGCCACCACCGGTGCCACGACCGGCGCCACCACCGGTGCCACCGCCTCCCCGGTCCCGACGCCGACGCCGACGCCGACACCGACGCACTGCCCCTACTGCGCCCTGCAGTGCGGCATGTCGCTGCGCCCCACCGGCGACCCGGCCCTCCCCGCCGAGGTGGTCGAGCGGACCGACTTCCCCGTCAACCGGGGCGCGCTCTGCGGCAAGGGCCGCACCGCCCCCTCCGTACTCTCCTCCCGGGTCCGGCTCACGGAGCCCCTGGTCCGACGCCCTGACACCGGGGCCCTGGAGCCCGCGACCTGGGAGGAGGCGCTCACCGCCGTCGCCGAAGGACTACGGGGGACCCGAGCCGACCACGGCGCCGACGCCGTGGGGGTCTTCGGCGGCGGCGGGCTCACCAACGAGAAGGCGTACACGCTCGGCAAGTTCGCCCGCGTCGTGCTCGGCACCTCGCAGATCGACTACAACGGCCGCTTCTGCATGTCCTCCGCCGCCGCCGCGGGCAACAAGGCCTTCGGCCTCGACCGGGGACTCCCCTTCCCGCTGGAGGACATCCCGAAGACCGGCTGCGTGATCCTCGTCGGCTCCAACCTCGCCGAGACCATGCCGCCCGCCCTGCGCTACCTCACCGAACTGCGCGCCAACGGCGGCCGGTTGATCGTGATCGACCCGCGCCGGACCCGTACCGCCGAACAGGCCGACCTCCACCTCGCCCCGCGCCCCGGCACCGACCTCGCGCTCGCCCTCGGCATGCTGCACCTCGTGGTCTCCGAAGGCCGGGTCGACGAGGAGTTCGTGGCGGAACGCACCGAGGGCTGGGCCGCCGCCCGCGCCGGGTCCATGTCCCACTGGCCGGAGCAGGTCGAGCGGATCACGGGCGTGCCCGTGCCGCGCCTGCGCGAGGCCGTCGCGATGTTCTGCGAGGCCGAGACCGGCATGGTCCTCACCGCGCGCGGCCCCGAGCAGCAGTCCAAGGGCACCGACACCGTCGGCGCCTGGATCAACCTCTGCCTCGCCACCGGCCGCGCCGGACGGCCGTACTCCGGGTACGGCTGCCTCACCGGCCAGGGCAACGGCCAGGGCGGCCGCGAACACGGCCAGAAGGCCGACCAGTTGCCCGGCTACCGCAAGCTCGACGACCCCGCCGCCCGCGCGCACGTCGCCGAGGTCTGGGGCGTTCCGCCGGAAACCCTGCCCGGGCCCGGGCGGAGCGCGTACGAGCTCCTCGACGCGCTCGGCGGCGACATCAAGGCCCTGCTCCTCATGGGCTCCAACCCGGTCGTCTCCGCCCCCGCCGCCGCGCACGTCGAGGAGCGCATCCGCTCGCTCGACTTCCTCGCCGTCGCCGACGTCGTCCTCTCCGAGACCGCCCGACTCGCGGACGTGGTCCTGCCCGTGACCCAGTGGGCCGAGGAGACGGGAACCATGACCAACCTCGAAGGCCGGGTCCTGCTCCGCCGCCAGGCCCTCACCCCTCCCCCGGGCGTACGGAGCGACCTGGAAGTCCTGCACGCGCTCGCCGACCTCCTCGGACACGACAAGGGCTTCCCCGCCGACCCCGAGGACGTCTTCGACGAACTCCGCCGCGCCTCCGCCGGCGGCGCCGCCGACTACGCGGGCATCAGCTACCGCCGCATCGAGAAGGAGAACGGCGTCTTCTGGCCCTGCCCCGCCGAAGACCACACCGGCACGCCCCGGCTCTTCCTCGACCGCTTCGCGACCCCCGACGGACGCGCCCGCTTCGTACCCGTCGTCCACCGCCCGGCGGCCGAGGAGACCGACTCCGACTACCCGGTGGTCCTCACCACGGGCCGGGTCGTCTCCCAGTACCAGTCCGGCGCGCAGACCCGGCGCGTCGACGAGCTGAACGCGGCGGCACCCGGCCCCTTCGTCGAGCTCCACCCGCGCCTCGCCGAACGGCTCGGCGTCGCCGAGGGCGAACCGCTCGCGGTCGTCTCCCGGCGCGGCCGAGCGGTCGCACCCGCCCGGATCACGACGGCGATCCGCGCCGACACGGTCTTCATGCCCTTCCACTGGTACGGGGAGGGGCGGGCGAACACGCTGGTGAACCCGGCGCTCGACCCGGTGTCGCGGATGCCGGAGTTCAAGGTGTGCGCGGTACGGGTGGAGCGGGTCGAGCGGCTTCCGGAAGCGACTCCGTCATAAACCAGTCGCCGGAGGGAATCAGCGGACCGACCCGGGTCCCCGGCGCGGCCACGTACACCCAGGCGGTCACCGGGCGCCCGTCCCGCTCCCGCACGACCTCGCGGGCGGTCCGCTCGTACCCCGCCTCGCACTCCATCCGGTCCAGTACGCCGAGGAGTTCGCCGTACGCCTCCGGTGCCGCCGTCACGAGCGTGCCCGCGACGACCCCTTCCCCCGGGACGACGACGTACGGATAACCCGGACCGTCGTGCAGGAACGCACCCGGCAGCCGGGCCCCCTCCTCGACGGCGGTCCGGCCGAGAAGGAACCGGTCGTGGTTGTACGCGCCCGGGCGCAGCGTCCCGTACACGAAGAACGGCAGCCCGCTCACGGCCGAGCGACCTCCCTGCCCAGCCACGCCAGATACGCGGCGGAGCCCCGGACGACGGGGATCGCGAGGATCTCGGGCGTCTCGTAGTCGTGCGCGGCGAGGAGATGGGCCTCCAGGGCCTCGTAACCGTCCTCCGTCGTCTTGAACACGACCTGCCACTCCTCGGCGGTCTCGATCGCCCGCCGCCAGTGATAGACGGACGTCACGGGCCCCGACACCTGCGCACAGGCGGCGAGCCGCGCCTCGACGGCGCCACGGGCGAGAGCCTCGGCCTTCTCGGGGCTGTCGGTGGTGGTGAGGACGGTGAGGGCGACGGGGGCGGGGCCGTCGAAGAGGGGGCTCATCCCCTCACGGTACGCGCGGGGCCGCTGCGCGGGGCGTCTCCCCCACCCCGCCCCTTCCCGAAACCGGGGGCGCCGCCCCCGGACCCCCGCGCCTCAGACGCCAGGCGGGCTGAAGCACTCGGGGCTCCGCCCCGGACCCCGCGCCTCAAACGCCGGCGGGGCTGGATTTCCCGCCCTACGGGCGGAAACTCAGCCCGCCCGGCGTTCGAGGCCACAGCAGCCAGGCCACTTCAGCCCGTCCGGCGCTTGAGGACCGGGGCCTGGGGCGGAGCCCGGCACCCCAGCCCCGCCGCGCTTGAGGCGCGGGGTCCGGGGCGGAGCCCCGAATGCTTCAGCCCCGCCGGCCCTTGAGGCACGGGGCCTGGGGCGAAGCCCCGTACTTCAGCCCCGCCGGCACTTGAAGCGCGGGGCCTGGGGCGAAGCCCCGTACTTCAGCCCCGCCGGCACTTGAAGCGCGGGGCCTGGGGCGAAGCCCCGTACTTCAGCCCCGCCGGCGTTTGAGGCGCGGGGTCTGGGGCGGAGCCCCAGTTCGGGAAGGGGCGGGGTGGGGAAAGGGCCCCGCGCAGCGGCCCCCGCCCCCGCCCTCCCCCGGACGTACCGTGGCCCCATGACGACACCGCCCACCCACCCCCCGTACATCGAGATCGACGGCACCCCCGCCCCCGACCCCGACCTCCTCACCACCCTCATGAGCGGCTTCGGGCACTTCACCGCGTTCCAGGTGCGGGACGGGCGGTTCGTGAAGGGGCTCGGGCTGCATCTGGAGCGGCTCGACCGGTCGACGCGGGAGCTGTTCGGGCGGGGGCTGGCCGGGGCCGAGGTCAGGGCCCGGGTCGCGGGGGCCGTCGCCGCCGCCGGGCGGCGGGACTGCTCCGCGCGGGTGTACGTGTACGAGGGCGCCCGGATCGCCGTCGTCGTCGCCGACCCCGCCGCTGACACGCTCGGCGCCCCGCAGCGGCTGATGAGCGTGGAGTACCTGCGCCCCGCCCCGCACCTGAAGCACCTGGGCGGTTTCGGGCAGCACTACCACCGGGCGGCGGCTTTCCGCGCCGGCTACGACGAGGCGCTGCTGACCTCGGGACACGGCGAGATCGCCGAGGCCGCGGTCAGCAACATCGCTTTCTGGGACGGCGTTTCGGTGGTCTGGCCGACGGCTCCCCAACTCTCGGGCGTGACGATGACGCTTCTCGAACCCCTCCTCGGTTCGACGAGGAAGCCGGTGTCGGTGACGGATCTCAAGGACTACCGCGCCGCCTTCGTGGCGAACGCCCGGGGCATCGCCCCGGTCTCCGGCGTCGACACGGTGGACTTCGCGGTGGACGCGGAGCTCATGGAGCGGGTGGGCGCGGCCTACGCCTCCGTCGAGCCGGAGGAGATCCTGCCGTCGGGTCCTTCGGGCAGTCCGCCCAGGTAGTGGGCGAGTGACGGGAGCGCGGTCCACAGCTGGTCGAAGTAGGCCGCGAAGTACCGCATGAACCGGGGGTGTTCGACCATGAAGCCGTTGAGCCGCTGCTTCGGCCCGCCGGAGAAGGCCAGGAACGCGAGACTGTCGTCGATGAGTGCCATGTTGAGGCCGTCGGCGGAGGCCGCGGTCCACCGCAGCACGGCGGCCTCGTAGTTGAGGACGCCGCCGGTCTCGGCGTGGTGGCGCCTGGCCCAGGCGAGGACGTCCGGGTCGGGCACGCCGTCCCGCTCGGGCACGCCGATGATCCGGCGTACGGCGCGCTCGTCCTCGCTGTCGGCGGCGGCCCACTCCTGGACGGCGGCGAAGTACCGGCGGGAGGCGGGGGTGGCGGTCTGGTCCGGCGGGTAGCGGCGGGTGTACGTGACCCGGATCTCGGCGCGCGCCCCGCGTACCCCTTCCTCCGCGGCCTCGTAGAACTCCCGGTTGTCCTTGAACCAGTGGATCCCGGGCAGCCGCTCCCCGCCGACGAACGCCGCCGGGTCGAGCGGCGGGGGCGGGGGCGAGGTCAGGGGTGAGGTCGGGGGCTGCGGGAGTGGTGTGGTCAGGGGGGCGCTCGGCGTCCTCGCAGGCATCATCGGCCTTGCCGCTCCCACCGGCCCCGCCGCCCCTCCGCGCCCCGCCTCCTCGATCTGCCGCCGCGTGCTCCTCCAGCGTTCGCTCCAGTCGGCGGGGTTCCCGCCGAGGGCGCTGACGAGCGTGGACATCTGCTCCCAGGTGGGGAAGCGCTGGCCATTGAGGATCACCGACACGGTGCTGCGCGCGCACTTCATGGGGCGCGCCAGCGCGGCCTGTGTCGGCAGCGTCGGCATCTGTCGGCGCAGCTCCCTCAGGTCGGCGGCGAGCCGCTCCCGCGCTTCCTGTGCCGCCGGCGAGGAGTCCGGGTCAGTCATGAACGGCGCCCTTCGCGTCGCGGAGTGTCTCCGCTCGGTCTCCGATGGTCCGTCATTGTCCGCCGGTTGCCCAGACGTTCGCGGACATCCGCCGACATTCCTCTGGCGTCGGCGCCGGTCTACGCGTGTCTTCCAGCCGTTGGCCGCACCCGGGGACGGCCCCACACTCGGTCACATCGAGCCGGGGCTCGCATCCGGCGGGAAGGAGGACCGGCCATGTGACCTGATCCCGCGCCTTCATGAGAACGGCCAAGGCCGCCCCTCCGCATCCGGACGGAGCTCCGAACGGAGCCCCGAACGGAGCGGGGGGCGGCCTTCCCAGCAACACACAAGGGAGAAGCTCGTGTTCGTCGATTTCAGGGTAGACCTTTCCGTCAGGGGCCTCGCGTTCCTGGCCTCACTCGTCCTCGGCGTCGTCCTGGTGTTCCAGCCGGCGGGCGTCGCGGCCCCGGAGGAGGCGTGGCTGCTCCTCGGGACGCTCGCCGCCCTCGGCGCCGGTGCCCGTACCGGCGCCGGCGCGAGCACTCGTACCGGCGTCCGCACCGGCGCGGGGGCGGTGGCACGGTGACGACGACCGGAACCGAGCGCGTGCGCCACTGCCTCCGGTGCGGCACGGAGACCCCGCACCGCACGACCACCTCACCCGAGGTGAGCTGCTCGGGTGACCGGATCGTCCTCGCCTTCCACGAGTGCCGGCGATGTCGGTACACGTCGGTGGGGGCCGCGGGCCGGGCGTCCGGCTGCATGCCGGCGGGGCCGGGCTGCGGGGCAGACCGCGAGCCGGTCACCCATTCGGAACGGAGTGTCACCTGACGCCTAGACACCCGCACTGACCTGCATAAACGCCGGAAATCCAGGGGACTCGCCGTATCGGACGGCGCAATCCTGATGTCCTGTCAGGAGGCGGGGCGCGCCGCGCGGCCGTTATCTCGGTCACAGAAGGTCCGTCTTCGGGAAGTCCCTCCCGGGAGGACCACCGGCAAGACCGGCATGACCGCTCGCGCGCCCCGGAGGACCCCATGCGCACCACCGCCCGTGCCCGCCTGTTCACCGGAACCGCGCTGACGGTCCTCGCCGTCGGGGCGTTCGCCGCCCCCTCGGCGTACGCGAACGACAACGGCAACAACGACAACGGCTGGAACAACAACAACGACCACAGTTACCAGTCCCTGGAGATCTACCCGTCCTCCGCCGAACCGGGGACGACGGTCACCGTGAACACGCTGGCCTGCGGCGAGCACGGCCACGGCGTGGGTGACGCAAACTCGCTCGGCGCGGGCGAGTTCCAGCTGAGCCCGAGCACCCACAAGGAGGTCGTCGTCGGCCAGTTCCGGGTGCCGGAGCACGTCAAGGCCGGCTCGTACGGCATCAGTGTCGCCTGCGACAACGGGAAGACGGCCCGGGGAGACCTGACCGTCAAGCACCGGGGTCCCAGCGGACACGTCCAGACCGGTGTCGGGGGCAGTATCGGCCCCGACACCGCCCAGGTCACGGCGGGTGCGGCGGTGCTGGCCGCGGCTGCCGTGGGCGGGGTCGTGCTCCTGCGTCGCCGGGCGAGCGGCACGCAGGGCAGCTAGGGACCGGGTCGACCGGGCCCGGGTCACCCCCCGCCCGTCCTGCCCCCACCGCGCGCCCGCACACGGCCCGGCGGGGGCAGGGCCACACTCCCGCCACACTCCCACCGACACTCCCACCGACACGTGACACGAGGATTCCGAGTGAGCAGCAGGAACAAGGGCTGGGGCATAGCCGTGGCCGCCTGCGTGGGCCTCTGGCTGGTCCAGAACGGCTCGCAGGACGTCGCCCCGCCCGTGCCGTCCGCCGCGCAGGCCTTCGCGGCCGGGCCGAGCGTGCACACCGAGGCGGCCGCCGACCCGCTGCCGTACTCGGCGCCGGTGCGGCTGCGCATCCCGGAGACCGACGTGGACACCCCGATGATGCGGCTCGGGCTCGGCGCGAACGGCTCGCTCGACGTGCCGCCGGCCGCGGACCGGAACATGGCCGGCTGGTACGGGGACGGCACACCGCCCGGCGCGAAGGGCACGGCGATCGTCGCCGGGCACGTCGACAACGCGCAGGGACCCGCGGTCTTCTACACGCTGGGGGCCCTGAAGAAGGGCCACCGGATCGAGGTGGACCGGCAGGACGGCCGTACCGCCGTGTTCACGGTCGACGCGGTCGAGGTGTACGCGAACAAGGACTTCCCGGACCGGAAGGTATACGGCGGGACGGACCGCGCCGAGATCCGGCTCATCACCTGCGGCGGCGGCTTCTCCGAGAAGGGCGGCGGCTACCAGGGGAACGTGGTGGCCTTCGGTCACCTCATCGGAGTGCGGTGACGTCCATGCTCAGCCACTGGTCGTAGCCGAGCTTCACGACCAGCGAGCAGACGACGACGAGCAGGACGACGCGCACGAACTCGGTGCCCTTGCTGAGTGCCATCCGCGCGCCGGCCATCCCGCCCGCGAGGTTGAAGACGGCCATGACGGCGGCGAGCTGCCAGTAGACGTTCCCCTGGTAGGCGAACATCGCGAGCGCGCCGGCGTTGGTGCAGACGTTGACGATCTTGGCGGTGGCGGAGGCGGTCACCAGGTCGAGGTGGAGGACGGCGGTCAGCGCGAGGACGAGGAAGGTGCCCGTGCCGGGCCCGAAGAGCCCGTCGTAGAAGCCGATGCCGCCGCCGACGAGGACGATCGCGGTGACGATCCGCGCGCGGGTGAGCGGCGTCCGGTCCGCGCCCTCCGGCCGGGCCCCGAAGGTGGGCCGGAAGAGGACGAAGGCGGCCACGGCGAGCAGGACGACCATGGTCAGCGGGCGGAGCGCGTCCTTGCTGATCATGGAGACGAACGAGGCGCCGGCCATGGAGCCGAGGAGCGCCGCGAGGCCGACCCGCACGGCCATGCCGACCGGGACGGGTGTCCTGCGCGCGTAGGTGATCGCGGCGCCGGTGGTGCCGACGATCGCGACGGCCTTGTTGGTGCCGAGGACGACCGTGTGCGCGCCCGGGAGGCCGATCATCAGGGCCGGGAGCAGCAGCAGCCCTCCCCCGCCCACCACGGCGTCGATCCACCCCGCGACGAGTGCGGCGAGGCAGAGCAGGACAAGGGTGGTGAGCGTTATCTCGGGCATGGCGGCGACCCTACGGAGCGGATCGTTGCCCCGTCCATCGATCCCGTGATCGTTGAGACAGTTCTGAGGTTCGGGGCGTCCGGGGCCTCACACCGCGCCGGGGCACGGGCGGAGATCAGCGTTCCGTACGGGAAACAGGCGGGATGCCGACGGGTAACACCGGCGACGCACGCTTCCGGGTATGAGTACACGGATCGTGGTGGTCGGGGGCGGGACGGCGGGCGCCCGGCTCGCCCAGCGCCTGCCCGTCACCCTCCTCGGCGAGGAGCGGCACGCCCCGTACAACCGGGTGCTGCTCGCCGACGTCCTCGCCGGGCGGTACGCCCCCGAGGTCATCGCCCTGCCCGAGGCCCGGGAGCCGGTGCGGCTCGGGACGCGGGCGGTGCGGATCGACCGGGCGGCGCGGACGGTGGAGTGCGCGGACGGCTCCCTCGTCGGGTACGACCGGCTGGTCCTGGCGACGGGCTCCAACCCGGTCCTGCCGCCCCTGCGGGGCCTGCGCGGCGCCGCGGACCTGCCGGCGGGCGTCCATCCCTTCCGCACCCTGGACGACTGCCTGGCCCTGCGGGCGCTGGTGCGCCCCGGGGTGCGGGCGGTGGTCGTCGGCGGCGGGCTGCTCGGCGTCTCGGCGGCGCGGGCCCTCGCGGAGCTGGGCGCGGAGGTCGTCCTCACGCAGCAGGGCGAGCGCCTGATGGAACGCCAGCTGGACGCGGCGGCCTCGGCCCTGCTCCGCGAGCACGTCGAGTCCCTCGGCGTCGAGGTGCACACCGAGTGCCGGGTGAGCGGTCTGCGGCAGCGGGAGGGCGCGGTGACGGCGGTCGAACTGGCCGACGGCTACGTGCTCGACGCTGGGGTCGTGGTCCTGGCCTGCGGGGTACGGCCCCGGGTGGCCCTGGCCCGCGAGGCGGGGCTCGACGTGGCGCGGGGCGTCGTGATCGACGACGAGCTCCGGACCTCGGACCCGCACATCCACGCGGTCGGCGACTGCGCGGAGCACGCCGGCCACCTCTACGGCCTGGCGGGCCCAGCCGTCGAGCAGGCGGACGCCCTGGCGGACCTGCTGCTCTCGGAGACGGCCGGTCACCGCCGCGCCGGCCCCCTCACCGGCACCCGCTACACCGGCACCCGCGCGCTCACCCGGCTCACGCTCTCCGGTCCCCGGCCGCTCGATCTCGCCGCGTTCGGGGAGGCGACCGCGCAGCCGGGGGACGACGTCGTGCAGCTGACGGACGCGACCCGGGGGGCGTACCGGAAGGTCGTCGTCCGCGGGGACCGGCTCGTCGGGGGCGTCCTGCTCGGCGACCTCGCCGCGGTCGGCACGCTCGCCCGGGCCTGGGAGGGCGACGAAGCCCTCCCCGAGGCCCCTCTTCTCCACCTGCTCACCCACGAAGGCCACGAAGGCCGCACCGGACTCGACGGCCACGACGGAGGCCCCTCATGACCACCCCCACCATCGTCCTGGTCGGCCACGGAATGGTCGGCCAGCGCTTCCTGGAGGCCCTCGCCGAGCGTGGTGTCACCGAGCGCGCCCGGATCGTGGTCCTCTGCGAGGAGCCCCGCCCGGCCTACGACCGCGTCCACCTGACCTCGTACTTCTCCGGCAAGACCCCGGAGGACCTCTCGATGGTCGAGGAGGGCTTCCTGGAGAAGCACGGCATCGAGCTGTACGTGGGCGACCCGGCGGAGTCCGTCGACCGCGAGGCCCGTACCGTCACGGCCCGTTCCGGCCGCGTCTTCGCGTACGACTCCCTGGTCCTGGCCACCGGCTCGTACCCCTTCGTCCCGCCCGTTCCCGGCAAGGACGCCACCGGCTGCTTCGTCTACCGCACGATCGAGGACCTCCTCGCGATCGAGGAGTACGCGAAGACGGCGACGACCGGCGCGGTCGTCGGCGGCGGGCTCCTCGGCCTGGAGGCGGCGGGCGCGCTCAAGGGCCTCGGGCTCGACACGCACGTCGTGGAGTTCGCGCCGCGCCTGATGCCGGTGCAGGTCGACGAGGGCGGTGGCGCGGCCCTGCTCCGCACGATCGAGAAGATGGGCCTGACCGTCCACACGGGCACCGGGACCCAGGAGGTCGTGGTCTCGGCCGACGGCGCCGTGACGGGCATGAGGCTGTCGGACGGCTCCGAACTCGCCACGGACATGGTCGTGTTCTCGGCCGGCGTCCGCCCCCGCGACCAGCTGGCCCGCGACTGCGGTCTGGCCGTCGGCGAGCGCGGCGGCATCACGGTCGACGAGCGGTGCCGTACGTCCGACCCGGCGGTCTTCGCGATCGGCGAGTGCGCGCTCGCCTCGGACGGCCGGGTGTACGGCCTGGTGGCGCCCGGCTACGAGATGGCCCTGACGGTGGCGGCGGCCCTCGACGAGGACGGGGACGGGAAGTCGTTCACCGGCGCCGACCTCTCCACCAAGCTGAAGCTCCTCGGCGTCGACGTCGCCTCCTTCGGCGACGCCCACGGCACCACCGAGGACTGCCTCGACGTCGTGTACGCCGACTCCCGCTCGGGCGTCTACAAGAAGCTGGTCGTCTCCGGCGAGGGCGTCCTCCTCGGCGGCGTCCTGGTCGGCGACGCCGAGCAGTACGGCATCCTCCGCCCGCTCACCGGCTCCGTCCCGCCCGTCTCCCCCGAGCAGCTGGTCCTCCCGGCCGGCCTGGGCGCGCCGGTCGCGCTCGGCCCCTCGGCCCTGCCGGACGACGCCGTCATCTGCTCCTGCCACAACGTCACGAAGCACGCCATCGGCCAGTGCGAGTTGCTCGCCGAGGTGAAGAAGTGCACGAAGGCCGGTACGGGCTGCGGCAGTTGCGTGAAGGTCATCGAGAAGCTGCTCCCGGCCCCGGCCGACAACGGCCTGTGCCGCGACTTCTCGTACACCCGGAGCGAGCTGTACGAGATCGCCCGCACCCTCCGGATCACCTCGTTCGCCGCGCTGCTCGACTCGCACGGCCGGGACGCGGCGAAGGGCGGCGAGGGCTGCGAGATCTGCAAGCCGACCGTCGGCTCGATCCTGGCCAGCCTCAACAATGGCTACATCCTCGACGGCGAGCAGGCCTCCCTCCAGGACACCAACGACCACTTCCTCGCCAACATGCAGCGCAACGGCTCCTACTCGGTCGTGCCCCGCATCCCCGGCGGCGAGATCACCCCGGAGAAGCTGATCGTGATCGGCGAGGTGGCACGGGACTTCGGGCTCTACACGAAGATCACCGGCGGCCAGCGCATCGACCTCTTCGGCGCCCGGGTCGACCAGCTCCCCTCCATCTGGACCCGCCTGGTCGACGCGGGCTTCGAGTCGGGGCACGCGTACGGCAAGTCGCTCCGCACGGTGAAGTCCTGCGTCGGGCAGACCTGGTGCCGCTACGGCGTCCAGGACTCGGTGAGGATGGCGATCCAGCTGGAGCTGCGCTACCGGGGCCTGCGCTCCCCGCACAAGCTCAAGTCGGCGGTCTCGGGCTGCGCCCGCGAGTGCGCGGAGGCGCAGTCGAAGGACTTCGGGATCATCGCCACGGCGAACGGCTGGAACCTGTACGTCGGCGGGAACGGCGGCGCGACCCCGCGCCACGCGGACCTGCTCGCCCAGGACCTCTCGGACGCCGAACTCGTCCGGCTCATCGACCGGTTCCTCATGTTCTACATCCGGACGGCGGACCGCCTGGAGCGGACGTCGACCTGGCTGGAGCGCCTGGAGGGCGGTCTCGCCCACCTCAAGGACGTGGTGGTGCACGACTCCCTCGGCCTCTGCGACGAGCTGGAGGCGCTGATGGCGGCGCACATCGAGGACTACCAGGACGAGTGGGCGCAGACCCTGGACGACCCGGACCGGCTGCGGCGCTTCGTCTCCTTCGTGAACGCGCCCGAGACGCCCGACCCGTCGGTCCGGTTCACGCCGGAGCGCGACCAGATCAAGCCGGATCTCACGTTCCTCACCCTGGAAGGGGTCACCTCCCGATGACGACGCTCGAACCGATGACGACGCTCGAACCGATGCCGACGCCCGAACCGACGTCGACGCTCGAACTCTCCCCTTCTCCCGATGCCTGGATCACGGTCTGCGAGGAGTCCCGGCTCACCCCGGGCCGGGGCGTGGCCGCCCTGCTCCCCGACGGCCGGCAGGCCGCCGTCTTCCGGGACCGCGCGGGACGGACGTACGCGATCGGCAACCGCGACCCGTTCACGGGCGCCCAGGTGCTCTCCCGGGGCCTCCTCGGCTCGGTCGACGGCCGGCCGTTCGTCGCCTCGCCGCTCCTGAAGCAGCGCTTCGACCTGGAGACGGGCCGGTGCCTGGACGACGACGAGGTGACGGTGCCGGTCTATCCGGTCCGCAGGAAGTGACTTGACCGATCGTTCCAGTTGATCGTACGGTCGCTTCATGGCCAGGACCAAGGAATTCGATCCCGAGGCCGCGCTCCGGGCAGCCCTGGAACTCTTCTGGGAGCGCGGCTACGAGGCGACGTCGATGGCCGACCTCGTGGAGCACCTCGGGATCGGCCGGGCCAGTCTCTACGCGACCTTCGGGAACAAGCACGACCTGTACATGAAGGCGCTCGACCGGTACCTGGAGACCCGGGACCCGGAGATCGTCGAGGCGCTCTCGGCGCCGGGGCCGGCCCTGCCGGGCGTACGGGCGCTCGTCCGCCGCTTCACCGCCGAGGCGGCGAGCGAGGGCCGGCAGCGGCTGAACGGCTGCTTCGTCACCAACTCGGCGGCCGAGCTCGCCCCGCACGACCCGGCGGTCGCGCGACGGGTCGAGCTCAGCTGGGAGCAGCTGGAGACGCTGCTGCACGGGGCCCTCGCCCGGGCCCGGGCCGGCGGCGAGCTCCCGGCGGACCGGGACCCGCGCGCGCTGGCCCGGATGCTGCTCGTCCTGCTCCAGGGCATCCGGGTCGTCGGCAAGGCGTCGACGGAGCCGGGCCGGGTCCTGGACGCGGCGGAGCAGGCGCTGGCCCTGCTGGACTGAGGAGTACGAGGGAAGGGCGCCCACGGGGGCGCCCTTTCTTCGGACTCGATTCTAGAACGTACGGTCAAGTTCAGAGCATCGACAACACCACCACATCGCTGAGGAGTCACCCATGACGTCCACGTCCGCCCGCTTCACCGGCCGCTCCGCCCTCGTCACCGGCGCGGGATCCGGCCTCGGCCGGGCCATCGCGCGCGCCCTCGCCGCCGAGGGCGCGAAGGTCGTCGTCTCCGGCCGCACCGCCGGGCCCCTCGCGGAGACGGTGGCCCTCATCGAGGCGGCGGGCGGCACCGCGGCCGCCGTCACCGCCGACGTGACGGACGCCGGGTCCGTGCGGGAGCTCGTACGGCGCACGGTCGCCCTGCACGGCGGGCTCGACGTGGCCGTGAACAACGCGGGGATCTTCCGGGGCGGGCAGAGCGCCGCCGACTTCCCGCTCGACGCGTGGCAGGAGCTGCTCGACACCAACCTGACGGGCGTCCTGCACTCGCTCCAGGCGGAGATCGCGTACATGCGGGCGCACGGCGGCGGCTCGATCGTGAACATCTCGTCCAACCTCGGCGCCCACGTCCGCTTCCCCGGACTCTCCGGCTACCAGGTCTCGAAGGCGGCCGTCTCGGTGCTCACCCGGGCCGCGGCCCTCGACCACATCGCCGAGGGGGTGCGGATCAACGCGGTCAGCCCGGGGGCCTCGGAGTCCGCGATGTCGCTGCTGCCGGGCGAGACCGAGGCCGAGCGGGACGTACGGATGAAGGGACAGTCGCCGCTGGGCCGGCTCTCGTCCGCCGCGGAGGTGGCGGCGGCGGTCCTGTACCTCGCGTCGGACGACGCGGGCTCCGCCGTCGGCACGGACCTGGTGGTCGACGGCGGGGTCTCGGCCTGACCGGTCCCGACCCCTGACGGGTCAGGCCTGGCCGCCCGCGGCGGCGGCCGGGTCCATCCAGAAGACCTCCCAGTGGTGGCCGTCGAGGTCGGCGAAGGAGCGGCCGTACATGAAGCCCATGTCCATCGGCTCCTTCGCCGGGCTGCCACCGGCGGCCAGCGCCGCGTCGGCGAGCTCGTCGGTCTTCTCGCGGCTCTCGGCGCTCAGGGTGATCAGCACCTCGGTGGCCTTCGTGGCGTCGGAGATCGCCTTGCCCGGGGCGGTGAAGCTCGCGAACTTCTCCTCGGTGAGCAGCATCGCGAAGATCGTGTCGCTGATGACCACACAGGCGGCGGTCTCGTCGCTGAACTGCGGGTTGATGGAGTAGCCGAGCTTCTCGTAGAAGGCCTTGCTCGCGTCGAGGTCCTTCACGGGCAGGTTCACGAAGATCATCTGCGGGGCCATGGCGTTCTCTCTTCTTCCGTCGTGCGGTGCTGTCGAGAGGTAAGACCGGCCGACCTCCCGGGACTCATCGCTCCCGGAGAAGATTCTTCGAAGATTTTTTCGCTCCGGCCACTCGGGCCGCACCAGGCCACGTCAGGCCACCTCGTCGGACTGCCCCAGGCCGCCCCAGGCCGCCTCAGGCCGCCGAGCGGAGCCGGATCGCCGCCAGGGGGACGAACCCGCCCTCGCCGCCGCCGGTCGGGGCGTCGCGCCCCGCGAGCCTGCGCAGCAGGGAGAGCGCGATCCGCTCGCCCTGCGCCTTGGCCCGGTCGGCGAGCGGGCCCGTGTGGAGGCCGTCGACGGTGGCGTGCCAGAGCTGCACCCAGCGCCCGAAGTGGGCGGCGGTGAGGGGGCGGGCCGCGTGCAGGGCGGCGTGCGGGGCGAAGGCGTCCTTGCGGTACTCGGCGGTACGGAAGAGGGCGCGCTCCCAGAAGTCGGTGATGCCCGGCAGGTGGGCCTCCAGGTCCGTCCCGGCGACCTCGGTGAAGAAGGGGCCGATGAGGGGGTCGGCGAAGGCGGCGCCGTAGAAGCGGCGGAGCAGCACGTCGAGGTCGGCGCGGTCGCGGATGTCCCTGGTGACAGGCATGCGCCCCAGTCTCCCGCACGGGCCCGGCGTCCCTCCAGAGACGAAGGTCCCGGCAGTCGCCTCTTCCGCTTCACCGCTTGTTGATGCACAGTCAACTCCGTACTCCTAGGTTCCGGAAGCGCGCGACCCCGCCGCCGACCGGCGAGGCGGGGCGGTTCATCACCCTCATCAGGAGTGAGACGTGGAGCGACGCAGTTTCCTGCGTGGAGCGGTCATCGGCACCTCGGCCGCCGCCTTCGGCGGCAGCCTCTGGCACGGCGCGGCCTTCGCCGCCCCCGCCCAGCCCGGCGCGGGCCCCTACGGGGCGCTCGGCGCGGCCGACGCGAACGGCATCCAGCTGCCGGCCGGGTTCACCAGCCGGGTGATCGCCCGGTCCGGCCAGACCGTGACCGGCACCTCGTACACCTGGCACAACGCCCCCGACGGCGGCGCCTGCTTCGCCGACGGCACGGGCTGGATCTACGTGTCCAACTCGGAGATCAACCCGAGCGGCGGCGCGAGCGCGGTCAAGTTCAACTCCTCCGGCACGATCACCGGCGCCTACCGGATCCTCTCCGGCACCCGCCAGAACTGCGCGGGCGGCGCCACCCCGTGGAACACCTGGCTCTCCTGCGAGGAGGTGTCCCTCGGCTACGTCTACGAGACGAACCCCTGGGGCGGCACCGCCACCCGTCGCGACGCGATGGGCCGGTTCAAGCACGAGGCCGCCGCGGCCGACCCCGTCCGCAAGGCGATCTACCTGACCGAGGACGAGACCGACGGCTGCTTCTACCGCTTCATCCCCACGACCTGGGGCAACCTCTCCTCCGGCACCCTCCAGGTCTTCACGGCCGGCAGCGGCACCTCGGGCACCTTCACCTGGACGAACGTGCCGGACCCGGACGGCTCGCCGACCACCACCCGCACCCAGGTCTCCGGCGCCAAGCACTTCAGCGGCGGCGAGGGCTGCTACTACGCGAACGACACCGTCTGGTTCACCACCAAGGGCGACAACCGGGTCTGGCAGGTCAACCTGGCCGCCGGGACCTACGAGCTCGCCTACGACGACTCGCTCGTCTCCGGCGGCGGCGCCCCGCTGACCGGTGTCGACAACATCACCGGCACCTCCTCCGGCGACCTGTTCGTCGCCGAGGACGGCGGCAACCTGGAGATCTGCGTCATCACCCCGGACGACATCGTGGCGCCGTTCCTCCGGGTCACCGGCCAGTCGAGCTCCGAGATCACCGGCCCGGCCTTCTCCCCCGACGGCCGCCGCCTGTACTTCTCCAGCCAGCGCGGCACGAGCGGCAGCTCATCGGGCGGCATCACCTACGAGGTGACCGGGCCGTTCCGCGCGTAGGACCTGCGGGAGCCCAGCTCCACCGTCCGCTGGGCGCCGCCGAGGAGGGCGGCGCCCAGTGGCGTCAGGGTGTGCAGGACCGCGTTGCCGTGGCGCAGGGTCGCGATGAGGCCCGCCTCGCGCAGGACGCCCGCGTGCTGGCTCGCGGAGGCCAGGGAGACCCCGGCCCTGCGGGCCAGCTCGCTCGTCGTCCCGCCGTCGCCTATGGCGTGCAGGACCGTCGAGCGGGTCTGGCCGACCAGCTTGGCGAGCGAGGAGCCGCCCGGCGCGCGGACGGTCGGCGCCTCGCCGTGGGTGATCGGGTAGACGAGCACCGGCGGCAGCACGGGGTCGCGCAGCACGACCGGGGTGCCCCGGCAGAAGTACGAGGGCTGGAGCAGCAGCCCGCGGCCGTCGAGGTGGACGTCCCGGTCGACCGGGTAGTCGGCCTCCAGGACGGGCGCGCGCCAGCGCAGCATCGGCGGCAGCGAGGCGAGGAGCTCCTCGGCCCCGCCGTCGAGCAGGGCCCGGCCGCGCCGCGCCCGGTCCGCCTCGACCCGCGCCCGCAGGTGCGGCCAGTACGGCTCGATCGCGGCCCGGTGATAGCTCCGCAGGGCCCCCACGAGCCGGTCGAAGGGCTCCGCACCGCCGTCGGCGAGGGCACGGAGCGAGTGGGGGACCGTACGGGCTCCGGAGCGGTCGGCCGCGAGGAGCGAGAGCTCGGACCGGAGCCGGCCCGGCTCGGTCCCGCGGATCGCCTGGAGTCCTTCGTCGAGTCCGTGGACGCCTTCGGCGGGCGTCAGGAAGTCGGGGAAATACCCCCGGCTCGGGACGAGCGCGGCGAGGAGCCTGGTCTCACCGCCGAGCCTCGTCCTGGCATCCGTACGCCATTGCTTGTAGACGACGGATCCGCGGCGGTCCCTTAAGCGGTGAAAACTCAGAATCGTTTCCCACAGAACATCAGGCCGTGCGGCCGTCCGCACCCCCGCCAAGTCGCTTCCTGTGAAATGAATCCGCAGCATGATGACGTCCCCACCTGTGCACTCGCAACCACCCCCGGCAACGAGTATGCACAGCATCACAGCACGTTACCAGGGTGTTTCAGCCAGAGTTGAAAAGCATCGCGGCAAACGCCGTCGAAACGAAAAGCTAGGCGGGTCGGACAGGAAACCTTCAGGACCGAGGTGGCGTGGCGAAGACCGTGGGGGGCTTTGCGCGTCCGGCGGCGGTCGGCGAGGTTGCGGCTCACCTGCCCGGCATCGGAAAAGGGCGCGGCCTCCGGGTGGGGATCCGGAGGCCGCGCCTGTCCGTTTCTTCACTTGAGAAAACGTGAAGAAACAGAAAAGTTCAATGGCGAAGAATTATAGCGTCCTCAATTGAACAGGAACTCACATCTGATCGACGGCCGCGATAAATGAGCGGGGCCAAAAGACGACGGGACGGACACCTCCGCACAAAGGTGTCCGTCCCGTCTCTCTTTGGTGCCCGGAGCCGCCGCCCGTCGGTGAGGGTGGTGAGAGACCGACGACGGCCCCGGTGGTACCACTGCCGAACCGGGGGCCGGGGGGCCCGACCGCCACACCCGGGCCCCGGTTCAGCAGGCTCTGCGGGGCCCTGAGGCCCTGTCCCGGCCGAGTGTCAGCGGCTGTCGCTGCCCTTGGCCTCGGCGGCGGCACGACCGGCCTCCAGGCGCGCCACCGGGATCCGGAAGGGCGAGCAGGAGACGTAGTCGAGACCGACCTCGTGGAAGAAGTGCACCGACTCCGGGTCGCCGCCGTGCTCGCCGCAGACACCGAGCTTGATGTCGGGGCGGGTGGCGCGGCCGGCCTGGGCGGCGCTGCGCACGAGGGCGCCGACGCCGTCCTTGTCGATGGTCTCGAAGGGGCTGACGCCGAAGATGCCCTTCTCCAGGTACGCGGTGAAGAACGAGGCCTCCACGTCGTCGCGGGAGAAGCCCCAGACCGTCTGCGTCAGGTCGTTGGTGCCGAAGGAGAAGAACTCCGCGGCCTCGGCGATCTGGCCGGCGGTGACGGCGGCGCGGGGCAGCTCGATCATGGTGCCGAGCGCGAGCTTGAGCTCGACGCCGGTGCGGGCGACGACCTCGGCGATGACCTGCTCGGCCTCCTCGCGGACGATCTCCAGCTCCTGGACGGTGCCGACGAGCGGGATCATGATCTCGACGCGCGGGTCGCCCTTGGCGTCGACGCGCTGGGCGGCGGCCTCGGCGATGGCGCGGACCTGCATGGTGAACAGGCCGGGGATGACCAGACCGAGGCGGACACCGCGCAGACCCAGCATCGGGTTCTGCTCGTGCAGGCGGTGCACGGCCTGGAGCAGGCGCAGGTCGTTCTCGTGCGGCTCCTTGCGGGACTCCGCGAGGGCGACGCGCACCGAAAGCTCGGTGATGTCGGGGAGGAACTCGTGCAGCGGCGGGTCGAGCAGGCGGACCGTGACGGGCAGCCCGTCCATGGCCTCGAAGAGCTCGACGAAGTCCGTCTTCTGCAGCGGCAGCAGGGCCTCCAGGGCCTGCTCGCGCTCGGCGTCCGTGTCGGCCAGGATCAGCCGCTCGACGAACTGGCGGCGCTCGCCGAGGAACATGTGCTCCGTGCGGCACAGGCCGATGCCCTGCGCGCCGAAGCGGCGGGCGCGGAGCGCGTCCTCGGCGTTGTCCGCGTTGGCGCGGACCCGGAGGCGGCGGACGCGGTCGGCGTACGCCATGAGGCGGTGCACGGCGGCGACGAGCTCGTCGGCGTCGTCGGCGCCGGCGTGCATGCGGCCCTCGAAGTACTCGACGACCGGGGAGGGTACGACGGGTACCTCTCCGAGGTAGACCTTGCCGGTGGAGCCGTCGATGGAGACGACGTCGCCCTCCTCGACGACCTGGCCGTCGGCCGTGGTCATGCGGCGGCGCTTGGTGTCGACCTCGAGCTCCTCGGCGCCGCAGACACAGGTCTTGCCCATGCCGCGGGCGACGACGGCGGCATGCGAGGTCTTGCCGCCGCGCGAGGTGAGGATGCCCTCGGCGGCGATCATGCCGTCCAGGTCGTCCGGGTTGGTCTCGCGGCGGATCAGGATGACCTTCTCGCCGGAGCGGGACCACTTGACGGCCGTGTACGAGTCGAAGACGGCCTTGCCGACGGCCGCGCCCGGGGAGGCGGCGATGCCGCGGCCGATCTGCTCGACCTTCGCGTTCTCGTCGAACTTCGGGAACATCAGCTGGGCGAGCTGGGCGCCGGTGACGCGCTGGAGCGCCTCGGCCTCGTCGATCAGGCCCTGGTCCACGAGCTGGGTCGCGATGCGGAAGGCGGCACCGGCGGTGCGCTTGCCGACGCGGGTCTGGAGCATCCAGAGCTGGCCGCGCTCGATGGTGAACTCGATGTCGCAGAGATCCTTGTAGTGGGTCTCCAGCGTGCTCATGATGTGCATGAGCTGGTCGTACGACGTCTTGTCGATCGACTCGAGGTCGGCGAGCGGCACGGTGTTGCGGATACCGGCGACGACGTCCTCGCCCTGCGCGTTCTGCAGGTAGTCGCCGTAGACGCCGGCGTGGCCGGAGGCGGGGTCGCGGGTGAAGGCGACGCCGGTGCCCGAGTCGGGGCCGAGGTTGCCGAAGACCATCGAACACACGTTGACGGCGGTGCCGAGGTCGCTCGGGATGCGCTCCTGGCGGCGGTACAGCTTCGCGCGGTCGGTGTTCCAGGAGTTGAAGACGGCCTCGATGGCGAGGTCCATCTGCTCGCGGGCGTCCTGGGGGAAGTCGCGGCCGGTCTCGGTCTTCACGATCTTCTTGAAGTGCTCGACGACCTTGCGCAGGTCGGCGGCGTCCAGGTCGGTGTCGCTGGCGACGCCCTTGGCGGCCTTGGCCTCGTCGAGGGCCTCCTCGAAGAGCTCGCCGTCGACGCCGAGGACGGTCTTGCCGAACATCTGGATCAGGCGGCGGTACGAGTCCCACGCGAAGCGCTCGTTGTCGGCCTGGGCGGCGAGACCGTTGACGGACTCGTCCGAGAGGCCGATGTTCAGGACCGTGTCCATCATGCCGGGCATGGAGAACTTGGCGCCCGAGCGGACGGAGACGAGCAGCGGGTCGTCGGCCTGGCCGAGCTTCTTGCCCATCTGCGTCTCGAGGGCGTCGAGGTGCGCGGACACCTCGTCGCGGAGGGCGGCAGGCTCCGAGCCGCTCTCCAGGTAGACCTTGCACGCTTCGGTGGTGATCGTGAAGCCCGGAGGCACCGGGAGGCCGAGGTTGGTCATCTCGGCGAGGTTGGCGCCCTTGCCACCGAGCAGGTCCTTCAGGTCCCTGTTGCCCTCGGTGAAGTCGTAGACGAACTTCTGATCATTAATTTCCGACACGGGTCCCGACTCCTCGATGACTCGGTTGGCTGCCCTGACGGCGAGGAACATACCCAGATCGAAGGCTTCTGTGGAGGTACGCCTAGCGGACACATGGTCTTAACCACCCGTCCGCCAGCACTTCGAAAGTAACTGAGAGGTAGCTTCCGCTTTCAGGACCCGAAGCCCGAATGGCCGAATCTTGACGCTAGCCGCTCATCCGAGCGCCATCCCCTCCACTTGCGTTCAACTCTTGAACGCAAAAAGGGTGGCACCCCGTGCCACCCTTCAGGCGGTGCAGCTGTCCGTAACCTGCTCATGTGAGCGCCACCCCCCTCAGGGGTGGCGAGGATCACTCCACTGAGCGCACGAATGAGCGCCCCGATCTCACCCTCCGGACGTGTCCAGCTCGGCGTCCTCGCTCACACCGGCGCAGTCGTACGGGTCCTTCAACCAGCCGTCAGGCAGGACAACTCGGTTGTTTCCGGACGTACGACCCCGGGGGCCGTCCGCGCCCACCGGCCACGGCTGGTCCAGATCAAGCTCGCTCAACTGAGCGCGCAACTCGTCCAGGGAGGAGGTGATCGCCAGCTTCTTGCGCATCTCGGAGCCGACCGCGAAGCCCTTCAGGTACCAGGCCACGTGCTTGCGGAAGTCGATGACACCGCGTGCCTCGTCGCCCAGCCACTCGCCGAGCAGCGCCGCGTGCCGCACCATCGCGTCCGCGACCTCCCGCAGCCCCGGCTGCGCGTAGGCGCCCGTACCCTCGAACCCGGCCACCAGGTCGCCGAAGAGCCAGGGCCGCCCCAGGCAGCCGCGCCCGACCACGACGCCGTCGCAGCCGGTCTCCTTCATCATCCGCAGCGCGTCGTCCGCCGACCAGATGTCGCCGTTGCCGAGCACCGGGATCTCCGGCACGTGCTCCTTGAGCCGCGCGATGGCGTCCCAGTCGGCCGTGCCGCCGTAGTGCTGGGCGGCGGTCCGCCCGTGCAGCGCGATGGCGGTGACGCCCTCCTCGACGGCGATCCGCCCCGCGTCGAGGTAGGTGATGTGGTCGTCGTCGATGCCCTTGCGCATCTTCATCGTGACGGGCAGGTCGCCCGCGTTCGACACGGCCTCGTGGAGGATCGCGCGCAGCAGCGGCCGCTTGTACGGCAGTGCCGAGCCGCCGCCCTTGCGGGTCACCTTCGGGACCGGGCAGCCGAAGTTCAGGTCGATGTGGTCGGCGAGGTCCTCGTCGACGATCATCCGCACGGCCTTGCCGACGGTCACCGGGTCGACGCCGTACAGCTGGATCGAGCGCGGCTGCTCGGTCGCGTCGAAGCGGATGAGCTGCATCGTCTTCTCGTTGCGCTCGACCAGGGCGCGCGTCGTGATCATCTCGCTCACGAACAGCCCCTTGCCGCCGGAGTACTCGCGGCAGAGGGTACGGAAGGGGGCGTTGGTGATGCCGGCCATGGGCGCGAGCACCACCGGCGGCTGCACGATGTGCGGGCCGATGGCGAGAGGGGAGAACGCGGTCATTCCCCTATTGTCACGCACTGCGCGCTCAAGCCGTCAGCCCTACGATCCGCACATGCCCGAGCTCACACCCCCGAAGCTCACGCCCCCGCCGGCCCCCGACCAGCTCCCCCGCCGCAGACAGCTGCTCGTCCTCGCCATCTGCTGCATGAGCCTGCTCATCGTCAGCCTCGACAACACCGCGCTCAACGTCGCCCTGCCGTCCATCGGCCGCGAGCTCGACGCGGGCGTCTCCGGACTCCAGTGGACGATCGACGCCTACAGCCTCGTCATCGCCACCCTCCTCATGCTCGGCGGCTCCACCGCCGACCGGATCGGCCGCCGCAAGGTCTTCACGACCGGCCTCGTCGTCTTCGCGCTCGGCTCGCTGCTCTGCTCCCTCGCCCCCAGCCTGGAGGCGCTGATCGCCTTCCGGGCGCTCCAGGCCGTCGGCGGCGCGATGCTCAACCCGGTCGCGATGTCGATCATCACCAACACCTTCACCGAGCCCGCCGCCCGCGCCCGCGCCATCGGCGTCTGGGGCGCGGTCGTCGGCGTCTCCATGGCCGCCGGGCCGCTCGTGGGCGGCCTCCTCGTCGAGGCCGTGGACTGGCGGGCGATCTTCTGGCTGAACCTCCCGGTCGCGACCGCCGCCCTCGTCCTCACCCTGCGGTACGTCCCCGAGTCCAAGGCCCCCCGGCCCCGCCGCCCCGACCCGGTCGGACAGCTCCTCGTCGCGGTGCTCCTCGGCTCGCTCACGTACGCGATCATCGAGACCGCCCCGCTCTTCGCCCTGGTCTCGGCCGCCGCCCTCGCCGGCCTGCTCCTCTACGAGCCCCGGCGCCGCGAGCCCCTGATCGACCTGCGGTTCTTCCGCAGCGCGCCGTTCAGCGGGGCCACCGTCATCGCGGTCTGCGCCTTCGCGGCGCTCGGCGGCTTCCTCTTCCTCAACACCCTGTACCTCCAGGACGTGCGCGGCCTCTCGCCCCTGGACGCGGGCCTGTACATGCTGCCGATGGCCGGCATGACCTTCGTCTTCGCCCCTCTCTCCGGGCGGCTCACGGGCGCGCGCGGGCCGCGCCCCTCGCTGCTGATCGCGGGGACGGCGATGGCCTCGGGCTCGCTGCTCTTCGCCGCCTTCGAGGCGGAGACGAACGACGCGCTGCTCTTCACCGGGTACGTGCTCTTCGGCATCGGCTTCGGTGTCGTGAACGCGCCGATCACGAACACGGCCGTCTCCGGCATGCCCCGCGCCCAGGCCGGGGTGGCGGCGGCGGTCGCCTCCACGAGCCGCCAGATCGGGCAGACCCTCGGCGTCGCGGTGGTCGGCGCGGTCCTGGGTGCCGGGGTGGCCGGGGGCTCGCGCGAGGAGATGTTCACGGCCGCCGCCCGCCCCGGCTACTGGATCGTGACGGCCTGCGGCCTCGCCGTCCTCGCCGTGGGCGCACTGACGAGCGGCGCGTGGGCCCGTGGCACGGCGGAGCGGACGGCACGGGCCCTGGAGCCGCCGGCGCCCGCGCCGCACGATGGGGTAGGGAGTGACAGATATTGAAATCTGTCATCACACATGTCATGGTTGTTCCATGACGACTTCGACGACCCCTTCGACGACCCCTTCGGCGACTCCCGCGACGACCTCCTCGACGGCCCCCTCCCTCCCCGTCCGCCCCCTCGGCGCGACCGGCCCCGCCGTCTCCGCCCTCGGTCTCGGCTGCATGGGCATGTCCGCCCTGTACGGCGAGAGCGACCGCACCGAGTCGATCGCCACGATCCACGCGGCCCTCGACGCCGGCGTGACCCTCCTCGACACCGGCGACTTCTACGGCATGGGCCACAACGAGCTGCTGATCGCCGAGGCGCTCCGCGGCGTCCCCGCCGCCGTCCGCG
Organism: Streptomyces sp. NPDC056144; assembly: GCF_042264145.1. Taxonomy (NCBI): domain Bacteria; kingdom Bacillati; phylum Actinomycetota; class Actinomycetes; order Kitasatosporales; family Streptomycetaceae; genus Streptomyces; species Streptomyces sp. NPDC056144. The sequence continues at coordinate 328,337 of NZ_JBHJVF010000005.1, read as the reverse complement.
AGCGGGCCCTGACGAGCGTGAAGTTCGGCGCGCTCCGCACGGTCGAGGGCGGCTTCACCGGGTACGACGGCCGCCCGGCCGCGGTGAAGAACTTCGCGGCGTACTCGCTCCAGCGCCTGGGCACCGACCACATCGACATCTACCGGATCGCCCGCGTCGACCCGGACGTCCCGATCGAGGAGACCGTCGGCGCCATCGCGGAGCTCGTCGAGGCCGGGCACGTCCGGCACATCGGCCTCTCCGAGGTCGGCGCGGACACCCTGCGCCGCGCGGCGGCCGTGGCCCCGATCGCGGACCTCCAGATCGAGTACAGCCTCGTGTCCCGGGGCATCGAGGAGAAGATCCTCCCCACCGCCCGCGAGCTCGGCATCGGGATCACCGCGTACGGGGTCCTCTCCCGCGGCCTGATCGGCGGCCACTTCTCCCGCGACCGCGAGCTGGCGCCCGGCGACTTCCGGGGCATGAGCCCGCGCTTCCAGGGCGAGAACCTCCAGCGGAACCTGGACCTGGTGGACCGGCTGCGCGCGGTCGCCGAGGCGAAGGGCGCGACGGTCGCCCAGACGGCCATCGCCTGGGTCCTCGCCCAGGGCCCCCGGCACGGCGCCGACATCGTCCCGCTGGTCGGCGCCCGCCGCCGGGACCGGCTCGCGGAGGCGCTCGGCGCCCTGGACGTCACCTTCGACGCCGCCGACCTCTCCGCGATCGAGGAGGCCGTCCCGGCGGGCGCCGCGGCGGGCGAGCGCTACCCGGCGGCCCAGATGGCCCACCTGGACAGCGAGCACTGACAGGTACTGTCCTTGCATGGCCGCCACCGAGACCCTGACCGCAGAGCGCATCCTCGAAGCCACCGAGGAGGTGCTGCGCCGGTACGGCCCCGCGAAGGCGACGGTCGTCGACGTCGCCCGGGTCCTCGGCGTCAGCCACGGCAGCGTCTACCGCCACTTCCGCACGAAGGCGGCCCTCCGCGAGGCCGTCACGGAGCGGTGGCTCCAGGGCACGATCGTCGCGCTCCTGCCGTACGCCGAGGGTGACGGGCCCGCCGACGAGCGGCTGACCGGCTGGCTGACGGAGCTCTTCGCCCTCAAGCGCCGCAAGGCGGGCGGCGACCCGGAGCTGATGGCGACCTTCCAGGTCCTGATCGGCGAGAACAGCGCCGTCGTCGACCGGCACGAGGAGCACCTCGTCGGGCAGATCGCCCGGATCCTGGAGGCCGGCCGGAACGAGGGCCTGTTCGCGGCCCCGGAGCGGGACACCACGACGACGGCCCGCGCGGTCTTCGACGCCACGGCCCGCTTCCACAACCCGGCGCACGCGGCAGACTGGACGGCCCCCGGCATCGAGGACGCGTTCACGGCGATCGTCTCGCTCGTCCAGCGGGCCCTGCGCGCCTGACCGGCGCCGCCCTCCTTGAAGATCATTTGACCGGGAATCCCCCCTCCCTGTCCGGTGCATGACTAGCCTTCCGGGGCAGCACCCGACCGTCTTCACTCAGGGGGAACCTTGTCCGCATCCGCCCCGTCATCCGCCCCGTCGGGCCCTCCGGCCCGCTCCGGCTCCGCCTCCGCGCTCGGCTGGATCCTGACCATCGGACTCAACGTGGTCGCGCCGATCGTCACGTACAACCAGCTGACCGAGAACCACGGCTGGTCCGAGTTCGCCGCGCTGCTCGCGAGCAGCGCGTGGCCGGTCCTCGACACCGCGATCATGGTGGCCTGGCGCCGCAAGGTCGACGAGTTCGCCCTGGTCACCCTGGTCTTCCTGGTGATCACGGCCGTGGTCTCGCTGGTCGGCGCGCACACCGCCCGCGCGCTCCTGATCAAGGACTCGGGCGTGACGGGCCTCTTCGGCCTGCTCTGCCTGGCGACCCTCCTGGCCCGCCGCCCGCTGATGTTCTACTTCGGCCGCAAGTTCGCGACGGACGGCACCCCGGCGAGCACGGCCTGGTGGAACGGCATGTGGGAGTACGAGGGCTTCCGCTCGACCATGCGCACGATGACGCTGGTGTGGGGCGTGGCGTACGTGGCCGAGGCCGTGGTCCGTATCGCCCTGGCGTACGCGCTGCCGACCGACACCATGGTGGTCGTCAGCCCGGTCCTGCTCTACTCGGTCCTCGGCGGACTGGGCGTCTGGACGGCCTGGTTCGGGAAGCGCCGCGCGGCCGAGGGCGCCCGGCGCCAGGCGGAGGCGGAAGCGGCGGCAGCGGCGGCGGCCTCCTGAGGCGTACGGAGAAGCCCCCGGCTCCGAGAACGGAACCGGGGGCTTTCCCGTACGGGAACCCAGCGGGTCAGCAGCCGAGCAGGCGGCTGCCCAGGTAGCTCTGGATCTGGTCGAGCGAGACGCGCTCCTGCTTCATGGTGTCGCGCTCGCGCACGGTCACCGCGTTGTCGTCGAGCGTGTCGAAGTCGACGGTGACGCAGAACGGGGTGCCGATCTCGTCCTGGCGACGGTAGCGGCGGCCGATGGCGCCGGCGTCGTCGAACTCGATGTTCCAGTTCTGGCGCAGGTCCGCCGCGAGACCCTTGGCCTTCGGGGAGAGCTGCGGGTTGCGGGAGAGCGGCAGGACCGCGACCTTGACCGGGGCCAGACGGTGGTCGAGGCGCAGCACCGTGCGCTTCTCCATGACGCCCTTGGCGTTCGGCGCCTCGTCCTCGACGTACGCGTCGAGGAGGAAGGCCAGCATCGTGCGGCCGACACCGGCGGCCGGCTCGATGACGAACGGCGTGTAGCGCTCGCCGGACTCCTGGTCCAGGTACGTCAGGTTGGCGCCCGAGGCCTTGGAGTGCGCGGTCAGGTCGTAGTCGGTGCGGTTGGCGACGCCTTCCAGCTCGCCCCACTCGCTGCCGCCGAAGGAGAAGCGGTACTCGATGTCGGCGGTGCGCTTCGAGTAGTGGGAGAGCTTCTCCTGCGGGTGCTCGAACCAGCGCATGTTCTCCTCGCGGAGACCGAGGCCGGTGTACCAGTTCCAGCGCTGCTGCATCCAGTACTCCTGCCACTCCTCGTCCTCACCCGGCTTGACGAAGAACTCCATCTCCATCTGCTCGAACTCGCGGGTGCGGAAGATGAAGTTGCCCGGAGTGATCTCGTTCCGGAAGGACTTGCCCATCTGCGCGATGCCGAACGGGGGCTTCTTGCGCGAGGTGGTCTGCACCTGGGCGAAGTTGGTGAAGATGCCCTGGGCGGTCTCGGGACGCAGGTACGCGACGGAGCCGCTGTCCTGGGTCGGGCCGAGGTGCGTGGAGAGCAGGCCGGAGAAGTTCTTCGGCTCGGTGAAGGTGCCCTTGTTGCCGCAGTTGGGGCAGTTGAGCTCCTGGAGGCTCGCGGGGACGCGGCCGTGCTTCTCCTCGTACGCCTCCTCCAGGTGGTCCGCGCGGAAGCGCTTGTGGCAGGAGGTGCACTCGGTCAGCGGGTCGGTGAAGGTCGCGACGTGGCCGGAGGCCTCCCAGACCTCGGTGGCCAGGATGACCGACGAGTCGATGCCGACGACGTCCTCGCGCGCGGTGACCATGTAACGCCACCACTGGCGCTTGATGTTCTCCTTCAGCTCGACACCCAGCGGCCCGTAGTCCCAGGCGGCACGCTGACCGCCGTAGATCTCGCTGCACGGGTAGACGAAGCCACGGCGCTTGCTCAGGCTGACGATGGTGTCGATCTTGTCGGCGGCCACGGTGCTCTCTTCATTACGACGACGAAGTGCGAATGCCACAGGTTACCGGCGCGCCCACCCCCCGCATCAAATCGGTTCCCCGCACGCGACGCCCCCGACGGCACGGGGGCACGCGTGGCTTGGGCCACACATATGACAATTGACAATCGTTTCCAGTTTTGTTGAAAATGAGTGTCATGAACGTGCGACGCCTGATACCCAGCACCGCCCTCGCCGGAGCCGTCACCCTCGGCCTCGTGACCCTCACCGCCTGCGGCGGAACCTCCGACGCGGCGGACAAGGGGAGCGGCGGCAAGCTGGACGTGGTGGCGTCGTTCTATCCCATGCAGTACCTGGCCGAGCAGATAGGCGGCGGCCACGTCGCCGTCAACACGCTGACCAAGCCCGGCGTCGAACCCCACGACCTGGAGCTCAAGCCGAAGCAGATCGGCGAGCTCGGCGAGGCCGACGTCGTCCTCTACCTCAAGGGCATCCAGCCCGCCGTCGACGAGGCCATCGCCCAGGCCGGCGTCAAGAACACGGTCGACGCCGCCACCCTCACGAAGCTCGAAGAGCACGGCAACGAGGTCGGCCACGCGCACGAGGGCGAGGAGCACGCCGCCGAGGAGGCGGGCCACGACGAGCACGAGGGCCACGACCACGGCTCCGAGGCCGGCACCGACCCCCACATCTGGCTCGACCCCGTGAAGTACGCCGAGGTCGCCAAGGGCGTGGGCGCGGCCCTGGAGAAGGCGGACCCGGACCACGCCGCCGACTACAAGAAGAACACCGACGCGCTGGTGAAGAAGCTCGGCGACCTGAACACCGAGTTCGAGACGGGCCTCAAGAACACCGCGACGAAGACCTTCATCACCACCCACTCCGCCTTCGGCTACCTCGCCGAGCGCTACGGCCTGGAGCAGGAGGGCATCACCGGCATCGACCCCGAGTCGGAGCCGAGCCCCGCCCGCATCAAGGAGCTCCAGGACATCGCGAAGCAGGACAAGGTGTCCACCGTCTTCTTCGAGACCCTCGCGAGCGACAAGACCGCGAAGACCCTCGCGGGCGACACCGGTCTCAAGACCGACGTGCTCGACCCGCTGGAGGGAATCACCGACAAGTCCCAGGGCGATGACTACATCGAGGTCATGCGGTCCAACCTCACCGCGCTGAAGAAGGCCCTCGGCGCCAAGTGACCACGGCAGCAGCACAGCAGGAAACAGGCACGGAGGCACCCATGAGCGACGAGCCCGTCATTTCCGTCCGCGGAGCCACGGCGACGCTCGGCGCCCGGCCCGTCCTCCGGGGCGTCGACCTCACCGTCCACCGCGGTGAGGTCGTCGCCCTGCTCGGCGCCAACGGCTCCGGCAAGTCGACCGCCGTCCGCTCCGTCATAGGCCAGGTGCCGCTGACCGGCGGCCGGATCGAACTGTTCGGCACGGAGCAGAAGCGGTTCCGCGACTGGGCCCGCGTCGGCTACGTACCGCAGCGGACCACCGCCGCCAGCGGCGTCCCCGCCACCATCCGCGAGGTCGTCTCCTCCGGCCGGCTGTCCCGCCGGAAGTTCGGCTGGATGGGCCGGGACGACCGGGCCGCCGTCGAGCGGGCCATCGAGCTCGTCGGCCTCGCCGACCGCGCCAAGGACTCCGTCGCCGCGCTCTCCGGCGGCCAGCACCAGCGCGTCCTGATCGCCCGCGCGCTCGCCTCCGAGCCCGAACTCCTGATCATGGACGAGCCGATGGCCGGCGTGGACCTCGCGAGCCAGGAGATCCTCGCCTCGACCCTGCGCGAGCAGGTCGCGGGCGGCACGTCCGTCCTCCTCGTCCTGCACGAGCTCGGCCCCCTCGAACCGCTCATCGACCGCGCGGTCGTCCTCCGCGACGGCTGCGTCGTCCACGACGGCCCGCCGCCGGAGGCCGTCGGCCAGCACGCGCTGCCCGGCCACGACCACGTACATCCGCACGCGGCCGGCGAGCCGCTCCGCACGGGACTGCTGACCTGATCATGGACTTCCTCGAACCGGCCTTCATGCAGCGGGCGCTCCTCGCGGCCGTCCTCGTCGGCATCACCGCCCCCGCCGTCGGCATCTACCTCGTCCAGCGCCGCCAGGCCCTCATGGGCGACGGCATCGGCCACGTCGCCATGACCGGTGTCGGCCTCGGCTTCCTGATGAACGCCAACCCGGTCTGGATGGCGACCCTCGTCGCCGTCGCGGGCGCCGTCGCGATGGAGCTGATCAGGGCGTACGGGAAGACCCGCGGCGACATGGCGCTCGCGCTGCTCTTCTACGGCGGCATGGCCGGCGGCGTCCTGCTGATCAACCTCTCGCCGACCGGCTCGAACGCCAACCTCAGCTCGTACCTCTTCGGCTCGCTGTCGACGGTCTCCTCCGAGGACATCACGGCCATCGCGCTCCTCGCGGCCTTCGTCGTCCTCGTCACGGTCGGCCTGCGCCGCCAGCTCTTCGCCGTCAGCCAGGACGAGGAGTTCGCCCGCGTCACCGGCCTCCCGGTGCGCGCCCTGAACCTCCTCATCGCGGTCACGGCCGCGGTGACCGTCACGGTCGCCATGCGGGTCGTCGGCCTGCTGCTCGTCAGCGCGCTCATGGTGGTGCCGGTCGCGGCGGCCCAGCAGCTGTCGAAGTCCTTCCGCGCGACCTTCGTCCTCGCGGTCGCGACGGGCGTCGCCGTCACCCTGGCCGGCACGGTCACCTCGTACTACCAGGACGTCCCGCCCGGCGCGACGATCGTCCTGTACGCGATCGGGGTCTTCGTCGCCCTGACCCTCCTCGCCACCCCGCTCGCCCGGCGCCGCGCCCGCGCGGCGGAGGCCGCGGACTCCGGGACGGCCGGGGCCGCGAACTGCGACGTGAAGGTCTAGGGCCTGTCCGGCGGATCAGGGGCGGATAGGCCCCGCGACCCCGGCCATGATCCGCCGGACAGGACCTAGGGGGACCGCACACGGGGGGCTGGCAGAATGGCGGGGGCAGCACATTCATCCAAGGAGGCCCCCGTGGTGACGGCAGGACCCCCCGTACGAGGCCGCTCGACGAAGCAGCGGGCCGCCGTGGCGGCGGCGCTGAACGAGGTGGACGAGTTCCGCAGCGCCCAGGAGCTGCACGACATGCTCAAGCACCGCGGCGACTCCGTGGGCCTCACCACCGTCTACCGCACGCTCCAGTCCCTCGCGGACGCGGGCGAGGTCGACGCGCTGCGCACGAGCGACGGCGAGACGGTCTACCGCCGCTGTTCGACCGAGGACCACCACCACCATCTGGTCTGCCGCCTCTGCGGCAAGGCCGTGGAGGTGGAGGGCCCGATGGTGGAGCAGTGGGCCGAGACGATCGCCACGGAACACGGCTTCGTGAACGTGGCGCACACGGTCGAGATCTTCGGCACGTGCGCGGAGTGCGCGGCGAAGTAGTCAGCAGGCGTACGAAGGGGCCCGCACCGAAACGATTCGGTGCGGGCCCCTTCGCGTACGGTCACGCGCGGGCGGTGTACCGGTCCAGGACCGCCCGGAGCCGGTCCACGTCGGCGGGATCGGCGAGCCCGCGCTTCGGCAGATACGCGAAGCCGGTGCCGGACCGCTGGGCGGTGAGCAGGACGAAGAGCCGGGGCGTCTCCACGTACCGGGGCAGCAGCGCCCACCGGATCGTGGTGTCGGTGTCCCGCGAGGTCCACCGTCCGCCGTCCTCGTCCACGACCGCCGTGGCGTCCCCCTGGGACCCGATCAGCCGGAAGAGGCTCCAGGCCGTCCCCCACGGGATCAGCTCGGCGGCGCCCACGGCCACCGCACCGAGCAGCACGAGCGTGACGGCGGCGCCCGCGTCCCCGATCCACAGGGCGAGCCCGGCGACCAGGACGGCGAAGCCGCCGACGATCCGCGTGGTCCACCGCATGGCCGGCCACCAGCGGGTGGCCCGCAGCCTGACCCGTACCGCCTCGTGCACGTCGGCGAACTCCGCCGAGTAACCGAGCCGCACCGTTTCCCCCACCGTCTCCCCCACGGCGGAGCCCTACGCCTTGTCGAGGACGGCGAGGTCCGCCGGGTCGACCCCGCCGAAGCGGCGGTCGCGGGAGGCGTACTCGACGCACGCCCGCCACAGGTCGCGGCGGTCGAAGTCCGGCCACAGCACGTCCTGGAAGACCATCTCGGCGTACGCGCTCTGCCAGATCAGGTAGTTGGAGGTGCGCTGCTCGCCGCTGGGCCGCAGGAAGAGGTCGACGTCCGGCATGTCCGGGTAGTACAGGTACTTCTGGATCGTCTTCTCGGTGATCTTCGCCGGGTCGAGCTTTCCGGCCCTCACGTCCTCCGCGAGCGCCTGCGCCGCGTCCGTGAGCTCGGCGCGACCGCCGTAGTTCATGCAGAAGTAGAGCGTGAGCTTGGTGTTGTCCTTGGTCTGCTCCTGCGCGACCTGGAGCTCCTTCGCCACCGACTTCCACAGCTTCGGCATGCGGCCGACCCAGCGGACCCGGATGCCGAGCGCGTCGAGCTGGTCGCGGGTCTTGCGGATGAAGTCACGGTTGAAGTTCATGAGGAAGCGCACCTCCTCGGGCGAGCGCTTCCAGTTCTCGGTGGAGAAGGCGTACAGCGAGATCGCGCCGACGCCCATCTCGATCGCGCCCTGGAGGACGTCGAGCACCTGCTCGGCGCCGACCTTGTGCCCCTCGGTGCGCGGCAGACCGCGCTCCTTGGCCCAGCGGCCGTTGCCGTCCATGACGATCGCGACGTGCTCGGGCACGAGCTCGGCCGGGAGCTTCGGCGGGCGGGCGCCGGAGGGGTGCGGTTCGGGGGTGGCGTACTCCCGACGCTGGCGCCCGAGGATGCGTCCGATGGCCATGAGTGCTCTCTCCTAGCTTTTCTCTACGTACCGCAGGGAGCGCAGGCCGCGCTCCAGGTGCCAGTGCAGATAGGCGGACACGAGCCCGCTGCCCTCCCTGACGTGACGCGGCTCGCACGCGTCCGCCGTCGCCCAGTCGCCGGTGAGCAGCGCGCTGAGCAGGCCGATGGCCTCCGCAGAGGGTACGACGCTTCCGGGGACCCGGCAGTCGCCGCAGATGACTCCGCCCGCGGCGACCGAAAAGAACCGGTTGGGGCCGGGAAGACCGCATTTCGCACAGTCGTCGAAGCTCGGCGCGTAACCGTTCACGGCGAGGGAGCGGAGGAGGAAGGCGTCCAGGATGAGGTGCGGGGCGTGCTCGCCCCGGGAGAGGGTCCGCAGACCCCCGACGAGCAGCAGGTACTGCTGGACGGCGGGCTCGCCCTCGTGGTCGGTGAACCGTTCCGCCGTCTCCAGCATGGCGGTGCCCGCCGTGTACCGGGCGTAGTCGGTGACGATGCCCCCGCCGTACGCCGAGATCGTCTCGCTCTGTGTGCAGAGCGGCAGCCCGCGTCCGACCAGCTCACTCCCCCGGGCGAAGAACTGCACGTCCACGTGCGAGAACGGTTCGAGCCGCGCGCCGAACTTCGACTTCGTCCGGCGCACGCCGCGCGCGACGGCGCGTACGCGGCCGTGACCGCGCGTGAGGAGCGTGATGATGCGGTCCGCTTCACCCAGCTTCTGGGTGCGCAGCACGATGCCGTCGTCGCGGAACAGACTCATGCGGCCATTCTCCCGTACGGGTACGACAGCCCGGCGCGAGGAGCCCCGGGGAGACCCAGGTCACACGCGCCCGTGTCACAGGCGCGTGCCCTGTCTCGTCCCAAGGGTGAAGCCACTCCGACGGACACAGATCAGGAGCACACGCCATGGACGCCCGACTGAACCTCTTCACCAACCCGACCTTCGGCAAGGCCTTCAAGCACCTCATGGCGGCGGGCAAGGCGGTCAAGGACTCGACGGTCCCCGCCGCGACGCAGGAGCTCGTCGCCCTCCGCGTGAGCCAGATCAACGGCTGTGCGGCCTGCGTCGACATGCACACCAAGGACGCGGCCCACGCGGGCGAGACCGCGCAGCGGCTGAACCTGGTGGCCGTCTGGCGCGAGGCGACCGTCTACACCGAGGCCGAGCGGGCCGCCCTCGAACTCGCCGAGGAGGGCACCCGGACCGCCGACGCGGCCGGCGGCGTCAGCGACGAGGTCTGGGCACGGGCCGCCCTCCACTACGACGAGGAGCAGCTCGCCGCGCTCGTCCTGCACATCGGGTTCATGAACCTCGCGAACCGTCTGAACGTGATCACGCAGCAGCCGGCGGGCGACTACGTCCCCGGCCAGTTCCACTGACAAGATCGCGAACGACACGAAGGGGGCCGTGACATGAGCAAGGTCGAGGAGTTCGAAGAGCTGCGTCCGCTGCTCTTCTCGATCGCCTACCGCATCCTGGGCAGCGTCGGCGAGGCGGAGGACGCCGTCCAGGAGACGTGGCTGCGCTTCGACGCCTCCCCGACCAGGCCGGACAACACCAAGGCGTTCCTCTCCACCACCGTCACCCGCCTCGCGATCGACGTGCTGCGCTCCGCGCGCGTACGGCGGGAGGAGTACGTCGGCCCCTGGTTCCCCGAGCCGCTGCTCTCCGACCCGTACGAGGACCCGGCCCGCGCGGCGGAACTCGCCGACTCGGTGTCGATGGCGTCCCTGCTCCTCCTCGAACGCCTCACCCCTCTCGAACGGGCCGTCTTCCTCCTCCGCGAGGTCTTCGCCTTCGACTTCGCGGAGATCGCCGAGGCGGTCGACCGCTCGGAGGCGGCCTGCCGCCAGCTGCTCGTACGCGCCCGGCGCCACATGCACGAGGGCCGCCCGCGTTTCGCGGCGGACCGCGAGGAACGCCAGAAGCTGGCGGCACGCTTCTTCGACGCCCTCCAGAACGGCGACGTCGACGGACTCCGCGGCCTCCTCTCCGCCGACGTCCAGCTCGTCGGCGACGGCGGCGGCAAGGCGCCGAACTTCGCCCGCACGATCCTGGGCGCGGACAACGTGGCCCGGCTCCTCGGCACGGTCTTCCCGTCGCTCCTCGCCATCGACGTCACCTGCGAGCCGCACGAGGTCAACGGCCAGCCCGGCGCGGTCTACCGCGACCGGGACGGCAAGGTCCTCCAGACCATCGCCCTGGACTTCGCCGAGGGCCGGATCCAGACGATCCGAGCCGTCCTCAACCCCGACAAGCTGGCCCACCTGGGCCCGGTGGCGGACGCGTGGGCACTCACGAAGGAGGTCCAGCAGATCCGCCGAGGGCACGGCGGCTCCTAGGTCCTAGGGGACCTCGCCCCGGCTCCGGGCATTCACGTGCGCGGTGGCGGCGCTCAGCCGCTCCGCCGAGGTCGCCTCGCGCACGCCGTCGGGCTCCACGTCCCACTCGCGCCCGCCGCCGATGCCACGGAGCTGGATGTACGGGCCCTCATGCCCCATGACCGTCCCGACCCGTCCGGTCCGGATCTCCACGACGTACGACCCGATGGGCAACGTCATACCTCGCCCTCCTCCCCTGCCGGCAGCGCCGCGGCGATCAGCCGAGCGGTCTCCGCCGTGCAGCATCCCAATTCCACGAGCGGCCTCGGGGGGTCCGCGGCGAGAGTGACGACGTCGAGCCCGAGCGAGGGCAGTGTGATTCCCGCCCTGGCCAGCGCCTCGCGCAATTCCGTCACGGCCGCTTGTGCGTCTTCGAGTGTCCCCGGGGTCGTCTTCATGATGTCTTCCTTCACCAACGTATGCCTTTCTGAATCCATTTCCGGCTTCGCCTCTCCAGGGTGGGGCGGGATCCGTAGAATCGGCAGACGCGCAGGCCCTACAACTGTGTTGTAGCGATGAGGAGTTAACCCTTGGCCACGATTGGACAGCAGGAAGCATGGAGCTTCTACGGGGAGCTCCTGAAGGACTATCGCGAGGCGGCGGGCCTCACACAGAGGCAACTGGCCGGACAGGCTTCCGTATCCGGCACGTATATCGGACTGTTCGAGCAGGGAATTCGAAAGCCACAACTGGACGTGTCAGTACGAATCGACGAAGCCCTGAAAACCGGCGACCTTTTCGAGCGGACATGGCGCCGACTCATCAACAAGGCGGGCTTCGCCTCGTACTTCCAGCCCGCGGCGGAGCTTGAGGCGATCTCGACGCGATTGTTCGAGTTCTCCCCGCTCCTGGTCCCCGGTCTGCTGCAGACGGCGGGGTACGCGCGGGCGCTGACAACGGCGGGACACCCACTCGCCTCGGAGGAGTACATCGAGGACTCGGTCGCCGCACGAGTCGACCGGGCAAGGATTCTCAAAGGCCCTACAAGCCCCGAGTTGTGGGTCGTACTCCACGAGAACACGATCCTGACCCCCGTCGGCGGCCCGGCGGGCATGGCCGAACAGCTGGAGCACATCGCCACGCTGGCCAGGGACAGGACGGCCCTTGTCACCGTGATTCCCCGCTCAGTGGGCGCGCACGCGTCCATGAGCAGCATGCTTCGACTCATGGAGTTCGAGGACCAGCCCACGGCCGCCTACACGGAGACGAGCTTTTCGGGCACGCTCATCGAGGATCCGTCCGTAGTGAAGCGCGCGCAGTATGCCTACGATCTGCTCAAGGTCTCCACCCTGCCCCCTGCGGCGTCCCTGGCCCTGATCGAATCCACAGCGGAGAACTTCAGACGATGCGCGAGTACGACCTGAGCAACACCAGCTGGCGCAAGAGCACCTACAGCGACGGCGACGGCGGCAACTGCGTCGAGGTCCTCGACAACACCCCAGGTGTCGTTCCTGTCCGCGACAGCAAGAACCCCACCGGCCCCGTCCTCGTCGTCCCCGCCGCCGCCTGGTCCGTGTTCGTCGCCGGTATCGCCGGGTGACGACAGGGCTCCCCACGCTCGTCCTGCGCGGCAGCGGCGACGTCGTACTCCGCTGCCAGGACGACGCGGTGACGCTCCGCCGCGCGCGCGAGGAGCTTCACATACCGTTCGCCGCCATCGCGCGCGTCCATGCCGCGCAGCGGACGGTCACGGTCGAGCTCACCGCGCCGGAGGGCGCCGAGGCGGCCTCGTACCGCGTGACGGACGTCAGCGAGGCCGCCGCCACCGCCTTCGCGGCGGCGGTCTCCGCGGCGCTGCCGGACGAAAGGGCGCTCGACGGCGGGACGCTCGTCGTCAGGAGCGTCTTCGGCGCCCCGGCGCGGCGCCGTGACGGCCGGCTCCTGGCCGCCGTCGCCGCCGTTCCGGTCGTCGGGCTGGACGTGTTCCTGGGCGTGGCGGGCCACTGGGGGTACGCGGGGCTGTTCTGGCCGGCGTTCCTGTTCGCCGCGCTGGGCGTGTTCCTGGTGTGGTTCATGGGGCAGGGCCTGTACCGCATGTGGTACCTGCCGAAGCACGGGATCACGACGGTGGCGGAGTTCTCCCACTTCACCAACAACACACGCGTGTACCGCTACACGGACACCACCGGTGCCTCGCACACCCACAACAACAACGTGGGCGGGGACCGGTTCGAGCTGTCCTACGACCCGCGTGACCCGAAGGTCGCGGTCCAGCGGGAGGGGCTCTACGTCCGCTGCATGATGGCGCTCATGGCCGTCATCGGGTGCGGCCTCGCCGGCGGCGGGCTGTACGCGATCGGGTGGCTGGCCGTCACGTCCCTGACGGACTGACGGAAACGCCCTTCACCAGTCGCTCACACAGCCTTTACCCTCTCCGCCATGTCGATCCTCTCGTCCATACCCGTCCTCACGGGCAACGACCGCACCAACCTCACCGCCATCGATGACGGACTCCTCCTGCGCACGCGCCATGAGGAGATCACCATCCTCGCGAAGGCCGTCGCCCGCGTACGGGCCGAGGGGAGCTCGGCCGTCGTCGAGCTGCGGGCGCGCGCCGGGGCCGTACCGGGGGTGTTCCGGATCGACGGCGTGGACGATCGGCGGGCCGTCGCCTTCGCCGACGGCGTCAACTCCCTGCTCCTCGAACCGGAGGAGGAGGTCGACGGTCTGTCCCTCGTCGTCTGCGACACCCGTAAGACGCGCTGGGCCCTGCGGCACGCGCGGCACGTCAAGTGGCTGATGCTCGGCGCCGTCGTGGTGATGGTGCTCCTGGCGGCAGTGGGCGCGGCGACCGAGGGCGCGTACTACCCGCCGGTGTTCGTGTTCGTCACGGGCCTCGCCGTCGGATTCTCCATCGCCGGCGGGCAGGAGTTCGTGGAGTGGCTGCACAAGCGGGGCATCCGCAAGCACGGCGTCAAGGAGTTCGCCCGGCCGGCGAACCTGCCGGGGTCGTTCATCTATCCCGACAGGACGGGGATGATGCGCGCCATCATCAACTTCGGTGGCGGGCCGTACCTGGAGGTCGCGTACGACCCGGAGGACCCGGCGGACGTCGTGGCGCTGCGCCCGGCGCTGACGGAGCGGCTGTTCAACGCGGCGGGGATGTTTTGCGGCTTCGTCGCGCTCCTGTGCGTGGGGCTGATGGCCCTGATCCTCGCGGACGTCTAGGGCTTCACCGCCCGCCGTCCCGCCCTTACGATCACGACCATGCCGATCACCCCGCACATACCCGCCCTCGCGGGCCCCGACGGCACCGGCGCGCGCGTAGACCGGGACATCCTGCTCGTGCGGGGGCCCTTCGAGGAGATGCAGGTCTACCTGAAGGCCGTCGCACACCTGCGCGCGGAGGGGCGGGCCCTCACCATCGAGCTGACGGCCGCGGCCGGAGCCGTACCGGCGGTGTACCGCTTCCAGGGGGCGGACGAGGCCTCCGTCGCGGCCTTCGCGGACGCGGTGAACGCGGTCCTGCCGGAGACGCCCGAGCAGATCGACGCGACGGACTACATGGCGGGGATCCGCATCGGCGGCGATCTCCAGCAGCGGCGGCTCCGGCGCACGGTCAAGCACTCCTTGCTGTACGGGGTTCTCGTGATCGTCGCGCTGGCCGTGGCGGCGGCTGTCACGGGGCCCGCCTCCGACATCGCCGCCGCCACCGGGATCGTCGTGATCGGCACCCTGGGGCTGCTGATCCTGGCGGGGTGCGCGCTGGCCTCGTACGCCCCGTACCGTGAGCGGTACCTGCGGCGGCACGGCGTGCGTGTCTCCGCCGCACGCGTCCCGGGCGAGACGAACAGGTACGCCTACCGGGATGCCGACGGACTCGAACGGCTCGTGACGAAGCCCGGCGGCGCGTGGACCGTCGACGCCGCCTACGACCCCCGGGACCCCGGGCGCGTGGTCGCCCTCCGGTCCACGGGTCAGCGGGTGCCCCGCCTCCTCGGGATCGGGTTCGCCGGCCTCTTCGGTCTCGGCCTCCTCGCCCTGGCGGTCACGGGCGCGGTCCTGATGCTGTTCGGCCTCGACGGCGCCTGACCCGTCGCGGCGAGCCCCCTCATCGCCCCCCTTATAGACCCCATAAGTTCGCCTTATGAGTCCATAGACCGGGCCCGGGTACCGCTCCGCGCCAGAAGTTATTTAGGGTGACCTAAGTGTCGGCGGCTTCGCCGCCACGTCGCTTGCGAAGGGAACCCAGTCATGCCCCGCCCCCTCCGGGTCGCGATCGTCGGCGCCGGCCCCGCCGGAATCTACGCCGCCGATGCGCTGCTGAAGTCCGAGGCCGCCGCCGAGCCGGGCGTGTCGATCGACCTCTTCGAGCGGATGCCGGCCCCCTTCGGCCTCATCCGGTACGGCGTCGCCCCCGACCACCCCCGCATCAAGGGCATCGTCAACGCCCTCCACCAGGTCCTCGACAAGCCGCAGGTCCGCCTCTTCGGCAACGTGAACTACGGCACGGACGTCCACCTCGACGACCTGCGTTCCTTCTACGACGCGGTGGTCTTCTCCACCGGCGCCATGTTCGACCGCGAGCTCCGCATACCCGGCGTCGAGCTCGACGGTTCGTACGGCGCGGCCGACTTCGCCTCCTGGTACGACGGCCACCCGGACGTCCCGCGCACCTGGCCCCTGGAGGCCGAGAAGGTCGCCGTCCTGGGCGTCGGCAACGTGGCGCTCGACATCGCCCGCATCCTCGCCAAGACGGCGGACGAGCTGCTGCCGACCGAGATCCCGGCCAATGTCTACGAGGGCCTGAAGGCCAACAAGGCCCTTGAGGTCCACGTCTTCGGCCGTCGCGGCCCCGCGCAGGCGAAGTTCAGCCCGATGGAGCTGCGCGAGCTCGACCACTCGCCGAACATCGAGGTCATCGTCAACCCCGAGGACATCGACTACGACGAGGGCTCGATCGCCGAGCGCCGCAAGAACAAGCAGACCGACATGGTCGCCAAGACCCTGGAGAACTGGGCGATCCGCGACGTCGGCGACCGCCCGCACAAGCTCTTCCTCCACTTCTTCGAGTCGCCCGTCGAGATCCTCGGCGAGGACGGCAAGGTCGTCGGTCTCCGTACCGAGCGCACCGAGCTCGACGGCACCGGCAACGTCACGGGCACCGGCACCACCACCGACTGGGACGTCTCCGCCGTCTACCGCGCGGTCGGCTACCTCTCCGACGAGCTCCCGAAGATCCCGTGGGACACCACGACCGGCACCATCCCCGACCAGGGCGGCCGCGTGATCGAGGAGTCCGGCGAGCCCATGGCCTCCACGTACTGCACGGGCTGGATCCGCCGCGGCCCGGTCGGCCTCATCGGCCACACCAAGGGCGACGCGAACGAGACCGTCGCCAACCTCCTGGACGACTTCGCGAACGGCCGCCTGCTGACGCCGGAGGCCCCGGAGACGGACGCGGTCGTGTCCTTCCTGGAGGGCAAGGGCGTCACGTACACGACGTGGGAGGGCTGGTACGCCCTCGACGCCGCCGAGAAGGCGCTGGGCGAGCCGGAGGGCCGCGAGCGCATCAAGATCGTCGAGCGCGAGGACATGCTGCGCGCCAGCGGCGCGATCAAGTAGTCACCTGAGTGCTTTCGCCCCTTCCCCGTCCTAGGCTGAAAGGACAGGGAAGGGGCGAAAGCATGTCCGCACCCACGGCACCCGCACCCCCCACCGCCGGTTCCGGGTCCTACGCGCTGCTGCACGCCGAGGACCGGCACCCCACCCGTGCCCAGACCGGCGAGGACCTGCTCGCGCTCGCCGACGCCGCCTGGTGGTCGGGGCACGTCGAGGAGTCCGTCACCGCGCGCCTCCGCGCCCACGCCGCCTGCCTCGCCGCCAACGACCACCGGGGCGCCGGACTGGCCGCCTGGTGGCTGTCGTACGAGTACGAGGCCCTGGGCCGCCCCGCCGCCGCGGCCGGCTGGCTGCACCGCGCCCGGCACCACCTCGCGGAGCTGCCGCCCTGCCCCGAGCAGTCCTTCCTCGCCTGGACGGACGCCGGGGAGGCCACCGCGCGCGGCGACCACGCCGCCGCCCTCGCCGAGGCCGCCCGCATGGCCAGCCTCGCCTCCGGCGACCCCGACCTCCTCGCGCTCGCCCGCCAGGCCACATCCGCCGCCCTCCTCGCCCAGGGCCGCCGCGCCGAGGCGCTCGGCGCGCTCGACGACGCGATGTGCGCGGTGACGGCGGGCGAGCTGAGCGAGGCGTTCACCGGCTGGCTGTACTGCCTGGCGATCACCGAGTGCATGGAGTGCGCGGACCTCGGCCGGGCCGTGGAGTGGACGAACGCGGCGATGCGCTGGTGCGCGCCCGCCGGGGAGAACCCCTTCCGAGGGGTCTGCCGGGCCCACCGCGTCGAGGTCCTGGACCTCCTCGGCGTCTGGGCCCCCGCCGAGGCCGAGGCCCGGCAGGCCTGCCGGGAGGTCCCGGTCGACTGCCTGGAGTCGGCGGCCGCCGCGTACTACGCAGCCGGGGACGTCCAGCGCCGCCAGGGCCGTCTGGACGAGGCCGCCGTCTCGTACGGGCACGCCCACGAACTCGGCAGGATCCCGCAGCCGGGCCTGGCGCTGCTGCGCCTCGCGCAGGGCCGCGCGGACGCCGCCGTCGCCGGGATCGCGCTCGCCCTGGCCTGCGAGGGCGAGCACGGCCCCGACCTCCTCGGCCGCGCCCGCCTCCTCTCCGCCCGTACGGAGGTGGCCCTCGCCGTCCGGGACGTCGCCGGGGCCGCGGAGGCGGCGGCCGCGCTCGACTCGCTGGCCGCGGCGGCCGGGGACGTACCGCTGCTGCGGGCGACGGCGGAAACGGCGCTCGGGGCGGTCGCGCTCGCCGAGACCCGCACCGGCCCCGCCCTGCGGCTCCTGCGCCGGGCGCTGGCCGGGTGGCTCGACCTCCGCGTCCCGTACGAGGCCGCGCAGGTACGGATGCTCCTCGCGGCGGCCGACCGGACGCTCGGCGACGAGGAGGCGGCCCGCCTGGAGCTGGCCGCCGCGCGGACGGCCTTCGAGCGGCTCGGGGCCGTACCGGACGCGCGGCGCGCGACGGCCCTGCTCTCCGGCGGGAAGCACGACAGGAACGGGCTGCCCGGCGGGCTCACCGCCCGCGAGGCGGAGGTCCTGCGGCTCGTCGCCGGGGGCGGCACGAACAAGGAGATCGCGCACTCCCTCGTCATCAGCGAGCACACCGTCTCCCGGCACCTGAACAACATCTTCGCGAAGCTGGGCGTGGGGTCGCGGGCGGCGGCGACGGCGTACGCGTGCGCCCACGACCTCGTACCGCCGTCCCCGTCCGTGGTGTGAACGGCCCATCCCCGCTCCCGCCCCACGATGGGCGGTTCCGGCGATGCGGCCCGCTCCCCCGCCCGGCTAGACCGGAACCATGACCACCACGACCACTCCCCTGGACACGCTCCGCGGTGCCGTGCGCGGCACCGTCGTGACCCCCGGCGACCCGTCGTACGACGTGTCCCGTCGGGTCTACAACGCCCTGCACGACCGCCGCCCCGCCGTCGTCGTCCACGCCGTGGACGCCGGTGACGTGATCGCGGCGGTGCTGTACGCCCGGGAGCACGCGCTCCCGCTCGCCGTGCGCGGCGGTGCGCACGCGGTCGCCGGGCACGGCACCGTCGACGACGGCCTCGTGGTCGACCTGTCCCGCATGCGGGGCGTCCGCGTCGACCCGGAGGCCCGTACGGCCCGGGCCGAGGGCGGCGCCACCTGGGGCGACTTCAACCACGCGGCCCACGCCTTCGGCCTCGCCACGACCGGCGGCGTGGTCTCCACGACCGGTGTCGGCGGCCTGACGCTCGGCGGCGGCATGGGCCATCTCGCCCGCCGGTACGGCCTGAGCTGCGACAACCTGATCGGCGCCGATGTCGTCACCGCCGAGGGCACGCTCGTCGGCTGCGACGCCGAGCGGAATCCCGACCTGTACTGGGCGCTGCGCGGCGGCGGCGGGAACTTCGGGGTCGCGACCTCGCTCGTGTTCCGGCTGCACCCCGTGGGCGACGTCTTCGCCGGGCTCACCTGCTACCCGCTCGACGGGGACGTGGCCCGCGCCTGGCAGGCGATGAACGCGGACGCGCCCGTCGAGCTCAACACGATCTTCGTGATCGCGCTCGGCCCCGAGGAACCGTTCCTGCCCGAGCGCTGGCACGGCCGCCCGATCTGCGCCGCGTTCACCTGCTTCACCGGCCCCGAGTCCGAGGACGAGAAGGTCCTCGCCCGCCTGGACACGCTCGGTCCGGTCGTCGGCCGGTTCATGGAGCGGATGCCGTACCCGGTGATCAACACCCTCTTCGACGAGCAGCTCCCCCCGGGGCTCTACCACTACTGGAAGGGCAACTTCAGCCGGGAGCTCACCGAGGGCGCCGTCGCCGCGCACCTCGCGTACGGCGAGACGATGCCGGCGATGGAGTCGGACACGGCGATCTTCCCGATCGACGGGGTCTGCCACGAGGTGGGGCCCGAGGAGACCGCGTTCGCCTACCGGGACGCCGTCTTCTCGCACTCGTTCGGCGCCAGCTGGAGCCGGGCGGCGGACTCCGAGGCGAACATCGCCTGGACCCGCGCCTACGACGAGGCCCTGCGCCCGCACACCGAGGCCGGCGGGTACGTGAACTTCATGGACACCGACGACCAGGACCGGGTGCGGGTCAACTACCGCCAGAACTACGACCGGTTGCGCGAGGTCAAGCGCCGGTACGACCCCGACAACGTGTTCCGGCTGAACCAGAACATCGTTCCCTGAGCCGCTCGTCCGGCCGTTACGGGACCTTGCGGGCCGAGGCGAGGAGGCGGACGGTGTCGTCGGGCGCGAGCGAGAGCGCGGTGCCGACGGTCCCGAGGACCTCCATCTCGACCGGGCTGTACGCGCCGTCGCCGAGGGCGATCCGGGCGGCGTCGAGGAGGATCGACTCCCGCCCCGAGGCCGCGAGATGGGGGGCGAGCGGTTCCAGCGCCTCGTGGATCTCGATCGCGAGGAGGGTGCCCTCGGGGGCGCACTCGGGGCCTGCCTCGGGCAGGAAGCGGCCGGTGTCGGCCGCGAGCGCCTCGACGAGGTCGACGAGCTGGACGGCCGTGCAGTCGGCATAACCGGCGGCCCGGACGGCGCTCACGGCCCGGTCGAGAACCGCGCGGGAATCCGTACCCCCGGCGCAGAGGACGGCCAGGGCGACGGTGTGCACGCCGTCCCTGAGCATGGCCGAGAAGCGCGCCGTCGTCGGGCGTTCGAGGACCTCCACACCGAAGTGGGTGTGGCAGGCCGCGCACTCGACGACGGGCCCCGTACAGCCCCTGGGCAGGACCGGGACGCCGAGGACGGCGAACCTGCGGCGGCCGGTGCGCCGCCGGTAGTTCCGGTCGCCGCCGCACTCCTCGCAGAAGAACTCGCCGTCGCCGATCGTGTTCCAGGAGGTGCGGATTCCGCAGACGCCCACTTTCCCACCACGTGAATTCCGGGCAGACCGCACACGCACCTCCTCAACGGCCCGGCTGCACTGCCGGCGTTGGCGTGATGTTAGCCACATCCATGATGCGGCGTCAGCACCTCGTCGACAGTTCACCGTGGAGATGGCCGAGACACGTCACTGCCCGGCGGCGCCTCAGGAGGCGCGGCGGCGGCGCTTTGCGAAGGCCAGGAAGCCTCCGCCGGCGAGGAGCGCGGCCACGGCGGCGCCGATCACGCCGGGACCGACGGACGAACCGGTCGTCGCGAGATCACCCTCCGGGGTGGCGGACGGCGCGGGGGTTCCGGTGGCCCCGTCGGGGATCGCGGAGGCGCCGGGCGTCACGGACGCGTCGGGGGTCCCGGCGGTCTCGCCGGGCGCCGACGGGGAGGCGGAGTCCCCGGGAGTCCCGGGGGTCTCCGAGGCCTCGGGGGTCTCCGGCGTCCCGGTGGTGCCCGGGGTCTCCGGCGTACCGCCCTCGCTCTCGGTCGGGGTCGGCTCCGGGGTCGCGGGCGGGGTCGGGACGGAGGTCTCGGTGGGCGTCGGGGGCTTCGGGGGGACGACCTCCTCCGTGGTGGTCGTCTTCGGGAGGCAGCCGGTGAAGTTCATCTGGTGGGTCTCGGCGCCGGGGGCGGTGACGAGCTCCTCGGCGATGACCGATCCGTTGACGTGGCCGGGACCGTACGGCTGCCCGTTGGCGCCGGTGCCGCCCATCTCGACCTTGGCGTTCGGCGCGAGGATCGTGCCGGGCCACGAGGTGTAGTTCTTCTTCACGCTCTCGGCCTGCGGGAAGTTCCACAGCATCCGGGAGCGGATCCCCGCGAAGGCGTCGCTCGCGAGGGCGTAGTCGTCGACGACCGGGGCCGTGCCGTCGGCGCCCTGGTAGTAGACGCCGTAGGTGGGCGCGGTGCTCATGTCGTACGAGGAGCCGAGCACGTTCACGAGGGTCGAGGAACCGGCCGGGACCTTGAAGGTGATCGCGCCGGCCTTCTGCAGGTCCGCGGCGGCGACGGCGAAGACGTTGAGCTTCGCGTCCGTGCCGGTGAGGAAGAGGCCGAGGCCGTCCTTGGCGACGGTTCCGTTGGCCGCGACGCCCGCCCAGCCGGTGGAGAGCGCGCGGAGCGAGGCGAACTCCTTGCCGAAGTCGACCGGGGAGGCCGGGGAGGCGCCCTCGGCGACCTTGTCGCCGTCGACGCCGAAGCCCTGGCCCTTGGTGGAGCGGTCGACGACCTTGCCGGCGACGCCCGTGCCGTTGTCCAGGACGACCTGGTTCGCGTACAGCGTGCCGCCGACGACGAGGCTGTGGCCGCCGGGGAGCTTCGCGAGGTCGGCGGGGGTCAGCTTGTGGCCGATGGAGAAGCCGGAGGGCTGCTTCGGGTCGCCGAAGGTGGCGTCGCCGCCGACCGCGACCGCGCCCTCGGAGTCGGAGTGGCGGACCGAGTCCTTCTCGACGAACTCCGCGTACAGACCGGCCGTGCCGAGCGGGTTCGTCACGCATTCCGCGGCGGCCGGGGCGGCGGAGGCGGAGGGCGCCCAGGCGAGGGTCGCGCCGGTCACGGCGAGGACGGCGGCCACGGCTGCGGACGTGCGCATGCGCATGCGGAACTCCAGGTCAGGGAGTACGAGAAGGAGGATGTCCGAGGGGACGAGCCGACCTTCCGCCATGCCCAGATCTGCCGTCAACTCCCCTGATATGGCACCGATTCCGACATGCCGTCACGATCTTCCTTAAGCGAACCTGAAACGATTCCGCTAAGTGACGCGGCTCACAGACGGGAACTGCCCCGCACCCTCCGGAGAGGGTGCGGGGCAGTCGGGGCGCGCAGGGTCAGCGGGCGGCGCGGTTGACCGCCGAGATGACCGCCTTCAGGGAGGCGCGGGTCGTGTTGGCGTCGATGCCGATGCCCCACAGGACCTTGCCGTCGATGGCGCACTCGATGTACGAGGCGGCCTGCGCGGAGGCGCCCTCGCTCATCGTGTGCTCCTGGTAGTCCAGCAGGCGGGCGTCCACGCCGATCTCCTGCAGCGCGGCGAAGAAGGCCGAGATGGGACCGTTGCCGGAGCCGGACAGGACGACCTCGGCGCCGTCGACGACGGCCTCGACGGTCAGCGTGTCCGTGCCGTCGGTGTCGGAGGTGGTCTGACCGGAGCGCAGCTGGATACGACCCCAGGCGGAACCGTCGTTACCGGTGCTGGGCAGGTACTCGTCCTGGAAGACGGCCCAGATCGCGGCCGGCGTGACCTCGCCGCCCTCACTGTCGGTCTTCTGCTGGATGATCCGCGAGAACTCGATCTGCATCCGGCGGGGCAGGTCCAGCTTGTGGTCGTTCTTCAGGACGTACGCGATGCCGCCCTTGCCCGACTGGGAGTTGACCCGGATGACGGCCTCGTAGGAGCGGCCGACGTCCTTCGGGTCGATCGGCAGGTACGGGACCGCCCACTCGATGTCGTCCACCGTCTTGCCCTGGGCGGCCGCGTCGGCCTCCATGGCGTCGAAGCCCTTCTTGATGGCGTCCTGGTGGGAGCCGGAGAAGGCGGTGTAGACGAGGTCGCCCGCGTAGGGGTGGCGCGGGTGGACCTCCATCTGGTTGCAGTACTCCGAGGTCCGGCGTACCTCGTCGATCTGCGAGAAGTCGATCTGCGGGTCGACGCCCTGGCTGAACAGGTTCATGCCCAGCGTCACCAGGTCGACGTTGCCGGTCCGCTCGCCCTGCCCGAACAGGCAGCCCTCGATGCGGTCGGCGCCGGCCATGATGGCCAGCTCGGCCGCCGCCACGGCCGTACCGCGGTCGTTGTGCGGGTGGACGGACAGGCAGACGTGCTCGCGGCGGGTCAGGTTCCGGGACATCCACTCGAACCGGTCCGCGTGCGTGGACGGCGTCGAACGCTCCACGGTGGCGGGCAGGTTGAGGATGATCTCGCGGCCCGGGCCCGGCTGCCAGACGTCACAGACGGCCTCGCAGACCTCCAGGGCGAAGTCCAGCTCGGTGTCCGTGAAGATCTCGGGGCTGTACTGGTAGCCGAAGGTCGTCTCCGGGCCCAGCAGCTTCTCCGCGTACTCCATGACCAGGCGGGTGCCGTCCACCGCGATCTGCTTGATCTGCTCCTTCGAGCCGCGGAAGACGACCCGGCGGAAGGTGGGCGCGGTGGCGTTGTACAGGTGGACGGTGGCGCGCTTGGCGCCGACCAGGGACTCCACGGTCCGCTCGATCAGGTCCTCGCGGGCCTGGGTCAGGACGGAGATGGTGACGTCGTCCGGGATCGCGCCCTCTTCGATGATCGAGCGGACGAAGGCGAAGTCGGTCTCGCCGGAGGACGGGAAGCCGACCTCGATCTCCTTGTAGCCCATGCGGACCAGCAGGTCGAACATCTCGCGCTTGCGCGCCGGGGACATCGGGTCGATCAGGGCCTGGTTGCCGTCGCGCAGGTCGGTGGAGAGCCAGCGGGGCGCCTGGGTGATGCGGGCCTCGGGCCAGGTGCGGTCGGGGATCTCGACGGCCTCGTACCGGCCGTACTTGTGGATCGGCATCCCGGACGGCTTCTGCGCGTGCGTGGCGTTGGTGATCGGCGTCGGGCGGCTGACGAAAGGCGACTGAGACATGGCGTAGGGCTCCTCGGGGGTCCAACGGAGGGACGGCCGACTGTCGAACGCAACGCCAATAACCCGCGGGGAGGGGGTCGGCCTACGACTACAGGCCCTCGCCGCGGCAGCTAAGGAGAAGCAGCCCGAAACGCATGATGGGCGTCACCCTAGCCGAGGTACGCGGGAGCCGGACGTCCTGTTTCAGTATGCGGGACGGGCCGCGCGTCAAGACGCGAAGGTGACTCATCACTCCATTTCGCCAATCCTCGTCGCATCCCGTGACACGGGCACCACGCAGTGCCACATTGCGGTCATGACTCCCCACACCTCCGCCATGCCGCCGGCCTTCTGCTCGATCGTCCCGCCGCACCTCCTGGAGCACCTCGCGCACTCCTCGGACCCGGCCGTCGCCGCCGCCGCGCGCCGCACCCTGATCGCGGACGCGGCGGCCCGTACGTTCCGGGTGCTGCCCCTGCCCGGCGCGGCGCCCACCCTCGCGGCCGCCGAGGCCGGGCGGCCGCACCGCACGGTCTACGACTGCCGCCACGGCACCGACCTGCCGGGCGAGCGGGTCCGGGCGGAGGGCGAGGAGCCGACCGCCGACGCCACCGTCAACCGGGCGTACGCGGGGCTCGGCGCCACCTTCGACCTCTTCCTCGACGCGTTCGGGCACGACTCGATCGACGGCGCCGGGCTGCCGCTGCACGCCTCCGTCCACTACGACGAGAAGTACGGCAACGCCTTCTGGAACGGCGAGCAGATGGTGTTCGGCGACGGGGACGGCGAGATCTTCCTCGACTTCACGCTCCCCGTCGACGTCATCGGCCACGAGCTGGCCCACGGCTTCACCCAGTACACGGCGAACCTGGAGTACTTCGGCCAGTCCGGCGCGCTCAACGAGTCCGTGTCCGACGTCTTCGGCTCGCTCGTGAAGCAGCACGCGCGCGGCCAGAACGCGGAGGAGGCCGACTGGCTCATCGGCGAGGGCCTCTTCGCCGCCGGTGTCGAAGGCACGGCGCTGCGCTCGATGAAGGCCCCGGGCACGGCGTACGACGACGACGTCCTCGGCAAGGACCCGCAGCCGGCCCACATGGACGACTACGTCCGCACCAACCGCGACAACGGCGGCGTGCACATCAACTCCGGCATCCCCAACCACGCCTTCTACCTGGTCGCGACCGGCCTCACGGGCAACGCGTGGGAGCGGGCCGGGCGGATCTGGTACGACGTGATGACCGGCGGGACGCTCACCCCCGACACCCGCTTCTCGGAGTTCGCGGCGGCCACGGTCGCGGCGGCGAAGGCCCGCTTCGGCGACGGCGAGGAGGTCAAGGTCGTCCACCGCGCCTGGACGACCGTGGGCGTACCCACGACCTGACCCGGACCGGGCTGGTAGACAGGTCCCATGCGGATTCGAGTGCGACGCACGGGTGGTTTCGCGGGCATCGAGCGGTCGGCGGAGGTCGAGGTCACGGACCCGGCCCTCCGCTCCCTGGCCGCGACCGTCCTGGCGGACGGCGAAGGAGACCTCCGGGCCGTCCCCGACGGCTTCTCCTACGAGATCACCATCGACGGCCACACCATCCGCTGCTGCGACCCCCGCCTGACGGAAGCACAGAGGACCCTCGTGACGAGGGTCCTCAAAGAAGGCGCGTAGGCGCTAGAAGCACTGGAAGCCTTAGAAGCCCAGCTTCCGCAGCTGCTTCGGGTCGCGCTGCCAGTCCTTCGCGACCTTGACGTGGAGGTCGAGGAAGACCGGCGTGCCGAGGAGGGCCTCGATGTGCTTGCGGGACTTCATGCCGACCTCCTTGAGGCGGCTGCCCTTCGGGCCGATGATGATGCCCTTCTGGCTGGGGCGCTCGATGTACACGTTGGCGTGGATGTCGAGCAGCGGCCGGTCCGCGGGGCGGCCCTCGCGGGGGATCATCTCCTCGACGACGACCGCGATGGAGTGCGGCAGCTCGTCGCGTACGCCTTCGAGCGCGGCCTCGCGGATCAGCTCCGCGACCATGACCTGCTCGGGCTCGTCCGTGAGGTCGCCCTCCGGGTAGAGCGGCGGGGACTCCGGGAGGAGGGGGATGATCAGGTCCGCGACGAGCTGGACCTGCTTGTCGCCGACGGCGGAGACCGGGACGATCTGCTGCCACTCGAAGCCCAGCTCCTTGCCGAGCTGGTCGACGGCGATGAGCTGCTCGGCGAGGGTCTTGGAGTCGACCAGGTCGGTCTTGGTGATGATCGCGACCTTGGGGGTCTTCTTGATCGCGGCGAGTTCCTTGACGATGAACTTGTCGCCGGGGCCGAGCTTCTGGTCGGCCGGCAGGCAGAAGCCGATCACGTCGACCTCGGCCCAGGTGGTGCGCACGACGTCGTTGAGCCGCTCGCCGAGGAGCGTGCGCGGCTTGTGGAGGCCGGGGGTGTCGACCAGGATCAGCTGCGCGTCCGGGCGGTGCACGATGCCGCGGACGGTGTGCCGGGTGGTCTGCGGCCGGTTCGAGGTGATGGCCACCTTCTGGCCGACCAGAGCGTTCGTGAGGGTGGACTTGCCCGCGTTGGGGCGGCCGACGAAGCAGGCGAAGCCGGCCCGGTGGACGGCTTCGGTTTCAGGGTTGCGAGCGCTCATGGGGGCCATTGTCCCCGATGAGCGCCCGCCTCACGTACTCAGTACGCGCTCAGCGCGCTCCCAGCGTGGTCTCGGCGCGCTCTCAGGCGTCGACCAGGTCGTCGGCCGGGGCCTCGTCGGGTGCCTCGGAGGCCGCCCGGCGGTGCCGCATCCGCAGGGCGACGACGCCCCCCGCACCCCCGATGAGCAGGACGGCGGCGGCGAGCCAGGGCACGGCGAGGAAGGACACCTCCGCCGTTTCCTTCACGTCCTTCGCGGTGGCGGTGAGGGTCACGTCGCCCCAGTCGAACTGCGGTGAGCCGTTCCACCGCTCGGTGAGCCGGATCTTCTGCCGGGGCAGCAGCTCGGAGGGGACGCCCGTGAGGTCGCGGGCGAGGAGGGTGCGGCCGAAGAGCCCCTCGGCCCGGAGGGCGACCTTGGGGTTGAGGGTGACGTTCCCCCGGTTGTGGAGGGTGTACGAGACGACGGCGCCGCTCTTCCCGACGCCGGGCACGAGCGGCCGGTCCTGTGCGAGGGTGACGTCCTCCAGGCCGAGCGCGGGAACGGTGGGCCCGTTGACCCGCAGGTAGACCCGGGCGCCGACGGCCCGCTGGACGCCGACGGCGACGGAGCCCTGCCCGCCGGCGCTGATCCGCTCGTCGAGGGCGACGACGGCGCCGGGGTGGTCGCCGGGGTCGGCGTCGGCGGGGACGGTCAGGGTGTACGGCACGGTGACGGCGGAGCGCGGCGGGACGGTGATCCGGGTCCGTTCGAGCGTGATCCACGCCCCGGTCCCGGTCTGTTTCTCGGTCCGCGTGCGGATCGCGAAGCCGCCGTCGCGGTCGGTGTTGTACGCGTCGGCGCCGTACAGCCGGAAGCTGAGCGGCGCGGCCGTCTTGTTGGTGACGGTGACCCGGTCGGTGAGCGAGGTGCCGGGGTCGAGCGAGAGGTAGAAGTACGGGCGGCTGCCGGGCTTGGCGGCGGCCGGGGTGGCCGGGTAGACGGCCCATTCGCCGTTCTCGGCGGCGGCGGCCGGCGGAGGGGCCCCGAGCAGCACGAGGAAGGCGCTCAGGAGGACGGGCAGGATCAGGTACGGCTTGCTGCTGCTGCGCACGGTGCGGAACCCCCGGGTGCGGAGCGGGCCGGCCGGGAGGTTCCCCCGCCGGCCCGCCGGGTGGTCAGGACAGGGTCAGCGCTGTCTCTTATAAACAACTGACGCTGCCGACGATACAGGTGGTGTAGATAACGCTGGTCTCCCGCTCATTAAACAGCGTCGGTGGGGAGCGGGTGGCCGTAGCGGGGGCGCCCTCCGCGTTGGGGGGCGGGGGGTGGGGGTGT
>NZ_JBHJVF010000005.1:0-300507 GCF_042264145.1 Streptomyces sp. NPDC056144 | reverse complement strand
GGGCCCGGCGCCGCGCGTGTTCGGGCTCCCGGGGCCCGGGCTGTACCGGGGTCGGCTTGTGGGGGGGGCGCCGGGGGCGCGCCCCCCGGGGGGGGGGGGGGGGGGGGGGGGGCGCCCCCGCCGGCCCCGCCGGGTGGTCAGGACAGGGTCAGCGTGAGCACGCCCGCGTACGACCCGGGCGCGGTGAACGCCGGGATGTCGAGGGAGAGCCCGGCGTCGACGGTGAACTCGCCACCGGTGAGGGTGCCGTTCGCCGTGGAGGCGAGGGTCGCGCCGGCGCTGCCGACGGGCCCGGCCGAACCGGCCACGCAGACGCTGGGGCTGCCGGCCTTGGCGGTGCAGGCGGGCGTCCAGCTGAGGTTCCCGGCGCCGATGGGGTCGCCGGGGCCGGCGAAGTCGGTGACCTTGCCGGTCAGGGACCAGCCCGCGGGGCCGCCGCGGAAGTCCTTGACCGTCACCGTCTTCAGGTTGCCGGTGGCCGCGCCGCCCGTGCCGAAGTCGACCGCGGACAGCTCGACGGCGTCGCCCGCCTGGCTCATGGAGAGCTCACCGGCGTTGACCGCCGCCGTGATGGTCTGGCTGTTCGGCGGGGTCGGGACGACGACCTTGTACTTGACCGGGCCCGCGCCCTTCTCCGGGTCCCAGGCACCGCCCTCGTACGCCACGACACCGGTGGTCGCCACGTCGTTCACCTTCAGGCGGGCGGTGAAGCCGCCCTCGCTGTCGGTGGTGACGAGCATCTTGTCGGCGGTCTCCGCGGCGCCGGCGCGGCCGACGACGGTGACCTCGGTGAGCGGCGTGAACTTGGTGCCGGTCACGGTCACGCGCACGCCCGGGTCACCGGAGGCGGTCTCCAGGGCGAGCGTGCGGGTGTTGGGGCTGGTGACGGGGCTCGCCTCGACCGTCTCGGAGACCGGGGCGGGCGGGTTGAGCACCGTACAGGGGGTGTCCAGCTCCATGAGGTAGCTGGTGTGGATGTTGTAGTCGCCGGGCGAGAGGGTGATCGACCCCGGCTCCGTGACCGTGAACGTACCGGTCATGGAGAAGGCCGGGAAGGAGCCCTTGCCCGGGACGGGCGGGTTCTTCTTGGGCCCGGTGACGTTGATCTGGCCGGTCTGGGCGCCGCCGAGGACGACCTTGCCGCTCGGGGTCATGATGTCGGCCGGGAGCGCGAGGTCGACCGGGTTCGAGGCGGCGGGCTTGGTGATCGTGTAGGTCACGGTCACCGTGTCGCCGACCTTGGGCGCCGGCTTGTCGACGGTGATCTCGGCGGTCGTCGCGCCCGTGATCGGCGGGATGCCGGCGATCGGCGGCGGGACGCAGCGCGTCTGGAACTCCACCGGGGTGGCGGTCTCGACGGCGAGGGCGGGGGCGGCGAGGGCGCCGCCCGCCGCGACCGCGAGAGCGGTGGCGCCGAGGGCGGCGGTCCAGCGCCGTCTTCGGGTGGCCGCCCGGGATCGGGTGATTGCCATGTGTGGGTCCCCTCCTGAGGGATGAGAGGGCGCCATTGACGGCTGTGGGCCGAGAGAAGTCAATGGAATCGAAAACCATCGACTGATGACCCATCAGGTTCTGTCAAGATCAGCTCATGTACGGATATGCCCTGGTCACGCCGGAGACCGGTGCCGCCCAGGGCGACACCGGTCAGGGGTGGAACGGGGCTCAGCTGATGACGAACGGTCCGGGCGACTGCGACGTCACCGCGTCGCAGTTGATGGTGATGCCCATGACCACCATCGAGAGGGCGGTGCCCGCGAAGTACGAGTTGAGCTTGTCGCCCACGGCCACGGTCCCGGTGATGGGTCCGATCTTGACGGCACCGTTGGCGGGGATCGCCGGGTTCTTCTTGCCGGTGAAGCTCCGGACGGGACCCGTCGAGTTGGCCAGCTTCAGCGTGGCGTTGATCGTGTCGGCACCGAGCGCGATCGGCGTCGTCACCGACGTGGTGATGTTGATCGTCAGGGTCGTGCCGCTGTGGGTCGCGGTGAGGGTGGCGCTCCCGGTGTTGTACGGGGAACAGTCGTACGTCGCCGTGGCGCTCCCCGGCGCCACGGCGGCTCCGGCCGTCGGGGCGTAGACCAGGGCGGTGGCGGCGAGCGCTCCGGTGAGGACCGCGACCGTTCCTAAGGTGCTTCTGCTTCTCATGGCGAGTTCGAACCCCATTCCATGCCTGACGCAGGGGTGCGGACGCTGCGTGAAAGGAGGATTTCTGACGGCCCGTCGGGCGGGCCGCTGCTTATTGAGACGCAGACCACCAGGGATAGCAAGAGAAGATGCGGTGATCCTTCACAAACGCGCAAGGGCCCGGCGTCACACCGGACCCTCGCTGTCCTGTTCTCGCTGTTCGCTCAGCCGGCCGTGACCGCCGTACGGAGCTGCCCGTCGGGCCCCGCGAGCAGCACCGGGGTCTCCGGCCCGCCCAGGTCCCGTACCGCCGCGCGGTCCTCGTCCGAGGCGGCCTCGGCGTTCGACACGACGGCCGCCGCCTCCAGGGACTGGGCCCCGCTGGCGACCGCCATGGCGACGGCCGTGCGCAGCGCGCTCAGCCGGAGCGAGTCGAGCGCCACGGTGCCGGCGACGTACGTGCGCCCGGTCTCGTCGCGCACGGCCGCGCCCTCGGGCACGCCGTTGCGGGCGCGGGCGCTCCGCGCCAGGGTGATGATCTTGAGGTCCTCGGGCCCGAGGTCGCCGTGCTCACTGCTGAGTGTCATGCCCCGAGCATAGGACGAGACGCCCGCGGGACCGTCCTCAGCCCGCGATCGGATACATCGCCCCGCGCCGCCCCTCCGGGGAGACCAGCCACTCCAGCTTCGCCGCCGTGTCGGCCTCCGGAAGCGGGGTGTGCAGGACGATGACCAGGTCCGGGCGGGCGGGGACGCGGAGCTGGGTCGCCTCGACGATCAGCGTGCCGACCAGGGGGTGCTCCAGCTCCTTGCGGTTCTGGCCGCCGGGCCGGATGTCCCGCCGCTCCCACAGCGCGACGAACTCCTCGCTCCGTTCGCTGAGCTCCTCGATCACCGCCCGGAACCCCTCGTCCTCGGGGGACTCCGAGCAGGCGGAGCGGAACTGGGCGACGACCTTCGGCGCGAGCGCCGCCCAGTGGCACGTGCGCGAGCGGTAGAGCTCGTCGGTGAAGAAGGCGACCAGGCAGTTCTGGGCGGTCTCCGGGCGCATCCCGAGGACGATCGAGGACGCCTCGTTGTACATCACCGTGTTCCAGTACACGTCCATGATGTGCGCGGGGTACGGCATCCAGGCGTCGATCAGCCGCTGGAGACCCTGGCAGATGTCCAGGTCCTCCGGGGCGGCTTCCAGGGCCGGCGGGTTGAGGGCCGCGAGGACGTACAGATGGCGGCGCTCCGCCGGGCTCAGCCGCAGCACGCGGGCCACCGAGTCGAGGACCTGCGGGGAGACCGTGATGTCGCGCCCCTGCTCCAGCCACTGGTACCAGGAGACGCCGACACCGGCGAGGACCGCCACCTCCTCGCGGCGCAGCCCCGGCGTACGGCGGCGGCCGCCGCCGTCCGGGAGCCCCGCCTCGGCCGGGCTCACCCGGGCCCGACGGCTCATCAGGAACTCGCGCAGCTCGGCGAGACGGTGCGCTTTGGCGGTGCTGGTCTCAAGAGCGGTGGCCACGTCCGCGTCCTCCCCCTGGATGCCTGGCGTCCTGTCGTGCCTGGTGGTACGACCAACAGGATAAGTACTCGCTCCCCAGCGTTGTTCCCGCGCCGCGAGAGTCGTCACATGGCAGCAACGACAACCGCGCGCAAGACACCCCCGACCCCGCTCACTCCCCCCTCCTCCCCCTCCTCCTCTTCCCTCACCGGCCGCACCGGGCTCGTCCTCTTCGTCCTGTGCGCCGCCCAGTTCATGGTGGCGCTCGACTTCTCCGTCCTGAACGTCGCGCTGCCGGCGCTCGGCGCCGACCTCGGCCTGAGCCAGTCCGCGCTCCAGTGGGCCGTCACCGCCTTCGCGCTGCCCTCCGGCGGCTTCCTGCTGCTCTTCGGCCGCGTCGGCGACCTGTACGGGCGCAAGAAGCTGTTCCTCGCCGGGCTCGCGCTCTTCGGCGCGGCGTCGCTGCTCGCCACCTTCGCCTGGAACCCGGCCGCGTTCCTCACCGGGCGCGCCCTCCAGGGCCTCGGCGCCGCCGCGATCGTGCCCACCGGCATGTCGCTCCTGACCACGACCTTCCCCGAGGGTCCGCTCCGCGACCGGGCCCTCGGCATCTCCGGCACCCTGATGTCCCTCGGCTTCACCGTCGGCATGGTCCTCGGCGGGATCATGACCGACACCCTCGGCTGGCGCTCCACGATGGGCCTGCTCGCCGTCTTCACCGTGATCGCCCTGCCGCTGGCACCGCGCCTGCTGCCGGAATCCCGCACCCCTGACCGGCCCCGGCTCGACGTGCCGGGCGCGGTGACCGTCACCGGCGGTCTGCTCGCCCTGATCTACGCCCTGACGACGGCCGCCGAGCACGGCTTCGGGCGCCTGGACGTGCAGGTGGCCCTGGGGGCGGGAGTGCTGCTGCTCGCGGTCTTCGTCCGCGTCGAGTCCCGGCACGCCTCGCCGCTGGTCTCGCTGCCGATGCTGAAGCGGCGGACGGTCGCCTTCGGCAACCTGGGCGGCCTGGTCACGTTCGCGATGATGTCGACGGTCATCTTCGTCCTGACGCTGTACCTCCAGGAGACCCTGGGGCTCTCGTCCTTCGCGACCGGTCTCGTCTTCGGCGTGCAGGGGCTCTTCGCGGTCCTCGGCGGCACGCTCGCGCCGAAGGTGATCGGCAGGATCGGCGCCCGCCGCGTCCTGGTGGGCGGGCTCGTCGGCCAGGGGCTCCTGACAGCCGCGGTCCTCGGCATCGGACGGGACTCGGGCGTTCTCCTCGCGACGGCCGCGGCCTCGGTGGCCTGCGTGTTCCACCTGGGCGCCATCGTCTCGTACGGCCTGATCGTCACCTCCGGCGTGCCGGACGAGCAGCAGGGTCTGGCGACCGGTCTGGTGACCACGACCCAGCAGGTCGGTCTGACCGTCGGCATCCCGCTGCTCGGCATCCTCGCCACGACGGGCGGGGACCTGTACGGGGGTGTGCGCACGGTCCTGGCCCTGGACGCGGCGATCGTGCTCGGTACGGCCCTGCTGGTCGCCCTGGGCCTGCGGAAGCGGTCCTGACTCAGGGCCGGTCGAAGCGGTCCTGACTCACGGCCGGTCGAGGCGGAGCCGTACCGCCTTCGGAAGGCCCGCGACGACCAGGTCGTACGAGTCCTCGACGAGCTCCCGGACCATCCGGTCCGGGAGCTCTCCCACGGTCACCGTGTTCCAGTGCCGCTTGTTCATGTGATAGCCGGGGGCGACCGCCGGGAACTCCTCGCGGAGCCGCCCGGCCTCCTCCGGATCGCACTTGAGGTTGACCCGGAGCGGCTCGGCGTCGAGCCAGGACAGCGCGAACATCTTGCCCGCGACCTTGAAGACGGAGACGTCGGGTCCGAAGGGGAACTCCTCCGCCGCGTCGTTGAAGTCCAGGCAGAAGGCCCGCAGCTGCTCGGGGGTCACGCCGCCGTCTCCTCCGCTTCCGCTTCGACAGGTTCCACGAGCACGGTGACGATCTTGTTCCGGCGGCCGGCCGGGGCCTCCGCCGTCAGCCGCAGCGAGCGGCCGTCCGGCAGCTCGACGACCGCCTTCGCGCCCGCGATCGGCACGCGGCCGAGCGCCTTGGCGAGGAGGCCGCCGACGGTCTCCACGTCCTCGTCGTCGAACTCGTCGGGGCCGAAGCCGTACAGCTCGCCGAGGTCGCCGATGTCGAGGCGGGCGGTGACGCGGTGACGGCTGTCGCCGAGCTCCTGGACGGGCGGCAGCTCCCGGTCGTACTCGTCGGTGATCTCGCCGACGATCTCCTCCAGGATGTCCTCGATCGTGACGATGCCGGCCGTGCCGCCGTACTCGTCGATGACGACGGCGACGTGGTTGCGCTCCTGCTGCATCTCGCGCAGCAGGTCACCGGCGTTCTTCGTGTCCGGCACGAAGGCGGCGGCCCGCATCGCGGTCGACACGAGGTCGGCCTCGGAGTCGCGGTTGATGTGCGACTTGCGGACGAGGTCCTTCAGGTACACGATCCCGACGATGTCGTCCTCGTTCTCACCGGTCACCGGGATCCGGGAGAATCCGGAGCGCAGCGCGAGGGTGAGGGCCTGACGGATCGTCTTGTACCGCTCGATGCAGATGAGGTCGGTGCGGGGCACCATGACCTCCCGGACGAGGGTGTCGCCGAGCTCGAAGACGGAGTGCACCATGCGGCGCTCCTCGTCCTCGATCAGCGACTCCTGCTCGGCGAGGTCGACCATGGCCCGCAGCTCGGCCTCGGAGGCGAAGGGACCCTTGCGGAAGCCCTTGCCCGGGGTGAGCGCGTTGCCGATGAGGATGAGGAGCTGCGGGATCGGCCCCATGATCCGGGCCAGCGGCAGCAGCACGTACGCGGCGGCGGTCGCCGTGTTCAGCGGGTGCTGGCGGCCGATGGTGCGCGGCGAGACGCCGACGGCCACGTACGAGACGAGGACCATGACGGCGATGGCGACGAGCAGCGCCTCCCAGGTCTCCGGGAAGGCTTCGAGGCAGGCGTACGTGACCAGGACACCGGCCGCCATCTCGCAGGCGACGCGGACGAGCAGCGCCACGTTGAGATAGCGGGTCGGGTCGGAGGCGACCTGGGCGAGCTTCTCGGCCCCGCGCCGCCCGGACCGTACGGCCTCGGCGGCGCGGAAGCTGGAGACGCGGGCGATACCGGCCTCGGCGCAGGCGGCGAGCCAGGCGACGACGACCAGCGCGACCGCGCCGAAGATCAGCGAGATGTCCATCGGGTCAGGAGACGGTCGGCGCCGGGGACGGGCCGGTGAGGCCCTTCTCCGCGCGCCAGCCGTCGACGATCGCCGCCTGGAGACCGAACATCTCGGCCTTCTCCTCCGGCTCCTCGTGGTCGTACCCGAGGAGGTGGAGCACGCCGTGGACGGTGAGGAGCTGGAGCTCCTCGTCCATGGAGTGCTCGGTCGGCGCGTCCTTGCCCTGCTGGGTGGCGACCTCGGGGCAGAGCACGATGTCGCCGAGGAGCCCCTGCGGGGGCTCCTCGTCGTCCTTCGTCGGCGGGCGCAGCTCGTCCATCGGGAAGGACATGACGTCCGTCGGCCCGGGCAGGTCCATCCACTGGATGTGGAGCTGCTCCATCGCCTCCGCGTCGACGACGATCACGGAGAGCTCGGAGAGCGGGTGGATGCGCATGCGCGCGAGCGCGTAGCGGGCGATGTCGAGGATCGCCTGCTCGTCGACCTCGGTTCCGGACTCGTTGTTGACGTCGATCGACATGGTGCTGTTCTGCTTCTCTCGCTCTAAGTCACAGGCCGTTGCGGCTGTCGTACTTCTCGTACGCGTCGACGATACGGCCGACGAGCTTGTGCCGTACGACATCCTGCGACGTGAGGGTGGAGAAGTGCACGTCGGGAACACCGTCCAGGATGTCGCGGACCTGGCGCAGACCGCTCTTCGTCCCGTTCGGCAGGTCGACCTGGGTGATGTCACCGGTGATGACGATCTTCGAGTCGAAGCCGAGGCGGGTGAGGAACATCTTCATCTGCTCGGGGTTCGTGTTCTGCGCCTCGTCGAGGATGATGAACGCGTCGTTGAGCGTGCGGCCTCGCATGTAGGCCAGCGGCGCGACCTCGATCGTCCCGTTCGTCATGAGCTTGGGGATCGAGTCGGGGTCGAGCATGTCGTGCAGGGCGTCGTAGAGCGGCCGCAGGTACGGGTCGATCTTCTCGTAGAGCGTGCCGGGCAGGAAGCCGAGCCGCTCGCCGGCCTCGACGGCGGGGCGGGTCAGGATGATGCGGGAGACCTGCTTGGACTGGAGCGCCTGCACCGCCTTGGCCATGGCGAGGTAGGTCTTGCCCGTACCGGCGGGGCCGATGCCGAAGACGATCGTGTGCTTGTCGATGGCGTCGACGTACCGCTTCTGGTTGAGCGTCTTCGGACGGATCGTGCGGCCGCGGCTGGAGAGGATGTTCTGCGTGAGCACCTCGGCGGGGGTCTCCCCGCCACCGTCCGCCGTTCCGTTCTCGCTCGCCTTGAGCATGGCGATCGAGCGTTCCACTGCGTCCTCCGTCATCGGCTGACCGGTGCGGAGCACCAGCATCATCTCGTCGAACAGGCGCTGTATCAGGGCGACTTCCGCCGCGTCGCCGACCGCGCTGACCTGGTTGCCCCGGACGTGGATGTCGGCGCGCGGGAAGGACTTCTCGATCACGCGCAGCAGCGCGTCACCGGAGCCCAGCAGGCTCACCATCGGATGCTTCGCGGGGACGGTGAAGTGGGCGCGGGCCTGGCCGGGCGCCTCGTCGCGGGGCGCCCCGTCGGGGGTGGTGTCTGTCTGAGTCATGGGCCGGCACTGAGGCCTGCGCATACCTCCTGCTGAAGGGTTCTCGCCGCTCGACAACCTCTCGGCTTCCCAGCCTACGACCTGCCGCTGACAGCCCGAAGGGATTTACGAGGCGGGGGCCGGGCGCGACGGACGTCCGGGCGCTACGAGGCGGCCGCACGGAAGCCGATGGTCGGCACCGCCCTGCGCAGCGGCCAGGGGCGGGCGGGGGCGGGCAGGAGCCGCTCCAGGAAGGCGTACCGGTCCCGGAGGGCCTCCGGGTCCTGGCAGGCGTGGCCCTGGACGTGCTGCCACCAGGCGGCGATCTCGTCCCAGGTCGGGGCGGACAGCGAGCCCCCGAACTCCTGCACGGAGAGGGCGGCGGTGAGCCCGGCGAAGGCGAGCCGGTCGGCGAGGGGCCAGTCGGCGAGGGTGCCGGTGACGAAACCGGCGACGAAGACGTCCCCGGCGCCGGTCGGGTCGAGGGCGGAGACCTGGATGGCGGGGACCTCGGCGGTCTCGCCGGTGGCGCCGTCGACGGCGTAGGCGCCCTCGGAACCGAGAGTGACGACGGCGTACCTGACCTTGTCGGCGAGGGCGCGGGCGGCGGCGCGCGGGCAGTCGGTGCGGGTGTACCGCATGGCCTCGGCCGCGTTCGGCAGGAAGGCCTCGCAGTGCTGGAGATCCGTGAGCCCCGCGAGGTCCCAGCGGCCGGTGTCGTCCCAGCCGACGTCGGCGAAGACCTTGGCCCCGCCCCGGGCGGCCTGCGCGACCCACTCCTCGGAGCGGCCGGGCACGAGGGAGGCGACGGCGGCGCGGGCGTGCGGCGGGTAGGCGGGCAGGGCGCCGTCGAGGGGCGGGGCGTCGTGACCGTGGGAGACCATCGTGCGCTCGCCCTCATACGCCATGGAGACGGTGACGGGCGAGTGCCAGCCGGGCACGGTCCGCGACAACGACAGATCGATGCCCTCACCCTGCTCCAGGGCGTCCCAGCAGTACTCGCCGTAGTGGTCGTCGCCGAAGGCGGCGGCGAGGGAGGTGCGCAGCCCGAGCCGGGCGAGGGCGGTGGCCATGTTGGCGACGCCGCCGGGGCTCGACCCCATGCCGCGGGCCCAGGACTCGGTGCCGCGGACGGGGGCGCTGTCGAGGCCGGTGAAGATGATGTCGAGGAAGACCGTGCCGGTGAGGAAGACGTCGCAGGCGGGGTCGGTGGGCTCGCGCAGGCGCACCAACGGGTCGATCCCCGCGTCGTGTTGCTGCTGGTCTCCCGCTGCTGTGGTCACGGCGGTCTCCCCGGTCGTGGTCGGCTCAGCCCAGTGTGCCCGATGGGGCCTGAGTGGCGGGTGGGACGCACGAGGAGGACCGAACGCGAGGGCGGCCACATACCCACGTATGGCCGCAGCAAACCAACCGTGACCCGGATCACGTGGATCACCACCGATCAGGGCCTTCTCGGACAACTCACCTGCTTGATACACATGGTTCCGCGCCCCCGTGCTCATCGCACCACAAGGCGCTCCCCTCCCCCTTTCCCCCCCTTTCCTGTTCCTGGGAACGCCCATGTCGTCGCGGACTCGCGGCCCCGGGGCCCACGGCGCGCTCCTCGCGCTCGTCGCCCTCTTCACGGCCGGATACCTCGCCCCGTACCTCCTGCCGACCGTCGTCGGCCGCCTCGCCTCCGGTCTCGCCCTGGCCCCCTCCCAGGCAGGCCTGATCGGCTCGGTCCTCCTCCTCGGCTCGTCCTCGGCCGGCTTCGCGCTCGCCGCGCGCGGCCGGCGGATCCCGCCCCGGCGGGCGGCCCGCGCGGGCCTCCTCGCGATGGCGTTCGGTTACGGCTCCGCCGCCGCGACGGACATCGTGCCGCTGGTGATCGCGGGCGCGGTCCTCGGCGGCATCGGCTCGGGCACGGCCACGGCCACGGCGGTGGCGGGCATCGCGGGCCGCGAGGACCCGCACCGGGCGTCGTCCCTCGGCCTCCTCTCCGTCTCGGCGACCGCCGGAGCCCTCTACCTCACACTCCCCCACCTGGGCGGAGGCCACGCGACCCCCCTCCTCGCCATCGCGGCGGCGGCGGTACTGATGTGGCCCCTGACGGGCCGGCTGGGCAACGCGGCGACCCCGGCGACCCCGGCGGCCGTACGCGAACCGAGCACCGCCTCCTCGCCCCTCCCCCACCGCCGGGCGGGCGCGGTCCTCGCCGGATCCATCCTCCTGTGGTCCCTCGCGCAGAACGCGCTCTGGGGCGTCAGCGGCCGCATCGGCCTCACCCAGGCGCACCTCTCCGAGGTGACCGTCGGCGCGGTCTTCGCGGCGGCGCTCGGCGCGGGCCTCGTCGGGGTCACGGCGGCGGGCGCGCTCGGCTCGCGCCTGGGGCGGGCGGTGCCGATCGGCGTCGGCACGGTCCTGATCGCCGCCTGCGTCCTCCTCAGCTCGGCGTCCGAGTCCCTGACGAGCTTCGCGACCGGCGAGATCCTCTGGAACGCGGTCTACCCCGTCGTCCTCTCCTACCTCCTGGGCCTCGCCGCCTCCCTCGACCCGCGCGGCCGCTGGGCGGTCCTCGTCGGCGCGGCGTCCTCCCTGGGCGTCGCCTGCGGCCCGGCCGCCGGCAGCCTCCTCTCGGACGCGGCGGGCTACCCCGGCATGGGCGCGGCCCTCTGCGCCCTGCTCCTCCTGGTGGCGGCCCCCATGACGGCGGTGGCCCGCCACGCCTCGGGCCGCCCCCTGGTCCCCGGCTCCATCCGCCGCCGAGGCGGCGCCCCCGCGGCAATCCTGGCGGGCCGCACGACGGTCACCCCCCTGGTCCCCCAGATGGGAGCCCCGGAACAGGAAGTGACCCCACTCCGGGTCCCCGCACCTCGCCGCCGGGCGACGAAGTCGGCGTACGACTTGGCACGGCCGAGCGACCGGGGGTAGGGGGGGTTCCTTCCCCCACCCCGCCCCTTCCCGAAACCGGGGGCAGGCCCCCGGACCTCCGTACGGCCTGCGGCCTTGCCCTCAAACGCCGGGCGGGCTGAAATCCAGCCCCGCCGGCGTTTGAGGCGCGGGGTCCGGGGCAGAGCCCCGAAGCTTTTCAGGCCGTCCGGCGCCTGAGGACCGGTGCATGGGGCGCAGCAACGGCACTTCAGCCCCGCCAGCGCTTGAGGCGCGGGGTCCGGGGCAGAGCCCCGTATTTCAGCCCCGCCGGCGCTTGAGGCGCGGGGTCTGGGGCGGAGCCCCGTACTTCAGCCCGCCGGCGTTTGAGGCGCGGGGTCCGGGGCGGAGCCCCGGTTCGGGAAGGGGCGGGGTGGGGAAAGGGCCCCGCGCAGCGGCCCCAGGCCCCGCCCCGCGCGGCCCGCAGCGGCCCTACTCCCCGCCCCCGAACTCGTACGCCTCCACCTCCGCCAGATACCGCTCCCGCCGCCCCTCGTCGTCCTCCAGGAACGACGCCAGGAACGAGTTCCGCGCGAGCAACCGCAGCGTCTCCGTCTCCAGCTCCAGCGCCTCCCCCACCGCCGAGAAGTTGTCCCCCACGTATCCCCCGAAGTACGCGGGGTCGTCGGAGTTCACGGTCACGAGCAGCCCCGCCGCGATCATCTCCCGCAGCGGGTGCCGGTCGAGCGTGTCGATGACCCGCAGCCGCACGTTCGACAGCGGGCACAGCGTCAGCGGCACGCGCTCCCGTGCGAGCCGTTCGACGAGCGACGGGTCTTCCATGCAGCGCAGGCCGTGGTCGATGCGCTCGACCCCGAGAACGTCGAGGGCTTCGCGCACGTAGGCGGCCGGCCCTTCCTCGCCCGCGTGCGCGACTCGTCGCAGTCCGAGACGGGCGGCTTCCTCGTACACCTCGCGGAACTTCGCCGGCGGGTGCCCGACCTCGGCCGAGTCGAGCCCGACCCCGGTGATCCGGTCGAGGTACGGCTTCGCGGACTCCAGGGTCGCGAGCGCCGACTCGGCGGACTCGTCGCGCAGGAAGCACATGATGAGCCGCGTCGAGATCCCGTACCGCTCCTCGGCCCGGTCGAGCGAGGCGGTAAGCCCTTCGATGACGGTCCCGATCGGGACCCCGCGCGCGGTGTGCGCCTGCGGGTCGAAGAAGATCTCGGCGTGCCGGACGCCCTGGGCGGCGGCCCGCTCCAGGTAGGCGTCGGCGAGCTCGGTGAAGTCCTCGGCGGTGCGCAGCACGGCCATGAGCCCGTAGTAGAGGTCCAGGAAGGACTGGAGGTCGCTGAATCGGTAGGCCTCCCGCAGCGCCGCGGTGTCCGCGTACGGCAGGGTGACGCCGTTGCGCGCCGCGAGCGCGAAGGCGAGCTCGGGTTCGAGGGTGCCTTCGATGTGGAGGTGCAGTTCGGCCTTGGGTACGGGCATGGCTGGTGGTGGCTCTATCTCTTCGGTACGGGGACCCTCATGAGGTCCTGGGCAATGCTGAGCTCTCCCTCGAATCCGGCCGCCCGCGCCTGCCGCTCGAACTCCGAGGGATCGGAGTACCGCTGCGAGAAGTGCGTGAGGACGAGGTGCCGCACGCCCGCGTCCCGCGCGACTCCCGCCGCCTGCCCGGCCGTCAGGTGGCCGTGGTCGACGGCGAGCCGGACGTCCTCGTCGAGGAAGGTGGACTCGATGACGAGCATGTCGGCGCCTTCGGCGAGGGCGTGGACCCCGTCGCAGAGCCGGGTGTCCATGACGAAGGCGAAGCGCTGCCCGCGCCGGACTTCGCTGACCTCGTCGAGGGTCACTCCGCCGAGCACGCCGTCCCGCTGGATGCGCCCGACGTCGGGGCCTTTGATGCCGTGGGCGGCGAGCCGCTCGGGCAGGATGCGGCGCCCGTCGGGTTCGGTGAGCCGGTAGCCGTAGGACTCGACGGGGTGGGAGAGCTTGTGCGCGTCGAGGGTGAAGGCCTCGGTGACCGCGAGCGGCCCGTCGGCGA
The DNA here is from genome assembly GCF_042264145.1 of Streptomyces sp. NPDC056144. Lineage (NCBI taxonomy): Bacteria > Bacillati > Actinomycetota > Actinomycetes > Kitasatosporales > Streptomycetaceae > Streptomyces > Streptomyces sp. NPDC056144. Next base: position 287,215 of record NZ_JBHJVF010000005.1, on the reverse strand, counting down.
GGACGGGCGCCTCGGTCAGCTTCACGGTCTCGCGGTAGGCCGTGGCGTACCGCAGCCGGTCGAAGAAGCGCTGTCCGCTCGCCGGGTAGTGCGCGGTGACGGGGTGCGGGACCTGGTCGAGGTTGATCCGCTGGATCACTCCGGCGAGGCCGAGCGAGTGGTCGCCGTGGAAGTGCGTGACGCAGATCCGGTCGATGTCGTGGGCGGCGACCCCGGCACGCAGCATCTGCCGCTGGGTGCCTTCGCCGGGGTCGAACATGATGCCCTGGCCGTCCCAGCGCAGCAGGTACCCGTTGTGGTTGCGGTGCCGGGTCGGGACCTGGCTCGCGGTCCCGAGGACGACCAGTTCGCGTACGGACACGGCTTAGCCGGGGGGCCAGTTGAGGCCGCGCCCGCCGAGGACGTGCGCGTGGGCGTGGAAGACGGTCTGGCCCGCGCCCGCGCCGGTGTTGAAGACGATCCGGAAGCCGTGGCCGTCGACCTTCTCCTCGGCGGCGACCTCACCGGCCTCGCGCAGGACGTCGGCGGCGACGGTCGGCGCGGCGGCGGCCAGCGAGGCGGCGTCCGGGTAGTGGACGCGCGGGATGACGAGGACGTGCGTGGGCGCCTGCGGGTTGATGTCGCGGAACGCGAGGGTCGTCTCGGTCTCGCGCACGATCGTCGCCGGCACCTCCCCTGCCACGATCTTGCAGAACAGGCAGTCGCTCTGCGGCTCTCCGGCCATGTCCCGGGCCTCCTCGCCTCGGTGAAGTCAGTACGACGGAAATGCTATCGGTAGCCGCCGGCCCGGCATGATCGGCAAGACGCCCCCTAGCTCCAGCGCCCCGTACGCCCCAGCACGAGGGCCGTCGCCGCCGTGCCCGCCGTGGACGTGCGCAGGACGCTGCGGCCGAGGCGGTACGGCTTGGCCCCGGCGGCTTCGAAGGCGGCCAGCTCGTCGGGCGAGACCCCGCCCTCGGGGCCGACGATCAGCACGATCGAGCCCTTCTCGGGGAGTTCGGCGGTGGCGAGCGCGCCGCTGGGGTGCTCGCGGTCCTCGTGCAGGACGGCGGCGAAGTCGGCGGCGGAGAGCAGCGCGGCGAGCTGCTTGGTCGTCATGAGCTCGGAGACCTCGGGGAAGCGGGTACGGCGGGACTGCTTCCCGGCCTCGCGCGCGGTGGCGCGCCACTTGGCGAGGGCCTTGAGGCCGCGGTCGCCCTTCCACTGGGTGATGCAGCGGGAGGCGGCCCACGGCACGATCGCGTCGACGCCGGTCTCCGTCATGGTCTCGACGGCGAGTTCGCCCCGGTCTCCCTTGGGCAGCGCCTGGACGACGGTGATCCGGGGCGTCTCCTCGGCGTCCTCGTGCACCTCGTCGACCCGTACGGTCAGCTGGTCCTTGCCCTCGGCGGCGAGCACGACGCACTCGGCCCAGCGGCCCCGCCCGTCGGCGAGGACGAGCTCCTCGCCTTCCCGCAGCCGCTTCACGGAGACGGCGTGCCGTCCCTCGGGCCCGTCGAGGAGGAAGCTCCCGGGCCCGGGGACGGTGTCGACGACGAAGACGGGTGCGGTCATGAGGCGCTCCTGTGGGCGAGCCCGGGAAGGTCGGAGGAATCGGTGGAACCGGCGGCACCGGCGGCACCGGCGGGATCGGCGGGATCGGCGGCGCCGGAGGTGTCACAAGAAGAGGAGGAGCCGGCGAACTCGGCCGCGCCCGGCGCCCCCTCGGGACAGCCGAAGAGCCCCGCCCGCGCGGCCTCCAGCTCCGCGACGAGGACGTCGACCAGCTGCCCGGCGGGCAGCTCCCGGGCCAGCCGGTGGCCCTGCCCCGCCCACAGCGCCATGCCCTGCGCGTCGCCGGAGTCGGCGGCGGCCTTGCGGATCGGCGCGGTGAGGTGGTGGACCTCGGGGTACGCGGCGGGGGCGTACGGCCCGTGCTCGCGCATGAAGCGGTTGACGAGCCCGCGCGCGAGACGCCCGGAGAAGGCCCGGGTGAACGCGGTGCGGTGGAAGAGCGGATCGGTCAGGGCCCGCTTGTGGAGCGGGTGGGCGCCCGACTCGGGGCAGGCGAGGAAGGCGGTGCCGAGCTGGGCGGCGTCGGCCCCGGTGGCGAGGACCGCGGCGATCTGCGCGCCGCGCATGATCCCGCCGGTGGCGACGATCGGCAGCCGTACGGCCTCGCGGACCTGGGGGACGAGGGCGAGGAGCCCGATGCCGGGCGTGTCGTCGTCCTCGGGGTCGTCACGGTACGAGCCCTGGTGCCCGCCCGCCTCGACGCCCTGGACGCAGACGGCGTCGGCCCCGGCCCGCTCGGCTTCGAGGGCCTCCTCGACGGAGGTGACGGTGACGATCGTGTACGTACCGACGCGGGCGAAGGCGGCGAGCGTGTCGGCGTCGGGACAGCCGAAGGTGAAGGAGACGACCCGGACGGGGTCGTCGAGGAGGATGGCCAGCTTGGCGTCGTACGCGTCGGTGCCGCAGTCGTCGAGGTCGCCGAGCGGCGTGTCGTACCAGGCGGCCTCGCCGGCGAGCTGGTGGCGGTAGACCTCCACGGCGGCGGGGCCGTCGGTCCGGCCGCCGCTCGGCGGGACGAAGACGTTGACGCCGAAGGGGCGCGCGGTCAGCCCGCGCACCTGCTTGATCTCCTGGTAGAGGCCTCCGGCGGTCTTGTACCCACCGGCCAGGAAGCCGAGCGCACCGGCCTCGCAGACGGCTCCGACGAGCTCGGGACAGGAACCGCCACCCGCCATGGGGGCCTGCACGATCGGAAACCGAGAGAGATCGTTCAGTGCGGTGGTGGACATATGGGCATCGTGTCATGCCCCTGCTTCCGGGCCGAATCGGTACGTCAGGTCACGCGAAAGGGCGGTATCCACTGGATACCGCCCCTTCTCACACGCACAACCCGCAACCCGGACCTATCGCCCGCCGAAGGCGGCCTTCAGGGGCCTACCGCCCGTTGAAGGCGTCCTTCAGTCGCGAGAACAGCCCCTGCTGCCCCGGCTGACTGTGCCTACCCGGGGGACGACCCCCGGACCCCCAGCCGAGCGCCTACCGCCCGTTGAAGGCGTCCTTCAGTCGCGAGAACAGCCCCTGCTGCCCCGGCTGGAACTGGCCCGTGGGCCGTTCCTCGCCGCGCAGCTTGGCGAGTTCGCGCAGGAGCCGCTCCTGCTCGGCGTCGAGCTTGCCGGGCGTCTGGACCTCGACGTGCACGATCAGGTCACCGCGCCCGTTGCCGCGCAGGTGCGTGACGCCCCGGCCGTGCAGCGGGACCGACTGGCCGGACTGCGTGCCCGGACGGATGTCGATCTCCTCCAGGCCGTCGAGCGTCTGCAGCGGCACCTTCGTGCCGAGCGCGCCCGCCGTCATCGGGATCGTCACCGTGCAGTGCAGGTCGTCGCCGCGCCGCTGGAACGTCTCGTGCGGGGTCTCCTGGATCTCCACGTACAGGTCGCCGGCGGGGCCGCCGCCGGGGCCGACCTCGCCCTCGCCCGCGAGCTGGATCCGGGTGCCGTTGTCGACACCGGCCGGGATCTTCACGGTGAGGGTGCGGCGGGAACGGACCCGGCCGTCGCCCGCGCACTCGGGGCACGGGGTCGGGACGACGGTGCCGAAGCCCTGGCACTGCGGGCAGGGCCGGGAGGTCATGACCTGGCCGAGGAAGGACCGCGTGACCTGGGAGACCTCGCCGCGGCCGCGGCACATGTCACAGGTCTGCGCGGAGGTGCCGGGAGCGGCGCCCTCACCCGAACAGGTGGTACAGACGACGGCCGTGTCGACCTGGATGTCCTTGGTGGTGCCGAAGGTCGCCTCGTTGAGGTCGATCTCCAGGCGGATCATGGCGTCCTGGCCGCGGCGGGTCCGCGAGCGCGGTCCGCGCTGCGAGGACTGGCCGAAGAAGGCGTCCATGATGTCGGAGAAGTTGCCGAAGCCACCGGCTCCGAAGCCGCCCGCGCCACCGCCGCCGGAGGCCGAGAGGGGGTCGCCGCCGAGGTCGTAGACCTGCTTCTTCTGCGGGTCCGAGAGGACCTCGTAGGCGGCGTTGATCTCCTTGAAGCGCTCCTGCGTCTTCGGATCAGGGTTGACGTCCGGGTGCAGCTCGCGCGCGAGCCTCCGGAAGGCCTTCTTGATCTCGTCCTGGGAAGCGTCGCGGCGCACGCCGAGCACGGCGTAGTAGTCCGTGGCCACTTACGACTCCGCCAGGATCTGTCCGACGTAACGTGCCACTGCGCGTACCGCTCCCATCGTTCCGGGGTAGTCCATGCGGGTCGGTCCGACCACGCCGAGTTTGGCGACTGCTTCGCCGCCCGAACCGTAGCCGACCGAGACGACCGAGGTGGAGCTGAGCCCCTCGTGGGCGTTCTCGTGCCCGATCCGTACGGTCATGCCCGATTCCTTGGCCTCGCCCAGCAGCTTGAGGAGCACGACCTGCTCCTCGAGGGCCTCCAGGACGGGCCTGATCATCAGGGGGAAGTCGTGTCCGAAGCGGGTGAGATTGGCGGTTCCGCCGATCATCAGCCGCTCCTCGTGCTCCTCCACGAGCGTTTCGAGGAGGGTCGCGAGCACGGTCGAGACCGTGGCGCGGTCCTCGATCTCCTCGAAGGACTCGGGGAGGTCCTGCACCAGCTGCGGCACGTCGGCGAACCGGCGGCCGACGACCCGGCTGTTGAGCCGGGCCCGCAGGTCGGCGAGGGAGGTCTCGCCGAAGGGCGCGGGGCAGTCGACGACCCGCTGCTCGACCCGGCCGGTGTCCGTGATGAGCACGAGCATCAGGCGGGCCGGGGCCAGCGAGAGCAGCTCCACGTGCCGGACGGTCGAGCGGGTGAGCGAGGGGTACTGGACGACGGCGACCTGACGGGTCAGCTGCGCGAGCAGCCGGACCGTGCGGCCGACGACGTCGTCGAGGTCGACGGCCCCGTCGAGGAAGTTGTGGATGGCCCGCCGCTCGGGCGTCGACAGGGGCTTGACGCCGGCGAGCCGGTCGACGAAGAGCCGGTAGCCCTTGTCGGTCGGGATGCGCCCCGCACTCGTGTGAGGCTGGGCGATGTACCCCTCCTCCTCCAGCACGGCCATGTCGTTGCGGACGGTGGCGGGCGACACGCCGAGCTTGTGGCGCTCGGTGAGCGCCTTCGAGCCGACGGGTTCCTCGGTGCCGACGTAGTCCTGGACGATGGCGCGCAACACCTCCAGCCTGCGTTCGCTGAGCATCGTGCGCACCTCCAGCTGTCGGTCAGTCGATCCGGTTGCTCCGCTTTTGGCACTCGCCCTGTCTGAGTGCCAGCAATCCCCCGGCCAGTGTACGGCGGCGGGCAACGCTCCTGGCAAGGAGGAGGCGGCGCACCCGTTAGCGTCGCCCCATGGAGACGGATTGGGAAGCGTACGGATGGGAGCGGCTCGCCGACGGAGTGGGCAGGCGCCGACTGCCGGGCTGGGACGCGACGGTGGGGCTCGTCCTGGGCGCACGGGGGATCCTGCTGTACGACACGGGGTCCTCGCTCGCCGAGGGCGCCGAACTGCGGGCGCAGGTGGCAGAGCTCACGGGCGGCCGCAAGGTGACGCACATCGCACTCAGCCACCCCCACTTCGACCACGTGCTCGGCACGGCGGTCTTCGCGGGGGCGGAGGTCTTCGGCGCGGTCGGCTCGGACGAGCTCCTGGGCTCCGCCCGGGGCCGGGAGGAGATGCGCGCGGACGCCGTGAAGCAGGGGCTGGACGCGGCGGAGGCGGAGGCGGCCGCGGACGTCCTGGTCGCCCCGCGCCACCTCGTGTCGGGCGAGTGGACGCTCGACCTGGGCGGCCGCCAGGTCCTCCTGGCGAACGTGGGACCCGGCCACACGGGCCACGACCTGGCCCTGTGCGTCCCCGGCTCCCGCGAGGTGGTCTTCTGCGGCGACCTGGTGGAGGAGTCGGGCGAGCCGCAGGCGGGCCCGGACGCGATCCCGTCCCGCTGGCCCGACGCGCTGGACCGGCTCCTCTCCCTGGGCGGCGAGGACGCGGCGTACGTCCCCGGCCACGGGGCGGTGGTGGACGCCACGTTCGTCCGGACACAGCGCGAGGAGCTGGCACGGCGCTTCGCGGTGTCATAACGTCCCCCAAATGCGCAGCTACAACCCGGACCTGACGCCCCCGTGGAAGAAGTCGGCCCCCGTCCCGGAGATCCCGGCGGACCACGACCTGGTCGTGGAGGAGGTGTCGACGGGCTTCTGCGGTGCGGTGATCCGCTGCGAGGCGGGCACGGTGACGCTGGAGGACCGCTTCGGCAAGCACCGGGTCTTCCCCCTGGCCCCGCGCGGCTTCCTCCTGGAGGGGCGGGTGGTGACCCTGATCCGTCCCGTCGCGCCGTCGTCCTCCGCCCGCCCCACCCGCACGGCCTCGGGCTCGCTCGCGGTCCCGGGTGCCCGGGCCCGCGTGGCGCGGGCGGGCAGGATCTACGTGGAGGGCCGCCACGACGCGGAACTCGTCGAACGGGTGTGGGGCGACGACCTGCGCATCGAGGGCGTGGTCGTCGAGTACCTCGAAGGCGTCGACGACCTCCCCGCCATCGTCGCCGACTTCGCCCCGGCCCCGGACGCCCGGCTGGGCGTCCTGGTGGACCACCTGGTCCCGGGTTCGAAGGAGTCGAGGATCGCCGCGCGGGTGACCGGCGAGGACGTCCTGGTCGTCGGCCACCCGTACATCGACATCTGGGAGGCCGTGAAACCGTCCTCGGTGGGCATCAGGGCCTGGCCGAGGGTCCCCCGCGGCCAGGACTGGAAGACGGGCGTCTGCCAGGCCCTGGGCTGGCCCCACGACAACACGGGCGCGGTCTGGCAGGCGATCCTGAACCGCGTGACCTCCTACAAGGACCTGGAACCGGAACTCCTGGGCCGAGTGGAAGAACTGATCGATTTCGTGACGGCGCCGTAAGAGCCGCCTCCCCCGTGTAGGCAATCGTCCCGCAAGGCGGGACCGGTGGGCACACGGGACGGGCCCCCGTGTGGGCAATCGTCCCGCAGGGCGGGACGGGTGGGCACACGGGACGGCGCACCGTGCCGGGCCTAGGCTTCCGCGCCCGGACCCGCACCCGAGGCGCGGCGCCCCGGGTAGGGCCACGCCCACAGGAACCGCCCGGAAAGCGGCTCCGCCCTCAGTCCACCAGGTCCCGCACCACCGCGTCCGCAAGCAGCCGACCCCGCAGGGTAAGGATCGCCCGCCCCGCCTCGTAAGCCTCGGGCTCAAGGAGCCCATCCTCCATGGCCTTCCGGGAAGCCGCCCGCCCCGCCGGCTTGAGGATCGACAGCTCGACGCCCTCCCGAAGCCGCAGCTCCAGCAGGATCCGCTCGACCCGCCGGTCCTCCTCGGAGAGGAGCTCCCGCCCGGCCCCGGGCGACTTCCCCGCCCCGAGCGCCGCCGCGTACGCGCCCGGATGCTTCACGTTCCACCACCGCACGCCCCCCACGTGCGAGTGGGCGCCCGGCCCGGCCCCCCACCAGTCCGCGCCGCGCCAGTACAGCTCGTTGTGCAGGCAGCGGCCGGCCTCGGAGGTGGCCCAGTTGGACACCTCGTACCAGGAGAACCCGGCCTCCTCGAAAGCCGCGTCGGCGATCAGGTAACGGTCCGCGTGCACGTCGTCGTCGGTCATCGGCACCTCGCCGCGCCGGATCCGCCGAGCGAGCTGCGTCCCTTCCTCGACGATCAGCGCGTACGCGCTGACGTGGTCGGGCCCGGCCCCGATCGCCGCGTCGAGCGACGCACGCCAGTCGTCGTCGGTCTCCCCCGGCGTGCCGTAGATCAGGTCGAGGTTGACGTGCTCGAACCCCGCCGCCCGCGCCTCGGCGACGCACGCCTCGGGCCGCCCGGGGGTATGGGTCCGGTCGAGGATCTTCAGGACGTGCTGCTTGGCGCTCTGCATGCCGAAGGAGATGCGGTTGAACCCGCCTTCCCGCAGCTCCGCCAGGTACTCCGGGTTCACGGATTCCGGATTGGCCTCCGTCGTGACCTCGGCGTCGTCCGCGAGCCCGAACTCGTCCCGGATCGCCCCCAGCATCCGGACGAGGTCCCCGGCGGCGAGCAGCGTCGGCGTCCCGCCGCCGACGAAGACGGTCCGCACGGGACGGGGGTCGTCGCCGAGGACCTTACGGGCGAGCCGTATCTCCTCGGTGACCTGCCCGGCGTAGTTGTCGCGGGAGGCGAGCACGCCGCCGGCACCGCGCAGCTCGCTGGCGGTGTACGTGTTGAAGTCGCAGTAGCCGCACCGCGTGGCGCAGTACGGCACGTGCAGATAGAACCCGAGGGGCCGCTCGGCCGCCCCTTCCAGGGCGTGCGCGGGCAGCGCCCCGGTCTCGGGCATGGGCTCACCATCGGGCAGTACGGAAGGCATGAGCCCATTGTCCCGTACCGCCCGAGGCGACGGAGCAACCCTGTGGATAACTCCCGCCAACCCACTACATCGCAGGTCAGGCCTCGCGAGAGCCCTCGTACATCTCCTCGATGAGCGCCTTGTACTCCCGCTCCACGACCGGCCGCTTCAGCTTCAGCGAGGGCGTGAGCTCGCCGTGCTCGATGTCGAGGTCGCGGGGAAGGAGCCGGAACTTCTTGATCGTCTGCCAGCGCTGGAGGCCCTCGTTGAGCCGGTCCACGTACCCCTGGATGAGCTTCTGGGTCTGCGGCGCGGCGACGACCTCGGCGTACGGCTTCCCGCCGAGGCCGTGGTCGGCGGCCCAGCCGAGGATGGAGGGCTCGTCGAGGGCGATGAGCGCGGTGCAGAAGTTCCGGTCGGCGCCGTGGACGAGGATGTTCGAGACGAACGGGCAGACGGCCTTGAACTGGCCCTCGACCTCGGCCGGCGCGATGTACTTGCCGCCGGACGTCTTGATGAGGTCCTTCTTGCGGTCGGTGATCCGCAGGTAGCCGTCGGCGGACAGCTCGCCGATGTCCCCGGTGTGGAACCAGCCGTCGGACTCCAGGACCTCGGAGGTCTTCTCCGGCAGGCCGTGGTAGCCCTCCATGATGCCGGGGCCGCGCAGCAGGATCTCGCCGTCGTCGGCGATCCGGACCTCGGTGCCGGGGAGCGGCTTGCCGACGGTGCCGGTGCGGTAGGCCTCGCCGGGGTTCACGAAGGAGGCGGCGGAGGACTCCGTGAGGCCGTACCCCTCCAGGATGTGGATGCCCGCGCCGGAGAAGAAGTAGCCGATCTCGGGGGCGAGCGCGGCGGAGCCGGAGATGCAGGCGCGGAGGTTGCCGCCGAAGGCCTCGCGGATCTTGCCGTAGACGAGGGCGTCGGCGACCTTGTGCTTGGCGGAGAGGCCGAAGGGTACGGAGGCGGTTCCGGTCCGGCGGAAGTTGTCCTGGCCGACCTTGGCGTACTCGCGGGCGACGCCGGCCGCCCACTGGAAGATCTTGTACTTGGCTCCGCCGGCGGCGCGGGCCTTGGAGGCAACGCCGTTGTAGACCTTCTCGAAGATGCGGGGGACGGCGGCCATGTAGGTCGGCTGCACGACCGGCAGGTTCTCGATGATCTTCTCGACGCGGCCGTCGACGGCCGTGACGTGCCCGACCTCGATCTGGCCGGAGGTGAGGACCTTGCCGAAGACGTGGGCGAGCGGCAGCCAGAGGTACTGGACGTCCTCCTGGGTGACGAGCCCGGTGGCGGCGATGGCCTTGGCCATGTACGACCAGTTGTCGTGCGGGAGGCGGACGCCCTTGGGGCGGCCGGTGGTGCCGGAGGTGTAGATGAGGGTCGCGAGCTGCGTGGAGGTGATCGCGGCGACCCGCTCCTTGACGGCCTCGGGGTGCTTCTCCAGGTAGGCCTTGCCGCGCGCCTCGAGATCGGCGAGGGACAGCACGAACTCGCCGTCGGCGTCGACACCCTCCGCGTCCACGACGACGACGTGCCGGAGCTCGGGCAGCTCGGCGCGCCGCTCGACGGCCTTGGCGAGCTGGGCCGCGTCCTCGGCGATGAGGACCTTGGACTCGGAGTCGGAGAGGATGAACGCCGACTCCTCGGCGTTGGTCTGCGGGTAGACCGTGGTGGTCGCGGCACCGGCGCACATGACGCCGAGGTCGGCGAGGATCCACTCGACGCGGGTGGAGGAGGCGAGGGCGACCCGCTGCTCGGACTCCACGCCGAGGTCGACGAGGCCGGCGGCGATGGCGAAGACCCGTTCGGCGGCCTGCCCCCAGCTGAGCGACTTCCAGTCGTCCGGCCCGGCGCCGGAGGCGGCGGGGACGGGATGGCGGTAGGCCTCCGCGTCCGGGGTCCGCTCGACGCGCTCAAGGAAGAGGGTCGCCACGGAGGGCGGCCGATTCTCGATCTGGGTCTGGGTGTCGCTCAAGACGTCCTCCGGCGGTGCGTAACTACTAACTAACCGGCGAGTAACCTTCGATTCGCGTTCAGAGTAAAGGGCGAGGGTCCGGCGCGTAAGGGCCTGTGGGGCGCCGCTTGATAACGAACGGGCCCGCGCGCCAGAGGCACGCGGACCCGTCGACGGCGACTGCTCCGGCCGCTACTTCTTCTTGCCGGAAGACTCGTCACTCGACAGAACGGCGATGAAGGCCTCCTGCGGCACCTCCACCGAGCCGACCATCTTCATGCGCTTCTTGCCTTCCTTCTGCTTCTCGAGCAGCTTCCGCTTACGGGAGATGTCACCGCCGTAGCACTTGGCGAGGACGTCCTTGCGGATGGCGCGGATGGTCTCGCGGGCGATGACCCGGGAACCGATCGCGGCCTGGATCGGCACCTCGAAGGCCTGCCGCGGGATGAGCTCGCGCAGCTTGGCGACGAGGCGGACGCCGTAGGCGTAGGCGGCGTCCTTGTGCGTGACGGCGGAGAAGGCGTCGACCTTGTCGCCGTGCAGCAGGATGTCGACCTTGACCAGGCTGGAGGCCTGCTCGCCCGTGGGCTCGTAGTCGAGGGAGGCGTAACCGCGGGTCTTGGACTTCAGCTGGTCGAAGAAGTCGAAGACGATCTCGGCGAGCGGCAGGGTGTAGCGGATCTCGACCCGGTCCTCGGAGAGGTAGTCCATGCCGATGAGCGTGCCGCGGCGGGTCTGGCAGAGCTCCATGATCGCGCCGATGAACTCGCTGGGCGCGAGGATCGTGGCCCGGACCACCGGCTCGAAGACGTCGTCGATCTTGCCTTCGGGGAACTCGCTCGGGTTGGTGACGGTGTGCTCGCTGCCGTCCTCCATGACCACGCGGTAGACCACGTTCGGCGCGGTCGCGATGAGGTCGAGCCCGAACTCGCGCTCCAGCCGCTCGCGGATCACGTCGAGGTGCAGCAGCCCGAGGAAGCCGACGCGGAAGCCGAAGCCGAGGGCCGCGGAGGTCTCCGGCTCGTAGACGAGCGCGGCGTCGTTGAGCTGGAGCTTGTCGAGGGCCTCGCGGAGGTCCGGGTACTCCGAGCCGTCGAGCGGGTAGAGACCCGAGAAGACCATCGGCTTCGGGTCCTTGTAACCGCCGAGCGCCTCGGTCGCGCCCTGGTGCAGGGAGGTGATCGTGTCACCGACCTTGGACTGGCGGACGTCCTTCACGCCGGTGATGAGGTACCCCACCTCACCGACACCGAGGCCGTCGGACGCCGTCATCTCGGGCGACGAGACACCGATCTCCAGCAGCTCGTGCGTGGCGCCGGTCGACATCATCCTGATGCGCTCGCGCTTGTTGAGCTGCCCGTCGACCACTCGTACGTACGTCACGACGCCCCGGTACGAGTCGTACACGGAGTCGAAGATCATCGCGCGGGCGGGCGCGTCGGCGACACCGACGGGCGCCGGAACGTCCCGCACGACCCGGTCGAGCAGCGCCTCCACGCCCATGCCGGTCTTCGCCGAGACCTTGAGGACGTCCTCGGGCTGGCAGCCGATGAGGTTGGCGAGCTCCTCGGAGAACTTCTCCGGCTGGGCGGCCGGGAGGTCGATCTTGTTGAGCACGGGAACGATCGTCAGATCGTTCTCCATCGCCAGATAGAGGTTGGCGAGGGTCTGCGCCTCGATGCCCTGCGCGGCGTCGACGAGCAGGATGGTGCCCTCACAGGCGGCGAGCGACCGCGACACCTCGTAGGTGAAGTCGACGTGCCCGGGAGTGTCGATCATGTTCAGGATGTGCGTCTTGCCGTCACCCTGCCCGTCGGTGGGCGCCCAGGGCAGCCGCACCGCCTGGGACTTGATCGTGATGCCGCGCTCCCGCTCGATGTCCATCCGGTCGAGGTACTGAGCACGCATCTGCCGCTGGTCGACCACACCGGTGAGCTGGAGCATCCGGTCGGCAAGCGTGGACTTGCCGTGGTCGATGTGCGCGATGATGCAGAAGTTGCGGATCAGAGCCGGGTCGGTACGGCTCGGCTCGGGCACGTTGGTAGGAGTCGCGGGCACGCAGGGATCTCGTCTCGGGCGATGTTCAGAACGGATACGTAGACACCATGGTCCCATGCCCGCCGCCCGGCGCCCGGTTTGGGACGCCCAGAGGGTGGCTGGTACTGTGGACAGCTGTGTCTCGTGTGCCCTCTCAGCCTGCGAGATCACATCCAGAAGGAACACCGAACCTGTAAAGGCTCTTTTCGTGGCGAACATCAAGTCCCAGATCAAGCGGAACAAGACGAACGAGAAGGCGCGCCTGCGCAACAAGGCCGTCAAGTCCTCGCTCAAGACCGCGATCCGCAAGGCCCGTGAGGCTGTCGCCGCCGGCGACCTCGAGAAGGCCACCGTTGCCACTCGTGCCGCCTCGCGTCAGCTCGACAAGGCTGTCTCGAAGGGTGTCATCCACAAGAACGCCGCCGCCAACAAGAAGTCGGCGCTGGCGCTCAACGTGGCCACCCTCCAGGGCTGAGCTCACTGATCTAACCGATTCATCCGGTCGTACGGGACCCAGCGGGCCCTCTCTCCCGCTCCCGCCCGACCACCCGGACTCGCACGCGGACGCGTTCGCCACGCGGGTGCGAGCCCAAAAGAACGACGCCGAAGGCCCCGGCCCCTTCCTCCCCAGGAAGCCCGGGGCCTTCGCCGTACCCACACCTGCCCAAGGCCCCGGAGACGACGCCCCCGCCCGGGCCTCCCATGCGCCCCACCGCACCACCCGGCGCAACGCCGCCGGGCCCAGGGGGCCAGGGCGCCCCCGCCCGGGCGCAGACACACATCCGAAGCCGTCGGCCTGGGGGCCCGCCCCTGCCTGGGCGCAGACAGGCACCCGAAGCCGCCGGCCCCGGGGGGCGCCCCCACCTGGCCGCAGACACGCACCCCTACTTAGCCTCCCGGCGCGAAACCGCCGGCCCGGGGGCCCGGGGGCCCGGGGGCCCGGGGGCCCGGGGGCCCGGGGGCCCGGGGGCCCGCCGAAGTCAGAAGCGCACCCCCACCTCGCCCCGGCGCGAAACCGCCGGCCCAGGTGCGCAGCCGACACCCCGCCCGAGGCCAGACGCGCCCCCATCCCACGCCCCGGCGCAAAGCCGCCCGGACCAGGGGTCCAGGGGCGCCCCCGCTCAGGCACACACACCCACCTTGACCCCCGGCGCGAAGCCGCCAGTCCAGGGACCCAGGGACGCCCCCGCTCAGGCGCACACACCCACCTTGACCCCCGGCGCGAAGCCGCCGGTCCAGGGACCCAGGGACGCCCCCGCTCAGGCACACACCCACCTTGACCCCCGGCGCGAAGCCGCCGGTCCAGGGACCCAGGGACGACACCCCGCCCGAGGTCAGACGCGCACTCCCACCCCGCCACCCGGCGCGAAGCCGCCGGTCTCAAGGGGCCCCGGGGCGGAGCCCCTGGCGGGGGCAGGGGCGGAGCCCCTGGGACAAAGAACCCCGCACCCCACCAGCCCCCGGCAGGGTTTCGGGAAGGGGCGGGGTGGGGGAAGCAACGCTCTGACCAGCCACGACACCGCCCGCACCGCCACCCCGAGGCCCTGGGGCGGAGCCCCAGGAAAAGACCTACCCCCGCCGCCCCCGAGCCGCCCGCGCCACCGCGACCACCGCCTTCTCCAGGGCGTACTCCGGATCGTCCCCCCCGCCCTTCACCCCCGCGTCCGCCTCCGCGATCGCCCGCAGCGCCACCGAAACCCCGTCCGGCGTCCACCCCCGCATCTGCTGCCGCACCCGGTCGATCTTCCACGGCGGCATCCCCAGCTCCCGCGCGAGGTCCGCCGGCCGCCCGCCGCGGGCGGAGGACAGCTTCCCGATGGCCCGCACCCCCTGCGCCAGCGCACTGGTGATGAGCACCGGCGCGACCCCGGTCGAGAGCGACCAGCGCAGCGCCTCCAGCGCCTCCGCCGCCCGCCCTTCCACGGCCCGGTCGGCCACGTTGAAGGAGGAGGCCTCGGCGCGGCCGGTGTAGTACCGCCCGACGACCGCCTCGTCGATCGTCCCGTCGACGTCCGCCACCAGCTGCGCGCACGCGGACGCGAGCTCCCGCAGGTCGCTGCCGATCGCGTCGACGAGCGTCTGGCACGCCTCGGGTGTCGCCGAGCGCCCGAGCGCCCGGAACTCCTGCCGTACGAACGTCAGCCGCTCCGCCGGCTTCGTCGTCTTCGGGCAGGCGACTTCCCGCGCCCCCACCTTGCGCGCCGCGTCGAGGAGCCCCTTGCCCTTCGCTCCGCCCGCGTGGAGGAAGACGAGGGAGATGTCCTCGACGGGGTCGTCGAGGTACGCCTTGACGTCCTTGATCGTGTCCGCGGACAGGTCCTGCGCGTTCCGCACGACCAGGACCTTCCGCTCGGAGAAGAGCGAGGGGCTGGTCAGCTCCGCGAGCGACCCGGGCTGCAACTGGTCGGGCGTGAGGTCACGGACGTCCGTGTCGGCGTCGGCGGCCCGCGCGGCCGCCACCACCTCCTGGACGACACGGTCGAGGAGCAGGTCCTCCTGCCCCACGGCGAGCGTCACGGGTCCGAGGAGTTCGTCGGGTGAAGTCTTTCTGGTGGCCATCGCGATCCAGCATCCCACGCCCCACTGACAGCGGTCCCCGTGCCAGGACCGACAATGGCGTGGTGAGCGAACGACGACACGTACTGGTGCTTCCCGACCGCGACGCCGCCGAGGAGGTCGCGGAGGAGCTCCCCGCCCGCTTCGGCGTGACCGAGGCCCCGCAGCTCGTCCGGGACGCCCTGGCCGGCGAGGACGACGCCGAGGACGCCCAGTGGCTGGTGGTCGTGGAGGATCCGGACGCCCGCCTCGACCCGGCGGCGCTGGACGAGCTCGCCGCCGAGTACGAGGGCTGGCTGGAGGCCCCGTAAGGGCCTCAGCCCCGCCCGGTCTTCGGCACGATCTGCACGTCCAGGTCGATGCTGATGCTGGAGCCGACGGCCGCGATCCCCCGCGCCAGCAGCGTCTGCCAGGTCAGCGTGAAGTCTTCCCGGTGCAGCTCGGTCGTGGCCCGGCAGGCTCCCCGCGTCTCGCCCTCGAGACCGTTCCCGAGGCCCAGGTACTGGGTGTCGAGGGTGATCGTGCGGCTCACGCCGTGCAGGGTGAGCGCCCCGGTGACCGCCCACCGGCTGCCGCCCCGGTGGACGAAGCGCTCGCTGTGGAACTCCAGGGTCGGGTAGACGCCGACGTCGAGGAAGTCCCCCGACCGCAGATGGTCGTCGCGCATCTGCACCCCGGTGTCGATGGAGGCCGCGTCGATGACGACGTGCATCGCCGACTGCTCCATGCGCTCGCCGATCCGCACCGCGCCCGCGAAGTTGTTGAACCGGCCGTGGATACGGGCCAGGCCGATGTGGCGGGCGGTGAAGCCGATCTGCGAGTGGGTCGGGTCGATCTCCCAGTCCCCCGCCTCGGGAAGCGGCGGCTGCGGCGCGACCTGGAGCTGGACGTCGCCGACGCCCGTGTGCCCGCCCTCGGTGATGACGGCGCTGCCGTGGAAGGGCGTGTACCCCTCGGCGGTGACGGCGAGCCGGTACTCGCCCGCCGGTACGGTCGCGAGCGCGGTGCCGTACGGGTCGGTCTCCCCGCCCAGCACCTTGCGGCCGGCCGCGTCGCTGAGGACGAACTCAGCCTGCCGTACCGGCTCGTGTACGGGATCGATGACCCGGCAGCTCAGGACCCCCGCCGACGCCGGCACCGCGAGGCCGGCGAGCGGACCGCCCCGCGCCGCGCCCGCCGCCCGCTTCCCGAAAAGACGATCGAACATTCTTCACGCACCCCCGCATGACTCGTTCACTGTGCAACGAAATCGCATTCGATCATCGTTGAAGCGTTTGAGGCAAACGAGCAGAGTGTTACCGAGAGTCCGAATTGAGGATTCCGCTTATCCCCCGGCCCGTCACCCCACCTGGACGGGCTCCGCCCCCTCCTCCGACTCCCCCACGGGCAGTTGACGCATCCGCGCCAGCGGGGAGGGCAGCAGCCACAGCACGGCGAGCACGGCCCCGCCGGTGGCGATCCACAGCGTCGGCCGCAGCCCGATCGACGCGCCGAGCAGGCCGCCGACGAGCGCGCCGAGGGGGCGGAACCCGTGGTTGAGCGTGCGGAAAGCACCCATGACCCGGGCCCGTATCCCGTCCGGGATCACGGCCATCTGGAACGACCCCGCGGCGATGTCCACGACCATCACGGCGGCGCAGGAGAGGAACTCCGCGACGAACAGCACGGTCACGAGCACCGGGAGCGGGCCGCCGGCCAGCGGCACCAGGAGCAGCGGGAGCGTGAACCCGAGGAAGCCGACGACCATCGAGGGGCCGATGCCGATCCGCCGGACGACGGCCCCGCCGACCGCGGCGCCGATGAGGCCGCCGACGGCCCCGGTCCCGAGCACGAGGCCGAGGAGACCCGCGCTGAGCCCGAGGTCGCTGGTCGCGTAGAGCACGAAGAGCGTGTGGAACATGTAGTTGAAGAACTGGACCGTTCCGGAGGCGGCGAACAGCGCCCGCATCGAGGCGTGCCGGACGACCCAGCGCATGCCCTCGGTGAAGTGCCCCTTGGCGACGGGCTCCGGCGGGGGCTCGACGGCCTTGATCCGGGCCAGGTACCCGGCCGACACGACGTAGGTGAGGGCGTCGGCGACCAGCGCGAAGGGCGCGGTGAGGACCTGGACGAGCACGCCGCCGATCCCGGGACCCGCGAGCCAGGCCATCGAACGGCTTCCGTTGACCAGCGAGTTCGCCTGCACGTACCGGTCGGTGGGAACCAGCGCCACGACGAGGGTCGTGTTGCACACCTCGAAGAGGACGGTGAGCGCCCCGACCAGGAAGGCCACCACGTACAGCTGGCCGAGCGTCAGCGCGTCGAGCGCGTAGGCCAGGGGAAGCGTCGCGATCAGGACCGCCCGCCCGAGGTCGGCAGCGATCATGACGCGCCTGCGGTTGGCCTGCCGGTCGGACCAGGCGCCGAACGGCAGGTTGAGCAGGAGCGCCGGGAGGAGCTCGACCGTCTTGAGCCAGCCCATCTCGGCGGCGCCGGCGCCAAGGACGATGACGGCGGCGAGCGGGATCGCGATGAGCGAGATCTGATCGCCGACGAGCGAGACGGTCTGCCCGGTCCAGTAGCGGCGGAAGGTCCGCTCGCGCAGCAGAGCCGGTATGCGTTCCACGAGAGCCGTGCGGGCCATCTCGCTCACTTCCCTTCTTCGTCGTCGTGGGGGATGTCCTGGTCCAGGTAGGCGATCCGCAGGATGCTGACCGCCCGAGCGCCCTCCGGCCTGAGAGCCGGGTCGGCCTCGCGCCCTTCGTAGGGCCGGATCAGCTCGTCGATCCGCTCCCCGAGCGCGGCGAGCTCCTCGGGGGTGAGGTAGAGCAGCGAGTCGCCGAACTGCTCCGCCTCCTGCCATTCCTTCGGGAGCGTGTGCCGCTTCTCCATGGCTCGGGTGAGGCGACCGAAGTACTGCTCGGCGACGGCGACGTTCAGCGCGTCGGCGGCCTGGGCGAGCGCCGCGTCCTCGCTGTGCTCCGGCCACTCCGTGTACCGCGCCGTCGCCCGCCAGGGCTTCTCCCGCCCCCGCCCGCCCGGGGCCTCTTCCACGAGGCCGTACTTGGCGAGTATCCGCAGGTGGTAGGAGCAGCTGGCCACGGATTCGCCGGTCAGCTCGGCGGCCCGGGTGGCGGTGAAGGGCCCGCTGCTCCGCAGGAGCCCCACCAGGGTCATCCGCAGGGGATGGGCGTAGGCCCGCAGGGCTCGCGGGTCGGTGAGTCGGATACTGCGGGGCTGTTCGCCCTCGGGGTGCGCTGCGCTGCTCTCCGGCATGATCTAAAGCTATCTTTAGAAAGATTTCTTTACAAGACTTTCCGCACCACCATGAGCCCCCTTCCCGCCCCCACGACCGCGAGCGCCCCGTCCCGGTCGGTCCGCAGCACCCGCGCCCCTCCGGCCCGCAACAGCCCCACCGTCCGCGGCGACGGATGCCCGTACGTGTTCCGGCCCACCGACACCAGCGCCAGCCTCGGCCGCACGGCCCGTATCAGCCCCACGTCCTGATGCGCCGACCCGTGGTGGGCGACCTTGAGCACGTCCACCGACCCCACCACCGCCCCGGCACTTCCCAGCAGCGCGCGCTGGGCCGGCGGTTCGAGATCACCCAGCAGGAGCAGCCGCACCCCTCCGGCCGCGCGGACCAGAAGCGTGACGCTGGCGTCGTTCGGCCCGTCGGCCGCTCTCGCGGAGTCCCCCTCCGGCCAGACCACCCACCACTCCAGGGCCCCGATCCGCCGGTGCTCCCCCACTTCCGCCCGTACCAACGGCACCCCGGCGGCGGCCGCCGTCCGCCGCACGAACGCGGCCTGGGCGGGCGGCTCCTCGAGCCCCGTCGTCTGGATCGCCCCCACCGACCTCCCGCGCAGCACCCCGGGCAACCCGGCCACATGGTCCGCGTGGAAGTGCGTGAGCACCAGCAACGGCACCCGCCGCACCCCGAGCTCCCGCAGACAGCGGTCCACCGGTACGGGATCGGGCCCGGCGTCCACGACGACGGCCGCGTCACCGCCCGCCGCGAGCACCGTCGCGTCCCCCTGCCCCACCTCGCACATCGCGAACACCCAGCCCGGCGGCGGCCACCCGGTGGCCCACCGCACCACCGGCACCGGCCGCACGACCACGAGGAAGAGCAGCCCCGCGGTGAGCGCGGCGATCCACCCCCGGTACGGCAGCCGGCGCGCCCCGACCAGGACGAGCCCCGTGAGCAGCGCGAGGAGCAGCCCGCCCCACCAGCCACCCGGCCACCCCAGCCGCGCCCCCGGCAGCTCCCCGCCCGCCCGGGCCACGCCCGCGATCCACCCGGCCGGCCATCCCGCGAGCCAGGCCGCGCCGACCCCGGCCGGCTCCCACACCTGCGCCAGGGCGAGCGCACCGAAACCGAGCACCGTCGCGGGGGCGACCGCGAGCTCCGCGAGCAGGTTGGCCGGGATCGCGACCAGACTCACCCGGGCGGCGAACACCACCACGACCGGCGCGCACACGGCCTGCGCCGCGAGCGCCGCCCCCAGCGCCTCCGCGAGCCGCCCCGGCACCCCGCGCCGCCGCAGCCCCTCGCTCCACCGAGGGGCGACCGTCAGCAGGGCTCCGGTGGCGAGGACCGAGAGCAGGAACCCGTAACTCCGCGCCAGCCAGGGGTCGTAGAGGACGAGCACCAGCACCGCCGCGGCCAGCGCCGGGACCAGCGACCTCCGCCGGCCGGTGCCGATCGCGAGGAGCACGACGAGCCCGCAGGCCGCCGCGCGCAGCACGCTCGGATCGGGCCGGCACACGACGACGAAGCCCAGCGTCAGCACTCCCCCGGCCATGGCGGTAGCCCGCAGCGAGAGCCCGATCCGGGGCGCGAGCCCGCCCCGCTCCACCTGCTGCGCCCGCCCGGGCCGCCCGATGAGCAGCAACAGGACGATGGAGAGATTGCTGCCGGAGACGGCGAGCAGGTGGGTGAGGTCGGTGGCCTCGAAGGCGTCCCGCAGTTCGGTGTCGATCCGCGAGGTGTCCCCGACGACCAGCCCCGGCAGCAGGGCCCGCGCGTCGGGCGCGAGCCCGTCCGTCACCTTCCGCAGTCCCTCGCGCAGCGCCCCCGCCGTGCGCTGCGGCGCGCTCGGCGGACCGACGATCCTCGGCGGCGCCGACCCGTCGAGTTTCAGGACCGCGGCGAACGGGTCGCCGGGGTCCATGGGCGGGGCGAACCGGGCCCCGGCCCGCACCCGGGTCGAGGGCAGCAGCCGCAGCCACTCCGCCCGGCCCTCCCCCGGCCCCACGATCACCAGGACCGGCGCCCGCGTCCGGTGAGCCGTGCCGTCCGCCCGCTCCACCCGAGTCACCTCCCCGTCCAGGACGACCGAGACCGGCGCCATCGCGTTGCCCCGTACCCGGGGCCGGGTGAGCCGCGGGTCCGAGGTGACGGAGAACTCCACCTGCGCCCGCACGTACTCCCCCGCCAGCTCCGGCACGGGACCGCGTCGCAGATCCGCCGCGTGAAGCCCCGCCGCGGCCGCCCCGGCCGCGGCGCAGAGCAGGACCCCGGCGCAGGCGGTCGCCCGCAGGCGCCGCCCGGACGTCACGCTCCCGCCGCCGAACCGCCGGGCCGCCTCCGGAGCCAGCAGGACCGCCGCCCCCACCAGACAGACCGCGACACCGGCCACCGTCGTCCACCCGGTGACGCCGACCGCCCACGCGGCGGCGGCCCACGCCGCCAGCGCCAGGGGAACGAGCCGGAAATCGGCCGGCCCCTCCTCCCCTACCGGCCTCACGGCCGGACCAACGGTTCGAGGTCGGCGAACCGGCGTTCGCCGATCCCGTTCACGTCCCGCAGCTCCGCGACCGTCCGGAAGCCTCCGTGCTCCGCCCGGTGGTCGACGATGTGCCGCGCGAGGACCGGCCCGACCCCGGGCAGGGCGTCCAGCTGCTCCACCGTGGCCGCGCTGAGGCTCAGCGGCACGCCGGGCCCGCCGCCCCCGGCACCCGCGCCGCCGACCGGCACCCCCGAGGAACCCGGCATGCCCGGCACCCCGACGAGCACCTGCTCCCCGTCCATGAGGACGCGCGCCCGGTTGATCCCGGTCAGGTCGGCCCCCGGTTTCGCCCCACCGGCCGCCTCCAGCGCATCTGCCACCCGCGAGCCCGCCGGCAGCGTCAGCACCCCCGGCCTGCGGACCTTCCCTCCCACGTCGACGACCACGCGCGGCCCGGCAGCGGGCCTGGCCGCCGGTCGGGAAGCGGCTGCCACCGGCACCGCGCGGACGAGCTCAGGGGCGCGCACCGGCTCGGGCCGCCCCGTCCAGAAGTACCCGCCCGCGATCCCCGCGGCCACGAGCAGCACCACGGCCAGCGCCCCCAGCGCCCTCGGTTCGAGCCCGCAGCGCGTCTGCACCCACAGCGGCACCCGCTCCCGCAACACTCCCGCCAGCCGCCCGCGCACCCCCAGCGGCGACCCGCGCTCCTGCGCCTCATGACCATCGGGCCCGACCCCGGCCGTCTCACCGGGTACGGCCGTCTCGCCGAATACGGCCCCGGGCCCGGCCTCCGGCATCTCCGAAGACGGGCGCGTCCGAATCCGGCGCCGAGTCCGCCCGGTGGGCGCGCCGCGCCCGTCCGGTCGGCCGCGCCCGTCCGACCCGGGCGCCCTGCCGGGCCCGCTCGTCGCCCTGCCCGTGTGTGTGCGTGTCTGCGTGCGCGTCTGTCGCGTGCGTGTACGAAGGTCCATGCCCGTGACGGTAGAGATCGCGAGCGCCCCGTGCCGGACTCACCCAAGTCCCGTGGACAGACGGCCGATTGTGGATAACTCCGTCACTCTCCCGGGGGACCTCCGCGGTCAGCGAGGCGAGACGACCACCGCGAGGAGCCCCGGACCGGTGTGGGCGCCGATGACCGCTCCGACCTCGCTGACCTGGAGTTCCCCGATACCGGGGATCCGCTCCTTGAGCCGGTCCGCCAGGGCGTCGGCGCGTTCCGGCGCGCAGAGGTGGTGCACGGCGATGTCGACGGCGCCGGACCCGGCCCGCTCCACGGCGATCTCCTCCAGGCGTGCGATGGCCTTCGAAGCCGTCCGCACCTTCTCCCGGAGCTCGATCCGCCCGCCGTCGAGCTCCAGGAGCGGCTTCACCGCGAGCGCGGAGCCGAGCAGCGCCTGCGCGGTGCCGATGCGCCCGCCCCTGCGCAGATAGTCGAGGGTGTCCACGTAGAAATAGGCGGAGGTGCCCGCGACGCGCTTCTCGGCCGCCGCCACCGCCTCGTCGAGCGAGCCGCCGGCCTCCGCGACCTCCGCGGCGGCCACGGCGCAGAAGCCCAGCGCCATGCCCATCATCCGCGTGTCGACCACGCGCACCGGCACGGGGGCGTCCTTCGCGGCGAGCACGGCGGCATCGTAGGTCCCGGAGACCTCGGCGGAGAGATGGAGGGAGACGATGCCTCGCGCACCCGCCTCGGCGGCTTCTCGGTAGGCCTCCGCGAAGATCTCGGGGCTCGGTCGCGAGGTGGTGACGGGACGCCGTTTCTGCAGGGCCTCGGCGAGGGACCGGGCCGAGATCTCGGTGCCCTCCTCCAGGGCGCGGTCGCCGATGACGACGGTCAGCGGGACCGTGGTGATCGCGTGCCGCTCCCTCGTCTGGCGTGGCAGGTAGGCCGTGGAATCGGTGACGATCGCGACATGCCGGGACATGAGCGGGAGGTTACCGGTCGAAGGCCGGGCACGGCAGCCCGGCCCCCGCCGGACGCCTCACACCCCCCGCCCGCGCCACGGAAACCACACGTCAGGCGCTGGTCTCCGGCCGGGGCGACTTCTCCCACGGGTAGGCGGTGCGCCGCGGATCGGGCGGGGTGATCGCGGGCGACTCGTCCGTGATTCCCGCGTCGGCGGGACCCGCGGCGGCGGCCGTCGGCCCGTGCGCGGCGGACGCGCCCTGCGCGGCCGTCGGGCCCGCCGGCGTGTCCCAGTGCCGCAAAGCCCCGGCCTCCACGTCGATCTGGTCGCTCAGCGACGACAGGTCGTCCTGCGCGAACCTGAGGGCCCGGTCCCGGGCCGCCCGGCGCAGGGCGTCGGCCGAGCCCGTGATCTGCTCCGTCCGCCGTGCGAGCTCGGGCAGCTGGCCCGACACCCACGCCCGGTCGGGCTCCCGCTCCATGCGCTTGAGGTCCCCGTCCAGTTCGAGTCCGTGCGCGCTGAGCCGGTGGAACAGGTCGAGCGACTCCTTCAGCGAGGCGTCCTCGACGACGCCCGCCTGGAGCGCCTCCTGCGTGGCCCGCATGGAGGTGCGCAGCGAGAGCCGCAGCTTGGCCAGCTCGCCCGCGACCCCGGCCTGGCCGAAGCTCTTGGCCCGCAGCGTGGTGTCCTCGACCGTGCGCCGCGCCTGGTCCAGGGTGCGGTCCACGCCGCGCGCGGCGGCCTTGGCCACCTTCACCGTGGCGTAGACCCCGAGCGCCACGAAGGCGACGAAGAGCAGCGCCATGATCGTGATAATCGCGGCTTCCATGTCCGCCCCTCCGGCGTCGGTCGAATCCCCACGGCTGTGGTTCTTCCACGGTAAACGGAACGGGCAGGCCAGAGGTTCCAATGGAACCCCCAACCTGCCCGTAGGGGAAGCCCCCGATACCGACGTCAGGCGACGATGTTGACCAGCTTCGGCGCGCGCACGATCACCTTGCGGATCTCGGCACCGCCCAGCGCGCCGACCACGTGCGGGTCGGCGAGCGCCAGCGCCTCGAGCTCCGCGTCCGTGATCGACGGGGAGACCTCGAGACGGGCCTTGACCTTGCCCTTGATCTGCACGACGCAGGTCACGGTCTCGTCGACGACGTACGCCGGGTCGGCGACCGGGAAGCCCTGGTGGACGACCGACTCGGTGTGGCCCAGGCGGCGCCACAGCTCCTCGGCGATGTGCGGGGCCAGCGGGGCGACCAGCAGCACCAACTGCTCGGCGACCTGCCGGGACACGGCGCCACCGGACTTCGTCAGGTGGTTGTTGAGCTCGGTGATCTTGGCGATGGCGGTGTTGAAGCGCATCGCGGCCATGTCCTGGGCGACACCGTCGATCGCCTTGTGCAGGGCGCGCAGCGTGTCCTCGTCGGCGGGGGCGTCGACGACGGTGACCTCGCCGGTCGCCTCGTCGACGATGTTGCGCCACAGACGCTGGAGCAGCCGGTACTGGCCGACGACGGCGCGCGTGTCCCAGGGGCGGGAGACGTCCAGGGGACCCATCGCCATCTCGTACAGACGCAGGGTGTCGGCGCCGTACTCGGTGCAGATCTCGTCCGGCGTCACGGCGTTCTTGAGGGACTTGCCCATCTTGCCGAGGACGCGGCTGACCTTCTCGCCCTCGTACCAGAAGGCGCCGTCCCGCTCCTCGACCTCGGCGGCCGGCACGGCGATGCCGCGCGCGTCGCGGTAGACGAAGGCCTGGATCATGCCCTGGTTGTAGAGCTTGTGGAACGGCTCGGCCGAGGAGATGTGGCCCAGGTCGAAGAGCATCTTGGACCAGAAGCGCGCGTACAGCAGGTGCAGCACGGCGTGCTCGGCGCCGCCGACGTACAGGTCGACACCACCGGTCGGCATGCCCTCGCGCGGACCCATCCAGTACTGCTCGACGGAGGGGTCGACCAGCTTCTCGGAGTTGTGCGGGTCCAGGTAGCGCAGCTCGTACCAGCAGGAGCCGGCCCAGTTCGGCATGGTGTTGGTCTCGCGGCGGTACTTCCGCGGACCGGCGCCGTCGCCGAGGTCCAGGGTGACGTTGACCCAGTCCTCGTTGCGGGACAGCGGGGTCTCCGGCTGGGTGTTCGCGTCGTCCGGGTCGAAGGTGCGCGGCGAGTAGTCCTCGACCTCCGGCAGCTCCAGCGGCAGCATCGAGTCGGGCAGCGAGTGCGCGACGCCGTCCTCGTCGTAGACGATCGGGAAGGGCTCGCCCCAGTACCGCTGGCGGCTGAACAGCCAGTCGCGCAGGCGGAAGTTGACGGTGCCCTCGCCGATGCCGCGGTCGGCCAGCCAGGACGTGATCTTCTCCTTGGCCTCGACGACGCCCAGGCCGTCCAGGGAGATCACGTCGTTGGCGGAGTTGACCAGCTTGGCCTCGTACGAGGCGAAGGCGTCGTCCCAGGTGGACGGGTCGGTGCCGCGGTCGTCGCTCGGCTCGACGACGCAGCGCATCGGCAGCTCGAAGGCGCGGGCGAAGGCGAAGTCGCGGCTGTCGTGCGCCGGGACGGCCATGATGGCGCCGGTGCCGTAGCCCATGAGGACATAGTCGGCGATGAAGACCGGGACGGCGTCGCCGCTGACCGGGTTGGTCGCGTACGCGCCGGTGAAGACGCCGGTCTTGTCCTTGGCCTCGGCCTGGCGCTCGACGTCGGACTTGGACGCGGCCTGCTTGCGGTAGGCGTCGACGGCCTCGGACGGGGTGGCGTGACCGCCGGTCCACACGTCGTGGGTGCCCTCGGGCCAGGCGGCGGGGACGATCGAGTCGACCAGGTCGTGCTCGGGCGCCAGGACCATGTAGGTGGCGCCGAACAGGGTGTCCTGGCGGGTGGTGAAGACGGTGATCGCACCGGCGTCGCCGACCTGGAAGTCGACGCGGGCGCCCTCGGAGCGGCCGATCCAGTTGCGCTGCTGGAGCTTGATCGCCTCGGGCCAGTCCAGGCCGTCCAGGTCGTCGAGCAGGCGGTCCGCGTAGGCGGTGATCCGCATGTTCCACTGGCGCAGCTTGGACTTGAAGACGGGGAAGTTGCCGCGCTCGGAGCGGCCGTCGGCGGTGACCTCCTCGTTGGCCAGGACCGTGCCCAGGCCGGGGCACCAGTTGACGGGCGACTCGGAGGCGTACGCCAGGCGGTACTCGCTCAGGACGTCGGAGCGCTCGGCGGCGCTCAGCTCGCTCCACGCGCGCGTGGAGCCGGGTACGTCACGCGTGCCGTTCTCGAACTGCTCGATCAGCTCGGCGATCGGACGGGCCTTCCCGGCCTCGTCGTCGTACCAGGCGTTGTAGATCTGCAGGAAGATCCACTGGGTCCACTTGTAGTACTCGGGGTCGATCGTGGCGAACGACCGGCGCTTGTCGTGGCCCAGACCCAGCCGGCGCAGCTGGACCTTCATGTTCTCCATGTTGGCCTCGGTGGACACGCGCGGGTGCGTGCCCGTCTGCACGGCGTACTGCTCGGCCGGCAGGCCGAAGGCGTCGAAGCCCAGGGTGTGCAGCACGTTGTGGCCGGTCATGCGCGCGTGGCGGGCGTAGACGTCCGTGGCGATGTAGCCGAGCGGGTGGCCGACGTGGAGGCCCGCACCCGAGGGGTACGGGAACATGTCCATGATGAACTTCTTGGGCAGGGCGGCGACCGCGGGGTCCCCGGCCAGGTCACCGGAGGGGTTCGGAGCCTCGTACGTGCCCTCGGCGTCCCACACGTCCTGCCAGCGTGCCTCGATGTCGGCGGCCATGGCAGCCGTGTAGCGATGCGGGGCCGCCGTCTCGGCGGCCGTATTGATCTCGGTCATGGTCCTTGAAGCTCCATCGATCGTCTCTGCCCACTGCCACGAACTGCCGCGAAATGAAAAATCCCCTCGCACAGGAGGGGACCGCCGCGCCGACTCCGACACGAGGACGGTCATCGGTACGACCGTCATGCGTCGGGACTGATCAGCGCGGCTCGGTAAGCAGGAGGCGTACGGCACGCATGGCGCCAGGGTACCGCAGCCCTCGTACGGGCCGCACCGGCGTTCCAGGCGTGGACACACGAAGAAGCGGGCCATCCGATCCGGATGACCCGCTTCTTTTCTGTGGAGCTAAGGAGAATTGAACTCCTGACCTCCTGCATGCCATGCAGGCGCTCTACCAACTGAGCTATAGCCCCTTGTCTTGCTTCTTTCTCTTGTCTCCGTTTCGGTTTCCCTCGCGGCGACAGACAGAACATTAACCGGCTCCCGCCCAGATCTCCAAATCGGTTCTCCGACCCCCTCCGACCTGCCGGGTAGGGTCGCCGACTGTGTCCGTCTCCGTGCTCTCCAAAACCCGCGCCCGGCCGTGGCCCCTGGTCACCGCCGCGGCGGTCTGCCTGCTCTCGTTCACCGCCTTCTGGGTGGCCCAGCGGCTCGCCCACGTGAACATGCTCGACGTGATGGTCTACCGCGCCGAGGGCGAGACCGTACGGGCCGGCGGGGACCTCTACGCGATGCGCGCCACGTCGGCGAACCTCGCCATGACCTACCCGCCCTTCGCGGCGCTGCTGTTCGTCCCGCTGACCCTGGTGAGCGTCCCGCTGATGCGGACGCTCACGACCGCGGGGAACCTGCTCCTGGTGGTCGCCCTGGTGCAGCTGTCGCTCCAGCTGATCCGCCCGGCGCTGTCCCTGCCGGAGCGCAGGGCTGACCTGTGGCGTACGACACTGCTGGTCGCGGCGGCCGTGGTCTGGTGCGAGCCGGTGTGGACGACGCTGCGGTACGGCCAGATCAACCTGCTCATAGCGGTGGCGGTGCTCTGGGACGTCACCCGTCGCGAAGGGAACCGCTGGGCGGGCCTGGGCATCGGTCTCGCGACCGCGGTGAAACTCACACCGGGGCTCTTCGTGGTCCTCCTGCTCGCCGTGGGGCTGCTGCTGTGGCGCCGGGACCGGGCGGGGAACCAGTGGCTGCGGACCGGCGTGACGGCGACGGGTGTGTTCCTGGCGACGACGCTGAGCGTGGCGGTGATGCTGCCGGCGGACTCGAAGAAGTTCTGGACGGAGACCCTCTTCGCGACGGGCCGGGTCGGCTTCGCCGAGGAGACCGCCAACCAGTCCATCAGCGGCGTCCTGGCCCGCCTGATGCACACGGACTCCCCGGGCGTCTGGTGGCTGCTGGCCGCCGCCGTCATGGGCGGTGCGGCGATGGTCCTCGCGGTACGGGCGGGGGTGCGCGGCGACAAGGCGGCGGCCGTGGTCATCTGCGCGTTCACGGCGCTGATGATCAGTCCGATCTCCTGGTCCCACCACTGGGTCTGGTGCGTGCCGCTGCTGATCCTGCTCGCGGACCGCGCCACGCGCGCGTGGCTCGTGACGGGCGCCGTGGCGCTGGCCTTCTGCTCGTTCGCTCTGTGGTGGGTGCCGCACGACCCGGGCCGTCCCGAACTGGACCAGAACGCGGGTCAGATGCTGCTGTCCGCGGTCTATCCGCTGACGGCGACGGCGCTGTTGGTGGGGTACGCCCTGACCTTGAGGCGTCAGGACGTGGACCAGGCTCAGGCTCTGGCGAAGGAGTAGAACCGCTTGAGGGTGCAGTGGTCGTCGAGGAGCCGTCCGTAGATCGGCTCCCCCTCCAGCTCGCGGTACGTCTCGATCGGGTCGCCTTTTATGATCAGCGCCCGCGCGCACTCCTCGCACCAGTACTGGAACTCGGGGTTGACGGGGTCCATGTCGCGCACGATGGGCGTACCGCTGCCGCACCAGTCGCACTTCCGCCTGTGTGCACCCATCAGTCAGCTCCAGCTGTGGCCGCAGGCCGTGCACCCATGGGACACCCTGCTGTGGTCGCCGAGCACGTGGGTCACCCTCCCGTCCGGACTCTCGTCCCCCTCCGGCCGTCCGATTCTGCCATGGCACCGCAAGGGGGTCAGCGCCCTCGGCGCGCCGGTCCGGCGACGGCGCCCAGGACCGCCACGGCGGCCAGGGCGATCATGGTCGTTCCCAGCGCGTCGGCGGAGACCCGTGCCCCCGGCCCCGTCAGCCCGCCGAGGAAGAGGGCGCCGAAGGCGGCGACCCCGACGAGCTGACCGAGTTGGGTGACGGTGGCGAGGAGCCCGCTGGCGTCGGCGGCGTCCTCGGGCCGTACGGTCGCGAGGGCGCCGGTCAGCGTGGGGCTGAAGGCCAGCGCGATGCCGACGCCCATGCCCACCAGGGCCGGGTGGAGCGCGGCACCGCCGTCTCCGCCGTCCCCGAGGGCGAGGCCGAGGGCGAGCGCCGAGGCGGCCGTGAGCAGGAATCCACCCGGTACGAGCGCGCGTTGCAGCCGGGCCGGCCAGCGCCGCCAGGTCAGCCCGACGACACCGAAGGCGACCGCGGCGGGCCCGAACGTGAGCCCGGTGCGCAGGGCGCTGTGCCCGAGCCCGCCCTGGAAGTGCAGGGTGAGGGTGAACAGAAACCCGGCGTTGACGCCCATGGCCGTCGCGATCCGGAGAACGGCCCGCCCCATGCCGGGAGTCCGCAGGACGCGCGGGGCAATCAGCGGAGCGCCGCCCCGCCGGGCCAGCCCCGTCTCGTACGCGCCGAACACGGCGATCAGCAGCGCGGAGCCGCCGAGCGACAGCCAGGTCCACATCGGCCAGCCCTGCTGCTCCCCGAGGACCAGAGGGACGGTCAGGAGGGAGACGGCGGCCGCGAGGAGCAGCAGCCCGGGCAGGTCGAGGGCGCGGCCGCGCTCGGACCCGGTGGGGGCGTCGTGGGGCAGGACGCGGGCGCCGACGACGAGCAGGGCGATCCCGATGGGCACGTTGACGAGGAAGACCGGCCGCCAGCCCGTGCCGAACAGGTCTGCGCTGACAAGGATCCCGCCGACGACCTGCCCCGCGGCAGCGCCCGTGGCGAGGACCGCGGAGTACGCGCCGAGCGCCCTGATCCGGCCCTCGCCGGTGAAGGTCCGCTGGATGAGGCTGAGGACCTGCGGGATCATCAGGGCGGAGCCCGCGCCCTGGACCAGCCGGAAGGCGATCAACTGCCCGGTTCCCGCGGCCAGTCCGCAGGCGAGGGAGGCGGCGGTGAACAGGGCGAGGCCGAGGAGGTACGTCCTGCGGTGGCCGAGCAGGCCGCCGAGGCGGGCCCCGGTGATCAGCAGCACGGCGTACGTGACGGTGTACCCGGCGACGACGAGCTGAAGTCCCGCTCCGGAGGCGGCGAGTTCGGTACGGATCGTGGGGGCCGCGACGTTGACGATGAAGACGTCGAGGAGGGCCATGAACTGGGCGGCGAGCACCACCCCGAGCAGCGGCCCGGGGCGGTTGTCGGTGCCACGGTCTTTACTGAGTACGGGACGTGTTCCGGTCGAGGTCATGCGAGAAGCGTGATCCCGGTCGGATACGGGTAACGAGAGCCCGCTGATGCTGGTACTGACACCACCTGGCAACGGCGGCACGGGGACTCGACCATGGGGGTGTGACGACTTTGGCAGCTGTACCGACCCAGGCGCGCCGACGGCCGGAGCTGGCCGCGTTCCTGCGCAGCCGCAGGGCGCGGGTGACCCCGGAGGACGTGGGCATGCCCCCGGGGTTCCGTCGCAGGACGCCGGGGCTTCGCCGCGAGGAGGTCGCCCAGCTCTCGGGCGTCGGCGTGACCTGGTACACGTGGCTGGAGCAGGGTCGTCCGATCAACGCATCGGCGCAGGTGCTCGACGCCGTCGCCCGCACGCTCCGCCTCGACCGGCCCGAGCGCGAGCATCTCTACCACCTGGCCGGGGTGCCGTACGCCCCCGAGCGGGCGGCCGACGACGACCAGGTCGTCAGTCCGGAGATCCAGGGCATCCTCGACGCGCTCGACCCGCACCCCGCGGTGCTCTACAACGCGCGGTACGACGTGCTGGCGACCAACAGGAGCTACGAGACGCTCTTCCTGTGGGACGGAAACGGCCTGGACACCGGCCCGTTCGACCTGCGGAACGTGCTGTGGGCGCTCTTCACGGCCCCGTCGCCGACGTGCCCCCTGGTCAACCGCGAGGACGAGCTGCCGCTGATGGTGGCCCAACTCCGGGGCTCGTACGGCCGGCATGTGGGCGAGCCCACGTGGGAGGCGTTCGTCCGGCGCCTGGCGGAGGCCAGTCCGGAGTTCGCCCGGCTCTGGCGGAGCGGCGACGTGGTGCCGCCCGGGACCCGCGTGAAGACCTTCCGCCACCAGGCGGTCGGCGAGCTCCGGATGACCTCGGTCTCCCTCTCGGTCAACGGGATGCCCGAGTGCCGGATCGTCACGTACACGCCGAACGACGAGGAGAGCCGCCACGCGATCCGAAGACTCGCCGGAGGCGACGGGCGGGGCGGGGACGACTGAGGGGGCCGAAACGCCGAATCCCGCCCCCTGTTGGGGACGGGATTCGGTGACTGTGGAGCTAAGGAGAATTGAACTCCTGACCTCCTGCATGCCATGCAGGCGCTCTACCAACTGAGCTATAGCCCCTTGCGTTCTTCCGTTCTTCGCGCTGCGCGCTCCGAACAAGAAGAACTCTAGCCTGTGACCTGCCAGAAAGTGAAATCCGGGTCCGTCAGGCCGCTCGCGCGCCCCGATCAGGTCTCGGCGCAGGTCTCAGGCGTCGTCGCCCAGGACCGGCTCGGGCAGCGTGCCGGCGTTGTGCTCCATGAGCCGCCAGCCGCGGGCACCCTCGCCCAGGACGGACCAGCAGCAGTTGGAGAGCCCGCCCAGGCCTTCCCAGTGGTGGGCCTCGAGACCCAGGAGGCGACCGATGGTGGTGCGGATGGTGCCGCCGTGGCTGACGACGACGAGCGTGCCGTTCTCCGGCAGCTTGTCGGCGTGCTCCAGAACCACCGGGGCGGCCCGGTCGGCCACCTCGGTCTCCAGTTCGCCGCCACCCCGGCGCACGGGCTCGCCGCGCTTCCAGGCCGCGTACTCCTCGCCGTACCGCGCCACGATCTCGTCGTGGGTCAGTCCCTGCCACTCCCCCGCGTACGTCTCGCGCAGGGCGGAGTCGTGGGCGACGGTGTGGCCGGTGAGCGCGGAGAGCTCGGCGGCGGTGGCAGCGGCGCGCTTCAGGTCGGAGGACACGATGGCGTCCGGCCGCAGCGCGGCGAGCAGCCGGGCGGCGCGGCGCGCCTGGGCGACGCCGTCCTCCGTCAGCTCGATGTCGGTCGACCCCTGGAACCGGCGCTCCAGGTTCCAGGAGGTCTGGCCGTGGCGCCAGAGGACGATCCGGCGGCCGCTGCCGCTCTTGGTGGTGCTCAGCTCAGCTCACCGTCCACTTCCTCGGGAAGACCGGATCCGGCCTCGATGTCGGTGCCGGTCAGGGCGGCGTGTTCGGCCGCCTTGCCCCGGGTCTTCAGGGCTTCCTCGGGAAGCGGGAGCTCCGGGCAGTCCTTCCACAGCCGCTCCAGGGCGTAGAAGACCCGCTCCTCGCTGTGCTGGACGTGGACGACGATGTCGACGTAGTCCAGGAGGATCCAGCGGGCGTCGCGGTCGCCCTCACGGCGGACCGGCTTGGCGCCGAGGTCCTTGTTCAGCCGCTCCTCGATCTCGTCGACGATCGACTTGACCTGGCGGTCGTTGGGCGCGGAGGCGAGCAGGAAGGCGTCGGTGATCGACAGCACGTCGCTGACGTCGTACGCGATGATGTCGTGCGCGAGTCGGTCGGCGGCCGCGAGGGCGGCGGCGTTGACGAGCTCGATGGAACGGTCCGTGGCGGTCACAAGCAGGCTTTCGTCGGCGGTCCAGTACCCCTCCAGGGTCTCACGGACCGCCGACGCACTCGCAAACGTTTACCGGGACCGTGCTAGCGGGCCCCCGGGACCTTGTAGTCCTGGCCGAGGATCACGGTGACCGCGGCCGCTCCCGCGGGCTTGCCCTTCTGGACCGAGCCGGTCGGGAGCCCCAGGGTCTTGGCGACCTCGGTCGCGGTCCCCTTCTGGGCGTCGTCACCGTAGACGACCTGCGATTTCTCCTGGGTCGTGGCCTTGGATCCGCCGACGAAGGCGTAGCCGCCGTTGATCAGGACGACCCGCGCGGCCTCGGTGGCGTTCTTGCCGGATCCGTCCCGCACGGAGACGCGGGGCACGTCGCCGGCGTCGGGGGCGGTGACCTTGCCGCCGAGGATGTCCTTCACCACGCTGTCGCTCGCGCCATCGGTCAGCGTCCCGTCCTGCTCGACCGGCAGCAGGGCCGTCTTGTAGGCGCCGGTCTTGGCGTGCTCGGCGAGCTTGGCGAGGGAGGCGCCGAGGTCCTTCTCGGGCAGCGAGGGGTCGAGGATCTGCGCCAGGTACTCGATGGTGCCCGTGGCGGTCTCGGGGTCGCTGGAGAACTTCCGCAGCACTCCGTACATGACCTGGCCGAAGCGCTGGAGCTGCTTGGCCTCGGCCTCGCCGGGGGCGCGGTAGGTCGCGTAGGCGACGGCCGCCCGGCCGTTCAGGTCCTGCTTCTCGCCCTTGCGGACGAGAGGCTCGGCGGCGCCCTTCTTCTTGTCGGGCACGTCGGTGTCGGTGTCGACCTCGATGCCGCTGACGCGCTCGACGAGGTTCTCCAGGTACGGGGTGTCCAGGCGCCAGGTGCCGGTGATCTTCGCGCCGAGGAGGTTGCCGATCGCCTCGCGCGTACCGCTCGACCCGTCGTCCTCGACGGACTTGCCGAGGGTGGTCGTGGTGCCCTCGGAGTCGGCGACGGCGACGGAGTTGGGGAGCAGGACGGTGCTGCCCTGCTTGGTGGTGGTGTTGTCGACGAGGAGGGCGGTGGAGGTTCCGCCGCCCAGGGTGTCGTGGAGGTGGACGACGATCGTGTCGCGCCGCTGCGGGCCCGTCGCGGTGTTCTGCTTCCGCTCCGGGTCGGAGGTGCCGGGGAGCATGCCGGCGGACCAGAGGTAGCCGACTCCGCCCACGACGGCGAGGACGAGGACGACCACGAGCGCGACGACCCGGTTGCGGCCGCGCCGCCTGGCCTCCTCGCGCCGCTCCGAGCGGCTCTCGGTGAACGCGAGCCAGTCGATGACGTCCTCGGAGTCCTCGTCGGGCTCCTCGATGAACGAGAACTGCTCGGTGCGGTACGCGCGGTCCTCGGAGTCCTGCCGGGGCGGCGCGGACCGCTCGGGGGCGGGGCGCTCGGGCGCGGGCGGCTCGGCGGCCGGGCGCTGGACGGGTACGCCGACGGGGGCCGCGACGGGGGCCTCGGGGGCGGCCTGGGCCGTCTGCGCGGCCCACTGCTGGCCGGTGTCCGTGTCGTACGAGGGGTAGGTGTAGCCCTGCTGCCCGTACGGGTCGTACTGCGGCTGCGGGGCGGGCTGCTGCGGCTGCTGCTGCTGCTGGGCGGCGTAGGGGTCGTAGCCGTACGCCTGCTGCTGAGGCGGCTGCGCCTGTCCGAGGCCCGCGTACGGGTCGTACGACTGCTGCTCGTACTGCTGCTGGTCGTACTGCTGGACAGGCTGCTGCTGGACGGGCTGCTGCGACGGCGGCTGCTGGTACACCGGCTGCCCGTACTCGTCGTAGCCGATGATCTGCGGCTGCGGATAGTACGGGTCGTACGGGTTGTGTCGATCGTTCACCGGTGGCCCTCCCCGAAGCTCACTCGCCGCGGTACAGCTGGCGCTTGTCGATGTAGCGGACCACGCCGTCCGGGACGAGGTACCAGACGGGATCGCCCTGCGCGACCCGTGCCCGGCAGTCCGTGGACGAGATCGCGAGCGCGGGGACCTCGACCAGCGAGACACCGCCCTTGGGCAGCCCGTCGTCGGTGAGGTCGTGGCCCGGCCGGGTGACGCCGATGAAGTGCGCGAGCGAGAAGAGCTCCTCGGCGTCGCGCCAGGTGAGGATCTGCGACAGCGCGTCGGCCCCGGTGATGAAGAAGAGGTCCGAGTCGCTGTTGAGAGAGCGCAGGTCCCTCAGCGTGTCGATGGTGTACGTCGCGCCGCCCCGGTCGATGTCGATGCGACTGACCGAGAACTGCGGGTTGGACGCGGTGGCGATGACCGTCATCAGATAACGGTCCTCCGCCGCGGACACGGTCTTGTGACCCTTCTGCCACGGCTGCCCGGTCGGCACGAACACCACCTCGTCGAGGTGGAACAGAGCGGCCACCTCGCTGGCGGCCACCAGGTGACCGTGGTGGATCGGGTCGAACGTTCCGCCCATGACGCCGAGTCGGCGCTTGCCGCGGCCACCGGTAGACACTTCCTGCTCTCCCATGCGTGCAGAGCCTACTGGCACCGCGGCGGACGCCCGATCGGCGGTCGGCGGATCAGCGGTCGCGGTTGAAGCGCGTGGTGATCCACAGCAGGAGCAGCAGCGCGCCGAGGGCGCCGAAGCCCGTGAGGTAGGGGTTGAGGCTGTCGTGGTTGCCGCCGTGTTCGGCGCCCTCGGCGAGAGAGACCAGGTGGGCGGCGGTGCTGTGGAGACTCATCGTCAGCAGGACCTATCGATCGGAGAGGGGAGCGGAGACTTCGGGCACATCGTATGCGGGCGGTCCCGGCAGTCTCACGCCGACTCAGGCGTTGGCGTTCTTGTCGGTGTTGCCGCCGGGGCCGGCGCTCGCGTCGCCGTTCGGGTCGCGGCTCGTGTCGTCCGCGCCGTCGGCGTCGTTCCGGTAGCCGCGGAGCAGGAACCAGGCGAGCAGGGCGCCGCCCACGATCGAGACGAGCAGCACGATCCGGAGCGTGTTGCCCGGGCCCTGGTCTGCGGCCGCCGCGAGCAGGGTCGCGGTGACGTCGGCGGTGTCCGGCATGTCAGTGGTGCTCCTCGCTTGTCCACAGGGTCCGAGTTATCCACAGGACCCCCGGCACACGGTAGCGCCACCGCCTAGTGTGGTGGGCGTCAGGGGGACGAGCACCGTCTCGTACGAAAAGGGGGCATCCATGACCGAGAACCACCAGGGGAACGTGCCGAGCAGGCAGCGCAAGCGGTTCCCCGGCATCTCCTCGCGGGCCTACGAGCACCCGGCCGACCGCTCGGCTCTGGTGGCGCTGCGCAAGCTCAGCGGCTTCGACACGGCCTTCAAGGCCCTGAGCGGTCTCCTCCCCGAGCGCAGCCTCAGACTGCTCTACCTCTCGGACTCCGTCCGGGTGAGCGACGCGCAGTTCAGCGGGCTCAACGACATGCTGAGGGACGCGTGTTACATCCTGGACCTGGAGAAGGTCCCGGCGATGTACGTGCAGCAGGACCCGAAGCCCAACGCGATGTGCATCGGCATGGACGAGCCGATCATCGTCGTCACCACGGGCCTGGTGGAGCTCCTCGACGAGGAGGAGATGCGGGCGGTCGTCGGCCACGAGGTGGGGCACGCGCTCTCCGGCCACTCCGTGTACCGCACGATCCTCCTGTTCCTCACCAACCTGGCGCTCAAGGTGGCCTGGATCCCGCTGGGGACGGTGACGATCACGGCCATCGTGACGGGGCTGCGCGAGTGGTTCCGGAAGTCGGAGCTCTCGGCCGACCGGGCGGGTCTCCTCGTCGGGCAGGACGTGCAGGCATCGATGCGCGGACTGATGAAGCTCGCCGGCGGCAACCACCTCCACGAGATGAACGTGGACGCGTTCCTCGCCCAGGCCGACGAGTACGAGAAGGCCGGTGACCTGCGGGACTCGGTGCTGAAGATCCTGAACGTGCTGCCGCGCTCGCACCCCTTCGCCACCGTCCGGGCCGCCGAGCTGAAGAAGTGGTCGGAGAGCCGTGACCACCAGCGGATCATGGACGGGCACTACCCGCGGCGCTCCGAGGACAAGGACACCTCGGTCACGGACGCCTTCCGCGAGTCCGCGGGGCACTACGCCGAGACCGTGCGGACCAGCAAGGATCCGCTGCTGAAGCTGGTCGGGGACATAGCCGGCGGCGCCGGTGACCTCGCCGGCGACCTGGGCGGACGGCTGCGCAACCGCTTCGGCGGGGGCCAGGGCGGCGGCGGGTCCAAGGGCGAGGGCGACGACCGGAGCGACAACCGGGGCGAGGGCCGGGGCGAGGGTCAGAGCGAGGGCTGAGCGCTCGGGGCCAGTGCCCCGCAGAGGGCCGAGGCGGCGGGCCTGCTCGTGGCGTACGGGTCGGTGACCGCCGGTCCGCCCGCCTCCGGGGCCCGCGCGCCCGCCAGGAGGGGCTTCAGGACGCCCTCGGAGCCCGCGTCGCAGGCCTGCGGCCCGACCTCCGCCGTGCTGGTCAGCAGCTCGGCCCGGTGCATGCGCAGGTCCTCGTGGTCGAAGCGGAAGTGGACCACGCGGTGGACGGTGAAGAGCGACGCGGCGGCGACCGGGCCCGCGTCGCCGCTCGCCGGGCGCAGCGCGTAGGTGTACGTGTGGTCGGCGGTGACGTCCAGCGTGTCCGGGCCGGACTCGGCGAAGCGGAGGGTGCCCTGCACGCGGGCGGCCGGGTCGGCGAGCTCGGTCCGGCGCGGGTCGAAGCGGAGGAGCCAGCCGGCGAGGGCGTGCTGTCCGTCGTCGGCCGGTGCCTCGACGCTCCGGTCGAACTGCTCGTACTGGTCCGGGTCGATCAGCAGTCGTACGGGGCGCACGGTCGCCCCGGAGAGGATGTCGGGTTCCAGGGAGGAGGCGACGAGGTATTCCTTGGCGATGGTGAGGCCGGCGACGACCTGGCTCTCCGCGAAGTGCGGGGTACGGGCGGCGACGGGCAGGTTGATGCCGGCGGCGCCCGTGCGGTACTCGGCGGCCGGGCTGTGGGCGAAGAGCTGCTCCGGCTGTCCGCCCGGTACGGCGCCCGGCGGGGCGAGCGGGACGACGGTGGTCCGCAGGGGTTCGGCCCGCTGGTCGACCGGGGGCAGGTACGGGTTGCGGACACCCAGGTAGATGGCGGTGCCGAAGGCGACGAGGATCAGGAGGACGAGCAGGACGGCCTGGCGGGAACCGGTTCTTCCGCCTTCCCAGGTGCCGCGGGACCGGACGGCCCTGGCGTGCTCCCCCATCCGTTCCTGGGCGGAGAACTCCTGGAGGCGGGCAGCGCGGACGAACGCCTCGTCGAAGACGACGGCTCGGTACTCGTCCTCACCGCCGGGGAGCCCCTCGGGAGTCCCCTCAGGCGGGTCGCCACGCCCTGCCATACCTTCAGGGTAGGTCTGCGGAGGGCTCGGTAAACGCCCGCGCACACGGCAGTTCGGAAGAGTTCCGCCGTCAGGGTGTGCGGGGGACGGCGGAGACCGGTGACGGCGTGTACGCCGCGGGCGGGGCCGGCTTCGGGTCGGGGGTGTCGACGCCCGTGGTGGTGGGCGTGGGGAGCCTGTCCTGGCGGTTGGCGACGGCGCCCCGGTAGACGGCGCTGAAGGCCAGGGCGACCATGCCGACGCCCATGGCGAGGGCCAGGACCCAGGCGACGGGGCGGTGCCAGCGGGCGCGGCCCCGGTAAGGGCGCAGGGCACCGCCGTGGCGGCCGTAGGGGCTGTCGTCGTCGCCGATGTCGTCGGGCTCGTAGGTGAGGCCGGCCGGGTCGTGGCCGTCCGCGTACGGGTCGTCGTCGGCGGATCCTCCGCCGGCGCGGGCCCGGGCGGCCTCGGCCTCGGCACGGGCCTGGGCGGCGGCGAGGAGTCGCTCGACCGCGGTCGGCTCGTGGACCGTGGCGGCCTGGACGAAGGCCTCGTCGAAGACCACGGTGGCGTGGTCCTCGGCGGCGCCTCCGCGGTCGACAGAGTCCTCGGGGTCGCCGTCCTGGAACGGCCTGCCCCCCACGTCGTCCGGCACGGTTTCAGAGTAGACCCGGGAGGTGGTTTTGGGCAGGGAGCGTGCGAAGTCTCCCCGCCCGTACCGATCTCCCCGCCCGTACCGAAAGGAGAAGGTTGGTGAGGGGATTATCGAACGTGACCGTCGCCGGTGACGATGTACTTGGTCGAGGTCAGCTCCGGAAGGCCCATGGGGCCACGGGCGTGGAGCTTCTGGGTGGAGATGCCGATCTCGGCGCCGAATCCGAACTGACCGCCGTCGGTGAAGCGGGTGGAGGCGTTCACGGCCACCGTGGTGGAGTCGACCAGCTGGGTGAAGCGGCGCGCCGCGGCCTGGGAGGTGGTCACGATGGCCTCGGTGTGGCCGGAGGACCACATGCGGATGTGCTCCACGGCCTTGTCGAGGGAGTCGACGACGGCGGCGGCGATGTCGTACGAGAGGTACTCGGTCTCCCAGTCCTCGGGCGTGGCCGGGACGACCGTGGCCTTGGAGGACGAGGCGGCGGCGAGGACCCGCTCGTCGGCGTGGACGGTGACGCCGGCCTCGGCGAGGGCGTCGAGCGCGCGGGGCAGGAAGGCCTCGGCGATGTCCTGGTGGACGAGGAGCGTCTCGGCGGCGTTGCAGACGCTGGGCCGCTGGGCCTTGGAGTTGATCAGGATGTCCACGGCCATGTCGAGGTCGGCCTGGGCGTCGACGTAGACGTGGCAGTTGCCGGTGCCGGTCTCGATGACCGGGACGGTGGACTCCTCGACGACGGTGCGGATCAGGGAGGCGCCGCCGCGCGGGATGAGGACGTCGACGAGGCCGCGGGCGCGCATCAGCTCGCGGACGGACTCGCGGGACTCGCCGGGGACGAGCTGGATGGCGTCGGCGGGCAGGCCCGCGCCGCCCACGGCGTCGCGCAGGACCTTCACGAGGGCGGTGTTGGAGGCGTACGCGGAGGAGGAGCCGCGGAGGAGGACGGCGTTGCCGGACTTGAGGCAGAGGGCGGCGGCGTCGACGGTGACGTTGGGGCGGGCCTCGTAGATGATGCCGACGACGCCGAGCGGGACGCGGACCTGGCGGAGGTCGATGCCGTTGGGCAGGGTCGAGCCGCGGACGACCTCGCCGACGGGGTCGGGCAGCGCGGCGACGTGCCGGACGTCGGCGGCGATGGCCCGGACGCGCTCCGGGGTGAGGGTGAGCCGGTCGATGATGCCCTCGCCGGTCCCCGCCTCGCGGGCCTTCGCGATGTCCTCGGCGTTGGCCTCGACGATCTCGGCGGTCCGGACTTCGAGGGCGTCCGCGATCGCGAGAAGGGCGTCGTCCTTGGCCGCTCGCGGGAGTGGCGCGATTTCGGCGGCGGCGCCACGGGCCCGGTAGGCGGCCCGGGTGACCGGGGACAGGTTGTCGAGGGGCGTGAGCGAGGTCATGCCCGCAGGGTACTGGCAGCCCTGCGGACATCCCTCCCTTATCCCGCACTCCGAGACACTCGTCCACGGCACCATCCACGGCACTCTCCACGACACCACCCATGGCACTGTCCGCGCCCGTGGGCGCGGACGGTTCTCAGTAGGGGTGGACGCCGACCGGGGCGGCCGGGGGCGGGCCGTAGCCCTCCGCGATGCGCTGGTGGTAGGTCTCGCGGTCGATGACTTCGAGGCCGACGATCTCCCAGGGCGGCAGCTTGGCGGTCTGCCGGTGTTCGCCCCACAGGCGCAGGGCGACGGCGGCCGCGTCGTGCAGGTCCCGGGCCTCCTCCCAGTACCGGATCTCGGCGTGGTCGTTGGCGTACCGGCTGGTCAGCAGGAAGGGGTGGTCGTGGGCCAGCTGTTCGAGCCCGCGCCGCACCTCCTTCAGCGGTGACTCCACCCCGGACACGCTGAGGGTGATGTGCCAGAGCTTGGAGACGGGCCGCTCCTCGGCGCGCGTCTCCCGTGGGTCGGTGGTGGTCTCGGTCTCCGTGCCCGTGGATGGTGCGGACGTGGACCCGGACCGTGCCTCGTCGAAGTCGGCTCCGGCCTCGACACTGGTCAGGGCACGTTCGGCGGTCCCGCGGGGCGGTGCCCCTGGGCGCGCTCGTCTCACCGGCGGCCTCCTGTGTGATGCGTGTGGTGCTGTACCCCGCCCTTGCTCTTAACCCCCGAGACAAAGTTGACCAGTCCGAGGCAGCGGATGGGGCGGTTTTGGTAAACGTCCCTACCGGATGGCCTGACTTTCAGCCGTTTCAGCGGATGACCACCAGGTCGTCGCGGTGGACGACCTCGCGTTCGTACTCGGGGCCCAGCTCGCGGGCGAGCTCGGGGGTGGAGCGGCCGAGGAGCTGCGGGATCTCCTTGGCGTCGAAGTGGACGAGCCCGCGGGCGACGGCCCGGCCCGCGGTGTCGCGGAGCTCGACGGGGTCACCGGCCGCGAAGTCGCCCTCGACGCCCGCGATACCGGCCGCGAGCAGCGACTTCTTGCCCTCGACGACCGCTCGTACGGCTCCGTCGTCGAGGGTCAGGGAGCCCTGCGGGGTGGAGGCGTGGGCGAGCCAGAGGAGCCGGTCGGCGGAGCGGCGGCCGGTGGGGTGGAAGTACGTGCCGGTGTCCCGGCCCGCGAGGGCGTC
Organism: Streptomyces sp. NPDC056144; assembly: GCF_042264145.1. Taxonomy (NCBI): domain Bacteria; kingdom Bacillati; phylum Actinomycetota; class Actinomycetes; order Kitasatosporales; family Streptomycetaceae; genus Streptomyces; species Streptomyces sp. NPDC056144. The sequence goes on along the minus strand of NZ_JBHJVF010000005.1, from coordinate 246,498 downwards.
GGCGGCGCGGCTCGCGGAGGTGAGGACGACGGGGGTGCCGGCGGCGGCGGCGATCCGGGCGGCCTCGACCTTGGTGACCATGCCGCCGGTGCCGACGCCCGCCTTGCCGGCGGAGCCGATCTCGACGTGGGCGATGTCCTGGGGACCGGCGACCTCGGCGATCCGGGTGGTGCCGGGCTTGGACGGGTCCCCGTCGTAGAGGCCGTCGACGTCGGAGAGCAGGACGAGGAGGTCGGCGCGGACGAGGTGGGCGACGAGGGCGGCGAGCCGGTCGTTGTCGCCGAAGCGGATCTCGTCCGTGGCGACGGTGTCGTTCTCGTTGACGACCGGCAGCGCGCCCATGGCGAGGAGCTGGTCGAGCGTCCGGTAGGCGTTGCGGTAGTGGGCGCGGCGGCTGGTGTCGTCCGTGGTGAGGAGGACCTGTCCGACGCGGACGCCGTAGCGGGCGAAGGAGGCGGTGTAGCGGGCGACGAGGAGGCCCTGTCCGACGCTGGCGGCGGCCTGCTGCCGGGCGAGGTCCTTGGGCCGGCGGGTGAGGCCGAGGGGCGCGAGACCCGCGGCGATGGCGCCGGAGGAGACGAGGACGATCTCCTTCTCGCCGCCGCTGCGGACCTTGGAGAGGACGTCCACGAGGGCGTCGACGCGGTCGGCGTCGAGGCCGCCGGAGGCGGTGGTCAGGGAGGAGGAGCCGACCTTGACGACGATCCTGCGGGCCTCCGTCACGTACGGCCGTGCCACGTCCGTCTGCCTTGCCACGTTCGTCCGTCCCGTCACCTGCGTCGCCACTTGCGTCGTCCTCACTCGGCCCGGCTCGGCCTTGCCCGATCCTGCCGGGCAATCTACGCGAGCCGGGAGGGCTGACGCTCGTCCGTTTCGCTCCCTGGACCCGAGGAGGCGTCCTCCCCGCGGGCGCCTCGGGGCACCAGGATGCGCCGGGAGATCAGGTAGGTGAACGGGATCGCGACGACGGCCGCGACGAGTGGCGCGATCCTGTCGTCCATTCCGGCCCAGGTGACGAGCGCGTAGAGGCCGACGCTCTGGACGAGGTAGTTGGTGACGTTGGTGAGGGGGAAGAGCGCGAACTTCTTCCAGGTGGGGCGGGTGCGGTAGGTGAAGTACGTGTTGAGGAAGAAGGAGCCGACCATGCTGAGGAGGAAGGCGAGGGAGTACGCGGCGAAGTACGGCATCCAGGGGTGGAGCAGCAGGTAGCAGCCGAAGAAGGTGCCGGTGTTGACGCCGCCGACGAGTGCGAAGCGGAGTATCTGCGCGAGCTGCGCGCGGCGGCCCCGGCCCGTCGTCCTCTCCGGTTCCGTTTCCGGTGCCATCAGCGTTCCCGGTCCGCGGCCGCCACGCGTACGCGCTCCGCCGCCGTGCGCCCGAAGGAGCGGTGGGTCTCCTTCACGAGGAAGTGCGGCCGTCGCTTGGTCTCGTAGTAGATCCGGCCGATGTACTCGCCGATCAGCCCGAGCATCACCATCTGCACGCCGCCGAGTCCGACGATGATCGCGACGAGGGTGACGTAGCCGGGCGCGGTGACGCCCTGGGTGAAGGCGGCGACGGTCACCCACCCGGCGTACAGGACCGCGAGGCCGCTGAGGGTCATCCCGAGCCAGAGGGCGATGCGCAGGGGGCGGTTGTTGAAGGAGATCAGCCCGTCCATGCCGTAGTTGAGCAGGGAGCTGAACTTCCACTTCGTCTCGCCGCCCTCACGCGCGGCGTTCTGGTAGTCGAAGCTGACGGTGTCGAAGCCGATCCAGGAGAAGAGCCCCTTGGAGAAGCGGTTGTACTCGGGCAGCGAGAGCAGGGCGTCGACGGCGGGGCGCGAGAGCAGCCGGAAGTCCCCGACGCCGTCGACGAGTTCGACGTCGACCCAGCGGTTGACGGCCCGGTAGTAGACGCGGCTGAGCGTCGAGCGGAGCTTCTTGTCGCCTTCCCTGGAGCGGCGCGCGATCACCTGGTCGTGGCCCTGCTGGTGCAGGTCGAGCATGCGCGCGAGGAGCTCGGGCGGGTGCTGGAGGTCGGCGTCCATGATCACCACGGCGTCGCCGGTGGACTTGCGCAGGCCGGCCAGCATGGCGGCCTCCTTGCCGAAGTTACGGCTGAAGGAGACGTACTGGGTACGGTGCGGGTGCCGCGCGGCGATCTCGCGCAACTTGGTCAGCGTCCCGTCGGAGCTGCCGTCGTCGACGTAACAGATCTCGTACCCCACCGGGAGTCCGTCGAGGACCTGTCGCATGCGGGCATCGAACCGTTCGACGACGTCCTCCTCGTTGAAGCAGGGGACGACGACGGAAAGCCTGGTCATGAAACGGTCACTCCAGAGGGATGGGCCGAGGTACGTCCTGAGGGACCGCCGCGCTCTGCTGCGAGCAGCGCGGCCACGGTACGGAACGGCGGTGACCGGCCGGAGTCGCCCGAGTGACCACCCCTGGTCGGCATGTCGTCCACGCGGCAAAGCATGCGCAGAAGATAGTGACATATGTGGCATTTTCACCCCTATCGTCACCCATAGAGACCATTCCGGAGCGCGACACGGACATCGACGGCCGCCCCGGCCACCGGCGTGGGCTCCCACGGGCGCTGGCCGGCGTCGGGCTGCTCGTCTCGGCCGGCGCCGGGGCGCTCCTGGCGGTCGGCGGCTTCCTCGGGCTCTACCTCCGCCCCACCTCGGACGACTGGTGTGCGCTGTGGAAGGCCCGGGACATGGGCGTCCTCGGGATCACCGAGGACTTCTACCTCACCCAGAACGGCCGGGTCACCAACGCCTTCCTGACCGGCCTGATCTACGCCGACGACATGCGCGGCCCGAAGCTGCTGCCCGCCCTCCTCGTCGCCGCCCTCGTCGGCGGACTCCTCCTCCTCGGCCGCGCGGCCGTGCGCGCCACGCGGCTCCACCCGTCGCCGCCGACCGTGCTGCTCCTGGCCCCGGCCGCGCTCCTGCCGGCGCTGCTGTTCTTCGCGGGCACCCGCTCGTACCAGGCCCTGCTCTGGGCGCCCGCCACCATCTCGCACACGCTGCCGAGCGTGATCGGCCTCTGGGCCGTGCTCGGCGCGGTCCGGGCCGCGCGCCGGGACGGCCCCCGGTGGTCGAGGAGCGTGGCGGTGGCGGCGGCGCTCCTGACCGGGGTGGCGCTCGGCATGCTCAGCGAGCCGTACGCCGTCGTCGCCGGCCTCTTCGCGGCGACCGCAGGAATCCTGTGCCTGCCCCGGCTGGGCTGGGCCCGCGACCGGTACGTGTCGACCTGGTGCGCGGCGGCCTGCCTCGGGCTCCTCGCCGGCCTCGTCCTCCTGTCCACCTCGCCGGGCGCGCGGTGGCGGCGGGCGCAGCACCCCTCGGAGCCGCTGTCACTCGCGGAGATCGGGGCGACCCTGCACGACTGGTGGCGGCTGTGGCAGACGGTCGGCGGCCAGTGGGCGTACGCGGGAGCCGTCGCCGTCGGTGTCCTCCTGGGCCTCGCACTGGCCTCCGCGCGTCGGGAGGAGCCGAAGGGGCCGAAGCACCAAAAGGAACGGTTCGCCGCCCTCCCCCCTCGCCCGCTCCTCCGCGTCGCCGTGCTCCTGCCCCTCCCCCTGGTCGCCCTCGCGAGCCTGGCCGTCGTCCACGGACTGCGCAGCGGATACGGGGACGTGGGCTGGACCTACGCCCGCGTCTGGACCAGCTTCCTCCTCCCCCTCCTGCTCGCCCTGTGCGCGTACGGGGCATGGGGAGGCCACTGGCTGGGGCGCCGCGTCCTGGCCTCGGCCCCCGGCGGCGGGCGCCCGGCCGCCCGCGTCGCGGCCCTGGTCGCGGCGGGCGCGCTCGCCGTCGGCAGCGCGACGGCGCTGGTGCGGCCGGTGTACGACCTGACCACCACGACGGTGGTCCGCAGCGTCGCCTGGGACCGGCAGAACGCCAGGATCCGGGCGGAGGTCGAGGCCGGCGCGCGGGACGTCGTCTACCGCCCGTACCTCATCGGCAAGCTCACCGAGCCCCTCTTCGCCTCCTCCTACGAGCGGGACTGGGCGGCGCGGTGCGCGGCGACGTACTACGGGGTGGACAGGATCCACCGGCCCTGACGACGACAGGAGGGGTGCCCCCGGTCCGGGGGCACCCCTCCTGTCACGCCTTCAGTCAGACGGTCGCGCGGTCAGACGGTCGCGCGGTTCGCCTCCCAGCCCTCCCAGGCGGAGCTGATCATCGAGCGGACGTCGTGCTTGGCCTTCCAGCCGAGCTCCGACTCGATGCGCTCGGCCGAGGCGACCACGCGGGCCGGGTCGCCCGGGCGGCGCGGCGTGACGACCGGCTCGACGCTGTGGCCGGTGACCTCGTTGATGAGGTTGACCATCTCGCGCACGGAGACGCCCTCGCCGCGGCCGATGTTCAGCGCGAGCGTCGCCGTCTCGCCCTGGTCGGCGGCCTTGGCCAGCGCGCGGGCGGCAGCCACGTGGGCGTCCGCGATGTCGGCGACGTGGATGTAGTCGCGGATGCAGGTGCCGTCCGGCGTCGGGTAGTCGTCGCCGAAGATGCGCGGGGACTCGCCGGCGTCGAGCCGCTCGAAGACCATCGGCACGAGGTTGAACACGCCGGTGTCGGCGAGCTCGGGGGCCGCCGCGCCCGCCACGTTGAAGTAGCGCAGGGAGGCGGTGGACAGGCCGTGGGCGTGGCCGGTCGCGCGGGCCATCCACTCGCCGACGAGCTTGGTCTCGCCGTACGGGCTGAGCGGGGCGCACTCGGTGTCCTCGGTGACGAGGTCCACGTCGGGCATGCCGTACACCGAGGCGGAGGAGGAGAAGAGGAAGCTCTTCACGCCCGCGGCGACCGCCGCGTCGAGGATGACCCGGAGGCCCGTCACGTTCTCGTGGTAGTAGTACAGCGGCTTCTCGACGGACTCGCCGACCTGCTTCTTGCCCGCGAGGTGGACGATGCCGGTGATGCCGTGCTCCTTGAGCACCCGGTCGAGGAACTCGCGGTCGAGGACCGTGCCCTGCTCCAGGACGATGCCCGCGGGGACGCGCGCCGGGTTGCCCGTGCTGAGGTCGTCGACCACGACGACGCGCTCGCCGCCCTCGGTCATGGCCTTGACGACATGGGAACCGATGTAACCGGCGCCGCCGGTGATGAGCCAGGTCATTGGGCCAGTGTAGCCATGCCGCCGAAGCCCCTCCGGGGGCTGCGAGCCAGGTCACACGCACGAGGACCCCGCCCGAACAATCGTCCGAGCGGGGCCCTCGCGTACGGGATCTCGCGTACGGGTTCCCGCGTACGGGTTCCCGCGTACGGGTTCCCGCGTACGGGGAACTCCTAGCGGTCGATCTCCTCGAACGCCGCCTCCCACTGGTCGAGGACGTGCGGCAGCGCGAGGTGCGCGACGTGCTCGCGGCCCGCCGCGCCGTACCGGCGCCGCATCGCCGCGTCGTCCATGAGTTCGCCGAACGCCGCGGCGAGCCCCGGCACGTCGGCCGACGGCACGAGCGTGCCGGTGACACCGTCCGCGACGAGCTCGCGGACACCGCCGGAGACGTCGAAGCTCACGCACGGCACACCGCAGGCCGCGGCCTCGGCCAGCGCCATCGGCCGGCCCTCGCGCTCACTGCTGATCGCGACGATGGACAGCTCGCGGTAGGCGGCCGCCATGTCCTCGGCCGTGCCCCGGAAGACGACCTGCTCGGCGACGCCGAGGTCGGCGGCCTTCCTCCGCAGCTCCTCCTCCAGCGGACCGTCGCCGAAGAGGTGCAGCTCCCACCCCGAACGGCCCCGGTGGGCCTGGGCGAAGGCCTCGATCATGCGGTCGTACCGCTTGATCGGGTCCAGCCGGCCGACGGCGCCGATCCTGCGCGTGTCGAGCGGGGCCGTCTCGTCCGGGTAGAACGGCAGCGGGTTCGGCATGACCCGCACGTTCGGCACGCGCTGGTTCACGAACTCGACCGCGTCGCCCTCGGAGAGGACGAGCGTCTGCTCCAGCTCCGGGTAGTGACGGCGGATCATCTTCAGGTTGACGCCGCGCTTCGCCTGCGCGAAGGACTCGTGGTACTGCCCGATGCCCTTCAGGTGGCGCCACTTCAGGGGCATGATCCAGTCGACCGCCCACGGGGAGCCGAAGACGATGTAGCCGTCCTCGACCTCCGCCAGCTTGCGCTCCATCTCCGCGCGCGCCTGGTCCCGGACGGCACGCGCCCGCCGCACGTCGGCACGGCGCGCCAGGCTCAGCCGCTCGCCGACCGTACGGGCCGGCGGCTTGGGGGCCGGGGCCAGGGGGTAGAGCGTCGAGTGCCGGTACGAGGGTGTCGCGTTGTACGGGAAGGGCTCGGGGCTCGTGCGGATCCCGATCAGCTCGACGCGGTGGCCGCGCTCGCCCATGCCCTGGGCGAGGGTGTGCAGCACGCGCTGGGAGCCACCCATCGAGTCCACGTCGATGCCGACGAAGAACACGTTCTTGCGGGCGGCGGAGGCCTCGGACGGCACGGAAAGCTCAGAAAGCTCGGTCATCGGCTCCGCCTTCGAAAAAAGCGTCGACCACCATCTTGCTGGCGTGGCCGGTCTCGTACGAACAGAACATCTCCTGGAAGCGCTCGTACCGCTGCGCGTGCCGCTCCCGTACGCCCTCCAGGTCCCGCACCGCCGCGGCGAGGTCCTCGGTGGTCGTCAGCATCGGCCCGGGAGCGATGTCCTCCAGGTCGTAGTACGTGCCGCGGTCGCCGCCCCGGTAGGCCTCGTAGTCGTCCGTGTAGAGCAGGATCGGACGGCCCGTGTTGGCGTAGTCGAACATCAGCGACGAGTAGTCCGTGAGGACCGCGTCCGAGGCCAGCATCAGGTCGTTGATGTCGGCGAACGCGGAGCCGTCGCGCAGGAAGTGCCCGAGCTCGGGGGCGATCGTGAAGCGGTCGTACGGGTGGGTGCGCACGACGACGACCCACTCGTCCCGCAGGTGCGGGGCGAGCTCGGCCAGGTCCACGCGCACCGACTGCCCGGTGCGGCGGGCCGCGTCGCGGAAGGTCGGGGCGTAGAGCAGGACCTTCTTGTCGGCCGGGATCTTCAGCGACTCGCGGACGGCGGCGGCCCTGGCCTGCTGCTCGGGCTCGGCCCAGCGGACGAGCACGTCGTTGCGCGGGTAGCCGGAGCGGATCAGGTCGGCCGAGACCTCGAAGGCGGGGACGAAGGTCCGCTCGAACTCGGCGCTCGGGCAGACGAGCGCGTCCCAGCGGCCCACGGCGGCGCGGAACCGCTCCTTCTCGATGTCGGACGCGCCGCGCAGCGAGGGCACGTCGAAGCCCATCGCCTTGAAGGTCTGGCCGTGCCAGGTCTGGAGGTACCGGGTGCCCTTCGGCTTCCGGTACAGGTACGGCAGGTTGTGCGAGTCGACCCAGTACGAGGCCCGGGCCAGCGCCCGCCCGTACGCGAAGCTGCCGCGCCGGACGAGGGTGACGTCCTTCGGGAAGGACGAGCGGTCGCCGGAGTACGACCAGACGACGTCGATCGGCAGGTTGCGGCGCTTCAGCTCCTCGTAGATGTAACGAGGGCTGTCCGCGTAGCCGCGGCCCTCCATCGCCTCGAAGACGGCGAGGCTGCGCTTGCGCGGCAGCTTCGACACGGCGTCGTAGGCGGTGGCCTTGCCCTCGTTGCCGACGAGGATCTTCTTGACCTTGCCGACCTTCTCCTTGGTCTTGCGGGCGTAGGGGCCGAGCGGTTCGAGGGACTTGAGCACGCCGGAGCGCTGCCAGTTCACCTCGAGGCGGCCGGCGCCCTTCTGCTCCGCCTGGACGCGCAGGTGGTGGATGCCGAACTTGTGGTACCTGACGGTGATCCGGAAGTCCTGCTGGGCATGGTCGGCGAGCAGGATGTCCGTACGCCGTTCGCCGTCGCACTCCAGGGTGATGACGGGGTGGCGGCGGCTCGTGACGCCGGCCTTGCCGACCGGGACCTTGGAGAGGTCCAGCTCGGCGTGGGAGACGTACTGCCCCTCGCCGTCCGGCCGGAGGGTCACCGGGACCTTGAGCGGCTTCTTGTAGGCGGCCAGTATGACCGCCGCCGCGGTGTCCTCGGTGATGAGACCGACGGGGTCGTACGTACGGATCTCCAGGCGCAGCACCGGGCCGAGCACCGACACCGAGGTCAGCTCGTGCCGCAGGCGGCCGGTGCCGAGGGCGTGGTCGCGCATGTGCCAGTCGCTGATGTCCAGCTCGGCGCGGTCGGCGTCGTCGGCCGGGGCGAGCGCGCCCCAGTAGTCGACCCCGTCGACGCGGGTCACGGCGCGCGGGGCGAGCTGCGGACGGCCGAGCTGGCGGGCGGCCAGGGCGGCCTCCTCCAGCCGGCCGGTGCGCAGCAGGTGGATGCAGACGCGCTCCTCGCGGGAGAGGCGCGCGTAGGTCTCGTCGGCGATCTCGTCCAGGTACGGGGTGACGACCCCGGCGAACTCCGCGATCCACTCGGCGTCGCGGAACGGCAGGTCGCCGAGGTAGAGCCGGAAGTCGTGGCGGAGGAACTTGTGGTCCTTCTCCGCGCGCAGCCCGCCGCGGCCGTTCTCGTCGAACCAGGTGTCGATGAGGCGGGCGACGCCGATGCGGTCCGCCACGTTCTGGATCTTGTGGCGGCTGGAGGAGATGGAGACGCTCTCCGGCGCGAGGCGCCAGGTGTAGACCGACCACGGGACGACGGCGAAGGACTCCGCGAGCGAGAAGGCCTGCGCGGAGAACAGCTGGTCCTCGTAGTGGATGCCCTCGGGGAAGGTAAGGGCGTTCTCCCGGATGAAGGCGGTCCGGTAGAGCTTGTTCGTCGACAGGTGGTCGAAGAAGTACTCGGGGGCCTCGGCGATGCCGTGGACGACCTTCTTCTCGGTGAAGAGGTGCGGGTACCAGAGGCCGGTGGTGTTCGAGGCCTCGAAGAGGCGGGTCACCTCGCCGGTGACGAAGTCGACGCCGGTCTCCTCGGCGACGAGCAGCAGGCTCTTGCAGGCGTGCCGGGGCAGCTCGTCGTCGCTGTCGAGGAACATGACGTACGGCGCTCGGGCGACGGCGATGCCGCGGTTGCGGGGGGCGCTGCAGCCGCCGCTGTTCTCCTCCAGGCGTACGTAGCGCACGCGCGGGTCCTCGGCCTCCAGGGCGCGCGCGACGCGCTCGGTACCGTCGGTCGAGCAGTCGTCCGCGATGATCACTTCGAGGTTGTTCAGGGTCTGGTCGAGTACCGACCTGACCGCTCGCGGGAGCCGCTCCTCGTCGTTGTAGACGATGACGACGACACTCACATCGGGGATGTCGTGAATCGGCATCCAGGTCCTCTCAGAAGTGCGGGCGGCAGGGGTCCGGGCACACGTTCCGCCCGACGGTGGCGCGCTGCCTTCTCCATGGTGCCTGACCGTCTCGGCCGACGAGGAGGGGCGCCGGAGGTGTCCGGAGAGCGCCGTGCAGGAAGCCGAAAGGTTACCTCCCGGAAGCCTCATTCCACACATCTCGTGCGGTACGGGAAAGGGATCAACGGCCTTGCGGAGATGTCGATCACCGTCTGGCGGAGATCCTCTTCAGCCGTCCCGACAGCACCTGGCGGGCGCCCGCCAGCCCCCCGACGAAGCGGAGGACGAGGCCTCTGCGCGCCGAGGCCACGACCTGGACGAGCAGGACCCGGCCGAGCCGTCCGAGGACCGGTCCGCGGCGGCCCGCGAAGCCGTTCGAGGCCCTGACCTCCGCCGTTCCGGTCGACCCGTCGGCGTACGTCAGCTCGGCGTTCAGCGACCAGGACGCGAGCCGGCCGCGGCGCAGCAGCCGCGCGGTCGGCACCGCCACGGTGGCCCGCCAGCCGCCGTCCACGGGCAGCAGGTGCGCCTCGGCGGTGACGCCGCCGTCCGAGCTCCGCTCCGTGAATTCCACTCGAACGGAGACAGGCCCGAGCTCGCCGACCCTGCCGTACAGCTCGTGCACGGTGAGTGTGAGCTTCGTCGCGGCACCGACGGTCACCGCGCCGTCCACGGCGACCGGCAGCTCGGCGGGAGTCAGCTCGGCGAGCCCGTCCAGGGGCAGGTCGGCGGGGGCCGCGGCGAGGACCGGCGAGCCGTCGGCGGCACGCGGATACGGCGGTACGAGCCTGGGCCTCGGGGCCGCGAGCTCGACGAGACGGGTCAGCTCCCGTCCCTGGGGCACCGCGGCGAGGGCCATCAGCGCGCCGTACAGCCAGCGGGAGGGCGCCTGGGCGGCGGCGACGGCCTCGGGCTCGTAGCCGGCGAGGCGCTCGCGGGTCTCCCACCAGCCGGCCCGGTAGGCGGCGGTCCGCTGCGGCAGCTCGCGCAGGTACATGGGGAGGTCGTAGTCGAGGAACTTGGTCTGCGCGGCGCGGGCCAGCGCGGGGCGGCCGGCCGTGCGGAACACGTCGACGACGGCGCTCTGCGCCTCGACCCGGTGCTGCCAGTTCTCGAGCGCGGCCCGGCGCAGCGAGATCGACAGGTTCGCGGCCTGTCGCCGCACGTTCCAGACGTAGACCGGCACGTCGGTGACGGCGAGCCGGGGGGCGGCGGCCAGGACGCGGGCGCTGAAGACGAAGTCCTCGTAGTGGAAGGTGCCGTCGGGGAAGCGGATCGCGTGCCCGTCGAGGAACTCGCGCCGGTAGAGCTTGTTGACCGAGAGCGTGTCGAAGAGGAACTCGGGGTGGTCCTCGATCCCGTCGAGGACGGTGCCGGGGAGCGTGGCGCCCCGGGAGACGTCGTACAGCGCGGGCGCCCAGACCGTCTCGCGGCCCTCGGGGAGTTCGCGGCGCACGCAGATCCCGGCGACGACGTCCGCGTCCTCCGCGTCGGCGACGGCGAGCAGCGCGTCGACGGCGCCGGGGAGGAGCAGGTCGTCGCTGTCGAGGAAGAGGACGTACGGGTGGACGGCGACGCCCAGGCCGTCGTTCCGGGGGGTGCCGCAGCCGCCGCTGTTGCGCTTGCGGACCAGCGTCCGCACCCGCGGCTCGTGGGCGAACGCGGCGAGCACCTCGGACGTGCCGTCCTGCGAGGCGTCGTCGACGACGACGACCTCGCCGACCGCCTCGCCTTGCGCGAGGGCGGAACGGATCGCGTCATGGACATGCGCGGCGTCGTCGTACGTGATGACGACGACGCTGACACGGGCCGGTTGCTGTGGCCGAGAGCTCTCATTCACCCGTGAAGACTACGGACCTGACGGACTCCTTCCGCCCCCGGCGTCGGGAAGTGGAGGTCCGGACACCCCGGAAAGAAGCGGCCGGAACGATCCGCCGGAACAGGTCGTACGCCTCCGTGCGAGAGCCGTCCGGCGCTGGCTGCGCCCGTACCGGCTTCATCCGAACGGGTGAACCCGGAAGGGGGCCGGAGGGGTCCCAGGCCCTCAGAGGGGCCGCCAGGCGCCCTCTCGGCGGCCGGGAACGGCGCAGGGCCGCCGGACTGTGCCCGGCGGCCCTGCGCACACCTTCCGCGCCCGGTTACGGGAACCGTGCCCGCACCGCTGAAGGAGCCTTCAGGATTCGCCCGCGAATCCTGCACCGAATCGACACCACCGCTCCTGAAGGAACCTTCAGGACGCGGTCATGACGCGGTCGGGAAGCGGTCCTGGAAGCGGTCCTAGAAGGGGTCGAACTCGTCGTACTCGCGCTGGGCGTCGTCCCGCTGCGCGTCGCGGTCGCGGCGGCGCTGGGCGGCCGGACGCGGGGCTTCGAGGCGGTGGTCCTCGCCTCGGCGGCCGAGCATCTCGGCGCCCGCCATCATCGTCGGCTCCCAGTCGAAGACGACCGCGTTGTCCTCGGCACCGATCGCGACGCCGTCGCCCGCGCGGGCGCCGGCCTTCATCAGCCGGTCCTCGACGCCGAGGCGGTTGAGGCGGTCGGCCAGGTAGCCCACGGCCTCGTCGTTGTTGAAGTCGGTCTGACGGACCCAGCGCTCGGGCTTGTCGCCGCGCACCCGGTAGACGTCCTCGGCCTCGTCGTACACGACGGTGAAGCCCGCGTCGTCGACGGCCTTCGGGCGGATGACGATGCGCGTCGCCTCCTCCACCGGCTTGGCCGCCCGCGCCTCGCCGACGATGCCGGCGAGCGCGTAGGAGAGCTCCTTGAGACCCGTACGGGCGACGGCGGAGACCTCGAACACCTGGTAGCCGCGTGCCTCCAGGTCGGGGCGGATCATGTCCGCGAGGTCCTGGCCGTCGGGGATGTCGACCTTGTTGAGGACGACGATCCGGGGCCGGTCCTCCAGGCCGCCGTACTGCGTGAGCTCTTCCTCGATGATGTCGAGGTCGGTGACCGGGTCGCGGTCGGACTCCAGGGTCGCCGTGTCCAGGACGTGGACGAGGACGGAGCAGCGCTCCACGTGCCGCAGGAACTCCAGGCCGAGGCCGCGGCCCTGGCTGGCGCCCGGGATGAGGCCGGGGACGTCGGCGATCGTGTAGACCGTCGAGCCGGCGGTGACGACGCCCAGGTTCGGGACGAGGGTCGTGAAGGGGTAGTCCGCGATCTTCGGCTTGGCGGCCGAGAGGACGGAGATGAGCGAGGACTTGCCCGCGCTCGGGTAGCCCACGAGGGCCACGTCCGCGACGGTCTTGAGCTCCAGGACGATGTCCCGGGACTCGCCGGGCTCGCCGAGCAGCGCGAAACCGGGGGCCTTGCGGCGGGCGGAGGACAGCGCCGCGTTGCCGAGGCCGCCGCGGCCGCCCTGTCCGGCGACGAAGGTGGTGCCCTGGCCGACGAGGTCGGCGAGCACGTTGCCCTGCTTGTCGAGGACGACGGTGCCGTCCGGTACGAGCAGGACGAGGTCCTGACCGTCCTTGCCGGAGCGGTTGTCACCGGCGCCGGGCTGGCCGTTGGTGGCCTTGCGGTGCGGCGAGTGGTGGTACTCGAGAAGGGTGGTGACGTCCTGGTCGACGACCAGGGTCACGTCGCCGCCACGGCCGCCGTTGCCGCCGTCGGGTCCGCCGAGCGGCTTGAACTTCTCCCGGTGAACGGAGGCGCAGCCGTGGCCCCCGTTACCCGCGGCGACGTGCAGCTCGACGCGGTCCACGAAGGTGGTCATGGTTCTGTGCCTCCAGAGAATTACGGGTGGGAATGTCTATCTAGTAACACGCGAAAGGCGGACCCGCTTCCCTGTCGGGAAGTGAGGTCCGCCTCCGCAAAGATTCCGATCAGGCGACCGGAACGATGTTCACGACCTTGCGGCCACGGTGGGTGCCGAACTGCACCGCGCCGGCCTGCAGGGCGAACAGCGTGTCGTCGCCACCGCGACCGACACCCGAGCCCGGGTGGAAGTGGGTGCCACGCTGGCGGACCAGGATCTCACCCGCGTTGACGGCCTGACCGCCGAAGCGCTTCACGCCGAGCCGCTGGGCATTGGAGTCGCGCCCGTTCCGGGTGGACGATGCGCCCTTCTTGTGTGCCATGTCTCAGTCCCTCTTACTTCGCAGCCGCGGGGATACCGGTGACCTTGATCGCCGTGTACTGCTGGCGGTGACCCTGGCGACGGCGGTAGCCGGTCTTGTTCTTGTAGCGCAGGATGTCGATCTTGGCGCCCTTGTGGTGGTCCACGACCTCGGCCGTGACCTTGATACCGGCCAGGACCCACGGGTCGCTGGTCACGGCGTCGCCGTCGACAACGAGCAGGGTCGAGAGCTCGACCGTGTCGCCAACCTTGGCAGTGGAAATCTTGTCAACCTCAACGATGTCGCCGACAGCAACCTTGTGCTGGCGACCACCGCTGCGCACGATGGCGTACACGCGGATCTCTCTCTCACTCGGGGTGGAACCTCTGAAGCCAGCCGCTCACACGGGCCCGGGGGCCCGCGGCGTTCCGGAATCGGACGAGCGGCCTCTCCCGACGAGCGGGAGGGAAGTGCTCAGAGGCGCGACGTGTCGATGAGACACGCCGACGGTCTAGGTTACGGGCGGCTGCCGCAGAGGGTCAAATTCGCCCGAGTGGGTGCGGGCCGTCCCTCAGGGGACGGCCCGCACCCGGTGGATCAGTCCTGGGCCGGAGCCGGGGTCTTCTCCGCCGCCTTCTTGGCCGGGGCCTTCTTGGCGGTCGTCTTCTTCGCCGCGGCCGTCTTCTTGGTCGCCGCCGTCTTCTTGGTGGCGGCCTTCTTGGCCGTGGCCTTCTTCGCGGTCTTGCGCGCGGCCGTCTTCTTGGCCGGCGCGGCCTCGGTCTCGGCGGCCTCGGGGGCCTCCGTGACCTCGGTGGCCTCGGCCGGAGCCGTGGCGACCACGACGACGGCGGCCTCCTCGGCGCCCGCGGGCGAACCGGCCGGAGCGGTGGCCTTGCGGACCACACGGCGACGGGCGCGCGGCGGGGCGGCCACGGGGGCCTCCTCGACGACGGGCTCGGGCGCGGCCTCCGCGACGGGCTCCGGGACGGTCTCGACGACCGGCTCGGCGACCGGCTCGGCCACCGGGGCGGCGGCGGGCGCCGCGGCCTCGGAGGTCGCCGTCGACACGACCGGGGACGTCGCCCGGCGCGTGGCGCGACGACGGCCACGCGGGGCCGGGGCCGGGGTCTCCTCGACCACCGGCTCCACGACCGGCTCGACCACGGTCTCGACGACGGGCTCCGCGACCGGCTCGGCCACCGTCTCGACGACGACCTCGGCGACCGGCTCCGGCGCGGTCTCCCGCGTCGGCTCGACCACGTAGGTCTCGGTCTCCACGACCGCCGGGCGTGCCGGGGCGGCCGGCGCGGTCACCCGGCGGGTGGCGCGACGGCGACCGCGGCCACCGCGCGTGGCGGCGGCCTCGGCCTCGGCGGCGGAGCCGTACAGCTCCTCGTCCGCGGCGATCGGCTCCGGCAGCGCCACCGGGGCGGCCAGCTCGGCGGCGACCTCGGCCTCGGTCTCGTGCTCGGCACCGGTCTCGACCGTGGTGTCGTGCTCGTGCTCGTGGGTGTGCTCGGCGCCGCCGCGGCCGCGCTTGCGCGCCCGCTTGCCACCGCCGCCGACCGCGGCCGGCTGCTCCATGTGGACGATGACACCGCGGCCGTTGCAGTGGACGCAGGTCTCGGAGAAGGACTCCAGGAGGCCCTGGCCGACCCGCTTGCGGGTCATCTGGACCAGGCCGAGCGAGGTGACCTCGGCCACCTGGTGCTTGGTCCGGTCCCGGCCCAGGCACTCCAGGAGGCGGCGCAGCACCAGGTCGCGGTTGGACTCCAGGACCATGTCGATGAAGTCGATGACGACGATGCCGCCCAGGTCGCGCAGCCGCAGCTGGCGCACGATCTCCTCGGCCGCCTCCAGGTTGTTCCTGGTGACGGTCTCCTCGAGGTTGCCGCCCTGGCCGGTGAACTTGCCGGTGTTGACGTCGACGACGATCATCGCCTCGGTCTTGTCGATCACCAGCGAACCGCCGGAGGGCAGCCAGACCTTGCGGTCCAGCGCCTTCATCAGCTGCTCGTCGATCCGGTACGTCGCGAAGACGTCGACCTCGCTGGTCCACTTGGACAGGCGGTCGGCCAGGTCGGGCGCGACGTGCGAGACGTACCCGTGGATGGTCTCCCACGCGTCGTCGCCGCTGACGATGACCTTGGAGAAGTCCTCGTTGAAGATGTCGCGGACGACGCGGACCGTCATGTCCGGCTCGCCGTAGAGCAGGCTCGGCGCGGAGGTCGAGATCTGCGCGGCCTTCTTCTGGATGTCGGCCCACTGCGCCTGGAGGCGCTCGACGTCACGGCGCAGTTCGTCCTCGCTCGCGCCCTCGGCGGCGGTGCGCACGATGACGCCCGCGTCCTCGGGGACGATCTTCTTGAGGATGGTCTTCAGACGCGCGCGCTCGGTGTCCGGGAGCTTGCGGCTGATGCCGGTCATCGAGCCCTCGGGGACGTACACGAGGTAGCGGCCCGGGAGGGAGACCTGGCTGGTCAGGCGGGCGCCCTTGTGGCCGATCGGGTCCTTCGTGACCTGCACGAGGACCGACTGGCCGGACTTGAGGGCGGACTCGATGCGGCGCGGGCCGTGGCCCATGCCGAGCGCCTCGAAGTTGACCTCGCCGGCGTACAGGACGGCGTTGCGGCCCTTGCCGATGTCGACGAAGGCGGCCTCCATCGACGGCAGGACGTTCTGGACCTTGCCCAGGTAGACGTTGCCGACGTACGAGGTGGCCTGCTCCTTGTTGACGTAGTGCTCGACGAGCACGTTGTCTTCCAGGACGCCGATCTGGGTGCGCTCGCCGCTCTGGCGGACGACCATGACGCGCTCGACGGCCTCGCGGCGGGCGAGGAACTCGGCCTCGGTGATGATCGGGACGCGGCGGCGGCCCTGCTCGCGGCCTTCGCGGCGGCGCTGCTTCTTGGCCTCCAGACGGGTCGAGCCCTTGATGGACTGGACCTCGTCCGACGGCTCGGCCTTCTCGCGCGCCGGGCGGGGCTCGCGGACCTTGACGACCGTACGGACGCCGTCCTCGTCGGCCGTGTCGACGTCGGCGGCGGTGTCCCCGCTGCGACGGCGGCGACGGCGGCGACGACGGGAGCTGCTGGAACCGCCGGCGTACTCCTCGGCGTCCTCGTGCTCCTCGTCGGCCTCCTCGGCCTCGTCCTCGGAGCGGGCGTCGTCCTCCCGGGACTCCGTCTCCTCGCCGTCCTCGGTCTCCTCGACCTCGGCGAGCTCACCGCGACGGCGGCGACGGCCGCCGCGACGGCGACGACGGGACGGGCGGTCGCCGTACTCGTCCGACTCCTCGGCCTCCTCGGCCTCGTCGAGCTCGTCGGCGACGGCCTCGACCTCGGGCTCGTCGGCGACGGTGGCCGGGACGGGCTCGACGGCGACGGGCTCGCCGCGACGGCGACGGCGACGGCGGGAGCCGGTCTCGCGCTCGACGGGCGCGGGAGCCGTCTCGACGGCCTCGACCGTCTCCTCGATCTCCTCGATCTCCTCGATCTCGTCGAGGTCGTCCTCGATGTCCTCGACGGCCTCGACCTCGGCCGCGGCGATGATGGCCGCGGTCTCCGGGGTCTGGAACATCGGCTCGGCGAAGACCGGGGCCTGGAAGACGGCGACGGCCGGGCGCTCGGCGCGGCGGGCGCGGGAGGTCTCCGGGGTGGTGGCCGGCTCGGAGGTGAACTGCGGGGAGGTGGCGCGGCGGCGGCCGCGGCCACGGGTGGCGGCGGTCTCGGCGGCGGTGACCTCGGCCTCGTCGGCGGCGATCTGCGCGACGGCGGCCTGGGGCGGCGTCTCGCCGGTGGCGGTCTCGGCGGCCTCGGGCGAGGTGGTCTTGCGGGTGGCGCGGCGGCGGGTGCGCGGCGCGGGGGCCTCGACGGCCTCCTCGACGACCGGCGCGGGCGCGGCCTCGACCTCGGCCTCGGGCGCCTCGGCAGCCGCCGTCGACGTCACCGGCGAGGTGGCCTTACGGGTCGCACGGCGACGTGCACGCGGCGCGGGGGCCTCCACGGCCTCCTCGACGACCGGCGCGGGCGCCGCCTCGACCTCGGCCTCGGGCGCCTCGGCAGCCGCCGTCGACGTCACCGGCGAGGTGGCCTTACGGGTCGCACGGCGACGCGTACGCGGCGCGGGGGCCTCCACGGCCTCCTCGACGACCGGCGCGGGCGCGGCCTCGACGACCGGCGCGGCGGTCTCGACGACCACGGCGGCCTCGGCGGCCGGGGCGGTGGCCTTGCGGGTGGCGCGGCGGCGGGTGCGCGGCGCGGGGGCGGCGTCGGTCTCGGCCGGGGCGGCCGGGGTCTCGACGACCGCGGGGGTCTCGGTGGCCGCGGCCTCGGCGGCCGCCGTCACCGGCGGGCCTGCGGGGCGGGAAGCGGCGCGGCGCCGACGGCGCGGCGGCAGCTTGTCACCGGGGGCGTTGGTGTCTTCGTTGGACTCGAGCATGCGGGGTTCTCCCGTCACGCTCCCGGGCGCCGCGCCTGGTTCCGGTCCGGCGGCACGGTCGCGCCTGTGGCGCGGTGCCGCCGTCCGGGGCGCGGGCGCCGCACGGGAGCTGATGTATGGCTCGCCGGTTCCGTACGCCCTGTGCGGACGGCCTGGCGAAAGTCTCCTGGTCTGTGCGCTGCCCGACCCAGGTGGCTCCCGAGTACGAGGGCTGCGCTACAACGACCGCTCCCTACGCGGTACCCGCACCCTGCGCCGTCGCTGAGGCGGTCGCGGCGGCCGTGGTAGAAGCGGCCTTGACTGCCTCGCGGTCGGGCGCGAGCGGGTCGGTCACCGTGCCGGACTCCTCGTCGAAGAGCCCCTGCGCCAGCCTGGTCACCGCTGCGGGGACCGGCGGCGCCAGGTCGGCCACAGCTCGGAGACCGGACAGGACGTCGTCGGGTCGCACGGCAGGTGTCAAATGCCGAACAACCAGCCGCAGTATCGCACAGGCGCTGTCCAGCGGCCTATCACCCTGGGGATCGCCCTGGGGACCGGACACCGTCAGCTCGGTGACCGCGGAACGGGCGTCGAAGGTGCGGATGCCGTTCTTGGTCTTGCGCTGTACTTCCACGGTCTCGGCGGCGAGAAACGTCTCGGCGGCCTTCGACGCGTCCTCGACGGTGACGCCTTCGAGCCGCAGCTCCCACACGGAGGCGGTGAGGCGGTCGGCGAGTCCCGAGGTGCGGGCCTCGACGGCGTCGGTGATGTCGAGCCCGGCGGGCAGGGACTCGTCGAGCAGGACGCGGAGCGTCTCGGGGTCGCGCGTCTGGGTGAGCGCGATCTCCAGGTACTCGGCCTCGGAGCCGGTGCCGGTCGGCGCGGCGTTGGCGTACGACACCTTGGGGTGCGGGGTGAAGCCGGCCGAGTACGCCATGGGCACCTCGGCTCGGCGCAGGGCGCGCTCGAAGGCGCGCTGGAAGTCGCGGTGGCTGGTGAACCGGAGGCGGCCGCGCTTGGTGTAGCGCAGTCGGATGCGCTGCACCGCCGGTGCGGGCGGCGGGCCTTCGGGCTGTCGCTTGCCCAGTGGTTCTTCTCCTCGGTGCGGGGCGGGCGCGGGGACGCGCCGCCCAAAAGCCTGGGGACCGTTCCTGGGGGGCCTGCCCGGATCACCCCCGCGTCCTGCGGGGAGATTCTCGGGGGCGGGCGCCACGCCGGGGACGTTCGTTGTACTACCCAGAGTACGCGCCCCGGCCACCTCGGGTTCCCGGGAGGCGCCCGGGTCCCCCTGGCGCACGGGTCAGCGGGGGCCGCCGAACAGGGCGGTCCGCACCTCGCGGGCGGCGGCGCGCACGGCGCGTCCGACGGCGGCGAGGGGGTCCCAGACCCAGGCGCGCAGCCAGTGGCCGAGCGGGGTGAGCAGGACGCGGTAGGTCCAGGCGAGGGGGCGGCCGACGAGGTTCCACAGCGTCCAGCGGAGCGCGCGGCCGACGGCGGCGGTGATCCGTCCGCCGATCCGCCAGGCCCAGGCGAGGGCCGCGCCGGCGACGCGGCAGACGGGGCCGAGCACGTACCGCCAGAGCCAGGTGAGCGGGGTGACGAGGAGGAGGTCGGCCACCCACCACAGGGCCTTGCAGACCGGGAGGAGCACCCACTCCCACAGCCACCGCACGGGGACGACCAGGAGGTAGTGGCCGAGCCAGGCGAGGGCTCGGCCGATCGGGGCGAGGACCCACTCCCCCAGCCACCGGAGCGGAATCACCAGGAGGTGGTGGGCGAGCCAGGCCAGGGCCCGGCCGACCGGGGCGAGGATCCAGCGCCAGAGCTGCCGGAGGCAGTAGGCCAGGGCGTCCCAGACGAGCCGGACGGGCAGGACGACGACGAGGGCGACGGCGCGCGCCGCTCCGGTGAGGCAGCCCGGGGCGTCCGCGCCCGGGTTTTCCGTGTTCATGCCCAGAACGACGCCCCGGGCGGACGGAGGGTTTCCGCCGCCCCGGTCCGTCACCAAGGCGTTACGCGGCCGGACGCGGGAGACGGGAAGGGCCCCGGCCCGCAGGGAGACCTGCGGGCCGGGGCCCTTCCTCGTGCGGCACGTACCGACTGGAGCGGCGCGGACCGACTGGAGCGGCGCGGACCGACTAGAGCGGCGCGGACCGACTAGAGCGGCGCGCCGTCCTCGGCCGTCTTGAACATCAGGTCGGCCAGACGCTCCGACGCGTGGCCGTCGTCCAGGTCGCAGAAGTTGTGGTGGAACCTGTCGTACTTCTCCTGGTACTCGACCGCCACCCGGTCCGAGTCGAGGATCGCCTGGATCAGCTCCTCGGAGGTCTCGATGAGCGGGCCCGGCGCGTCCTCCTCGAAGTCGAAGTAGAAGCCGCGCAGACGGTCGCGGTAGTGCTCCAGGTCGTACGTGAAGAACATCATCGGACGACGCAGGTGGGCGTAGTCGAACATGACCGACGAGTAGTCCGTGATCATGATGTCGGCCGCCAGGTACAGGTCCGCGATGTCCGGGTACTCGGAGACGTCGAAGACGAAGCCGTTCCCGGCACCGGGGACGAGGTCCACGATGTTCGAGTGGCGGCGCACGAGGAAGACGTGGTCGTCGCCGAGCTTGCGGCGGGCGTCCTCCAGGTCGACCCGGAGGTCGAACTTGAACTGGCCGCGGCTGTGCGACAGGTCGTCACGCCAGGTCGGCGCGTACAGCACGACCTTCTTGCCCTTCGGCAGGCCGAGCTTCTCCTTCACCGCCGCGGCCCGCTCGTCGCGGTCCTCGGCGTAGAGGTAGTCGTTGCGCGGGTAGCCGATCTCGGCGATCAGACCGTCGTAGCCCATGGCCCGCTTGAGGATGGGCGTGCTGAAACGGTTCGACGAGACGAGGATGTTCCAGCTCGCCGCCTCCTGGACCAGACGCTCGTGGTAGTTCGGGTCGAACTGCGGGGCGTCGATGTCCAGGCCGATCTTCTTCAGCATCGTGCCGTGCCAGGCCTGCACGATGACCTGGCCCTCGCGCCGCTTGATCCAGTGCGGCAGGTGGGCGTTGGTCACGATGTACTTGGCGCGGGCGAGCGCCTCGTACCAGTCGGCGCCCTGGAAGCGGACGGCCTTGAGCGTGTCGGGCAGCTCGACCTGACCGTCGCGGACCACCCAGAGATGCTCGACCTTCGAGCCGCGGCGCAGCAGCTCCTCGTGGAGCGCGCGCGGGCTGTCGGAGTACTGCTTGCCGTTGTAGCTGATGTACAGGACCTGGTCGCGGAGCGGCAGCTTGCGGCCGTCCTCGTACACCTTCTGGCGGAGCTCGTACTGGCGGTTGGCGCCGCGCTCCTGGTCGTTCAGGTCGGGCAGGCAGTTGAGCTGCGCCTGGTCCTGCCAGTGGACCTCGAGGCGGTAGTCGCGCCCGTCGGCCGAGCCCTCCAGCGGGAACGTGGCCACGGCGAGCCGGTCCGCGACGACCGTCAGCTGCGGGTCGGTCTCGTTCGCGCCGTCCAGGCGGAAGACCCAGCGGCCGGCCTTCAGCGGCAGGTTGCCGTTGGCGCCGGACATCCGGGAGGGGCGGAAGGTGGCCTCGAAGGTGCCGTCCGCGTGCACCGTCAGCGGGACCTTGCGCTCGTCGAAGCGGCTCTTGGCGCTGACGACCAGGTGGTAGCCGTCGAGGCCGATCGGGGCCGTACCGCGGATCGTGAACGCGCCGCCGTCCTCGGCGATGCCGGTGATCCGGCCGCGCAGCGGGCGACCCGAGAACTTCAGGTAGCCGTTGGTGCCGGAGAGGACCGCGACCTCGTTGAGGTCGGCGCCCTCGCCGAGGGAGGCGGGCAGGCGGACCTGGAGGTCGGCGAGACCGTCCTGGACGACGACCTTGACGTTGCGCGGCTTCTGCTCCGGCTCGTGGATGCGGATCTGGCTGCTCCAGTTGCGGCGCATGGCCTTCGCGGCGTCGGGGGTCGCGGCGTCCAGGTGCTCCGGGAGCAGCGCGATGTCGCGCAGCGGCACGCGGATGCGCAGCGGCTTGGCGGAGTCGCTGTCGTCGAGGACCTCCGCCGGGTAGAGGGAGGCCTCGCCGCTGCTCTGGTTGATGACGCGCAGGAAGAGCTCGGTGCCCTCGGCGACGGTCTCGCGGAAGGTGCCCTCGATGACGAGGTCCTCGCCGTCGGCGCGGAAGGAGGTGATGACGGTGGGGACCCGCTCGATGCGCAGCTTGAGCGCGGCCTTCCGCACCTCGGGGACGATGCGGTACTCCGCGTCGAGCCACTGGTAGGGCGGGTAGGAGAGGCGGTCGGAGCCGTACGCGTGCACGGAGCGGGAGCGCACGAGGCCACCGGACATGACGCGCATGCCGACGTGCCAGAGGCCTTCCTGCCACTGGTCGCCCTTGCGCAGGCGCGCCGGGTCGATGACCGTGTCCCAGCCGGCCCAGTCGAAGGTGTGGCCACGGCCCTTGTGCCCGGAGGCGGTGGTGGCCTCGGGGGCGAAGGTGTTGCCCAGCGGGATGAGGGTACGGCGCTGGGTGCCCTCCTTCTTCAGCTGGAGGACCTTGACCACGCTGCGCTTGCCGGTCTGGTCGACGCGGTCGATCCAGGCGTGGCCGGCCAGCTTCAGCTTGCCGTCCTCCCAGCTCAGCTCGGTCAGCGGGGAGCGCAGCTGGAGGTCCTTGTCGACCCGGAGGATCTTCTTGGGGACCAGGTTCGGCTGGGACTCCAGCGCGGGGTACTTGGCGTACTTGCGCAGGACGCCTTCGAGGAGGACCGGCTCGCCGAGGCGCTCGTCCTCGATGAAGGAGATGAGCTCCTTGACGGCGTGCTTGCGGA
Source organism: Streptomyces sp. NPDC056144 (assembly GCF_042264145.1). Taxonomy (NCBI): domain Bacteria; kingdom Bacillati; phylum Actinomycetota; class Actinomycetes; order Kitasatosporales; family Streptomycetaceae; genus Streptomyces; species Streptomyces sp. NPDC056144. Next base: position 223,951 of record NZ_JBHJVF010000005.1, on the reverse strand, counting down.
CGAGCAGCCACTTGACGCGCAGGGCGGTCGCGAGGCCGTCGATCAGCGTGAAGTCGATGCCGTCGAGGAACTTGTTGGCCGAGCGCATGAACTCGGCGTGGTACTCGGCGTCGCCGTCGGGCATCACGTTGAGGAAGATGCGCAGGTCGCCGGTGAGGACGGTCCGGTCGTACTCCCGCTTGAGCGCCTCGGCGCCGGGGCCGGTCTGTCCGGCCAGGAAGCGGCTGACGGACTCGACGGCGGAGGCGCGGTCGCGGGCGGCCTTCGGCACGTTGCGGCGCTGGGTGATCGACGGGTTCGACACGCCGTCGCGCAGCCGCCAGTAGTACGTGGTCTGGCTGATGATGTCGACGGACTCGGCCAGGTACTGGGCCGGCACGATGACCGGGGTGTCCTCGTACAGGACGCCCTCGGGGAAGCGGAAGCCGTGCTGGTCCCAGAAGGAGCGGCGGAAGACCTTGTTGCACGCGATGCGGTCGGTGAGCAGGATCCGCTTCTTGCGGACGTGCGTCTTGCGGACCGCGCCGCGGGACAGGAACTTGTGCATGGGCGACTGCCACACGCGGGTCGAGTTGATGTGCTCGACGTTGCCCGTCGCGAACGAGGACTGGGTCTCGTCGAGGGTCTCGATCATGATCCGGTAGGCGTCCGGCGGGATCACGTCGTCGCTGTCGACGAAGGCGAGGTACTCGCTCTCCGGCGCCAGCTTCTCCAGACCGGTGTTGCGCGCGGCGCCCAGGCCGGCGTTCTCCTTGCGGATCAGCCGGAAGCGCTCGTCCTTCTCAGCGAACTCCGCCGCTATGGAGTTGGACTCGTCCGTCGAGCCGTCGTCGATCATGAGAACTTCCAGGTCCTGGAAGGTCTGCACGGCGAGCGAGTTGAGGCAGGCGGGTAGGTACTCCGCCACGTTGTAGATCGGGACGATGACGCTGAGCCGGGGTGCCATGAAGTTCTGCGTTCCTTTCCGTTTCAGACCCGCTCGACGTGCTCGAGCGCCTGAGGGGGTGACGGGGGCGTGCTTTCTGTTTCCGTCGGATCCCCGAGATCCGACGGACGACGTTCTGGGCCGCACACCCGCCGTCGAACTGCAGTACTTGTCCCGTACCCCGTTCGCAGCTTAGCTGCCGACACCTCCGCCCCCACCCGAGCTCAGGGTCCCGCGGGACCTCTCCGAACTCGTGCGGTGCCGTGGCCCCCCCGAGCGCCGCAGCACTCCAGAATAAACGATCCGTCTTTCCGGGGTTCTTTCGTCGTTGGCCCGGCTCTCATCCGCTCTTCACGGCGCCACGGTCGCGAACACCACACCCGTTGACCCTTAGGCCTTACTCACACGCCTGTCATACTGCGTTCGAGCGGGTTCGACTGAGGAGAAACACGAGCATGCCGGCTGCAGCTGCCCCCCGATTCAGCGTGATCATCCCGGTGTACGGGGTCGAGGGCTACATCCGCGAGTGCCTCACGTCCATAGCCACGCAGAGTTACGAGAACGTCGAGATCATCGCGGTCGACGACTGCTCCCGCGACAGCAGCGGAGCCATCATCGACGAGATGGCCGCCCGCGACCCCCGTATACGGGCGGTCCACCGCACCGAGAACGGCGGCATCGGCGCCGCCCGCAACACCGGTGTCGAGCACGCCCGCGGCGACTACCTCCTCTTCGTGGACGGCGACGACTCGATCCGTCCCGGCTCCCTCGAAGCCCTGGCGAACCGGCTCGCCGAGGCCCAGGACCCCGAGATCCTCCTCTTCGACCACGTCCGCACCCACGTGGACGGCTCCGTCGAGGCCAGCCGCAGCGGCGAGATACTCGCCGGCATCCGCGACGAGGTCGTGAACCCCGTCGAGCACCTCGAACTGCTCCGCCTCTTCGCGGTGGTCTGGAACCGCGCCTATCGCCGGGACTTCTTCACCGGCGAGGGCTACCGCTTCACCGACGGCCTCTACGAGGACGCGCTCATGGTCTACACGAGCATGGCCGCCGCCCGGCGCGTCGCGGGCCTGGAGCACGTGGTCGTCGAGTACCGCCAGCGCCGCGCCGGCAGCTCCATGCGCAGCAGCTCCCCGCGCAAGCACTTCGTCATCTTCGAGCAGTACCAGCGGGTCTTCGACTACCTCGACGGCCGCCCCGGCCTCGACGAGTACCGCAAGGTCGTCTTCGAGCGGATGGTCTCGCACTTCCTCTACACCTTCGCCCGCGGCTTCCGCATACCCAAGAGCCACCGGCGCGCCTACCTCAAGCAGGCCGGCAAGGCCTACCGCCGCAACGAGCCCAAGGGCTTCACCCCGCCGCCCGGCATGGCGGGCCGCAAGTTCAAGGTGCTGCGCTCCGGCTCGTACACCGCCTTCGAGAGCCTCAAGCTCGTCAACGGCACCCGCGAGACCGTCTTCGGCGCCCTCGGCCGGATGAAGCGCTGGGGCGGCCGCAAGGCCCTGAAGACCTACTACTCCCTGCAGCGGCGCCTCCCCGTCGACCCGAACCTCGTCGTGTACTCCGCGTACTGGGGCCGCACCCCCGGCTGCAACCCGCTCGCCGTCCACGAGGCCGCCAAGCGGCTCGCGCCGAAGCTGCGCGGCGTGTGGGTCGTGAACCGCGCCCACGCCTCCGGCGCGCCGGCCGACCTGACGAAGGTCGCGCCCGCCACCTTCGCCTACTGGAAGGCGATGGCCCGAGCGAAGTACCTCGTCAACAATGTCAACTTCCCCGACTCCGTGATCAAGCGGCCGGGTCAGGTCCACCTCCAGACCCACCACGGCACCCCGCTGAAGCGGATGGGTCTCGACCAGCAGTACTTCCCCGCCGTCCACAAGAGCATGGACTTCGGCAAGCTCCTGGAGCGCGTCGACCGCTGGGACTACAGCGTCTCGTCGAACCAGCACTCCACCGAGCACTGGGAGCGCGTCTACCCCGCCGCCTTCCGGTCCCTGAACACCGGCTACCCCCGCAACGACGTGTACTACCGCGCCACCGCCGCGGACGTCCGCCGCATCCGGGGCGAGCTCGGCATCCCGGCCGGCAAGAAGGCGCTCCTGTACGCCCCCACCGTGCGCGACCACCAGCGGAACGCGTTCGTCTCGCGGCTCGACCTGGCCCGCTTCGCCCGCGAGCTCGGCCCGGACTTCGTCCTCCTCGTCCGCGCCCACTACTTCTACGGCTCCGACCCGGAGCTGAAGGCCCTCGCCGACCGGGGCGCGCTCGTCGACGTGTCGCGGTACCCGTCGGTGGAGGAGCTCTGCCTCGCGTCGGACGCGCTGATCACGGACTACTCGTCGATCATGTTCGACTTCGCCAACCTCGACCGGCCGATCGTCACGTACGCCGACGACTGGGAGATGTACCGGACCTGCCGCGGGGTGACCTTCGACCTGCTCTCCGGCGAGCCCGGCGACACCCCCGGCGTCGTCGCGGCCACCGAGGACCAGCTGATCGAGGCCTTCCGCGGCGGCGCCTGGGACGGCGAGCCGGCCGCGGCCCTGCGGCAGGCGTTCCGCGAGCGGTTCTGCGCGTGGGACGACGGCTTCGCCGCCGAGCGGGTCGTCCGGCAGGCCTTCCTCGGCGAGGAGCGGACGCGCCCGGCCTTCGTCCCGCTCGCCGAGCGGACGCCGGCCCCGTCGCCGCGCGTCGCCGAGGCGGGGTTCTGGCGGGCGGCGGACCAGGACGAGCTGGCGACCACCCCGTAACCACGGCTTCGTCACCACGGCTTCCCACGAAGAAGGCGCCCGGACCATGCGGTCCGGGCGCCTTCTTCGTGAATTCGCTGTTACTTCTTCACCGAGAGCGGCAGCAGCTTCTTGCCCGTCGGGCCGACCTGGATCTCGGTCTGCATCGCGGGGCAGACACCGCAGTCGAAGCACGGCGTCCAGCGGCAGTCGTCGACCTCGGTCTCGTCGAGGGCGTCCTGCCAGTCCTCCCAGAGCCAGTCCTTGTCGAGACCGGAGTCCAGGTGGTCCCAGGGCAGGACCTCCTCGTACGTGCGCTCGCGGGTCGTGTACCAGGCGACGTCGACGCCGACGGACGGCAGCGTCTTCTCGGCGCAGGCCATCCAGCGGTCGTACGAGAAGTGCTCGCGCCAGCCGTCGAAGCGGCCGCCGTCCTCGTACACCGCGCGGATGACCGCGCCGATGCGGCGGTCGCCGCGGGAGAGGAGGCCCTCGACGATGCCGGGCTTGCCGTCGTGGTAGCGGAAGCCGATCGAGCGGCCGTACTTCTTGTCGCCGCGGATCTTGTCCCGGAGCTTCGCGAGGCGCTCGTCGGTCTCCTCGGCGGACAGCTGCGGGGCCCACTGGAACGGCGTGTGCGGCTTGGGCACGAAGCCACCGATGGAGACGGTGCAGCGGATGTCGTTCTGACCGGAGACCTTGCGGCCCTCGGCGATCACGTTCATCGCCATGTCGGCGATCTGGAGGACGTCCTCGTCGGTCTCCGTCGGCAGGCCGCACATGAAGTACAGCTTCACCTGGCGCCAGCCGTTGCCGTACGCGGTGGAGACGGTCCGGATCAGGTCCTCCTCCGAGACCATCTTGTTGATGACCTTGCGCATGCGCTCGGAGCCGCCCTCGGGGGCGAAGGTGAGGCCGGAACGGCGGCCGTTCCTCGTGAGCTCGTTGGCCAGGTCGACGTTGAACGCGTCGACGCGGGTCGAGGGGAGGGAGAGACCGATCTTGTCCTCGGTGTACCGGTCGGCGAGGCCCTTGGCGATGTCGCCGATCTCGGTGTGGTCCGCCGAGGACAGCGAGAGGAGGCCGACCTCCTCGAAGCCCGTCGCCTTGAGACCGCGGTCGACCATCTCGCCGATGCCGGTGATGCTTCGCTCCCGCACGGGGCGCGTGATCATGCCGGCCTGGCAGAAGCGGCAGCCGCGGGTGCAGCCGCGGAAGATCTCGACGGACATGCGCTCGTGGACGGTCTCCGCGAGCGGCACGAGGGGCTGCTTCGGGTACGGCCACTCGTCGAGGTCCATGACCGTGTGCTTCGACACGCGCCACGGCACGCCGGAGCGGTTCGGCACGACACGGCCGATGCGGCCGTCCGGCAGGTACTCGACGTCGTAGAACGCCGGGATGTAGACCGCGCCGGTCTTCGCAAGACGGAGGAGGACCTCCTCGCGGCCTCCCGGCCTGCCCTCGGCCTTCCAGGCGCGGATGATCTCGGTCATGTCGAGGACGGCCTGCTCGCCGTCGCCGATGATCGCCGCGTCGATGAAGTCCGCGATCGGCTCGGGGTTGAAGGCGGCGTGGCCGCCGGCGAGCACGATCGGGTGGTCGACGGTCCGGTCCTTGGCCTCCAGCGGGATGCCGGCGAGGTCGAGGGCCGTGAGCATGTTCGTGTAGCCCAGCTCGGTCGAGAAGCTGAGCCCGAAGACGTCGAAGGCGCCGACGGGACGGTGGCTGTCGACGGTGAACTGCGGAACCTTGTGCTCCCGCATGAGCTCCTCGAGGTCCGGCCACACGCTGTACGTGCGCTCGGCGAGGACGCGCTCGCGCTCGTTGAGCACCTCGTACAGGATCATGACGCCCTGGTTGGGCAGACCGACCTCGTACGCGTCCGGGTACATCAGCGCCCAGCGGACGTCGGCCTCTTCCCAGGGCTTGACCGTGGAGTTCAGCTCTCCACCGACGTACTGAATCGGCTTCTGCACGTGCGGGAGCAGAGCTTCGAGCTGCGGGAAGACAGACTCGGCAGCAGACATCTCGAACCTTCGTGAGCTGGCAGGGGGGCGACTCTCAAGCGTACCCCGGTGCTCAGGGGGTCAGCGCCGCCTTGGATTTCCGGGCCCTGGCCCGGGCCCAGACGCCGGGCAGGGCGCGGGCCGCCTCCGCCGCGGCGGCCTCCTCCCTGCCGTAGAGAAGTCCCCAGGTGAAGGCCGATTCGCCGGCTCCGTGGGCCTGGACCGCGAGCTCGCGGAGGGCGGCGCGGGCGACGACGGCGTCCTGGTGTTCTCCGAGGAGGGACTGGACGGCCTTCACGCGCTTCGCGAGCCGTTTCGCGGGCCGGCCGAGGGTGGGGCGGGCGGCGTCGGCGGCGTAGCGGGCGCGTTTGGCGGCCTTGCGGGCCTCGTGGAGGGCGAGGTCCCGCTCGGGGCCGGGGTCGAGGGCGAGCGCGCGTTCGACGCGGTCGGCGAGGCGGCGGTGGTCCTTGCGGACGGCGCGGGCGAGGACCTCGCCGGCCTCGCGGGCGGCGGCCGCGCGGAGCGGCGGGGCGTCGAGGAGCGCGTGGAGCCGGTCGAGCAGGTCGAGGTACCGCTCCGAGTCGAGCGCGTCGAGCACCTGGCGGCGGGAGCTCCGGGCGCGGGCGGCGTCCCGGCGCCGCAGCCGGGCCTTGACGGGCCCGAGGACGAGCTCCCGGGGCAGGTCCGCGACCCGCTTCCGCAGCCGCGCGTCGAGCACCTCCAGGTCCCGGGCCCGCCCGAGCTCCCCGGCGAGCCACGTGAGCTCGTCGCGGAGGGGATCGGTGGTGTCCCGGTCGAGGACGCGCCGGTACGTGGTGAACGCGCTCCGCAGCCTCCGGCAGGCGACCCGCAGCTGGTGCACGGCGTCGGGCAGGTCCCGCCGCACGGCGGGATCGAGGGTGACGAGCGCCTCGACCTGCGCCCGTACGTACTCCAGAACGGCGGCCCCGGCGGTGCCCGGGCCGGGGATCGGCGGGGTCTCCGTGGCGGCTGTCACGGCCGCGCCCGTCTCCTCCAGGGCCCTGGCCAGTTTCGACGCGGACGCGGCAGGGCGGATGCCCGCCTTCCTCAGGCGTTTCTCGATCCTGTCGAGGATCTCCGGGTCGGCGTCGTCCGCCAGTTCGGCCTCCAGCTCGGTCCAGGTGGCGGCCGGGCCGTCGGGGAGGCGGTGGGCCCGGACGCTGTCCAGGGCGAGTTCGGCGAGGAGGGTGCCGTCGGGGGCGAGGAGGTGGGTGACGGTACGGGAGGTGCGGAGGCGGACGACGGGAGCGAGGGACGCGTGGCGGACGCGGGAACGGACGAGCCCCGCCAGCTCGCCCGGAAGGGTGTCGGCCAGCGGGGCCCTGATCTCGTCGCGGACGTCCTCGGCGACGGGGAACTTGAGGTGCCAGCCCTCGTCGTGCCCGCCGGCGCGCCGCCGCAGCGTGACCGCGTCGGCGGCCAGCCGCAGGTCGGGGGTGTCGTAGTAGGTCGCGTCCAGGGTCGTGGTGCCCCGGTCCGCGGCCGAGGCGACCTCCCGGACGCGTGTGAGGTCCGGAAGGCGCGTCTCCGCGGTCGCCTCGTACTTCCGCTCGGTCTCGCGCTGCGTCTCCGACGTCATACGTCGAATCTAGGCGCATCTAGGCCGTTATGGGCCGCTGCACCCTGATCGACTGGAGCAGCCCGATCGCCACCCACACCGCGAACATCGACGAACCGCCGTACGAGACGAACGGCAGCGGCAGGCCCGCGACCGGCATGATGCCGAGGGTCATCCCGATGTTCTCGAAGGCCTGGAAGGCGAACCACGCGATGATGCCGGCCGCGACGATCGTGCCGTACAGCTCGGTGGTCTCGCGGGCGATCCGGCAGGCCCGCCAGAGGATGACGCCGAGCAGGACGAGGATCAGTCCCGCGCCGACGAAGCCGAGCTCCTCCCCCGCGACCGTGTAGATGAAGTCGGTCTGCTGTTCGGGGACGAACTGGCCGCTGGTCTGGTGGCCCTTGAAGAGGCCCTCGCCGAGCAGCCCGCCGGACCCGATCGCGATGCGCGCCTGGTTGGTGTTGTAGCCGACGCCCGAGGGGTCGAGGTCGGGGTTGGCGAAGGCGGCGAAGCGGTTGATCTGGTACTCGTCGAGCATGCCGAGCGCGGTGACGAGCACCGCCCCGCCGATGCCCGTGCCGATGAGTCCGAGGACCCAGCGGTTGGAGGCGCCGGAGGCGAGGAGCACGCCGAGGACGATCACGGCCATGACCATGACGGAGCCGAGGTCGGGCATCAGCATGACGATGCCCATGGGGAGCGCGGCGAGGAGCAGCGCCTTGGCGACGGTCCGGTGGTCGGGGTGGAGCTGGTCGCCCGCGTCGACCTTGGCCGCGAGCAGCATCGCCATGATCAGGATGATCGTGATCTTGACGAACTCGCTGGGCTGGAGGGAGAAGCCGCCGCCGACCACGATCCACGCGTGCGCGCCGTTGATGGTCGCGCCGAGCGGGGTGAGGACGGCGAGGATCAGCAGGATCGAGAAGGTGTAGAGGATCGGCACCGCCCCGCGCAGCGTCCGGTGGCCGAGCCAGACCGTGCCGATCATCAGGGCGACCCCGATGCCGGTGTTGAGCAGGTGGCGGAAGAGGAAGTAGTACGGGTCGCCGTTGTTGAGCTCGGTGCGCCCCCGGGTCGCGGACCAGACGAGCAGCGCGCCCAGGACGGAGAGGGCGAGGGCGGAGAGCAGGATCGGCCAGTCGAGCCGCCGCAGGACCGAGTCGCGGGCGGTGAGGCGCGCGACCGGACCGCGGTCGGGGGTGTAGCGGGAGACGGAGAAGGTACGGGTCGTCATCGTGTCGTTCCTCGGTCCCTCAGTCCCTCAGGTGGGCGGGCGGGCCCGCGACCGGCTTCGCCCCGCCGGCCGCCGCTTCGGGGTCGACGAGCTGGGACTTGGGGTCGTAGGCCTTGATGGAGGGGGCGTCGATGGTGCCGTCCGCGTTGATCTTCGGCAGGGACTTCTGCGGCCCCGGCAACAGGGCTCGCCCGAGGTCCTGGTTGCCGGCGTCGTCGAGGCCGTAGATGGCGTCGTAGATGTTGCGCACGGCGGGGCCGGAGGCGCCGGAGCCGGTGCCGCCCTGGGAGATCGTCATGACGATCGTGAAGTCCTTGGTGTACGTCGCCAGCCAGGACGTCGTCTGTTTGCCGTACACCTGGGCCGTACCCGTCTTGGCGTGCATCGGGATCTTGTCCTGCGGCCAGCCGCCGAACCGCCAGGCCGCCGTGCCGCCGGGCTCGACCACGGAGCGCAGGCCCTTGTCGAGGTCGCTGATGGTCTGGGCGTCGACGGGCAGCTTTCCGTGCGGCGTGGGCTTGATCTCCCGGACGGACTTGCCGTCGGGGCTGATGACGGCCTTGCCGACGGTGGGGTTGTAGAGCGTGCCGCCGTTGGAGATGGCGGCGTAGGCGGTGGCCATCTGGATGGGCGTGACGAGGACGTCACCCTGGCCGATGGCGAAGTTGATGCTGTCGTACGCCTTCAGCTGGTTGCCTTCGAGGCAGCTCTCGTACGCGATCTGCTCGACGTACGTGCCGCCCTTCTTGCCCTGCTTGCACCAGGCGTCCTTGTTCGCCGCCCAGAAGTCCTGCTTCCACTTCCGGTCGGGGATGCGGCCCTTGACCTCGTTCGGCAGGTCGACGCCGGTCTCGGAGCCGAGGCCGAAGTCGCGGGCGGTCGTGTAGAACCAGTCCTTGGCGTCCTTCTTGGGCTTTATCCCGCCGTCCTTCTGCCACTCCTGGTGGCCGAGGGCGTAGAAGACGGTGTTGCAGGAGAACTTGAGCGCCTCGCCGAGGGTGATGGGGCCGTGCCCCTTGGACTCGAAGTTGGCGAAGCTGCGGCTGCCGAGGCTGTACGAGCTGCTGCAGTTGTACTTGTCGTCGAACTTGTGACCGGCCCGCACGGCGGCGCTCGCGGAGACCACCTTGAAGATGGAGCCGGCCGCCGCCTGGCCCTGGATGGCCCGGTTGAGCAGCGGGTAGTTGGAGTCCTTGCTCGTCAGGGCCGCGTAGTCGTTCGCGGAGATGCCGCCGACCCAGGCGTTGGGGTCGTAGTCGGGCTGGGAGGCCATCGCGACGATCCGGCCGGTCCTGGACTCCATGACGACGACGGCGCCCGAGTCGGCCTCGTACTTCCGGCCGGTGATCTTGTCCGTCTCGTTCCTGACCGCCTTCATCGCCTCGTTGAGCTCGTACTCGGCGACTCCCTGGACGCGGGCGTCGATGCTCGTGACGAGGGTGGAACCGGCGACGCCGGGGTCGGACTTCGTCTGCCCCATCACGCGCCCGAGGTTGTCGACCTCGTACCGGGTCACCCCGGCCTTGCCGCGCAGCTCCTTGTCGTAGGTGCGCTCGATGCCGGAGCGGCCGACCTGGTCGGAGCGGAGGAACGGCGAGTCGCTGTCCTTGGCCTTCTCGATCTCGCCGTCGGTGACGGGCGAGAGGTAGCCGAGCACCTGGGCCGTACGGGCCTTGCCGGGCGCCGGGTAGCGGCGGACGGCGGTGGGCTCGGCGGTGATGCCGGGGAAGTCCTCGGAGGCCTCGCGGATGGTCAGCGCCTGCTGGGTGGTGGCCTCGTCGGTCACCGGGATCGGCTGGTAGGGCGAACCGTTCCAGCAGGGCTTCGGCGTCTTCGAGTCGCAGAGCCGGATCTTGTTGATGACGTCCTCGGGCTTCATCTCCAGGACGCCCGCGAGCCGCGTCAGGACCGCCTTGCCGCGGTCCTTCATCTTCATCATCTCGGTGCGGGAGGCGGAGACGACGAGCCGGGTCTCGTTGTCGGCGATCGGCACGCCGCGGGCGTCGAGGATCGAGCCGCGGACGGCCGGCTGGACGACCTGCTGGACGTGGTTGTTCTTCGCCTCGTCCGTGTACTCCTTGCCGTTGCGGATCTGGAGGTACCAGAGGCGGCCCCCCAGGGTCAGGAGCAGCGAGAAGACCAGGATCTGGATGATGACGAGCCGGATCTGGACCCGCGGGGTCCGCCCGGTCTCGGGGATGTTGCTCATGCTGCCAAGGCCCCCTCGGTCACAGTCGCTTGACTCCCTTGATGCGGCCGGCCCGCGTGGCGCGGCCGCGGGCCGCCTTCACCCGCAGGCCGCCGCGCTGCTCGCCGATGCGCAGGCCGGTGCCGGAGGAGAGCCAGCCGGAGGAGACGTCGGCGCCGTTGGCCCCGGTCGCGTCGGCGATCGGGTCGTTCTCGGCTCTGCGGGCCAGGGCCATGACGAGCGGGACGACGAAGGGCGCGAGGAGCAGGTCGTAGACGGCCGCGGTGAACAGCAGGAAGCCGAGGCCGACGTGGCGGGCGGCGGTGTCGCCGACGAGGGCGCCCACTCCCGCGTACAGGAGGGTGGAGCCGACCGCGGCGGCCACGACGACGGCCATGGGTCCGACGGCGGAGGTCAGCCGGCCGTTCTCGGGCCGGGCGAGGCCCACGAGGTAGCCGATGACGCAGAGCACGAGGGCGTAGCGGCCGGCGGCGTGGTCGGCGGGCGGGGCGAGGTCGGCGAGGAGACCGGCGGTGAAGCCGATGAGGGAGCCGCTCATCGGGCCGTAGACCAGGGCGAGGGCGACGACGGTGAGGAGGACCAGGTCGGGGACGGCGCCGGGGAGTTGCAGGCGGCCGAGGACGGAGACCTGGACGACGAGCGCGACGACGATCAGGGTCGCGGAGAGGAGGATGCGGTTGAACTTCACGGTGTCGCGTCCCCCTGGTTCTGGTTCTGGTTCTGGTCCTGCTGGTTGTTCTCGTTCTGGGCCTGCTGGTTGTTCTGGTTCGCCTGCTGCCCGTCCGCGGGCGGGGTCGGCGTGACCGTGACGGTCGGCGCGGGCTTCGGCTTCTGCGGGAGGACCATGTCGCGGGGGTCCGAGCGGGGGGCCTGGACGACGACGCCGACGATGTCGAGCCGGCTGAAGCCGACGTACGGACGGACGTAGACGTTACGGGTCAGGCCGCCGCCCGCCGGGTCGACGCGCACGATCTCGCCGACGGGGACGCCGGGCACGAAGGGCTTGTCGCCGGCCGAGCCGAAGGTGACGAGCCGGTCGCCCGGCTGGACCTTCGCCTTGCCGTTGAGCAGCTGGACGAGGAGCGGGCCGTTGCCCTGGCCGGTGGCGAAGCCGAGTTCGTCGGTCTTCTCCATGCGCGTGCCGACGGTGAAGTCGGGGTCGTTGGCCAGGAGGACGGTGGAGGTGGAGGGGCCGACGGTGGTGACGCGGCCGACGAGTCCGGAGCCGTTGAGCACGGTCATGTCCCGCTTGATGCCGTCGCGGGCGCCGACGTCGATGGTCACGGTCCAGGAGAAGCCCTGGGCCGCTCCTATGGCGACGACCTGGGCGCCCTTGATGCCGTACTGGCCGGCTCCGGCGGTCTTGAGCATGGTGTCGAGCTCGCGCAGCCGGTTGCGGTTGCGGTCGTCGCTGCCGAGCTCGGCCTTGAGCTCGGCGTTCTCCTTCTCCAGGGCGGCGATCCGGGTGTTGCGCTCCCCGGAGTCGCGTACCGCGCCTATGGCGTTGCCGATGGGGTCGACGGCGGCCGCCACACCGTTCTCGACAGGCCCGAAGACCGCCGCGGCGGCCTGTCGGGCACCGTCGACGGGTGACTCCTGGCCGCCGCGGATGTCCACCGTGATCAGTGCGAACGCGATGGCGATCAGCAGCACCAGGAGCAGCCGGCTCTCTCGTGTGTCCCTCACGTGCGGCGGCCGTGCCTTTCCTCGTGGTCCGGTGGTGCGGTCGTGCTGTGTACGGCTGTGCTGTTGTACGAAGTTCCCCGCTGTTCGCCCGAACGGGTGAGGGGGAGCTGCGTTTAGCGGCGCGGCTGGGCGTCGAGGACCTGCTGGAGGGCCTCGAACTCCTCCACGCACTTGCCGGATCCGAGCGCCACCGAGTCCAGCGGGTCCTCGGCGATGTGGATCGGCATGCCGGTCTCGCGGCGGAGTCGCTCGTCGAGGCCGCGCAGCAGGGCGCCGCCACCCGTGAGAACGATGCCGCGGTCCATGACGTCACCGGAGAGCTCCGGCGGGCACTTGTCGAGGGTCGTCTTGACGGCGTCGACGATCGCGTTGACCGGCTCCTCGATGGCCTTGCGGACCTCGGCGGCGGAGATGACGACCGTCTTCGGGAGGCCGGAGACGAGGTCGCGGCCGCGGATCTCGGTGTGCTCGTCCTGGTCGAGGTCGTAGGCGGAGCCGATGGTGATCTTGATCTGCTCGGCGGTCCGCTCACCGAGGAGGAGCGAGTACTCCTTCTTGATGTGCTGGATGATCGCGTTGTCCAGCTCGTCGCCGGCGACCCGGATCGACTGTGCCGTGACGATTCCGCCGAGGGAGATGACGGCGACCTCGGTGGTGCCGCCGCCGATGTCGACGACCATGTTGCCCGTGGCCTCGTGGACGGGGAGGCCCGAGCCGATGGCGGCCGCCATGGGCTCCTCGATGATGTGCACCTGGCGGGCGCCGGCCTGGGTCGACGCCTCGATGACGGCGCGGCGCTCGACCCCGGTGATGCCGGAGGGAACGCAGACGACGACGCGGGGGCGGGCCAGGTAACGCCGCTTGTGGATCTTCAGGATGAAGTAGCGGAGCATCCGCTCGGTGATCTCGAAGTCGGCGATCACGCCGTCCTTGAGCGGGCGGACGGCGACGATGTTGCCGGGCGTCCGGCCGATCATCTTCTTCGCCTCTGCGCCCACCGCGAGAATGCCGCCGGTGTTGGTGTTGATCGCGACGACGGACGGCTCGTTCAGCACGATGCCCCGTCCCCTGACGTACACCAGCGTGTTGGCGGTCCCGAGGTCGACAGCCATGTCACGGCCGATGAACGACATTGAGCTCCCCTTGATTTCCCATGGCGGAGGGTGGTGCGGCGTGGAGTTTTCCATCGTAGTGCCGCCCGCACGCATGCCGCGCGGTGGTCCACCTCATGTACAGGTGACGGCAGATCGCGGCGATCCGTTCCCGGGACTGGCGTTCATATGCCTGGGGGCGACCGAAATTCCTCCGGTCGCCCCACAGGGTTCGGCCGATCGGATGATCGGACCGTGTCACCGGGTCAGACGAGACCCGGGAAGAAGATCTTCAGCTCGCGCTCGGCCGACTCCTCGGAGTCCGAGGCGTGGATGAGGTTCTCGCGGACGATGGTGCCGAAGTCGCCCCGGATGGAACCCGGCTGGGCGGCGATCGGGTCGGTCGGGCCGGCCAGCTGACGGACGCCCTCGATGACCCGCTCGCCCTCGACGACGAGCGCGACGACCGGACCGGAGGACATGAAGCCCATCAGCGGCTCGTAGAAGGGCTTGCCCTTGTGCTCGCCGTAGTGCTGCTCCAGGGTCTCCTGGTCCAGCTCGCGCAGCTCCAGGGCCGCGAGGGTCCAGCCGGCCTTGCGCTCGATGCGACCGATGATCTCGCCGATCAGGCCACGGCGGACGGCGTCGGGCTTGAGCAGGACGAGCGTGCGCTGGCTCACGGGGGAACTCCTTCGGAAAAGCGGTGTGCGGGCCTCCGAGGCTACAGGGCCCGCCCGCCCTTCGATTACGCAGCGTCAAGCCCTGCCGTGGGCGAACCGGGCCTCAGGCGGGCTGCCCCGCCCCTTCCGGAGCCTCGGCGGCCGCCGCCTGCTCCGCCCAACGGGCCTTGATGCCGTCGACCTTGCGGCCGTAGTGCACGGAGCACCACCACAGGACGGCGAAGACCGCCCCGAGGGCGTACATCACCGGGACGAAGAAGCCGCTGGCGATCAGGCCGATCTGGAGCGCCCAGCCGAGCTGTACGCCACCGGGGCGGGTGACCATCCCGCAGAGCAGCACCGACAGGACCATCGCCGCGCCGCAGACCCACCAGACGGTGGAGGTCGACAGGCTGTCGTCCTTCATGGCGACGAGACCGGCGAAGCCGATCACGAAGAACTCGCCGATGAGAGTGGAGGAACAGAGCACGCGCATCGGTTCAGCCCCTTCGCCGCAGCAGCAGTCGGGCGTCGCCGACCGTGAAGATCGACCCGGTCACGAGGACACCCGCGCCGCCGTACTCGGCCTCTTCCTCCGCGAGGGTGATGGCCGCCTCCAGCGCGTCGGGCAGCCGCGGCTCCACGACGACCCGGTCCTCGCCGAAGACCTCGACCGCGACCGCGGCGAGCGCGTCGACGTCCGTGGCCCGCGGGGTGGAGTTCGCCGTGATCACGACCTCCGCGAAGATCGGCTCGAAGGCCTCGAGGAGACCCCGGGCGTCCTTGTCCCCGCTGGTGGAGACGACGCCGATGAGCCGCGAGAAGCCGAAGGCCTCGCTGACGCCCTCCGCCGTGGCGCGCGCGCCGTGCGGGTTGTGCGCGGCGTCGAGGATGACGGTCGGCGAGGAGCGGACGATCTCCAGGCGGCCGGGCGAGGCCACCTGGGCGAAGGCCCGGCGGACCGTGTCGATGTCCAGGGTCCTGGCGTGCTGCGCGCCGATGCCGAAGAAGGCCTCGACCGCGGCGAGCGCGACCGCCGCGTTGTGCGCCTGGTAGGCGCCGTGCAGCGGCAGGAAGAGCTCCTCGTACTCGCCGCCGAGACCACGCAGGGTGAGGAGCTGCCCGCCGACCGCGACCTCGCGGGAGACGACGCCGAACTCCATGCCCTCGCGGGCGACGGTGGCGTCCTCGCCGACGGCCTTCTTCAGCAGGACCTGGGCCGCGTCGACCGGCTGCTGGGCCAGGATGACGGTCGCGTCCCGCTTGATGATCCCGGACTTCTCGGCCGCGATCTCGCCCGTCGTCTCGCCGAGCCGGTCCGTGTGGTCCAGGTCGATCGGGGTGACGACGGCGACGGTCGCGTCGATGACGTTGGTCGCGTCCCAGGTGCCGCCCATGCCGACCTCGACGACGGCCACGTCGACCGGGGCGTCGGCGAAGGCCGCGTACGCCATGCCGGTGAGGACCTCGAAGAAGGAGAGGCGGTACTCCTCGCGGGCGTCGACCAGCTCCACGTACGGCTTGATGTCCTGGTACGTCTCGATGAACCGCTCGGCGGAGATCGGGGCGCCGTCCAGGCTGATCCGCTCGGTGATCGTCTGCACGTGCGGCGAGGTGTACCGCCCGGTGCGCAGCTCGAAGGCGCCGAGGAGGGCCTCGATCATGCGGGCCGTCGACGTCTTGCCGTTGGTGCCGGTGATGTGGATCGAGGGGTACGCCCGCTGGGGCTCGCCCAGGACGTCCATCAGGGCCGCGATCCGGGTGACCGAGGGCTCCAGCTTGGTCTCGCCCCAGCGGGTCGACAGCTCGGTCTCGACGTCCCGCAGCGCCTTGTCCAGCTCCGGGTCCTCGGGGCGGCTCGGCACGGGATCGCCCTGCGGCGCTCCGCCCTGCGTGCGCAGGGTGCGGCTGCCGGCCTCGATCACCGCCAGGTCGGGGTCACGGGTCGTCTCCGTGTCGACGATGTCGTCGAAGGCGTCGGGGGTCAGGGGCGCGTCGAACGGGTCGCGGGGCTCACTCACAGGGCCAGTCTACGGAGGGGTACCGACAGGACCATGGACCCACCCCATTCGGGACTTTCGGCCCGCCGTCCACCGGACCGGCCCGGCAAACTTGGCGATCATGGACATAGGGATCGACCTCGGCACGGCCAACACGCTCCTCTACGCGCGGGGGCAGGGCATCGTGCTCAACGAGCCGTCCGTGGTGGCGGTGCAGGAGGGCTCCCGGCAGGCGCTCGCGGTCGGCACCGAGGCGAAGGAGACGATCGGCCGGACGCCCGGTTCGATCAGCGCGATCCGTCCCCTGAAGGACGGCGTGATCAGTGACTACGAGGCGGCCGAGGAGATGATCCGGCACTTCGTGCGCAAGGCGGTGCCGGGCCGCCGCCGGCCGCGCACCCGCATGGTGGTCTGCGTGCCGAGCGGGGTGACCCCGGTCGAGCGGCGGGCGATCGTGCACGCCTCGCTCTCGGCCGGCGCGCGGGCCGTGCACCTCATCGAGGAGCCGATGGCGGCGGCGATCGGGGCGGGCCTGCCGGTCTCGGACCCGCGCGGCTCGATGGTCGTCGACATCGGCGGCGGCACGACCGAGGTGGCCGTCATCTCGCTCGGCGGGATCGTCACGGCCCAGTCGCTGCGGGTCGGCGGCGACCGGCTCGACGCGGCCATCACCGACTTCGTCCGCAAGGAGCACTCGCTCCTCATCGGCGAGCGGACCGCCGAGGACGTGAAGGTCGGCATCGGCTCCGCCTGGCCGGTCCCGGGCGACGAGGAGCTGGAGAAGCGCACCTTCACCGTGCGCGGGCGGGAGAAGGTCAGCGGTCTCCCCCGGACCGTCGAGCTGACCGTGCCGGAGGTGCGGGAGGCGCTCGACGAGCCGGTGGAGGCGATCATCGCGGCGGTGCGGGCGACCCTGGAGGAGTGCCCGCCGGAGCTCTCCGGCGACGTGATGGAGCACGGGATCGTGCTGACCGGCGGCGGCGCGCTGCTGCCCGGTCTCGATCTGCGGCTCTCCTCGGCGACGGAGATCCCGGTCTTCGTCGCGGACAGCCCGCTGGACTGCGTGGCGCTGGGCTCGGGCCGGTGCGTGGAGGACTTCGACAGCCTCCAGCGCGTCATGGGGAAGGCGGAGCGGGGGCGTTAGGCCGTACGGGGGGGGGGAGGGGCGCGCGCCTTCCGGCCGTACGGGTGAGGGAGGGCGCCCCCGGAGCCGTACGGCTCTCAGCGGTTCAGGCCCGTCGGCAGGAGCGCCGTCACCACGTACTCCCCGTCCGCCTCGCCGGCCTTCAGCGTCCCGCCCATGCTCGTGACGCGTTCCTCCATGGAGAGCAGCCCGGTCCCGGTCGAGACGGGCGAGGGCTCCGGCGGCGTCTTCGGCAGCGGGTTGCGCACCTCGATGCGCAGGTCGGGCCCCTCGACGGTGATCGCGACCGTCACCGGCAGTCCGGGCGCGTGCTTGGCCGCGTTGGTCAGGCACTCCTGGACGACCCGGTGGACGGCCGCCTGCCGCAGCGGCGACAGCGCGCGGGCCTCGGCCGCGACGGTCAGGTCGACCGGCCCGCCCATCCGCTCGCTCTCCTCGGCGAGCGCGGCGAGCCCTTCGAGGCCGGGCGTGGCGCCCTCCCGGTCGACGCGGCGCACGATCGTCTCGTTCAGCATGAGGTGGGCCCTGCGGGCGGTGTCCGCGAGCTCCTCGAAGTCCTTCTGGCGCGCGTCCCCCCTGGCCCGTACGGCGAGGACCTCGGCCCGCACCGCGAGGACGGTCAGCTCGCGCCCGACCAGGTCGTGGACGTCACGGCCGACGGAGATCCGCTCCTCCTGCACGGCCTGCCGCGCGGCGGCGTCCCGGCGCTGGTCCTCCAGGGCCCGGACGAGGTCCTGCCGGTAGGCGGCGATGCCGACGCCGGCCGCGAGGACGCCGATCGGGACGACGACGCCGAGGAAGTCGATCAGGGTGTCGCCGTGCTTGGTCGACCAGCCGGGCGTGAGGAAGAAGCCGCAGGCCACGGCGATGTAGAGCAGGGTCGCGGCGACGGCGGCCACCCGTCCCCGGAAGCGGCCGATCGAGTACAGCGCGAACTGGATCATCGTCAGCTCGTGGATCCAGCCCATCAGTCCGAGCGCCACGAGGTACGGGACCCAGGGCGCCCGGCGCCTGAGGACCAGCGTGGACGCGCCCGCCGCGAGGACGAGGGTCGCGGTGACCCCGGTCAGGGAGTTGTCGGCGCGGGCGAGCCCCGGCACGTCGAGGACCATGAGCGCGAAGGCGCTCAGCGCGGTGACGACGTCGAGGGCGCGGGGCGTGCCGGCCCACCGGTCCACGCGTCGGCGGAGCGCGGGGACGGTGGGGAGGCGGAGCATGCTGTCCATCATCCAGGGTCTTTCGGCCCGGAGCCGTGGACCCGAAGTCCCGTTCGGTGTGAGATCGGGCACTTCGCCCACATTGCTGTTTGACTCAGAAATGTGCACGAAGCATCCCCGGAGCAGCTCTCCTTCGCCGCCGCCCTCCTCGACGCCCTCCCCCAGGCGGCCCTCCTGCTCGACCGCGACCTGCGGGTCGTCAAGGTCAACCGGCGGCTCACCGCGCTCCTGCGGCTGACCGGCGGCATCGAGCTCGCCCCCGGCACGACCCGGGACGAGGTCGTCGACCTGCTCGCCGCGCTCCTCGACCGTCCGGAGGAGCGCGAGCGGCTCCGGAAGGAGAGCCGGACGTACGGCCCCGTCACCCGGACGACCGACTACCACCTGAAGGACGGCCGGGTCCTGCGCCGCCGCCGCTCCCCGATCCGCAAGGACGCCACCGACGAGCACCACGGCCACCACGAGGGGGACGACGGCGTCTACGGCCACCTGTGGCTGGTCGAGGACATCACCCGCCAGTGCGAGGCCGAGGACGGCCTCTACGAGCAGGTGCGGAGGCTGGCGGCGCTCGCCGACGAACGGGCCGCCTTCGCCGGCCGCACCCTGCACGAGCTGCGCACCCCGCTCGCCACCGTCCAGAGCTTCTCCGAACTGCTCCTCGACCCGGTCGGCGGCCCGCTCAGCGCCGAGCAGACCTCGTACGTGGAAGCCATCCACCGCAACGCGCTGCGGATGCGGTCGGTCGCCGAGAACCTGCCGAGGGCCGCCGCCGGGCAGCCGGCCGAGGGGCCGAGACTCGGCCGGGTGTACGTCCACGAGCTCGTCGAACGGGTGATCCTCGAAGCGCTCCAGCGCTCCGAGGGCCGGGGCCCGTACCTCTCGGCCGAGTGCCCGGTCGACGGCCCGCCGCTCGTCGCCGACGGCGGGATGCTCACCGGCGCCCTGGAGGAGCTCCTCGGCAACGCGGTGCGCTTCACCCCCGAGGACGGCCGGGTCGACATCGTCGGCATCCCCTTCCCCGACCACTGGATCATCCAGGTCAGGGACACCGGCATCGGCGTCCCGCTGGAGTACCAGGACGAGATCTTCACGCCGTTCGTCCGCGCCCCCAACGCCCGCCGCCAGGGCTTCCCCGGCACCGGCCTCGGCCTGGCGGGCGCCCTGGACGCCGTACGGCTCCACGGCGGGACCATCGAGGTCCGCGACCGGCAGGGGCAGCCGGGCGCGGTCTTCACCGTACGACTGCCGCTCACCGGCCGCCGCGCGCCGAACGGGGCCGACGCGTGACCCGGCTCCTCGTCGTCGAGGACGACCCGGACCTGGGCCTCGCCCTGCGGGTCCTCCTCACCCGGCGCGGGTACGAGGTGTCGGTCGCCGCCGACGGCCGCGAGGGACTCCGGCTGCTCTTCGCCGAACGCCCGGCCCTCGTCGTCCTCGACCTGCTCCTGCCCGAGCTCGACGGCTGGGAGGTCCTCGACCGCACCCGGGACATGAGCGACGTGCCCGTCCTCGTCCTCTCCGGGCTCGGGGCCGTCGACGACCGGGTGCGCGGGCTGCGCTCCGGCGCCGACGACTACCTCGTCAAACCCTTCGCCCACCCGGAGCTCCTGGCCCGCGTCGAGGCCCTGCTCCGCAGATCGGGCCCCGGGCACTTCGCCGGCGAGGCCGTCGAGGAGGACCTGCGGCTCGTCCCGGAGCGGCGCGCCGCGCTCTGGCACGGCGGCGAGATCCGGCTCAGCGACATCGAGTACCGGCTGCTCCAGCTCCTCGTCCGCAACCGGGGCCGGGTCGTCACCACCGAGCAGCTCCTCGACCAGGTCTGGGACGACACCACGGCCGTCGGCCGGGACCGGGTGAAGTTCGCCGTCCTGCGCCTGCGCCGCAAGCTCCGCGCCGCCGGCGGCCCGACCGCCCCCGACCCGCTGGAGGCCGTACGGGGCCTGGGCTACCGCTACGAGACCGGCACCGCCCGCACCGCCTCCTGACCAAGGTCCCGGGACTTTGGTCCCGACCCCGCCCGCCCCCGGCAACGGCTACCGTCGGGCAACCGAACGCCACCGGACCGCGCGACCGTGCCTTGTCACGGTCGACGCATGCCCACGAACGCACTCCCCGCCCGCAGCGTCGCCGTCGTCCTCGGTACCCGTCCCGAGCTGGTCAAACTCGCCGAGCTGATCCGCGCCCTCGGCCCGGCCGCCCGGGTCGTCCACACCGGCCAGCACTACGACGACGCGCTCTCCGGCGACTTCCTCGACGAGCTCGGCCTTCCCGAGCCCGAGTACCTCACCGGGGTCGGCGGGCAGCCCAGGGCCGTCCAGGTCGCCGCCGCGCTCGCCGCACTCGACGAGCGCTTCACGGCCGACCCGCCCCTCGCGGTCGTCGTCCAGGGCGACACCAACGCCGCGCTCTCCGGCGCCCTCGCCGCCAACGCCCGCTCCCTCCCGCTCGTCCACGTCGAGGCCGGGCTGCGCAGCCACGACCGGGCCATGCCCGAGGAGCACAACCGGGTCCTCATCGACCGGCTCGCCGACGTCCTGTGCGCCGCCACCCCCGAGAACCGCGAGCTCCTCCTCGCCGAGGGCATAGCCGACGCGCGCATCGCCGTCACCGGCAACACCGTCGTCGAGGCCGTCCAGGACCACCTGCCCCCGGCCGAGGAGCGGGCCAGGCTGCTCGCCGTCAGCGGCCTCGCCCCCGACGGCTACGTCCTCGCGACCGTCCACCGCCCGGAGAACACCGACGACCCGGCGGCCCTCGCCGCCGTCCTGGAGGAGCTCGCCGCGCTCGCCCGCGACCTCCCCGTCGTCCTCCCCCTGCACCCCCGCACCCGCGCCCGGATCGAGGCGGCGGGCCTCCTGCCGCTCCTCGACGGCCTCACGGTCCTGCCCCCGGCCGGATACGGCACCTTCCTGGCCCTCGCCCGGCACGCGGCCCTGATCGTCTCCGACTCCGGCGGCATCCAGGAGGAGACGACCGTCCTCGGCCGCCCCCTGGTCGTCGTCCGCCGCTCCACCGAGCGCCCCGAGGCCCTCGCCGACTTCGCCGACCTCGTCCCGCCCGGCCCCGGCATCGGCGAGGCCGCCCGCCGCCGCCTCGCCGAGGGCGCCCCCGGCCTGCGCCGCCTCGCGACGCTCCCCAGCCCGTACGGCGACGGGACCGCGTCCCACCGCATCGCGGAGCTCCTGCGGGACCTGGTCGCGGACCGCGACCCCCGCGCCGCCCTCACGACCGCCGCCTGAGAACACCCCCGGAGCCCCGATGAGCCTCCAGCTCCTCCTCTACGTCTTCCCCTTCCTCCTGCTCGGCGGATTCCTCGTCTACTGGGCGGGCGCCCGCCACGCCTACGCCCGCCGCCGCCCCTCAGAGCCCGGCGACCCGGCCGCGTACGACTGGCACTTCTTCGTCCCCTGCCGTGACGAGGAGGCCGTCATCGCGACGACGGTCACCCGTCTCCGTACCGACTTCGCCGGCGCGCACGTCTGGGTCATCGACGACGCCAGCGACGACCTCACCGCCCCGATCGTCACCGCCCTCGCCGGCCGCGACCCGGGCGTCCACCTCGTCTCCCGCCACCGCCCCGACGCCCGCGTCGGCAAGGGCGCCGCGCTCAACGCCGCCTACGCGGCCCTGAACGCGCACCTCGACCCGGCCGCCGACCGCGCCCGCGTGATCGTCTGCGTCGTCGACGCCGACGGCCAGGTCTCCCCCGACGCCCTCGCGCACGTCAGCGGCCCGGACGCCTTCGGCGACCCGGACATGGGCGGGGTGCAGATCGGCGTCCGGATGCGGAACGTCGAGGACGAGCGCCCGCTCCCCGACCGGGGCCGGCTCGCCAACGCGTACGCCCGCCTCCTCATCCGCATGCAGGACGTCGAGTTCGCCGTCTCCAACACCGGCATGCAGCTGCTCCGCCGCCGCACCGGCTCGGTCGGCCTCGGCGGCAACGGCCAGTTCACCCGGCTCACCGCCCTCGACCGGATCGCGGCGGCCGAGCGCCGCCCGTGGCAGCACGACGCGCTCCTGGAGGACTACGAGCTCGGCCTGCACATGCGCCTCGCCGGGTACCAGGTCACGCACGTCGCCGACACGTGGGTGAGCCAGGAGGCCCTGCCGTACACCCGCCGCTTCCTCACCCAGCGGACCCGCTGGGCGCAGGGCAACATCACCTGCGTGCGGTACGCCAACCGGATCATCGGCTCCCGCCACTACAAGGCCCGGGGCGTCCTGGAGTCGCTGTACACGTTCTTCCAGCCGATCGCGCACCTGGCCACGCTCGTCCTGACCGTGGTCATGACGGCGGCCCTGGTCCTCGGCGGCACCACCGCCGACGTCGTCCTCGCCGCGTGGCCGCTGGCGCTCGCCCTGGGGATCGTCTCGGTCGTCCCGTTCCTGCTCTGGGGCCCGGTCTACCGCCGCGACTTCGCCCCCGACCGCTCCCGTCTCAAGGGCCTGCTGTGGGGCCTCGCGCTCTGGCTGTACGCGTACCACCTGTTCGTCGTCTCGGCCCGAGGCTTCGTCCGGCTCCTCCGCGGCCGCACGGGCTGGGCGAAGACCCGCAGGAACGCCGAGACGGCGGGGGTGGGCCCGGTCGCGACGGAGGCGTAGCCCGTACGACGAAGGGCCCGGAACCGATGACGGTTCCGGGCCCCTTGTCCGTGGCTACGCCTGCGGGAGGCTCGCCAGCTGGTTCTGGATGCGGGCGATGTCCTCGTCCGCCTTGGCCAGACGGCCCTTGATCTTGTCCACGACGTTGTCGGGCGCCTTGGCGAGGAAGGCCTCGTTGCCGAGCTTGGCCTCGGCCTGCGCCTTCTCCTTCTCGGCGGCCGCGAGGTCCTTCGCGAGACGCTTCCGCTCGGCGGCCACGTCGATCGTGCCCGACAGGTCGAGCGCGACGGTCGCGCCGACGATCGGCAGCGAGGCGGTGGCCGAGAAGCCCTCGCCCTCCGGCTGGAGGCGCAGGATCTGGCGGATGGCCGCCTCGTGCGCGACGAGCGCGGTGCCGTCGAGCGTCAGACGGGCCGGGACCTTCTGGGCGTCCTGGAGACCCTGCTCCTTGCGGAAACGGCGGACCTCGGTGACGACCCGCTGGACCAGCTCGATCTCCTGCTCCGCGGCCTTGTCACGGAAGCCCGAGTCCTTCGGCCAGTCGGCGATGACGAGGGACTCGCCACCGGTCAGCGTGGTCCACAGGGTGTCGGTGACGAACGGGACGATCGGGTGCAGCAGACGCAGCATGACGTCCAGGACCTCGCCGAGGACACGGCCGGAGACCTTGGCGCCCTCGCCGCCGGCGAAGAACGTGGTCTTCGACAGCTCGACGTACCAGGCGAAGACCTCGTCCCACGCGAAGTGGTAGAGCGCCTCGCTCAGCTTCGCGAACTGGAAGTCCTCGTAGTACGCGTCGACCTGGGCGACCGTCTCGTTGAGGCGGGACAGGATCCAGCGGTCGGTCGCCGACATCTCGGAGGCGTCCGGCAGCGGACCCTCGATGGTGGCGCCGTTCATCATCGCGAAGCGGGTCGCGTTCCAGATCTTGTTGGCGAAGTTCCGGGACGCCTGGACCCAGTCCTCGCCGATCGGGACGTCCGCGCCCGGGTTGGCGCCCTTGGCCAGGGTGAAGCGGACGGCGTCGGAGCCGTACGCGTCCATCCAGTCCAGCGGGTCGACCGCGTTCGGGTTGGACTTCGACATCTTCTTGCCGAACTCGTCGCGGACGAGACCGGTGAGGGCGACGGTCTTGAAGGGGACCTCGCCGTCCATCGCGTACAGGCCGAACATCATCATCCGGGCGACCCAGAAGAAGATGATGTCGTGGCCGGTGAGCAGGACGTCGGTCGAGTAGAACTTCGCGAGGTCCGGGGTCTTCTCCGGCCAGCCGAGCGTGGAGAACGGCCACAGGCCGGAGGAGAACCAGGTGTCCAGGACGTCGGGGTCCTGGGTCCAGCCCTCTGCCTCGGTGCCGGGCGGCTCCTCGTCCGGTCCGACGCAGACGACCTGGCCCTCGGGGCCGTACCAGATCGGGATGCGGTGGCCCCACCACAGCTGGCGCGAGATGCACCAGTCGTGCATGTTGTCGACCCAGTCGAAGTAGCGCTTGGAGAGCTCCTTCGGGTGGATCTCGACGGAGCCGTCGCGGACGGCGTCGCCGGCGGCCTGGGCGAGCGGGCCGACCTTGACCCACCACTGCATCGACAGGCGCGGCTCGACGGTCGTCTTGCAGCGCGAGCAGTGGCCGACGGAGTGCATGTAGGGGCGCTTCTCGGCGACGATCCGGCCCTGCTCCTTGAGCGCGCCGACGATCGCCGAGCGGGCCTCGAAGCGGTCCAGGCCGAGGAAGGGGCCGTGGACGGTGATGATGCCGTGCTCGTCCATGACCGTCAGGGACGGCAGGTCGTGGCGGCGGCCGATCTCGAAGTCGTTCGGGTCGTGCGCCGGGGTCACCTTGACGGCGCCGGTGCCGAACTCGGGGTCGACGTGGGTGTCGGCGACGACCGGGATGGTGCGGTCGGTCAGCGGCAGCTTGATCTGCTTGCCGACCAGGTGCTTGTACCGCTCGTCGTCGGGGTGGACGGCGACGGCGGTGTCGCCGAGCATCGTCTCGGCGCGGGTCGTGGCGACGACCAGGGAGTCGTCACCCTCGCCGTAGCGGATGGAGACGAGCTCGCCGGCGTCGTCCTGGTACTCGACCTCGATGTCGGAGATGGCCGTCAGACAGCGCGGGCACCAGTTGATGATGCGCTCGGCGCGGTAGATCAGCTCGTCCTCGTAGAGGTCCTTGAAGATCTTCTGGACGGCCTTGGAGAGGCCCTCGTCCATGGTGAAGCGCTCACGGGACCAGTCGAGGCCGGCGCCGAGGCGGCGCAGCTGGCCGAGGATGCGGCCGCCGTACTCGTCCTTCCACTGCCAGACGCGCTCGACGAACTCGTCACGGCCGAGGTCGTGGCGGGACTTGCCCTCCTCGGCGAGCTGCTGCTCGACCTTGTTCTGGGTCGCGATGCCGGCGTGGTCCATGCCGGGCAGCCAGAGCGTCTCGAAGCCCTGCATGCGCTTGCGGCGGGTCAGGGCGTCCATGAGCGTCACCTGGAAGGCGTGGCCCAGGTGCAGGGCGCCGGTGACGTTCGGCGGCGGGATGACGATGGTGTACGGCGGCTTCTCGGACGACGCGTCGGCGGTGAAGTACCCCCGGTCTACCCAGCGCTCGTACAACGCCCCCTCTACCTCGGCCGGCGCGTACGTCGTCGGCAGTTCGGTGGTGGGCGCTGTCTGCTGCTGAGTGTTCTCGGTCACGGGCCCAGTTTAGGGGTGTCCTCGCCTTGTCCTGAAACGCTTTGGTTCGGTAACGGTGTGGGCCCCGCCGCACTCCATGGTCATCGCTTCCGCCAGGATGTTCGGCAGGCATAAACATCCTGTGAGGGGAACCTGTCGATGAGCTACAACCAGCCCGGCCCGTACGGCGGCCAGCAGCCCGGTCCGTACGGTCAGCAGCCCGGCCCGTACGGCCAGCCGCAGCAGCCGAACCCGTACGGCCAGCCGCAGGCCCCGCAGCCGGGTTACGGGTACCCCCAGCAGGCCCCGCAGGGCGTGCCGCCGCAGCAGCCGCCGTACGGCTACCCGCAGCAGCCCCAGCAGCCGAACCCGTACGGCCAGCAGCCCCCCTACGGCGCCCCGCAGCACCCGGGCGGCTACGTCCCGCACCCGCCGGCCCCGAAGAAGTCCAAGGCCGGCATCGTGATCGGCGCGATCGCGGTCGTGGCGGCGCTCGGCGTCGGCGCGTACTTCCTGCTCGGCGGAGGGGGCGGGAACGGCGCTGTCGCCGACGACACCAAGGGGTACAAGATCACCCCGGCGGCCACGGTCGGCGAGTTCAAGAAGGAGGGCGCCGACAAGACCTCCATGACCGACAAGCAGAAGGCCAGCGCGGCGGCCATGGGGATCACGAACGCGAAGTCGGTCGCGGCCTCCTACAAGGGCGGCGACTCGACCGACCCGCTCAAGGGCAAGTCCATGAGCATCAACGGCATGTACGGCGAGATCGCCGACCCGGAGAAGGCGATCGACACCGCCTTCGCGAACTACCAGAAGGACCAGGCCGGCGAGGAGGACCTCAAGATCACGCCGATCGGCAGCCCGGAGGAGAAGACGCCGGCCGGTTTCGAGGGGGCGCTGATGAAGTGCCAGAAGATCACCCTCGAAAGCACCAAGCAGAGCACGACCCCCGGCCCGAAGGCCTTCACGGTGCCCACCTGCATCTGGGCGGACTACAGCACCCTCGGCGCCGTCAACGCCATGGACCTGTCCACGATGATGACCGGCGGCGAGGGCATGACCCTGGACCAGGTCGCCGAGCTGACGGCCCAGCAGTACAAGGCCTCCCGCAGCAAGGCCTGATGCCTGACGCGAAAGGGGCGCCCCGCCGGTCTCGGCGGGGCGCCCCTTTCACATGTCCGTACGGCTACGGCTACGGCTCAGGCGGACTTCTCGTGCCTGCCGTCGTTCTTGACGATCCGCGGGACCAGCGTCGGGTTGACGTTGTTGCGGACGACGTCGGCCGTGATGACGACCCGGGCCACGTCCTTGCGGGACGGGACCTCGTACATCACCGACTGGAGGACCTCCTCCATGATGGCCCGCAGGCCACGCGCGCCGGTGCCGCGCAGGATCGCCTGGTCGGCGATGGCCTCCAGGGCCGGGCGGTCGAAGTCCAGCTCCACGCCGTCGAGTTCGAAGAGGCGCTGGTACTGCTTCACCAGCGCGTTGCGCGGCTCGACGAGGATCTGGAGGAGCGCCTCGCGGTCCAGGTTGTGGACCGAGGTGAGGACGGGGAGACGGCCGATGAACTCCGGGATCATCCCGAACTTCACCAGGTCCTCCGGCATGACCTCCTGGAACTGGTCGCTCGCCTCGATCTCGCGCTTGGAGCGGATGGTCGCCCCGAAGCCGATGCCCTTGGCGCCCGCCCGCGACTCGATGATCTTCTCCAGGCCGGCGAAGGCGCCGCCCACGATGAAGAGCACGTTCGTCGTGTCGATCTGGATGAACTCCTGGTGGGGGTGCTTCCGTCCGCCCTGCGGGGGAACCGAGGCCGTCGTCCCTTCCAGGATCTTCAGGAGGGCCTGCTGGACGCCCTCTCCGCTCACGTCGCGCGTGATCGACGGGTTTTCGCTCTTACGGGCGACCTTGTCGATCTCGTCGATGTAGATGATCCCGGTCTCGGCCTTCTTGACGTCGTAGTCGGCCGCCTGGATCAGCTTGAGCAGGATGTTCTCGACGTCCTCGCCGACATAGCCGGCCTCCGTCAGCGCCGTCGCGTCGGCGATGGCGAACGGGACGTTGAGCATGCGGGCCAGGGTCTGCGCGAGCAGCGTCTTCCCGGAGCCCGTGGGGCCGAGCAGCAGAATGTTGGACTTCGCCAGCTCGATGGCGTCGTCCCGGCCCTGCGCGCCGCCGTTCTCGCCGGCCTGGACGCGCTTGTAGTGGTTGTACACCGCGACGGAGAGGGCCTTCTTGGCCGGCTCCTGACCGACGACGTAACCCTCGAGGAACTCGTAGATCTCGCGGGGCTTGGGGAGTTCCTCCCAGCGCACCTCGCTCGTCTCCGCGAGTTCTTCCTCGATGATCTCGTTGCAGAGGTCGATGCACTCGTCGCAGATGTACACACCGGGTCCCGCGATGAGCTTCTTCACCTGCTTCTGGCTCTTTCCGCAGAACGAGCACTTGAGCAGGTCGCCGCCATCACCGATGCGTGCCACGAGGTGCTTCCCCTTCGCCTGGGAGTGCTTGGTTCAGCTACTCCTGGTGCCTCATATTCGACGGTACCTTGCCGGGCCCCCAGTTCGGGCCCCCCTTGGCACGGTTCACATGGACGGGAATGCGCCATGTGCCCCGTGCCGAGGGAAGGTCGGGCGTCAGTGTGCCGCGGCGTTGCTCTTGCGGGTCGACACGATCTGGTCGACCAGGCCGTACGCGAGCGCGTCCTCGGCGGTCAGGATCTTGTCACGCTCGATGTCCTCGCGGATCTTCTCGATCGGCGTCGAGGAGTGCTTCGCGAGCATGTCCTCGAGCTGACCGCGCATGCGCAGGATCTCGTTGGCCGCGATCTCCAGGTCGGAGAGCTGCTCACGGCCGGTGCCGCCGGAGGGCTGGTGGATCAGCACACGGGCGTTGGGCAGGGCCATGCGCTTGCCGGGCGTACCGGCGGCGAGCAGCACGGCGGCGGCGGACGCGGCCTGGCCCATGCAGACCGTCTGGATGTCCGGCTTCACGAACTGCATCGTGTCGTAGATCGCCGTCAGCGCGGTGAAGGAGCCACCGGGGCTGTTGATGTAGATCGAGATGTCGCGGTCCGGGTCCATCGACTCCAGGCACAGCAGCTGCGCCATGACGTCGTTGGCGGAGGCGTCGTCGATCTGCACGCCGAGGAAGATCACGCGCTCCTCGAAGAGCTTCGCGTACGGGTCGTACTCGCGGACGCCCTGCGAGGTGCGCTCGACGAAGCGGGGCACGACGTAGCGGCTGTCCATCGGAGCGCCGGTGTAGAGGCCGCTCGCGGAGAGGTTGTTCTGCATCTGGGTGTTCACCGTCCTGGTGGCGTTCGGTGGGCTGGGGCTCTTGAGCGGACTGCCGGGGCTCAGGCGCCCGTGCCGCCGCCGCCGGGAACGCCCGAAGCGGCAGAGATGATCTCGTCGATGAGGCCGTACTCCTTGGCCTCCTCGGCGGTGTACCAGCGGTCGCGGTCGCCGTCGCGGATGATCGCCTCGACGGTCTGGCCGGAGTGGCGGGCGGTGATCTCGGCCATGCGCTTCTTCGTGCGAAGGAGGTACTCGGCCTGGATCTTGATGTCCGAGGCGGTGCCACCGATACCGGCGGAGCCCTGGTGCATCAGGATGTCGGTGTTCGGCAGCGCGAAGCGCTTGCCGGGGGCACCGGCGGTGAGGAGGAACTGGCCCATGGAGGCCGCCATGCCCATACCGATGGTGACGACGTCGTTCGGGATGAACTGCATCGTGTCGTAGATGGCCATGCCGGCCGTCACCGAGCCGCCGGGGCTGTTGATGTAGAGGTAGATGTCCTTGTCCGGGTCGGCGGCCAGGAGGAGCATCTGCGCGGTGATCTTGTTGGCGATCTCGTCGTCGACCTGCTGGCCGAGGAAGACGATGCGCTCGCCGAGCAGCCGGTTGTAGACATGGTCGCCGAGGCCGCCACCGATGGACGGCTCACCCGCGGCGTAAGGCTTCAGATTCGTCACGTATCCACCTGCTCGTCTCCGACGGCCAAGGCCGTCTCAGCGTCTCGTTCCGAGGGCACTGCCCTCGTATTCATGGACCCTAACGCGCAGGTAGGACAACGCCATCCCGGTTCCCGAACTGTTCGCTGGGAGCGCAAGGTCCGAGGGGGCCGTGAGACGCCCACGGGCCCGGGACGCACAGGGGTGCGTTCCGGGCCCGTGGGGCTGCCTGCCTGGGACTTGTCCGTCCCCGGAGGGCTTACTTGTCCTCGGAGACCTCGGCCTCGCCGGTGACGGCCTCGACGGCCTCGGCGGCGGTCTCGACCTCGTCCTCGTCGTCGGAGAGGTCGACGACCTCGCCGTTGGTGTCGACGACCTTGGCGGCCTCGACGACGACCGCGAGGGCCTTGCCGCGGGCGACCTCACCGACGAGCATCGGGACCTGGCCCTGCTGCGCGACGGCCTGGGCGAACTGGTCGGGGCTCATGCCGGAGGAGGCGGCACGGCGGAACAGGTGCTCGGTGAGCTCCTCGCGGGAGACGTCGAGCTTCTCCTTGTTGACGAGCTCATCGAGGATGAACTGCGTCTTGATGCCCTTCTCGGCCTGCTCCTGGGTCTCCGCCAGGAACTCTTCCTCGGTCTTGCCCTGGATCTCCAGGTACTTGGCGAGGTCGAGGCCCATCTGGCCGAGCTGGTGGTGCTCCAGGTTGTGCTTCCGGGTGTTGATCTCGTCCTCGAGGAGCTTCTCGGGCATCGGGACATCGATCAGCTTGAGGAGCTCGTCGAGGACGCGCTCCTGCGCCTGGGTGGCCTGGTCGAACTGCTTCATGTTCTCGAGGCGCTTGCGGCTGTCGGCCTTGAGCTCGTCGAGGGTGTCGAACTCCGAGGCGAGCTGCGCGAACTCGTCGTCCAGCGCGGGGAGCTCACGGGCGGAGACGGCGGTGACCTTGACGGTGACCTCCGCGTCCTTGCCCTCGGCGGAGCCGCCCTTCAGCTGCGAGGTGAAGGTGGCCTCGCCGCCGGCCTCGAGGCCCTTGACGGCCTCGTCGATGCCGTCGAGGAGCTCGCCGGAACCGATGGTGTACGACACGTCGCTGGCGACACCGTCGGGCAGGACCTCGCCGTCGACCTTGGCCTCGAGGTCGATCGTGACGACGTCGCCGTCCTGGGCGGCGCGCTCGACGGCGGAGGTCGAGGCGAAGCGCTCGCGGAGCTGCTCCACGGACTTCTCGACGTCCTCGTCGGTGACCTCGACCGCGTCGACGGTGACCTCGATGCCGGAGTAGTCCGGGATCTCGATCGTCGGGCGGATGTCGACCTCGGCGGTGAAGGCCAGCAGCTCGCCGTCCTTCAGCTCCGTGATGTCGACCTCGGGCTGACCCAGCGGGTTGACCTCGGCCTCGTTGACGGCCTCGGTGTAGAACTTCGGGAGCGCGTCGTTGACGGCCTCTTCCAGCACGGCGCCGCGGCCGAACCGCTGGTCGATCACGCGAGCCGGGATCTTGCCCTTACGGAAGCCCTTGACCGTGACCTGCTGGTTGATCTTCTTGTACGCCGCGTCGAGGCTGTCCTTGAGCTCCTCGAAGGGCACCTCGACAGTGAGCCGAACCCGGGTCGGGTTCAGGGTCTCCACGGCGCTCTTCACGGTTCGGTCTCCTTGTGGCTGATTCCTGGAAATCCGCCGGCACCACTTCACGCGGCTCCGGCGGCTCGGCCCGGTCAGAAAGACACACGGGCACGCAGCTTGCATAGTAACCGCAAGCGGGGAGACGGCCACAACGTGATCAAGAAGGCGGCCGGTGACCGCGTGATCATCCTGGTCGGGGTGGCGGGATTTGAACCCACGGCCTTCCGCTCCCAAAGCGGACGCGCTACCAAGCTGCGCCACACCCCGTCGGTGCGACACGTAGGGTACATGGGCGGGGACACTGCGGCGCCCCCGTTTCAAGGGGTGTGCGAGAAGGTCCCCGGACCGGCTACCATGCTCTTCGTGTCCGCGGTCCTCGTGACCTGCGGCGCGATGCTGTGCGGGTGTAGCTCAATGGTAGAGCACTAGTCTTCCAAACTAGCTACGCGGGTTCGATTCCCGTCACCCGCTCCACGACCTCAGGGCCTGGTCGGAGACACGTCTCCGACCAGGCCCTGAGGCGTTTCCGGAGATGCCGGTTCCGGTGGCCGGCCGCAGACTGGGGGTGATCCACTCCCCCGCGGCATCGGAGGCATCGATGAAGGACCTGAAGTTCGAGCGGAAGCGCGCGCTGACCCGGCTGGAGGCGGCCGACCAGCTGACGGCGCTCGCGGACGCCCTGCGGAAGGGCGGGGAGGCCGAGCTGGAGCTGGGGTCCGGGACGCTGAGTCTGCGCATTCCCGAGAAGCTGGAGTACGAGGTCGAGTTCGAGGTCGAGGAAGGCGAGATCGAGCTGGAACTCGAGTTCAAGTGGGCGACGGGCCGCCCGAAGGAGAAGGAGCCGAAGAAGAAGGAGCCGGAGACGAAGGTTCCGGCTCCGAAGAAGGAGGCCCCGAAGAAGGAGGCCCCCAAGAAGCCCGCTCCGAAGGCGGCCGAGCCGGCGACGAAGCCCGCCTCGAAGCCCGCCTCGAAGGCTGCCCCGAAGAAGCCCGCCTCGAAGCCCGTCTCGAAGAAGTCCGCCCCGAAGAAGCCCGCACCGAAGGCCTCGGGGCCCGTCAAGGCGGCCAAGGCGGCCCCGGTGAAGGGCAAGCCGGTCGCGAAGAAGGGCTGAGGTCGCGGCGGTTGCGGGCGGCGGTGCGGCGGTGACGCCGGCCGCCGCCCGTGCGCGTACCCCGCCGGTCAGAACTTGATGGACGCGACCGTCTGCGTTATCGAGTCCAGGAAGCGCTGGATGTCGTCGGCCATGCCGGTGGAGGCGAGGAAGAAGCCGAAGAGCACGGCGATCACGGCCGGTCCGCCCTTGAGGTTCCCCCCGCGGATCAACACCACCAGGATGATTGCCAGGAGCAACACCACAGACAGTGAAATGGCCATAACTGATCACACCTTCGGTCGGTCCCGCCTTGCCCGCCGGAGGCGCACGCCTGTGGACACCCCCGGCCTCCATCGTGCCATCAACCTCCCTGCCCTCGCGGGTAGGTGACGAATCATGTCGTGGACAGACGGAAGCGGGACGTGACGGGCGGAGAAGGCGCGGATAGCGTCGACGACCATGTCGTCCCTCCTCCGTCCGGGCCCCGCCGCCACGGTCCCTGTCGCGCCCGGCGTCACCCGCCGCGATCCGTACTTCGACAACGTGAAGTACCTGGCGATGCTGTTGGTGGTGCTGGGGCACGCGCTGACCGTCCTGCTGGACGGCAGCCGGACGGCCCGGACCCTCTACACGTTCCTGTACGTCTTCCACATGCCGGTCTTCGTGCTGATCTCCGGCCATCTCTCGCGGAGCTACACGGGCCGGCCCGCCCAGCTCCGGCGGCTGCTCACCGGGGTCGCGCTGCCGTATCTCCTCTTCGAGGCCGCGTACACGCTGCTGACCCGCTGGGGAAGGGAGCCCGAGCGGCCGTTCAGCCTGCTGCACCCCACGTACGTGATGTGGTTCCTGCTCGCCCTGTTCGTGTGGCGGGTGACGGCGCCCTTCTGGGCGGTCGTCCGGTGGCCGGTGGCCGTGTCCGTCGGCATCGCGGCGCTGGCCTGGGTCACGCCCGGTCTGGGCGGTGTCCTGGGCGTCCCCCGGATCCTGCAGTTCCTGCCGTTCTTCGTCATCGGACTGCGCATGCGGCCGGAGCACTTCCGGTTCCTGCGGCGCCGCCCGGCGCGGGTGGCGGCCGTGGTGGCCTTCGTCGTCGCGCTGCCGGTCGCCTACGGGGCGACCGCCCGTGACTTCCCGCCCTCCTTCTACCGGGACATGGCGTGGATCTTCCGGACCATGAGCGTCCAGGAGCTGGGGGAGGACCTCCCCACCGGACTCTTCAAGGCGGCGGCCCTCTTCGTCTGCGCGGCCCTCCTGACGGCGGCCTTCCTGGCGCTGGTCCCCGGCCGCGAGCTCTGGTTCACGGTCCTGGGCTCCGGGACCATCTGCGCCTATCTGCTGCACGGGTTCCTGATCCAGGGCGGCAAGGACAGCGGCTTCTTCGACCTGTTCCCGTGGCTGCGCACGGCGGGCGGCCTGGTGTTCTTCGCCTTGGTGACCCTCGCCGTGACGACCGCGCTCTGCACCCCGCCGGTGCGCGGGCTCCTGAAGCCCGTGACGGAGCCGGAGATGTCCTGGGCGTTCAGGCGCGACGCGAGATGAGCAGGAGGGCCCGGTCGTCGTTGACGTCCTTGGCGACGGCTTCGATGAGGTGGTACGTGACGCCCTCGAAGCCTTCGGCGACGCAGCGGTCGGCCTCGCCGGTGAGGCGGTCGATTCCCTCCGAGATGTCCCGGTCCGCGGCCTCCACGAGGCCGTCGGTGAAGAGCATGAGGACGTCGCCGGGGTGCAACGAGCCCTTCACGGGGTGGAATTCGGCGCCGTCGTAGACGCCGAGGAGCGGGCCGTCGCCGGCCTTCTCCTCCCAGCGTCCGCTGCCGGCGTGGAGTTGGAGCGCGGGCAGGTGGCCGGCGGAGTAGAGCTCGTAGTCCCCGGACTCCAGGTCGAGGACGAGGTGGATCGAGGTGGCGAAGCCCTCGTCCCAGTTCTGCCGGAGCAGGTAGCCGTTGGCCGCGGAGAGGAAGCCGTGCGGCGGGAGCGAGCCGAGGAGGCCGCCGAAGGCTCCGGAGAGGAGGAGGGAGCGGGAGGCGGCGTCCATGCCCTTGCCGGAGACGTCGGTGAGGACGACCTCCAGGGTGCGGCCCCCGTGGGTGCGGGCGGCGACGACGAAGTCGCCGGAGAAGGACTGGCCGCCGGCCGGGCGGAGCGCCATCTCTCGGTGCCAGCCCTGCGGGAGGCGGGGCAGGGCGCTCTGGACGCGGATGCGTTCGCGCAGGTCGAAGAGCATCGTGCCGCCGCGCCGCCAGGGGACGCCGACGCGGGCTCTGAACTGGGCGATGAGGAGGCCGAAGAGGCCGCAGGCGGCGACGACCAGGACGGTGCCGGGGGTCACGCGCGCGGGGCCCTGGGTGTACGGGCCGAGGACGACGGACTCGACGATGAGGGCGCCGGCGGCCGCCGCGTACAGCCCGAGGAGGCTGGCGGGTCGCAGCAGCAGCCCGCCGGCCACGATGGGCAGGACGAGCGCGGCGGGCGCGCACCAGACGGGGTCGTAGAGCGTGCCGCAGGCGATGGCCGGGATCATGAGGAGGAGCCCGGCGAAGGCGAGCTTGTCGGAGCCGTCGCCGCGGAAGTAGTCGACCCCGGACTTGCGCAGCGCGATGCGGGCCCGGCGGACGCGTCTGCGCGCGCGGGCCGCGTACGTGTTCACTCCGGCGCGGTGTCCCATTGGCCTGGACCCTATCCACACGGTCCGACATCGCGCAGGGGTACCCCGGTGACAATGTGCGTGAAATCGGGTCGCCTCGGGCGCGCGCCGCTGATATCGATGGCATATGACGACTGAGCTGCGGGTTCTGGACCCGACTGAGTGGGACCGCTGGTTCGCGGTGCTGGAGCTGGCGTTCGGCGGAGTGCCGGAGGCTCCGGAGGAGAAGGAGCTGTGGCGCGATCTCACCGAGTTCGGCCGGTTCCTCGCGGTGTGGGACGGCGATCTGTGCGTGGGGACGGCGGGGGCGTTCTCGTTCCGGGTGACGGTGCCGGGCGGGGCGTCGGTGCGGGCCGGCGGGGTGACGATGGTGAGCGTGGCCGGGACGCACCGGCGGCGCGGGATCCTGACCTCGATGATGCGGCGGCAGCTGGACGACCTGCGGGCCGCCGGGGAGCCGCTCGCGGTGCTGACGGCCTCGGAGCCGGAGATCTACGGGCGGTTCGGGTACGGCATCGCCGCGTACTCGGCGCGGGCGACGATCGACACGACCCGGGTGCGGCTCTCGGTGCCCGAGGGCACGGACGGGGTCTCGCTGCGGCTGGCGGACCCGACGGAGTCCTCCGCGGTCTGCGAGGAGCTGTACGCGAAGCTCGTGCCGGCGCGGCCGGGGATGATCGCGCGGCTGCCCGGGTGGGAGCGGCAGCCGCTGCTCGACCCGGAACAGCATCGCGAGGGCGCCTCGCCGAAGCTCTGTGTGCTCGCGGAGCGGGACGGTGAGCTCGTGGGCTTCGCGCACTACGCGGTGAAGCCGGACTGGAGCTTCGCGGGGGCCGACGGCTCGGTCCAGCTGCACCAGCTGATGGGGCTCGACCCGGTGGCGGAGGCGGCGCTGTGGCGGTACCTCTGCTCGGTGGACCTGACCGCGCGGGTACGGATGTACGGGCGTCCGGTCGACGAGGGCTGGCAGCACCTGGTGAGCGACGTGCGGCGGTGCGAGCCGACGCTGCGGGACGCGCTGCACGTGCGGCTGGTGGAGGTGGGCGCGGCGCTGGAGGCCCGGACGTACCAGGCCCCGGTGGACGTGGTGTTCGAGGTCGCGGACGCGTTCTGTCCGTGGAACGAGGGGCGTTGGCGCCTGACGGGCGACGCGAAGGGGGCGACCTGCGTCCGGACCTCGGACGCGGCGGATCTGGAGCTGTCCGTACGGGAGTTGGGCGCGGCCTATCTGGGCGGGATCCCGCTGACCTCGCTGGCCTCGGCCGGGCGGGTGCGGGAGCTGCGCGAGGGGGCGCTCGTGGAGGCGTCGGTGGCCTTCGGGTCGCCGGTGGCGCCGTGGCTGCCGCACGGCTTCTGAGCGGGCCGTCTCAGCGGGTCTGGCAGCCCGGGCACCAGAAGAGGTTGCGGGCGGCCAGGTCCGCCGTGCGGATCTCGCTGCCGCAGATGTGGC
This sequence comes from Streptomyces sp. NPDC056144, assembly GCF_042264145.1. Classification (NCBI taxonomy): domain Bacteria; kingdom Bacillati; phylum Actinomycetota; class Actinomycetes; order Kitasatosporales; family Streptomycetaceae; genus Streptomyces; species Streptomyces sp. NPDC056144. Next base: position 187,425 of record NZ_JBHJVF010000005.1, on the reverse strand, counting down.
AGGGGAGGTTCGCCCGGCGGTAGACGTACACCTCGCCGCCGTGGTCGTCGACGCGCGGCGGGCGGCCCATCGCCTCGGGGGTGTGCTCGGGGCGGACGGTGTCGATGCGGTTGAGGCGGACGCCCTCGCGCATGAGCTCCCCGAGGTCGGTCCAGAGGGCGTCCCACTCCCCCGCCGTGAGGTCCTTGCCCGCGCGGTAGGGGTCGATGCCGTGCCGGAAGAGGACCTCGGCGCGGTAGACGTTGCCGACGCCCGCGACGACCTTCTGGTCCATGAGGAGGGCGGCGATCGTCGTCCGGCTGCGGGAGATCCGGCGCCAGGCGGGGGCGGGGTCGTCGTCGGCCCGGAGCGGGTCGGGGCCGAGGCGGTCGTGTATCGCCCGCTTCTCGGCGTCCGTGACGAGCGCGCACGTGGTGGGGCCGCGGAGGTCGACGTACCCCTCGGGGTTCGCGAGGCGGAGGCGGACCGTGTCGGTGGGCGGGGGCGCGGGGGCGTCCCCGAAGTTCACCTTGCCGAAGAGGCCGAGGTGGATGTGGATCCAGTCCTCGCCGGGGAAGCCGAGGAAGAGGTGCTTGCCGTGGGCCTCGGCGGTCTCCAGGGTCGCCCCGTCGAGCAGCGCCGCCGAGGCGGCGAACTTGCCCTGGGGGCTGGAGACGCGCACGGGCCGGCCGCCGAACCGCTCGCGGTGGTCGGCGGCCAGCCGGTGGATGGTGTGCCCTTCGGGCATCAGGCGGTCGGGCCCTCGGGGTGGTGGGCCGGGATCGGGGGGAGCTCGCCGGTCGTCTCGTAGCGGGAGAGCATCTCGATGCGGCGGGTGTGGCGCTCGTCACCCGAGTACGGGGTGCTCAGGAAGATCTCGACGAACTTGGTCGCCTCTTCCTGGGTGTGCATGCGGCCGCCGACGGAGATCACGTTGGCGTTGTTGTGCTCGCGGCCGAGGGCGGCGGTCTGCTCGCTCCAGGCGAGGGCGGCACGGACGCCCTTGACCTTGTTCGCGGCGATCTGCTCGCCGTTGCCGGAGCCGCCGATGACGATGCCGAGGCTCTCCGGGTCCGCGGCCGTCTTCTCGGCGGCGCGGAGGCAGAACGGCGGGTAGTCGTCGAGGGCGTCGTAGATGTGCGGACCGCAGTCGACGGGCTCGTGGCCGTGGGCGGTGAGCCACTCGACGAGGTGGTTCTTGAGTTCGTATCCGGCGTGGTCGGAACCGATGTAGACGCGCATGGGACCGAGTGTGGCACGGCGGGGCCGCCGCGACGGTCAGCGGGGTCGCCGTCGTCTTTACGTGGAACTCACAACAATCCGGAATGAGGTCTTCCGATCACGCCTGACCTCGGTGTTCAATGCTCGGGCTCGCGTTTCGAGCACCCTCCCCCACACCGAGGAAGCGTTGATGAACACGCAACCGACCCTGACGACGGACGACGGGAAGACCGGCACCCCCGGTACCCCTGGCTCCCCCGACGGCCTCAAGGCCGGACTCAAGAACCGCCACCTCTCGATGATCGCCATCGGCGGTGTCATCGGCGCCGGGCTCTTCGTCGGCTCCGGCACCGGCATCGCCGCCGCGGGACCCGCGATCCTCCTCTCGTACGCACTCGTCGGCGCCATGGTCGTCTTCGTGATGCGGATGCTCGGCGAGATGGCCGCCGCCCGCCCGTCCTCCGGCTCCTTCTCCGCCTACGCCGACCAGGCGCTCGGGCGCTGGGCCGGATTCAGCATCGGCTGGCTGTACTGGTTCTTCTGGGTCGTCGTCCTCGCCGTCGAGGCCACCGCGGGCGCCAAGATCCTGGAGAGCTGGATCCCGGCCGTGCCGCAGTGGGGCTGGGCGCTCATCGTGATGGTGGTCCTCACCGCCACCAACCTCGGCTCCGTCGCCTCGTACGGCGAGTTCGAGTTCTGGTTCGCCGGGATCAAGGTCGTCGCCATCGGCGCCTTCGTCGTCGTCGGCCTGCTCGCCGTCTTCGGCGTGCTGCCCGGCTCGGACAACCCGGGCGCCGGGTTCGCGCACCTCACCGACACCGGGGGCTTCTTCCCGATGGGCGCGGGCGCGGTCCTCACCGGTGTGCTGATGGTCGTCTTCTCCTTCATGGGCAGCGAGATCGTCACGCTCGCCGCCGGCGAGTCCGAGGACCCGCAGCGGGCCGTCACCAAGGCCACCAACAGCGTGATCTGGCGCATCGGCGTCTTCTACCTGGGCTCGATCTTCGTCGTCCTGACGCTGCTGCCCTGGAACGACCCGTCGATCGTCGAGAAGGGCTCGTACGTCGCCGCCCTCGACTCCATCGGCATCCCGCACGCCGGCCAGGTCATGAACGTGATCGTCCTGACCGCCGTCCTGTCCTGCCTGAACTCGGGCCTCTACACCGCCTCCCGCATGGCCTTCTCGCTCGGGCAGCGCGGCGACGCGCCCAAGGCGTTCGCCAAGGTCAACAAGCGGGGCGTGCCGACGGCGGCGATCCTCGGCTCGGTCGTCTTCGGCTTCGTCGCGGTCTTCTTCAACTACAAGTGGCCCGACACCGTCTTCGCCTTCCTCCTGAACTCCTCCGGCGCGGTCGCGCTCTTCGTCTGGCTGGTCATCTGCGTGACCCAGCTGAAGATGCGCGGGATCATCCTCCGCGAGTCCCCGGAGAAGCTCGTCGTGAAGATGTGGCTGTTCCCGTACCTGACCTGGGCGACGATCGCCATGATCACCTTCGTCCTCGGCTACATGCTGTACGAGGGCGGCAGCGCCCGCGAGCAGGTCGTGCTGTCGCTGCTGGTGGCCGCGCTGGTGATCGCCATCGCGCTGGTCCGGCAGAAGGTGGCGAAGGCCGCCGACCGCGTGTAGGCCTCCTCGCCGGTACGTGAAAGGGCCCGCCGTTCCTTCCGGAGCGGCGGGCCCTTCGCGTACGGGCGCGGGGCTCAGCCCTTGCGGCGGACGAGCTTCCAGGCGGCCGGGAGGGCGCCCATGGCGAGCGCGGCCTTGAGGGCATCGCCGATGAGGAACGGGGTGAGGCCGGCGGCGACGGCCGCGCCGAAGCTCATGCCGGTCGCGAGCGCCAGGTAGGGCACGCCGACCGCGTAGATGATCGCGGAGCCGAGCGCCATCGCGCCGGCCGTGCGGAGCACCGAGCGGTCCGCGCCGCGGCGGGCGAGGGCGCCGACGACGGTCGAGGCGAGGAGCATGCCGAGGATGTAGCCGAAGGAGGGCATCCCGTACCCGGAGGTGCCCTGGGCGAACCACGGCATGCCGGCCATGCCCGCGACGGCGTAGAGCGCGAGGGCGAGGAAGCCGCGGCGGGCGCCGAGGGCGGTGCCGACGAGCAGGGCGGCGAAGGTCTGGCCGGAGACGGGGACCGGGGAGCCGGGGACCGGGACGGAGATCTGCGCGGCGAGGCCGGTGAGGGCGGCGCCGCCGACGACCAGGGCGATGTCGCGGGCGCGGCTCGCCGGGATCAGGTCGGCGAGGACGGTGCCGGCACGGAGGGTGCGGGCGGGGGCGACTGCGGTGCTCATCGGTACTCCGCGAGGGTGAGGGTGGGTGGGACAGGTTGACGGTATGCCAGGGGTGAACGACCGATCACCGTCTGCCGCCGACAAAGCCGGAGCCGAGGGGTTCATGGACTTCCGACAAAGAGCGGAGTTCATGCCGGGCGCCACGTGACCCTGGTCACTGGGAACTCGCCACGAGACGTCCTTTTTGCGCCAGAAGCGGGCCAGCGGAGAGACTGTGGAGTCTCCATAAACCGCCAGAGAGCACGAGCCCCCCACATGCGCGACCCCCTGTCCGAACCCGAGCCCCTGTCCGAACCCGAGCCCCTCTCGCACGGCCTGAAGCAGCGTCACCTGACGATGCTGGGGCTCGGCGGGGTGATCGGTGCCGGTCTCTTCGTCGGCTCGGGCGCCGGCATCGCCGTCGCCGGGCCCGGCATCGTCGTCTCCTACCTGATCGCGGGCGCGCTCGCGATGCTGGTCATGCGGATGCTCGGCGAGATGTCGGCGGCGATGCCCGCCTCCGGCGCGTTCTCGGTCCACGCCGAGCGGGCGCTCGGCCGCTGGGCGGGCTTCTCGGTGGGCTGGCTGTACTGGTTCCTGCTCGTCGTCGTCCTCGCCGTGGAGGCGACGGGCGCGGCGCAGATCGCGAACGGCTGGGCGCCGGGGGTCCCGCAGTGGGGCTGGGTGCTGATCTTCATGGTCGTCTTCACCTTCGCCAACCTGGCGGCGGTGAAGAACTTCGGCGAGTTCGAGTTCTGGTTCGCCGCCCTGAAGGTCGGCGCGATCGTCCTCTTCCTGGTGCTCGGCGTCCTCGCGATCGTCGGCTGGCTGCCCGACACCGACCCGGTGGGGATGGCCAACCTGACCGGCCAGGGCGGCTTCCTGCCGAACGGCTGGGAAGGGGTCGTCTCCGGCGTCCTCGCCGTCGTCTTCGCCTTCGGGGGCCTGGAGGTCGTCACGATCGCGGCGGCCGAGTCGGCCGACCCGGCGCGGAACGTGGCGCGCGCCGTGCGCAGCGCGGTCTGGCGGATCCTGCTCTTCTACGTGGGCTCGATGCTGGTCATCGTGACGCTGCTGCCGTGGACGTCGATCAAGCCGGGCGAGTCCCCGTACGTGGCCGTGCTCGACGCGATCGGGGTGCCGGGGGCCGGGCAGATCATGAACGTGGTCGTCTTCGTGGCGCTGCTCTCGGCGCTCAACGCGAACCTGTACGGCTCGTCGCGGATGGTGTTCTCGCTCGCCGAGCGCGGGGAGGCGCCGAAGGGGCTGCTCAAGGTGTCCGGCGGCGGTGTGCCGCGCCGGGCGGTGCTCGCCTCGGTGGCCTTCGGCTTCGTCTCCGTCCTCCTCAATCTGAAGTGGCCGGACTCCGTCTTCCTCTACATGCTCAACGCGGTCGGCGCGGTGCTGCTCTTCGTCTGGGCCCTCATCGCGGTCTCGGAGCTGCGGCTGCGGCGGCGGATCGAGCGGGAGGCGCCCGAGACGCTGACGCTGCGGATGTGGGGCTTCCCGTGGCTGACCTGGGTGGCGCTCGCGGCGATGGCGGCGGTGTTCCTGCTGATGCTGTTCGACGACGGGGCGCGGCCGCAGCTGCTGTGGTCGTCGGCGGCCACCGGGGCCGTACTCCTGGTGGCGTGGGTGCGGGAGCTGCGCACGAAGCGAGCATGACTCTTCACTTTGTGTGAAAGTCGTGACCGTATAGCGGACGCGTGTTCCCTCTGAGCGGTGCACCGGCTCAGACTGTGGGCTCTCCCCGTCTCACCTAGTGAACAGAGCCCGCCCATGTCCCGGACCACCGCGCCCGCGCCGGCCGACCGCGAGGACGGCGCGACCGGTGCGAACGCGCCCGCAGAGGGCCTCTCGCACGGCCTCAAGCAGCGCCACCTCTCGATGATCGCCCTCGGCGGCGTCATCGGCGCCGGACTCTTCGTCGGCTCCGGCGCCGGCATCGCCGCCGCCGGACCCTCGATCGTGATCGCCTACGCCCTCTCCGGCGTCCTCGTCATGCTCGTGATGCGCATGCTCGGCGAGATGTCGGCGGCGAACCCGGCCTCGGGCTCGTTCTCCGTCCACGCCGAGCGCGCCTTCGGCTCCTGGGCCGGGTTCACCTCGGGCTGGGCCTTCTGGTTCCTGCTCTGCGTCGCCGTCGGCCTGGAGGGCATCGGCGCGGCGAAGATCATGACCGGCTGGTTCCCCGGCAGCCCCGAGTGGGCCTGGGTCGCGCTCTTCATGCTGGTCTTCACCGTCACCAACCTGGCGGCCGTGAAGAACTTCGGCGAGTTCGAGTTCTGGTTCGCCGCGCTCAAGGTCGGCGCGATCGTCCTCTTCCTCGGCATCGGCGTGCTCGCCATCGCCGGCGTCCTGCCCGGCACGGACGCCCCCGGCACCACGAACCTCACCGGTGACGGCGGCTTCTTCCCGCACGGTTCCGAGGGCCTGATCGTCGGCCTGCTCGCCTCCGTCTTCGCGTACGGCGGCCTGGAGACGGTCACCATCGCCGCGGCCGAGTCGGAGCACCCGGTGCAGGGTGTCGCCAAGGCCGTCCGTACGGCGATGTGGCGCATCGCGCTCTTCTACGTCGGCTCGATGGCGGTCGTCGTCACCCTCGTCCCGTGGGACGACAAGGCGATCGTCGAGAAGGGCCCGTACGTCGCCACCCTCGACTACCTGGACATCCCGGCCGCCGGCCAGATCATGAACGTGGTCGTGCTCGCCGCGCTGCTCTCGGCGATGAACGCCAACATCTACGGCGCCTCCCGCATGGCCGGTTCGCTCGTCGCCCGCGGCCAGGGCCCGAAGGCGCTCGGACGGCTCTCCGGCGGGGTCCCGCGCCCGGCCGTGCTCGTCTCCTCCGTCTTCGGCTTCGGCTGCGTCCTGCTGAGCTACTGGTCCCCCGACAAGGCGTTCATCTGGCTGCTCAACACCATCGGCGCGATCATCCTCGTCGTCTGGTTCTTCATCGCCGCCTCCCAGCTCGCCCTGCGCCGCCGCACCGAGCGCGAGTCGCCCGAGAAGCTGGTCGTGAAGATGTGGGCCTTCCCGTTCCTGACCTGGGTGGCGCTCGCCGGCATGGCGGCGATCTTCGTCCTGATGGCCCGCGAGGAGGGCACGCGGGTGCAGCTGTACTTCACGGGCGGCCTGACGCTGCTGCTCGCGGCGGTCGGCTACGTCCGCCAGAAGGCGGCGGCGGGCGACCGGACCGTCTGACCCGGCACCGTCCCTCACGAACCCCCGGACCGTTCTCGGTCCGGGGGTTTCTTGATCACCCCATCACGCAACTGCTGCTAGCCTGCACTTGCGAACAACTTGCAATAAGACGTCGAAGGGGTGGGCAGGGCAATGGCGATCTACACACTTCCGGAGCTGCCGTACGACTACGCGGCGCTGGAGCCGGTGATCAACCCGGAGATCATCGAGCTGCACCACGACAAGCACCACGCCGCGTACGTGAAGGGTGCGAACGACACCCTGGAGCAGCTGGAAGAGGCGCGCGACAAGGACCAGTGGGGCGCGATCAACGGCCTGGAGAAGAACCTCGCGTTCCACCTCTCCGGCCACATCCTGCACTCCATCTACTGGAACAACATGAACAGCCCGAAGGACGGGGGCGGCGGCGAGCCGCTGGCCGCCGACGGCGTCGGCGACCTCGCGGACGCGATCACCGAGTCCTTCGGCTCCTTCGCGAAGTTCAAGGCCCAGCTGACCAAGGCCTCCGCGACCACCCAGGGCTCCGGCTGGGGCGTCCTCGCGTACGAGCCGGTCAGCGGCCGGCTGATCGTCGAGCAGGTCTACGACCACCAGGGCAACGTCGGCGTGGGCTCCGTGCCGGTCCTGGTCTTCGACGCCTGGGAGCACGCCTTCTACCTCCAGTACAAGAACCAGAAGGTCGACTTCATCGAGGCGATGTGGGCGGTCGTCAACTGGCAGGACGTGAGCAAGCGGTACGCGGCCGCCAAGGCCTCCGTGCCGCTGATCTCCTTCTGACCCCACGCTCCTGCTCGTGATCGTCTTCTCAACCTTCACGTTGCAGGCGGACAAGAGGACGGCCCCCGCGATGACGTGAATCGCGGGGGCCGTCTGCTGTGCGGACTACTCGAAGCCGTGGACTACTCGAAGCTGGGAGCCGCCGTGCGGGTGCGCTTGATCTCGTAGAAGCCGGGCGTCGACGCCACGAGCAGCGTGCCGTCCCACAGCCGGGCCGCCGCCTCGCCGCGCGGGGTCGGGGTGACGACCGGGCCGAAGAAGGCGACCTCGTCGCCGTCCGGGCCGGGCACCGCGATGACCGGGGTGCCGACGTCCTGGCCGACCTTGTTGATGCCCTCCGCGTGGGAGGCGCGCAGCTCGGTGTCGTAGGTGTCCTTGTCGGCGTAGTCGATCAGGTCCTCGGGCAGACCGGCGTCCTTGAGGGCCCCGGCGATCGCCTCGCGGCCGACCTCCTCGCCGTTGTTGTGGAAGCGGGTGCCGAGCGCCGTGTAGAGCTTGCCGACGACCTCGTCGCCGTGCAGCTGCTGGGCCGCGACGACGACGCGGACCGGGCCCCAGGCCTTGGTCTCCAGGAGCTCGCGGTACTGCTCCGGGAGCTCGTCGATCTTGTCTTCGTTGAGCACGGCCAGGCTCATGACCTTCCACCGGACGTCGACCGGACGCACCTGCTCGACCTCCAGCATCCAGCGTGAGGTCATCCAGGCCCAGGGGCACAGCGGGTCGAAGTAGAAGTCGGCGGTCGTCCTCGTCTCGGACATGTCACTCCTCGGAACGTCTTCAAGGTCGGTGGGTGCGCTTCGGACAGCAACACCACCCCCACCCGGCGGCATTCCCGTGTCCCGGGTGTCAGCAACACATGGGAGGATCGGTGCTGTTTCGAACGTGCCACGAAGGAGTGACCGTGCCTGGTGAGAATCTGTCCCGCGACGAGGCCCGGGAGCGGGCCGAGCTGCTGTCCGTCGACGGGTACGAGGTCGAACTCGACCTCCGCTCGGCCGTCGGCGACTCGACGGAGGCGGTGCGCACCTTCCGTTCGGTGACGACGATCCGCTTCCGCCGTACCGGTTCCGGCGACGCGACCTTCGTCGACCTCATCGCCCCCTCGGTGAACGCGGTGACGCTCAACGGCCGCCCGCTCGACCCGGCGGTCGTCTTCGACGGCGCGCGGATCGCGATCGACGGTCTCGCCGACGAGAACGTCCTCGTGGTGGACGCGCAGTGCGCCTACAGCCGTACCGGCGAGGGCATGCACCGCTTCGTCGACCCGGAGGACGGCGAGGTCTACCTCTACACGCAGTACGAGCCGGCCGACGCCCGCCGGGTGTACGCCAACTTCGAGCAGCCCGACCTCAAGGCCCCGTACCGCTTCGCGGTGACCGCGCCCGAGGCGTGGACGGTCTGGTCGAACGGCGCGGGCGAGCGGGACGCCGAGGGGGTGTGGCGGTTCGCGGAGACGGCGCCGATCTCCACGTACATCACGTGCGTCGTGGCGGGCCCGTACCACTACGTGACCGACAGCTACAGCCGCGGCGACCTGACGATCCCGCTCGGCGCGATGTGCCGCAAGTCGCTCGCGAAGTACTTCGACGCGGACGACATCTTCCTGATCACCAAGCAGGGCTTCGACTTCTTCCACGACAACTTCGACTACCCGTACCCCTTCGGGAAGTACGACCAGGCCTTCGTCCCCGAGTACAACCTCGGCGCGATGGAGAACCCGGGCATGGTGACCTTCCGCGAGGAGTACATCTACCGGGGCAAGGTCACCCAGGCGGCGTACGAGAGCCGGGCCAACGTCATCAACCACGAGATGGCGCACATGTGGTTCGGCGACCTGGTCACCATGGTGTGGTGGGACGACCTGTGGCTGAAGGAGTCCTTCGCGGACTTCATGGGCTCCTTCGCGAACGTGGAGGCGACCCGCTTCACCAACAGCTGGGTCACCTTCGCCAACAGCCGCAAGGCCTGGGCGTACCGCGCCGACCAGCTGCCGTCCACGCACCCGATCACGGCCGACATCCGTGACCTGGAGGACGCCAAGCTCAACTTCGACGGCATCACGTACGCCAAGGGCGCCTCGGTGCTCAAGCAGCTCGTGGCGTACGCGGGCCGGGACGCGTTCCTGGAGGGCGCGCGCCGCTACTTCAAGCGCCACGCGTACGGGAACACCCGCCTGAACGACCTCCTCACGATCCTGGAGGAGACCTCGGGCCGCGACATGAAGGCCTGGGCGAAGTCCTGGCTCCAGACCTCCGGCGTCAACACGCTGACCCCGGCCGTCACCTACGACGCGGAGGGCCGGATCACCGAGCTCGCCGTCGTCCAGGAGGGCGACGAGCTGCGTCCGCACCGGGCGGCCGTCGGCCTCTACCGGCTGTCGGCGGACGGCGAGCTCGTCCGGTACGCGCGCGTGGAGACCGACATCACCGGCGCCCGGACGGTCGTCGGGGAGCTCGCCGGCGAGGAGAGGCCCGACCTGGTCCTCGTCAACGACGACGACCTCACCTACTGCAAGGTCCGCTTCGACGAGAACTCGCTCGCGACGCTGCGCGCGCACCTCGGCTCCGTCACGGACCCGCTGGCCCGCGCCCTGTGCTGGTCGGCGCTGTGGAACCTGACCCGTGACGGGCTCATGCCCGCCCGGGACTTCGTCGCCGTCGCGCTCGCCTTCGCGGGCCGCGAGACCGACATCGGCGTCCTCCAGATGGTGCACGCCTGGACGAAGTCCGCCGTCACGCTCTACGCGGCCCCCGAGTGGCGCGAGGAGGGCGGGCGACTGCTCGCCGAGGGCGGCCTGCGCGAGCTGCGGCTCGCGGAGCCGGGCAGCGAGCACCAGCTGACCTGGGCGCGGTTCTTCGCCGCGACGGCCGCCTCCGAGGCCGACTTCCAGCTCCTGGAGGGGCTCCTCGACGGTACGGCGAAGGTCGACGGCCTCGACGTCGACCAGGAGCTGCGCTGGGCCCTGCTCTCGCCGCTGGCCTCGCACGGCCGGGCGGACGAGGGCCGGATCGGCGAGGAGCTGGCCCGCGACGACACGGCGACGGGCAAGCGCCACCAGATCCGGCTGCTCGCCTCGCGGCCCTCGGCCGAGGTCAAGGCGCAGGCCTGGGCGCAGGTCGTCGAGTCGGACACGCTGTCGAACGCTCTGGTGGAGGCCGTCATCGCCGGCTTCGTGCAGCCCTCGCAGCGCGAGCTGATCGCCCCGTACACGGAGAAGTACTTCGCGGCGATCGAGCGGCTGTGGGACGAGCGGTCGATCCAGATCGGCATCGACGTCGTGCGGGGCCTGTACCCGGGCCTCCAGGACAACGAGGAGACGCTCGCGGCCACGGACGCCTGGCTGACGGAGCACGCCTCGGCGCCTCCGGCGCTGCGGCGCCTGGTCCTGGAGTCGCGGGACGACCTGGCGCGCGTGCTGCGCGGCCAGGCCTGCGACCGCCTGGCGGCATAGGACTGTTCCCTCCCGGCGGGGGTCGTGCGCTTCGGGCGCGCGGCCCCCGTCGGGCTCTGCGGAGACCTCTGCGGGGACGTCTGCGGAGACCTCTGCGGAGAGCTTCACCGCCTTCCGGGGCGACCCCTCATCGGCAGTCGAACGCGCGTACTTTAGGGCGGTGTTGTCCCGGAATGTCGACGAGCGTGTAACAGGGGTTAGGGCCGCCTCCGGGCGCGGAAGACCCCCGGCATGAACCACAACACCCCCATCACCCCCCGCCCCCTCCCCCTCGCCTCCCGCACCGGCCGGCCCCAACGCATCGCCTCCACCGACCAGTTGAGGGCCCAGGGCATCCCCGCCGGCGAGGTCGCCGCGCGCTGCCGCCCCGGCGGCTGGCAGCAGCTCCTGCCCGGCGTCTTCCTCCTCCAGCCCGGCCCGCCCACCAGCGAGGACCGGCTCGGCGCCGCCCTCCTGTACGCCCGCAGGGCCGGAGCCCTCCCCGTCCAGGGCCCCGACGCGATGATCACCGGACTCGCCGCCCTGACCCTGCACCGCTTCACCTCCGCGCCGCCGCTCACCGCCCTCGACCGGATCGACGTCCTCGTCCCGCGCACCCGGCGGCTCCGCTCGACCGGCTGGGTGCGGGTGGTCCGGGCCCCCGAGAGCCCGGAGCCCGTGGAGCTGACGGGACTGCCGGTCGCCCCGGTCGCCCGCGCCGTCGCCGACGCCGTCTCGGGCCTCTCGGACGCGGAGACCGTACGCCGGCTGCTCACCGAGGCGGTCCGCGGCGGCCACTGCGAACCGGCCGTGATCGTGCGGGAGTTGAGCCGGGCGCGACTGCTCACCCGGCCCCACGTGGTGGACGCGGTGGACACGCTGCTCGTGGAGGGCCGCTCGCTCTCCGAGGACCGGCTGTACGAGATGGTGCGCGAGTTCGGACTCCCGGACCCGCTGTGGAACGTGGACCTGCGCCTGCCGGGCGGCCCGCACCTGGGCGGCGTGGACGCCTACTGGCCGGACCAGGCGGTCGCCGTCGAGCTGGACACCCGGGCGCCCCGGCAGGACGACGACGCGCTGTGGTCGGAGTACACCCGCAAGCGCGAGCACCTGGAGCGGCTCGGCATCACGGTCGTCCACCTGACCCCGCGCAAGCTGCGCGAGGCCCTCGACCAGCAGGCCACGGTGGTCCGTACGGCCCTGATGGCGGCGCCGGACCGGATGCCGTCGGCGTACGTCGTCGTCCTGCCCCGGTGATCCGGGCGGAGCGGGGCGGAGGTCAGCCGCAGAACTCGGCCTCCAGGACGGCCTGGGTGTCGCCCGTCCAGTCCGCGTTGAGGTTCAGGGCGAGGGAGTGGCGGCCGTCCTTGGTGGTCACGGCCTCGGAGGAGGAGCCGTGAATGCCGCCGCCGTGGCCCCAGACCTCCGTGCCGCAGCTCAGCTTCTGCTTCATGAGCCCGAGTCCGTACCCCAGGTCGGGGCGGTCGTCGGAGAGCGGGATCGTGTCGGTCATCTCCTTCAGTTCGGCCTTCGGGAGGAGCCGGCCCGTGAGCAGGGCGCGGTAGAAGGTCTGGAGGTCGCGGGAGTCCGAGATCATCTCGCCGGCCGCGGAGGCGATGGTCGGGCTCAGCCGGCTGACGTCGTGGACGGGGGCGGCCGGGTCGTCGGCGGTGAGCTTGGAGTAGGCGGGGGAGCTCGGCCTCGGCATGGAGACGTCGGTGCCGGGGACGCTGGTGGCGCGGAGCTTCAACGGCTTGATGACGCGGTTCTCGACCGCCTTGCCGTACGGGCGGCCGGTCACCGCCTCGATCACCATGCCGGCCAGGACGTAGTTGGTGTTGGAGTAGTTCCAGCCCGTGCCGGGGGCGAAGTCGGGGGCGTGGGTCATCGCTATGCCGACGAGCTGCCGGGGGGTCCAGCGGTCGTAGCGGTGCTCCAGGAAGCCGGGGCCGAACACCTTCTCCTGGAAGGCGGGGTCGGAGGTGACGCTGTAGACGCCGCTGGTGTGGTTGAGCAGCTGGCGGACGGTGATCTTGCGGCCGTCGTGGCCGTTGCCCCGGACGACTCCGGGGAGCCACTTCTCGACCGGGTCGTCGAGGTCGAGGCGGCCCTCGGCCTGGAGCTGGAGGAGGACGGTGGCGACGAAGGTCTTGGTGATGGAGCCGACGCGGTAGCGGTCGTTCCCCTTGCGCGCGCCCGCCGTGCCGGTCCAGCGGTCGTTCCCGTCACGGGCCTGGGCGACGGCACCGGGGACTCCGGCGTCGGCCGCCGCCTGGAGGGCCCGCTGGGTGGCGGCGTGGTCCCGCCCGCCCGTCGGCGCCGCGAGGGCGGGCGCGGCGAGCGCGGTGGCGGCGAGGCCGGCCACGAGCGTGGCGGCGACGAGCGTGCGCGTCGTACGTACGGTGCGGGTCGTGCGTGCGCTGCGGGTCGTGCGTGCGGCTGACATGCGGGCTCCCCTGAAACGCTGCCGTGCGGTGTGCGCGGCGGTCGCAAGGGAGGACCACGGGGTCGGCGGGACGGTTGAGCGGGGTTGCGGGGGTTGGGCGTCTTTCAGCCGTTTGGCGGACGTGTCAGCTGCCGGACGGGTCGGTGAGCGCGGAGCGGCCCACCGCGGGCCGGTTGCGCCAGAGATCGATGCCGATGTCGACGAGCGAGACGCGGGGCAGGTCGGGGACGCTGTCGAGAGGGTGCCAGGCGGCGAGGTCCGTGGAGCCGCCGGTCTCCGGGCGGAGGGCGCCGCCGGTGACGCGGGCCTCGTAGATGATCCGCAGGCCCTGCCAGTCCCCGGGCGCGCCGAGCCGGCGCAGCCAGCCTCGCCGGATGGAGTCGATGCCGAGGAGAGCGGTGGGCTCGGTGACGTACCCGGTCTCCTCCTCGACCTCGCGGACGACGGTGTCGACGGGCTCCTCGCCGTGGTCCATGCCGCCACCCGGCAGGGTCCACCGCTTGTTGCCGTCACTCGGTACCCAGCGGGCGAGAAGGATCTCGCCCTCACGGACGCACACGGCGTAGGACGCCACCCGCAACTCCGTTTTCATGCGCCGAGGTTAGTACCAGTACGTGGGATAGGCCCGGCCCGTGGCGCGGGCGCCGACGAGACCGACGGCGACGAGGAGGAGGGCGGCCAGCGCCAACAGGCCGAGGAAGAGCCAGAAGGGCGGGCCCTGGAGCGCGACGATCACGGCCGTGGCGGCGGCGGGCGAGTGCGGCGTGCGGGCGCACATCATCACGCCGAGGGCGAGACCGCCGGCGACGGCGGCGCCCCAGAGGCCGGGTCCGGCGACCGCGAGGACGGCGAACCCGGTGAGCGCGGAGAGCAGTTGGCCGCCGACCACCGATCGCGGCTGGGAGAGCGGCAGGTCGGGGGCGCCGGCCACGAGCGCCATGCTCGCCGCGAGGGGCGGTATCAGGAGGGGCTGGTGCAGCAGGGTCCCGAGGGCGACCAGGAGGGTCAGCGCGAGGACGGAGGTGGCGGTGCCGAGGAGCAGGACCCGGGGGCGGGGCCGGGCGGGCGGTCGGGCCCGTACGGGGGTCGGCGCGGACGAGGGGGTGGTGGCGGGTGCGGATTCGGTCGCGGTCGCGTTCGCGGATGCGGTTTCGGGAGCCTGGGCGGGCGGCACGGTGATCCTCTGCTCGTCGCGGGGCGGGGACGTGGTGGGCGGGGACGTGGTGGGCGGGGACGTGGTGGGGCGGCACTCGTCCGCGTAACCCCGTCGGCTCCCCGTCCCATTCCGCCCGCGCGTGGAACCGCCGACTCACCCCCCTTGGGGAGGTTTCGTCCTCTGTGGCGTATCGGCGACGCTGGCGGGTTTGCGCCGCGACGCCAACCCAGACCCGGGTAACCCTCCACAAAACCCGGTCACTTACGAAAGGCTGAGCGGTCATCCGGCACCTATTACCGGACTCTGTCCTTTCACCCACAGGGATATAAATGACCGCCCCCGAAACTCGGAGCTCCATACCCGGAGGCTCGACGGCAGGGCACAGGCGCGCGGCGCGCATCGCCGCCGCCGCCGGGCTCGTCGCCGCGCTCGTCGCGACCGGTGCCGCTCCCGTGCTCGCCACCGAGGCCCCGGCCACCACTCCCCCGGTCAAGACCGCGGACCCGGCCGACAAGCTCGGCCCGACCGACGCCCAGCGCCTGAGCGAGGCCGAGGCGAGCGGCGAGCGCACCGTCACGATCCTCGTCGCCACCGCCCCCGGTGCGACCGAACAGGTCGCGGGCCAGCTCGACGCGGTCCCCGGCGCCTCCGTCGGCAAGCAGCAGGACGCGCTCGGCTACGTCCGCGCGACCCTGCCGACCGCCAAGGCCGAGGCCGCCATCGCGGCCGCCGTGAAGCTCTCCTCCGTCCAGGCGGTCGACCTCCAGGCCGAGATCGCCCTGGACGACCCGACGCCGGCCGCCGACACGGCGAAGGGTGCCGTCGAGGGGACCACCGTCACCACGACGTACCCGGCGCCGAGCGCGAAGACCCCGGCGAAGAACCCGTACAACCCGTCGCACGAGACGGGCGCGGTCGAGTTCGTCGAGGACCACCCGAAGGCCGACGGCCGCGGCGTGACCATCGGCATCCTGGACTCCGGCGTCGACCTGGGCCACCCGGCCCTGCAGAAGACGACGACGGGCGAGCGGAAGATCGTCGACTGGGTGACGGCGACGGACCCGATCACCGAGAGCGACGCCACCTGGCGCGTGCAGAACGCCCCGGTCGCGGGCCCGGTCTTCACCGGCGCCTCGCAGAGCTGGAAGGCCCCCGAGGGCTCCTTCCAGTTCAGCCGCTTCGCCGAGTCCGTCACCGCGGGCGGCGACCCGGCCGGTGACATCAACCGCGACGGCGACACGACCGACGTCTTCGGCCTGCTGTACGACCCGGCCGCCGGCACCGTCCGCGTGGACACCGACCAGAACAACGACTTCACGGACAACGCGCCGCTGAAGCCGTACAAGGACGGGTTCGGGGTCGGCTACTTCGGCACCGACAACCCGGCCACCGAGGTCGTCGAGAAGACCCCGTTCGTCGTGGAGATCCGCAAGGACGTCCCCATGGACCCGTACGGCGGTCCCTGGGTCGGCCAGAAGCGCGACTTCGTCAACATCGGCCTCGTCGAGTCCTCCCACGGCACGCACGTCGCCGGCATCACCGCCGCCAACAGCCTCTTCGGCGGCCGGGCGAACGGCGCCGCTCCCGGCGCGAAGATCGTCTCCTCGCGCGCGTGCACCTGGACCGGCGGCTGCACCAACACCGCCCTCACCGAGGGCATGACGGACCTCGTCGTCAACCGCGGCGTCGACATCGTCAACATGTCGATCGGCGGCCTGCCGCAGCAGAACGACGGCGACAACGTCCGCGCCCGGCTCTACACCCGCCTGATCGACACCTACGGTGTCCAGCTGGTCATCTCGGCCGGCAACTCGGGCCCCGGCATCAACACCATCGGCGACCCCGGCCTGGCCGACAAGGTCCTCTCGGTCGGCGCGGCCGTCTCCCAGGCGACCTGGGCCGCCAACTACGGCTCGGCCGTCGAGAAGAAGTACGCCATGTTCCCGTTCTCCTCGCGCGGCCCGCGTGAGGACGGCGGCTTCACGCCGACGGTCACCGCGCCCGGCTCCGCCGTGAACACCATCCCGACCTGGCTGCCCGGCGCGGGCGTGGCCGAGTCCGGTTACACGCTGCCCGCCGGTTACGGCATGCTCAACGGCACCTCGATGTCCTCGCCGCAGGCGGCGGGCGCGAGCGCGCTGCTGCTGTCGGCCGCGAAGCAGAAGGGCATCGCCCTCTCCCCGCTGACCCTGCGGACCGCGCTGACCTCCACCGCGAAGCGCATCCCCGGTGTCGCCGCCCACGAGCAGGGCGCCGGCCGCATCGACATCGTCGAGGCCTGGGAGTCGATCAAGGACGGCGCGACCGCCCACGACTACAAGGTGCAGGCCCCGGTCGACACCAAGATCTTCCCGGCCCCGCGCACCGGCACCGGTGTGTACGACCGCGAGGGCGACCTCAAGGTCGGCCAGAAGAAGGTCTACGACGTCACCATCACGCGCACGAGCGGCCCGGCCGGTCCGATCGAGCACGAGCTGGAGCTGAAGAACAACGACGGCACCTTCCGTCTCCTCGGCGACGACGAGATCGACCTGCCGCTGAACACGCCGGTCACCGTCAAGCTCCAGGCCCGTCCCACCACGGCCGGCGCCCACAGCGTCATCCTGGAGGCCGACGACGAGGACACCGAGGGCGTAGACAAGCAGATCCTCAACACCGTCGTCGTCGCGAGCGACCTGGTCGCCCCGGGCTACGGCTTCTCCGCCTCCGGCTCGGTGCAGCGCAACAGCACCAAGTCGTACTTCGTCACCGTGCCCGAGGGCGCCAAGACCCTCGAGGTCGCCATCGGCGGGCTGAAGGAGAAGAGCCAGACCCGCTTCATCGCGATCCACCCGTACGGCGTCCCGGTCGACCCGACCGCCACCACGGGCTGCTACCCGCACTACAACCCGGCGAACACCTGCCGCCCGGACCTGCGGTCCTACCCGAACCCGACGCCCGGCGTCTGGGAGGTCGAGGTCGAGGCCCGTCGCACGTCGCCGGACCTGGACAACCCGTACACCCTGAACGTCGCCGCCCTCGGCGTCGACTTCGACCCCGCCGTGCAGAACCTCGCCGAGGCGAAGATCGGCACCCCCGCCCCGGTCCAGTGGACGGTCACGAACCGCTTCGCCGGCATCGAGGGCAAGCTGAAGGGCGGCTCGCTCGGCTCGCAGAAGGCCGAGACGCCGACCATCCAGCACCACGAGAAGCAGACGAAGACCGTCACCATCGGCGAGGGCGTCGAGCGCCTCGACATCGCCATCGGCAACACCTCCGACAAGGCCGCCGACCTCGACCTCACGGTCACGCTGAACGGCAAGCAGGTCGGCCAGTCGGCGGACGGCGACTCGGAGGAGTCCGTCTCCCTCGTGAAGCCGGCGGCTGGTACGTACACGGTCACCATCGACGGCTACTCGGTCGTCGCCGCGGGCGGCACCACGTACGACTACAAGGACCGTTACGTCTCCGCCTCGCTCGGCACCGTCCAGGTGGGCAGCGCGGCGGCGGTCCCGCTGGCCAACGGCGCCTCGGCCCCGTTCTCGGCCGAGGTCGTCGTCGCCGGCGCGGCCCCCGAGGGACGCCAGTTCTTCGGTGAGGTCCAGCTGGTCAACGCGCGCGGCACCGTCGCGGGCACCGGCAGCGTCCTGATCGGCGCCGTCACCCCGTAACACCGCACGAAGGAGGGGGCGGGCGCCGGATCCGGTGCCCGCCCCCTTCGCGTGCGCGGACGCGTCCAGGGCCCGTCCCGTTCCTTGGACAATGGATTGGACAAGGCGCCCCCGGACGCACGCATCATGGACGGGCAGCACCCTGCACACACGTACGGAGTACGGAGGAGTCCCCGTGAAGGTCGGAATCGTCGGAGCCACCGGTCAGGTCGGCACAGTCATGCGCAGCATCCTGGCCGAGCGGAACTTCCCTGTCACCGAGCTGCGGCTCTTCGCGTCCGCCCGCTCCGCCGGCACCGTCGTCGACGGGGTCACGGTCGAGGACGCCTCCACCGCCGACTACACCGGCCTGGACATCGTGCTCTTCTCCGCCGGTGGCGCCACCTCCAAGGCCCTCGCCGAGAAGGTCGCCTCCCAGGGCGCCGTCGTGATCGACAACTCCTCCGCCTGGCGCCGCGACCCCGAGGTCCCGCTCGTCGTGTCCGAGGTCAACCCGCACGCGATCAAGGACCGCCCCAAGGGCATCATCGCCAACCCGAACTGCACCACGATGGCCGCCATGCCGGTCCTCAAGCCGCTCCACCAGGAGGCCGGCCTCACCGCGCTGATCGCCACCACCTACCAGGCCGTCTCCGGCTCGGGCGTGGCCGGTGTCGCCGAGCTGCGCACCCAGGCCTGTGCCGTCGCCGAGAACGCCGACCAGCTGGCCTTCGACGGCGAGGCCGTCGAGTTCCCCGAGCCCGCCGTCTACAAGCGCCCGATCGCGTTCAACGTGGTCCCGCTGGCCGGCTCGATCGTCGAGGACGGCTCCTTCGAGACCGACGAGGAGCAGAAGCTCCGCAACGAGTCCCGCAAGATCCTGGAGATCCCGGAGCTCAAGGTCTCCGGCACCTGCGTGCGCGTCCCGGTCTTCTCCGGCCACTCGCTCCAGGTCAACGCCCGCTTCGACCGCCCGATCAGCGTCGAGCGCGCCTACGAGCTCCTCAAGGACGCCGAGGGCGTGATCCTCTCCGAGATCCCGACCCCGCTCCAGGCCGCCGGCAAGGACGCCTCGTACGTGGGCCGCATCCGCGTCGACGAGACCGTCGAGAACGGCCTCGCGCTGTTCCTCTCCAACGACAACCTCCGCAAGGGCGCGGCGCTGAACGCCGTGCAGATCGCGGAGCTGGTCGCGGCCGAGCTCCAGGGCTGATCGACAGAGGTTCATCGACAGAGGTTCTCCGAAGGGGTGGTACCGGAATCCGGTACCACCCCTTCGCCGTGCCCGCGCCGTGGAAATGTACGGTGCGCCTCCCCCGCACCCCGTGGAAAGATGGGCCAAACGTCACGAAACCTAGGAGTTGACCGGGTGCCTGGTACGAACCTGACCCGTGAAGAGGCCCAGCAGAGGGCGGCGCTGCTGAGCGTGGACGCGTACGAGGTCGAACTGGACCTCACCGGTGCGCAGGAGGGCGGCACCTACCGGTCCGTCACCACCGTCCGCTTCGATTCCGCGGAGGAGGGCGCCGAGACCTTCATCGACCTCGTCGCCCCCGCCGTCCACGAGGCCGTCCTCAACGGCAAGTCGCTGGACGTCGCCGCCGTCTTCCGGGACTCCCGGATCGCCCTGCCCCACCTGAAGGCCGGGCGCAACGAGCTCAAGGTCGTCGCCGACTGCGCGTACACGAACACCGGTGAGGGTCTGCACCGCTTCGTCGACCCGGTCGACGACCAGGCCTACCTGTACACCCAGTTCGAGGTGCCGGACGCGCGGCGGGTCTTCGCCTCGTTCGAGCAGCCCGACCTGAAGGCGACCTTCCAGTTCACCGTGAAGGCGCCGACGGGCTGGACGGTCATCTCCAACTCGCCGACCCCGGAGACGCCGAAGGACGACATCTGGGTCTTCGAGCCGACGCCCCGGATCTCCACGTACATCACGGCGCTCGTCGTCGGCCCGTACCACGCGGTCCACTCCTCGTACGAGAAGGACGGCCGGACCGTCCCGCTGGGCATCTACTGCCGCCCGTCGCTCGCCGAGTTCCTCGACGCGGACCACATCTTCGACGTGACCCGCCAGGGCTTCGACTGGTTCCAGGAGAAGTTCGCGTACGACTACCCGTTCGCCAAGTACGACCAGCTCTTCGTGCCGGAGTTCAACGCGGGCGCGATGGAGAACGCGGGCGCGGTCACCATCCGCGACCAGTACGTCTTCCGCTCGAAGGTGACGGACGCGGCGTACGAGCGGCGTGCCGAGACGATCCTGCACGAGCTCGCCCACATGTGGTTCGGCGACCTCGTCACCATGGAGTGGTGGAACGACCTCTGGCTGAACGAGTCGTTCGCGACCTTCACCTCGGTCGCCTGCCAGGCCTCGGTGCCGGGCACCCGCTGGCCGAACGCCTGGACGACCTTCGCCAACTCGGAGAAGACCTGGGCCTACCGCCAGGACCAGCTGCCGTCGACGCACCCGATCATGGCGGACATCAACGACCTGGAGGACGTGCTCGTCAACTTCGACGGGATCACGTACGCCAAGGGCGCCTCCGTCCTCAAGCAGCTCGTCGCCTACGTCGGCGAGGACGAGTTCTTCAAGGGCGTGCAGGCGTACTTCCAGGCGCACGCCTTCGGGAACACGCGCCTGTCCGACCTCCTCGGCGCGCTGGAGGAGACCTCCGGGCGCGACCTCAAGACCTGGTCGAAGGCGTGGCTGGAGACGGCCGGCATCAACATCCTCCGCCCGGAGATCGAGACCGACGAGAACGGCGCGATCACCTCCTTCGCCGTCCGCCAGGAGGCCCCCGCGCTGCCCGCCGGCGCCAAGGGCGAGGCCGTCCTGCGTCCGCACCGGATCGCGATCGGCTTCTACGACCTCGACGCGGCCGGCAAGCTGGTCCGCACCGAGCGCCTGGAGCTCGACATCGAGGCCGCCGAGCTGACCGCCGTGCCGCAGCTGGCCGGCAAGTCCCGCCCGGCCGTCGTCCTGCTCAACGACGACGACCTGTCGTACGCGAAGGTCCGCCTCGACGAGGTGTCCCTGACCAACGTCACCGCGCACCTCGGCGACTTCGCCGAGTCCCTGCCGCGCGCCCTGTGCTGGGCCTCCGCCTGGGACATGACCCGGGACGGCGAGCTGGCCACCCGCGACTACCTGGAGCTCGTGCTCTCCGGTGTCGCCAAGGAGACCGACATCGGCGTCGTCCAGTCGCTCCAGGGCCAGGTCAGGGCCGCTCTGGAGCAGTACGCGGCGCCGGAGTGGCGGGCCGAGGGCCTGGCGCGCTGGGGCGCCTACGCGCAGGAGCAGCTGCGGGCCGCCGAGGCCGGCAGCGACCACCAGCTGGCGTGGGCGCGCGCCTTCGCGGCGACCGCCCGTACGGACGCGGAGCTCGACGTCCTCGCGGGGCTGCTCGACGGCTCCGTGGTCGTCGAGGGCCTGGCCGTCGACGCCGAGCTGCGCTGGGCGTTCGTCCAGCGGCTCGCGGCCACCGGCCGCTTCGACGAGGCGGAGATCGCCGCCGAGCTGGAGCGCGACCGCACGGCGGCGGGCGAGCGTCACGCGGCGACCGCCCGCGCGGCCCGTCCGACGGAGGCCGCGAAGGCCGAGGCGTGGGCCTCGGTCGTCGAGGACGACACGCTGGCCAACGCGGTGACGGAGGCCGTCATCGGCGGCTTCGTCCAGTACGACCAGCGCGAGCTGCTCGCCCCGTACGCGGCGAAGTACTTCGCGGCGATCAAGGGCGTCTCGGAGACCCGCAGCCACGAGATCGTCCAGCAGATCGTGGTCGGTCTCTACCCGTCGCTCCAGGTCTCGCAGGAGACCCTCGACGCGACCGACGCGTGGATCGCCGAGCACCAGCCGGTCCCGGCGCTGCGCCGTCTGGTCACGGAGTGCCGCGCGGGCGTCGAGCGCGCGCTGAAGGCGCGTGCGGCTGACGCGGCGGCCGCCGAGTAGCACCTTCTGGTACGGAGATGGGGCGCCCTCCCCCGGAGGGCGCCCCATCGTCATGTCACCGTGCGGGTCAGCCGGTCAGCGCCGCGTACCGGGCGCGCAGGACGGCCGCTCCCTCCGCGGTGAACGAGCCGTGGAGCCGCATCCGGGCCACGCCGCCGTCGGGGAAGGCGTCGAGGCGGACGTGGGTGACGACCGCCTGGGCGTCGAGCCGGAAGCGGTGGAGGGTGTCGGGCTGGAGCCGGGTGCGCGGGATGATCTCGAACCACTCCCCCGTGTCGCCGTTGCGGCCCTGGAGGGCGATCCACCCCGCCGAGTTCCCCTTGAGGTAGGCGGTGTCGATCTCGACCGCGCGGACCGCGCCCTGGGCGGGGAGCCGGAAGCGGACCCAGTCGTTCGTGTCGCGCACGCGGCGGCGGCGGTTCTCCCAGCCGTCGTCCATCTTGCGGGAGGTGCCGGGCAGGATGATCTGCGTCGGCGAGGAGTAGAAGCGGTCCGAGGCGTCCTCGTACGACCCGCCGTTGAGTACGGAGATCAGGTCGACGGTCCCGAGGAGCTCCAGCCACTCGGGGTCGGGCACGACCTCGCCGTGGACGCGGAGACGGGCGATGCCGCCGTCCGGGTGCTGGCAGAGGCGCAGATGGGTGAAGCGTCGCTCGGCGTCGATCGCGAAGCCGTTGGCGGCGTGGCCGCGCACGGGGGTGGGCGGGACGAGCTCCTCCCACTTCGCGTCGAGGAGTTCGGCGGGGCTGGGCGAGCCCTCGACGGCGGTGGCCTGGACGCTGACCTTCTGCGGGTAGTTGCCGCGGAAGTGGGCGGTGTCGACGACGATCCCGCGGATGACGCCGGGGGCGCCGAGGCGGACGATCGCCCAGTCGTGGTCGTCGGGCGCGGGGAAGACGTGGTCGGCGTCGGCGCCCCGGCGGCGGCGGGTCTCCCAGCCGTCCATGATCTTGCCCTTGTGGCCGAAGTGCTCCGGGTCGAAGACGGCGCGCTCACGGACGAGGAGGTTCTCGCGCTCGGCGAAGAACTCGTCGTTGGCGGCGACGACTCCGGCGCCGAGGCGGCGGTCGGCGAGGTCGACGAGCTCGGTGAAGGGGAAGTCCCCGGAGCGGTAGTCGGCGTACGGGTCCCCGCCGGAGTAGGGGGCGGCGTCGTTGGCGTGCGGGTCCTGGTCTTCGAAGGTCGTCGTCATGTCCTCCACTCTGCGGGGGACGAACCCTTGCGGTCCATCGAATGTTTTCGACGATGCCGTTCAGTTCTACTGAACGGTTTCGCGTGCCGCCGCCGCCTGCCGGAGCGCGGCGAGCACCCGGGCCACCGCCGGACCCTCCTCCGCCCCGCTCCGTACGGCCGCGACCACGTGACGGCGCGGCTGGTCGGCGGAGAGGACCCGCATGACGACCCCGGCCCCGGTGCCGGTCCCGCGGTCGGCGGAGGCCATGCGGGGGACGAGCGCGACACCCATCCCCGCCTCGACCATGGCGAGGATCGCGGACCACCCGGAGGCGCTGTGGGCCTGCTCGGGGACGAAGCCGGCGGCCTCGCAGGCTGCGGTGGTGATCTCGGACCAGGGCCCCGAGCCGCCGAAGATCCAGGGCTCGGCGGCGAGGTCGGCGAGCCGCAGACCGGGCGCGTCGGCAAGACGGTGGCCGACCGGGAGGGCGACGTCGAGCGGGTCGGCGAGCAGGGGCGTACGGCTGAACTTGGGGTCGCGCGCGGAGGGCGCGTGGGCGGCGAGCGAGAGCGCCAGGTCCACCTCGCCGGCGCCGAGGAGCTCGTACGCCTCCGCCGCCTCGGCCTCGCGGATCCGGATGTCGAGCCCGGGGTGGGCGGTGCGCAGCTGCCGCACGGCGGGGACGACGAGGGCGGGCACGGCGGTCGAGAAGGCGGCGACGCGCAGCCGGCCCGCCTCGCCCCGCAGATATCCGTCGAGTTCGGCGTCGGCGCGCTCCAGTTGTGCGAAGACCGCCTCGGCGTGCCGCAGGACCAGGTGGGCGGCGTCGGTGAGCCGGACGCGGCGGCCCTGGGCCTCCAGGAGCCGGACGCCCAGCTGTTTCGAGAGGTTGGTGAGCTGCTGGGAGACGGCCGAGGGGGTCATGCGCAGAGCCTCCGCGGTCGCGGTGACGGTGCCGCGATCACGGAGGCCCCGGAGGATCTGGAGCTTCTTGATGTCCCACTCGGTCATGGGGCGCAATCTACCTGCGGGCCGCCAGGGTCTTCGGGCCGGTCGACGCTTCCACGCCCTTCCCTTCAGTCGGAGCGAACGGTTCGGCAGGCTTGGCGGTGGTGGGCTTGGCGGCGGCGGGCTCGGGGGCCTTGCGCGGTCCCAGCTGGCCGACGAGCGTCGCGCCGAACGCGATGACCATGCCGACGACCTGCACCGGGCCGAGCGCCTGGCCGAGGGCCGCCCAGCCGACGATGGCGGCGGTGATCGGCGAGAGCGGGCCGAGGAGGGTCACCGAGGAGGCATTGAGGCGCTCGATGCCGCGGAACCAGAGGAAGTACGAGATCGCGGTGTTGCCGAAGGCGAGGTAGGCGTAACCGGCCAGGTTGGTGCCGCTGAGGGCCGGCGGGGCGCCTTCGACGAGGAAGGCGATCGGGAGGATGACCAGGCCGCCGGCGGTGAGCTGCCAGCCGGTGAGCGCGA
The DNA here is from genome assembly GCF_042264145.1 of Streptomyces sp. NPDC056144. Classification (NCBI taxonomy): domain Bacteria; kingdom Bacillati; phylum Actinomycetota; class Actinomycetes; order Kitasatosporales; family Streptomycetaceae; genus Streptomyces; species Streptomyces sp. NPDC056144. The sequence goes on along the minus strand of NZ_JBHJVF010000005.1, from coordinate 162,713 downwards.
GGGCGCCGACGCCCTCGGGGCGGCCCCAGCGCTTGGTGAGGACGACGCCGGCCGACATGGAGAGCGCGGAGAGCAGTCCGGCGACGACCCCGACGAGGTCGAGCGCGGCTCCGGCCTTGAGGACGACGAGGCTGACGCCGAAGGCGGCGGCGACGGCGGTGACCAGGGACCTCGCGGTGGGCCTGTCGCCGAGGAAGAGGGCGGCGAGGCCGACGACGAAGAGCGGGCCGACGGAGCCGACGACGGCGGCGACGCCGCCGGGGAGGCGGTACGCGGCGAGGAAGAGCAGCGGGAAGAAGGCGCCGATGTTGAGCGCGCCGAGGACGAGGGACTTCCCCCACCAGGCCCCCCGCGGGAGCTTGCGGGTGAGCGCCAGGAGCAGGAGCCCGGCGGGCAGGGCCCGCATGAGGCCGGTGAAGAGGGGCCGGTCGGGCGGCAGGAACTCCGTGGTGACGAAGTAGGTGGTGCCCCAGGAGACGGGGGCGAGGGCGGTGAGGGCGACGACGGCGGCCTTGCGGGACATGGTGGTTCCCCCTGACACGGAGTTCCGGTGGCTGCGGACCGCCGGATCGGCTTGGCGGTAATTAACTTAGCACTAAGCTACTTACTTGCAAGTGGCTTTCTTGCCATCGAGGCGAAGGGAGGGGAACACTGCACCCATGACCACGCAGAACCCCGGCCCCGCGCACGACGCCGTCGACGCCATCGCCGACCAGTGGGCGGCCGTCCGCCCCGACCTGGACACCGTGCCGATGGCCGTCTTCGGGCGGATCTACCGGCTCGCCAACGCCATGCGCGGCAGGGTGGACAAGGCGTACGCGCCCTACGGCATGGCGCTCGGGGAGTTCGACGTGCTCGCGACGCTGCGCAGGTCCGGAGAGCCGTACACGCTCTCGCCGCGCGAGCTGACCGCCACGCTGATGATCACCACCGGCGGGATGACCGGCCGGCTCGACAAGCTGGAGAAGGCCGGGCTGCTCACCCGCAGCCCCGACCCGAACGACCGGCGCGGGCTGCGCGTGACCCTCAGCGAGCACGGCAGGGAGCTGGTGGACCGGGCCGTCGAGGCCGGTCTCGCCCAGCAGCGGGCGGCCCTTGAGGCGGCCCTCACGGAGGCGGAGGCGGAGCAGCTGACGGGCCTGCTCCGGAAGTTGCTCGCGACGACCTCGTGAGCGGTCGTCGCGGTGCCTGAACGCACGCGAGGGCGCCGCGCGGTACCTCGTACCGTGCGGCGCCCTCGACGGGAAGGATCAGGAGAGGCGGTTACGCCTTCTTGGACTTGTCGAGCACCATCACCAGGCCCGCGATGACCAGGAACAGCACCAGCGGGGCGACCACGAACAGGCCGAGGGTCTCGATGACCTCCAGCTTGGGGGCCGGGTCGTCACCGTCGTCGCGGGTGAGCGCGAGCGCGGGGGACGACATGAGCAGCATCATCAGCGTCGTACCGGCCGCGAGAGCACCGGCGCGCAGGGCGTTCTTCTTGTCCACCGCTCCAAAGTAGCGAACACCTAAACGAGCCGCGCGCCCGGGGGTGCCGTACGGGCGTGCAGCTCCCGCAGGAGCGCGTGCGCGCGGGGCGATGCGGCCAGCCGCTCCAGGGTGAGCGGCTGCCCGTCGGGCCCCGCGAGCGGCAGCCGCCAGTTGGGGTACTCGTCCCAGGTGCCCGGCAGGTTCTGGGGTCTGCGGTCCCCCACCGTGTCCGGCAGCCACACCCCCACCATCCGCGCGGGGGTGGCGAGCAGGAAGCGGTGGACGGCCTTGATCTCGGCCTCCTCGGCCCCCGGGGACCCCGGTGCCCCCGGCGTTCCCGGAGTCCCCGGGCCCTCCGGGAGCAGCCCGAGCCGCTCGAAGAGCCCCAGCCACTCGGCGGTGCCGGCCGCGTCCGCCGCGCGCTCGCGCTCCAGGTCGCCGTCGAGCAGCCCGAGCCGGTGCCGCAGGGTGACGTGCTCGCCGGAGAGCCGGGCGGCCGTGGACGGCAGGTCGTGGGTGGTGGCGGTGGCCAGGCACTCCGCGCGCCAGGCGTCGGCCGGCACCGGGCGCCCGTCGCCCGCCCAGTCCCGCTCGAACCAGAGCACGGAGGTCCCGAACACCCCCCGGGCGGCGAGCTCCTCCCGTACGCCCGGCTCGACCGTGCCGAGGTCCTCGCCGATGACGAGGGCCCCCGCGCGGTGCGCCTCCAGGGCCAGGACGGCGAGCATCGCCTCGGCGTCGTACCGGACGTACGTCCCCTCCGTCGGCGCCTGCCCCTCCGGCACCCACCAGAGCCGGAACAGGCCCATCACGTGGTCGATGCGCAACGCGCCCGCGTGGCGCAGGATCTCGCGCAGGAGACCGCGGTACGGGGCATAGCCCGAGGCGGCCAGGGCATCGGGGCGCCAGGGCGGAAGGCCCCAGTCCTGGCCGCGGGCGTTGAACGCGTCGGGCGGGGCGCCGACCGACATGCCGGCCGCGAGGGCCTCCTGCTGGGCCCAGGCGTCCGAGCCCTCCGGGTGGACGCCGACCGCCAGGTCGTGGACGATCCCGACCGCCATCCCCGCCTCGCGAGCCGCGTCGGCGGCCTCGGCGAGCTGCCGGTCCGTCAGCCAGGCGAGCCGGCAGTGGAAGTCGACACGGGCGGCGAGCTCGTCGTCGGAGCGCACGACCGCCTCCGCCGAGCGCGGGGCGCGCAGCTCCTCGGGCCAGCTCCGCCAGTGGGGCCCGTGGCGCTCGGCGAGCGCCTGGTAGGTGGCGTGGTCCTCCAGGGCGCGGCCCCGCTCGGCGAGGAAGGCGTGGTAGTCGGCGCGGCGCCCGGGGCTCAGCTCCACTCCCCCGACGACGAGTTCGAGGGCCCGTCGCTTGAGCTCCCAGACGGCGTCCCGGTCGATCAGGGCGCCCTTCGCGAGCACCTGCTCGCGCAGTTCGGCGGCGTCGGCGAGGATCCGGTCGAGCTCCTCGCGCGGGCCGGAGTCCGTCCCCCCGAAACCGCCGGTGCACGCGTACGCGTACTCGGGGATCGCCTCGATCCGCAGGTGGACCGGGTCGGGGAAGCGGCGCGAGGAGGGGCGGTACGGGGACGGGTCGCTCGGCGCGCCGGGCACGCCCGCGTGCAGCGGGTTCACCTGGACGAACCCGGCGCCGTGCGTGCGGCCCGCCCAGGCGGCGAGCTCGCGGAGGTCGCCGAGGTCGCCCATGCCCCAGGAGCGGGTGGAGAGCAGCGAGTAGAGCTGGACGAGCAGCCCGTACGTGCGGCGGTCGGGGGCCGGCACGCGCGCGGGGCTCACGACGAGGGTGGCGGTGGCGGAACGCCCGTCGGGGGCCTGCGCCTCGACGGTGTGGACGCCGAGGGGCAGCCGGGACCAGTCGCTCGCGGCCTCGCCGCCGAGGGTGCCCCCGGTGAGGGGCTCCCCTGCGAGGGCCTCACCGGTGAGGGCCTCCCCGGTGAGCGTCTCTCCCTCCTCGGTGGTGACGCGGAGCCGCGTACCGGGCGGGAGGCCGGCCGGGGGCCGCACCGGCCCTTCCCCGGCCCGCACGACGAGGGTGGGCGGCAACAGGCGCTCACGCCCGGCCCGTTCCGCCTCCTCCAGGGCGGCGGCGACCGCCTCGGGGGTCGTCGCGTCGACGCCCAGGGCGCCGAGGACGGCCACCACGGCGGTCTCCGGCACGACGACGGTGACGCCCGCGCTGGGGCTGTACTCGGTGGCGACGCCGTGACGGGCGGCGAGACGGGCCAGGGTCACTTCACACTCCAGGGGGCTCCGCGCTGCCGCGGGCGGTGGGTTCGCTGGTGAGCGGGGCCGCCCCGGTCAGGGGCGGCTCGCTGGTCAGGGGGGCCGCGTCGGGCAGCGGCGGCTCGCTGGTCAGGGGCGCGTCGGCGCGGGCCTGCTGACGGGGGATCGGTATCCGTCCGAGGTGGTGGGCGGAGGTCGCGGTCACGGGGGTCTCCCGGTGGTCTTCCGGAGCGGGAACTGACGGCGCCTTAGCCCTACCCACCCCACCCCGCTTTCCCACCGGCGGAGCGTGGCGAAGTGACGTCATCTCCGTGACGGCGCGCCGGGCAAAGCCGACAGATCGACCACCCGCATTGACACCCCCGTGCGACGGGTGGTGGGGTCGTGACCCACTCGTGACCGACCGGCATCGTGGCCGATCGGGCCGCCGTCCGGCCGAAGGGAGTTCCCGTGCACCTCGGGCGCAGGAAGCGGACGGCGACGGCGGTCGCCGCGGCCGTCATCGGCGGACTCCTCGGCGGCGCGGCCCCGGGCGCGGTGCACGCCTCGCCGGTCCCGCCCGCCGCCGACGCAGCGGCGGCCTCCCGGGTGACACCGGCGGCCACGCGCGCGTCGACTCCCCCGGCGGCCACCCGGACGACACCGGCCGCCACGCGCGCGTCGACTCCGCCGGCCACCACGCGCGCGCCGGCGCCCGAGGCCTCCTCCGCTCCCCCGCCCGCCGTCTGGCCGCGCCCGCAGTCGGCGGCCGGGCGCGGTCCCTCCGTACGCCTCGGGGACGAGGTCACGCTGGTCACGGACGAGGACACCGACCCGTACGCCCTGGACGCGCTCCGCGGGCTGCTCGCGGCCGCCGGGGTGCGGACCGTCCACGAGGGGCTTCCCGGCGCGGGTCCGGTGATCCGGGCGGCCGGGCCGCACGGCGAGGCCGCCGAGGAGGCGCTGACGGCCCTCGGGGTGCCCGGGCGGGCCGATCTCCCGCGCGGTGGCTACCGGCTCGTGACGGGCCGATTCCAGGACCGTGACACGGTCGTCCTGGACGGCGTCGGCGAGGACGGCCTCTTCCACGCCGTCCAGACCCTGCGTCAGCTCGTCGGCGACGGCCGCGAGGTCCCCGGCGTCGTCGTCCGCGACTGGCCCGGCACGGCCGAGCGCGGCCTCGTGGAGGGCTTCTACGGCAGCCCCTGGACCCACGAGCAGCGGCTCGCGCAGGTCGACTTCCTGGGCCGCACCAAGCAGAACCGCTACCTGTACGCGCCCGGCGACGACCCGTACCGGCAGGCGCAGTGGCGCGATCCCTACCCGGCCGCGCAGCGGGAGGAGTTCCGGGCGCTCGCCGCGCGGGCCGCCGCCAACCACGTGACGCTCGGCTGGGCCGTGGCGCCCGCCCAGTCCATGTGCCTGGCCTCGGACAAGGACGTGGCCGCGCTGGCCCGGAAGCTGGACGCGATGTGGGAGCTCGGCGTGCGCGCCTTCCAGCTCCAGTTCCAGGACGCCTCGTACGACGAGTGGCACTGCGACAAGGACGCCGACACCTTCGGCAGCGGCCCGGAGGCGGCGGCCACCGCACACGCGCGCGTGACGAACGCCGTCTCCCGCCGGCTGGCCGAGGCGCACCCGGACGCCGAGCCGCTGACGGTGCTGCCGACGGAGTACTACCAGGACGGCGCCACCGACTACCGCGCCAAGCTCGCCGAGGCGCTCGACTCCGACGTGCGGGTGGCCTGGACGGGCGTCGGGGCCGTCCCGCGCACGATCACCGGCGGCGAACTGGCCGGGGCGCGCGAGGCCCTGGGCCGGCGGCCGCTGGTCACCATGGACAACTACCCCGTCAACGACTACGCGCAGGACCGGCTCTTCCTCGGCCCCTCCACCGGCCGCGACCCGGCGGTGGCCGCCGGTTCCGCCGCCTTCCTCGCCCACGCCATGGAACAGCCCGCCGCCTCCCGCGTGCCGCTCTTCACCGCCGCCGACTACGCCTGGAACCCGAAGGGCTACCGCCCCCAGGAGTCCTGGCGGGCCGCCGTCGACGACCTCGCGGGGCCCGACCCGGCCGCCCGCGAGGCACTGTGGGCGCTCGCGGCGAACGACGCCTCCTCGATCCTCGACCCGAAGGGCGAGTCGGCCTACCTGAAGCCGCTCATGGCCGCCTTCTGGTCCTCCCGCGCCGCCCGCGACGCGGCGGTACGGGACAGGGCGGCGCGGGAGCTGCGGGCGGCGTTCACGGTGATGCGCGAGGCCCCCGGGCGGCTCTCCGGAACCGCGGGCGGCACGCTCGACGACGAGACCGGCCCCTGGCTCGACCAGCTCTCCCGGTACGGCCTCGCCGGCGAGACGGCGGTCGACATGCTGACCGCCCAGGCGCGCGGCGACGGCGCGGCGGCCTGGCGGGCGCAACTGCGCCTGGAGGACCTCCGGAAGGAGCTGGAGGCGAGCCCGGTGACGGTCGGCGCCGGGGTCCTCGACCCGTTCCTCACGCGCGCGGTGACCGAGTCCGCGGCGTGGACCGGCGCCGACAGGACCCCGCCGAGCCGCACGGACCGCGCCCCCGACTCGTACACCGTCCGCCTCGACCGGACGCGGTCGGTGGAGGCCCTGACCGTGATGACCGAGCCGGGCGACGGGAACGGCGGGCGGGGCCCGGCGACACCCGCGCGCGTGGAGGCGTACGTCCCCGGGGAGGGCTGGCGGCCGCTCGGCCCCCTGTCGGCCTCCGGCTGGACGCAGACGACCGCGCCGAAGGGCCTGCGCGCGGACGCGCTGCGGGTCGTGTGGAGCGGCGACGGACCCGCCCCCGAGGTGCGTTCCCTGGTGCCGTGGTTCGCGGACGGGCCGCGCGCCGGGGTCGGCCTGGCCCGGACGGAGACGGACGCGGAGATCGGCGGGCCCGCCCAGCGGGTGGACGTCGAGCTGACGGGCCTGCGGGCGGGCGAGGTGCGCGGGCCGCTGACGGCGAAGCCCCCGAAGGGGATCGCGGTCCGGCTCCCGAAGCAGGCCGTCGTCGCGCGCGGCGCGCGGACGGCCGTCCCGCTGGAGGTCTCGGTGGGCGCGGCCGTGCCGACGGGCTCGTACCGCGTTCCGGTCTCCTTCGCGGGCGAGGAGCGGGTCCTGACCGTGCGGGCCTTCCCCCGGACCGCCGGTCCCGACCTCGCGCTCGGGGCGACGGCCTCCTCCTCGGGCGACGAGACGGCGGACTTCCCCGCCGCCTCGGCCGTGGACGGGGACCCGGCGACCCGGTGGTCCTCGCCCGCGGAGGACGGGGCCTGGTGGCAGATGGAGCTGGCCGAGCCCGCGCGGATAGGCCAGGTGGTGCTGCACTGGCAGGACGCGTACGCCTCCCGCTACCGCGTCCAGGTCTCGGCCGACGGCCGCGTCTGGCGCACGGCGGCGACCGTCGCGGACGGGCGGGGCGGCCGCGAGTCGGTCCGCATGGACGCGGCGGACACGCGCTTCCTGCGGGTGCAGGGGGAGGCGCGGGCGACGCGGTTCGGCTACTCGCTCTGGTCGGTGGAGACGTACGCGGTGGCACCGGAGAAGCGAGTGCCCGAGGCGGGCGCGCCGAAGACGAGCGCGCCGGAGACGAGCGCGCCGGAGAAGCCGGGCACCCCCTGAGGGACGCCCGGCTCCGTACCTCCCGAGACCTCGCCAGACCCTCCGGGTACGCGAAAGGCCCGGCTCAACCCGTCGTCAGCGCCCCCACAGGGGCGTCCGCGACGGAGTCGATCCGGGCCATCACGTCCTCGGCACCGTACGGCTGGAGGTAGGGCAGCCAGCGGGGGTCCCGGTGTCCGGTCCCGATGATCCGCCAGGCCAGGCCGGTCGGCGGGGCCGGTTGGTGCCGCAGCCGCCAGCCGATCTCGCGCAGGTGCCGGTCCGCCTTGACGTGGTTGCAGCGGCGGCAGGCCGCCACCACGTTGTCCCAGGCGTGCGTACCCCCGCGGCTGCGCGGGACGACGTGGTCGACGCTGGTCGCGACGGCCCCGCAGTAGGCGCAGCGCCCGCCGTCTCGGGCGAAGAGGGCTCTGCGGGTCAAGGGAACGGGCCCCCGGTAGGGGACCCGCACGAAGCGCTTCAGTCGCACCACGCTGGGCGCGGGGACGACTTGGGTCTCGCTGTGCAGGAAGGCGCCGGATTCCTCGATGCAGAGAGCCTTGTTCTCCAGAACGAGGACGAGTGCGCGGCGGAGCGGTACGACGCCGAGCGGCTCGTACGACGCGTTGAGGACCAGGACATGCGGCACGGATGCCTCCAATGGCGCCGGCGGCGCGTGGCTCGCGCCGGGACGAACTGCTCTCAGTCTCTCCTCATGCCCGGTCGGCGCGCCACCACGTTCCGCGATCGGGGTGAAGGGTCACGGGGTGTTCTCGACCACACGGGCATCTCCATCTCTCCCTGTACTTGCCCAGGTGGGACCGGTCTCTCCCTCGAACACGGCTGCGGGAGCGCGCCCGGGGCCCGTCCGACGCCCCGTTAGTGTGGATGGCCTGCGTACGCGATGCCTGGAGGTTTCCCCGTGTCCTGGACCGCTCTGGCGGCTGCCACCGATCCCGACCAAATTCCGGTGACCCTGGACGAGGCCGCGGAACAGGCCGGCAACGCGGCCAGCTGGGTGGAACAGAACTGGTCCACCTGGCTGAACACCGGCCTGCGCATCCTGCTGATCATCGTCGTGGCGCTCGTGCTTCGCTGGGCCGTCCGCCGCGCCCTGACCAAGCTGATCGACCGGATGAACCGCTCGGCGCAGGCGGTGGAGGGGACGGCCCTCGGCGGTCTCCTGGTCAACGCCGAGCGGCGGCGGCAGCGCTCCGAGGCCATCGGCTCGGTGCTCAGGTCCGTGACGTCCTTCCTGATCCTGGGCACGGCCGGGCTGATGATCCTCGGCGCGTTCAAGATCGACCTGGCGCCGCTGCTCGCCTCGGCCGGTGTGGCCGGTGTCGCGATCGGCTTCGGCGCCCGGAACCTCGTCACGGACTTCCTGTCCGGCGTCTTCATGATCCTGGAGGACCAGTACGGCGTCGGTGACTCGGTCGACGCGGGCGTGGCCTCCGGCGAGGTCATCGAGGTGGGTCTGCGCGTGACGAAGCTGCGGGGCATCGACGGAGAGATCTGGTACGTCCGCAACGGCGAGATCAAGCGCATAGGGAACCTCAGCCAGGGCTGGGCGACGGCCGGCGTGGACGTGACGGTCCGGCCGACGGAGGACCTGGAGCAGGTGCGGGCGGTGATCGCCGAGGCGGGCGAGGCCATGGCGAAGGACGAGCCGTGGAACGAGCGCCTGTGGGGTCCGGTGGAGGTGCTCGGCCTGAGCGAGGTGCTCCTCGACTCGATGACCGTCCGGGTCTCGGCGAAGACGATGCCGGGCAAGAAGCTGGGCGTGGAGCGCGAGCTGCGCTGGCGGATCAAGCGCGGTCTGGACGAGGCCGGCATCCGGATCGTGGGCGGGCTCCCGGCGCAGGCCGAGGAGTCGCCGGCCGACCCGACGGCGGGCATGGCGGCGCCTTCGGTGTTCAGCTCGGCGACCTCGCCGCAGTCGGCGGCGGCGACGCCGCTGCCGAGGACGGACCTGTCGAAGTAGTCCCCCCTCTTTTCGCTTCCTCCGCGGACGCCCCCGATGCTCGTCGTCGGGGGCGTTCGGCGTCTCCGGGATCTCCGGGATCTCCGGGGTCTCCGGGGTCTTGACCTCGCCTCCGAACCAATAGGAAACTTTCCTTACAGTCACGAAGGCAGGTGCACCATGTCGATTCCCGGCACCCCGCGCGTGCTGCGGGCCATGAACGACCGCGCCGCACTGGATCTCCTCCTCGCCCACGGGCCGCTCTCGCGGACCCGCGTCGGCGAGCTCACCGGCCTCTCCAAGCCGACCGCCTCCCAGCTCCTCGCCCGCCTCGAAGCCGCCGGGCTGGTCGTCGCGAGCGGGACCTCGGCGGGCGGGCCGGGGCCGAACGCCCGGCTGTACGAGGTGAACGGGCGGGCCGCGTACGCCGCCGGGCTCGACGTGAACCAGCACCGCGTCCTCGCCGCCGTCGCCGACGTCACGGGCACGATCGTGGGCGAGTACGAGCTCCGCACCGCCGCGTCCGGTCCCGATGCGGTCCGGCAGGTGACCGAGGCCCTGGGCGGCGCCGCGAAGACCGCCGGGATCGCCCTCGGAGACGTACGCCATCTGGTGATCGCCACCCCCGGCGCGTTCGACCCGGCGACCGGGCGGCTGCGGTACGCCGCCCACCTGCCCGGCTGGCACTCCCCCACCCTCCGGGAGGAGCTGGCGGCCGCGCTGCCGATGCCCTTCGCGTACGAGAACGACGTCAACCTCGCCGCCGTCGCGGAGCAGCGCGTGGGGGCCGCGCGGGGGCACGAGGACTTCGCGCTGCTGTGGAACGAGGAGGGCATCGGCGCCGCGCTCGTCCTCGGTGGACGGCTGCACCGGGGCTTCACCGGCGGCGCGGGCGAGGTCGGCTTCCTGCCCGTTCCCGGCACGCCCCTGGCCCGCAGGGTCACCGAGGCCAACTCCGGCGGCTACCAGGAACTGGCCGGCGTCCAGGCCGTACCGGCACTCGCGCGAGCGGCGGGGATCGTGACGGCCGACGAGCCGCGCGGCGGCTCCGGCGGGATGCGCCACGGGGTGGACGGCGGCGCGGCCCAGGTCGCTGCCGTTGAGCCGTGTGTGGCGGTGGCGGCCGGGATTCTCGCCGCGGCGGCCGAGCGGCACGCGGACGACGCCCGGTACGCCGAGCTGCTCGACCGGTACGCCGAGCGGGTCGCGACCGGGCTCGCCTCGCTCGTCGCCGTGCTCGACCCCGAGCTGATCGTCCTCGCCGGGGACGTCCTCCTCGCCGGGGGCGAGCCGCTCCGCGCGCGCGTGCGTGCGGAACTCGCCGACCTCGCGGCCTCCACACCGGAGCTCGTGCTCTCCGCCGTTCCCCGGCGGCCCGTTCTGCGGGGCGCTCTCGAAAGCGCCCTCACCCGTACTCGCGACGAGGTCTTCGACACCTCGCGCCGAACCTGAGAGAAGGGCTGGCACGCGTCATGAAGCTCACCGTCGTCGGGGGCGGATCCACCTACACCCCCGAGCTGATCGACGGGTTCGCGCGGCTGCGCGACACCCTGCCCGTCACCGAACTCGTCCTCGTCGACCCGGACGCCGAGCGGCTCGACCTGGTCGGCGGGCTCGCCCGGCGGATCTTCGCCAAGCAGGGCCACGACGGCCGGATCGTCACCACGAGCGATCTGGACGCCGGGGTCGAGGGCGCCGATGCGGTGCTGCTGCAGCTGCGGGTGGGCGGGCAGGCGGCCCGGAACCAGGACGAGAGCTGGCCGCTCGAGTGCGGCTGCGTCGGCCAGGAGACCACCGGCGCCGGCGGCCTGGCCAAGGCGCTGCGCACGGTCCCCGTCGTCCTGGACATCGCCGAGCGGGTCCGCCGTACCAACCCGGACGCCTGGATCATCGACTTCACCAACCCCGTCGGCATCGTCACGCGCGCCCTGCTCAAGGCCGGGCACAAGGCCGTGGGCCTGTGCAACGTGGCCATCGGCTTCCAACGGAAGTTCGCCAAGCTCCTCGACGTCACCCCCTCCGAGATCCACCTCGACCACATCGGCCTCAACCACCTGACCTGGGAGACGGGCGTCCGCCTCGGCGGGCCCGAGGGCGAGGACGTGCTGCCGCGGCTGCTCGCCGAACACGGCGACACGATCGCGAACGACCTCCACCTGCCGCGCCTGGTCATGGACCGCTTCGGCGTCGTCCCCTCGTACTACCTGCGGTACTACTACGCGCACGACGAGGTGGTGCGCGAGCTCGGCAGCAAGCCCTCGCGGGCCGCCGAGGTCGCGGCGATGGAACGCGAACTCCTGGAGATGTACGGGGACCCGGCGCTCGACGAGAAGCCCGCGCTGCTCGGCAAGCGGGGCGGGGCGTTCTACTCGGAGGCGGCGGTGGACCTGGCGGCCGCCCTGCTGGGCGGGGGCGGATCTCCGTACCAGGTGGTGAACACGTACAACAACGGCACGCTGCCCTTCCTGCCGGACGACGCCGTCATCGAGACGCAGGCGGCGGTGGGCCCGGAGGGCGCGGCGCCGCTGCCGGTGGCGCCGGTCGATCCCCTGTACGCGGGGCTGATCGCGAACGTCACCGCGTACGAGGACCTGGCGCTGGACGCGGCGCTGCGCGGCGGCCGGGACCGGGTGTTCAAGGCGCTGCTCGCGCACCCGCTGGTCGGGCAGTACGCGTACGCCGAGGGGCTCACGGACCGGCTGATCGCGCACAACCGGGACCACCTGGCGTGGGCGTGAACCTGAACGGGGCGCTCCTCGCGATCGACGCGGGGAACAGCAAGACCGATGCCGTGGTGCTCTCCCGGGACGGGGCCGTCCTCGGGTCGGCCCGGGGCGGCGGTTTCCAGCCGCCGGTGGTGGGAGTCGAGGCGGCGGTCGACGTGCTCGCGGAGGTCGTCGGGCGGGCGTGGGCGGCGGCCGGGGGTGATGACCGCGCCCCCGCCTTCGCCCACGTCACGGCCTGCCTCGCCAACGCCGATCTGCCGGTGGAGGAACTCCGTCTGGAGCAGGCCCTGTACGCACGACATCTGACCCGTTCCGCCCGCGTGCACAACGACACCGTCGCGCTGCTGCGGGCCGGGCTCGACGAGCCGCGCGGGGTCGCGGTGGTGTGCGGGGCCGGGATCAACTGCGCCGGGATGACCCCGGACGGGCGGACCGCGCGGTTCGCGGCGCTCGGGAAGATCTCCGGGGACTGGGGCGGGGGCGGCGGGCTCTCCGAGGAGGCGCTCTGGCACGCGGCGCGGGCCGAGGACGGGCGCGGCGACCCGACGGAGCTCGCGCGGGCGCTGCCCGCGCACTTCGGCCTGGTGACGATGGCCGAGCTGATCGAGGCACTGCACCTGGGACGGATCGCGCACGGGCGGCGGTACGAGCTGGCGCCGGTGCTGTTCCGGGTGGCGGCGGCCGGCGACCCGGTCGCGCTCGGGCTCGTGCACCGGCTCGCGGAGGAGGTCGTCGCGCTGGCGTCCGTGGCGCTCGGACGGCTGGGGCTGCTCGGCGAGGAGGCGCCGGTGGTGCTCGGCGGGAGCGTCCTCGCGGCCCGGCACCCGGAGTTGGAGGGGCGGATCGTCGAACTCCTCGGCGTCCGGGCGCCGAAGGCGACGGTCCGGTTCGTCACGGCACCGCCGGTGCTGGGGGCGGGGCTGCTCGCCCTGGACGAGGCGGGCGCCCCGGCCGAGGCGGGGGCGCGGCTGCGGGAGCAGTACGAAGGCTGAGGGGGCGGTACGAGGGCGGAGAGGGCAGCACGAGGGCTGCGGGGGTCTCTCCCGCTATGTTCACCTGTTCGAGCGACCCCCGGGAAGGAACCGGCGTCGGCCGGGGGACGTATTCATGGTGAGGGGGATCGCCCGCGGAAGTGCCGGGGGCATGAGGCACGATAGGGACAAGATCGCGTCATTTTCGGTGTGCGGCAGGGCCCCTGGCGGCCATACTGCTCGCCGGACGGACCGACGTCAGCGACCCAGGGGGAGGTCACGTGACACACCCGCCGAACGCGTCCGCCGCACCGGCGGCGCCGCAGGCCACGGCACCCGCGCCGGCCCACCCGGGCCAGGTGCCGGCGCAGCCGTCCGCCGCGCCCGCCGGTGGCCCACCCGCGGGGGGCGGGGCCTGGGCCGTGGGCCGGGAGCGGCTCAAGGAGGCCGCGACGACGGAGCCGGGACGGCTCCGGATCCTCGGTGCCGTCCTGGCGCTGCTGGTCGTCGCGTTCGGGGCCGTCACCGCCTTCGAGGTGTCCGGGCGCGAGTCCGCCGCCGACGACGTCGTGAACCGGAGCCAGCCGCTGAGCGCCGACGCCGCCGCGGTCTACCGCTCGCTCGCCGACGCGGACACGACCGCCGCGAGCGGCTTCCTCGCGGGCACGCTGGAGCCCGAGGAGTCCCGCGAGCGGTATCAGAAGGACATCGCGACCGCGGCCCGCCTGCTGGTCAAGGCCGCGGCCAACACGGACGGTTCGAGCGAGTCGGCCCGCGAGATCGCCACGCTCAACGAACAGCTGCCGCGCTACACGGGCCTGATAGAGCGCGCCCGGGCCGCGAACCGGCAGGGGCTGCCGCTCGGCGGCGCCTACCTGCGGTACGCGAACCAGACGATGACCGCCGAGCTGCTGCCGGCCGCCGAGCGGCTGTACGCGGCGGAGACCGCGCGCCTCCACGAGGACGACGACTCCGCCCGCGCCTGGCCCTTCCTGTCGCTCGCGCTCGGGGTGCTCGCGCTCGGGGTGCTGGTGTGGGCGCAGCGCCGCAACTACGCCCGGACACACCGGGTGTTCAACAAGGGGCTGCTGGCGGCCACGGCCGCGTCGCTCGCGGTCCTGGTCTGGCTGCTCGCCGCGCACAGCCTCGCGCGGGCGGAGCTGAGCACGGCACGGGAGGACGGGCAGAACTCGCTCCAGGTCCTCAACCAGGCCCGGATCAGCTCGCTCACGGCTCGTGCCAACGAGAACCTCACCCTGGTCGCCCGGGGCGCGGTCCTCACCGAGGACGGCAAGAGCGACAGGTACGAGGCCGAGTACACCGCGAGCATGAAGGCCCTGACGTCGGCGCTCGCGACGGCGCGGGAGTACGCCGACGACGACGCCGGGCGCAGCCCGGTGGACGAGGCGGCGGCGCGGACCGGCGAGTGGCAGAAGCGCCACAAGGCGGCCCGTGGCGAGGACGAGGCGGGCAACTTCGAGGGCGCGCTGGGCCGGGTCATCGGCTCGAAGGAGTCGACGGGCCAGTCCTTCGACCAGGTCGACGCGGCGCTCGAGCGGGCGCTCGCCCACGAGCAGACCGAGTTCACCCGGTCCGCGGGGGACGCGAGGGACGCGCTGGCGGCGCTGCCGCTGGGGGCGGCGGCGCTCGGGATCCTGGGCGCCGCGGGAGCCGTGCTCGGCATCAACCGCAGACTGTCGGAGTACCGGTGAAGGGGGGCGGGATGCCGGAGCACGCGGAGAACGCGGAGAACGCAGGGCGCATGGGGCACGCGGAGATCACTGAGAGCGCGGGGAACGCGGAGCTCACCGGGCGCGCGGAGCACCCGGACCCGCTGGTCCGGCGGGCCGCGCGGCGGCTGCGGGGCTGGGGCGGGGTCGCGGCCATGGCCGTGGCCTGCGGGCTCACCGCCTCCTTCGCCCTGCTGCCCCTCGGGCCGGACGGGGACGGTGCCGGCGCGGCCCCGGCCGGTGTCGGCGGCAAAGTCCAGGTCGGGACCGACGCGAAGGCCGACACCTGCGAGAAGCCGGAGGCTTCCCTCCAGCCCTCGTCGGCCGACGGTCCCTCGATCGCGGCGATCAAGGCCCGGGGGAAGCTGGTCGTCGGCGTCGACCAGTCCAGCTACCGCTGGGGCTACCGGAACCCGGAGAAGGGCACCCTCGAAGGGTTCGACATCGACCTGGCCCGGGCCATCGCGCGGGACATCCTGGGCGACTCCGACGCCGTGATCTTCCGGGCGATCCCGACGAACCAGCGGATCGCCGCCCTGAACAGCGGCAAGGTCGACCTCGTCGTGCGCACGATGACGATCAACTGCAAGCGGATCCAGCAGGTCGCCTTCTCCACGGCCTACTTCCAGGCCGGTCAGCAGGTCCTGGCGCCCAAGCGGTCCGAAGCGATCACGGGGTACGACTCCTCGCTGAGCGGCAAGCGGGTCTGCACGGCCGAGGGGTCCACGGCGTACGAGGCGCTGGAGGAGAACTCGTTCGGCGCGGTCTTCAAGGACGAGGCCGACGGCACGAAGGCGGACAAGGACCTGCTGACCGTGCCCAACCAGCTGGACTGCCTGGTCAGACTCCAGCTCGGCGAGGTCGACGCGGTCGTCACGGACAACGCGCTGGCGGCGGGCCAGGCGGCGCAGGACCCGGCGGTCGAGCTCAAGGGCAGACCGTTCACCACGGAGTACTACGGCGTGGCCGCCAAGCTCGGCAACGACGACCTGGTCCGCCGGGTCAACAAGGTCCTGGTGGACTACCGGAACGGTCCCTGGCAGGCCGCGTACCAGCGCTGGCTCCAGAAGGACCTGCCCGGGATATCCGGTCCGCCGGCTCCCCTCTACAAGTGAGCAGTCCCTGTACACGCGGCGGAAGAGGTGATCGATGGGCGTCACGGGACCTCCTGATCCGGTGATGGACCGGGACGAGGTGGACCGTGCGCTGGCGCGGCTCGACGCCGAGCACAAGGCGGTCGAGGACTCGCTCCTCGCGCTCCAGGACCACGCGGGCCGCCGGCTGCTCGAAGGGGCCGCGCTGACCGGTGTCACCCGGGACCGCTGGGCGACGGCCGAGCGGACCATCACCGTGCTCTGGACCTGCTTCGACCTCTACACGGACGCGCTGCGCGAGGCCCGTGAGGTGCGGGCGCGGCGCCGCTGGCCCGGCCGGGACGAGCTCGTGGAGCTGACCGAGCGGCTGCGCGGCGAGAGCGTCGTCGTCGCGGGCGGGGCGGGCGAACAGGGGCTGCTCTCCGAGCGGTTCACCCTGGAGGGCCTGGTGCGGCGGATGAACGAGCTGTACGCGTCCTCGCTCGACGTGGTCGTCACGGCCGACGGCGTCTGGTCGGCGCTGCCGGCCCGGATAGACCTGCTCGCGGCCGAGCTCGGCCGGACCCGGACGCTGGCCCACGCGGTCGGCGTGCGGCCCGGGGAGCACCCGGCCGGGGACGAGCTGGAGGAGATCGCGGCCGAGCTGGCTTCGCTGCGCTCCCAGGTGGTGAGCGACCCGCTCGCCTTCTGGCAGCCGGCGGTGGGCAGTTCCGCGCCCGGCGGCGGTCGGCCCGACACCGCGCGGTACGACCGGGCGGCGCTCGCCCTGGAGGACATCCGGCGCGAGATCGAGGCCGTCCTCGCGGTCCGGCAGGACTCCGAGGACCGGCTGCTGCGGGTGCGTGACGTGCTGGTCAGGGCGGACCGGACGCTCGCCGAGGCGCGGTCCGCGCGCGGCGAGGTCCTGGCGAAGATCGCCGCGTCCGAGGTGCCGGCGGTGAGCGGTCCGCCGACCGCGCTGCACGAGCGCCTGGCGGCCGCCGCCGAATACCGCAGACACGCGCGGTGGCACCGCCTCTCCCCGCTCCTGGACTCCCTGGAGCGGGAGGCGGAGGACGAGTTGGCGCGGGCCAGGGAGTCGCTGACGGCGGTCACGGCGCCGCTGGCGGTCCGGGCCGAGCTGCGCGGCCGGCTCGACGCGTACAAGGCGAAGGTCGCGCGGCTGGGGGCGGCGGAGGACCCGCTGCTCATCGAGCGGTACGACACCGCGCGCCGGATGCTGTGGAGCGCGCCCTGCGACCTGCGGGCCGCCGAGCAGGCCGTGCTGCGCTACCAGCGGGCCGCGGCGGACGTATTGTCCGGCCCGAGAGATGCCGGAGGACGACAGTGGTGAGCGGGGAGACGGGCGTGGGGAGCTGTCAGCGGCCTTCGTGCGAGGGATCGTACGAGGACATGGGAGGCGGCGAGCTGTACTGCGACACCTGCGGGCTCGCCCCGGTCGTCGCGCCCGGCGGGCTGATCGGCGCGACGCGCACGGGCGTGGCCGTGCCCGGGAAGAACACGGGGACGGACTCCGGGCTCGGGTCCGGGCTCGGGTCCGGGCTCGGGACCGGGGGGCGGGATTCGAGTTCCGCGCGGAGCTCTTCGCGGGCCTCGTCGCGGGCTTCGTCGCGCTCCTCCTCGTCCCGGCGTTCGGTCTCGGGGCGGCTCTCGCGTTCGCTCTCCGGGCGCACGGGGGCCCGGTCGGTGTCGGTGCGCAGCTCGGGCTCCTCGTCCGGGCAGTCGGCGCGCAACCGGCTGGGCGCCGGTCTGGTGACGATTCCGGAGGTTCCCCGTCCGGATCCGCGCGGCGCGGTGATGAAGAACCCCGAGGTCCCCGAGCGGAAGCGTTTCTGCTCCCGCTCCGACTGCGGGGCGCCGGTCGGCCGTTCGCGCGGTGACCGGCCGGGGCGCACCGAGGGCTTCTGCACCTCGTGCGGGCACCCGTACTCCTTCGTGCCGAAGCTGCGCGGCGGGGACATCGTCCACGGCCAGTACGAGGTCGCGGGCTGTCTCGCCCACGGCGGTCTCGGCTGGGTCTACCTCGCCGTCGACCGGGCCGTCTCCGACCGGTGGGTGGTGCTCAAGGGCCTGCTCGACACCGGCGACCAGGACGCCATGGCCGCGGCCATCTCCGAGCGCCGCTTCCTCGCCGAGATCGAGCACTCGAACATCGTCCGGATCTACAACTTCGTCGAGCACCTCGACCAGCGCACCGGCTCCATGGACGGCTACATCGTCATGGAGTACGTCGGCGGCAAGTCGCTCAAGGAGATCGCCAACGAGCGGCGCACCCCCGACGGCCGGCGCGACCCGCTGCCGGTCGAGCAGGCCTGCGCGTACGGGATCGAGGCCCTGGAGGCGCTCGGCCACCTGCACAGCAGGAACCTGCTGTACTGCGACTTCAAGGTCGACAACGCCATACAGACCGAGGACCAGCTGAAGCTCATCGACATGGGCGCGGTCCGGCGGATGGACGACGAGGAGTCGGCCATCTACGGCACCGTCGGCTACCAGGCGCCCGAGGTGGCCGAGGTCGGCCCGTCGGTCGCCAGCGACCTGTACACGGTGGCGCGGACGCTCGCGGTGATGACCTTCGACTTCCAGGGCTACACGAACGTCTTCGTGGACTCGCTGCCCGAGCCGGAGCACATCGAGGTCCTGCGGACGTACGAGTCGTTCTACCGCTTCCTGGTCCGTGCCACGGACCCGGACCCGGCGCGGCGGTTCGCCTCCGCGCAGGAGATGGCGGAGCAGCTGACGGGCGTGCTGCGGGAGGTCGTGGCGCTCCAGTCGGGGCGGCCGCGGCCCGCGCTCTCGACGCTCTTCGGCACCGAGGTCCGGGTGACGGACACCGCGCTCTTCGCCGAGCTGACCGAGGACGTGTCGCTGCTCGGCGCCCGGAGGGACCGGCGGAAGGGCCGGGCCGCGCTCCCGTCGGCGGCCCTGCCTCCGCAGGGGCTCGGACACGGCCTCGGGTGGCTGCTCGCGCCGCTCGACGTGCCCGCCACCGCGCTCGCGCTGCCCGTGCCGCGCGTCGACGCGGCCGACCCCAACGCCGGTTTCCTCGCCGGTCTCCTCGCCGCGGCGCCCTCCGAGCTGCTCGGCGCCCTCGCCGCCGCGCCCGCGCCCTCGGCCGAGCTGCGGCTCGCCACCCTGCGGGCCCACCTGGAGCTGGGCGACCTGCCCACAGCCGTGGCGACGCTCGCCTCCCTGGAGGAGCGGGACCCGGACGACTGGCGGGTGGTCTGGTACCGGGGCGTCGCCTCCCTGGTGACCGGGGACCACGAGCAGGCGGCCCTGGCCTTCGACGCGATCTACGACGCCTTCCCCGGCGAGCCCGCGCCGAAGCTGGCGCTCGGCGTCTGCGCCGAGGTCCTCGGCCAGCTGGACAACGCGGCGGAGTACTACCGCCTGGTGTGGGCGACCGACCCGAGCTTCGTCAGCGCGGCCTTCGGGCTGGCCCGGGTGCAGCTCGCGACGGGCGACCGCGCCGGAGCCGTACGGACCCTGGAGTCCGTGCCGGAGGCCTCGATCCACTACACGGCGGCACGGGTCGCGGCCGTGCGCGCGCGGCTGCGACGGCGCCCGGCGAGCGAGCCGCTCGGCGCGGAGCTGACCGCCGCCGCCGCGCAGGTGTCCGCGCTCCAGGGCTTCGGGCTCGACGCGGTCCGCCGTGAGCAGTTGTCCACGGAGGTCCTCGGGACGGCGCTCGACTGGGTACTCTCCGGGAGTCCCGGCGCTGCGCCGGGCGGCGGCACGCTGCTGCTCGGGAGCGGACTGGACGAGCGCGGACTGCGCTTCGGCCTCGAACGCTCGTACCGGGTGCTCGCCCGGCTCGCGCAGCGGGGCGAGGAGAGGATCGAACTGGTGGAGCGGGCCAACCGCTTCCGTCCCCGGACGTGGGTGTGAGGATGTCCCAAGACCCCAGGAACCACCCGCTGCCGACGCCGTCGCACGGTTTCGCCGCCTGCCCCGGCTGCGCGGAGCCCGTGGACTCGGGTGACCGTTTCTGCGGGGCGTGCGGCCACGACCTGTCGGCCTCCCCGGCGGAGGCCGGGACGGACCGCCCGACCGTGCCGATCGCCACCCCCGTGGTCTGGCCGGACGCCCCGGCCAGGGAGCCGGGTTCGCTGTCGACGGCGACCCAGCACCCCGGCGATCTGCCGGGCACCGACTCGGGCGGCCGCGACCTGCCGACGATGGCGGTCCGTACGGACGGCCAGGCCGCCCGTGCGCCCGGCGCCCCCGGTGGCGCGTCCTCCGGTGGCGCGTCCTCCGGTGGTACGTCCTCCGGCGGTACGTCCTCCGGTGACTTCGAGCTGGCCGCGCCCGATCCGCGTACGGCGGTACAGGCGGAACCGGCACCGGCGCCCGCGGCGGGACCGGGCCCCGGCACCGCCCCCGGCAGCGCCCTGTGCGTGGCCTGCCGGGCCGGGCGGGTCGACACCGACGGCTACTGCGAGAACTGCGGGCACGCGCAGCCCCGCGAGCGGGACCACATGGAGCGGGAGCTCGACGCGGTCGCCGCCGTGAGCGACCGGGGCCTGCGCCACCACCGGAACGAGGACGCGTTCGCCGTCTCGGCGACCACGCTCCCCGACGGCTCCCCCGCCGCCCTCGCGATCGTCTGCGACGGCGTCTCCTCGGCGACCCGCCCCGACGAGGCCTCCGCCGCCGCCGCGCGGGCGGCCGGCGACGCGCTGCTCGCCGCGCTGCCCCGTGGCATCCACCCGCAGCAGGCGATGCACGAGGCGATCGTCGCCGCGTCCGAGGCCGTCAACTCCCTCGCCGAGGAGCCCGGCCGGGACGGCGCCGAGCACGACCCGCACCGCAACTCCCCGGCCTGCACCATCGTCGGCTCGGTCGTCGCCGACGGCCTGCTCGTCGTCGGCTGGGTCGGCGACAGCCGCGTCTACTGGGTCCCCGACGACCGCTCCGCCCGGCCGGCCCGGCTCACCGAGGACGACTCGTGGGCGGCCCAGATGGTCGCCGCGGGACTGATGAACGAGGCCGAGGCGTACGCGGACGAGCGCGCCCACGCGATCACCGGCTGGCTCGGCGCCGACGCGTACGAACTCGACCCGCACACCGCCTCGTTCAAGCCCGACCACTCCGGCGTCGTCGTGGTCTGCACCGACGGCCTCTGGAACTACGCCGAGAGCGCCGAGGACATGGCCGGGGTCGTCCCGCCCGACGCGGCGGACCGCCCGCTGCACGGCGCCCAGGTCCTCGTCGGCCACGCCCTGGACGGCGGAGGCCACGACAACGTCACGGTCGCGCTGCTGCCGTTCACCTTCACCCCCGAAGGGGCAGGCTCCGCCTGAGAGCGGTCGCCGATCCCCCCTTCCCTTCCCCGTTTGCCGCACTGCCGCCCGAGGAGCCGAAACAGATGGCGAACTTCTCCAAGCCGACCGTGCCGCGGTTCTCCGTGGACGTGTACCAGAACGAGTTCCTGCCCGAGGGCGGCCGGGACGTCAGCGCGATCGTCACGGTCACGTCCACCGGGGGCGGGACCACGGGCGCCGTCACGGGCAGTGCCGCCGGTGTCGTGCTCATGGTCGACTGCTCCGGCTCGATGGACTACCCGGCCACCAAGATGCGCGGCGCGCGCGAGGCGACCGCCGCCGCCGTCGACACCCTTCGCGACGGCACCCACTTCGCCGTCGTCGCCGGCACGCACGTGGCGCGCGAGGTCTACCCGGGCAACGGCCGTCTCGCCGTCGCCGACGAGCGGACCAGGGCCCAGGCCAAGGAGGCGCTGCGCGGGCTGAGCGCGGGCGGCGGCACGGCGATCGGCACCTGGCTGCGGCTCGCCGACCGGCTGCTCTCCTCCGCCGACCTCGCCATCCGGCACGGCGTCCTGCTCACCGACGGGCGCAACGAGCACGAGACGCCGGAGGAGCTGCGGGCCGCGCTCGACGCCTGCGCCGGCCGGTTCACCTGCGACGCGCGCGGGGTCGGCACCGACTGGGAGGTCAAGGAGGTCACCGGGATCGCCTCGGCGCTCCTCGGCACCGCCGACATCGTCGCCGACCCGTCCGGGCTCGCCGCCGACTTCACGGCGATGATGGAGCGCACGATGGGCAAGGGCGTGGCGGACGTCATGCTGCGCCTGTGGACGCCGGTCGGGGTGGAGATCGGCTTCGTGAAGCAGGTCGCGCCGACCGTCGAGGACCTGACGGACCGGCGCGCCGAGGCCGGGCCGCGCGCCGGCGACTACCCGACGGGTTCGTGGGGCGACGAGTCCCGCGACTACCACGTGAGCGTGCGCGTCCCGCAGGCCTCGCTCGGGCAGGAGATGCTCGCCGCCCGGGTCTCCCTGCTCGCCCCCGACCCGGCGGGCGGCGATCCCCGGCCGCTGTCCCAGGGACTGGTACGGGCGGTGTGGACGGACGACCTCGCGATGTCGACCTCGATCAACCCGCAGGTCGCGCACTACACGGGGCAGGCGGAGCTCGCGGACGTCATCCAGCAGGGCCTGGACGCCCGCAAATCGGGCGACCGGGACGGCGCGACGGCCAAACTGGGCCGCGCGGTGCAGCTCGCGGCGGCCTCCGGCAACGCGGATACGGCGAAACTCCTTTCGAAGGTGGTCGACGTCGTCGACGCGGCGACGGGTACTGTGCGTTTGAAGGCGAAGGTCGCGGAAGCGGACGAGATGACACTCGAAACCCGCTCCACCAAGACCGTTCGCGTCAAGAGGTAGCCCGGCCCGCCGGGCCGGAAAACGACGAGAGGGGGAAGCACCGACATGCCGACCTGCCCGAACGGACACCAGTCGGTCTCCGACGACTGGTGCGAGGTCTGCGGCCATCGCATGGCCGGGGCGGGCGCGCCTGCGGGTGCCGTGCCGCCGCCTCCCCCGCCGCCGCCCGCGTACGGATACCCGGGGCCCGGCCCCGGTGGTCCCGGCGCTCCCGGTGGCTTCGGTCCCGGTGGGGACCCGAACGCGACCGCGCAGGCGGAGCTCTGCCCGCAGTGCCGTACGCCGCGCGAGCACATGGCGCCGTTCTGCGAGGAGTGCCGCTGGAACTTCCTCACGAACACGGCGACCTCGTACACGCCGCTGGCCCCGCAGCCGCAGCAGTCCGGCCCGCCGCCGGGCCTGAACCTGCCGCCCGGCTTCCAGTCCCCGCCGCCGCCCCCGGCGCCTCCGGCGCAGCAGCCCGACCCCTTCGGGTACCAGGGCTCGCGGCCCTCACAGGTGAACCGTCCGGCCGAGCCGCTGGGCGCCGAGCCGACGCACCACCAGGCCCCGCCGCAGCGTCCGCCGATGCAGCAGCCGCCGGCCCCGCCCGTACAGCAGCCGCCGGTCCAGCAGCCTCCCGTGCAGCAGCCGCCGGTGCACCAGCCGCCGCAGCCGCCGATGCACCAGCCGCCGTCGGCTCCGCCCGCGTTCCTCCAGGCGCCGCCGCAGGCCGCCCCGGTCCAGGCCCCGCAGCCGCCCGCGCCGCCGCGGCCCGAGCCGCGGGCGGACGACGACTGGGTGCTGTCGCCGCCCTCGCAGCCGCAGCCCCCGCAGCCGCCGCCGCACCAGGCACCGCCTCACCAGGCGCCCCCGCCGCACCAGCAGCACCAGGCGCCTCCGCCGTTCCAGAGCCCTGCCCCGCCGCAGGGCTGGACCGCGGTGATCGCTCCCGACCGGGAGTACTTCATGGCGATGATGCACCGCAGCGGGCCCGAGGCCTCGGGCCTCAACCTGCCCGCGTACTCGCCGGCGAAGCACCTGCCGCTCCAGGGCACGCAGGTCTCCATCGGCCGTCGCCGGCACTCCACCGGCGAGTCCCCCGACATCGACCTGTCGGTGCCGCCGGAGGACCCGGGCGTCTCGCACCAGCACGCCGTGCTCGTGCGGCAGCCGGACGGTTCGTGGGCGGTGGTGGACCAGAACTCCACCAACGGCACCACGATCAACGGCGGCGAGGAGCCGATCCAGCCGTACGTCCCCGTCCAGCTCCAGGAGGGCGACCGGGTGCACGTCGGCGCCTGGACGACGATCACGGTCCACCGCGGATGACCCCAGGACCGCCCGCCTCTGCCCAGGGGCGGACGGTCCTAAGTCTCCGGTCCTCGGTCAGGTCATCTGAGACGATGGAACGGTGAACGAGATTCCCGGGGAAACGGTGCAGGAGCAGACCTTCTACGAGCAGGTCGGCGGCGAGGAGACGTTCCGCCGCCTGGTCCGGCGCTTCTACGAGGGCGTCGCGGAGGACCCGCTGCTGCGTCCCATGTACCCCGAGGAGGACCTCGGCCCGGCGGAGGAACGGTTCGCCCTCTTCCTCATGCAGTACTGGGGCGGCCCCCACACCTACAGCGATCACCGCGGCCACCCGCGCCTGCGGATGCGCCACGCGCCGTTCGCCGTGGACCAGGCGGCGCACGACGCCTGGCTGCGTCACATGCGGGTCGCGCTCGACGAGCTCGGGCTCGCTCCCGAGCACGAGGCGGAGCTGTGGCGGTATCTGACGTACGCGGCGGCCTCGATGGTGAACACCGCGGGCTGACGCACGCCTGCTGACGCGCGCCGCACACCCTCCGCCGGTCATGGACCGGCAGATTCCGGAGCCTGAACGCCGAATAACGGTCACGATCCCATCAAGGTCGGTCCGCAAGCGGTTTCCAGCACCCCGTGCCCTCTGAAAGCATCCAAGGAACTTTCGGGGTTTCAGGGGGATGGGTGACGGGGTTCGTATTCCTGCGCGTCAGGGCGCACCGGCTGCTGCTCGCCGCCGCGCTGCTCGCCGTCCTGCTGACGACGACCGTGCTGGCCACGCTCGCCGCCTTCTCGACGTCCATCGGGGACGCGGCGCTCCAGGCCGTGCTCCAGGGCCGTTCCTCGGCCGCCGCCTCCCTCGTGGTGTCCGGCCAGGTGGACGCCGAGAAGCGGGCGAGCGCCGACAAGGCCGTCCGCGAGGGGGCGGCCAAGGCCTTCGACGGGCTGCCCGTGGCCGTCTGGCGCGTGGAGCGCTCGGGGCCGTACGCACTGCCCCGGAGTCTCCAGCCGCCCGCCGCCCGCAAGGGCGACCCCGACCTGACGCACTTCGCCGTGCTCGACCGCGCCCGGCTCTCGCTCGTCAAGGGCGCGTGGCCCTCGGCGGCGCGGCCCGGGGGCGTGGTGGAGTCCGCGATCCCCGAGGAGGCCGCCCGGCGCCTGAGGATCGCGCCGGGGACCGTCCTCACCCTCGACGACCGGCTCGCCGACGGGCAGGTACGGACCCGGATCACCGGCGTCTACCGGCCCCGCGACACCGGTGACCCGTACTGGCGGCTCGACCCGGCGGGCGGCCGCGGCATCAGGACCGTCGCCTTCACCACGTACGGCCCGCTCCTCGTCGACCCGGCCGTCCCCGCCGCGAAGGCGCTGAGCTCCGGCACCACCGCGTGGCTCGCCGACCCCGACTTCGGCGGCGTCACGACCGACCGGATGGACGCCCTGCGCGCCTCGTCCACCGAGGTACCGAAGGCGCTCGCCGAGAACACCGCCCCGTTCGGGACGACGGTCACCGCCGACACCGCGCTCCCGACCGTCCTCGACGAGACCGGGCGGGCGCTGGTCGTCTCCCGGTCCACCGTCCTCATCGTCGCCGTGCAGCTGGTGCTGCTCGCCGCGTACGCGCTGCTGCTCGTCGCCCGGCTGCTCAGCACCGAACGCTCCGGCGAGACGGCGCTGCTGCGGGCCCGCGGCGGTTCGCGCCGCCGGATCACCGGGCTCGCCGCCGTCGAGGCGCTGCTCCTCGCGCTGCCCGCCGCGCTCGTCGCCCCGCTCCTGACCGGCCCGCTGACCCGGCTCTTCGCCGAGCGGTCCGCGCTCTCCTCCCTCGGCGTACGGCTCGACACGAGCCCCTCGCTCCAGGTGTGGCTGGTCGCCGCCACCGTGGCGCTGTGCTGTGCCGCCGCCGTCGTGGCTCCCGCGCTGGCCGCCGGGGACGGTTCCGTCGTCTCGCTGCGCAAGGCCCGCTCGGGAACGCTGCCCGCGCCCGTGCGCGCCGGGGCCGACCTCGGTCTCCTGGTCATCGCGGGCGTCGCGTTCTGGCAGCTCCAGCGGCCGTCCGCGACCGGCGCCGCGCTCGGCGGGGACTCCGTGGACCCGGTGCTCGTCGCCGCGCCCGCCCTTGCCCTGCTCGCCGGGACCGTCCTGACGCTGCGGCTGCTGCCGCCCGCCGCCAAGCTGGCCGAGCGGCGCGCCTCGCGTGGCCGCGGCCTGTCCGCCGCCCTCGCCGGCTGGCAGTTCAGCCGCAGGCCGCTGCGCGGCGCGGGCCCCGTCCTCCTCCTCGTCCTCGCCGTGGCGATGGGCATGCTGGCCATCGCGCAGAGCACCTCGTGGGAACGCTCGCAGCGCGACCAGGCCGACTTCCGGGCCGGTGCGGACGTCCGCGTCCTCGCCGCCGGGCCCGGCGAGCCGACCGAGACGGAACGCCTCGCGGCCGTCCCCGGCGTCACGAGCGTGGCCCCGGTGCACCGGGCCTCGCTGGATGTCGGCGGGAAGACCGCGTCCGTCCTCGCCGTCGACACCCGCGAGGCATCCGGCGGGCTGCTGCTCCGCCCCGACCTGGCGGGCGCCGCCTCCCCGTCCGAGCTGTTCGCCCCGCTCCGGCCGAAGGCCGTCACCCGCCCGGGTCTCCCGCTGCCCGCCGGAACCCGGTCCCTCGCCGTCGACCTGCGCACCGACGCGCCGGCCCGCACCCCCGAGGCCCGGGTGACCGCCCTCATGGAGGACCCGGACGGCATCCCCTACCGGCAGACCCTGGGGGCCCTGCCCTCGGACCGCCGCACTCACCGGCTGACGCTCGACCTGGCCGCCCTGACCGGCGGTACGGGCTCCGGCGGCCTGCTGACGCTCACCGGTCTGGAGATCATCGGCTCGGTCGACGACGGCACCACGCACCAGCACACCCTCCACGTCGAGCGGTTCACCACCGTCGCCGCGAACGGCACCGAGCGGGTCCACGCCCCCGGGGAGGTCCTCGCCACCTGGTCCCGCGTCGCCGACCAGACCCTGAACGAGGAGCCCGAGGTCGCCATCACCACGATCGGCGGTCCTGGCTCCGCGGGGCCCGGCGGGCGCCCGGCGCCGTACTCCGTCTCGTACGAGGTCGTCGGCAGGCTCACGGGCGACAAGCTCTGGGGCCCCGAGGAGTACACGCTCCGGCTGATCGCCCCGGGGCCGAGGGCGCCCGCGCGGCTGCCCGCCGTCGTCACCGAGGCCTATCTCGCGGCGACCGGCGCCAAGGCCGGAGACAGTCTGGAGATCAGCCTCGGCGGCAAGTCCGTCGGCATCACCGTCGCGCGCGTGGTCAAGGAGCTGCCGACCACCGGTCCCGGCGCCCTGTCCGCCACCGCCGCCACGACCGTCTCCGCCCCCGAGACCGGCGGCGCGGTCCTCGTCGACCTCACCTCGGCCAATCGTTTCCTCGCGGCCGACGAGACCGCGAGCGTCCCCGCCACCGAGTGGTGGCTGACCGTCGCGCCCGGCAGGTCCGACGAGGTCGCCGCGGCCCTGCGGGCCCGCCCGAACGCCGACCCGACGCAGGTCCTCGTCCGCGACGAGACCGCCGCCGAGCTGCTCGGCGACCCGCTCGGCGCGGGGCCGAACGCCGCCCTGATGGCGGTCGCGGCCGCCGCCGCGGCGCTCGCCGCCGTCGGCTTCGCCGTCGGCTCGGCGGGCGCGATGCGGGAACGTTCCGCCGAGTTCGGGGTGCTGCGCGCACTCGGCACCCCGCAGCGCCGCCTCGCCCGGCTGATCGCCGCCGAGCAGGGCATCCTCATCGCCGTCGGCCTGCTCGTCGGCGTCGGCCTCGGCACGGTCCTGGCCCGGGCCGTCGTCCCGCTCGTCGTCCTCACCGGCCAGGCCGCCAGGCCCGTACCGCCGGTTCTCGTGGAACTGCCGCCCGTCCAGGTGGCGCTGCTGCTCGCCGGGGTCGCGACACTGCCGCTCGCCATCGTCGCGGTGATCGCGCTGCGCCGGACCGACCCGGTCGTGACCCTGCGCCACCAGGGGGAGCACTGATGACCGCCGAGCGCCCCGAAGTCCCCAGGGAGAGCACCGACATGCCCCGGACCCCGTCCGACAAGCCCGCCCGGCCGTCCGACGGCACCCCGTCCGACAAGCCCGCCCGGCCGTCCGACGGCACCCCGTCCGACAAGCCCCGGCCGTCCGACGGCGGCGCGCCCGACAAGCCCCGGCCGTCCGGCGGCGGCGCGCCCGCGAAGCACGCCCGCACCGTCGCGCCCTGGGTGCGGACCCGGCTGCGGACCGCGCCCTGGGCCGCGGTCTCCCTGGCGCTCCTCGTCCTCGTCACCTCCTACCTCGCCGCCGCCCTGCCCCGGGTCGTCGACGCGTACGAGACGGAGGGCCTGCGCCACGAGATCACGACCGCCGCACCCCGCCTCACCGTCCTCGACCTCACCGTCTCGCTGCGCATCAACGAGCCGCGCGAGAACCTCACCCCCGCCGCCCTCCAGGCGAAGCGCGACAAACTGCGCGCCCTCTTCCCCGAGCCGCTGCGGACCGACCCGGAACAGACCGTCCACGGCATCCGCACGGTCACCCGCGTCGCCGGCCTCGACCGCTGGCTGCCCCGGCCCGACGGCATCAGCCCCGAGTTCGTCCTCTCCTCGCCGTCCGACCTGACCGCCCACGCGACCGTGCGCCAGGGCCGCCTGCCCGCCGGAACGGCCGACGCCCCGGAGGCGGCGGTCACCGCCGCGACCGCGAAGTCCCTCGGCATCAAGCCCGGTTCCGTCGTGCACGTACCCGGCAAGTTCAGCTCCGAGCCGCTCGCCGTGACCGTCACCGGGATCGTCGAGCCGCGCGGCCCCGAGTCCGCGTACTGGGCCGTCGAACCGCTCCTGGGGACGCCCGCGCTCGCGCCGCTCGTCGGCGACGAGGTGAAGTACTACTGGCAGGGGGCGCTGCTCCTCTCCCCCGCCTCCGCGCCGGTCCTGCCCGCGACCGCCGGCGAGCCCGAGCTCTTCTGGCGCTTCATGCCGACCGCCGACCACCTGACCGCGCGCGACGTCGACCGGCTCGCCACCGCCCTCGACGCGGTCGGCGCCGGAGCCGACCTGGTGGAGATGCGCCAGGTCATGGGAGTGACCGGCGGCGTCGCCACCGAACTCGACACCCTCGTGGGCAACTTCCGCTCGATGCGCGAGGCGATCGACCCGGTCGTCGCCGTCGCCGTCTTCGGGATCGGCGCGGTCGCCGCCGTCGTCCTCGCCATGACCGGCGGGCTCTTCGCCGCCCGCCGCGACAGCGAACTCTCCCTCCTCCGCTCGCGCGGCGCCTCGCTCACCGGCATCGGCCTGCGGCTCCTCGGCGAGACCTCGGCGGTGACGGTCCCGGCCGCGGCCCTGGGCCTGGTCCTGGCCGTGGTGACGGTACGGCCCCCGGAGACCGTCGGCGGCGGCGCGGGCGGCGGTCTCCCGCTCACGCCCTCCGTCCTCGCCGCCGCCTGCGTCGCGCTCCTCGCCATGCTCGTGCTTCCGCTCCGCGCGGTCGTCCTGCACCGCCGCCCCCGCCTCCACGGCGGCCGCGACGACCTCCTCGACGCCCGGCCGTCCCGCCGCCGCACCGTCGCCGAACTCACCCTGCTCGTCCTCGCCGTGGGCGCGATCGCCTCCATGCGGCTGCGCGGCGGATCCGCGGCTTCGGACGGCTCCCGGTCGGGCCCCGGCCAGGGCGCCGGCGGCTCCGGGGCGGTCACGGACGGCGGCTCGGCGGACCTCCTCCTGAGTGCCGCGCCGGTCCTCGTCGGGATGATCTCCGCGCTCGTCCTCGTACGCCTCTATCCCCTGCCCCTGCGGTGGCTCGCCCGGCCCGCCCGGCGGCTGCGCGGGGCCGTCGGGCCACTGGCCCTCGCCAGGGCCGGGCGCTCCTCGTCCACCGGCGCGCTCCCGCTGCTCGCGCTCGTCCTCGCGCTGACCACCGCCGCGTTCGGCGGCTCCGTCCTCGGCGGCGTCGCCGAGGCCCGCGACCGGGCCGCGCTCCTCGCGACCGGCGCGGACGCCCGGATCGAGGGCTCCGTCGAGTTCACCCCGGTCCCCGACGGGCTCGCCGAGGCCGTACGCGGCACGGCGGGCGTCCGGGACGTCGCCGCCGTGCAGATCGAGTACGGCGTCGCCCTCCCCTCCCACCTGGGCACCACCGCCCCGGCCATGAGCGCCCCCCTCGTCGGCGTCGAACCCGGCTCGTACGCGCGCCTCGCCGCACGCACCGACTTCGGCCCGTTCCCCGCCTCGCTCCTCGCCTCCACCGGCAAGGGCGGCGAGGACGCCGTCGGCGACACCGAGCGCGTCCTGCCCGCCATCGCCTCCCCCTCCGTCGCCGAGCGGCTCGGCACCGAACCGCTGGAGATCATCGCCGCGGCCGGCGTCTTCCGCGTGAAGGTCGTCGCCGTCCGGTCCACCACCCCGGCCCTGACCGGCGACGACTTCCTCCTCGTCAACGCCGCCGACCTCACCCACCCGCAGCCCACCGCGCTGCTCGTCACCGGCGCCGCCGCCAAGGGCTCCGCCCTGCGCGCCGCCGTCGCCGCCAAGTCCGCCGAGTCCGGCGACTTCGCCGTCACCCTGCGCGGCGAACTCCGCTCCACCTACGTGGACTCGCCGCTCCAGACCGGCGCCGAGCGGATCTACGCGGCGGCCATCGGCGCGGGAGCCGGATTCGCCGCCGTCGCCGTCCTGCTCTCCCTCATGCAGAGCGCGCCGGAGCGCACCAAGCTCCTCGCACGGCTGCGGACCATGGGCCTCACCCGCCGTCAGGGCCGTCGCCTCCTCGGTCTCGAAGCCCTCCCGCAGGCGGTCCTCGCCGCCCTCGGCGGCATGCTCGCCGGCTGGGCGACCGTCCCGCTGCTCGCCCCCGGCATCGACCTCTTCCGGCTGGCCCTCGCCACCACCCCGGGCCTCTCGGCGCTCGACAGCGCCCCACTGCGGGCGGACCCCTGGTCCCTGGCCGTGCCCGCGCTCGGCGTCGTCCTCCTCACGGGGGCGGCGGCGCTGGGGCAGGCGTGGTGGGCGGTACGCAGGGGCTCGATCCAGGAACTCAGGGCAGGAGACGCACGATGACGCAGACCGACACGACCGCTCCCGGCACGACGCTGGAGGAGCTGGAGCGGCGGGCGAACGCGCACCGCGACCGGCCCTCGTACGGCCACGACGCCCTCATCGCCTGCGACCGGCTCGTCCGGATCTTCACCACCGACGGGGTGGAGGTGCAGGCCCTCCAGGGCCTCGACCTCCTGGTGAAGGAGGGCGAGTTGATGGCCCTCGTCGGCGCCTCCGGCTCCGGCAAGTCGACCCTGATGAACATCCTCGCCGGCCTCGACGTCCCCACCGCGGGCGCGGCCCGCGTCGCCGGTTCCGACCTGCTCGCCATGGACGGCAAGGCCCGCCTCCGCTACCGCCGCGAGGTCGTCGGCTTCGTCTGGCAGCAGACCGCCCGCAACCTCCTGCCCTACCTGACCGCCGCTCAGAACGTCGCCCTGCCCATGCAGTTGCGGGGCCGGGCGAAGCACAAGGCCGAGCGCGCCGAGGAACTCCTCGCCATGCTCGGCATCTCCGAGATCCGCGACCGGCGGCCCCACCAGCTCTCCGGTGGCCAGCAGCAGCGGGTGGCCATCGCCGTCGCCCTCGCCAACAACCCGGCCGTCCTCCTGGCCGACGAGCCCACCGGCGAGCTCGACTCGGCCACCGGCGAGCAGGTCTTCGCGGCCTTCCGCCGCGCCAACGAGGAGCTCGGCACGACCATCGTCATCGTCACCCACGACCAGGCCGTCGCCTCCGAGGTCCGCCGCACGGTCGCCATCCGCGACGGCCGCACCTCCTCGGAGGTGCTGCGGCGTACGGAGGTCGACGAGCAGGGCCTGGAGTCGCTGGTGGCACGGGAGTACGCGATGCTCGACCGCGCCGGACGGCTCCAGCTCCCGGCGGAGTACACGAAGACGCTCGGGATGGAGCACCGGGTCGCGCTGGAGCTGGAGCAGGACCACATCGGGGTGTGGCCGGACGACGTGGAGCACTGAGGCAACCGGTACCGGCCGGCGGGCGTCCCTGTGTCGGGGTGATGCTCATGCCAACGAGATCCACGTCAGCGGACGCCCGATCCGCACCGGGCTCGCAGTCTGCCCGCCGCGCCCGATCCGCCCGTCGGGCCCGCTCCGCCGTCTACCTGCCCGCGTCCTCCGCCGCCCTCCTCGCCGCCTGGGCGGTCTGGTGCTTCGGAGGCGCGTCGGCCCCGTCCACGACCGTCGCCGTCTCCGTCGGCGGCGGCTTCGTCCTCGCCTCGGTGGTGGCCTACTTCCTCCTGGTCACCGGCAACCTCGGCTTCTTCGGCGCGTTGGCGCTGGCCGCCGGACTGCTCCTCACGGGCTCGGCGGCCGACCGGGCCGCCGGCCGGTCCGAGGTCGCCGAGTGCGTCGTCGAGAAGGTGTGGGCGGAGGAGATCGAGGGGAAGTTCGACGGCGAGCTCGACACGACGATCCACCACCACGTCCTGCGCTGCCCGGGCGGCTATCCGACGGCCATGACCCACGACCGCCGCCTCGCCCCGCAGGGCGGGACGGTCCGGGTGGCCTACGACCCGCGACGGCGGGTGAGTCCGGTGGTGGAGGGCGAGGCCTCGCCGTGGCTTCCGGGGCTCCTCGCGGTACTGGCGCTGGGCGCGGCCACGGCGGGCGCGCGCCACGTGGCCGTCACGGAGCGCCGCCCGGCCGCCTCCGAGCCGTACGGGAGAAGGCGCGGGCGACGGCCGTCAGCGGGGCGCGACGCCCAGCGAGAGGGGAACGGTACGGAGGGCGACGGAGCCGTACGGCGTACGGAGCCGGAGCCACGGACCTGAGGCGAAGAGCGCCGCCTCGTACGGACCTGGCGGCAGGAAGCCGAGCGACTGCGCGGCGTGGACCGCCCGCAGCGGGAGCCCGGTGGCGCCGAGGGTCCGGGTCCAGATCGCGCGCCCGAGGGCGTCGCGTTCGGCCCTGGTACGCCGCTCCTCGGGCAACTCCTCGTCGCGCGCCCGGAATTCGGCGACGGCGGCCGCGACGGCGGCGCGCATGTCGGCGACGCCGGGCAGCCCGGCGACGGGCGCCCAGCCGGAGCGGGGCGGCAGCACGCCGGTCCACGGCGGGCCGGTGACGGCACCGGGGACGACGGCCTTGCCGCCGGACTCCTCGATGCCTTCGAGGAGTTCACCGGCGGAGACGGTGACGTCCAGGTCGACGGGGTCGGCGAGCCGGGCCGTACGGATCGCGAGGACCTCGAAGGACGGCGGCCGGCCGAAGACGGCCAGCGCCCCGCCGCCCGCCTGGAGGCGGACGGCGGCCGCCCGGTCGTAGTGGACCAGGCGGGTCAGGAAGGCGGCGAGGGCCGCCGCCTCCCTGGGGTCGGCGAAGTGGAGCGGCGCAAGCACGGTCATGCGGCGGAGGTCATCCCGTCGTCCACGTACTCCTGCAGGAAGTGGCGCTCCTCGTCGGTGATCCGCCGGGGACGCTGCGACTCCAGGTCGAAGGGCACGACGACCGTGGACGCGCGCACGTACACGACGTCCGAGTGCTCGGTGTCCTTGATCTCGTACGCGATCGTCAGGGACGCCGCGCCTATCTTCGTCACCCACGACTCGATGGTCACCGGCTCGTGCCGGTGGACCAGCGGTCGCTTGTAGTCGATCTCGTGCCGGGCCACGACGGACCCGCCGGAGAACGAGGGGGAGCCGTCCCCCGGCGCGAGCCGGAACATGAAGTCGATCCGCGCCTCTTCCAGGTACCGCAGGAAGACGACGTTGTTGACGTGCCCGAAGGCGTCCATGTCCGACCAGCGCAGGGGGCAGCTGTAGATGTGCCGAGCCATGAGGTGATCAGCCTCGGGTCAGCTTCTTGTAGGTGGCGCGGTGCGGACGGGCCGCGTCCGGGCCGAGGCGCTCGATCTTGTTCTTCTCGTACGACTCGAAGTTGC
Organism: Streptomyces sp. NPDC056144; assembly: GCF_042264145.1. NCBI lineage: Bacteria > Bacillati > Actinomycetota > Actinomycetes > Kitasatosporales > Streptomycetaceae > Streptomyces > Streptomyces sp. NPDC056144. Next base: position 129,000 of record NZ_JBHJVF010000005.1, on the reverse strand, counting down.
CCTCGAACCAGAACCACTTGGAGTCGCCCTCGTACGCCAGGATGTGCGTGGCGACCCGGTCCAGGAACCAGCGGTCGTGGGAGATGACCACGGCCGCACCCGGGAACTCCAGGAGCGCGTTCTCGAGCGAGGACAGGGTCTCGACGTCGAGGTCGTTGGTCGGCTCGTCGAGGAGCAGCAGGTTGCCGCCCTGCTTGAGGGTGAGCGCGAGGTTGAGGCGGTTGCGCTCACCGCCGGAGAGCACGCCGGCCGGCTTCTGCTGGTCCGGGCCCTTGAAGCCGAACGCGGAGACGTAGGCGCGGGAGGGCATCTCGACGTGGCCGACGTTGATGTAGTCGAGCTCGTCGGAGACGACGGCCCACAGCGTCTTCTTCGGGTCGATGTTGGCGCGGCTCTGGTCGACGTACGAGATCTTGACGGTCTCGCCGACCTTGACGCTGCCGGAGTCCGGGGTCTCCAGACCCTGGAGCATCTTGAAGAGCGTGGTCTTGCCGGCGCCGTTCGGGCCGATGACGCCGACGATGCCGTTACGGGGCAGGGTGAAGCTCAGGTCGTCGATGAGGACCTTGTCGCCGAAGGCCTTCGAGAGGTTCTCGACCTCGACGACGATGGAGCCCAGGCGCGGGCCCGGCGGGATCTGGATCTCCTCGAAGTCCAGCTTCCGCATCTTGTCGGCCTCGGCCGCCATCTCCTCGTAGCGGGCGAGACGGGCCTTCGACTTGGCCTGACGGCCCTTGGCGTTGGACCGGACCCACTCGAGCTCTTCCCTGAGCCGCTTGGCGCGCTTGGCGTCCTTCTGGCCCTCGACCTTGAGCCGCTCGGACTTCTTGGTCAGGTAGGTGGAGTAGTTGCCCTCGTACGGGTGGGCGCGGCCGCGGTCGAGCTCGAGGATCCACTCGGCGACGTTGTCGAGGAAGTACCGGTCGTGGGTGATGGCCACGACGGTGCCCTTGTACTGCGCGAGGTGCTGCTCCAGCCAGTTCACCGACTCGGCGTCGAGGTGGTTGGTGGGCTCGTCGAGGAGCAGCAGGTCGGGGGCCTCGAGGAGGAGCTTGCAGAGCGCGACGCGGCGCTTCTCGCCACCGGAGAGGTTGGTGACGGGCCAGTCGCCGGGCGGGCAGCCCAGGGCGTCCATGGCCTGCTCCAGCTGGGTGTCGAGGTCCCAGGCGTTGGCGTGGTCCAGGTCCTCCTGGAGCTTGCCCATCTCGTCCAGGAGCGCGTCGGAGTAGTCCGTCGCCATGAGCTCCGCGACCTCGTTGAAGCGCTTCAGCTTCCCCATGGTCTCGGCGGCGCCCATCTGGACGTTCTCGAGGACGGTCTTGGTCTCGTCGAGCTTCGGCTCCTGCATGAGGATGCCGACGGAGAACCCGGGCGACAGGAACGCGTCACCGTTGGACGGCTGCTCCAGGCCCGCCATGATCTTGAGAACGGTGGACTTACCGGCACCGTTCGGGCCGACCACACCGATCTTCGCGCCCGGCAGGAAGCTCAGCGTCACGTCATCGAGGATGACCTTGTCGCCGTGCGCCTTGCGCGCCTTGCGCATCGTGTAGATGTACTCAGCCAAGAGAAACCGTCCGGCAAAGAGTGAGTGGGCAGATACACCCCATCTTGCCTGACCGCCAGCCCCATGCGGAAACCGCGGGGGTGGAGCGGGGGCGTGCTCGGGGGCGTGTCCGGGGCGTGGGCGGGGCGTGGGCGGGCCCTTCCGGGGGTGCGGCGGGGCCCGGACGTGCGACGACCCCGGGCGCGGGCGCGCTCCGGGGTCGTCCGGGGGTCACCGGGGGCACACGGGGTGACGCGGATCACTCACTCCCTGTGCCCCGGAACCCGGGGTGCCTTACTGGCCGGCGGCCTTCTTCTTGCGGAGGAAGAACACCGCGCCGCCGCCGACGGCGACGAGCGCCACGGCGATGCCGGCGATCATCGGGGTGGCGTTGGAGCTACCGGTCTCGGCGAGGTCGCCGCCGCCCGTGGTGCCGGTCGTGCCCGTGGTGCCGGTGGAGCCGCCCGCGGTGCCCGCCTCGGTGCTGGTGGAGGCCGACGGGGTGGGCTCGGTCGTCGCCGGGGTGGAGGCCGACGTGGAGGGGGTCACCGACGGGGTGGCCGTCGAGGGCTCCGTGGAGGGGGTCTCCGAGGGCTGCGGGACGGGCGGGGCCGTCTCGCAGTCCAGGACGCCCTCGAAGGTCTCCTCGAAGCCGTTCGGGCCGGTGATCGTGAACTTGTACGCCTCGTCCTCGGCGACCGGGACCGCGATGGTCTTCGTCTCGCCCGGGGCGACCGTGTGCGAGGCGCCCTTCAGGTCGAAGGTCCAGGGCTCGGTGCCCTCGTTGGTGGCGACGACCTCGAGGCCACCCTTGGCGCAGTCCTTCGCGACCGTCACGGCCGGGACCGCGCCCGACTTCGCCCAGCTGGCGACGGCCTTGGCGTTGACGGTCGACTTGCTGGAGCCGGCGAGGATCAGAGTCTGCGACGCGCCTTCGGTGGAGACGAACGCGCGGCCCAGCGGGACCTCGGTGGTGGCCTCGGCGGTCAGGTCGGCGCTGCCGTCGGCGGTGCCGGCGGGCACGTCGAGGAAGAGCTCGGTCTTGCCGCTCTTGACCTGACTGACGGGCTTGCCGTCCTTGTCGACGAGCGTGACGCCCGCCGGGGAGCCGGCGGCGAGGGCGACGTCGGCGGTCTCGGCGTTGGTGTCGACGACGACCGGGCCGATCTTCTCGCCGGGCCGGCCCGCGACGGACGCCGGGGACAGGCTCAGCGAGGCCTTGGGCTCGGCGAGGTTGGCGGCGTTCTTCAGGAGGTACTCGGTGAGCTTCTGGGCGTCCGGGGCCTTCGGCGTCACGGACTTGACGTCGTCGGAGAGCGTCCAGATCGCGGCCTGCGTGCCGGCCGCGGCCTCCTTCTTGTCGAGCTCGACGCCCAGCGTCGCGCCGAGGGCCTCGGCGGAGAGCTTCGGGTAGCCGTTCTCCAGGATCCAGAGGATCTTGCCCGCGTCGTTGTTGTCGTGGAGGGAGGACTCGCTCCAGCCGACTTCCTTGTAGCTGTAGTCGTGGTGCGCCGGCGTGTGGAGGTCGATGCAGTACGTGGAGAGGGTGCCCCCGCCGTCGACCTCCATCGTGAACAGGCCGCCCCTGACCGTCCAGTCGTTGCCGTCGTTCTCGACGATGTCGACCTCGCCGGAGTCCTCCGTCAGCGAGCCGAGCTTCGCCGTGACGCCACCGCTGCCGGCGGCGTCATCGGCGGCGAGCGCCGGAGCGGCGGTCGCTATGGAGCCGAACGCGACGAGGCCGGAGACCAGCGCCGCGGCGGCCAGACGGGCGGACACACCACGCCCACGAACTGAAGACATTGTTTTCCCCTCCGGGCGAGTCGCTCCGCGAACATGGTCGGTTCACGTGGGGGGAGCACCCGCCTGCACACTCACAGACTCAATGGGCTCAGATGCCTCATGAGTACCCGGGAATCCTAGGGATGCGGAACCCCCAGGTGACCGGTCATGCGATCAGATAACCATTCCGTCTCGAAATCGTTATCCACTCGGCGCGTTGGTCGACAAATCCCCACAACACATGGTCAGGGAGCGGTTACGAGCTGCGCCGTAGCGGTCATCCACGGATCGGATTCCCGCTCGCGGCCGCCCGTCAGTTCGGCTGTCGCGAGCGCGGGTTGGGGGTCGGCCCTGCCCACCCGCCGGAAGGCCGCCGTCCCGCGCGAGAGGTCGTGTCCCACGGCCACCGCCACCACGTCGACGAAGGTCTTGCGCTGCCCGTCGCGCTCGTCCTCGCGCACCCTCAACCGCCCGTGCACCACGAGTGGTTCCCCGACCGTCACCGACGCCGCCAGATTCGACCCGAGCGCCTTCCAGGCCGACACCGTGTAGAAGCTGGTGCTCCCGTCGGTCCAGAGCGCGCGCTCGCGGTCCCAGCGGCGCGAGGTCACCGCGAAGCGGAACCGCGCCACCCCGCCCGCCGCCGTCTCGCGGTACTCCACCGCCGTCGCCACGTTGCCGACGAGCGTCACGGTCGTCTCGTTCATGATTCCGCCCCCACCTGTGCCGTTTTCTCCTGGTCGGCACCATGGTGGGGGCGGGGCGGAAATCTCGCTGCGGCCTGTGGACAACCGCTCGTTTGTGGACAACTCCGTCACTCGAAAGGGGCGATGACGGCTCTTCTCCTCGTCTCTCTTCTCGCTACTTGGCCCGCGCCCTCGTCGCGCCCATCCGCGTCCCGCCCGACCGGCCCCCGCCCGACCGGCTCCCGCCGACCACCCGCGCCGAGGGCCGCGTCCCGGCCACCGTCGCGTACTGCTCGCGGACCTCCCGGTAGCGCATCAGCTCGGCCGACACCGGGTCGAGGACCCGGGCCCGGCCGCAGGCCGCGGCCGCCTCCCGCAGGGCGCGCTCGGCCTCCTGCCCGTACCGCCTCGCCGGCCCCTTCACCGCGCCCTCGCAGGCCCATTCGACGAGCGGCCCGCCGATGATGCCCCCGACCATCACGAGCACCGGCGGCAGCAGCCCCGGCTGGACGACGCCGACGATCTGGCCGACCAGCCACAGGGCGCCGAAGACCTGGAGGAGCGTCATGACGGCCTGGAGCAGGACGGCCGCCGGCCACCAGGCCGGCCGGGGCGGGCGCGCGGCCGGGTCGCCCATGCTCACCGTCAGTTCGTCGAGCGCCTCGGGAAGCCCGTCGGCCCCGCGCGCGGCGGCCTCGCGGACCGCCTGCGCCCAGGGGGCGGGCAGCCCGCGCGAGGCCTCGTCGGCGACGATCCGTACCGCCTGCTCGACGCGTTGGCGGGCCGTCAGCTCGTCCTCGACCGGGGATTCCAGGTGCGGGTCGGTGGAGCCGTGCGCGCGCAGTCGCCCGTACCAGCGGTAGAGCCGCAGCCAGGGCGTCCCGCAGGCGCGGATGGCGCCGCGCCGCCAGACCCGCTCGGCGGCCTCGCCCGCCGCCTGGGCGCCGACGGCGACCGCGAGCCGGTCCGTGAAGTCCTCCCGCGCGCGCTCGTCGAGGCCGGGGCGGCCATCGGCCACGTACGAGGAGCGCAGCCGTCCGGCGGCGGCGTCGATGTCGGCGGCGATCCGGCGCTCGGGTGCGGTCCGTTCCTGGACGAAACGGCCGACGAGCTCGCGCAGTTCGGTTACGCCGTCGCCGGTCAGCGCGGAGACGGCGAGGACGGTGGCGCCGGGCTCGCCGTGCTCGCCGAGCGCGACGCCGTCCTCGTCGAGGAGGCGGCGGAGGTCGTCGAGGACGAGGTCGGCGGCCTCGACGCCGAGGCGGTCGATCTGGTTGAGGACGACGAAGGTGACCTCGGCGTGCCCGGCGAGCGGGCGGAGGTAGCGCTCGTGGAGGGCGGCGTCGGCGTACTTCTCGGGGTCGACGACCCAGATGACGGCGTCGACCAGGTCGAGGACCCGGTCGACCTGGTCGCGGTGGGCGGTGACCGCCGAGTCGTGGTCGGGCAGGTCGATCAGGACGAGGCCCTGGAGTTCGGCGTCGGCCTGGCCGCCCGCGAGGGGGCGGCGGCGCAGGCGGCCGGGGACGGCGAGCCGGTCGAGGAGTCCGGCGGCGCCCTCGGACCAGCTGAGCGCGATGGGCGCGGAGGTGGTGGGGCGGCGCAGGCCGGTCTCGGAGACGGGGACGCCGGCGAGGGCGTTGAAGAGCGTGGACTTGCCGCTGCCGGTGGCACCGGCGATGGCGATCACGGTGTGCCGGGAGGAGAGGCGCTGGCGGGCGGCGGCCTCGTCGAGGACGCGCCCGGCCTCGGCGAGGGCGTCGCCCTCCACGCGCGCGCGTGAGAGGCCGACGAGCTCGTGGAGGGCGTCGAGGCGGGTACGGAGGGGGCCGCCGTAACTCCCGCCGAGGGGCGGCATCGCGTCCTCCTCCGGCGTCGGGTCCGCGGGCTCCTCCTCCTTGAGGGCGACCCGCTCGCTCGCGCGGCGCGCGATCAGCCCGTCGTCCCAGCGCGCGCTCCCGTCACGCGTGTCGTCGTCCACCACGTCACTTCTCCTTCTGCAGTACGGAGAGCGCGGCGATGAGCTCCGCCTGCGGCTCGGGGGTCACGTCAAGCCCGTCGAGGGGCGCGAGGCGCCGGTCGCGCTCGGCGTGCAGGACGCGGTCGACGTACGAGAGGACCAGCTCGCCGCCCCTGTCGCGCAGGCGCAGGGCGGCCTGGGCGCCGAGCAGTTCGGCGAGCCGGTCGCCGGCGGCCCGCGCGCGCCGCCCGCCGAGCAGGGAGGCGCCGAGCAGCGCGGCGACGGTGTCGGCCTCGGGGAGGCCCGTACGGGAGGCGCGGGCGGCACGGGAGGGGCGGACACGCTTCTTGACGGCGACACCCTCGCCGGAGGTCGCACCTGAGGTCCCGGCGGACGCACCACGGGCTTCCCCGCGAGCCTCCCCACGGGCCTCCCCCACCTCCTCCTCGGCGATCTCCTCCAGGACGCGCCGCCAGCGCCGTACCTCGACGCCGATCCGCTCCCCCGCGTCCCGCTCGCCCCCGGCCCGTACGGGTCCCAGGGCGGCGGAGGCGGGGTCGCGGTGCCAGGCGTCCCGTACGCGCTCCTCGGCGGCGGCCGCCGCGCAGTGGAGGAGGGCGGCGAAGGACTCGGCGAGGGCGTCGAGGAGTTCGTCGGCGGTGGAGTCGCGGGGGTAGCCGCGCCAACGGGTGCGGGCGTCGCCGGCGAGGACGGCGCCGCGGGTGAGCTGCTGCCGTACGCGCATGCCCTGCTCGCGGTAGGCGGCCTCGACGACGCCGCCGAGGCGGACGGCGGAGGCGTACTGGGCGGCGACGGCTCCGGCGAGCTCGGGGAGGCGGGTGTCGAGGGAGTTGATGACGCCGGTGGCGGTCCGGTCGAGGGCCTGTTGGCGGGCGGCGGGGTCCTCGGCGCAGTGGGCGAGCCAGCCGCGCAGCGGGGCGACGGCGGACTCGGGGAGCAGTCCGCTGCCGCCGCCGGCGGACTCGGGGAGTTCGGGAATGGTGAAGCGGGGCACGTCGCCGAGCCCGGCCTTGTCGAGCAGCGCCTCGTACTGCCGCGAGACCTCCCCGATGACCTGGTGCGGGACGCGGTCGAGGACGGTCACGAGGGTGGCGTCGTACTCCTTGGCGGTACGGAGCAGGTGCCAGGGCACGGCGTCGGCGTACCGGGAGGCGGTGGTGACCATCACCCAGATGTCGGCGGCGCAGATCAACTCGGCGGCGAGGAGCCGGTTCTCGACGACGAGGGAGTCGATGTCGGGCGCGTCGAGCAGGGCGACGCCGCGGGGCAGGGAGGCGGCGGTCTCGACCCGCAGGGCGTTCTCCTCCGGGGGTTCCTCGACCGGGTTCTCCTCGTCGGCCTGGGGCAGCCAGACGCGGGTGAGCTGCGGGAGGACGCGCATGCCGGCGAACCAGTGGTGGTCCTCGGGGTGGCAGACGAGGACGGGGGTACGGGTGGTGGGCCTGAGCACCCCGGCCTCGCTGACGCGCCGCCCGACAAGGGAGTTGACGAGCGTGGACTTCCCGGCACCCGTCGAACCGCCGACGACGGCGAGGAGCGGGGCGTCGGGGTCCTTCAGACGGGGCACCAGGTAGTCGTCGAGCTGCGCGAGGAGCTCGGCTCTGGTCTGGCGGGCGCGCGAGGCACCGGGGAGGGGCAGTGGGAGACGCACGGCGGCGACACGGTCGCGCAGGGCGGAGAGTGCGTCGATCAGCTGAGGCCGTTCGTCCAAGGTCACCACATGCGAAGAATGCCCAATTTATGAGTGTTTTTGAAGCGTATAAGCGCCCTGCGCGCCGAGAGAAAGGACGGGCGGGCGGCCACGGAGGCATAACGAGTGCACAACACCCGCCCCCAGTGGCGTGAAAAGCGCTGCGCGAATCGCACCTGCCTGCGATTATCGTTCCGCTTCACCGAACCTCCACATCGGGCCACGCAGGTGAAGCAACCGGGCCAAGGCGATCGGAGCCCTATCCTTGTCCCGGCAGGTCCCACCCCACCCACCAGGGCCTCCAGGCCCCACGGCCACCATCCGGCCCCCGTAGCTCAGTGGATAGAGCAGGTGCCTTCTAAGCACTTGGCCGCAGGTTCGAGTCCTGCCGGGGGCGCACAGTGAGACCCCTCCTTCGGGAGGGGTCTTTTTGCTGGGTGGATGGCGGGATCTTGTTGGTCACGGTCGGGGGGAGACCGGACTCGGTCGCGGCCTGCCTCGCGTCACCGCGAGTACCGCGCCCGTGAGCAGGATCAGGGCTCCCGCGCCTTGGAGTGCGCCGAAGGACTCGCCCAGGAGGAGGGTCGCGCACAGGGTGTTGACGACCGGGACCGTGAACATCATCAGGGAGGCCTTTGCCGGGCCCACGGCGCCGACGCCCCGGTAGTAGAGGAGGTTCGCCACCGCTGTCGCGCCTATCGCCAGGAAGGCCGTGTTCAGCCAGACGCCGGGCGGCAGCTCGCTCCACGCCACGGTGGTCGCGTCCGGGGCCGCGAGGGCGCCGAGGAGGACCGCGCCCGCGCAGGTCGCGTACGTCGTGGCCCTCAGGGGTTCGATGCCCGCGAGGACGCGGGGGCCGACCAGGGTGTACGCGGCCCAGCAGACCGCGCTGAGGAGGAAGAGGGCGTCCCCGAGGAGGCGGTGGGGGCCGTCTTCCCCTCCCCCGCCCGCGCCCACGAAGAAGACGGCCGCGCCCACGAGGCCGAGCGTCAGGCCCGCGAGCCGTGCTCGGCTCGCCTTCTCCCTTCCTGTCGCCAGCAGGAACACGCTCGTCAGGACCGGGCTCATCACCGGGATCAGGATGCCCGCGTCCAGGGCGGGGGCCAGGGAAAGGCCCCAGAAGAAGAAGCCGTTGTACGCGAAGACGCCCAGGACCCCGGCGCCCGCCGCCGGCCATCCGCCCCTGGCCGGCGCCCTCTTTCCCGTACGGCCTCCGGAGACCGCCACCGCCAGCAGCAGCGCCACCGCGCCGAAGCCGAAGCGCAGGAAGGCGCCCACGGTCGGCGGGACGTGTGCCACCACCGACTTCGACGCGGCGAAGGCGCTTCCCCAGAGCACCATCGTGATCGTCAGGAGGAGGTAGGGGTTGGGGGTTCGGGGGGTTCCGGTGGTTCGGGGGGTTCCTGTTGTCGCCATGGGGCGAGATTCGCCGGTGCCCGTGCCTCTTGAATTGAACGCTCGTGCGGGGGCCTCGTTCAGGCCGTCAGAATGTCGTCATGCGTCACGCAGACAGCTGGGTCCGGTACTGGCGGGACGACGTCCGCCCCCTGGAGGCCATGCACGCGCACTTCCACGACCACGTGTACGCGCCCCACAGCCATGACGCCTACTCCTTCGGCATCACCGACCTCGGCGCGCAGTCCTTCCGCTGCCGCGGCGGCCGGCACACCAGCGGGGCCGGGATGGTGATGGCGCTCAACCCGGACGAGGTGCACGACGGGCGGGCCGCCGCCGAACTCGGTTACCAGTACCGGATCGTGCACATCGGGCCGTCCGTCGTCCGGGACATCCTCGGGGACGCGGCGGGAAGCGGAGACGGAGACGGCGGCCCCGGCGCCATGCCGCTCTTCGTCCAGCCCGTCCTCACCGATCCCGTCCTCACCGGCGCCCTCGCCCGGCTCCACGCGGCCCTGGTCGGCGGGGCCGAGGGCCTCGCGCGCGAGGAGCTGCTCACCGGCGCGGTCCTCGCGCTCGCGGAGCGGGGCGCGACCCGGGCGCCGGTCCGCCGGACGCTGGAGGGCGCGGCCGGGCGCGGGGCGGCCCGCCGGGTCCACGCGCTCCTGGCCGAGGCCTTCCTCGAACCGCTGACCGCCGACGACCTGGCCTCGGCCGCCGGATGCAGCCGCTTCGCCCTCTACCGGGCCTTCCGCGCCGAGTTCGGCATGGCCCCGAGCGACTACCAGCGGCTGCTGCGGCTGCGCCGGGCCCGCCTCCTGCTGACGCGGGGGCTTCCACCGGCGGACGCGGCCGCGTCCGCCGGCTTCGCCGACCAGGCCCATTTCCACCGGTGGTTCAAGCGGGTGTACGGCATCACGCCCGCCGTCTACCGGCACGCGGCGGCGTGACGGATCAGGTGCCTCAGCGCACCGGGTGCGCCAGCCTGACCCGTACCAGCGTCGTCTCCACACCGCTGTCGACCAGACGGCCGGCCGCGTCGAAGGCCGCGGGGCCGTCCGTCATGCCGAAGTCGTTGTCGTTGAGGAGGACGAGGGTCGAGGAGCCTTCGAGGGCGATGCCCTCGATCTTGCCGGGGACGCCGGGGACCGTGTTCAGGTCGACGACGAGCTCCTTGGCGAGGACCGGGACGTCGGCCGAGGCCGTGTCGTCGAGCTGCTCCAGGGTCGGGGCGGCCGGGGTGTCCCAGCCGGAGCCGAGGATGTCGGTGCCGCGCCGCAGGTTCACCTCGTACACGCGGGCGGACTTGTCGGTGCGCTCCTGGACGAGGAGGCGCTGGCCGCCGAGGGCGACGAGGGCGGAGATCTTGAGCTCGGAGGTCTTGGTCTGGCCGGGCTCGACGACCTCGACCGGGTCGAAGCGGTACGCGTACTCGCCTGTGACGCGGTCCTCGCGGGGCGAGAAGCGCAGCAGGCGCGTGGTGCGGGAGTTCTCCCCCGACACCTTGTCGGGGTTGAGGAGCGGGCTCTGGAGCGCCATCACCAGGTCGCCGTTGGGGAGCTGCGTGAGGCCCTCGAAGCCGCGGTTGATCTTGCGGCTGAGGTAGATCGACGGGAGGGACTCGATCACCGGGTAGTCGGCGCCGGTGAGGCCGAGGCCCTTCGGCACGTGCCGGGCGAGGACGCGGCCCCGCGCGGAGACGTGCACGAGCGAGGGCCCGTACTCGTCGACCAGCCAGAAGCTGCCGTCCCGGTCCCGGACGAGGCCCTCGGTGTCGAGGCCGTTGGGGTTGTACGCGAGCGGGGTGGAGGCGTCGTACGTGTACGGGGCCTCGTCGCGGCCCGGCTGGTTCGGCAGGCCGGTCACCGGGGCGCCGGACGCGGTGGTCAGCGGGATCGCCTTCAGGACCCGGATGTCGTCGCCGACGGCGCGGATCTTCACGATGGCCGGGTCGAAGCCGGGCACGGGGAAGGTGCGGCGCTTGTCCTTGCCGACGGCTATCTGGCCGTTGGGGCCCCGGTCGGTGACGGTCCAGTACTCGCCGGGCCGCTCGGCCGGGAAGAGGTCGCTGCCGATGCCGCCGAGGTCGACGTTCCGGTCGTCGGCGACGCTGCCGGGCAGCAGGCCGTTGCTGAAGGCGGCGAGCGGGATGTCGGGCAGGGTCGCGGTGGAGACGACCCGGTCGGCGGGCCGGTGCCCGTCGTGGTGCGCCGGGGTGGCGTCGGCCGTCCCGACGACCACCGAGAGCGCGAGCGCGGCGGAGAGGGGAAGGGCCACGAAGGCGGACCGGCGCAGAAGGCGCGGATTCATCTGATGAACTCCCTGGAGACCATGGAAAGCCGCCGGTGAGGGCGGCCCGAGGTCGCCGGCGAGGGCGGCCTCATGGCCCAGATGGTCCAGTCCTCCGCGCAACGCGGGGCGACGCGTTCACGACATCGGGGCGAGCCCTGGGTGAACGCGAGGCCCCGCGATCAGTGGCCTCTAGTAACGGTCGAGGATGAGCTGCGTCTTGAGGATGTCCCCGTGGTACAGCCAGCCGTTGGCCTCGGCGACCGCGATGGCGTCGTCGTGGAGGGCGGACGCGTCTGCGTACGAGTCCGTCTTGAAGGACAGCTCGACGACGTACTCCGTGCCGGTCCCGCCCGCGCCGACGACCGGCAGCACCTCGACGCTCGCGTCGTCGGAGGGGCCCCAGGCGCCGCCGTACACCTGGGCGGTGACGGGTCCGTGGGCGCGGGAGGCCTGGAGGGTGGTCTTGCCCCAGCCGGAGCTGCCCCAGTTCTCCAGCTTGCCGGGGATGTCGTTGACGAGCCAGGTGCGGCCGGTCGTGCTCGTCGGCATCGCGGTGCCCGAGTAGCCGCTCGCGCTGCGGGACTTCTCGTTGGAGAAGCTGAGGGTCTGCTTGGCGTAGCCCCAGTCGACCTCGGCCTTGTAGTTGGTGTCGGCGCTGCTGAAGCCGGCCGCGTTCGCCGCCGTGAGCGCCGCGTTGATGTCGCCGTTCGTGACGGGGAACCGCTTCTTGTACGTCTCCTCGAACGACGAGCCGCTCTTGTGGCGGAGGCGGACGCTCCAGCCCTGGGCGTCGAGTGCGAGGGCGTCGGTGTCGTAGTAGCTGTACGAGCGGACCTTGGCGGAGCCGGTGATCCCGAACGCCGACCGGACCGCCGCGCTCGGCGCGTGGTTCGCGTCGAGGGCCGCCGTCGTGAGGTTGATCTTCACCTCGTACGTCGGTACGGCGTTGGAGGCGGCGTACGCCGGCGAGGTCGGGGCGAGCAGGGCGGCGGCGACGGCGAGCGCGACGGCCGAACCGGCGGCGGCCGGGCGGAGGGCGCGGGGAAGGGCGAGAGCACGGGTGGTCATGCGGCGATGGTCACGAGCGCGGGTGAGGAGCGCGTGAGGGGCGCGTGACGTGCGGAGGTGACCTCGGTGAACCGGCGGCGACGGAAGACTCCCGGCCCCCGCACCCGGCCCCCGCACCCATCTCCCGCCCCGGTGGGGACAATCAGGTCATGACGATCATCACCGAGCGCGTCCTCAACCGTTCCACCCTCGCCCGCCAGTTGCTCCTGGAGCGGGCGCCGGTCGACGTCGAGGAGGCGCTGCGGCGGGTGGTCGCGCTCCAGGCGCAGCAGCCGGGTTCGCCGTACATCGCGCTCTGGAACCGGGTCGCGGGCTTCGACGCGGGGAAGCTCGACACGGCCGTGGAGGGCTACCGCGCCGTGCGGTCGACGCTGATGCGCCTCACGCTGCACCTGGTGCACGCCGAGGACTACCGGGCGTTCCGTGCGGGGATGGAGCCGACGCTGCGCGGCTCGCGCCTCGGCGACCACCGGTTCAGGGCGGCGGGGTTCACGCCGGCCGACGCCGACGCGCTGATCCCCGGGCTCCTCGCGTACGCCGGGGAGCCGAGGACGGGTGCCGAGATGCTGGCCCGGATCGAGGAGGAGCGGGGCGGGCCCGTGGAGTCGGTGGCCTGGCGGATGATCCGGCAGTACGCGCCGCTGTGGCACGCGCCGAAGGGGCCGCCGTGGCAGTTCGGCCCGGCGCAGTCCTTCGTCGCGGCGGACGGGGAGGCCCTGCCGGAGAGCACCGGTCCTGACGCGGTGGCCGCTGGTCTCGCCACGCTCGTCCTGCGCTATCTGGAGGGCTTCGGTCCGGCGTCGGTGGCGGACGTGGCGCAGTTCTCGATGACGCAACGGGGCCGGGTGCGCAAGGCCTTGGCGGCGCTCGGCGGCCTGGTCACCGAGCTCGAAGGCCCTGAGGGAACGGTTCTGTACGACGTGGTGGGCGCCGCCCCGCTGCCCGACGCGGACACGCCCGCGCCGCCCCGCCTGATGGCGATGTGGGACAGCGTCTTCCTGGCCTACGCCGACCGGGGGCGGGTGATCCCGCCCGCGTACCGGAAGGCGGTGATCCGGGTGAACGGGGACGTCCTGCCGACCCTGCTCGTCGACGGGTACGTGGCCGGGGTCTGGCGGCCGGTCGAGGGCGGGATCGAGGTGTCGGCCTTCCACGAGCTCCCGGCGCACGTCCTGGCGGAGCTCGGCGCGGAGGCGGAGGCGATGGGACGCTTCCTCGCGGGACGGGATCCGCTGGTCTACCGGCGGTACGACCACTGGTGGGCGAAGGGGCTGCCGATCGTCGCGTCGACGGTGTTCCCGGCGCCCTGAGCCGGGCGGGCGCGCGACCGAGCACCCCGAGCCGCGTCAGCGCGCGAGCGCGACCCCCAGCCACACGGCCCCGAGCCCGGCGGCCAGGCTCCCCAGGACGTTGAGGACGGCGGGCCCCTTCGCCCCTTCCTCGTACAGCTTCAGCGTCTCGAACGAGAAGGTGGAGTACGTGGTGAGGGCGCCGCACAGGCCGGTGGCGAGGAGCAGGTGGAGCCGCTCCGACGAGACGCCGGTGAGCAGGCCGAGGAGGAAGGAGCCGACGACGTTCACGGCGAAGGTGCCCCAGGGCAGGGCGGCCCCGAGGCGGGCCTTCGCGAACCGGTCGGTGAGGTAGCGCAGGGGCGCGCCGACGGCGCCGCCGGCCACGACGAGGAGCCAGTTCACGCGGGCGTCACCCTGCCCCGTACGACCGCGCGGGTGGCGGCCACCCCGGCCCAGACGGCGGCGAGGGCGGTCACGAGGGTCCCCGCCAGATAGAGGAGGCCGCGGGTGGTGTCACCCGCGGCGAGAAGGCCCTGGGCGTCGAGGGCGTACGTCGAGAAGGTGGTGAACCCGCCGCAGAACCCGATGCCGAGGAACGGCCGGAGCAGCGGGTGCGGGGCGCCGCGGAGGCGGCTCTCGGTGAGCAGCACCATGAGGACGCCGATCAGGACGCAGCCCGCCGCGTTCACGGTCAGGGTGGTCCAGGGGAAGGCGTGCGCCGGGGTGGGCCAGAGGAGCGAGGCGCCGTAGCGGGCCGCCGCGCCGAGACCGCCGCCCGCGGCGACGGCCCCGACGACCGGCAGCTCTCCGCGCCGTCCCAGTCCCGTGCCCATACCGCCAAGGTTACGGGGCACGGGGTGCGCGGGAGATCGAAGCGGGCCGCACGGGAAGGCGGGTCCCCGGCCTGGGGCATTAACCGGGGGCCTTCCCGTGCGGCCTCGCTCTGCGATGGTCCGGCCACGGTGCGCGACGGGTCAAAGCGCGGTCCGCGAGTCTGTCAGATCCCTTTCCCGTGGCCGGTGTTGCCCCCTTGCGCTTCCCCTGGCAAGCCCTTTCGCCGGCGTGTCGCGCCCCCGGCGGAACGGTGCCGAGGCCCCTCCCGGTGCCCCTCGCCACCCCCGCGACCTCCTTCCGACCCCCTTGTGCGCCCCCTCGGGCAGGGGGTTTCCGGGTTCGGAAAGGGGCACTGACCTGCGGTAACCACAGGGGAGGTGGTCCGGCCACCATTCGGCGGCCGATTCGGGTGCCGGGTACACCTCGTCGCGAGGCGGGCGCGCGGGCGACCGTGGTGGGGCAGCGGGAGGGGAGCTGCGCAACCTTCGGGCAGGAGTGTCGTGAGTACATCCGTCGCAACCCAGCGCAGAGTCGTCACCGGGGCCACCGGGGCCGTCGCGTCCACCGGGTCCACCGGGGCCATCGGGGCCGTGGCCCCGTCGGTCCCGCTGGGCGCCACCAGGTCCGCCGCGGCCGGCATGTCCGGCAGGACCGGCAGGAGCGGTGCGCAGGTCGTGGGGCACGAGATCTACAGCGACCTGTGCGGGGCGCTCTTCTCCGGGTTCCCGCGCCGCGACCAGCGCCTGAAGGCCGAGCAGTACCTGTACGGCCTGCTCACCGCGCAGGGCCGCAAGTCGGTCCGTAACATCGCCGCCCAGATCGGCGGGCCCGCGGCCGAGCAGAGCCTGCACCACTTCGTCTCCAGCTCCACCTGGGACTGGCAGCCCATGCGGGCCGCGCTCGCGCAGCACCTGGAGCGGACCAGCCGCCCGCAGGCCTGGGTGGTCCGGCCGATGCCGATCCCGAAGGCCGGGGAGCACTCGGTGGGGGTCGACCGGCGTTTCGACCTGGAGCGCGGGCAGGTCTTCCACGGCCAGCAGGCGTTCGGGGTGTGGTTCGCGAGCGACGAGCTGAGCGTGCCGGTGAACTGGCGGCTGTTCCTGCCGGACCCGTGGGTCAACGACCGCACGCGGCGCGACCGCGCGGAGGTCCCGCAGGAGGTCGGCGAGGAGACCCTGGAGGAGTGCGCGATCACCGCCGCGCTCGACACCGCCCGCTGGCCCGACATCACCCGCAGGCCGGTGGTCCTGGACATCCGCGGGGGCGCGGGACGTTCGGCGCTCACCCGGCTCGCCGCCGCCGGGGTGCCGGTGGTGGCCCGGATCGGGGCGGGTTCCCGGCTGGCCATCGCGGACCGCTCGCTGCCGGGCTTCGGCGCGGGCCCGCTGCCCGCGCACCAGATCCTGGAGTCGCTCAAGGGACTGCGCCGGCCGGTGAGCTGGGTGGACACGGTCGGCGGCGTGCAGACCTCGCGGACCTCGCTGGCCACGGCGGTGCGGGTGGCGCTGCCGGCGCCGGGCGGGGAGCGGATGCGTCCGCTGGTGCTGCTCGGCGAGTGGGACGACCCGCGGCGCGGTCCGGCCCGGGTGTGGGTCAGCGACCTGACGAACCTGCCGGCCGGCTCGCTGCTGCGGCTGACGAAGCTGACGCGCCGGGTGGAGCGGGACTTCGCCGAGGTCGGCGAGGGCGCGGGCCTGCGGGACTTCGTGGGCCGCTCGTACCGGGGCTGGCACCGGCACATCACGCTCGCCTCGGCGGCGCACGCGGCGACGGTCCTCTCGGCCGAGTACGACGACACGACGTCGTACGCGACCGGGTACGCCTCCCGCCGCTCGGCCAGCTGAGTCACCGGACCACGAGCCCGACCGACTCGTCCTGACCTGAACGGACTGGTACCGACTCGTCCTGACCTGAACGGACTCGTCCCGACTCGTCCCGAGCCCGACCGCCACGGTCCCGCCACCGACCCGCACCGGATCCGCCGCCGACACGGACCCGCTACGGAACCGGCCCGACCTGGCCCGGCTCGAACCGGCCTCGACCCGGCCCCGGGTCGAACCGGCCCCGGCAGGACCCGGCACGAACCGGCCGATCCGGCCCGCCCCGCGCCCGCTACGGCGCCGCCGGGCGGGCCGGGTCGTTCGTCGTGCGGCCCCGGGTGAGGACCTCGCGGGTGCGCTGGAGCCGCAGCGCGAGCTGGACCTCCAGGACCTGCCCCGGCTTCTGCCACTCGGGGCCGAGGAGTTCGCCGATCCGCTCCAGGCGCCGGGAGACGGTGTTGGGGTGGACGTGCAGCGCCTCGGCGGCGTTGGTGGGGCTTCCGCCGGAGGCGAAGTACGCCTCCAGGGTGCGCGTGAGGTCGGTGAACCGCTCGGCGTCGTAGTCGAGGACGGGTCCGATCGCCCCCTCGACGAAGCCCTCCACGTCGTGGTCCTCGGAGAGCAGCAGCCCGAGGAAGCCCAAGTCCTGGACCGAGGCCGCGGTGCCGGTGCCGCCGAGGGCGCTCATCGCGTCGAGGCAGCGCCCCGCCTCCTGGTGGAGCCGGCCGATGCCGTCCGCGCTCTGCGCGGGTCCGGCCCCGGCGACCGAGACGGGGTGGCCGAGCAGCGGGGAGAGCTCCGCGGCGACCGCCTTGGCGGCGGCGGAGGCGTCTATACCCGGGAGCAGCAGCACGATGGAGCCGCCCTGCACGGTCTTCAGGCCGGACTGGCGGTACGCGTACGAGGACGCCCAGACGACCGCCCGGCCCTGCTCGCCGCCCTCCGGCCGCGCGAGCACGAGGACGTGCGGTTTGCGCAGGTCGATGCCGAGGCGGCGGGCCCGCTGCGCCATCTGCTGGGGGGCGTGCGGCGGGTCGGCGATGAGGTCGTCGAGGAGTTCGTCGCGCACGGGGCCTTCGGCGACGGCGGTGGAGCGGCGCATGAGGAGGAGGAAGGCGACGGCCTGGGCGGCGAGTTCGAGGAGCCGCTCGTCCTCTCCGGTGAGGTAGCTCGCGGGGCGGATCACGAGGCAGCCGAGGTCCTCGGAGCCCGCGATGACCGGCGCCACCCAGGTGTCGGCGTCGGCGAGGACGGGCCGGCGGCGGGCCTGCGCGTCGAGCGAGGCCTTGACGACGGCCTCCTCGTCGAGGTCGGGGATGACCCCGCCGGCGAGGGCGCGGCCGCCGGGGTCGCGGACGAGGACGGTCGCGTCGAGGGCGTCCCCGGCGGCCTTGGCCACGTTGCCCAGGTCCCCGCCGGCGAGGACGAGGCTCATGATCCGGCTGTGGGCCTCGCTGACGTGCCGCATCCGGGTGAGGCTGGTCCGTACGCGTGAGCTGTCCCGCTCCAGCTCGGAGACCTCGGCGCGGGTGCGGTCGAGCAGCCCGGCCTTCTCCACGGCGAGCGCGGCGAGGTCGGCGAGGGCGGCGAGGAGGCCGACCTCCTCGGAGGTGTGGTCGCGGACCCGCCGGTCGGCTCCGTACAGCACGCCGATCACGGTGTCGCCGCTGCGCAGCGGCGCGGCCATGATGGCGTGCAGCCCCTCGGCCCTGAGGGCGGTCTCGGCCACCTCGTCGAAGGCCGGGGCGTGGACGCCGGCGTCGAGGGAGCCGGAGGGCGCGAAGCGCTCGTCGGCCAGGTAGTCCGCGGTCCAGACGGGCTCGCCGTGGAGCTGGACGGCGCCCCCGACCCCGTACCCCTCGCTGATCTCCAGTCCGGCGACGAGGCGCGGTCCGACCGTCCGGAAGGGGTCGCTGTCGAGCCCGGCGAGGGCGCCGTCGGTGGTGTGGACGACGGAGGCTCCGTCGACACCCCGCAGGGTGACGAACGCCAGGTCGAGTCCGAAGAGGCGGCGGGCGCGGCGGGCGATGACGCGGAGCAGGCTCCCGAGGTCGTAGGAGAAGGTGAGGTCGCGCGCGGTGTCGGCGAGTGTGGCGAGTCCGTCCTCGCGGCGGGCGGCGTCCTCGTGTCCCGAGCGGATTCCGTCGGCGAGCTTCACGGCGCGCTCCAGCCGGTCCAGTGCCTCGCCGGAGAGGCCGGCCGTGCGGGCTTCGTCGAGGTGCGCCTCGAAGTGGGCGGCGGGGGCCTGCCGGGCGAGCAGTTCGAGGACCGTGAGCAGCGCGTCGGCACCACCGGCGGCGTCCGCGCCGTGCGAGGTCATTGGTCCCCACCCCCGTAGGAGAACGAAATCGGGCAGGTCGGAGGATTTCGGTCCTGCTCGCCGACGCTAACCGGGCCCCGGGAGCACGTCAATTCACGACCCTGCCGCGGGTCCGGCGCCGGACCCGCGGGATGTCCAACGGGATCGCCGCGCACTTCGTTCCCGACGCTCTGTCAGGTGACCGTTCGGGTGGTCACTCAGACGGAGGAGCCGACCGGGGAGACGGAGGCCGGGGCCGCGGGGGCGGCCGGGGCCGGGGCCGTGGAGGCCGGGCTGTACTGGACGGGGACGTGGACCCCCGAGAGGCCCGCGAGCCCCGGCACGGCCGTGCGCCCGGGGAGCCGCGTCGCGGAACCGAGGACGGAGCGGACGGCGGTGCTCCGCATGGTCAGGACGGAGCGCTGGAGCCGGCACAGCCGCGCCGAGGGCTCCATGGCGCTCTCCGCCGCGAGGGCCGCGCGCAGCCGCTCGAACGCGGCGAGGGCCTCGTCGAGGTGGCCGCAGCGCAGCAGCGCCACCATGTAGTGGGCGCACAGCGGCTCATTGGTGCGGTAGCGGGCGACGAGTCCGGAGAGCTCGGCGAGGAGCTCGGCGTGCCGGCCGAGGCCGAGCTGGGCTTCGACCCACTGGTCGAGCACGCTCAGGCGGGACGTCTCCAGTCGTTCGATCTCACGGCGGAGCCCGGGGCCCGCGGCGACGCCCGCGTAGGGCTCGCCGCGCCAGAGGGCGAGCGCCTCGCCGAGCCGGAGCGCGGCGCGCGGGAGGTCGCCCGCCTCCATCGCCCGGTAGCCGGCGCCGGCCGCGCGCTCGAACTGCCAGACGTCGTTGGCGCCGCCGCCGGTGTCGAGGCGGTAACCGCCGGGCTGGTGGACGAGGATCGCGTCGGCCGTGCGGTGGTCCGTCCACACCTGCTGCGGCTCGGCGGGGTGGGACCCGGCGGAGCGGGAACCGGCGAAACGGGACTCGGCGGTGCGGGACTCGGCGGTGCGGGTATCGGCCGAGCCGCGCGCGGGGTGGGGCCTCGTGTGGTCGGCCATCCCCTGCTCGGCCGCCGCCCGGTGGGCCGCCTCGCGCTCGGCGTCCCGCAGGGCGCTCGCGATGAGCGAGCGCAACTCGGCGATGTGGTACTGAAGTTCGGCGCGGGCGGCGCGCGGGGCGCCGGAGGGCCAGAGCTCCTCGGTCAGGACCGTCACGGGGACGAGCTGGTCGGCGTTGGCGGCGAGCAGGGCGAGCAGCTGCCGCGGGGCGGCTGCCGTCGGGGTGATCGACACGCCGTTCTCGCGTACCGAGAACCCCCCCAGGATCCGGACGTCCACCCTTACCCCCTCAGTGCCTGTGCGGTGTCTGCGCGCGGGATGACACTCGTTGATTAGAAAAGACCCCCGTAGGCATGTCAATAAGAAACCGCGTGGTACGGAATACACCGCCGCGCTATAGGGCTACTTCACCCCTTTTGACCGTAATTTTTCCGGTCACGATTTCGCCATTGGCGCAGACCATGTGCCGCCGAAGGGCGGTTTCAGGACTCCGGGGTTTGCTTTTGGGAGTCCGGCGACACGTCGAGGCGTGCTGCGAAACGCGATTTCACGCCAAAAACCAACGGCCCGGTCTGTTATCCGGGCGCTTCACCCTCCTCACGCCACAGCACCCGCCGTGACCAGGCCGAACGCGGTGACCACCAGAGCCGTACGAATCCGGTGGAAGCCGTTCCAGCGCTTCTCAAAAGCGGAACGGGCAGCTCCGTCCTCCGTGGGGGCGTTCTCCGACGCGGCGAGCGCCACATTCAGCGGGACGTTGCCCGCGACCGTCACGACGTGGTTGAGGGCCGCGGAGACGAGCCCCATGAGCAGCAGCCACTTCTGCGCGTCCGAGCGGCCGTCGACCGGCACGAGGAACGCGGCGGCGGGGAAGGCCACCATCCCGAAGAAGACCAGCAGGAACACGGGCCGCGGCACGCACTCGTTGATCCGGCGCATCACCACGACGAACTCCTCGTCCGTCAGCCGGGCGAGCGCGGGCATGATCCCGGTCTGGAAGATCAGCATGAACCCGGCGTAGAGCCCGGTGCTGAGGACGGCGAGGGCGAGCAACAGGGTGGCCATGCCACCATTCTGGACCGCTGCCCGCCCTCCGCGTCAGCTGTACGGGTCCCCGGACCTCAACTCGCCCTCTCCGGAACCGCTTTCTCCGCTTCCCGCGACCGGTCCCC
This sequence comes from Streptomyces sp. NPDC056144, assembly GCF_042264145.1. NCBI lineage: Bacteria > Bacillati > Actinomycetota > Actinomycetes > Kitasatosporales > Streptomycetaceae > Streptomyces > Streptomyces sp. NPDC056144. Next base: position 108,085 of record NZ_JBHJVF010000005.1, on the reverse strand, counting down.
GCAGCCGGTCGGCCTGCCGAAGGGCCTCGGCGAGCTCCCGGACGACCGCCGATCCGGACCGCCCGGCGATGGCCTCCGCGCGCCCGGCGAGCGCCGCGAACCCGGGGTCGCCCGGCAGGTTCCCGCCGCGCAGCGAGTCCGCGAAGTAGGCGGCGATCGCGGTCAGTTGGAGGCTGTCGTGGCCCGCGTCCCAGATCCCGGAGGAGAGCGCCGAGGTGTCGATCGTGCCGGAGCGCTCACGCGGCGCGCGGGAGGACGGGTCGAGCCAGCGGACCGTGGCGGTCGCCACGCGGCCCGTCGCACCCGGCCGCGTCTTCACCGCGTAGAGCGCGGTGACGGTGTGACCCGCGCCGACCTCGCCGCCGTCCGCCCGGTCGTTCCTGAAGTCCTCGTCGGCGACCTCCCGGTTCTCGTACCCGATCAGCCGGAACTTCTCGACGGTCCCCCGGTCGAAGGCGACCTGCGCCTTCGCGTCGCGGGCGCGCAGCTCGACATGGGCCGGCAGCTGGTCGACGAAGACCTTGCGGGCCTGCTCGGAGGTGGAGACGTACGTGGTGTGGCCGTCGCCCTTGTCGGCGAGCCGCTCCATGAACGCGTCGCCGTACTGGCTGCCGACGCCGACCCCGAAGAGCGTGATCCCGTACGCCTTGCGCTCCTCCTCGATCCGCCCGAGGATCCCGTCCGCGTCGGTGTCGCCGGTGTTGGCGAGGGCGTCGGAGAGCAGCACGACCCGGTTGGTGGCGCCCTCGCGGCGGCCCGCGACGGCGACGTCGTACCCGGTGCGGACCCCGGCCTCGACGTTGGTCGAGGCTGTCGTCACGAGGCTGTCGACGACCTCGCGGATACGGCTCCGCGACTCGCCGACCCGGGTCATGGGGATCAGGGTGTCGGCGACGTCGCTGAAGGTCACGAGGGCGAGCGAGTCGTCGTCGCGCAGCTCCTCCGTGAGCAGCCGGAGGGACTCCTTGACGAGGTCGAGCCGGCCCGGCTCGTTCATCGAGCCGGAGACGTCGACGACGAAGGTGAGCGCGGCCGGCGGGCGCGGGCCCTTGCGCTCCGCCGGGCGGGTGGCGAGACCGACGCGGACGAGCGACCAGCCCCCGCCGGGGCCGTCGTCGCCGGCGCGGGCGCCGTCGAGGGTGACGGAGAAGCCGTCGTCGGCGGGGCGCGGGTAGTCGGGGCGGAAGCTGTTGACGAACTCCTCGGGCCGGACGGAGGACGGGTCGGGCAGGCGGCCCTCGGCGAGGGCGCGGCGGGCGTAGCCGTAGGAGGCGGTGTCCACGTCGAGCGCGAAGGTGGACAGGTAGTCGGGGGCGGGCGGCCGGTCGCGCTGCTCGCCCTCCTGGGGTGCGGCGGTCTCCGGCGCGGCGGTCCCGGTGGGGCTTCCGGCGCCTCCGGTGTTCCCGCTCCCGGGTGCGGCGGGGGCCGTGGCCCCTCCCTTCGGCGCGCCGTGTCCGGCACCGGAGTCGTACCCCTGCCCGCCAGCGGAGCACCCGCCGACGGCGAGGCCGGCGGCGAGCACTCCGGCGATCAGGGCCGTGCGTCTCGTTCGTCTCATCTCATCTCCCCCTCATGGACGGTCACTTGTGAATGTGACGAACGAGAGGGGCGCTGGGAGCAGTCGAAGGAGTTGCGGATGGATCTCGATGCGGCAACGGCGACACGCGGGAGACGGGTGGCATGGATTCGCCATCCTTCTCAACAGGGGTTGTCACCGTGTGCAGTCGCATGCGTACATGGAGTGGACATCGATCGGCGGGGGTGGTCAGCGGTGCCAGAAAGCGCGAGCGCGGGCTCCGTGATGCTCGCCCGTTCGGCGATGAACCGGGCCGCTACCGAGGGACAGCGGCCCGCGGGGCGCCCGGTCCGGGGCGCGCGGCGCATCAGCGCGGCGCTCGCCGGGCTGGCCGCTTCCACCCGGCACGAGCTGCTGACCTTCGACGATCCCGTCGCCTCGGCGGGCTGCGCGATCCCCGGGCCGTTCCTGGAGCTCGCGGGGGCGTGCATGCGGGCGGCGGCCGAGCGGGCCGGCGAGGTCCGGCGGATCGTGCCGCGGCACGCGCTGCCGAGCCTGGAGAGCGGGCTGCGGGTGCCGGGGCGGGCCCGGCTCGCGGAGGCGATCCCGTTCAAGATGATCGTGGTCGACCGGACGGTGGCGGCCGTCCCGCTCGACCTGGAGCTCCTCTACAACGGGCTGCTGCTGATCCGGGACCCGGTGGTCGTGCAGGCCCTGGTCCGGGCCCATCACGCCTGCTGGGCCTCGGCCCAGGAGGTGTCGTACGCGCCTCCGCCGCCGCCCCCGCCCCGGGACCTCCCGCCACAGCTGCGGCCCGTCCTCGACGCCCTGCTCTCCGGGCTCACGGACGAGACGGCGGCGGCCCGGCTCGGGATGTCCGCGCGGACGTACAGCCGGCGGGTGGGCGAGCTGATGGCCGCCCTCGGCACGACGAGCCGCTTCCGCGCGGGCGCGGAAGCGGCTCGAAGGGGGTGGGTGTGAGGAGGCCCTAGGACACGATGTCCTTGCGGGCGAAGCCCCGGAAGGCGAGGGCGAAGAGGACCAGGGCGTACGTGACGGAGATCGCCGCCCCCTTCACCATGCCGCCCCACTCCAGCTGCGGCTGGAGCGCGTCGATCCAGGCGAACTGCCAGTGCGCCGGGAGGAACTCGCGCCAGTCGCCGAGGGCCGTGACGGCGTCCAGGACGTTGCCGACGATCGTCAGGCCGACGGCTCCGCCGACCGCGCCGAGCGGGGCGTCGGTGCGGGTGGAGAGCCAGAAGGCGAGCCCGGCGGTGACCAGCTGGGAGACGAAGACGAAGGCGACGGCGATCCCGAGGCGCAGCACGGCGTCCCCGGCGGGCACCGAGCCGCCCGTCGGCAGCTGGAGCGGTCCCCAGCCGTAGGCGACGGTGCCGACGGCGAGGGCGACCAGCGGGAGGAGGAGCATCGCGGCGGCGCTGTAGGCGAGCGCCACCGTCAGCTTGGAGGCGAGGAGCCGGGCGCGGGGCACGGGCGCCGCCAGGAGGTAGCGCAGCGAGGACCAGCTCGCCTCGGAGGCGACAGTGTCCCCGCAGAACAGCGCCACGGGAATGACGAGGAGGAAGCCGGCCGAGACGAAGAGGCAGGTCGCGGCGAAGTTGGCGCCGGAGGCCGTCGCCGTGTCCATCAGGGTGATGCGCCCGTTGCGGTCGCCGTCGCCGGAGCCGCCGATCGCGAAGGCCGCGACCAGCACGAACGGCAGGGCGACGAGGATGCCGCCCATGATCAGAGTGCGGCGCCGCTTCCACTGGCGCAGGGCCTCGACGCGCAGCGGGAGGGTGTGCCCGGCCCGGTAGCCGGGGGCGGACTCCGCCGCGCCGACGGGCGTGGGGGTGGTGGTGCTCATGCGGTTCCTCCTCCGATCAGGGTCAGGAAGGCGTCTTCCAGGCGCCGGTGGGGTCCGACGCCGGTCAGCGGGACGTCGAGGCGGACGAGTTCGCCGATGAGGGCGGTCGCGTCCGTGCCGTCGAGGCGGACGAGGAGCCCGCCGTCGGCGAGGGCGGCGGAGCCGACGCCCGGGAGGGCGGCGATCGCCTCGACGGCCTTCTCGACGGTCGGCTCGTCGGTGCCGTCGGCGAGGGTGACGAGGAGGGTGTCGCCGGAGCCGGTGATCTCGGCGACCGGCCCCGCCTGCACGAGCTGTCCCCGGTCCATGACGACGAGGTGGGTGCAGGACTGCTCGACCTCCGCCAGGAGGTGGCTGGAGACGATGACGGTCCGGCCCTCGGCCGCGTACCGGATCATCACCTCGCGCATCTCTCGGATCTGGGGCGGGTCGAGGCCGTTGGTCGGCTCGTCGAGGATCAGCAGGTCCGGCAGGCCCAGCATGGCCTGGGCGATGGCGAGGCGCTGCCGCATGCCCTGCGAGTAGGTGCGGACGGCCCGTTCGAGGGCGCCGCCGAGGTTCGCGATCCGCAGGGCCTCGTCGACGTGGGCGTCCTCGGCGGGACGGCCGGTGGCCTTCCAGTACAGCTCCAGGTTCTCCCGGCCGGAGAGGTGCGGCAGGAAGCCGGCGCCCTCGACGAAGGCGCCGACCCGGGAGAGGACCGGGGCGCCGGGGCGGATCGCCTGGCCGAAGACGCGGATCTCGCCCTCGTCGGGCGTGATCAGGCCCATCAGCATCCGCAGGGTGGTCGTCTTGCCCGCGCCGTTCGGGCCGAGGAGGCCGAGGACCTGGCCCTGTTCGACGCGGAAGGAGAGCTCGCGGACGCTGTACCGGTCGCCGCCCGCGTACTTCTTGGACAGGCCGGTGATCTGGAGGGGTACGGAGGCGAGCTCCGGGTCCGGGGCGGGTGCGGCGGTCCTGCGGCGGGCCGTGAGCAGCAGGGCCGCGGCGGCGGCGAGGCCGAGGAGCGGCAGGCCCCAGACCCACCAGGGCAGCCCGGCGGCCTGGGTGGTGACCCCGGGCGCGGTCGGGACGGTCAGCGGGCTCGTGACGGCGACGGTGTACGAGGCGGGGACGGCCGGGGAGGCGTAGCCGAGGTCGGTGGCGGCGAGGACGAGCCGCAGCCGGTGGCCCGCCTCGACCTCGTGGTCGATCGCGGGCAGGGTCAGCGTGACCTCGCGGCCCTGGGCGGCGCCCTCGACGCGGACGGGGGTGACGAGCTGGGCGGGCAGCACCTGTTGACGCCCGTCGGGCCCGACGTCGTACACCTTGGCGAAGAGGACGGCGGAGCCGTCGGCGGCCGTGGAGGTGACCTTGACGCGGACGGTCGGGGTGCCGGTGATCCGCAGGGACGCCGTCTGCGGCTTCGCGTCGAAGCGGGCGAACTGCCCGGGGAAGTCCAGGGAGAGGCCGACGCCGAGGGAGGAGAGGCCGGAGATGCCGCCGCCGAGGCCGGGGACGGCGGAGATCGCGGGCGGCGAGGCGCCCGGCGGGTTGGCGAAGCTCTGCGGCGGCCCGGCGAGCGGGACGGTCGTGGTCCCGTCGGTGAGGCCGGGGTAGCGGTCGGCGGTCGCGGCCCGCAGGGTGGCCCGGCCGTCGGTGGAGTCGACGCCCCCGGTGCGGCTGACGCGGAAGGCGGGGCCGGTGTCCACCGAGGTGTCGTCCTTCAGCCAGCGGTCGAACCAGACGGTGATCCGCCGCTCTACGCGCTCGGTCTCGGGGTCGCCGCCGTCGTGGCCGCCGGCGATCCAGTCGACGGCGACGGGCGCACCGTTGGCGCTGATCGTCCGGGCCATGGCGTCGGACTGGGCGAGGGTGAAGAGGGAGTCGGACTGGCCCTGGACGAGGAGCGCGGGCACCTTGATCCGGTCCGCGACGGCCGAGGGACTGCGGGCTTCGAGGAGGGCGCGGGCGGCGGCGTCGGGCTTTCCGGAGACGGCGACGCGCTGGTAGAGGGCGCAGAGTTCGGGGGTGAACCGGCCGCAGGGGTCGGCGGCCTTCTCGCCGGGGACCGGCTGGTTGCCGGCGGAGAAGAAGATCCCGGCCCAGAGCTTCTTGAAGACGCCGTTCGGGAAGAGGGCGTCGGCGAGGTTCCCGTAGGTGATCCGGGGCGCGATGGCGTCGACCCGCGGGTCGTGTCCGGCGGCGAGCAGCGAGATCGCACCGCCGTAGGAGGCTCCGGTGACGCCGACGCGCGGGTCGCCTGCCTTGTCGAGGAGGACCTCGGGGCGGGCGGCGAGCCAGTCGACCAGCTTCCGGACGTCCTTCACCTCGGCGTCGGGGTCGTTGAGGCCGATCTTCCCGGTGGAGGCGCCGAACCCGCGCGCGGACCAGGTGAGGACGGCGTACCCGTCGCGGGCGAGCTGTTCGGCCTGGGCGCGGACGTCGTCCTTGGAGCCGCCGAAGCCGTGCCCGAGGAGGACGGCCGGCCGCCGCCCTCCCTCGCCGGAGGAGCCGCCGGTGAAGTACGAGGTGTCGAGCCGTGCTCCGTCGACGTCGATCGTCCGGTCGGCGCGGTGCACGGGCGGCGGTTCGTCCGAGGCGACGGCGGTCCAGGTGCCGGCGCCCGCGAGGACGGCGAGTGCACCGGTGACCGCGGCCCACCGGGGAATTCTCAGTCGCATGCCGTCGAGCCTAGGCGGCTCGGCCTTGAGTCTCGCCTGTCCCCGGGGGGAGGCGCGGCCCCTCCTGGAGTCGTACGGGCGGGGGCCGCCGTACGGCAGGTGCGGTACGGACACGCCAACGGCCCCCGGAGCGCGGCCGTACGCACTCCGGGGGCCGTTCCGCCTCACGCGCGGGGGCGTGGGGCGTCCTGTCGTTCCGCTCGCGTCCGCCGTGCTGTCGGCGTCGGACGGGGCGTCACGGCAGGCGCGTCAGTGGTTGCGCGGGAAGCCCAGGTCCACACCGGACGGGCCGTCGGCCGGGTCCGGCCAGCGGGTGGTGACGACCTTGCCGCGGGTGTAGAAGTGCACGCCGTCGTTGCCGTAGATGTGGTGGTCGCCGAAGAGCGAGTCCTTCCAGCCACCGAAGGAGTGGTAGCCGACCGGCACCGGGATCGGCACGTTGACGCCGACCATGCCGGCCTCGACCTCCATCTGGAAGCGGCGGGCGGCGCCGCCGTCACGGGTGAAGATCGCGGTGCCGTTGCCGAACTTCGAGGAGTTGATGAGCGCGAGGCCCTCCTCGTAGGTGTCGGCGCGCAGGACGCAGAGGACCGGGCCGAAGATCTCGTCCTGGTAGGCCTTGGCCGTGGCGGGCACGTGGTCCAGGAGGGAGAGGCCGATCCAGTGGCCGTTCTCGTGGCCCTCGACCGTGTAGCCGGTGCCGTCGAGGACGACCTCGCAGCCCTCGGCGGCGGCGCCGGTGACGTAGGACGCCACCTTGTCGCGGTGGACGGCCGTGATGAGCGGGCCCATCTCGGAGGTCGGGTCCGTGCCGGGGCCGATCTTGATCTTCTCGGCGCGCTCGCGGATCTTCTCGACGAGCTCGTCGCCGATGGCGCCGACGGCCACGACCGCGGAGATCGCCATGCAGCGCTCGCCGGCGGAGCCGTACGCGGCGGAGACGGCCGCGTCGGCGGCGGCGTCGAGGTCGGCGTCCGGGAGGACCAGCATGTGGTTCTTCGCGCCGCCGAGCGCCTGGACGCGCTTGCCGTTGGCGGAGGCGGTGGTGTGGATGTGGCGGGCGATCGGGGTCGAGCCCACGAAGGAGATCGCGGAGACGTCCGGGTGCTCCAGGAGGCGGTCCACGGAGACCTTGTCACCGTTGAGGACGTTGAAGACGCCGTCCGGGAGGCCCGCCTCGGCGAGCAGCTCGGCGATCTTCATGGCCGGCGACGGGTCCTTCTCGCTCGGCTTGAGGATGAAGGTGTTGCCGGTCGCGATGGCGATCGGGAACATCCACATCGGCACCATGGCCGGGAAGTTGAAGGGCGTGATGCCGGCGACGACGCCGACGGGCTGGCGGATCGAGGCCACGTCCACGCGGTTCGAGACCTGGGTGGAGAGCTCGCCCTTGAGCTGGACGGTGATGCCGCAGGCCAGGTCGACGATCTCCAGGCCGCGGGCGACCTCGCCGAGGGCGTCGGAGTGGACCTTGCCGTGCTCGGCGACGATCAGCTCGGCGATGGCGTCGCGGTTGGCGTCGAGCAGCGCGCGGAACTTGAAGAGGATCGTGGTGCGCTGGGCGAGCGAGGAGGTGCCCCAGGTCGCGAAGGCGTCCTTCGCGGACTGGACGGCGGCGTCGACCTCCTCGACGGAGGCGAGCGCGACCTGCGTGGTGACGGCGCCGGTGGCCGGGTCCGTGACCGGGCCCCAGTTGCCCGACGTGCCCTCGACGGTCTTGCCACCGATCCAGTGGTGGACGGTCTTCGTCATGACGAGTTACTCCTTCAGAGATGGCGGCGTCGGGCGGTGACGTGCCGGTCGTACTCCTCGCGGGCCTTGACCGCCGACGGGCGGGTCGAGGTCTCGGCCACGGGCACATCCCACCACGCCTGGGCCGGGGGCGGGCCCGACACTCTGTCTGTCGTTTCGGTCTCGACGTAGACACATGTGGGAACCGTTGCGCTCCGCGCGTCCGCGAGGGCTTCTCGCAGGTCACGGACGGTACGGGGGCGTAGCACTCGCATACCGAGGGAGGCGGCGTTGGCGCCGAGGTCGACGGGGAGCGGGGGGCCGGTGAAGGTGCCGTCGTCGGCGCGGTGCCGGTAGTCGGTGCCGTACCGCTCGGCGCCGACCGCCTCCGAGAGGCCGCCGATGGAGGCGTACCCGTGGTTCTGGAGGACGACCAGCCGCAAGGGGAGGCGTTCCTGGACGGCGGTGACGATTTCGGTGGGATTCATGAGGTACGTACCGTCGCCGACGAGGGCCCAGACGGGCCGGTCGGGGGCGGCGAGCAGGACGCCGAGGGCGGCGGGGATCTCGTAGCCCATGCAGGAGTAGCCGTATTCGACGTGGTACTGGTCGGTGGAGCGGGTCCGCCAGAGCTTGTGCAGGTCGCCGGGGAGCGAGCCGGCGGCGTTGACCAGGATGTCGGTGGCGTCGACCAGAGTGTCGAGTACGCCGAGGACCTGGGCCTGCGTGGGGCGGGCGTCCTCGTCGGGGACGGCGTAGGCCGCGTCGACGCGGGCGTCCCAGCGGAGCTTCTCCTCGGCGTACTCGTGGACGTAGTGCCGGGTGACGTGGTGCTGGTCGAGGAGCGTGTGGAGCTGTTCGAGGCCCTCGCGGGCGTCGGCGACGAGCGGGAGCGCGGCCAGTTTGTGGGCGTCGAAGGCGGCGATGTTGAGGTTGACGAACCGGGCGTCGGGGTGGCCGAAGAGGGTGCCGGAGGCGGTGGTGAAGTCGGTCCAGCGCGTGCCGACGCCGAGGACGACGTCGGCGGTGCGGGCGAGGTGGTCGGCGACGGCGGTGCCGGTGTGGCCGATGCCGCCGACGTCCTGGGGGTGGCCGTGCGGGAGCACGCCCTTGCCGGCCTGGGTGGTGGCGACGGGGATGCCGGTGAGCGCGGCGAAGTCGTGGAGCGTCTCCTCGGCTCCGCTGTGGCGGACGCCGCCGCCGGCGACGATCAGCGGGCGGGCGGCCCGGCTGATCGCCTCGACCGCGGCGGCGAGTTCGTCCTCGTCCGGGGAGAGGCGGCGGACCCGCCAGACCCGCTCGGCGAAGAAGGCCTCGGGCCAGTCGTGCGCCTCCGCCTGGACGTCCTGGGGCAGTGCGAGGGTGACGGCGCCGGTCTCGGCGGGGTCGGTGAGGACCCGCAGGGCGGCGAGCGCGGCGGGGATCAGCGCCTCGGGGCGGGTGACGCGGTCGAAGTAGCGGGAGACGGGGCGGAGGCAGTCGTTGACGGACACGTCGCCGGCGTAGGGCACTTCGAGCTGCTGGAGGACGGGGTCGGCGGGGCGGGTGGCGAAGGTGTCGCCGGGGAGGAGGAGGACGGGCAGGTGGTTGACGGTGGCGAGGGCGGCGCCGGTGACGAGGTTGGTGGCGCCGGGGCCGATGGAGGTGGTGACGGCGTGGGCGGAGAGGCGGTTCTTCTGGCGGGCGTAGCCGACGGCGGCGTGCACCATGGCCTGTTCGTTGCGGCCCTGGTGGAAGGGCATGCCCTCCTCCTCGACCAGCGCCTGGCCGATCCCGGCGACGTTCCCGTGGCCGAAGATGCCCCAGGTGGCGGCGATCAGGCGGTGCCGTTCCCCGTCGCGCTCGGTGTACTGGGCGGCGAGGAAGCGGACGAGCGCCTGGGCGACGGTGAGGCGGACGGTCATGCGTATCCCTCCGTGTGATCGGGGTGGAAGGAAATCTTCCACTCGCGCTCGGCGCCGGGGCCGGCCATGACGTTGAGGTAGTAGAGGTCGTGGCCCGGCTGGGCGATCGAGGGGCCGTGCCAGCCGTCGGGGACGAGGACGGTGTCGCCGTCGCGGAGCTCGGCGAGGAGCTCGGCGCCGCCGGGACGGGAAGGCGAGATCCGCTGGTAGGCGAGGCCGTGCGGGCCGGCGATCTCGTAGTAGTAGATCTCCTCCAGGACGGACTCGGCGCCGGGGCGGTGCTCGTCGTGCTTGTGCGGCGGGTAGGAGGACCAGTTGCCGCCGGGGGTGACGACCTCGACGGCGATGAGCCGGTCGCAGGCGAAGGCCTCGGCCGAGGCGAAGTTCCGGACCTGGCGGGCGCGGTTGCCGCTGCCCCTGGCCTCGACGGGAACCTCCGGCGCGGAGCCGTAGCGGGCGGGGAGTGGTCGCTCGCACCTCGCTCCTGCCAAAGCGAAGCGGCCCCCCGCGCCGGAGGAGATCCGGGCGTGCGTGTCGCGCGGCACGTAAGCGAAATCCGTGGGTCCGTCGAACACGCTCTCGCGGCCCAGGAGTTCGATGACATCGCCGTCGACGCGCACGCTACAGGCACCGGAGAGGGGAAGCACGACCCATTCGGAATCCTCGCTCGCGAAGGAGTGACTCTCCCCCGGCGCGAGGACGAGGACGCGGAGGGCGGAGTACTCCCACCCGGCCGATACGGGGTCGACACGGACGGCGTAGGGGCCGTCGGCGGCGGATCCGGCGGGGAGGTGGAGGGAGGGCGTGGCGCGGGCGGGCAGAGGGAGAGAGGGGGTGGCGCGGGAGGGGCCAGGGGGGCCGTCGGGGCTCATGACTGTTCCCTACCCGCGGGGCGGGATCGTTCCCGTGCCGGCCGCCAGCGCTTCGGCGATCTCCTCCGCGTACGGCATGGCCGAGGAGCAGGCGAGGCGGCCGGCGACGATCGCGCCGGCGGCGTTGGCGTGGCGCAGGGTCCGTTCCAGGTCCCAGCCGGAGAGCAGGCCGTGGACGAGCGCCCCGCCGAAGGCGTCGCCCGCGCCGAGGCCGTTGACGACGTCGACCGGCAGCGGCGGCACCTCGGCGGCCGTGCCGTCGGCGGCGAGGGCGAGGACGCCCTTGGGGCCCTGTTTGACGACGGCGAGGCGGACCCCGCCGCGGTCGAGGAGGGCGCGGGCGGCGGCTTCCGGCTCGCGCTCCCCCGTCGCGACCTCGCACTCCTCGGCGTTGCCGACGGCGACGGTCGCGTGCCGCAGGGCCTCGGCGTAGTACGGGCGGGCCTCTTCCGGGTCCGGCCAGAAGGCGGGCCGCCAGTCCAGGTCGAGGACGGTGACCTCGCGGCCGGACCGGGCGCGCAGGGCCTCCAGGGTCGCGGAGCGGCTGGGCTCGGCGCACAGTCCGGTGCCGGTCGCCCAGAAGACGCGGGCCTCGCGGATCGCGTCGAGGTCGAGCTCCTCGGGGCGGATCTCCAGGTCGGGAGCCTTGGGGCGGCGGTAGAACCAGAGCGGGAAGTCGTCGGGCGGGAAGAGCGCGCAGAAGGTGACGGGTGTCGGATGCTCCGCGACCTCGGTGACCCAGCGGTCGTCCACGCCGAACTCCCCGAGGTCGCGGCGGAGGGCGGCGCCGAAGGGGTCGGCCCCGGTGCGGGAGACGAGCGCGGTGCGGCGGCCGAGGCGGGCGGCGGCGACGGCGACGTTGGCCGGGGAGCCGCCGAGGAATCTGCGGAAGGTCTCGACGCGGTCGAGCCCGACCCCGCTCTGGAGCGGGTACAGGTCCACGCCGAGGCGCCCCATGGTGATCAGGTCGTACGGCTCCGCTGCCACTCCCACACGCCACCTCTCGCCGGGCCCCCGGGTCCAGGTCTAATCGGCGCCCCGGAGGCGTGTCAACGACATGTCCGGACATATGGTCGGCGGATCGGGGGCGGGCCGCCCGCTTGACGCCCCTCTCGGAACCCGGTCAAGGTGGCAGGCATGACGAAGCCGTCGCGTCCCTCCCGTATCCGAATCGGCTCCGCTCCGGACTCCTGGGGAGTCTGGTTCGCCGACGATCCGCGGCAGGTGCCGTGGCAGCGCTTCCTCGACGAGGTGTCCGGCGCCGGGTACGAGTGGATCGAGCTGGGACCGTACGGCTATCTGCCCACCGATCCGGCGGTCCTCGCGGAGGAGACCGCCCGGCGCGGGCTCCGGGTGTCGGCGGGGACGGTCTTCACCGGGCTCCACCACGGCCCGGCGGTCTGGGACCGCACCTGGGCGCACGTCGCCGAGAACGCGGCCCTCGCCCAGGCCGTGGGCGCCGGGCACCTCGTCGTCATCCCGGCCTTCTGGCGGGACGACCGGACGGGCGAGGTCCTGGAGGACCGGACGCTGACCGCGGGACAGTGGCGGGACCTGACCGGGCTGACGGAACGTCTGGGCCGCGAGGTACGGGAGCGGTACGGGCTGACGCTCGTCGTCCACCCGCACGCCGACACCCACATCGACGGCGAGGAGAGCGTGACCCGCTTCCTCGACGCGACGGACCCGGAGGCCGTCTCGCTCTGCCTGGACACCGGGCACTACGCGTACGCCGGCGGGGACAGCGTCAAGCTGATCGAGACCTACGGGGAGCGCCTCGGCTACCTCCACCTCAAGCAGGTCGACCCGGAGATCCTGGCCGAGGTGGTGGCCGACGGGGTGCCGTTCGGCCCGGCGGTGGCCCGGGGCGTGATGTGCGAGCCGCCGTCGGGGGTGCCGGACCTGGAGCCGGTGCTCGCCGCCGCGCGGGCCCTGGACGTGGACCTCTTCGCGATCGTCGAGCAGGACATGTACCCGTGCGAGCCGGACGTCCCGTACCCGATCGCCCTGCGCACCCGGCGCTTCCTCCGCTCCTGCGGCGCCTGACCGGCGCATACCTGCCTGACCTGGACCGACGCACGCGGACACACCGCCTTGGGCCATTCGCCGCGTGCGTCACTTCCGTCACGCCCGTCGCCCCCTCGTCACACCTGTCTCCGTTACGCGGGTTTTCCGTCACAGGCGCTCGACAGCCGCTCCCCTCCTGTCAGGGCGGGCCGTTGGACGGGCACAGGCTCAGTGATCACCAACGCCCGCCCGCAGCGCCCCCGAACGGCACCCCCTGCCGCCGCTGCGCGGTGAGCAGGGAGGTACCAGGCATGACGGACAGAAGCCTCTGGTCGTACAAGGACATCGCCGCGCACATCCGTGTGCAGCCCGACACCGTCCGCTCCTACCGGAAGCACGGACTCCTGCCGCCGCCCGACCGGGTCGAGTCGGGCAAGCCCTACTGGTACGCGGACACGATCCGCGCCTGGGTCGCGAGCCGCCCCGGCAACCGGGCCCGGCGCGACTGACCCGCCGCGGCCGGCCCCCGCGGCCGGCCCCCGCGACCGACCCGCCGCCCCTATCCGCCGACGGCGGCCGCCTCCCGGTCCTCCGGAGCGGCCGCCGCGGGCCCGTCGGACTCGCTGAGGCCGAAGCGGTCGTGGAAGCGGCGCAGCGGCCCGGGGGCCCACCAGGTGAAGCGGCCGGTCAGCTTCATGACGGCGGGGACGAGGAGGCTGCGGACCACCATCGCGTCCATGAGGACGGCGAGGGCGACGCCGAGGCCGAGCATCTTGGTGTTGGTGACCCGCGAGGTCCCGATGGCGACCATGACGACGGCGAGGATCACGGCGGCGGCGGTGATCAGCCCGCCGGTGCGGCTCAGGCCGAAGCGGACGGCGTGCTCGTGGTCGCCGGTGAGGTCGTACTCCTCCTTGACGCGGGAGAGCAGGAAGACCCCGTAGTCCATGGAGAGGCCGAAGGCCACGCAGAACATGAGGACGGGCAGGGTCGTCTCGATGTCGCCGGTCGCGGTGAAGCCGAGGAGTCCGGCGAGGTGGCCCTCCTGGAAGACCCAGACGACGGCGCCGAACATCGCCGTCAGGCTGAGGGCGTTGAGGACGACCGCCTGGACGGGTATGACGACGCTGCCGGTGAGCAGGAAGACCAGGAGCAGCGTGGCGAGGACGACGATCGCCGCCGCCCAGGGCAGCCGCTCGGCGAGGGCGTCCTTGGAGTCGACGAGGACGGCGGCCTGGCCGGTGACGGCGGTCTCGAAGGGGGCGTCCACGGAGCGCAGTTCGCCCACGACCCGCTGGGCGTCCGCGCCGACGGTCTCGCCCTCGGGCACGACGGTGAAGTACGCCCGGCCGGCCCCGGCCCCGGCGGTGACGGGCCCGTCGGCCCGGCCGACGCCGTCGAGGCCGGCGATCCGCTCCCGGTACTCCGCGTACTGCGCGGGGGTGGCCTGCCCCTCTGCGAGGACGGTGATCGTGCCGCCGGGGTTGCCGGGGAAGCCGTCCCGCAGCTCGTCCTGGACGATCCGGGAGGTGGCGGTGGCGGGGAGCTGGCGGTCGTCGGCGGTGCCGAACTTCACACCGAGGAAGGGCAGCCCGAGGAGGACGAGCCCGGCGGCGGTGAGGACGGCGAAGACGGGCGCCCGGCGCATGACGAGGTCGGCGGCCCGCGCCCAGCCCGCCCCTCCTGATCCCTCGCGGGAGGCCCGCTCGCGGGGAGCGCGTCCGCGCCGGACCAGGCGCCGCAGGTCGAGCGCGTTGACCCGGTCGCCGAGGAGCACGAGCGCCGCCGGGAGGAGGGTGAGCGCGGCGACGGCGGCGAGGACGACGACCGCGATGCCCGCGTAGGCGAAGGAGCGCAGGAAGTACTGCGGGAAGACGAGCATCGCGGAGAGCGAGACGGCGACGGTGAGGGCGGAGAAGAGCACGGTCCGCCCGGCGGTCCGCAGGGTGGTGCGGACGGCGGTGCGGGTGTCGGCCCCGGCGGCGAGCTCCTCGCGGTAGCGGCGGACGACGAACAGGGCGTAGTCGATGGCGAGGCCGAGGCCGAGCGCGGTCGTCAGGTTCTGCGCGAAGACGGAGACGTCGGTGAATTCGGTGATCCCGCGCAGGACGGCGTTGGTGCCGAGGATGGCGACGATGCCGACGCCGAGCGGGAGGAGGGCGGCGACGGCGCTGCCGAAGACCATGACGAGCAGGACGAGGGTGACGGGCAGGGCGATGAGCTCGGCCCGCAGCAGGTCCTCCTGGATGACCGTCTGCATCTCGTGGCGGACGGCGAGGCCGCCGCCGATGGTGACCTCGACGGGTCCGTGGGTGCCCCGGTACTCGGGGGCGATCCGGTCCAGGACCGCGGCGGCGTCCTTCTCCTCGCCGGCGATCCTGGCGGCGATGACGGCCCGGCGGCCGTCCTCGGAGCGGAGCGCGGGCGAGCCGGTCGACCAGTAGGAGCCGACGCCGTCGACCCCCGGCTCGGCGTCGAGCCGCTCGGCGAGCCGCCGCGCCTCGGCGGCGACGGCGGGCCCGTCCACCCCGGCGGTCCCGGTGTCCACGAGCAGGAGCAGGTTCGGCTGGGAGCCGGGGAACCGCTTGCCCAGCTCCTCCGTCGCGTACGTGGATTCGGCGGCCGGGTCCTCCCAGCCGCCGCTGCCCATCCGGTCGGCGACCCCGCCGCCGGCGAGCACGGCGAGCGCGGTGATCACCAGCGCGACGAGGAGCGTGAGGCGCGGTCGCGCGGTGACGAACCGCGTCCAGCCGCCGCCACGGGCCGCGACCCCGTCACCCGTGGCCCCGCCGCCGCCCGCGGGGGCGCGGCCCCCGCCGGAGGTTGATTTCTTGACTTCGGCCATGACGCGGTGTCCCCTTCACCTGACCCATGTGCGCGCTTCCCGGCAGGTCACATGGGTCGCCCATTGCCATAGACTGGCAAACACGAGTGATCACTCGCGTTTCCCAAGAATGCGAGCGACCTCTCGCGTTTGTCAACCGCGTTGAGGAGAGCTGGGGACAACTCATGTCCGACGAGGAACCGAAGCAGCAGCCGCGCCGCCAGGCGCGCGGCGAGCGCCGCATCGCGCAGCTGCTCCAGGCCGCCGCGAACGTCTTCTGCGCGAACGGGTACACGGCCGCCAGCACCAACGCGATCGCCCGCGAGGCGCACGTCTCGCCGGGCACGCTCTACCAGTACTTCCCGAACAAGGAGGCCATCGCGATAGAGCTCGGCGAGCGCCTCATGAGCGAGATGCGCGAGGCCCACGGCCAGGCGTTCACCCCCCGGAACCTCGAACTGCCGCTGCCCGAGCTCCTCGACGTCGTCGTCGACCCGATGATCGAGTTCAACTGCGAGAACCCGGTCTTCCTCGCCCTCATGCACGGCTCCGAGGTCCCCGGCCGGATCGCCGAGGAGCACGACGCGCTGCACGCCTCCCTGCTGGCCCGGGTGCAGGAGGTCATCGCCCACTACGCCCCCACCACCCCCGGCGAGGAGCGCGCCCGCGTCGCCGACATGACGTTCGCGATCTTCAAGGGCGGCCTCGGCCTGGTCCTCGCCGCCCCCGAGGGCCCCGAGCGCGACGCGACGGTCACGGAGCTGAAGAACGTCCTGCTCCGCTACCTGTCCCCCCTAACCGTCGACCAGCCCCTCTGACCGCCGACCAGTCCCCCTGACCGCCGGTCAGGTCACCACGCCTCCGACCCGCTGACCGCGTCCTTCGGAAGCTCCTCCCCCTTCCCGCCCCGCGCCTTCAGGGCGAGCAGCGGGAAGACGAGCACGGAGACCATGCCGGCCCCGACGAGCGCCGCCGCGTCGCCCGCCGAGAGCTCGTGGTCGTCCACGCCGATGGTCGTGATCGCGACGACGAGCGGCAGCGCCGTGGAGCCGTACAGGACGAGCGCGCCCCGGTCGGGCCGGTCGAGGTCGCGCGGGGCGAGGAACCAGATCGGCATCCCGCGCACCAGCAGGAAGAGCACCAGGAAGACCGGGAGCAGGATCAGTGTCCGGCCGCCGGCGAGGAGCGAGTCCAGGTCGAACTCGATCCCGGTGACGACGAAGAAGACCGGGACGAGGAAGCCGAAGCCGACCGCCTCGATCTTCCCCAGGATCTCGGGGCCCGACTCCGGGGCCGCCCCGGTGAGGACGAGCCGGGTGATGAGTCCGGCCGCGAACGCGCCGAGCAGGACGTCGAGGCCGAGCGCCGTCGACGCGCCGAGCATGAGGGCGAGCAGCAGGAAGACGAAGCGGATGGCGAACTGCCCGCTGCTGTGGAGGGTCTTGGCGATGACGTTCGAGAACCAGGGCGGGCGCGGACGCAGCGCCCAGTAGACGGCCCCCGCCGTCAGCGCCGCGAAGACCGCGAGGAGCACGGTGGATTCGGCGGCGGCGCGCCCGCTGAGCAGCAGCGCCATCGCGATGATCGGCCCGAACTCGCCGACCGCGCCGAAGGCCATGACGACGGAGCCGAACCGGCCGTGGAGCTGGCCGGAGTCGCGGAGCACGGGCAGGACGGTGCCGAGCGCGGTACTGGTGAGCGCGACGCCGATGAAGACGCCCTTGGCCCAACCGCCGCCCAGCAGTATCCCCGTGCCGAGTCCGAGGGCGAGGGCGGCGACCCAGGCCCAGACCGCCCGCTTGAGGGTGTCGCCGCGGACCTTGCCGAACTCGATCTCGTACCCCGCGAGGAAGATCAGCATGGTGAGGCCGAGTTCGGAGAGCGCGTCGATCACCACGTCCGGATGCGCCCAGCCGAGCACGTCGGGGCCGATGACGATGCCGAGCAGGATCTCGAAGATGACGAGCGGTACGGGGATTCTGCGGCCGACTCCGTAGGCCAGCAGCGGCGCCAGGACGGCGATCGCCATGATCAGAACGAGCGTGCTCCCCGAATGCGACATAACGGGTATTTACCATAAGCTCCGCCCATACGCCTCCGTCAGGTGCCCTGTCGGCGGAGGGACTTGGAGGTCTTCCCGTGCACGAGTACCCGCCCCGCACCCACACGTCCCCACCTCCCCCTCCCCCGGCCGCCCCGCCGACCCCGCAGCCCCGCCCCGGCCTGTGGAAGCGCTGCCTCTGGGGCGGCCTCGCCCTCTGGGTCCTGACGGCGGTCGTCACGTACGCCACCGAGAACACCACCCTGCTCCCGACCCTCATCCTGCTCGGCAGCTTCCTCGTCCCGGCCGTCTTCGTCCTGTGGGCGTACGAGCGGCACGGTCAGGACTTCGGCGTGCCGGTCATCCTGGGCTGCTTCCTCACCGGCGGCATCCTCGGCGTGCTCGGCGCCTCGGTCATGGAGTACTACCTGCTCCACCCCTCCCTCTGGATCTTCCTGGGGGTCGGCCTCATCGAGGAGGCGGTGAAGCTCGTCGCCCTGATGTTCGTCGTGCGCCGCTACCCGGGCCTGCGCGGGGTCCGCGCCGGCATCGTCCTCGGCGGCACGGTCGGCTTCGGCTTCGCGGCGTTCGAGAGCGCGGGGTACGCGTTCAACGCCGCCGTCACCATGGACGGCATCGACCTGCGCTCGCTCCTGGAGACCGAGATCCTGCGCGGCGTCCTCGCCCCCTTCGGCCACGGCCTGTGGACGGCCATCGCCGGCGGCGTCCTGTTCGCCTTCCGCCGCCCCGACGGCCGCTTCCGCTTCACGGGGGCCGTCATCGGCACGTACCTCGGCGTCGCGGTGCTGCACGCGCTCTGGGACTCGATGCACGGCATCGCGCTCTGGCTGGTGCTCCGGGTGACCACCACGGACCTCGACCGCTCGCTCTTCGCGCAGGGCTACCTCCCGCAGCCCACCGATCAGCAGGAGCACCTCTTCACGCTCTTCTCCGTGGGCGGGCTCGCCCTGGTGACCCTGGTAGGACTGGTGTGGCTGAGGTCCCTCGCGCGACGCGACCGGGATCCATACGCGGCCCGTGCACGCATTCATACCCCCTAGGGGTATACTCTGGAGTCGTAGGCCCCGAACCACCGGATGAACCCCCGAAGGAGAGCGCCATGACCGCCGAGACGCAGACCGAACTCACCACCGTCTACCAGGTCAAGGGCATGACCTGCGGCCACTGCGAAGGCGCCGTCTCCTCCGAGATCTCCGAGCTCCCCGGCGTCTCCTCGGTCACCGCCGTCGCCAAGACCGGCGAGGTCACCGTCGTCTCCGCCGCCCCGCTCGACGTGGAGGCCGTGCGCGCCGCCGTCGACGAGGCCGGTTACGAGCTGGTCTGACCGCTCGCTCCCCCGCACCCCGCAGGGTCGTACGGTTGTCCCGTACGGCCCTGCTCTCGTTTGGGAACCACTCATGAGCCTCACGACCACCGAGCTGACGATCGGCGGGATGACCTGCGCCTCCTGCGCCGCCCGCGTCGAGAAGAAGCTCAACCGGATGGACGGCGTGACGGCCACCGTCAACTACGCCACCGAGAAGGCGCACGTCGAGCACGCGCCCGAGGTCGGCGTCGACGAGCTGATCGCCACCGTGGTGAAGACCGGGTACACGGCGGAGGAACCCGCGCCGCCCGAGCCGGAGACCCCCGGGGCCGAGGGCGACGAGGCGGACCCCGAGCTCGCCTCGCTCCGGCAGCGGCTCCTCGTCTCCGCGCTCCTCTCCGCGCCGGTGGTCCTGCTCGCGATGGTCCCCTCCCTCCAGTTCGACAACTGGCAGTGGCTCTCGCTGACCCTCGCCTCGCCCGTCGTCGTCTGGGGCGGCCTGCCCTTCCACCGGGCCGCCTGGACCAACCTCCGGCACGGCGCCGCCACCATGGACACCCTCGTCTCGGTCGGCACCCTCGCTGCCTACGGCTGGTCCCTGTGGGCCCTCTTCCTCGGCGACGCCGGCATGCCCGGCATGCGCCACGGCTTCGACCTCACCGCCGACCGCGCCCACGCCTCCTCCTCCATCTACCTGGAGGTCGCCGCCGGCGTCGTCACCTTCATCCTCCTCGGCCGCTACCTGGAGGCCCGCGCCAAGCGGAAGGCGGGCACCGCCCTGCGGGCCCTGATGGAGCTCGGCGCCAAGGACGTGGCCGTCATGAAGGACGGCAGGGAGGTACGGGTGCCGGTCACCGCGCTGCGCACCGGCGACCTCTTCGTCGTACGGCCCGGGGAGAAGATCGCCACCGACGGCACCGTCACCGAGGGCGCGTCCGCCGTCGACGCCTCGCTCCTCACCGGCGAATCGGTTCCCCTGGACGTCACCCCGGGCTCCACCGTCACCGGCGGCTGCGTCAACGTCTCCGGGCGGCTCGTCGTCGAGGCGACCCGCGTCGGCGCCGACACCCAGCTCGCCCGCATGGCGAGGCTCGTCGAGGACGCCCAGAACGGCAAGGCCGACGTGCAGCGGCTCGCCGACCGCGTCTCCGCCGTCTTCGTCCCGGCCGTCCTCCTGATCGCCCTCGGCACCCTCGTGACCTGGCTGCTCGCGACCGACGACGTCACGGCCGCGTTCACCGCGGCCGTCGCCGTCCTGATCATCGCCTGCCCCTGCGCCCTCGGCCTCGCGACGCCGACCGCCCTCATGGTCGGCACCGGCCGGGGCGCGCAGCTCGGCATCCTCATCAAGGGCCCCGAGGTCCTGGAGTCGACCCGCGAGGTCGACACGATCGTCCTCGACAAGACCGGCACCGTCACCACCGGCCGCATGACCCTGACCGGCGTCCACGCCCTCGGCTCCACCGACGAGACCGAGCTCCTGCGGCTCGCGGGCGCCCTGGAGCACTCCTCCGAGCACCCGGTCGCCCGTGCCGTCGCGGCCGGCGCCGCCGAGCGGTGCGGCGAGCTCCCCGTACCGAAGACCTTCGAGAACGTCCCCGGCCTCGGCGTGCGCGGCTCCGTCGAGGGCCGTCTCGTCCTCGTCGGGCGCCCCGCCCTGCTCGCGGCGGAGGGCGTCGAGGTGCCGGGCGCGACGGGACCGGACGCGGCGGAGCCCGGCGCCGTCCACGTCGCCTGGGACGGGGTCGCCCGGGGCACCCTGACCGTCGCCGACACCGTCAAGGACACCAGCGCCGAGGCCGTCGCCCGGCTGCGCGGCCTCGGCCTGCGGCCCGTCCTGCTCACCGGCGACCACCGGACCGTCGCGGAGGCGGTCGCCGCCGAGGTCGGCATCGACGAGGTGATCGCGGAGGTCCTGCCGGAGGAGAAGGCCGAGGTCGTCCGGCGGCTCCAGGCGGAGGGCCGGACGGTCGCGATGGTCGGCGACGGCGTGAACGACGCCGCCGCGCTCGCCACGGCCGACCTGGGGATCGCGATGGGAACGGGCACGGACGCGGCCATCGAGGCGAGCGACCTGACCCTCGTACGGGGAGACCTGCGGGTCGCGGCGGACGCCATCCGGCTCTCCCGGCGCACCCTCGCGACGATCAAGGGCAACCTGGTCTGGGCCTTCGGCTACAACGTCGCCGCGCTGCCGCTGGCCGCGGCGGGACTCCTCAATCCGATGATCGCCGGACTGGCCATGGCCTTTTCGTCCGTCTTCGTCGTCTCCAACAGCCTGCGACTGCGCCGGTTCGCGTGAATTCACTTACGTGTGACGCACAGGACCTTCACAAGGAGACCTAGATCACAGATATTGGGGGGTAACCATCTGGGCTGCTCGTGAGTCTAAGTGGGCGATGCCGAGAACGTCTTGGGGGACGTTCGTGGAATGTCTTGGGGGATGTTCCTAGGCAAGCGTTGGCGCTGGGGTGCGTACCGGGGAGCTTGAGCGGCCCTCCCGTACGTACCCCGGCAGGCCGCGCCCAGGCGCCCGGCCCGGATCCCGTGGGGGGAATCCGCACCGGGATATGGGAAGCGCCCCGCTCGTCGACCCGTGGGGGGATCGACAGGCGGGGCGCTTCTGTACCGCTTGAGCCGTTACCGCTTGAGTCGTTCGGGCTCAGCGCTCGTCGACCGGAACGAAGTCGCGGAGGACCTCACCCGTGTAGATCTGGCGCGGGCGGCCGATGCGGGAGCCGGGCTCCTTGATCATCTCGTGCCACTGGGCGATCCAGCCGGGAAGGCGGCCGAGCGCGAAGAGCACGGTGAACATCTCGGTCGGGAAGCCCATCGCGCGGTAGATGAGGCCCGTGTAGAAGTCCACGTTCGGGTAGAGGTTGCGCGAGACGAAGTACTCGTCGGAGAGCGCGTGCTCCTCCAGCTTGAGCGCGATGTCCAGGAGCGCGTCGTCCTTGCCGAGCGCCGAGAGGACGTCGTGCGCCGCCGCCTTGATGATCTTGGCGCGCGGGTCGAAGGACTTGTACACCCGGTGGCCGAAGCCCATCAGGCGGACGCCGTCCTCCTTGTTCTTCACCTTGCGGATGAAGGAGTCGACATCGCCGCCGTTGGCCTGGATGCCTTCGAGCATCTCCAGGACCGACTGGTTGGCGCCGCCGTGCAGCGGGCCCCACAGGGCCGAGATACCGGCGGAGATCGAGGCGAACATGTTCGCCTGCGAGGAGCCGACCAGACGCACGGTGGAGGTCGAACAGTTCTGCTCGTGGTCCGCGTGCAGGATCAGCAGCTTGTCGAGCGCGGAGACGACGACCGGGTCGAGCTCGTACTCCTGCGCGGGGACCGAGAAGGTCATGCGCAGGAAGTTCTCGACGTACCCGAGGTCGTTGCGCGGGTAGACGAAGGGGTGGCCGATCGACTTCTTGTACGCGTACGCCGCGATCGTCGGCAGCTTGGCGAGCAGCCGGATCGTGGAGAGGTGACGCTGCTTCTCGTCGAACGGGTTGTGGCTGTCCTGGTAGAAGGTGGACAGCGCGGAGACCACCGAGGACAGCATGGCCATCGGGTGGGCGTCCCGCGGGAAGCCGCGGAAGAAGTTCTTGACGTCCTCGTGGACCAGCGTGTGCTGCGTGATCTCGTTCTGGAAGGTCGACAGCTCGTCGGCCTTCGGCAGCTCGCCGTTGATCAGCAGGTAGGCCACCTCAAGGAAGGTGGAGCTCTCCGCGAGCTGCTCGATGGGGTAGCCGCGGTACCGCAGAATCCCCTGCTCACCGTCGAGGTAGGTGATCGCGGATTTATAGGCGGCGGTGTTGCCGTATCCGCTGTCCAGGGTGACCAGTCCGGTCTGGGCTCGGAGTTTCCCGATGTCGAAGCCCTTGTCGCCGACGGTGCTCTCGACCACCGGGTAGGTGTATTCACCGTCCGCGTACCGCAGTACTACAGAGTTGTCGCTCACGTCATCCCTCACCGACGTAGTGCCTCTTCTTCGAGGTGCCCTGACTGTCTCTACCATCCCCCATTTGGCTCAGGAGAGTGCACTCGGGGTCGACCATTGGGCCAATCGGCGGCACTCAGTGCCGCCAACCTTCATATCCTGCCCCCTTCGCCCCGGTTCCGGTACCCCTCCGTGATCTTTCACACGACGGCGCCCCCTGTGAGCCGGTGGGACAGTGCGGTAAAGCGCCGTCCGGCCGAGACCGTGCGGACGGCCTGGGCGATGGCACGGCGGGAACCGACCAGGACGACGAGCTTCTTCGCCCGCGTCACCGCCGTGTAGAGCAGATTGCGCTGGAGCATCATCCAGGCACTCATCGTGACCGGGATCACGACGGCGGGGTACTCGCTGCCCTGCGAACGATGGATGGTGACCGCGTACGCGTGGGCGAGTTCGTCCAGCTCGTCGAAGTCGTACGGCACCTCCTCGTCCTCGTCCGTGACGACGGTGAGGCGCTGCTCGACGGGGTCGAGGGCGGTGACGACGCCGACCGTGCCATTGAAGACGCCGTTGGCCCCCTTGTCATAGTTGTTTCTGATCTGGGTCACCTTGTCGCCGACGCGGAAGACCCGGCCGCCGAACCTCTTCTCGGGGAGGTCCGGACGGGCCGGGGTGATGACCTGCTGGAGCAGCCCGTTGAGGGAGCCCGCTCCGGCCGGGCCGCGGTGCATCGGGGCCAGAACCTGGACATCCCGGCGCGGGTCGAGGCCGAACTTGGCCGGAATCCGCCGGGCCGCGACGTCCACGGCGACCCGGGCGGCGTCCTCCGTCTCCTCCTCGACGAAGAGGAAGAAGTCCGGGAGGCCCTGGGTGAGGGGCGGGGTGCCGGCGTTGATCCGGTGGGCGTTGGTGACCACGCCGGACTGCTGCGCCTGCCGGAAGATCCGGGTCAGCCGCACCGCCGGTACGGGGCTGCCGGGGGCGAGCAGATCGCCGAGGACCTCGCCCGCGCCGACCGACGGCAGCTGGTCGACGTCCCCGACGAGAAGCAGGTGGGCACCGGGCGCCACGGACTTGACCAGCTTGTTCGCGAGGAGCAGGTCGAGCATGGAGGCCTCGTCGACCACGACGAGGTCGGCGTCGAGCGGCCGGTCCCGGTCGTAGGCGGCGTCCCCGCCCGGCTTGAGCTCCAGGAGCCGGTGGACGGTCGAGGCCTCGGCGCCGGTCAGCTCGGCGAGGCGCTTGGCGGCCCGGCCCGTGGGGGCGGCGAGGACGACCTTCGCCTTCTTGGCGCGGGCCAGCTCCACGATCGAGCGGACCGTGAAGGACTTGCCGCAGCCGGGTCCGCCGGTCAGGACCGCGACCTTGCGGGTCAGGGCGAGCCGGACCGCCTCCTCCTGCTCGGGGGCGAGCGTCGCCCCCGTACGGTCCGCGAGCCAGGCGAGGGCCTTGTCCCAGGCGACGTCACGGAAGCCCGGCATCCGGTCCTCCTCGGCGCGCAGCAGGCGGCCGAGCTGCCCGGCGAGCGAGAGCTCGGCCCGGTGGAAGGGGATGAGGTAGACGGCGGTGACCGGCGCGCCCTCGGGGCCGGGCACCTGCTCCCGTACGACCCCCTCGGGGTCCTCGGCGAGCTCGGCGAGGCACTCGATGACGAGGCCCGTGTCCACCTGGAGCAGCTTCACGGCGTCCGCGATGAGGCGCTCCTCGGGGAGGAAGCAGTGCCCCTGGTCGGTGGACTGCGACAGCGCGTACTGGAGGCCGGCCTTCACCCGGTCCGGGCTGTCGTGCGGGATGCCGACGGACTGGGCGATCTTGTCGGCGGTGAGGAAGCCGATGCCCCAGACGTCGGCGGCGAGGCGGTAGGGCTGGTTCCGCACGACGGAGATGGAGGCGTCCCCGTACTTCTTGTAGATCCGCACGGCGATGGAGGTGGAGACCCCGACGCCCTGGAGGAAGACCATCACCTCCTTGATCGCCTTCTGCTCCTCCCAGGCGGCCATGATCTTCTTGGTCCGCTTGGGGCCGAGCCCGGGGACCTCGATCAGCCGCCCCGGGGCCTCTTCGAGGACGTCGAGGGTGTCGAGCCCGAAGTGCTGCGTGATCCGGTCGGCGAAGACGGGGCCGATGCCCTTGACGAGCCCGGAGCCGAGATAGCGGCGGATGCCCTGGATGGTGGCGGGGAGGAGGGTCGTGTAGTTGTCGACGCTGAACTGCTTCCCGTACTGCGGATGGGAGCCCCAGCGGCCCTCCATCCGCAGCGACTCCCCCGGCTGGGCGCCGAGCAGCGCGCCGACGACGGTGAGCAGGTCCCCGGCGCCGCGCCCGGTGTCGACCCGCGCGACCGTGTACCCGCTCTCCTCGTTGGCGTACGTGATCCGTTCGAGGACCCCTTCGACGACTGCCGTACGGGCAGGCTCGCGACCTTCGTTGGACATGGGGCGACCGTAGCGAAGGGGACGGACAGCGCGGGGCGGGCCTGTGGACAACCCGCTTCCCGGGGTGCCGGGAAACGGGAGGAACCGTAGCGTTTCGGTCATGAGTGAATCGACTGACCCCTCATTCCAGGACGACGTCCTCTCCGAGCTCGGCGACGACCGGCTCCAGGAGATCGCCGGACTGCTCGGCACGGACGCGGACGGGGCCCGGCAGCTCGTGGACAGTTCGGTCACCGAGCTCTCCGGCGAACTGCGCCAGGCGGCGGCCGAACCGGGCAGCGCGGACGAGGTGAAGGCCGCCGTCGACGAGGTGACCTCCCCCGAACCGCCCCTCCAGGGCGTCGCCACCCTCGGCGGCCTCGCGGCGGGCGGCCTGATGGCCGGCGTGCTCGCGAAGCTCGCCAGACCGGCGGCGAACGCGGTCGCCAAGCGCACGGGCCTCCCCCCGGCCACGGTGAACCGCGCCGTCGACATCCTCGTCCCCGTCGTCATCGCCGCCCTGACCAAGCGCGCGGCATCCAAGAAGGGCGGCGCGGGCGGCCTGGGCGATCTGCTCGGCGGGGGCGGCGCGAAGAAGTAGGAGTGCCGCCCGGCCCCGCACGGCCGGGCGGCTCTTCCGTGCTCCTCGGGGCCCCTCCGCACAAGGGGTCGCGCCGAGGCGTCCGTCAGGCCCTCAGGCCTCAGGCCCTCAAGCCCTCAGACCGCCAGGAAGCGGTCCAGGGTCTCCTCCAGGAGCTCCACGCCGTCCCTCGCCCACAGGTGGTCGTTGAAGAGTTCGACCTCCACCGGGCCCTCGTAGCCGGCCTCTTCGAGCATGGCGGACCAGGCTCGGAGATCGATCGAGCCCGTGCCGAGCTGGCCCCGGCCGTTGAGGACGCCCTCCGGGAGGGGGGTCGTCCAGTCGGCGAGCTGGAAGGAGTGGATGCGGCCGGCCGCGCCCGCGCGCTCCACCGCCGCCGGGGCCCGGTCGTCCCACCACAGGTGGTACGTGTCGACGGTGACGCCGACCTGGTCGGCGGGGAAACGTTCCGCGATCTCCAGGGCCTGGTCCAGGGTCGACACCGCGCAGCGGTCGGAGGCGTACATCGGGTGGAGGGGTTCGACGGCGAGGCGGACGCCGCGCTCCCCCGCGTACGGGGCCAGTGCGGCGATCGCCTCCGTGATGCGGGCCCGCGCCGACGGGAGGTCGGGGCAGGACGGGGTCAGGCCGCCCGAGACCAGGACGAGGGTGTCCGTGCCGAGCGTCACCGCCTCGTCGATCGCCGCGCGGTTCTCCGCCTCCCAGCCGTCCGCCGTGAAGAAGCCGCCCCGGCAGAGGGTGGTGACGGCGAGGCCCGCCTCCCGTACGAGCGCGGCGGCGGCCTCGACCCCGTACGCCCTGACGGGTTCGCGCCACAGGCCCACGCCGGGGACGCCGAGCCGGACGCACTCCGCGACCAGGTCGGGGAGGGCGAGCTGCTTCACCGTCATCTGGTTGATGCTGAAGCGGTCGAGGTTCACCGGCCGGCTCCGTACACCGTGAGGAGGGCGCGCATCCGGGACTCCGCGAGCCCCGGGTCCGGGAACAGGCCCAGACCGTCGGCGAGTTCGTACGCCCTCGCCAGGTGCGGCAGCGAGCGGGCGGACTGGAGGCCGCCGACCATCGTGAAGTGCTCCTGGTGGCCCGCGAGCCAGGCGAGGAGGACCACGCCCGTCTTGTAGAAGCGGGTGGGGGGCTGGAAGAGGTGGCGGGAGAGGGCGACGGTGGGGTCGAGGATCTTGCGGAAGCCTTCCGTGTCCCCCGTGTCGAGGGTGCGCACCGCCTCCGCCGCCAGCGGCGCCAGCGGGTCGAAGATGCCGAGGAGGGCGTGGCTGAAGCCCTGTTCGTCGCCCGCGATCAGCTCCGGGTAGTGGAAGTCGTCGCCCGTGTAGCAGCGGACGCCCTCCGGGAGGCGGCGGCGGAGCCCGACCTCGCGACGGGCGTCGAGGAGCGAGACCTTGATGCCGTCGACCTTGTCGGGGTGGGCCGCGATCACGTCGAGGAAGGTCTCCGTCGCCGCGTCCAGGTCCGCCGAGCCCCAGTAGCCGTCGAGCGCGGGATCGAACATCGGGCCCAGCCAGTGCAGGATCACCGGCTCGCTCGCCTGGCGGAGCAGGTGCCCGTACAGGTCGAGGTAGTCCTCCGGGCCTGCCGCCACGGCGGCGAGCGCGCGCGAGGCCATGAGGACGGCCCGCGCGCCCGACTCCTCGACGACGGCGAGCTGTTCCTCGTACGCCGCCCGGATCTCGGGGAGGGTCGCCGGCCCGGTGAGCTGGTCGGTGCCGACGCCGCAGGCGATCGGTCCGCCGACGGCCCTGGCCTCGGCGCCCGAGCGGCGGATCAGCTCCGCCGCGCCCGCCCAGTCGAGGCCCATCCCGCGCTGCGCGGTGTCCATCGCCTCCGCGACGCCGAGGCCGTGGGACCAGAGGTGGCGGCGGAAGGCGAGGGTGGCGTCCCAGTCGACGGCGGCGGGCGAGTCCGGGGTCGTGTCGGCGCCCGGGTCGGCGACGACGTGCGCGGCGGAGAAGACCGCCCGGGAGGTCAGCGGGCCGGTCGCGGCGAGCGCGAGCGGCTCCGTACGCGGGGTGTACGCGCGCGTGGAGCCGTCCGGGAGCGGCAGGCGCAGCGTCACAGGGCCACCTCCGGGACGTCGAGGCGACGGCCCTCGGCGGCGGACCTCAGGCCCAGCTCGGCGAGCTGGACGCCGCGCGCGCCGGCGAGGAGGTCCCAGTGGTACGGCTCGTCGAGCGCGACGTGCCGCAGGAAGAGCTCCCACTGCGCCTTGAAGCCGTTGTCGAACTCGGCGTTGTCGGGGACCTCCTGCCACTGGTCGCGGAAGGACTCGGTGACGGGGATGTCGGGGTTCCAGACGGGCTTCGGGGTGGCCGAGCGGTGCTGGACGCGGCAGCCGCGCAGGCCGGCGACGGCGGAGCCGTGGGTGCCGTCGACCTGGAACTCGACGAGCTCGTCGCGGTGGACGCGGACCGCCCAGGAGGAGTTGATCTGGGCGATCGCGCCGCCCTCCAGCCGGAAGACGCCGTAGGCGGCGTCGTCGGCGGTGGCGGCGTACGGCTTGCCCTGCTCGTCCCAGCGCTGCGGGACGTGCGTGGCGACGTGCGCGGAGACGCTCGTGACGCGGCCGAAGAGCTCGTGGAGCACGTACTCCCAGTGCGGGAACATGTCGACGACGATGCCGCCGCCGTCCTCGGCGCGGTAGTTCCAGCTGGGGCGCTGGGCGTCCTGCCAGTCGCCCTCGAAGACCCAGTAGCCGAACTCGCCCCGGACCGACAGGATCTCGCCGAAGAAGCCGCCGTCGATGAGCCGCTTGAGCTTGAGCAGGCCCGGGAGGAACAGCTTGTCCTGGACGACTCCGTGCTTGACGCCCTTCTCGGTGGCGCGGCGGGCGAGGCCGAGGGCGCCGGCGAGGTCGGCGGCGGTGGGCTTCTCCGTGTAGAGGTGCTTTCCGGCGTCGATGGCCTTGGTGAGGGCGTCGACGCGGGCGGAGGTGACCTGGGCGTCGAAGTAGACGTCGATCGTGTCGTCGGCGAGGACGGCGTCGAGGTCGGTGGACCACTCGGTGAGGCCGTGGCGCTCGGCGAGGGCGCGCAGGGCGTGCTCGCGGCGGCCGACGAGGACGGGCTCGGGCCAGAGGGTCTCGCCGTTGCCGAGGTCGAGGCCGCCCTGTTCGCGCAGGGCGAGGATCGAGCGGACGAGGTGCTGGCGGTAGCCCATGCGTCCGGTGACGCCGTTCATGGCGATGCGGACTGTCCTGCGTGTCACGGAAGGTTCCTCTCCCCGGTGTGCCGCGCCCTCGACGACAGACGAAACGCCTTCGACGGCAGATGAACGCTTTCGAAAGAAAGCGCTTTCTATCGGAGATGACGCTAGCCTGCCGACATCACGGTCGACAAGGGCTCTGGAGGTACGCAGACGATGCTGGAGGTACGCAGACGATGACCGTCACCCTCGCGGACGTGGCCGCGCGCGCCCAGGTGTCCCCCGCGACCGTCTCCCGCGTCCTGAACGGCAACTACCCGGTCGCCGCGTCCACCCGCGAACGGGTCCTCCGCGCCGTCGACGAACTGGACTACGTCCTCAACGGACCCGCGAGCTCGCTCGCCGCCGCGACCTCCGACCTGGTCGGCGTCCTCGTCAACGACATCGCCGACCCCTTCTTCGGCATCATGGCGAGCGCGGCGCAGAGCGCGATCGGGGAGAGCGCGTCGGGACGCGGCGGAGGCGAGAAACTCGCCGTCGTCTGCAACACCGGCGGCTCCCCCGCGCGCGAACTCACCTACCTCACGCTGCTCCAGCGGCAGCGGGCCGCGGCCGTCATCCTCATGGGCGGCTCCCTGGAGGACCCCGAACACCTGGCGGCGACGGCGGCCAAGCTCGCCAAGCTCGCGGAGGCGGGGACGCGGGTCGTCCTGTGCGGGCGGCCGCCCGCGGCCGGCGACGCGCACGCGGCGGCGCTCGTCTTCGACAACCGCGCGGGCGCGCGGCGCCTGACCGAGCACCTGCTCGGACTCGGCCACCGGCGCATCGGGTACGCGGCGGGGCCGACCGACCGCACGACGACCCGGCACCGCCTGGAGGGCCACCGCGAGGCGCTCGCGGCGGCGGGCGTCCCCGAGGGGCCGACGGTCCACGGCGCGTACGACCGCGGCGCCGGCTACGAGGCGACGGCCGAACTCCTCGCGCGCGACCCGGACCTGACGGCCGTCGTCGCCGCGAACGACACGGTGGCGCTCGGCGTCTGCGCGGCCCTGCGGGAGCGCGGCCTGTCGATCCCCGGCGACGTCTCGGTGGCGGGCTTCGACGACCTCCCGTTCTCGGTCGACGCGGTCCCGGCCCTCACGACCGTCCGCCTGCCCCTCCACGAGGCGGGCATCCACGCGGGCCGCCTGGCGATGGGCGCGGAGGAGCCCCCGGCGGGGGGCCTGGAGACGGTGGAGGCCGGACTGGTGATCAGGGGATCGACGGCCCGGCCGAGGGGGTAGGCGGCCGCTATCGTGGGACGTGACGGCATACGGAGGCCCGCATGACGACGATAGAGATGGACACTCGAAGCGCCTGGGAGACGTTGAAGGGCGCCAATCTGCCTGGCGGCTACCGCGTGGAGATCACAGACGGGAAGATCATCATGACGCCGCGGGGGCGGGAGCAGTGGAAGGTCATCCTCAAGGCCGCGCCACAGATCGAGCAGCAGCTGGCCGACCATGGCGAGATCCTTTCGGACGTCATGATCGACTTCCCGTCCAGCCTGTACGGCTACGCTCCGGATCTCGCCATCGTCGCCCCTGGTTCCGACCTGAACAGCCGAGGACGCTACGAGTGGCACAGCCTGGAGGCCGTGCTGGAGATCGTCTCAAGGAGCACCCGAGACAACGACTTCGAGAAGAAGTTTCGGATGTACGCCGAGTGCGCCATCCCGCTCTACGTGATCATCGACCCCTCCGACAACACCTGCACGATCCACCGCCGGCCGACCCGCCGGGGCACCTACGACGAGCAGGAACAGATCGCCTTCGGCGAGGATCTCGTCCTCCCCCTCGAAGGGCGGGACATCGTCGTGAAGACCGACGGGTTCCCGCGCTCCGAGGGCTGAGGGACGGGCGCACCGCCGTCGGCTACTTGTCCGGCGTCAGGCCCGTCGCCGCCAGGACCGCGTCCACCGTCTCCTCGACGGTCTGTTCCGCGTTGTCGATCCAGACGCCCTCGGTCAGGAGCTCCTCGCGCATGGCCTCGTCGAGGAACGCCCAGTTCGTCGTGAGCTTCTTGTGGCGGGCGTTGTTCCGTTCCCAGGCCTTGTCCGGGCCCGGGGCCAGGATCACCACGTGGAGCGGGACCGCCTTCACGTGGGCGCGGTAGAAGTCCAGGTGGGAGCGGCGGACGACGACGTCGTCGAAGACCGGCAGGAAGCCCGCCGTCGCGAAGCTGTCCGCGAGGAGGCAGCCGTTGCGGGCGCGCAGCAGGATCTGCCGGTCGGCCTCCGGGTCGCCGTCCGGGTTGGGCCAGTGGCAGCCCTGGACGATCAGCTCCTGGAGGTGGTCGATCTCGATGTGCGCGGCCCGCGTGAACCGGGCGGCGAGCGCCGCCGCGACGGTGGACTTCCCGCTTCCCGGGATTCCGGCCAGCAGCAGGGCGCCGGGGGCGGGTTCGGCACTGTCGACGACGACGTTCTCGAAGGTCATACGGGGCGGGAGCCTCTCTCGGTGACGGCGACCGCTACGGGCGGTCATGCGCGGGCGACACCGTAACCCGGGCCGCCTCGGCCGTCGACCGATTAACCGCCCCGCCCGGCAGGGACGTCCCGCCCGGCAGCGAGGTCCTGCCCGGCAGGGAGGTCAGCGCCACTCCCCCGACGAGCAGCGCCGCCGCGCACCAGCGCAGCGGGCTCACGCCCTCGCCCAGGAAGAGCGCCGCCGCGGACATCCCGAAGACGGGGACGAGGAGGGAGAAGGGGGCGACGGAGGAGGCGGGGTAGCGGCGGAGGAGCAGGCCCCAGGCGCCGAAGCCGAAGACGGTCGTGATCCAGGCGACGTAGACGATGACTCCGGCCCCCGTCCAGTCGAGTGCGCGCAGCGCGGCGAGGTCGCGGTCCGGGCCCTCCAGGAGGAGGGAGAGGGCGAGCAGCGGCAGGACCGGGACGACGCTGACCCAGACCATGAAGGTGAGGGCGTCGGGCGGGGCGGCCTTGCGGGTGAGGACGTTGGAGACGCCCCAGCAGGCCGCCGCCGCGACGATCAGGGCGAAGCCGGCGAGGGGGCCGGAGCCGCCCTCGTCGACGGCGGCGACGCCGATGCCCGCGAGGGCGACGGCCATGCCGGCGATCTTGCGGCGGCCGGGGCGTTCGCCGAGGGCGGCGAAGGCGAAGAGGGCGGTGAAGACGGCCTGGACCTGGAGGACGAGGGAGGAGAGTCCGGCCGGGGCGCCGAGGTCCATGCCGGTGAAGAGCAGTCCGAACTTCGCGACGCCGAGGACGAGTCCGACGCCGACGACGTACTTCCACGCCACCTTGGGGCGGCCGACGAGGAAGACGGCCGGCAGGGCGGCGACGAGGAAGCGGAGGGCGGAGAAGAGCAGCGGCGGGAAGTGGTCGAGGCCGATCTCGATGACGACGAAGTTCACTCCCCAGACCGCTGCGACGAGCGCGGCGAGGGCGATGTGGGCGGGGCGCATGCCTTCGAGGATGCCGCCGGTCACTCTTTAGCACCAGCACGGGTTGCTTCATGGTGGGATGAAGCAACACTTCATCGAAGAGGAGCTTCCGTGCTCGATCTCGGCCGCCTCCGCGCCCTCCACGCCGTCGCCGTCCACGGCAGCGTCGGCGCCGCCGCCACCGCTCTCGGCTACACCCCGTCGGCGGTCTCCCAGCAGATCGCGAAGCTGGAGCGGGAGACCCGGACGACCCTGGTCGAGCGCAGCGGGCGCGGCATCCGGCTCACCGACGAGGCCCATCAACTGGCCAACACAGCACAGGAGTTGCTCGCGCTCGTCGAGCAGGCGGAGGTGCGGCTCGAAGAGCGGCGCGGGCGGCCCGCCGGGCGGCTCGCGATCGGCTGCTTCGCGAGCGCGGCGCGCGGGCTCATGCCCCGCGCGCTCGCCGAGCTCGCCCGCCTCCACCCCGACCTCGACGCCCGTCTCTCCGAGGTCGATCCGCACCTCTCGGTCGACCTGGTCGCGCGGGGCGTGATCGACCTGGCCGTGGCGCACGACTGGGACATCGCCCCGCTGCCGACCCCGCCCGGGGTCGAGCGGGCCGTCATCGGCGACGACCGGTGCGACATCCTCGTCCACCGCGACCACCCCCTCGCCGCCCGGGAGTCGGTGCGCCGGGAGGAGCTGGCGGCCGAGCGGTGGATCTCGCAGCCGCCGGGGACGGTCTGCCACGACTGGCTCACGCGCACGCTCCGGGCGACGGGCTTCGAGCCGCTGATCACCCACCAGGCGGAGGAGAACCACACCCAGGTCGCGCTGGTCGCGGCCGGTCTCGGCATCGCGCTCGTCCCGCGCCTGGGGCGCGGGACGCTGCCGCCGGAGGTGACGCCGGTGCGGCTCGACCCGGTGCCGACGCGGCGGCTGCACGCCATGTGGCGTACGGGTGCGGCACGGCGGCCGGCGATCCGCGAGGCGGTCCGTACGCTCCAGGAGCTCTGGCCCGCGATCGCCGCCGCCGACTGAGGTCCCGGACCCGCCAATCCTGCGCACATCCTTGACCTGGCAGTTATTTTCCGGATATCCGTGACCCCTTGGAAGTTTCCTTCACCACCACACGCACGGCCGGAAGGAGCACCAGTGCAGCGTCGCACCCTTCTCGCGGTGACCGCGGCCGCCGCCGCCGCGGCTGTCACCGGAGTCGCCGCCCCCCTCGCCCAGGCCCGTCCCGACGACCGGCTCCGGCGGATCATCGACGGGATGTCCCTGGAGGAGAAGGTCGGCCAGCTGTTCGTCATGCGGGTGTACGGGCACTCCGCGACGGCACCCGACCAGGCCGACATCGACGCCAACCTCAAGGAGATCGGCGTCCGCACCGCCGCCGAGCTCGTCGAGCGGTACCACGTCGGCGGGATCATCTACTTCGCCTGGGCCCACAACACCCGCGACCCGCACCAGATCGCCGGTCTCTCCAACGGCATCCAGCGCGCCGCGCTCGCCGGGCCGACCCCGCTTCCCGTGCTCATCTCCACCGACCAGGAGCACGGCATCGTCTGCCGCGTCGGCGAGCCCGCGACCCTGCTGCCCGGGGCGATGGCGCTGGGCGCGGGCGGTTCGCACGCGGACGCCCGTAACGCCGCCCGGATCGCGGGCACCGAGCTCGCCGCCGTCGGCATCCGGCAGAACTACGCCCCCGTCGCCGACGTCAACGTGAACCCGGCCAACCCGGTCATCGGCGTCCGCTCCTTCGGCTCCGACCCGAAGGCCGTCGCCGGGCTCGTCGCCGCCCAGGTCAAGGGGTACCAGCGGGCCGGTGTCGCGGCCACGTCCAAGCACTTCCCGGGCCACGGCGACACCGCCGTCGACAGCCACTACGGCCTGCCGACCATCACCCACACCCGCGAGCAGTGGGCCGAGATCGACGCCCCTCCGTTCGTCTCCGCGATCGCCGCCGGCATCGACTCGATCATGACCGCGCACATCGTCGTCCCCGCCCTCGACCCCAGCGAGGACCCGGCCACGCTCTCCCGGCCCATCCTCACCGGCATCCTGCGCGA
Source organism: Streptomyces sp. NPDC056144 (assembly GCF_042264145.1). Classification (NCBI taxonomy): domain Bacteria; kingdom Bacillati; phylum Actinomycetota; class Actinomycetes; order Kitasatosporales; family Streptomycetaceae; genus Streptomyces; species Streptomyces sp. NPDC056144. Next base: position 73,733 of record NZ_JBHJVF010000005.1, on the reverse strand, counting down.
ACAGCTCGGCTACGACGGCGTGGTGGTCACCGACGCGCTCGGCATGGAGGGCGTCCGCACCAAGTACGGCGACGAGCGCGTCCCCGTCCTCGCGCTCAAGGCCGGTGTGGACCAGCTGCTCAACCCGCCCCGGCTGGACGTCGCCTGGAACGCGGTCCTCAAGGCGGTCAAGGACGGCGAGCTCACCGAGGAGCGGCTCGACGCCTCGGTCCTGCGGATCCTGCGCCTCAAGACGAAGCTGGGACTCTTCCGTCAGCCGTACGTGAACCCCGCCGGCGTCGACCGTTCCGTCGGCACCCAGGCCCACCTCGACGAGGCCGACCGGATCGCCGAGCGCACGACCACCCTGCTCCTCAACGAGGACGGCTTCCTTCCGGTCTCCCCCGCCTCGCACGGCTCCGTCCTCGTCGTCGGCGCCGACCCGGCCTCGCCGTCCGGCACCACCGGGCCGCCCACCACCACCCTCGCGGGCGCCCTCACCGAGCTCGGCTTCTCCGCCACCGCGCTCTCCACCGGCATCACGCCGACCGCCGCGCGGATCGAGGAGGCGGTCGCGGCCGCGGCGGGGAAGGACCTCGTCGTCGTGGGCACGTACAACGTCTCCGCGACCAGCCCGCAGCGCACCCTCGTCGCCCGGCTCGTCGCCACCGGCGTGCCCGTCGTGACGGTCGCCATCCGCAACCCGTACGACATCGCCCGGATCGACGGCCAGCGGGCCACGCTCGCCAGCTACTCCTGGACGGACGTCGAACTCCGCGCCGCCGTCCGCGTCCTGGCCGGCCGCGCCAAGCCGCTCGGCGGCCTTCCCGTCCCGATACAGAGCGCGGACGACCCGACGCGGGTGCTCTACCCGGTGGGCCACGGCCTGTCGTACGACGAGTAGCCGTACGCGGGACAGCGCGCCCCGCACGCGAAGGTGCCCGGCGGTCTGCGACGGACCGCCGGGCACCTTCACGCGCAGAGGGGGTTACGGCCGCAGGCCGTGCCCCTGCTCCACGTCCTCGTCGACCTTCTTGTCGATCCGGGCGTCGAAGCGCGCCAGCGGCTGCGCCGCCTGGACGGCCGGGGCGGACAGGCCGGCCCACGCCAGGATGCGGGCGGTCGCCGCGTCACGCTCGGCGGGGACGAGACCGGCGACGTTGGCGCCGTGGTTCATGCCCGGAGCGGTGTAGACGTAGCTGTCGCGCGCGCCCTTGTCGACGCGGAACGGCTCGGCGCCCCACGGGTCGTTCTGGCCGTAGACGAAGAGCATGTGGTGCGCGTTCTTGCGGACCCAGTCGTCGACGTCCCGCATGACCTGCGGCTGGAACTTCATCGGGATGTCGCCCGGGACGAAGTTGCGCGGCGGCTGGTAGCCGTAGCGGCTCAGGCCGTCCAGGTGCGGCTGCTGGATGGTGGGCGCGCCCAGCTGGGTGCCCGCCTGGTAGTAGTACGGCGTGTAGTAGTCGAGGCCCTGGTCGGTGTACGCGGACCAGCCGGAGTACGCGTCGATCGTCTCGTAGACGACGTCGTCGGTCGCGGTCGCCGCGTCCGGGATCTCGGCGCAGACGCTCTCGCCGTAGTACTGCCAGAAGCCCCACACGAAGTCGAGGACGACGGCCTCGTACGCCCGGTCGAGCGAGCCGATCGTGTTGAAGGTCGCGCCCTCGGCGGCGGCCCACTCCTTGTACTTCTTCTCCAGCGGCTCACGGCGGACGAGCGCCTCGCGCTGCATGGCGTTGAGGCGGTTGCGGCAGTCCTCGGTGCCGACGTTCTCGAAGAACCGGTCGTAGGCCGAGTCCTCCTTGTTCACCACGTCGTTCGGGGCGACGTAGGCGACGACGCCGTCCATGTCCCGCGGGTAGAAGCGCTCGTAGTACGTGGCGGTCATGCCGCCCTTCGAGCCGCCCGTGGACAGCCAGTTCTTGCCGTAGATCCTCTTCAGCGCCTGGTAGATGCGGTGCTGGTCGCTGGCCGCCTGCCAGATGTCGAGCTTCGACCAGTCGGCCGGCTGCGGGCGGGACGGCGTGAAGAAGCGGTACTCCATGGATATCTGGTTGCCGTCGATGATCCGCGTCGGCTCGGCGCGGCTCGGCGTGGTGCTCAGTCCGTAGCCGCTGGTGCGGAAGACGGAGGGGCGCTCGGTGTCCTTGTGCAGGACCGAGAGCCGCTGCTTGAAGGTGCCCGCCCAGGGGCGCCGGTGGTCGATCGGCTGCTCGTACTCCAGGACGAAGAAGCGGTAACCGGCGTACGGCTTCTCCTCGATCAGGCTCATCCCGGGGATCGCCAGGATGCGGTCCTTGATGTCCGCGCTCTGCGCCTGCGCGGACTGCGCGTCGGCGACGGCCGTGGCGTCGGTCTCCGTGTCCGCGGCGGTGGCCACGCCCGTGGAGCCGACGGTGCCTATGAGCACCGAAAGCGACACCAGCCATCCGAGCGACTTGCGCATGCGTCCTCCCCTTGGTTCACAACGGTGACGCGAACCTAGCGGGGTCGTGGTGCGGACCGCCAGAGCAAAACGCTCCTTACCTTTGGACTTTCCTGTGCTTCAGCAGAGGATCCAGGGCGTGGACTTGCTCCTGCCCCCGACCGAACCGTACGCGCGGACGCAGCGGTTGAGCGCGTGGACGGTGACGGGGCCCGCCTGACGGGCGAACTTCCCCGCCTTCACGGCGGGTCGGCCGCCGCGCGGCTGGAGGGAGACGGTCATCGCGCGCCGGGCGGACGGGCCCTTGGCGACGGTCACGGCGCAGGCGTAGTGGCGGGTGCGGTAGAGCCGCAGCTCGCCGGTGGCGAAGGCGTACGTCTTGGTGGGGCGGCCCTGGCAGACGGAGGCGGCCTCGGCCGTCCCGGCGCCGGGACCGAAGCCGCCAGAGCCGCCGGAGCCGAGGCCGGGCAGCGGGACGAGGAGCAGCGCGAGGGCGGCGAGGAGCGGTCCGAGGACACGGGTGAGCAGCCGGCGGCGGAGGTGGTGCGGCGGTGCGTCAGGCGTGTCCTCGGTCATGGGACCCCTCCCAGGCATGTCGATGCGTCGTACGGGCGTACGACGCACGAGCCCCCGGAATGGTTGCTTCCGGGGGCTCGTGGCGCTGGCGGGTGACGTCAGACGCGCTCCGGCTCGGCCTCCTCGGCCTCTCCGATGAACGCGCTCCACAGCGCCGCGTACCGCCCGCCCAGGGCGAGCAGCTCGTCGTGCGTGCCGTCCTCGGCTACCCGCCCGTGGTCCATGACCACGACCCGGTCCGCGCGCGAGGCCGTCGTCAGACGGTGGGCGACGACGAGGGTCGTCCGACGGCCGGCGAGCCGCTCGGTGGCCTGGTTGACCTGCGCCTCGGTGGCGAGGTCGAGGGCCGCCGTGGCCTCGTCGAGGAGCAGCACGTCCGGGTCGACGAGCTCGGCGCGGGCGAGCGCGATGAGCTGCCGCTGACCGGCCGACAGGTTCCGGCCGCGCTCGGCCACCTCGTGGAGGTAGCCGCCGTCGAGGGTGGCGATCATGTCGTGGGCGCCGACCGCGCGGGCCGCCGCCTCCACCTCGGCGTCGCTCGCGTCCGGACGGCCGTACGCGATCGCGTCGCGGACCGTCCCGGGGAAGAGGTACGCCTCCTGGGGGACGACACCGAGCCGGTGGCGGTACGCGGTCAGGTCGAGCTCCCGCAGGTCGGTGCCGTCCGCGGTGACCCGGCCGCCGGTCGGGTCGTAGAACCGGGCGACCAGCTTGACCAGGGTGGACTTGCCCGCGCCGGTCTCGCCGACGAAGGCGACGGTCTGCCCGGCGGGGATCCGCAGGTCGACGCCGCTGAGGGCGTTCTCCTCGCCGCCGTTCTCGCCGTTGTACGCGAACGACACGTCCTCGAAGGCGATCTCGCCGCGCAGCGCGCGGACGTCCCGGGGCTCGGCGGCCGGGGCCGTCGAGGTCGGCTCCTGGAGGAGCTCCTGCATGCGCTTGAGGGAGACGGCGGCCTGCTGGTAGCCGTCGAAGACCTGCGAGAGCTGCTGGACGGGGGCGAAGAAGAGGTCGATGTAGAGGAGGTACGCGACGAGCGCGCCGGTGGTGAGGGTGCCGGCCTCGATGCGGTTCGCGCCGACGATCATCACGGCCGCCGCCGCGACCGAGGAGATCAGGGTGACGAACGGGAAGTAGACCGAGATCAGCCACTGGCCCCGGACGCGCGCCTCGCGGTACTCGGTGCTGCGCGCGGCGAACCGCTCCACGCCCGCCCGCTCGCGGCGGAAGGCCTGCACGATCCGGAGGCCGGAGACGGACTCCTGGAGGTCGGCGTTGACGACGCTGATCCGCTCGCGCGCCAGCTCGTACGCCTTCACGCTCGACCGGCGGAAGAAGTACGTGGCGACGGCGAGGACCGGGAGGGTCGCGAAGACGACCAGGGCGAGCTGGAGGTCGAGCACGAGCAGCGCGACCATGATCCCGAAGAAGGTGACGACGGAGACGAACGCGGTGACCAGACCCGTCTGGAGGAAGGTCGAGAGCGCGTCGACGTCGGTCGTCATCCGGGTCATGATCCGGCCGGTGAGCTCGCGCTCGTAGTAGTCCAGGCCGAGCCGCTGGAGCTGGGCGAAGATCTTCAGGCGCAGGGCGTAGAGGACGCGCTCGCCGGTGCGGCCGGTCATCCGGATCTCGGCGGTCTGCGCGACCCACTGGACGAGGACCGTGACGAGCGCGAGCGCGGAGGCCGCCCAGACGGCGCCGAGCGCGAGCCGGTTCACGCCCTCGTCGATGCCGTGCCGGATCAGGACCGGCAGCAGGAGGCCCATGCCCGCGTCGAGGGCGACGAGACCGAGGCTGATGAGCAGCGGGAGCCCGAAGCCGCGCAGGAGGCGGCGCAGGCCGTAGGTGTCCTCCGGGGAGACCGCGCGGGCCTCGTCGACGTCCGGGGTGTCGTTCGCGGGCGGCAGGGCCTCGACGGCGGCGAGCAGCTCGGGCGTGGCCCCGGGGGCGCTGCTCTCCGGGCCGGCGGCGCCGTCCTCCCGTACCCAGAGGGCCGGGGTGATGCCCCGCTCGGCGTCGAACTCGGCGTCGAGCTCGGCGCGCAGGGTGGCGTCCTCGGGGGCCTCGGTGGGGAGCACGTGGCCGGGCGAGACGGCGCCCAGCTCGTCGGGGTCGGTCAGGAGGCGCCGGTAGAGCGCGGAGCGGGCCTCCAGCTCCTCGTGGGTGCCGATGTCGGAGAGGCGGCCGCCGTCCAGGACGGCGATGCGGTCGGCGAGGCCGAGGGTGGAGCGGCGGTGGGCGATGAGCAGGGTCGTACGGCCCGCCATGACCGACTTCAGGGCCTCGTGGATCTCGTGCTCCACCTTGGCGTCGATCGCGGAGGTCGCGTCGTCGAGGAGGAGGAGCCGGGGGTCGGCGAGGATCGCGCGGGCGAGGGCGACGCGCTGGCGCTGGCCGCCGGAGAGGGTCAGGCCGTGCTCGCCGACCTTGGTGTCGTACCCCTCGGGGAGCTCGGTGATGAAACGGTCCGCCTGCGCGGCGCGCGCGGCCGTCTCGATCTGCTCCTGGGTCGCGTCCGGGACGCCGTACGCGATGTTGGCGCGGACGGTGTCGGAGAAGAGGAAGGAGTCCTCCGGGACGAGGCCGATCGCGGCGCGCAGCGAGTCGAGCGTGAGCTCGCGGACGTCGTGGCCGCCGACGAGGACGGCGCCGTGGCCGACGTCGTAGAAGCGGGGCAGGAGGAGGGAGACGGTCGACTTGCCGGAGCCGGAGGAGCCGACGAGGGCGACGGTCTCGCCGGGCCGGATCGCGAGCGAGAACCCGTCGAGGACGGGGCGCCCGTCCTGGTACGCGAAGGACACGTCGTCGAACTCGACCGTGGCGGGCGCGTCGGCCGGGAGCTCCTTCGTGCCGTCCTCGATGGCCGGCTCGGTGTCGACGAGGTCGAGGACCCGCTCGACGCCGGCGCGGGCCTGCTGGCCGACGGTGAGGACCATGGCGAGCATGCGGACCGGGCCGACGAGGGAGGCCAGGTAGGCGGAGAAGGCGACGAAGGTGCCGAGGGTGATCTGTCCGCGCTGCGCGAGCCAGCCGCCGAGCGCGAGGACGATCACCTGGCCGAGGGCGGGGACGGCCTGGAGGGCGGGGGTGTACTTCGCGTTCAGCCGGATCGTCCGCAGCCGTCCGGCGAACAGCTTCCGCCCGGCCTCGCGGATCTTGCCGGTCTCCTGGTCCTCCTGGCCGAAGCCCTTGACGACCCGGACGCCGGTCACGGCCCCGTCGACGACCCCGGCGACGGCGGCCGCCTGCTGCTGGGCGTGCCAGGTGGCGGGGTGCAGGCGGGTACGGCTGCGCTTGGCGATGAACCAGAGGGCGGGGGCGACGGCGAGCGCGACCAGGGTCAGCGGGATCGACAGCCAGGCCATGACGGCCAGCGAGATGAGGAAGAGCAGGATGTTCCCGATGGTCATCGGGAGCATGAAGAGCAGGCCCTGGATGAGCTGGAGGTCACTGGTGGCGCGGCCGATGACCTGCCCCGTCGACAGCTCGTCCTGCCGCCGCCCGTCGAGCCGGGAGATGGTCCCGTACATGTCGGTGCGCAGGTCGTGCTGGACGTCGAGGGCCAGCTTGCCGCCGTAGTAGCGGCGGATGTACGTGAGCGCGTAGACGAGGACGGCGGCGCCGAGGAGCAGCCCCGTCCAGGTGGCGAGGGACCGGGTCTTCGTCCCGATGACGTCGTCGATGATCACCTTGGTGACGAGCGGCACGAGCGCGAGCACGGCCATGCCGAGGAGCGAGGAGCCGAGCGCGAGGAGCGTGTTCGCCTTGTACCGCCACGCGTACCCCGTGAGCCTGCGCGCCCACCCCTGCTGCCGTTCCGCCGCCTGTTTCTGCCCCACCGCCGCCACGAGTGGCCTCCCGTCCGTCCTGCTCTACCGGAAGCCCCAACACGGCCGACGTGCCATTTCATCCCGCGTTCACAAAACTCGGGCTGCGGTCCTAGGACCAGGGGGGCGCGGGGCGCCTCACAGGAGCAGGGTCCCGTACCCGTAGTAACCGAGGACGGCCACCGTCACGAAGACGACGACGGAGACGGTCGCCAGGCGCCCCCGGCCCGTGCGCTTCGAACGGCGGAGCAGCACCCAGCCGCCGTAGGCGGTGAGGAGGACGACGATCCCGACGACCGCCAGGGTCAGCACGGGGTTGGCGCCCATGCCCCACACGAAGGCGAGCCCCAGGCCCACCACCGCCAGGATCGCCACCACCGACAGGATCGCCTCGCCCACGGTTTCGACGACCAGTTCCTTCAGGACCTCCCAGGCGCCCCGTGCCACGGTTTCCCCCTCGCGTCGCACGACCGGCTCCGCGCCGGTCCCCGTGAGGAGGAGGACTCGCGCAGAGCCGGGAGGGTTGCGTGAGGAAGGGCGCGCCCGGGTCACAGGTGGGTCGGTTCGAACATCCTCAGGAGGGCCGGGAGGACCACCACCGACGGGCCCGGGGTGGCGAGGGACTTCGCCAGGTCCGTGGGCAGGGTTTCCGGGGTGGTGCGGGTCGCGGGGACGCCGAAGGACTCGGCGAGGGCGACGAAGTCGGGGCGGGTGAGTTCGGTGCCGGTGGTCGCGCCGAAGGCGTCGGTCATGTACTCGCGGAGGATGCCGTAGCCGCCGTCGTCGACGATCAGCCACGTCACGTCGAGCCCGTACTGCCTCGCCGTCGCGAGCTCCGCGATCGAGTACATCGCGCCGCCGTCGCCGGAGACCGCGAGGACCGGCTGCGAGGGGTCGGCGACGGCCGCGCCGAGGGCGGCGGGGAAGGCGTAGCCGAGGCCGCCGGCGCCCTGGGCGGAGTGCATGGTGTTCGGGTGCCGGGCGTCGAAGGCCGACCAGGCCCAGTACGACAGGATCGTCATGTCCCAGAAGCTCGGCGCCCGCGCCGGGAGCGCCTCGCGGACGGCGGCGACGACCCGCTGTTCCAGGTCGAGGCCCTGGGCGTCGATCCGGTCCCTGACCTTGCCGAGGACGGCCGCGACCCGCTCGGGGGCGGTCGGGTCCTCGCGCGGGCCGGCCGTCTCCAGGAGCGCCTGGAGGGCGAGGCGGGCGTCGGCGTGGATGCCGAGGGCCGGGTAGTTGGACTCCAGCTTCCCCGCGTCGGCCTCGATCTGGATCACGCGGCCGCGCGGCGCGAAGGTCCGGTAGTTCGAGGACATCTCGCCGAGGCCCGAGCCGATGACCAGGAGGACGTCGGCGTCCTCCAGGAACTCGGTGGTGTGGCGGTCCTCCAGCCAGGACTGGAGCGACAGCGGGTGGTTCCAGGGGAACGCGCCCTTGCCGCCGAAGGTCGTGACGACGGGGGCGGAGAGGCGTTCGGCGAGCTGCCGCAGCTTGCCGGAGGCGTCGGAGCGGACCACTCCGCCGCCCGCGATGATCGCGGGCCGTTCGGCGTTCGTGAGCAGGTGGGCGGCGAGCGCCGTCAGCTCGGGGCGCGGCGCGGCCTCCTCGGGCGTCGCGTCCATCGCGGTGACGACGGGGAGGATCGTCTCCGCCGTGAGGACGTCCTGCGGGATCTCCACCCAGACCGGCCCGTGCGGGGCGGTCAGCGCCGACTCCCAGGCCGCCGCGATCGCGGACGGGATCTGGGAGGGCGTCCGGACGAGGTGGACGGACTTCACGACGTCCCGGAACGAGGCCTGCTGGTCGCGGAGCTCGTGCAGGTAGCCGTGGCGCCCGCCGCCGAGCCCGGCCTCCGGGATCTGGCTGCCGATCGCGAGGACGGGCGCGGAGGCCGCGGCCGCCTCCTGGAGCGCGGCGAGCGACAGGAGCGCGCCGGGCCCGGTGGAGAGCAGCAGCGGGGCCGCCTCGCCGGTGATCCGGCCGTACGCGTCGGCCGCGAAGCCCGCGTTGTTCTCGACGCGCAGCCCCACGTACCGCAGGGAGGAGCGGCGGAGGGCGTCGAACATGCCGAGGGCGTGCTGGCCCGGGAGACCGAAGACGGTGGTCGCCCCGAGCCCGGCGAGGGTCTCGACGACGAGGTCGCCGCCGATGCGGCCGGGCGGCGGGTTCAGGGCCGCCTCGGTCTGCGCGGCGGTGGGCCGGAGCACCAGGTCGTGGTCGTGGGTCATGAGGTCCCTCGGGGCGTGGCTCGGCGGGCGGGCGAACCGGGCGAACGGGCGGGCCGGGGTCCCTGTGCGGTGGCCCCCGGCCCTCCCGAGGCTACTTCGCGTCGGCCGCGCGGCCCGCCGCGATCTGGCGGCTCATGATCGTCGTCAGCTCGTACGCGGTGTGCGAGGCGGCGACGGCGGTGATCTCGGCGTGGTCGTAGGCCGGGGCGACCTCGACGACGTCGGCGGAGACCAGGTTGCAGGAGGACAGGCCGCGCAGGATCTCCAGGAGCTCGCGCGAGGTCATGCCGCCGGCCTCGGGGGTGCCGGTGCCGGGCGCGTGGGCCGGGTCGAGGCAGTCGATGTCGATCGAGATGTACAGCGGGCGGTTGCCGATGCGCTGGCGCAGCTGGTCGGCGACCTCGTCGGCGCCGCGGCGGTAGACGTCGGCCGAGGTGACGATGCCGAAGCCCATCTTCTCGTCGTCGGTGAGGTCCTGCTTGCCGTACAGCGGGCCGCGCGTACCGACGTGGGAGAGCGCCTCGGTGTCGAGGATGCCCTCCTCGACGGCGCGGCGGAACGGCGTGCCGTGGGTGTACTCGGCGCCGAAGTACGTGTCCCAGGTGTCGAGGTGCGCGTCGAAGTGGAGCAGGGCGACCGGGCCGTGCTTCTTCGCGACCGAGCGCAGCAGGGGCAGCGCGATGGTGTGGTCGCCGCCGAGGGTCATCATGCGGGCGCCGGTGCCGAGGATCTCGTCGGCGGCGGCCTCGACCGTCTCGACGGCCTCGTTGATGTTGAACGGGTTCGCGGCGATGTCACCGGCGTCGGCGACCTGCGCGAGGGCGAACGGGGAGGCGTCCTGCGCCGGGTTGTACGGGCGCAGCAGGCGGGAGGCCTCGCGGATGGCGTTGCCGCCGAAGCGGGCGCCGGGGCGGTAGGAGACGCCGCTGTCGAAGGGGACGCCGACCACGGCGATGTCGGCGGTGCCGACCTCGTCGAGCCGCGGCAGCCGGGCGAACGTCGCGGGACCGGCGTACCGCGGGACGCGGGACGAGTCGATCGGGCCGCGCGGGGTGTTCTGGTCGCTGCTGCTCATGGCCGGGGCCTCCTGGGGGATGTGTCGGTCGACCGGTGGGTCGGGCTCGACAGTAAGTGCCCCGAAAGGGACATTGAAGTGGATACTTCCTCCACTGTACGGGCGGGGAGTGTACGAATAGACCCATGCCCACGCCCACGTCCGCGTTCTCCCCGGAACCCGCCCCCACTCCCCCGGCGCCGCCCGTCCCCCTCTCCGCGCTCCTCGGCCGGCCCGACCTGGGCCTCCGGCTGCTCGCCGGGCCCGAGGACGTCCCGCTGCACTGGGTGCACACCTCGGAGATGGCCGACCCGTACCCGTACCTCCTCGGCGGCGAGCTCCTCCTGACCGCCGGCGTGCAGCTGACCGATCCGGCGCGGTTCGTGGAGCGGGTGGTGGAGGCGGGGGCGGCGGCGCTCGGCTTCGGGGTCACGCCGGTCTACGACACGGTCCCGGCGGAGCTGGTCGAGGCGTGCGCCCGGCACGGCCTGCCGCTCGTCGAGGTCCCTCCCCGGACCCCGTTCGCGGCCGTGGCCCGCGCGCTGTGGCGGCTGATGGCGGAGGCCAGGCTGCACGAGCTGCGCCGGGTGACGGAGGCCCAGCAGGCCCTGGCGACGGCGGCGGCCCGGCCCGCGCCGGTCCCCGCCGTCCTCGGCGCGCTCGCGTCCCGGCTCGGCGGGCGGGCGGTGCTCTTCGCGGCGGACGGCACGGCGTCCCTCGCGGCCGGCCGCGAGGTCCCCGCCGAGGCGGCGACGGCCCTGCGCGAGCTCGCGGGCGTCGTCGGACGGCGCCCGGGACGGGACCCGGCAGGCGAGGCCGCGCCCCGTGGACCCGCGTCGGCGAGCGGCGACGGCGGCGGGCTGCGGCTCGCCGCGTACGCGCTCGGCGGCGGGGAGGGCCTCGCGCTCGGCGTGGCGACGGAGCGGCGCGGGCCCGGCGACCACACGGTCGCGGGGGTCGCGGTGGTCCTGCTCTCGCTCCTGACGGCCCCCCACCGGGGCGCGGACGCGACGGTACGGGAAGGGGCCCTGGTCCGGCTCCTCCTGGGCGCGCCCCCGGCGGAGGTCGCGGGCGCGCTGGGCCCGGGCCCGTGGACGGTGGTCCACGCGCGGGGCGGCGACGGCACCCCGTTCGCGGCGGCGGGCCTGGCCGCGGCCCTGGGCACGGACCTGGTGGACGCGGGGCCGGACGTCGTCCGGCTCCTCCTGCCCTCGCCCGCCGAGGTCGTCGCCCAGGCCGGGTGGACGCTCGGGATCTCCGCGCCCGTCGAGGCCGCGGAGCTGGCCGCCGCCGACGCACAGGCCGGACGGGCGCTGCGGCGGGCGGTGGCCGGCCGGGCGGCCCTGGTCCGGCACCGGCCGGGCGGCCTCGACGCCCTGGTGGACGGGGACGAGGCCGCCGCGTACACCCGTGTCCTCCTCGCTCCGCTCACCGAGTCGCTCGCCGAGACCCTCCGGGTCTGGCTCTCGCTGCACGGCAGCTGGGACCGGACGGCGGTGGCGACGGGCCTGCACCGCAACACCGTCCGGCAGCGGATCGCGCGCTGCGAGGCGCTCCTCGGCCGGGACCTCGACGACCCGGACGTCCGGATGGAGCTGTGGTTCGCGCTGGGCCGGCGAGCGGCGCGTCAGTAGAGCTTGTTGACGGCGGTCTTCGTCGTCGTCTTGAAGGCGGTCAGCGGGGCGTCCTTGAGGTCGCCCATCTGGCCCCAGCGGACGTAGGTGACGGTGCGGCCGTCGCGGCCCACCGCGAACAGGTGGATGTCGGTGTTGCCGATCTGCGGGTCGGCGGTGTCCAGGCTGTAGACCCAGGCGCCCTCCTCGACGGCGACGCTGCCGTGGGAGGCGCTGACGGCCTTCAGGCCCGGGTTCTGCTGCTCGAGGAGGGTGCCGCAGCCGGCGAGGGCCTTGCGGAGGGTGTCGACCATCTTCACGGCGTCGGCCTCGGTGCGGGCGACCGTGGTGATCTGGACGCCGTTGGTGTCGAGCTCGGTGCTGAACTCGCGGTAGCGGGTGTTCTGCGCCGGGATCTTGTACGGGGCGCAGAGGGCGCCGCCGTTCTCCGGGACGCCCGTGAAGATCTGGGTGGCGGTCCACGGCGTCGAGGACGGCGGCATCTGGGCGGCGGCGAGGAAGGCGGGCAGGGCGGCGGCCTGCGCCGGGGCGGTGGCGAGGGCCGCGAGGCCGAGGGCGGCCGCCGCGGCGGTGGCGAGTGCGGTGCGGAGCTTGGTCATGGCGATGGATCCCCGTGGGTCGTTCGGTCAGTGCTCGACCAGCGTCGGGCCCGCCGCCCGCCGTCCGCAACGGTGACGCGCCCACCCTCCGTCCCGGAACCATTCCACCCCTGCTGACGTGCAAGAACGTGAAGGCTGGGATGCGGGGCCGAGGGGGACGGAATGCCGAAGGACGCCACCGTCGAGGAGTTCGCGCGGCTCGTGCGCGCGCTGAAGGAACGGGACGGGAGGAGCTACGAGGCGCTGGGCCGGCGCCTGGGCGTCAGCGCGTCCACCCTCCACCGCTACAGCTCCGGCGCGACCGTCCCGGAGGCGTTCGCCGTGATCGGCCGCCTCGCCCTGCTGTGCGGGGCGGACGAGGAGGAGCGGCGCGCCCTGGAGGCGGCCTGGACCCGCGCGGACGACGCCCGTCGGCCTCCGGTACCTCCCGCACCTCAAGCGCCTCAAGCACCTCAAGCACCGGAGCCCGCCCCCGCGCACGTGCCGGACCTCCCGTCCGCGCGGCGGAGGCTTCGCTGGGGCCGGGCGGGCCTGGTCGGCGGGGCGCTGGCGGTCGTGGGGGCGGTGACGCTCGGAGCCGTACTCCTGCCCGGGAAGGCCCGGGAGCGGACCGCCGAACCACCGCCGCCGCCCCCGCCGCCGCTGACGTGGACGGTCGCCTCGGACCTCTGGAAGAACGGGTGCGGGCACACCTACCTCGTGCGGCGGACGCCCCCTCCCCCGCCGGAGCCGGCCGACGCGCGGAGCTGGGCGACGGCGCAGGGGGCCGTGGACGGCGGGGAGACGCTGGTGCAGGTGTCGGTGCAGGGGAAGAGCGCGGCGGCGGTGGTGCTCCAGGCGCTGCACGTGCGGGTGGTGAAGCGGGGCGCGCCGCTGCCGTGGGCGGCGTACCGGACGGACGACGGCTGCGGCGGGGCGGTGACGCCGCGCCGTTTCGAGGTGGACCTGGACCGGCCGCGTCCGGTGGCGCGGGCGCTGGACGGGTACGACGCCTCCGGTGAGGAGGGCCGGACGCTCCCGGCGGTCTCCTTCCCGTACGTGGTCAGCGCCGCCGAGCCGGAGGAGCTGCTGGTCTTCGCGGGGACCGCGGACTGCGACTGCCGCTGGTACCTGGAGCTGGACTGGAGCTCGGAGGGGCGCCGGGGCACGGTCCGGATCGGGGACGAGGACGGTGCGCCCTTTCGGACGAGCGGGGCGAAGGGACGGCCCGTCTTCGGGTACGACTCCACAGGGCGGGCCTGGATCACAGGTGAGGAGTCTGGACAGGGTGGGTGACCGATGGGTAACTTCGTACTTGACAGACTGAGCAAGCGCTTAGACAACTGGGCCCGCCCGCACACCGGAGGAGACGCACCGTGCGCCGTACCGTATTCAACGAGGACCACGAGGCGTTCCGGGAGACCATCCGCGCCTTCATCGAGGCCGAGGTCGTCCCCGTCTACGACGAGTGGTTCGCGGCGGGCCAGGCGCCCCGCGAGTTCTACGACAAGCTCGGTGAGCTGGGCATCTTCGGCATCAACGTGCCCGAGGAGTTCGGCGGCGCGGGCCTGGACACCCACAAGTTCGAGGCCGTCCTCTACGAGGAGACCTCGCGCGCGGGCGTCCAGTTCGGCGGCTCCGGCGTGCACGTGCTGCTCGCCCTCCCGTACATCAAGATGCTCGCCACCGACGAGCAGAAGAAGCGCTTCCTGCCGAAGTTCGTCACCGGCGAGGAGATGTGGGCCCTCGCGATGACCGAGCCGGGCACCGGCTCCGACGTCGCGGGCATGAAGACCACCGCCAAGCTCTCCGAGGACGGCACGCACTACGTCCTCAACGGCGCCAAGACCTTCATCACCGGTGGTGTCCACGCCGACCGCGTGATCGTCTGCGCCCGCACCTCCGCCCCGACGGCCGAGGACCGCCGCTTCGGCATCTCCCTCTTCGCCGTGGACACCAAGTCCGAGGGCTACTCGATCGGCCGCAAGCTCGACAAGCTCGGCCTGCGCACCTCCGACACCGCCGAGCTCGCGTTCGTCGACGTCAAGGTCCCGGTCGAGGACCTGCTCGGCGAGGAGGGCAAGGGCTTCTACTACCTCGGCCACAACCTCGCCTCCGAGCGCTGGGGCATCGCCTTCGGCGCCTACGCGCAGGCCAAGGCCGCCGTCCGCTTCGCCCAGCAGTACGTCACGGACCGCACGGTCTTCGGCAAGCCGGTCGCCTCCTTCCAGAACACCAAGTTCGAGCTGGCCGCCTGCCAGGCCGAGGTGGACGCGGCCGAGGCCGTCGCCGACCGCGCCCTGGAGGCCCTCGACGCCCACGAGCTGACCCCGGCCGAGGCCGCGAGCGCCAAGCTCTTCTGCACCGAGGTCGCGCACCGCGTCATCGACCGCTGCCTCCAGCTGCACGGCGGCTACGGCTACATGAACGAGTACCCGATCGCCCGCCTGTACGCGGACAACCGCGTCAACCGCATCTACGGCGGCACCAGCGAGATCATGAAGTCGATCATCGCGAAGAGCATGGGCCTGTAAGTGCCCGAAGCACCCTCCGCACTGGATGACCTGCTCGCTCTGCTCGACCTGGAGCGGATCGAGCAGGACATCTTCCGGGGCCACTCCCGCCCCTCGATCGTCCCCCGCGTCTTCGGCGGCCAGGTGGCCGCCCAGGCGCTGGTGGCGGCCGGCCGGACGGTCCCCGGGGACCGGCTCGCGCACTCGCTCCACGCGTACTTCCTGCGGGCCGGGGACCCGGGCGCGCCGATCGTCTACACGGTCGACCGCATCCGCGACGGCCGCTCCTTCACCACCCGCCGGGTCGTCGCCGTCCAGCACGGCCACCCGATCTTCCACCTCTCCGCCTCCTTCCAGGCGTACGAGGAGGGGCTCGACCACCAGGTCGGCATGCCGTCCGCACCGGACCCGGAGTCCCTGCCGACGGCCGCCGAGATGCTCCCCCGGGACCTGCCGAAGGAGATCGCCGACCGGCTCGCCGAGTCGCGGGCGGCGGTGGACCTGCGGTACGCCGACACCCCGCCGTGGGGCTCGGTCGGGGAGCCGCGCGAGCCGCGGTCGCAGGTGTGGTTCCGTACCAACGGCAAGCTGGCCGACGAGCACCTGCTGCACGTCTGCCTGGCCACGTACGTCTCCGACATGACGCTGCTCGACTCCGTCCTCCTCGCGCACGGGCGCGGCGGCTGGGCCGTCGGGGACGTCGTCGGGGCCTCCCTCGACCACGCGATGTGGTTCCACCGGCCCTTCCGGGCCGACGAATGGCTCCTGTACGACCAGGAGTCGCCCTCCTCCTCCGCCGGGCGCGGCCTCGGCCAGGCCAGGATCTGGACGCGGGACGGGAAGCTCGCGATCTCCGTCATTCAGGAGGGTGTCGTTCGCGTGCCGCGCTGATGATCGGACATACCGTCCGATACATGGCGGAACACGGCGGCGCGCACGCCCCCACGGAGCGCAAGAGCAGCCCCACCGGGGGCGAGGGCAACAGCGAGAGCACCTTCACGGTGATCGTGGCGGCGGCGGCGAACCTCGGGATCGCCGTCGCCAAGGCCGTCGCCGGCGTCATCAGCGGATCGAGCGCGATGCTGTCGGAGGCCGCCCACTCGGTCGCCGACACCGTCACCGAGGGCATGCTCCTCACCGCCCTCAAGCGCAGCGAGAAGCCGGCCGACGAGGACCACCCCTTCGGCTACGGCGGCGAGCGGTACGTGTGGGCGATGCTCGCGGCGGTCGCGACCTTCGTCGGCGGCGCGGTCTTCGCCTTCTACGACGGCATCCACACGCTCGTCCACGGCGAGGAGCTCGGCGACCCGACGATCTCGTACATCGTCCTCGGGATCTCGTTCCTCCTGGAGGGGTACTCCCTCCGGACGGCCGTCAAGCAGACCAAGGGCGAGGCCGACCGGATGAAGGCCCCCTTCGCCACGTACCTCCGCCTCACCCCCGACACCACCACCAAGGCGGTCGTCATGGAGGACTCGGCCGCCCTCGCCGGGCTCATGCTCGCGGCGGGCGGCCTCCTCGGCGGCCAGATCACCGGCTCCGGCGTCTGGGACGGCGTCGCCTCGATCCTCATCGGCTGCCTGCTCGTGTACGTGGCCTGGGTCCTCGGCCGCTCGAACGCGCAGCTCCTCATCGGCCGCCCGCTGCCCAAGCCCATGCGCCGGGCGGTCCGCGAGCAGCTGCTCGCGGTCCCGCACGTCGTGGCCGTCATGGATCTGACGACCCTGATCCAGGGGCCCGACGAGGTCCTCGTCGCCGCGAAGATCGACTTCCGGGACATGGCCTCGGCCGAGCAGATCGAATGGGCCTGCGAGGACGCCGAGAACCAGCTCCGCGAGCGGTTCCCGGCGATCCGGCACGTCTACCTGGACCCGACGCCGGGGCAGACCCAGCGGCGCGGGGAGCTCTGACCGGCGAACCCGTGCCGGCCCGCGCGGTGTCGGCCCGTGGGGGCTCAGGCGAGGCCGGCCGCCGCCAGGGTGTACGCCGTCATCGGCTCGTAGAACCGGGGGTCGACGACGTGGTCGTCGAGCGGGACGGTGACCTGCATGGTCCCCTCCTGCTCGCCGATGAAGAGGGCCGGGTCGTTGCAGTCCGCGTACCCGACGGAGTCGATCCCGCGCTGCCCCGCGCGCCCCGCCCAGCCGTGGTCCGCGACGACGAGGTCCGGCCGCCCGTCCTCGCCGAGCGCGTCGAGGATCGCGTTCATCGGCTCCGGGGAGTGGGTGTGCCAGAGGGTCGCGCCGCGCTCGAAGACGGCGACGTCGGCGAACTGGACGACGTACCCCTCGTCGGCGACGAGCCCGCCGGGGATCCTCACGATGTCGCAGCCCCGGGCGCGCAGCGCGCCGGCGATCCGGCTGTGGACGTCGATGAGGGCGCCCGGGTGGCCGGTCGCGAAGAGGACCCGCTCGCGGCCGGCGGCGGCCTTGCGGAGCCGGGCGGCCATCCGGTCGAGGCCGTCGACGGTCAGCTCGGGGTCGATGGTGTCCTGGCCGACGCGGTGCGCCGGGTCGTCGACGACGCCGCAGCGCTCGGCCATGACGGCGAGGACGTCCTGCTCGTCGGTCCAGCGGTCGCCGAGCTCCAGGCCGAACCAGTAGTGCCGGTCGCCGTTGGCGAGCCTTCTGTAGTGCGCGAGGTTGTTGTCGCGCGGGGTGGCGACGTCTCCCGCGATGCGGGTGCGGACGAGGTGCTCGACAAGGGCGGCGCGGCTGAGTATCGGCATGGGGTTCATTCTGGCGGAGCGCCGGACGGTACGGGGAACCCGTTCCGCCTGACGGGACCGAACCCGTTCCACCTGGCGGGACCGAACCCGGTCCGCCTGGCGGGACCGGCGCCCGTGCTGCCGGGCGAGCTTCCGCGCTACCGGGCGAGCGCCCCGAAGGCCCCGTGGGCGAGCCCGCGCAGCAGGTCCTCCATCGAGCGGCGGCCGAGCGCCCCCAGGTGCGGGGTCGAGTTCAGGAGGCCGAAGACGGCGTGGACCGCCGTCCGGGCCTCGTCCTCCGACGGGTCCGGGTACAGCTCGCGCACGGCCGCGACCCACAGCTCGACGTACTGCCGCTGGAGCTGGCGGACCCGCTTGCGGTCCTCCTCCTTGAGCCGGTCGAGCTCGCGGTCGTGGAGGGTGATCAGCGGCCGGTCGTCGAGGGCGAAGTCGATGTGCCCGTCGATGAGGGAGCCGAGGAGGACGCGCGGGTCGCCGCCGGCCTCGCCCACGCGCAGGCGCCCGCCGTCGAGGAGCCGCTCGCTGATGCCGACGAGGAGCTCGGCGAGCATCGCGTCCTTGCCGGCGAAGTGGCGGTAGAGCCCCGGGCCGCTGATGCCGACGGCCGCTCCTATCTCGTCGACGCCGACCCCGTGGAAGCCGCGCTCGGCGAATAGCCGGGCGGCCTCTTTCAGGATCTGCTCACGCCGGGTCGGCACACCGTCCCTGCCGCGGGTCGTCGAGGTCGTGGGGCTCGTGGTCATGGATTCGATTCTAGACAACGCGGTTAGCGCTCGTTAACCTGATCGCCGTACGTTAACGCTCATTAACCGAGCAAGGGAGCTCGAGGGATGCAGCAGGCACCTGTGCTGACGAGCGCGGCGGATCCCGCGTCCGCGGCCTGGCAGGCCAACGAGGCCGCTCACCACGAGCTGGCCGCGGCCCTGCGCGCCAAGCTCGCGCAGACCGCCCTCGGCGGCGGCGAGAAGTCCCGGGCGCGCCACACGGCACGCGGGAAGCTGCTGCCGCGCGACCGGGTGGACACCCTCCTCGACCCGGGCTCGCCCTTCCTGGAGCTGGCCCCGCTCGCGGCGAACGGGATGTACGGGGACCAGGCACCGGCCGCCGGCGTGATCGCGGGCATCGGCCGGGTCAGCGGGCGCGAGTGCGTGATCGTCGCCAACGACGCCACCGTCAAGGGCGGCACGTACTACCCGATGACGGTGAAGAAGCACCTCCGGGCGCAGGAAGTGGCCCTGGAGAACCGGCTCCCCTGCCTCTACCTGGTCGACTCGGGCGGCGCGTTCCTGCCGATGCAGGACGAGGTCTTCCCCGACCGGGAGCACTTCGGCCGGATCTTCTACAACCAGGCCCGCATGTCCGGCGCGGGCATCCCGCAGATCGCGGCGGTCATGGGCTCGTGCACGGCCGGCGGCGCGTACGTCCCGGCGATGAGCGACGAGGCCGTGATCGTACGGAACCAGGGCACGATCTTCCTCGGCGGGCCGCCGCTGGTGAAGGCGGCGACGGGCGAGGTCGTGACGGCCGAGGAGCTCGGCGGCGGCGAGGTCCACTCGCGGATCTCCGGCGTCACCGACCACCTCGCCGAGGACGACGCCCACGCCCTGCGGATCGTCCGGAACATCGTGGCGACGCTCCCCGAGCGCGGCCCGCTCCCCTGGTCGGTCGAGCCGGCCGAGGAGCCGAAGGTCGACCCGGCCGGTCTGTACGGCGCGGTGCCGGTGGACTCCCGTACCCCGTACGACGTCCGCGAGGTCATCGCCCGGGTCGTCGACGGCTCCCGCTTCCAGGAGTTCAAGTCCGAGTACGGCCAGACGCTGGTCACCGGCTTCGCCCGGATCCACGGCCACCCGGTCGGCATCGTCGCCAACAACGGCATCCTGTTCGCCGAGTCCGCCCAGAAGGGCGCGCACTTCATCGAGCTGTGCGACCAGCGCGGCATCCCGCTGGTCTTCCTGCAGAACATCACCGGCTTCATGGTCGGCAAGGCGTACGAGCACGGCGGCATCGCCAAGCACGGCGCGAAGATGGTCACGGCCGTGGCGACCACCCGCGTCCCCAAGCTGACGGTCGTCGTCGGCGGTTCCTACGGCGCGGGCAACTACTCGATGTGCGGCCGGGCCTACTCCCCCCGCTTCCTGTGGATGTGGCCCAACGCCAAGATCTCCGTCATGGGCGGCGAGCAGGCCGCTTCGGTCCTCGCGACGGTCAAGCGCGACCAGCTCGGCGACGAGTGGAGCGCGGCGGACGAGGAGGCGTTCAAGGCGCCGATCCGCGAGCAGTACGAGACCCAGGGCAGCGCCTACTACGCGACCGCCCGCCTCTGGGACGACGGGGTCATCGACCCGACGGAGACCCGTCAGGTCCTCGGTCTCGCGCTGACCGCCTGTGCCAACGCGCCGCTGGGAGACCCCCAGTTCGGCGTCTTCCGGATGTGAGAGGGCTCCAGGAGATGCAGCAGATGTTCGACACGGTCCTCGTCGCCAACCGGGGCGAGATCGCGGTCCGCGTCATCCGCACCCTGCGGGCGCTCGGCGTCCGCTCGGTGGCCGTCTACAGCGACGCGGACGCCGACGCCCGGCACGTGCGGGAGGCCGACACGGCCGTACGGATCGGGCCGCCGCCGGCCTCGGAGTCGTACCTCTCCGTCCCGGCGCTCCTCGACGCGGCCCGCCGCACGGGCGCGCAGGCCGTCCACCCGGGCTACGGCTTCCTCGCGGAGAACGCGGGCTTCGCCCGTGCCTGCGCCGAGGCGGGTCTGGTCTTCATCGGCCCGACGGCCGAGGCGATCGCGCTCATGGGCGACAAGATCCGCGCCAAGGAGACGGTGAAGAAGGCGGGCGTGCCGGTGGTTCCCGGCGCGGCCGACCCCGAGATCGAGGCCGCGGCCCGCGAGTTGGGCGCCCCGGTCCTCCTCAAGCCGAGCGCGGGCGGCGGCGGCAAGGGCATGCGCCTGGTCCGCGACCTGTCCGTCCTGACCGAGGAGATCGCGGCGGCCCGCCGCGAGGCCCGCTCCTCCTTCGGTGACGACACGCTGCTCGTGGAGCGGTGGATCGACCGCCCCCGGCACATCGAGATCCAGGTCCTCGCGGACACCCACGGGAACGTGATCCACCTCGGCGAGCGCGAGTGCTCCCTCCAGCGCCGCCACCAGAAGATCATCGAGGAGGCGCCGAGCGTCCTCCTGACCCCGGAGATCCGCGCCGCGATGGGCGCGGCGGCGGTGGAGGCGGCCCGCTCCTGCGGCTATGTCGGCGCGGGCACGGTCGAGTTCATCGTCCCGGGCGGCGACCCGTCCTCGTACTACTTCATGGAGATGAACACCCGCCTCCAGGTCGAGCACCCGGTGACGGAGCTGATCACGGGCGTGGACCTGGTGGAGTGGCAGCTGCGCGTGGCGGCGGGCGAGCCCCTCCCCTTCACCCAGGACGACATCCGCCTGACCGGCTGGGCCGTCGAGGCCCGCATCTGCGCGGAGGACCCCTCCCGCGGCTTCCTCCCCTCCGGCGGCACGATCCTGGCCCTCGACGAGCCGTCGGGGAACGGGGTCCGCACGGACTCGGGCCTGAGCGAGGGTACGGAGATCTCCTCGCTGTACGACCCGATGCTCTCCAAGGTCATCGTCCACGCCGCCGACCGCCCCACGGCCCTCCGCAAGCTCCGCGCGGCCCTGGCGGACCTGGTCACCCTCGGCGTCCCGACCAACGCGGGCTTCCTGCGGAACCTGCTGGCCCACCCGGACGTGGTCTCCGGCGCCCTCGACACGGGCCTGGTGGAACGCGACGCGGAGAGCCTGATCCGCTCGGACGTCCCGGAGGAGGTGTACGCGGCGGCCGCCGCCGTGCGCCGCGCCGGGCTCGCCCCCGTGCCCCGGGGCGGCTGGACCGACCCGTTCGACGTGCCCGGCGGGTGGCGCCTCGGCGGCACCCCGAAGCCGCTCGCGTTCCCGTTCCGGATCGCGGGCCACGAGCCGGTGACGGTGGAGGCCCCGGCCGACGGCCGGGTCACGGACACCGGGGTGACCGTCACGGTCGACGGCGTCACCCACCACTTCCGCCGCGCGGGCGCCTGGCTCGGCCGCGACGGCGACTCCTGGCACGTGCAGGACCACGACCCCGTCGCCGCCGCGCTCAGCGGCGCCCGGCACGGCGGTGCCGACACGCTCGCCGCGCCGATGCCCGGCACCGTCACCGTCGTGAAGGTGGCCGTCGGGGACGAGGTCGAGGCCGGACAGAGCCTGCTCGTCGTCGAGGCGATGAAGATGGAGCACGTCATCTCCGCCCCGCACGCCGGCACCGTCACCGAACTCGACGTCACCCCCGGCGCCACCGTCGCCATGGACCAGATCCTGGCCGTCGTGGCCCCCCGCGAGGACTCCGCGAAGGAAGAGGAGGCGGCGGGATGAGCCTGCCCATGGCCGTACCGGACCCGACGCTTCCGAAGCGGGTCCGGATCCACGAGGTCGGCCCCCGCGACGGGCTGCAGAACGAGAAGACGGCCGTCCCGACCGCCGTGAAGGCCGAGTTCGTGCGGCGGCTCGCCGCCGCGGGGCTCACGACGGTCGAGGCGACGAGCTTCGTGCACCCGAAGTGGGTGCCGCAGCTCGCCGACGCGGAGGAGCTGTTCCCGCTCGTCCGCGACCTCCCGGTCCGTCTCCCCGTCCTCGTGCCGAACGAGCGCGGTCTCGACCGCGCCCTCGCCCTCGGCGCCCGCGACATCGCCGTGTTCGCCTCGGCGACCGAGTCCTTCGCGAAGGCCAACCTCAACCGCACCGTCGACGAGGCCCTCGCCCTCTTCGCCCCGACCGTCATCCGGGCCATAGAGGCGGGCCTCTCCGTCCGCGGCTACCTCTCGATGTGCTTCGGCGACCCCTGGGAGGGCGCCGTCCCGATCGAGCAGGTCGTCGGCGTCTCGAAGGCGCTCATCGAGATGGGCTGCGACGAGCTGAGCCTCGGCGACACCATCGGCGTCGCCACCCCGGGGCACGTCCAGGCGCTCCTGACGGCGCTCAACGACGCCGGGGTCCCCACCTCCCGTATCGCCGTGCACTTCCACGACACGTACGGGCAGGCCCTGTCCAACACCCTGGCCGCCCTGCGCCACGGGGTGACCACGGTCGACGCCTCCGCCGGCGGCCTCGGCGGCTGCCCGTACGCGAAGAGCGCGACCGGCAATCTCGCCACCGAGGACCTCGTGTGGATGCTCGACGGTCTCGGCATCGAGACCGGGGTCGATCTGGCCGCCCTGACCGCCACGAGCGGATGGATGGCCGAGCAGTTGGGGCGGCCCAGCCCCTCCCGTACCGTCCGCGCCCTCTCCCACAAGGAGTGACACCGCCCATGTCCCTCGACCATCGGCTCTCCGAAGAGCACCAGGAACTCCGCCGCACCGTCGAGGCGTTCGCCCACGACGTCGTCGCCCCGAAGATCGGCGACTACTACGAGCGGCACGAGTTCCCGTACGAGATCGTCGCCGAGATGGGCCGCATGGGCCTGTTCGGTCTGCCGTTCCCCGAGGAGTACGGTGGCATGGGCGGCGACTACCTCGCCCTCGGCATCGCCCTGGAGGAGCTGGCCCGCGTCGACTCCTCCGTCGCCATCACCCTGGAGGCGGGCGTCTCGCTCGGCGCGATGCCGCTCTACCTCTTCGGCACCGAGGAGCAGAAGCAGACCTGGCTGCCGAAGCTGTGCGCCGGCGAGATGCTCGGCGCGTTCGGCCTGACCGAGCCCGGCGCGGGCAGTGACGCCGGCGGCACCCGCACGACCGCCGTCCGGGACGGCGACCACTGGGTCATCAACGGCTCGAAGTGCTTCATCACCAACTCCGGTACGGACATCACGGGTCTGGTCACGGTCACCGCCGTCACCGGCCGCAAGCCCGACGGCCGCCCGCTGATCTCCTCGATCATCGTCCCGTCCGGCACCCCGGGCTTCACCGTCGCCGCCCCGTACTCGAAGGTCGGCTGGAACGCCTCGGACACCCGCGAGCTCTCCTTCGACGACGTCCGCGTCCCGGTGGAGAACCTGGTCGGCGAAGAGGGCCGCGGCTACGCCCAGTTCCTCCGCATCCTCGACGAGGGCCGGGTCGCCATCGCCGCGCTCGCGACGGGCCTCGCGCAGGGCTGTGTCGACGAGTCGGTGAAGTACGCGAAGGAGCGGCAGGCCTTCGGGCGGCCGATCGCCGACAACCAGGCCATCCAGTTCAAGATCGCGGACATGGAGACGAAGGCGCACATGGCCCGCATCGGCTGGCGCGACGCGGCCTCGCGGCTCGTGCTCGGCGAGCCGTTCAAGAAGGAGGCGGCCATCGCGAAGCTGTACTCCTCCACGGTGGCCGTGGACAACGCCCGCGAGGCGACCCAGATCCACGGCGGCTACGGCTTCATGAACGAGTATCCGGTGGCCCGCATGTGGCGCGACTCGAAGATCCTGGAGATCGGCGAGGGCACGAGCGAGGTCCAGCGGATGCTGATCGCACGGGAGTTGGGCCTGTCGGCCTGACCCACCGGAGGTACGCGAGGAGCCCGTCACCCCGTCAGGGGGCGGCGGGCTTCCGCGTTCTCCGCGCCGCCCGCGATCCAGGTGGCGCCGCTCGCGATCCAGGTGGCGCTGCCCGCGATCCGGGTGGCGCCGCCTGTGATCCAGGCCTCCCGACCCCACCCCTACCCCGGAAACTCAGGTTAGGCTAACCTACCTTCGACTCACCCCGGCCGACGACACGGCACGTACCGAAAGCGACTTCGCCATGCCCAGCAACGCCCGAGCCACCCACCTCACCCGCCGCGGCCTCATCGCCGCGGGCAGCGTCCTCGGGCTCGGTGCCATGCTGGCCGCCTGCGGCGGCGGCGAGACGAAGGACTCCGCCTCCCCGAAGGGCTCCTCCTCCGCCTCCGCCCCGGCGAAGTCCGGCGCCTGGGAGTTCAAGGACGACCGCGGCATCACGGTCAAGACGCCGAGCACCCCGAAGAAGGTCGTCGCCTTCACCGGCACCGCCGCCGCCCTCAAGGACTTCGGCGTCGAGTCCGTCGGCGTCTTCGGCCCGACCTACGTCGAGGACCCGAAGACCAAGAAGCGCACGGCGGACGTCCAGGCGGGCGACCTCGACATCAACAAGGTCAAGGTCATCGGCAACGTCTGGGGCGAGTTCAACATCGAGGAGTACCTGAAGCTCCAGCCCGACGTCCTCGTCACGGACATGTGGGAGAAGAACGACCTCTGGTACGTCCCGGCGGAGCAGAAGGACAAGATCGCCAAGATCGCCCCGAGCGTCGCCCTGTGGGCCGCGGACAAGTCCATGCCGTCCGTCCTCCAGCGCCACGCCGACCTGGCCGCCTCCCTCGGCGCCGACGTCGAGACCGCGCAGATCAAGGCGGACAAGGCCCGCTTCGAGGCCGCCGCCGAGCGCGTCCGCAAGGCCGCCCAGGGCAAGAAGGACATCAAGGTCCTCATCGGCTCGGGCTCCCCCGACCTGTTCTACGTCTCCACCCCGGTCCGCCCGACCGACACGCTCTTCTTCAAGGAGCTCGGCGTCAACCTCGTCGTCCCGGACAAGCTGGACGCGGCCGGCTGGTTCGAGGGTCTGAGCTGGGAGAACGTCGACAAGTACAAGGCCGACGTCATCATGCTCGACAACCGCACGGGCACCCTCCAGCCGGAGCAGCTCAAGTCCAAGCCGACCTGGGCCGCCCTGCCCGCCGTCAAGGCCGGCCAGGTCATCCCGCGCGTGACCGAGCCGATCTACTCGTACGCCAAGTGCGCCCCGCTCCTGGAGGACCTCGCGAAGGCCCTGGAGAACGCGAAGAAGGTGTCCTGACCCATGACGACCGCCGAGACCGCCCCGTTCCAGTTCTTCTCCCTCCAGGTCGACCGGACGCGGCGGCTCGGCCCGTCCCTGGTCCGCGTCACCTTCACCGGCGAGGACCTCAAGCGCTTCGCGGCCGGTGGCCGCGACCAGTCGCTCTCCCTCTTCCTGCCGCACCCCGGCCAGGAAGCCCCCGTCCTGCCGCCGCTGGACAACCCGGACATGTACGCGATCCTGGGCGCCTGGCGGGCGATGCCGGACGACGAGCGGGCGGTCATGCGCTCGTACACGGTCCGCGAACAGCGCACGGACCCGAACGAGATGGACATCGACTTCGCGCTCCACGCTGAGACATCAGCCGCCGGGGCGGCGGGCGTCGGCCCGGCCTGCCGCTGGGCCGGCCGCGCCAAGGCCGGTGACCGCGTGGTCGTCCTCGGCCCGGCGGTCGCCGCCAACACGGGCGTCCGCTTCCAGCTCCCGGAGGACGCCGACTCCGTCCTGATCTGGGCGGACGAGACGGCCCTCCCGGCCGCCTCCGCGATCCTGGAGTGGCTGCCGGCCGAGATCCGCGCGCAGGTCTTCCTCGAAGTGCCGTTCTCCGGCGACCGGATGGAGCTGCGCACCGAGGCGGACGCCACGGTCACCTGGCTCGTACGGGAGGAGGGCGCGCCCTCCGCGGTCGACGCGGTGCGCGGGGCGGAGCTGCCCGGCGAGGCCCCGTACGTGTGGATCGCGGGCGAGTCCGGTGCGGTGAAGGCGCTGCGCCGTCATTTCGTACGCGATCGTGAACTGGACCGCAGGCGCGTGACGTTCGTCGGCTACTGGCGCAAGGGCCTGTCCGAGGACGCGCTGCGCGAAGTGCCGGACGAGACACAGGAAGAGGCGTAAGCCCTACCCCCCGCTCGTCCACCCGATGGCCCCCAACCCTTCATGGGTTGGGGGCCATTGCGATCTCAAATTAGGTTAGGCTAACCTTACTTAAAGCGATCGCGCCTTTCCGGCGCGCGCTCAGCGTCCTCCCGGCGCTGTCCCAGCGTCCCCTCAAGCACATTCCCTTCCGAAAGGGCCCCACAATGCGCTCCCACCTGCTCAACGACACCACGGCGGAGAGCTACCGACGCTCCGTCACCGAAGGAGTCGAGCGGGTGGCGGGGAAACTCGCCGCGACGCGCCGCCCGTTCACCGGCGTGACCCCCGCCGAGCTGGCCCCCGTCATCGACGCCGTCGACCTCGACCGCCCGCTCGGCGACGCCTCCGCGGCCCTCGACGAGCTGGAGGACGTCTACCTCCGCGACGCCGTCTACTTCCACCACCCGCGCTACCTGGGCCACTTGAACTGCCCGGTCGTCATCCCCGCCGTCCTCGGCGAGGCGGTCCTCTCCGCCGTCAACTCCTCCCTGGACACCTGGGACCAGAGCGCCGGCGGCACGCTCATCGAGCGGAAGATCATCGACTGGACCACCGCCCGGATCGGCCTCGGCCCGCTCGCCGACGGCGTGTTCACCAGCGGCGGCACGCAGTCCAACCTCCAGGCCCTGCTCCTCGCCCGCGAGGAGGCCGGGACCGCGGACCTCTCCAGGCTCCGCATCTTCTCCTCCGAGTGCAGCCACTTCAGCGTCCAGAAGTCGGCCCAGCTCCTCGGCCTCGGCCGGGACGCCGTCATCGCCATCCCGGTCGACCGCGACAAGCGCATGCAGTCCGTCGTCCTCGCCGCCGAGCTGGAGGCCTGCCGCGCCGAGGGCCTCGTCCCGATGGCGATCGTCGCCACCGCCGGCACCACCGACTTCGGCTCCATCGACCCGCTGCCCGAGATCGCCGCCCTCGCCGCCGAGTACGGGGCCTGGATGCACGTCGACGCCGCCTACGGCTGCGGACTGCTCGCCTCCACCACCCGCCGCCACCTCCTCGACGGCATCGAGAGCGCCGACTCCGTCACCGTCGACTTCCACAAGTCCTTCTTCCAGCCGGTGAGTTCCTCCGCCGTCCTGGTCCGCGACGGCGCCACCCTGCGCCACGCGACGTACCACGCGGACTACCTCAACCCGCGCCGCACGGTCGCCGAGCAGATCCCGAACCAGGTCGACAAGTCCCTCCAGACGACCCGCCGTTTCGACGCGCTCAAGCTCTGGATGACCCTGCGCGTGATGGGCGCCGACGGCATCGGCGAACTCTTCGACGAGGTCTGCGCCCTGGCCCGCGAGGGACACGCCCTGCTCGCCGCCGACCCGCGCTACGACGTCGTGGTCGAGCCGCAGCTCTCCACCCTCGTCTACCGCTACATCCCCGAGGCCGTCACCTCGCCCGCCGAGATCGACCGCGCCAACCTCTACGCCCGCAAGGCGCTCTTCGCCTCCGGCGAGGCCGTGGTCGCGGGCACCAAGGTCGACGGCCGCCAGTACCTCAAGTTCACCCTGCTCAACCCCGAGACGACCGCGGCCGACATCGCCGCCGTCCTCGACCTGATCGCCGGCCACGCCGAGCAGTACCTGGGAGAGACCCTTGTCCACGCCTGAGTCCGTGACATACGACTTCATCGGTATCGGGCTCGGCCCGTTCAACCTCGGCCTGGCCTGCCTCACGGAGCCCATCGACCACCTGAACGGCGTCTTCCTCGAATCCAAGCCGGACTTCGAGTGGCACGCGGGCATGTTCCTGGAAGGCGCCCACCTCCAGACCCCGTTCATGTCGGACCTGGTCACGATGGCCGACCCGACCTCCCCGTACTCCTTCCTCAACTACCTGAAGGAGAAGGGCCGGCTGTACTCGTTCTACATCCGCGAGAACTTCTACCCGCTGCGGACCGAGTACAACGACTACTGCCGCTGGGCCGCCGCCAAGCTCGCCTCGGTCCGCTGGTCGACCACGGTCACCGAGGTCACGTACGACGAGACGGCCGAGCTGTACGAGGTCACCACGACCACCGGAGAAACGTTCCGCTCCGCCCGTCTCGTCCTGGGCACCGGCACCCCGCCGTACGTCCCCGAGACCTGCCGCGAACTCGGCGGCGACCTCATCCACAACTCGCGCTACCTCCCGAACAAGGAGGAGCTCCAGAAGAAGAAGTCGATCACCCTGGTCGGCAGCGGCCAGAGCGCGGCGGAGATCTACTACGACCTCCTGTCCGAGATCGACGTCCACGGCTACCAGCTGAACTGGGTGACCCGCTCCCCCCGCTTCTTCCCCCTCGAATACACGAAGCTCACCCTGGAGATGACCTCCCCGGAGTACGTGGACTACTTCCGCGCCCTCCCGGAGCAGACCCGCTCCCGCCTGGAGGTCCAGCAGAAGGGCCTCTTCAAGGGCATCGACGGCGAGCTGATCAACGCCATCTTCGACCTGCTCTACCAGAAGAAGCTGGCAGGCCCGGTCCCCACCCGCCTCCTCACCAACTCAGCCCTCCACACGGCGGGTTACGACGAGGCGACGAAGACCTACGAGCTCGGCTTCCGCCAGGAGGAGCAGGAGAAGGACTTCACCCTGGAAACCGAGGGCCTCATCCTCGCCACCGGCTACAAGTACACCGTCCCCGCCTTCCTGGAGCCGGTCCGCGACCGCCTCAACTGGGACGCCCAGGGCCGCTTCGACGTGGCCCGCAACTACGCGGTCGACACCACCGGCCACGGGGTCTTCCTCCAGAACGCCGCCGTGCACGCCCACTCGGTCACCTCGCCCGACCTGGGCATGGGGGCGTACCGCAACGCGTACATCATCGCGGAGATGCTGGGTTCCGAGTACTACCCCGTAGAGAAGACCATCGCTTTCCAGGAGTTCGCCGTATGACCGCCGGGACCACCACCCCGACCATCCGCTTCCGCCCGCTCGACGCCCTCAAGGACGCGGAGCTGCTCCACCGCTGGGTCACCGACCCCAAGGCCGCGTTCTGGATGATGCAGGACGCGAAGCTGGAGGACGTCGAGCGCGAGTACATGGCGATCACGGCGCACCCGCACCACGACGCCTTCATCGGCGAGGTCGACGGGGAGCCCGCCATCCTGATGGAGAAGTACGACCCGTCGAAGCTGGAGCTGGTCGGGCTGTACGACCCGGAGCCCGGCGACGTCGGCATGCACTTCCTGGTGGCGCCGACGGACACCCCGGTCCACGGCTTCACCCGCGCGGTGATCACCGCCGTCATGGCCGAACTCTTCTCCGACCCGTCGACGGCCCGCGTCGTCGTGGAACCGGACGTCCGCAACAAGGCGGTCCACGCCCTCAACGAGGCCGTCGGCTTCGTCGCCGACCGCGAGATCCAGAAGCCCGAGAAGAAGGCGCTGCTGAGCTTCTGCACGCGCGCCCAGTTCGAGACGGCCGTGGGAGCCACGATATGACCGCCACCGTCCAGGCAACCGACCCGGTCGCGCACCTCACCCCCGAGCGCTGGGCCGACGCCAACCGCGCGCTGATCCGCAAGGGTCTCGCCGAGTTCGCCCACGAGCGGCTGCTGCACCCGCAGGAGCTGGGCGAGTCCCGGTACAAGGTCCTCAGCGACGACGGCGAGATCGAGTACCGCTTCACGGCGGACCGTTTCGCCCTCGACCACTGGCAGGTCTACCCGGAGTCGATCAGCCGCCACTGCGGCGACGAGCAGCTCCCGCTCGACGCCCTCCAGTTCATCACCGAGCTGCGCTCCTCCCTCGGCCTGAGCGACGAGATCCTCCCCGTCTACCTGGAGGAGATCTCCTCCACCCTGGCGGGCACGGCGTTCAAGTCGACGAAGGAGCCCGTCACCTCCGCCGAGCTGGCCCGCGCCGGCTTCCAGGCGATCGAGACGGGGATGACCGAGGGCCACCCCTGTTTCGTCGCCAACAACGGCCGCCTCGGCTTCGGCGTGGACGAGTTCCGCGCGTACGCCCCCGAGGCCGCGAGCGGCATCCACCTGATCTGGCTGGCGGCGCGCCGGGACCGTACGACGTTCACGGCGGGCGCGGACATCGCGTACGAGACGTTCATCCGCGCGGAGCTCGGCGACGAGACGGTGGACGGCTTCCACGCCACCCTCACGGCCCGCGGCCTGGACCCGGCCGACTTCCTCCTCATGCCCTGCCACCCCTGGCAGTGGTGGAACAAGCTGTCGGTGACGTTCGCGGCCGAGGTGGCGCAGCAGCGCCTGGTGTACCTGGGCGAGGGCGAGGACACGTACCTGGCGCAGCAGTCGATCCGCACGTTCTTCAACACGACGACCCCCTCCAAGCACTACGTGAAGACGGCCCTCTCCGTCCTCAACATGGGCTTCATGCGCGGCCTCTCCGCCGCGTACATGGAGGCGACCCCGGCGATCAACGACTGGCTGCACCAGCTGATCGAGTCGGACGCGACCTTCAAGTCCGCCGACTTCTCGATCATCCGCGAGCGGGCGGCGATCGGCTACCGGCACCTGGAGTACGAGGCGGCCACCGACCGCTACTCCCCGTACCGCAAGATGCTGGCCGCGCTCTGGCGCGAGTCCCCGGTCCCGACCCTCGCCGAGGGCGAGCGCCTGGCGACGATGGCGTCCCTGCTCCACCTGGACCACGAGGGCGCGTCCTTCGCGGCGGCGCTGATCCGCGAATCCGGCGAGGAGCCGACGGCCTGGCTCCGCCGCTACCTGGACGCCTACCTCCTCCCGATCCTGCACAGCTTCTACGCGTACGACCTGGCGTTCATGCCGCACGGCGAGAACGTCATCCTCGTCCTCGACGAGCGCGGCAACGTGGCCCGCGCGATCTTCAAGGACATCGCCGAGGAGATCGTCGTCATGGACCCGACGGCGGTCCTCCCGCCGGCGGTGGAGCGCGTGCGCGCCGAGGTCCCGGAGGACATGAAGCTCCTGTCGGTCTTCACCGACGTCTTCGACTGCTTCTTCCGCTTCCTGGCCCCGAACCTCGCGACGGAAGGCGTCCTCTCCGAAGACGACTTCTGGCGCACGGTCGCGGAATGCGTCCGCGGCTACGAGCAGACGCACCCGGAACTGCAGGACCGTTTCACCGAGTACGACATGTTCGCGGAGACCTTCGCCCTGTCGGCCCTGAACCGCCTCCAGCTCCGCAACAACAAGCAGATGGTCGACCTGGCGGACCCGTCGGCGGCCCTCCAGCTGATCGGCGACCTGGGGAACCCGATAGCCCGCTTCCGCTAGCCCCTCCCCTCATACCGACGCGAGCCCCACCGGAGTACGGTCCTCCGGCGGGGCTCGTGTCTTTATTGCCGCGCGGGCGGCGCAGCCGCGTTGCTACGGTGCGCCGGTGTTATCCGTGAAGAACGTCCAAGTGACCTTCGACTGCGCCGAACCCGAGCGTCTCGCCCGCTTCTGGTGCGAGGTCCTGGGGTACGTCCTGCCGCCGCCCCCGGACGGTTCGGCTCCCTGGGACACGTGGTGCGCCTGCGTCGACCCCTCGGGCGTGGGCCCACGGCTGTTCTTCCAGCGCGTCCCCGAGGGAAAGACCGTGAAGAACCGCGTCCACCTCGACGTACGCGTCGCCACCGGCCTCGTCGGCCCAGAACGCCTGGCCGCCCTGGAAGCCGAATGCGCCCGCCTGCTCCCCCTCGGAGCCGTCCACGTCCAGACCCTGTACGACGGCGTCGACGCCTGCATCCCGATGCTGGACATCGAGGGCAACGAGTTCTGCCTCGACTGAGCACCTCCAGAGCCCTCGGGCGTCACATCGGATCCTCCTCCTCCCCCCCGGCCCCCGGCCCGACCGCCCCTCCGCCCCCCCTTAGAATCATTGGCCAAAGCTTTACTTTTTGACCTGGGGAAGACGGAACACCACACCATGCGCAAGCCGATCAAGCGGGGCCTCGCCTCGCTGCTGACCGCCGCCACCCTGGGGACCCTCGCCGTCGCCACCGCCTCGCCCGCTCAGGCCGCCGTGGACGACTGCCCGGCGGGGTACTTCTGCGCCTGGACGCAGGAGGACGCCAAGGGGGCGATGTTCAAGACCAAGACGGACATGAACACGACCGGCGCGGCGGGCACCTCGTTCCTCTCGTACATCAACCGGTCGTCCGTGGTCGCCTGCCTGTACAAGAGCCCGGGCTACAAGGCGTACGACGGGTACTGGTCCGAGAAGCCGTCCAACAACGGGTCCTGGACCAGCTGGAGCCAGAGCACCATCGCCTCGGTCAAGTTCGTCCGGACCGAGCGCGAGTGCTCGCAGGCCGCCTACCCCGAGTGGCGGTCGGTGCTGTCCCCCACGGCGGCCGGGTTCGGTGACCTGAACGGGGACCGCAGGGCCGACGTCCTCGTACGGGACCTGGTGGGGCGGCTCTGGTTCCTGCCCGGGGACGGCTCCGGCCGCATGGTCGGCTCCGGTGGGTGGAACGCCATGGACGCCTTCGTCCGTCACGGGGACTTCACCGGTGACGGCCGCGAGGATCTGATCGCTCGCGAGAAGGCCACCGGCAAGCTGTGGCTGTACCCCGGGACCGGGACGGGCGCGCTCGGCAGCCGGAAGCAGGTCGGGTCGGGCGGCTGGAACGGCATGAGCCGGATCGTCGGTGCCGGCGACCTCACCCGGGACGGCCGCGCCGACCTGCTCGCCGTCGAGAAGTCCACCGGCAAGCTGTGGTTGCACCCCGGCACGGGGACGGGCGCGTTCGGCGCGCGCAAGCTCGTCGGCTCCGGCTGGAACGCCATGAACGCCCTCGTCGGCGCCGGTGACACCAACGGCGACGGCCGGGCCGACCTGGTCGCCCGCGAAGCCTCCACGGGCAAGCTCTGGTTCTACCCGGGGAACGGCTCCGGCGGCTTCGGCGCCCGGAAGCTCATCGGCTCCGGCGGCTGGAACGCGATGGACACGTTCCTCGCGGTCGGCGACACGACCGGGGACGGCCGTCCCGATCTCTCCACCGTCACCAACGAGAGCTACGTCATCGGCGGCTCGAAGGGGCACCCGGGGTGGCTCGTCGGCTACCGCGGCCTCGGCACCGGCGCGTACGCGGCCGGCGCCCTGACCGACGGCGAGTGGTGGGAGCTCAACGGCGCCTTCTGACCGACGCGCCTACTCCCACGGCACCTCCGGCGAGCGGTAGTACGTGACGCCCAGGGCGTCGAAGCGCGGGGCCTGTTCCGCGAGGCGGACCTTGTACGTGTCCCAGTCGTGGGTCGCCGCCGGGGACCAGGCCACCTCCGCGAGGCCCGGGAGGCGCGGGAAGGTCATGACGTCGAGGTCGTCCGTCGTCGCGAGGGTCTCCGTCCACAGCGGGGCCTCGATGCCGAGGACGGACGACTCCGGGGCGCCGGGGAGGTACGTCGACGGGTCCCAGTCGTACGACCTGCGGACCTCGACCGTGCCGGCCCAGGCCAGGCCGAGTTCGGACTCCTTCGTGTACTTCATGTCCAGGTAGGAGCGGTCGGCCGGGGAGAGGATCAGGCCCGTGCCCCGGCGGGCCGCCGCCGCCACGCGTTCCTTCTCCGCCGTCGGCGTGCGGTCGTGGCCCCAGTACTGGACGACCGCGCCCTCCGCCGGGGTCGTACCGGTGAGCTGGTGCCAGCCGACGACGGTCTTGCCGTACTTGGCGACGAGCGGCTGGACGCGGTTCATGAAGGTCACGTAGTCGTCGTGGCTCGTCTTGTGGGCCTCGTCGCCGCCGATGTGGAGGTAGCGGCCGGGCGTGAGGGCGGCGATCTCGCGGATCACGTCGTCCGCGAAGTCGTACGTGACCTCCTTCGGCGCGCAGAGGGAGCTGAGGCCCACCTTGATCCCCGTGTAGAGGGGAGGGGCCACGCCGTCGCAGTTCAGCTCCGGGTAGGAGGAGAGCGCGGCCATGGTGTGGCCGGGCATGTCGATCTCGGGGACGACCTCCTGGTGGCGGGAGGCCGCGTACCGGACGATCTCCTTGTACTGCGCCTTGGTGTAGGAGCCGCCGGGGCCGCCGCCGACCTCGGTGGAGCCGCCGTACGTGGCGAGCCTCGGCCAGGAGTCGACGGCGATGCGCCAGCCCTGGTCGTCGGTGAGGTGCAGGTGCAGGGTGTTGATCTTGTACAGGGCCAGCTGGTCGATGAAGCGCTTCACCTCCTCCACCGTGAAGAAGTGGCGGGCCACGTCGAGCATCGCGCCCCGGTAGGCGTACCGCGGGGTGTCGGTGATCGTGCCGCCCGCGATCTTCCAGGGGCCGGCCTGCACGGTCCGCCGCTCGACGGCCGACGGGAGCTGCTGACGGAGGGTCTGGACGCCGTGGAAGAGGCCGGCGGGTTCGCGGGCCGTGACGGTGAGGCCGTCCGGGGCGGACCGCAGGCGGTAGCCCTCGTCGCCGAGGTCGGTCTCGCCGGGGGCCAGGCGGAGGCGGATGCCCCCGTCCCGCACGAGCTCCTCGTCGACGACGGGGAGCGGGAAGCCGGTGGACGGGCGGAGCAGCCCCGCCAGGTAGCGGCCCACGGCCTTGGTCTCGCGGGAGGCCGGGTCGACGCCGATGCGGGTCGCGGCGGTGAGGGTGTACGGGTCGCCCTCGGCGGCGACGGACACCGGCACGGGCACGATGCGGCCCAGCGGGCGTACCTCCGGTTCCCCCGAGCGGCCCTTCCCGTTGTCCGCCGAGGCCGCCGTGCAGCCCGCCCCCGCGCCTGCCGTGGCGGTGACGAGCAGGAGCGATCCGATCAGGCGGGGGAAGACGCGGATGCGGCGCTGGGTCACGGGCATGGTTCCTTCGCGTGCTCGACGGATCAGACGGGTCAGACGGGTCAGACGGGCCATTCTCCTGCCTTGTCTATATCCGGTCGAACACCCGGCGTACCGCCCCTGTCACTCTTCGTCGAGGTCTGGACCAACGAGCCCACTTCTCGCGCCAATCTCACTCTCCCTGCCCGATTTCGGGCAGGATTCTTGCATAAATCGCCAAGGAACCCTCAATATTCACTGGTGCTCGATCGCCGCCCGTCCCACGAGGACCTCGTCGACCATCTGGTCCGCAGCACCGCGCTCCAGCGCGGTGAGGCCGCCCGGGTGGTGCTCGACGTGCTGGCGTACTTCGACGAGACGACCGAGGAGTTCGTCCGCCGCCGCCACCGCGAACTACAGGCCGGCGGCTCGGTGAACGCCGAGATCTTCGAACGGATCTCGGCGGAACTCCCGCACCGTGCCGTGGCGCCGCCGGAGCTCTCGCTCCGCCAGCTGCGCCGCATCGTCTACGGCTGACGGCCCCGACCGGCCGATCAGCAAGCAGCACCACTGTCTACCCGGAGGGGTTTCACCTTTTATGTGCGGAATTGTCGGTTACATCGGTAAGCGCGACGTCGCCCCCCTGCTCCTGGAGGGCCTCGCCCGCCTGGAGTACCGCGGCTACGACTCGGCCGGCATGGTCGTGACCAGCCCGAAGGCCGGCGGCCTGAAGATGGTCAAGGCCAAGGGCCGCGTCCGCGACCTGGAGGCCAGGGTCCCGAAGCGCTTCACCGGCACCACCGGCATCGCCCACACCCGCTGGGCCACCCACGGCGCGCCGAGCGACATCAACTCGCACCCGCACATGGACCCCGAGAACAAGGTCGCGGTCGTCCACAACGGCATCGTCGACAACGCCCAGGAGCTCCGCGCCAAGCTGGAGGCCGACGGCGTCGTCTTCGCCTCCGAGACGGACACCGAGGTCATCACGCACCTCATCGCCCGCTCCCAGGCCGCCACCCTCGAGGAGAAGGTCCGCGAGGCGCTCAAGGTCATCGAGGGCACCTACGGCATCGCCGTCATGCACGCGGACTTCAACGACCGCATCGTCGTCGCCCGCAACGGCTCGCCGGTCATCCTCGGCATCGGCGAGAAGGAGATGCTCGTCGCCTCCGACGTCGCCGCGCTGATCGCCCACACCCGCCAGGTCGTCACCCTCGACGACGGCGAGATGGCCACCCTCAAGGCCGACGACTTCCGCACGTACACGACCTCGGGCGCCTCCACCACGGCCACCCCCGAGACCGTCGAGTGGGAGGCCGCCTCCTACGACATGGGCGGCCACGACACGTTCATGCACAAGGAGATCTCCGAGCAGCCCGACGCGGTCGACCGCGTGCTGCGCGGCCGCATCGACGACCGCTTCTCCACCGTGCACCTGGGCGGCCTGAACCTCGACCCGCGCGAGGCCCGCACCATCCGCCGCATCAAGATCCTCGGCTGCGGCACCTCGTACCACGCCGGCCTCATCGGCGCCGGGCTCATCGAGTCCATGGCCCGCATCCCCGCCGACGCCGAGCCGGCCTCGGAGTTCCGCTACCGCAACCCGGTCGTGGACCCCGACACCCTCTACATCGCGGTCTCCCAGTCCGGTGAGACGTACGACGTCCTCGCCGCCGTCCAGGAGCTGAAGCGGAAGGGCGCCCGCGTCCTCGGCGTCGTCAACGTCGTCGGCTCGGCCATCGCCCGCGAGGCCGACGGCGGCGTGTACGTCCACGCCGGCCCCGAGGTCTGCGTCGTCTCCACCAAGTGCTTCACCAACACCGTCACGGCCTTCGCGCTGCTCGCCCTGCACCTGGGCCGCATCCGCGACCTGTCCGTCACCGACGGCAAGCGGATCATCGAGGGCCTGCGCAAGCTGCCCGCGCAGATCCAGGAGATCCTCGAGACCGAGGACGAGATCAAGAAGATCGCCGAGCAGTACGCCGGTGCCCAGTCGATGATGTTCATCGGCCGTGTCCGCGGCTACCCGGTCGCCCTGGAGGCCTCCCTCAAGCTGAAGGAGATCTCCTACATCCACGCCGAGGCGTACCCGGCCTCCGAGCTGAAGCACGGCCCGCTCGCCCTCATCGAGCCGGCGCTGCCGACGGTCGCGATCGTCCCCGACGACGACCTCCTGGAGAAGAACCGCGCCGCCCTGGAGGAGATCAAGGCCCGCTCCGGCCGCATCCTCGCGGTCGCGCACCAGCCGCAGGCCAAGGCCGACCACACCATCGTCGTGCCGAAGAACGAGGACGAGCTCGACCCCATCCTCATGGGCATCCCGCTCCAGCTCCTCGCCTACCACACGGCGCTCGCCATGGGCCGCGACATCGACAAGCCGCGCAACCTGGCCAAGTCCGTCACGGTCGAGTAGTCGCGAAGGCGCCGGAGCCTGTCACTCCGGCGCCGCCGTCGGGGCCTGTCCCCCCGACACCGCGCCCGCCGGGCCTGTCCCCCGGCGGTCCGACCGGACACCGAAGGGGCCCCTGCCGCACACCCAGGTGCGGCAGGGGCCCCTTCCCCTTTTCCTCTTGCTCCCGTACCTGCCGCTTACCCCGCGGCCGGAGCGCTCGCCGCACGCCGTACGGACGTGGGCCAGCCCGCGACCGCCGCCGTGGCCCCGTACCAGGCGACCAGGCCCGCCACGGCCGCCACCCAGCCGCCCGCCTTCGCGAGGCTGCCGGTGTCGGAGAGGGCGCCGATGCCGATCAGCAGCAGCGCGACGAACAGCAGCCCGTACACGCCCTGCCCGAACAGGCCGCTGCCCCCGGCGGCCAGTGTCAGCGTGAGTGCCAGGAGCGCCCACAGGAGCATGAAGACGCCCACGGCGTCCGCCGAGGCCCCGCCGCCGACGGCGGTGCCCCAGGTGAACCAGAAGGCGCCGAGCGCCGCGAACGCCGTGCCGTTGCCCTTGTCGCCGGCGCGCAGGGCGAGCAGACCGACGAGGAAGAGCGCCACCCCGCCGACCCAGGTGGCGAGGCCCGCGGCATCCGCTGCCGCGACGTTGTCGACGAGACCCGTCCCGCCCAACCCGAAGGCCAGCAGGGTGAGTCCGAGTGCGAGGTTTCCGAGAGTGGAGGTGCTGTTTCCCGCGGCGACTTCGTTGTCCACGGCGGGCTCCCTTCAGGGGTGTGATCGTGTGACCCTTATCTACCCTTCACAAGCGCACAATTCACCTGAGGACGGCTGAATTTATGGCCGGTGGACGCCAGTTGGCGCCAGTTGATGCCAGAGGGGAGAGCGGAGAGCGGTTACGGGATCACGATCACGGGCCGCTGCGCGCGGCGCGCGAGACGCCCGGCGACCGAGCCGAAGATCCGGCCGACGATGCCGTGCGTGGAGCCGACCACGATCGCGTCGGCCGAGTACTCCCGGCCGACCTCCTCCAGCTCGTGGCAGATGTCCCCGCCGCGCTCGACGAGGATCCACGGCACCTCGGAGAGGTGATCGGCACAGGCCAGCTCAAGGCCGAGGACCTCGGTGCGGTGGTCCGGCACGTCGACGAAGACCGGCGGCTCGCAGCCCGCCCACACCGTGGTGGGCAGCCGGTTGGCCACGTGCACGATGATCAGGCCGGAGCCGGAACGGCGGGCCATGCCGATGGCGTACGCGAGGGCTCGCTCACTGGACGTGGAGCCGTCGAAGCCGACCACCACCCCGTGCCGGAAGGCCGGGTCGCAGGCGTGGCGTGGCTGTTCTACCGCGAGGGGGTCGACCGTGGAGTCGGCGACGCGCTTGCGGTCCGCGGGTTCGGAGAATTCGTGACCGGCCATCGATGTCTCGGCGAAGGGAGTCCTC
This sequence comes from Streptomyces sp. NPDC056144, assembly GCF_042264145.1. Classification (NCBI taxonomy): domain Bacteria; kingdom Bacillati; phylum Actinomycetota; class Actinomycetes; order Kitasatosporales; family Streptomycetaceae; genus Streptomyces; species Streptomyces sp. NPDC056144. The sequence continues at coordinate 34,967 of NZ_JBHJVF010000005.1, read as the reverse complement.
GTGGGAAGGGGCGGGGACAGAAGGGGAAGGGAAGGACGGAAAGGGAGGGTGGTGCGGAGGGTGGTGCGAGGGGCGGAACAACGGGTCGCGGCGGGAGCCGTGTCCGGGAATCATCTTCCCCATCCCATACCCCCAAGGGTACGGCGACACTCCTTTCCTGCCCAGAGCCCGCCGTGTCGCGCCCCGGCGTGCACGCCGCTCGCGCGCGGCGTCCCAGGGAGCATGCACGAGGGGTTCGGGATCTGGCAATGCCGCTCGTGCGCCGGGGCTCCCGCGGGGCCGGGGCGAGGGGGCCAAACGGACGTCGCCCAGAGTGACCGGAACGTTCTACTCCTCGTTGCCACAGGTCCAGCCCACCGTCGCAGGGAGCCCGCCCGTGCACGCACCATCGACGCCCGCCGCCGACCGGCCCTCCACCGCCCCCGTCCCGACTCCCCGCCCCGCCGGCCCCTCCCGGACCCCGCGCTCGGCCCGCTCGGCCCGCCCGTCCCGCTCCGCCCGCTCCGCCGCGCTCCCCGAGCGGCCGTCCGGCGTCGAGGAGGAGGCGGGCGCCGACCCCGCCGGTGACGTCGTCCGGTGGTCGGCCTTCTGCTGTGTGCTCGTCCCCGTGGTGCTCCTCGCCTACGGCACCTCGCTCGGCGGGGCCGCCGGCACCGCGCTCGGACTCGTGTCGGTGACGGCGGCCTGCCGCGTCCTGCTCCGCCGCTCGGAGCGCGGACTGCGCGCCGAAACCGGACGAACGAGGCGCCGGAACTGACACCCGGGGCTCTCCCGTACCCCCCGGGAACCCTTCGAGTTGACAGGCTCGTACACCCGAGCCCATACGTTTTCAGCCAACTTCTTTTCGTCGGCGCGTCCTTGGCGAAACGGTTGGCCAACCCCCCTGCCCACCACCGCGAAACCCCTGTGCCCAAGCCCCTGACCCTACGTCCACGGGATGTTCGCGCCATGGCGCCTTCCCCCCGCGCTCTCCGGGTGGAAGGCTTCGCCAACGATCGCTTCACGCCAAGTGGCCTTGTCGACAATCCACCGGATGGAGAACTTGTCACGGCGGCGCCACGGGACGCAGTAGATTCGATCATGGGTACCGAAGACTGGGGTTTCGTGCAAAACCGAGGGGAAACGTGCAGGTGCGACACGACCAGGGAGACGCGAACACCGAGGGGGGCTTAGCGTCATGAGCCAGGACTCCGCCGTAGTACCGGAGGTCGCGCGAAAGCTGTCCGGGCGCCGACGTCGCGAAGTCGTCGCGGTGCTGCTGTTCAGTGGCGGCCCCATCTTCGAGAGCTCCATCCCGCTCTCCGTATTCGGCATCGACCGGCAGGACGCCGGCGTGCCGCGTTACCGGCTGCTCGTCTGCGCCGGCGAGGACGGCCCGCTGCGGACCACCGGCGGCCTCGAACTCACCGCGCCGTACGGCCTGGAGGCGATCAGCAGAGCGGGCACGGTCGTCGTGCCGGCCTGGCGGTCGATCACCTCGCCGCCGCCGCCGGAAGCGCTCGAAGCGCTCCGTCGGGCACACGAGGAGGGCGCGCGGATCGTCGGTCTGTGCACCGGCGCCTTCGTCCTCGCCGCCGCCGGCCTGCTCGACGGCCGCCCGGCGACCACCCACTGGATGTACGCGCCGACGCTCGCCAAGCGCTACCCCTCGGTCCACGTGGACCCGCGGGAGCTCTTCGTCGACGACGGCGACGTCCTCACCTCCGCCGGGACCGCGGCCGGAATCGATCTGTGCCTGCACATCGTGCGGACCGACCACGGCACCGAGGCCGCGGGCGCGCTGGCGCGCCGGCTGGTCGTCCCGCCGCGGCGCAGCGGCGGTCAGGAGCGCTACCTCGACAGGTCTTTACCAGAGGAGATCGGCGCCGACCCGCTGGCCGAGGTCGTCGCCTGGGCGCTGGAGCACCTCCACGAGCAGTTCGACGTGGAGACCCTGGCCGCGCGCGCGTACATGTCACGGCGGACCTTCGACCGCCGGTTCCGCTCGCTGACGGGCTCCGCCCCGCTCCAGTGGCTGATCACGCAGCGGGTGCTCCAGGCACAGCGGCTGCTCGAAACCTCCGACTACTCGGTCGACGAGGTCGCGGGCAGGTGCGGCTTCCGGTCCCCGGTGGCTCTGCGCGGCCACTTCCGGCGCCAGCTCGGCTCCTCGCCGGCGGCCTACCGTGCCGCGTACCGCGCCCGTCGCCCGCAGGGCGAGGGGAGTACGGCGGTGCTCGACCCGGTCGTGCCCGTCCAGGTCCCGGCCGGCGTCCGGCGACCGTCCGCCCCGCTGGAGCCGGGGAAAACGCACGCTGACGTCTTCGTTCCCGGCCGCCCCTCTCTGCCGGGCCAGCGCAGCGCGCAGTAAGGCACCACCGACCCGCGGGGCCACAAGCCGCGCAACGCAGGAACGACGGGCGTCCGGGGACACCTCCCCCGGGCGCCCGTCGGCCGTTTCCCCCACGGGGTCGAGGCAGTCAAGAACCCCTAAGGTGGACGCATGAACGATCGCATGGTGTGGATCGACTGCGAGATGACCGGGCTCTCGCTGACGGACGACGCACTCATCGAGGTGGCCGCACTGGTCACCGACTCGGAACTGAACGTGCTCGGCGACGGGGTGGACATCGTGATCCGCCCGCCGGACGCGGCCCTGGAGACCATGCCGGAGATCGTGCGCCAGATGCACACGAGCTCGGGCCTGCTCGACGCCCTCGCCGACGGCACGACGCTCGCCGACGCGGAGGCCCAGGTCCTCGCGTACATCCGCGAGCACGTGAAGGAGCCGGGCAAGGCGCCGCTCTGCGGGAACTCGGTCTCCACGGACCGCGGCTTCCTCGCCCGGGACATGCCCGCCCTGGAGAGCCACCTGCACTACCGGATCGTCGACGTGTCCTCGGTCAAGGAGCTGGCCCGCCGCTGGTACCCGAGGGCGTACTTCAACAGCCCGGAGAAGAACGGCAACCACCGGGCGCTCGCCGACATCCGCGAGTCCATCGCGGAGCTGCGGTACTACCGCGAGGCCGTCTTCGTCCCGCAGCCGGGACCGGACTCGGAGACCGCGAAGCGGATCGCCGCGCGGCACGTCCTGCCCGCCGAATAGAGCCCTCCGGAGGGGGTCGCTCGCCCCCGGCGCGAATGCGGGCGCGAGCACCCCCCAAGACCCTGTAGACTTCTTCTCGGCCGGTCAGGGAAACCTTCGGGAAAACCGCCGGTCATGGTGGGTATAGCTCAGCTGGTAGAGCACCTGGTTGTGGTCCAGGATGTCGCGGGTTCGAGTCCCGTTACTCACCCTGATGGATTCAGGCCCCGGTTCGGAAGAACCGGGGCCTGAGTCGTTTTCATGTCCCGGAACCCGCCCGCCGGGCGCCGATGTGACGGAGCGCACACCGGAGCTGCCCTGGGCCGGGAAGGTGAGTTCCGGGTGTCGCGGCGGGCCGGACGGCGGGAGCGCGGCTACGGTCCCGGGCCATGGGCTGGCGACGGGGCGGGACGTACGGACGGGGCCGCTGCGCGGGGCCGCACCCCACCCCGCCCCTTCCCGAAACCGGGGGCTCTGCCCCCGGACCCCCGCGCCTCAAGCGCCGGCGGGGCTGGATTTTCCGCCCTGCGGGCGGAAACTCAGCCCGCCCAGCCTTTGAAGCCACGGCCGTCAGACCGTACGTGGTCTGGGGCGCAGCCCCGACACCCCAGCCCCGCCGGCGTTTGAGGCGCGGAGTCTGGGGCGGAGCCCCAGTTCGGGAAGGGGCGGGGTGGGGAACAGGCCCCGCGCAGCGGCCCTCCGCGCCCCGCCGGGTCCCGCGACTCCTCCTCCTGCTCACGGCGCTCGCCCTCGTCGCGGGCTGCGCCACCGACCCGCCCGACCCCCGCCCGTACACACCCCGCCCCCCGGCCGACGCCGACGCCCCCGCCCGCCGCACCACCCTCACCATCGGCGTCTTCGGCACCTTCGGCCTGCAGGAGGCCGGCCTGTACGACGCGTACATGCGGCTGCGTCCGGACATCGCGGTCCGGCAGACGTCGCTCACCCGGAACGACGTCTACTACCCGCAGCTGCTCACCCACCTCACCGCGGGCTCGGGCCTGGCGGACGTGCAGGCGGTGGAGGTGGGGAACATCGCGGAGGTCCTGGAGACCCAGGGCGGCCGGCTGGACGACCTCGGGGCCGTGCCGGGGGTCGACGCCTCCTCCTTCCTTCCCTGGAAGTGGGCGCAGGGCACGGCGGCGGACGGCCGGACTCTCGCGCTCGGCACGGACATCGGGCCGCAGGCGGTCTGCTACCGGAAGGACCTGTTCGCGCGGGCGGGGCTGCCGACGGACCGGGACGCGGTGGGCCGCATGTGGGCGGGCGACTGGCGGAAGTACCTGGCGGCGGGGGTGGCGTACCGCCGGCGGATGCCGTCGGGTCCGGCGTTCACGGACTCGGCCTCCGGGGTGCTCTCGGCGGTCACGGGCAGCGCGGCGCTGCGGTACTACGACGAGCGCGGCGATCTGATCGTGGCCACGAACCCGGCGGTACGGGAGGCCTGGGACCTCGCGGCGGCGTTCGCCCGGCAGGGGCTGACGGCCAGGCTCCAGCAGTTCACGCCCGGCTGGGACCAGGCCTTCGCGAACGGCGCGTTCGCCACGGTGGCCTGCCCTGCCTGGATGCTCGGCTACATCCGGGACAAGGCGGGCCCGGCCGGGCGGGGCCGGTGGGACGTGGCGGCGGCTCCGAGGCCGGGCAGTTGGGGCGGCTCCTTCCTGGTGGTCCCCTCGGCGGGCCGCCACCGCGCGGAGGCGGCGGCCCTCGCGGCCTGGCTGACGGCCCCGGCCCAGCAGGCGGTGCTGTTCGCGCGCCGGGGCAGCTTCCCGAGCGCGGCGGCCTCGTACTCCCTCCCGGCGGTGGCGGACGCCCGCAGTCCGTACTTCGCCGACGCCCCGGTGGGCCGCGTCTTCGCCGCGGCGGCCCGGGGCGTCCCCCGGGCGCCGGTGGGCCCGAAGGACGCCCTCGTCGCCCAGACGCTTTCCGACGTCGGCATGCTCCAGGTCGACCAGACGGGCCGTTCCCCGGAGTCGGCGTGGGACGAGGCGATGCAGGCGATCGACAATGCGCTGGACCGATGACGGAGACGCGGGTGAACCCCCCGGTGCCGCAGGCCGGCCGAGTCGACGCCGGGGCACGCGCGGATAGGCGCGGGCCCGGCACGCGCCCCCGCCCCCGTCCCCGCCCCACCCCCACCGGCTCCCCCTGGGCCCCCTACGCCCTCGTCGCGCCCTTCTTCCTCCTCTTCGCCGCCTTCGGCGTCTTCCCTCTCCTCGCCACCGGGTGGGACTCCTTCCACCGGGTCGAGCTCACCGCGCCCTCGGACCGCGAGTGGGTCGGCCTGCACAACTACGCGCGGCTGCTCGACGACGGGTTCTTCTGGAACGCGCTGTTCAACACCGTCACCATCGGGGTCCTCTCGACCGTCCCGCAGCTCCTCCTCGCTCTCGGGGTCGCGCACCTTCTCGACGTACGGCTCCGGGGGCGCGGGTTCTTCCGGGTGGTGGCGCTCGCGCCGTACGCCACCTCCGTGGCCGCGGCCACGCTCGTGTTCGCGTTGTTCTACGGGCGGGACCACGGGATGGCCAACTGGGCGCTCGGTCTCCTCGGCGTCGGGCCGGTCGACTGGCAGAACGGGCCGTGGGCCTCGAAGTTCGCCGTGTCCTCGATCGTGGTCTGGCGCTGGACCGGGTACAACGCGCTGATCTACCTCGCCGCCATGCAGACCGTCCCCCGCGAGCTGTACGAGGCGGCCGCGCTCGACGGGGCCTCTCGGTGGCGGCAGTTCAGGCACGTCACGCTGCCGGGGGTGCGGCCGGCCATCGCGTTCACCCTGGTCGTGTCGACCGTCGGCGCCGTCCAGCTCTTCGGCGAGCCGCTGCTCTTCGGCAGCGGCGCCGGTGCGACGGGCGGCGCGGACCACCAGTACCAGACCCTGGGGCTCTACCTGTACGAGCAGGGCTGGGTGAACCTCCATCTCGGCCGTGCCGCCGCCCTCGCCTGGGTCATGCTCCTCGGCCTCGCCGTCGCCTTCGCCTGCACCCGTGCCGTACGTCGCAAGGGCGGAGGCGGCTGATGCGTACCGACCGGCCGCGCTGGGGCACGTACCTCCTGCTCGCGCTGTTCACCGCCGTCTCGCTGTTCCCGCTGCTCTGGACGGCGATCGCCGCCTCGCGTACGAGCACCCGCCTCGCCGCCACCCCGCCCCCCTTCCGCTTCGGCCGGAACCTGCCCCGGAACCTGGAGGCCGCCTGGACCGACGCCCGTCTCGGGGACGCCCTCGTCAACACCGCCGTGGTGGCGAGCGCGGTCGCCGTCGGCACCGTGCTCTTCTCGACGCTCGCCGGTTTCGCCTTCGCCAAGCTGCGGTTCCGTCTGCGCGGCCCGCTGCTCCTCCTTGTCGGCGCGACCCTCCTCGTCCCGCCCCAGCTCGGTGTCGTCCCGCTGTACCTGCTGATCGCCCGGCTGCGGTGGACGGACGAGCTGCAGGCGGTGGTCCTGCCCGCGCTCGTCTCGGCCTTCGGGGTGTTCTTCATGCGCCAGCACCTGGACCGCGCGCTGCCGACGGAGGTCCTCGAAGCGGCCCGGATGGACGGGGCGGGGACGGCGCGGACGGTGTGGCACCTGGTCCTGCCCGCCGCGCGTCCGGCGATGGCGGTGCTCGGGATGCTGTCGTTCGTCGCCGCCTGGAACGACTTCTTCTGGCCGGTCCTCGCGCTGTCGCAGACGGGCAACCCGACCGTGCAGGTGGCGCTCACGGGTCTGGGGCGCGGGACCGTGCCCGACCAGTCGGTGGTGATGGCGGGGGCGCTGCTCGGGACCCTGCCGCTGCTGCTCGTTCTCGCGCTGTTCGGGCGGCACATCGTGGGCGGGGTGATGCGCGGCGCGGTGAAGGGGTGAGAGACGGGGCCGAGTTCACTCGTACGAAGGACGTTCACCCGAACGGGTGTAGCTCACCCGTACGGGCGAGGCGGAGATCCTCTTTGCCCTGCCCCCTGTTAATTTCCCTTTATGTCCGAGATTCTCACTTTTTCTCCCCACCGGGGCGAGGTGACGGCCGATGGGAGTCCTGCGTGACCATCCCGAACTCGCCCTGTTCCTCTGCCTTGCCGCCGGCTATCTCGTGGGCAAGCTGCGGGTCGGCCCCATCACCCTGGGCGGCATCTGCGGCACCCTGATCGTCTCGCTGCTGCTGGGCGCCTGGGCGAAGGTCACCGTCTCCGACGACGTGAAGACGATCTTCTTCGCGCTCTTCATCTTCTCCCTCGGCTACCTGGCCGGACCGCAGTTCTTCGCCAACCTCAACAAGAAGAGCCTGCGCTTCTTCACGCTCTGCCTCATCGAGGTCGTCTGCGTCGTCGGCATCGCCCTCGGTCTCGCGGAGGCCTTCGACCTCGACGTCGGCACCGCCGCGGGCATCCTCGCCGGCGCGGCCACCGAGTCGGCGGTCGTCGGCACGGCCACCGAGGCCATCGGCAACCTCACCACCCTGACGCAGGAGCAGATCACCGAGTACCAGGGCCACGTGGCCACCGCGTACACGGTCTGCTACCTCTTCGGACTCGTCACCATCGTCATCTACACCAGCCAGATCATGCCGATGATGCTGCGGATCAACCTCCGCGACGCCTCGCGCGAACTGTGGGAGAAGATGCGGGGCTCCGGCGGGGGCCTGGAGTCGGACGAGCGCGAGGCGCTCCCGAACATGGTCGGCCGGACCTTCCTCGTCACGCTCGCGGACGGTGCCAAGGTGGGCGACCTGGAGCGGCGCCTCGGCGGCCGGGTCACGGTCGAGGCCGTGAAGCGGGGCAGCAAGGTCCTCACCCCGCCCCCGCAGGACTTCGAACTGACCCTCTCGGACCTGGTCCTGACCGTCGGCCGACGGGCCAACATCATCGAGGCCGGGAAGGTCATCGGCCCCGAGACCCCGGCCGTCCCCGGTCTGGACACCCCGCTCGCCACGACCGAGATCTCGCTGACCGACAAGACGGCGGTCGGCAAGTCCCTCGACGCCCTCGCCAAGGAGCACCCCGAGTTCTCCTCCGGCGGGGTGTACGTGACGGACGTGCTGCGCAACGAGCAGCACCTGCCCGCCACCCCCGAGACCGTCGTCCACCGCGGTGACGTGCTCACCCTGGTCGGCGCCCGCTCGGGCCTCGGCAAGCTGGCGGGGAAGATCGGCGCGGTCGTGAAGAACGACGCGACCGACTTCATCTACCTCGGACTCGGCATCGTCGCGGGCTCGCTCCTCGGACAGGTCGTCGTGACGTTCGGCGACGTCCCCATGTCGCTCGGCACCGGCGGCGGCTGCCTCATCTCCGGTCTGCTCTTCGGCTGGTTCCGCTCGCGTACGCAGACCTTCGGCGCCTTCCCTCCCCAGGCCGCGACCACGCTCAAGGACATGGGCCTCGCGATCTTCATCGCGTGCACGGGTCTGGTCTCCGGCCCGCAGGCCTGGCCGCTGCTCCAGGAGTACGGCGCGCTGCTGCCGTTCGCCGGCATCGCGATGGTCCTGGTCCCCGCGACGATCTCGCTGGTCGTCGGCATCAAGCTGCTGAAGATCGAGAAACCGATCCTCATCGGCGCCATCGCCGGCCAGCAGTGCTCGACCCCCGCGATCACCTCGATCGGCCAGGTGGCCCAGAGCTCGGTACCGATGCTCGGCTACACGATTACGTACACACTCTCGAACTTCCTGCTCCCCCTGACCGGGCCGCTGCTCGTCGGCATCCTCGGAGCGTGAGAGGACCCATGACCTCATGATCGACTTCCTCAACAGGAACATCTTCCAGCCCCATCCGGAGCTGTTGGTCTTCATCACCGTGGCCCTGGGCTTCCTCTTCGGGAAGCTCCGCTACAAGGCCATCGCGCTCGGCGCCGTCACCGGCTGCCTCGTCGCCGGTCTGCTGCTCGGCGCCCAGTTCAAGGTCACCATCGACGGCACCGTGAAGAGCCTCTTCTTCACCATGTTCCTCTTCGCCCTTGGCTACAAGGTCGGCCCCCAGTTCTTCCGGGGCCTGAAGAAGGACGGCATGCCGCAGGTCCTCAACGCGATCGTGGTCTGTGTGACCGGTCTGCTCGTCTGCTGGGGCTTCGCCTCCATGCTCGGGTACGGCCCCGGTCTCTCGGCCGGTCTCCTCGGCGGCGCGCTCACCCAGTCCGCCGTCATCGGTGTGGCGCAGGACGCCATCGCCAACCTCCCCGGCTACTCCGCGGACCAGCTGAAGAGCGAGGAGAACCTCGTCGCGATCGGCTACGCGGTCACGTACCCGCTCGGCACGATCCTCTGCGCGATGCTCCTCGCCAACGTCCTCCCCAAGCTCTACAAGCGCGACCTGGCCGCCGAGTCGGCGCAGATCGCGAAGGAGATGGACTCCCCCAGCGACAACCCGGACCTCGCCGAGGGCTACTACGAGGTCGTGCTCCGCGCGTACAAGATCCAGCGCCCCGACCTCGTCGGCCGCACGATCGACGACTTCGAGAACCAGCAGCAGGCCCTCGGCCACCGCATCTACATCACCCGGGTGCGGCGCGACGGAGAGATCCTCGACCACAACCAGCAGACGGTGCTCCGCGAGAACGACGTCGTGGCCGTCAGCGCCCTGCGCGGCTCGCTCGTCGACTTCGACGCCCGGACGCACGTCGGCGCGGAGACCGACGACGTCGAGCTCCTCGGCTACCAGACCGAGTCGCTGCACGTCGTCGCCTCGAACAAGGAACAGCTCGGCAAGACGGTCGCGGAGCTGCGCCGCGAGCCGTTCATGGTCGGCGTGTACATCGACAAGATCTACCGCTCGGGCGCGGAGTTCCCGTACCGGCTCAACACGAAGCTGGAGCGCGGCGACACGGTCATCCTGACCGGTCCGAAGCGGCTGGTCGACCCGGCGGGCAAGGCGATCGGCAAGCCGGTCCCGACCTCCTTCGCCACCGACATGCTCTGGGTGGGTCTCGGCATCTTCCTCGGCGGCTGCATCGGCATCCCGGCCCTGACTGTCTCGGGCGTCCCGATCTCGCTGTCCACCTCGGGCGGCGCGCTGATCATGGGTCTGATCTTCGGCTGGATCCGTGGCAAGTACCCGACGTACGGCAACGTGCCCCCGGGCGCCCAGTGGTTCATGGACACCTTCGGTCTCTGCGCCTTCGTCGCGGTCGTCGGCATCAACGCCGGTCCGAGCTTCACCAGCGGCCTGTCGCAGGCGGGCTGGGGCCTCCTCGTGTGGGGCGCGGTGGCGACGGTGATCCCGCTGATCGTGGGCTTCCTGGTCGGTCACTACATCCAGAAGATCCGCTTCCCGATCCTCATGGGCGTCCTGGCCGGCGGCCAGACGACGACAGCGGCGATCGGCGCGATCAACGAGCAGTCGAAGTCCCAGGTACCGGTGCTCGGCTACACGATCCCCTACGCGGTGGGCAACGTCCTGTTGACCATCTGGGGCGCCGTGATCGTCATCCTCAACCACTGACACCCACCCCCCGCGAACCAAAGGACGCACCGTGCCCAAGACCTCGTTCTCCCGCGAGGAGATCCAGTCCTTCGCCCAGCTCTCGCCGTTCGAGCTGAAGGACAAGTTCATCCAGATCGCGCAGGCCGCCCAGGCCGACAAGCCCGGTCAGAAGGACAAGTCGCAGACGCAGATGCTCAACGCGGGCCGCGGCAACCCGAACTGGGTCGCCACCGGCCCCCGCGAGGCCTTCTACGCCCTGGGCTACTTCTCGCTCTCGGAGTCCCGCCGGGTGTGGACCGCCGACAACCTCGGCGGCATGCCGGAGGCGTCCGGCGCCGGAGCCCGTTTCGACACCTTCGTCCGCCAGCACCCGGACCTCCCCGGCATCGAGATGCTCCAGAACTGCGTCGAGTACGCGGTCGAGCGCTTCGGCTTCGACAAGGACGCCTTCGTCCACGAGCTCACCGACAGCACGATCGGCGACAACTACCCCGTCCCGGACCGCATCCTGACCCACACCGAGCAGATCGTCCGCGGCTACATCGCCGACGAGATGTTCGACAAGCGCCCGCCGGCCGGGAACATCTCCTACTTCGCGACCGAGGGCGGCACCGCCGCCATGTGCTACATCTTCGACTCGCTCATGAAGAACGGGATCCTGAAGAAGGGCGACAAGATCGCCCTGATGGTCCCGGTGTTCACCCCGTACATCGAGATCCCCGAGCTCGACACGTACGAGTTCGACGTCGTCACCGTCAACGCCAGCATGATGGCCGAGACCGGCGTCCGCGAATGGCGCTACCCGACCGAGGAGGTCGAGAAGCTCGCCGACCCGTCGGTGAAGCTGGTCTGCGTCGTCAACCCCTCGAACCCGCCGTCGCTGGCGATGAGCGAGCGGGTCGCGAACCAGATCAAGGACATCGTCGCGACGAAGAACCCGAACCTGCTCGTCGTCACCGACGACGTGTACGGCACCTTCGTCGAGGGCTTCCGCTCGCTGGCCGCCGACATCCCGCGCAACACGCTGCTCGTGTACTCGTACTCGAAGCACTACGGCTGCACCGGCCACCGCCTCGGCGTCATCGGCCTCCACGACGACAACGTCATCGACGAGATGATCGCCAACCTCCCCCAGTCCGAGAAGGACCGCCTGAACAAGCGGTACGGGACCCTCACCCTGGAGCCCGAGAAGATCCGCTTCATCGACCGGCTGGTCGCGGACTCCCGGCAGGTGGCCCTCAACCACACGGCCGGGCTCTCGCTGCCGCAGCAGGTCCAGATGTCGCTGTTCTCGCTCTTCGACATGCTGGAGGAGGGCCAGGCGTACAAGCACAAGATCCGCGCGATCGTCCGCCAGCGCCTCGACCTCCTCCTCGAAGGCGCCCAGATGAAGATCGCCGACGACGACAAGCGCGCCGGCTACTACATCGAGCTCGACCTGCTCGCCGAGGCCGAGCGCGTCCACGGCAAGGACTTCGCGGACTTCCTGGAGAAGAACTACGAGGCCGTCGACCCGCTGTTCCGCCTCGCCGAGCAGACCAGCGTCGTCCTGCTCAACGGCGGCGGCTTCGACGGCCCCGAGTGGTCCGTCCGCGTCTCGCTCGCCAACCTCGACGACCTGGACTACCTGAAGATCGGCCACCACCTGCGGGCGATCTTCAACGACTACGCCGAGGAGTGGAAGACCTCGCGCGCCTGACGGAACGGACGGCGGCGGGAACAGGGGTGCGCGCCCCGACCGGTGGTGGGGTTTCGCCGGTCGGGGCGCGCGTCTGTGGGGGGGCTTGGGGGGCCTGGGCCTACGGCCTACTGGGCCTACTGGGCCTACCGGGCCTACCGGGCCTACCGGGGCCTTACTTGTAGGCGGCGAAGGCCTTCGTGAAGGCCAGCGGCTGCTGGAGGATCGAGGAGCAGGTGGGGTCGGCGTAGTTCACGGCACCGGCGGCGCACTGCTTGTCCCGCGTCGAGGACCACATCGCGAGCCAGGCGAGCCCCTTGGACTTCGCGAAGTCCACGAGCTGGGTGGCGTCCTCGACCCGGAAGACCTCGCTGGTCACGTCGTTCACGCCGATCATGGGGGTCACGGCGACGGCCTTCCAGGCGGCGGCGTCGGAGAGCCCGAGGACGCCCTTGACCTGCGCCTGGGTCGCGGTGGCGGCCTGGATCGCGTAGGTCCCCATGTCCGCGCTGTACGCCGGCCCGTAGTCCATCGCCATGATGTTGACGGCGTCGACGCGCACCCCGTTCTTCTTCGCGTCGGCGAGCAGGGCCACGCCCGGCTGGGTCAGGCCCTCGGGCATGACGGGCAGCGTGAACGAGACGTTCAGGCCGGGGTGGTCCTTCTGGAGCTGCGCGATCGCCTGCGAGCGGCGGGTGTTGGCGGCCGTGTCGGGCAGGGCCGCGCCCTCGATGTCGAAGTCGACCTTGGTCAGCTTGTACTGGTCGACGACCTTGCCGTACGCGGCGGCGAGCGCCGGGGCGGAGGAGCAGTTCAGGGCCAGCTCGTGCCCGGCGGCGCCGCCGAAGGAGACCCGGACGTCCCCGCCCTTGGCGCGCAGGGCGCCGATCTGGGAGGCGACCCGGTCGCTCGCGAGGTCGGTGACCCCGCCCCAGAGCGGGGCGCAGGAGCCGCCGGAGGTGATGAAGGCGAGGGTGAACTCCTTGACACCGGTGGCGTCGGCGGTCGCGAGGAGGTCGTACGTCGGGTAGAGCGAGGTGTCGACGTACGGGGCGAACTTGGCGGCCGTGACCGGGGCGGGCGCGGACGTGGTGGGGGCGGCGGTCGGCGCGGTCGTGGTGGGGGCGGCGGTCGGCGAGGTCGGGGTGGGGGTGGGGGCCGGGGTGGTCGTCGTCGGCTTGGCCGTGGTGGGGGTCACGGTCGGCGTGGGCTTCACGGTCGGGGTCGCCGTGGCCGTCGGCTGCTCCGTCGGGCGGCCGCTCGGGGTGGGCGCCGGTCCTCCCGCCGAACAGGCGACCTTGTTGATGAGGCAGTCGGCCGGGTCGCCGGCCGCGCCCGTCGCCGAGGTCACGAAGCCGACGGTGACCGACTGGCCGGGCGCGAGCTGCCGGTTCCAGCTCGCGGGCTTCACGGTGACGTGGCGGCCGGCGACGGTGTGCTCGCCGTTCCAGAGGGAGCCGAGGGTCGTCCCGCTGGGGAGGTCGAACTCCAGGGTCCAGTCCGTCTGGGTGGTGGAGCCCGCGTTGGTGACGACGTACTGGCCGGTGTAGCCGCCCGTCCAGGCGCTGGTCCTGGTGTACGCGGCGCCGACACCGGCGGCCTGGGCCGTACCGGCGAGCGCGAAGGCGGTGCCGCCGACGACGGCCGCCGCGACGATTCCGCCGATGACCTTGGTGCGCGTTTTCGTCGTACGCCGGTGCGAACTGGTGCCCATCGCTGTGCCTGCCTCTGTGGGGGTGGGTGCGGCAGCACGCTAGCGACCGGGAAACGGACAAAGGGCCCTTCGCGGACGGGCGTTGGGATCCTTAGGCTCCGCTTAAGGAAGGCATCGGAGCCACGAAAGGTTCAGGGGCCCCTAGCCCCTCCTGGTGCCCGTCCCTCCCCCGCGCCTCCGCTTGGCCGGGCGCCTGCCCCGGCGGCCCCCGCCGCCCGTGCCCTCCGCGCGGCCGCCGTCGAGGGCGATCCAGACGCGGACCTCGGTCCCGCCGAGCACGGAGTGCCCGATGCGGACGTCTCCCCCGGTGGCCTCCGCCATCCGCCGCACGATGTCGAGGCCGAGGCCGGTGGAGCCGTCCCGGCCGCCGCTGTTGCCGCGCGCGAGGGCGGCGGCGGGGTCGGCGATGCCGGCGCCCGCGTCGGAGACGAGGACGATGACGGCGTCGTCCCCGTTGTGGACGTCGATGGAGAAGGCGGTGCCTTCGGGGGTGTGCCGGAAGACGTTGCCGAGCAGGGCGTCGAGGGCGGCGACGAGTTCGGGGCGGGCGACCGGGATGCGGACCGGCCCCTCGACGCCCGCGACCCGCACCCGGCGGCCCTCGTCCTCGGCGAGGGCGGACCAGAAGTCCATGCGCTCGCGGACCACTTCGGCGGCGTCGCAGCCCGCGCCGGGGCCGTTCGCCTGGGTCTGGGGCTTGGCCTCCCTGGCCGTACGGATGATGGTGTCGACCTCGCGTTCCAGCTGCTCGACGGCGGCGCGGGTCTGTTCGGCGGCGGGCCCCGAGCCGAGGGAGGCCGCGTTGAGCCGGAGGACGGTGAGCGGGGTGCGGAGCCGGTGGGAGAGGTCGGCGGCGAGCTCGCGTTCGTTGGCGAGGAGCTGGACGACCTGGTCGGCCATGGAGTTGAAGGCGACGGCGGCGGAGCGGAGTTCGGGCGGTCCCTCCTCGGGGACGCGGGCGCCGAGCCGGCCCTCGCCGAGGTCGTGGGCGGCGCCCGCGAGCCGCTGGGCGGGGCGGACCATGCGGACGCCGAGCCGGTCGGCGACGGCGAGGGAGCCGACGACGAGGGCGACGCCGACCCCGGCGAGGACGAGCCAGGCGGTGGCGACGCCGTTGGTGACCTCGGCCTCGGGGACGAAGAGTTCGACGACGGCGACCTCGCCGCTGCTGAGCGCGGTGGGCTGGAGCAGCGCGAAGCCGCCGGGGACCTCCGCGATGGAGGCCCGGCCGAGCCTGCGGGTGGCCGCGAGCTCCTCCGCGCCGGCCCTGCGCGTACCGATCTCCAGGTCCGTGCCGCCGGGTTCGCCCGCGGGCACGTGGACGGCGAGCCGTCCGGCGGCGCCGTCCTCAGTGGTGGCGACGGCCTTGTCGAGCTCCTGGCGGTCGGTGGTGATGGCGAGGACGGGGGCGAGTCCGGCGGCCCGGCGTTCGGCGTTGGAGAAGGCCCGGTCCCTGGCCATCTCCTTGACGACGAGCCCGAGGGGGACGGCGAAGGCGATGACGACCATGGCGGTGACGGCGAGCGACACCTTGACCAGCGCCCACCTCATGACCCCGGCTCCCGGGGCGGTTCCAGCTTCACGCCGACCCCGCGCAGGGTGTGCAGGTAGCGCGGCCGGGCGGCCGTCTCGCCCAGTTTCCGTCGCAGCCATGACAGATGTACGTCGATGGTCTGGTCGTCCCCGTAGGACTGCTGCCACACCTCGGCGAGCAGCTCCTTGCGCGGGACGACCACGCCGGGCCGCCCGGCGAGGAAGGCGAGCAGGTCGAACTCGCGCCGGGTGAGGTCGAGCGGCACCCCGTCGAGCTCGGCCTGACGGCGCAGCGGGTCGACGCTCAGCCCGCCGACCCGGATCACCGGGGAGGGCGGCGCCTCGCCGGTGGCGGCCCGGGCCCGGCGCAGGACGGCGGCCATGCGGGCCGTGAGGTGGTCCACGGAGAAGGGCTTCACGAGGTAGTCGTCGGCCCCGGCGTGGAGGAGCCGGACGATCTCGGCCTCGTCGTCCCGCGCGGTCGCGATGATCACCGGTACGTCGGTGATCCCGCGCAGCATCTTGAGCGCCTCTGACCCGTCGAGATCCGGCAGACCGAGGTCCAGGATCACGACGTCGAAGCGGAAATGGGCGACCTCGCGCAACGCCTCCAGAGCCGTGCCGACGCTCCGTACCGTGTGGGAGGCGTCCGACAGCTGCCGGATGAGGGCGGAGCGCACGAACTGGTCGTCCTCGACCACGAGCACACTTGCCATGGGCCGCACCGTACGCCATTCGGGTGAGCCCGTGAGCAATGTCCACCCTCCGGCCCGCACCCCTCCGGGGTGGTGCACTATGAGCCGGTGCGAAGAGGACTCGTTCACGCCCTGGCCTGGTCGCTCGCCACCGGCGCGGCGGTCACCCTGTCCTGGTGGGGGGTGCACTCGGTGCTGTCCGGAACCGTCTACGACCCCCCGCGAGCCCTGCCGCTCCCGGCCGGCCCGGCCGACGAGGCCCCGGCGCTCGCGGGCGACGATCCGCTGAACCCGCTGACGTCCTCGACGCGGAACCCGGAGACCTCCGCGCCGCCGTCCGGGTCTCCCGGCGCCTCGTCCTCCGCGCGTCCGGAGGCGACCGAGAGCGCCGCCCGCACGCCCGCCGGGACCGCGTCCACGCCCCCGGCGGACCCGGCCGAGACGGAGACGGGGACGGGGACGGCGGCCCCCGACCCGGTCTCGCCCACCGGCCCTGAGCCCACGACGGAGGCACCGGCCGCAAGCACCGCCCCGGCCCCCGGGACGAGTACGGACGCCCCCGCGGCAACGTCCGACAGCGGCGTGAAGACCTACACCGTCGACGGCGGCCGGGTCACCTTCGACCTGGGCGAGTCCTCGGCGGAGCTCGTCTCCGCGACCCCGGCCTCCGGCTGGCAGATGCAGGTGTGGAAGGACCCGGCCTGGATCCGGGTCACCTTCACCGGAGACGGCCGGGAGATCTCCGTCTTCTGCCTGTGGCACGACGGCCCGCCCCACGTGCAGATCGAGGAACGGAAGCTGTGAGGCCCCGCGTCAGCGGAACACGGACGCGGGCGGTACGGGCGAGGGCTTCGCGCTCGCGTCGGTGACCGGCTGCGCTCCCCCGGCGAAGTCGGCGAGCTCCTTGCCGTGCTCCACGCGCCCCGGGTGCGGGTCGGTGGCGACCCTGCGGGTCAGCTCGGCGACCGACAGCTCGCGGTCCGAGGCGAGCAGCACCGCGTTCCCGAAGCGGCGGCCGCGCAGGACCGTCGGGTCGGCGGTGAGGGCGAGCTCGGGGAAGACGGTGGCGGCCGTGGCGATCTGGCCGCGCAGATGGGCCAGGGGCGGGCCGTCGGCGAGGTTCGCCGCGTAGAAGCCGCCGGGCCGCAGCACCCGGCGCACCTCGGCGAGGAACTCGGTGCTGGTCAGGTGGGCGGGGGTGCGGGCCCCGCCGAACACGTCGGCGATGACGAGGTCGGCCCAGCCGTCCTGCACCTTGGCGAGCCCGGCGCGGGCGTCGGTGGAGCGGACCCGGATGCGGGCCCCGGCGTCGAGGGGGAGCTCCCGGCGGACGAACTGGACCAGGGCCCCGTCGATCTCGACGATCTGCTGGGTGGAGCGGGGCCGGGTCGCGGCGACGTACCGGGCGAGGGTGAACGCGCCGCCGCCGAGGTGCACGACCTGGAGCGGCCGGTTCGGCGGGGCGACGAGGTCGGCGATGTGGCCGAGGCGCCGCTGGTACTCGAAGGAGAGGTGGGCCGGGTCGTCCAGGTCCACGTGGGACTGCGGGGCGCCGTCGATGAGCAGGGTCCAGGCGCGCGGGCGCTCCCGGTCGGGTACGAGCTGCGCGAGACCGCCGTCGACGGTCTCCTCGACGGTGGCGGCGGCTGCCGCCCGGTCCCGCTGTTTGTTCCTGGCCACGGCCCCATTATCCGGGGTGTGCCGAGGGCAGGGCTCAGTGGCAGCCGTCGGCCGCTTCGATGAGGCGGGCCGCCTCGCCGAGCGCGTGGCGCAGGACCACCGGGTCGGTGACGGGCTCGGACTCCCCCGGCGGCAGCAGCCAGCCGGCCGGGCGCGGGGTGTCGCCGGTGGGCTCGGGGAGTTCGGGCAGCTCGGGGAGGCGGAGACCGCGCCCCGAGGTCCTCGTACACGCGCTGCCGGGCATGTCCCAGGCGGCGGCGGTGCCGGGGGGCACGAGGAAGCCGAGGGTGTCGCAGGTGCCGTCGTGCACGACCGGCCCGACGGTGGGGCCGCCGCCGCGGCGCAGGATGTCGACGGCCTCCAGGCCCTGCCGTACGGGCACGGTCACCAGGTCCCAGGGCTCCGTGGACTGCGATCCGATCTCCGACATGGGACCCCTCCTCGCTCCAGAGGAGACACGTTCCGTCTCTCCCATACGGTTCAACGCCCGTCCGCGTCAACGGCTACGGCGCCATGCCGCTGCAAAGGATGGCAGTTCATGGCAGATCGGAGGCGAGATATCCGATTTGTAGCCAAACTCCACGTAGGCATCCGGTCACAGCGGGTACGTTCTTGCCGCCGGACACCCCGGCAGCACCAGGAGAGGGCTCGGGCCATGACGATGTCACGGGCGGTTCCCAATCTCGCCTTCCGCCGGCTGCGCGGACAGCTCTCGCCGGCGGAGTTCGCCGCGGCGGTCCGCAGGGCGGCGCGGGAGATCGGCGAACAGGTCGCGTGCGACGCCCGCTACATCGGGCGCGTGGAAGCGGGCGAGATCCGCTGCCCCAACTACGCGTACGAGCGGGTCTTCCTGCACATGTTCCCCGGGCTCGGCCTCTGCGACCTGGGGTTCTCCGCGCGGGAGGCGGTACGCGGACGGCGGCAGACAGCCCCGGCCGCGGTCCCCGCTCCCGGCGCCCTCCCGACCCGGAACGATGAGGAGAGCGACGTGCTGCGTCGCGCATTCATTGCGAGCGGCTCCGCCACCCTGGCGGCCGCCTCGCTGGGACTCGGCGGCCCCGCCGTCGCGATCCCCGCCCCCCGCGGCACCCACCGGATCGGCGAGACCGAGGTCCGGGCCGTCGAGGAGGCGGTACGGCGCATCCGTACGCTCGACGACCGGCACGGCGCCGACGGGCTCTACAAGATCGCCGCACAACCGCTCCGTACCGCCTACGCCCTGCTCGACGCGGGCACCGCGAGCCGCCGCTCCACCGAGGACCGGCTGCACGCGGGCGCCGGCGAGCTGTCCCTCTCCGTCGGCTGGCTGGCCCACGACTCCGGCCGCCACGAGGACGCCCGCTCCCACTACGCGGAGGCGCTCGCGACCGCGCGGGTCTCCGGGAACGCGGCCCTGGAGGCGCACGCCTTCTGCAACACCTCGTTCCTCGCCCGCGACACCGGCCGCCACCGCGAGGCGGTCCGGGCGGCCCAGGCCGGGCTGCGGGCCGCGCAGCCGCTCGACTCGGACCGGCTGCTCTCGCTGCTCTCCCTGCGGGAGGCCGGGGCGTGGGCCGAGCTCGGCGACCGCAGCGCCTGCGAGCAGGCGCTCGGCCGGGCCCACGCGCACTTCGACCGGGGGCCGTCCGACGGCGACCCCGAGTGGATGTCGTTCTTCGGCGAGCCGGAGCGGGAGGCCCAGGAGGCGCAGTGCTGGGCGGCGCTGGGCGACTGGGGCCGGGCCGTCCGCCACGCCCACCGGGCGACCGTCCTGCAGAATCCGTACTTCGCCCGGAACCTCGCGCTCTACCGCGCGCACCTGGCGCGGGACCTGGCCCACGCCGGGCGGCCCGACGAGGCGGCGGCGGAGGCGCGGCGGGTCGTGGACTCGCTGGACGGCATCGCCTCCGCGCGGATCAGCGGGATGCTGGCGGAGACGCGCCGGGTCCTGTCGAGGTGACCGAGTCCGTGCGGGTCTACGACTCCAGGTGGCCGGTGTCGTTCCACCGCTCGATCGCCGGGGCGCCGTAGGCCCAGCCGAGGACCGACAGGCTCGTCGGGTCGAGGCGGATGCGGGAGGCGAAGGACACGTCCTCGCCGAGCCAGCGGGCGCCGATCGAGCGCAGGATGTGGCCGTGGCCGAAGACGAGGACGTCGCGGTCGGCCGAGCGGGCCCAGTTCACGACCTCGTCGGCGCGGGCGGAGAGTTCGGCCAGGGTCTCGCCGTCCGGGACGGCGTCGCGCCAGATGAACCAGCCGGGGCGGATGTCCTGGATCTGCGCCGGGGTCAGCCCCTCGTACGCCCCGTAGTCCCACTCCATGAGCGCGTCCCAGGGCTCGGCGCGGTCCCCGAACCCGGCGATCTCGCAGGTCTCGCTCGCGCGGACCAGCGGGCTCGTGCGCACCTCGACGCCGGGCAGGCCCTGCCAGGGGCCCCGGTGGAGCCGCTCGCCGAGCAGCTTCGCGCCGCGCCGGCCCTCGTCGAGGAGGGGGATGTCGGTCCTGCCGGTGTGTCGGCCGAGCAGCGACCATTCGGTCTGGCCGTGCCGGGCGAGCAGGATGCGCGGTGCCATGGGAAGCGTTCTCCAGGGGTCACGTGGGGGCTCGGGTGTGGGGTCGTGCCTCTCCCATCATCGCCGAAGCGGCGGGAAGGACCGGGATGTCCCCCCGTTGTCAGTGGCGGATGCAAGACTTCGGCGGGTGAGCGCTTCCCTTCGTCATCAACTGGCCGAGCTGCGCGGACCGAGTACGGCTCCGCGCGCCCTCGACGCGCGGGCGCTCGCGGCGCTCGCCGCGAATCCGGGCTGCCGGCGGCGGGCGCTGCTCGACGGCGCCGGGGTCGACAAGGCGGCACTGGCCGCGAAGCTGGGCTCGCCCGCGCCCTACGGGCAGTCGCAGTTCGCGATCGTGCGGGGCAACTCCTTCGAGGCGAAGGTCAAGGCGGACGGCGGCCGTGAGCTGCTGCGGCTGCTGGGCGTCGGCGAGCCCGGGGCGGTCCTGCTGCCGGACCTCGCGGCGGCCGGTCCGCAGGGCCGGACGGCCCGGACGGCGCTCGCGCTGCGCGAGGCGACGGCGGCGGGCGCCTGGTCGCTGCTCGACCACCCGCTGCTCGCCCTGGAGGTGGCCGGGTCCCCGGTGTACCTGGAGCCGGACGCGGTGGTCGTCGATCCCGACGGGCGGTGGACGGTCGTCGAGATCAAGTCCTTCCCGATGATCGACGGCGCGGCCGACGCCTCGAAGGTGGGCGCGGCGGCCCGCCAGTCGGCGGTGTACGTGCTCGCGCTCGAACGGATGGCGGCGCTGACGGAGGGCGCGAAGGTCGCGCACGCGGTGCTCCTCGTCTGCCCGAAGGACTTCTCGAACGTGCCGACGGCCTCGGTCGTGGACGTGCGCAAGCAGCGCGCGGTGACGCTGCGGCAGCTCGGCCGGCTGACCCGGATCGAGGAGATCGCGGACGCCCTGCCGGAGGGCACGAGCTTCGACGTGGCGGAGCGCTCGGGGGCGGAGCTCGCCGAGGCCGTCGAGTGCGTCCCGCACGCGTACGCCCCCGAGTGCCTGGCCGCCTGCGAGCTGGCCTTCCACTGCCGGGCGCGCGCCCGTGCGGCGGGCGCGGTCGAGACCCTGGGCCGCGCGGTACGGGGCGAACTGGGCGGCCTGACGACGATCGAGGCGGTCCTGTCGGCGGCCCGGGGCGAGACGGGCGACCCGGAGGACCCGGCGGTCGCGGCCCTGCGCAGGGCCCGGGCGCTGCGCCAGGAGGCACTGACGGTGGAGGGGCCCGCATGTCGTTGATTTCCGCGCTGGCGCGGATGGAGGCCGTCGAGGCGGGGCGGGCGCAGCCGGTGGCGACCGTGCGGCACCGGCGGCTGTCGGAGCGGCCGCTGGTGTTCGTGCCGCTGACGACCGCCGGTGAGGCGGGCGCGCCGCTCGGGGCGCTGGTCGGGACCGATCCCGGGGAGCCCCGGCTGCTCGTCGTGCCGCAGCCCCGGGACCGGGACCTGCGGTTCGGGTTCCTCGCGGATCTGGCCGAGGAGGTCCTCCCGTACGTCGACGCGTTCACGGGGGTCGTCGAGGCGGCGGAGAAGAGCGAGGTCGACCCGGAGACCGGCAAGAAGGTGAAGGTCGAGGTCGAGCTGTGCGCCGACGCGCCGCAGCTGATCGTGCCGAGCCGGGCCGGTGTGGAGTACGTACGGCTCCTGGGGCGGTCGACGCGGTTCCGGCGGACGGCCGAGCAGGACCCGGAGACGCCGTTCCCCGCGCCCCCGCGCGTCCCGCTCCTCGGGCGGTGGCTGACGCACTTCGCCGACCGGGCCCTCGTCCCCGGCTCCTCGCTGCTGCTCTCGGCGACGGACCTGCTGAACCGGCACTGGGCGACCGGCATGTCCTCCCTGGAGGACCAGCACCTCGGCGCGCTGCTCGCCTGGATCGACCCGGCCGACGGGGAGTCCGCCCCCGAGGCGGCGCTGCGGGCCGAGGTCGGGCGGGACGCGGCGGGACAGCTGCTGTGGCCGCCCGCCGGACCCGCGACCGACCCGGCCTTCGACAACAAGCTGCTCGCGCCGGCGATCGAGCGGTACGACCGGGCCCGGCACGCGGTCGGGGCGGCCGAGGACGGCGAGGCCGCCGACGCGGGCCTCGGCGAGCTGCACGCGGCCGAGCGGGAGCTGCGCCGGCTCGTCGCCTCGCAGCTGCGGCCCACGTGGGACGCGGTCTGGCGGGCGATCGGGCTGCTGCGGGAGCTGCCGGAGGGGGCGCGGGTCGAGGACCGGTGGACCCGGGACCGCTGGTCGTTCACCGCCCACCGCGACCGGGTCGCGTCCGGCGAGCCGCCGCAGCCGCGCAAGGACGACGTGATCGCCGCCGCGGCGAAGCTCGCGAGCCGCGAGCGGGCGCAGGGGCAGCTGGAGGCGCAGGAGGCGCTCGACGACCCGCTGGTCCTGGCGGGGCGGCGGCTCGCGGGCGAGGCCTTCGCGGCCGAGGTCGTCGAGGTGACGCCGGCCACGACGGACAAGGGACGTCCGCGTCCGCTCCTCACGGTCCGCACGGAGGACCTGCCGCACCTGGGCGAGCGGGCGAAGGTCTACCGCTCGCTCGACGGGAAGCCGCAGACGGCCGAGTTCGTGCGGTACGAGGAGGACGGCTCGCTGCTGCTCAGGGTCCTGGACCGGATGGGCCGGTCGAAGGAGCCCGCCGAGGGTTCGGTGCCGGAGAAGGGCGAACGGACCGTCTGGACGCTGTTCGAGCACGACCAGCGGGTCGGTCCTGGACTGCCGGACCCGGAGCAGACGCCGTGGACGCACGGCGGTCCCCCGGGCTCCGAGCCCGTCGTCGAGCTGCCCGATGCCGTCACCCCGGAGGACGTGCTGTGACCGCGCCCGTTTTCGATCCTTCCGCCGAGGCCGCCCGCGCCACGGACGGCATCCTCGCCGACACCCTGCACGGCAGCGCCCGGGGCGTCGTCGTGGACTCGCCTCCCGGCGCCGGGAAGTCGACGC
The DNA here is from genome assembly GCF_042264145.1 of Streptomyces sp. NPDC056144. Classification (NCBI taxonomy): domain Bacteria; kingdom Bacillati; phylum Actinomycetota; class Actinomycetes; order Kitasatosporales; family Streptomycetaceae; genus Streptomyces; species Streptomyces sp. NPDC056144. The sequence goes on along the minus strand of NZ_JBHJVF010000005.1, from coordinate 11,741 downwards.
TGGTCGTCCGCGCCGCCCTCGAACTCGCGGCGGCCGGACGCCCGCTCATGGTCGTCGCGCAGACGAACGCGCAGGTCGACGACCTGGTCCTGCGGCTCGCCGAGAAGGAGCCGGACCTGGAGGTCGGCCGGCTGCACTCCAGCGACGCGGACGCCTACGACAAGGCGCTCGACGACCTGGCGAACGTACGGAAGTCGGCGAAACCCGGCGATCTGGCGGGGCTTCCGGTGGTCCTGTCGACCTCGGCCAAGTGGGCGCACGTGAAGAACGTCGAGCCGTGGGCGCACGCGATCGTCGACGAGGCCTACCAGATGCGCTCGGACTCCCTCCTGTCCGTGGCGGGCCTCTTCGAGAGGGCGCTGTTCGTGGGCGACCCCGGGCAGCTCGACCCGTTCTCGGTGGTCGGCGCGGAGCAGTGGGCGGGGCTCGCGTACGACCCGTCCGCCTCGGCGGTCGCCACCCTCCTCGCGTACAACCCGGACCTTCCGCAGCACCGGCTGCCGGTGTCCTGGCGGCTGCCCGCCTCGGCGGCGCCGCTGGTGTCGGACGCGTTCTACCCGTACACGCCGTTCCGCAGCGGTACGGGCCCCGGCGACCGGAAGCTGTCCTTCGCGGTCGCCTCGGACGGCTCGGGGCCCGACCGGGTCCTCGACGAGGCGGCGGAGTCGGGCTGGGGCCTGCTCGAACTCCCCGCCCGGCACACCCCGCGCACCGACCCCGAGGCCGTCGGCGCGGTCGCCCTCGTCGTCAGGCGGCTGCTCGACCGGGGCGGTGCCGCCGTCTCGGAGCGCGCGGACGCCCCCGTACCGCTCACGCCCGACCGGATCGCGGTCGGTACGGCCCACCGCGACCAGGCGGCGGCGGTCCGGGCGGCGCTCGCGGGGCTCGGGGTGACGGGCGTGACCGTGGACACCGCGAACCGGCTCCAGGGGCGCGAGTACGACGTGACGGTCGTCCTGCACCCGCTCTCCGGGCGCCCGGACGCGACCGCGTTCCACCTGGAGACCGGGCGGCTGTGCGTGCTCGCCTCCCGGCATCGGCACGCGTGCGTCGTGGTGTGCCGGGCGGGCGTGGCGGAGCTCCTCGACGAGCACCCGTCGGCGGAGCCGGTCCAGCTGGGCGCGGCGGTGTCGTTCCCGGACGGCTGGGAGGCGAACCACGCGGTCCTGGCACATCTGGCGGAGCACCGGGTGAGCTGGACGCCGTAACCGGTAACCGGCCCCGCCGTGTCCCAAACCGGGGCTCGGGAGCAGGTCGGGGGCGTGCGCCGGGAGCCACACGCTCTTGCGCGGCGCGGGACAATGGAAAGCGGCCCGGGATCCCGGGCCGTGCCTGTGCGAGGAGGAGAAGGACGATGGCGGAACCCGCGGAGCGGAGCGGCGGACAGCGGCGGCTCCGGCCGGCCTCGCTGGTCTTCGAGCCTGCCGAGGCGACCGCCGAGGCGGAGCACTTCTTCGACCTGGAGTCGATAGAGGACCCGCGCGAGCTGCTCACCCGGGCCACGGAGCTGACGCTCGCGTTCCGCGCCGCGTCGGACCGGGCGACGGAGTTCCAGGCCGTCGCGGCGGCGCAGCTGGCGGACCCGCGCCGGTTCGACCGGCTGACGGTGGCGGACGTGGCCGAGCGGGCGCAGTGGACCGAGGACTACGCGCTCAAGATGATCGAGTTCGGCCGGGGGCTGATCCTGTCGAACGGCCGCCCGTCGGAGGAGTGACGGGGCGGGATCCCCACGGGAGGCCTTTCCGGGGACTCTCCTGGCATATGCGTCGCGCACGATACTCCTCCCGTACCTCTCCTGTCCGGGATTCCGTGACCTTCGGATAGCGGACGGTCACAGCCGGTAGATCTGGTCATATGACGACCTGGCTGCGCGACGACGCCCCGCACGACATCTTCCGGTTCCTGACCGAGGGCGACGAGGGACGGCACCACACGGCCCGGGTGACCGCCGACGGGGCCGCCTGGCTGGCCTCGGCCGCCGGCGGCTACCCGGGGGCCGCCCTGACCCGCTGGGAGTCCCGCCCGGACGCCCCGGCGGCGCTCCCCTGCGGGACGGTCTTCGACGTCGTCAGCGTGGACCCGGTCTTCGGCCGCCGGATGCTGGACCGGCTGTGGGAGGAGGGCCCGGGCTCCGGGCCCGTCGCGACGCACCGGGGCCGGATGATGCTCTTCGCCGCGCCCGGGACGGCCCAGCGGCTGCCGGCGCTGCTCGACTGGGAGGAGTGGGGCGAGGGCGTGCCCCGGCCGCTCTGTCACGGCGTCGGGGACGCGGTGACCGTGCCGCCGCTCACCCCGTCCGGTTCATCGGGCCCCCGCTGGCTGGTGGCGCCCGACACGCGGAACCCGTGGCTGCCGGGCCCCGAGGTCGTCCTGTGGGCCTGCGTGCGGGCCGTTCGGGCGGCTTCCGCGCCCGACGTGCGGGTATCGATTTTTCCTCCGGCCGATCAGGGTGCTAATGTCTACGACGTCAGCAGGCGCCGCTAGCTCAGTTGGTTAGAGCAGCTGACTCTTAATCAGCGGGTCCGGGGTTCGAGTCCCTGGCGGCGCACCGACAGAAGAAGCCCCTCGCGGAAGCGGGGGGCTTCTTCGTGTGTGCGGCCGGATCGCTCAGCCGACGACCGGCGGGGCGATCTTCACCGTCCAGCTGCCGCTCTCCGTGCGGTCCGTCACCTCGACCCGTACGCCCGTCCCGGGCACGGTGAAGGTCTCGCCGACCTCCAGGGGCGCGTCCGCGAGCGGCGGGTAGACCGAGCGGTCCCAGCATGCCTCGGTGTCCGGGTGGGCGTCGACGACCTCGACGGGGCCGTCGCCGGAGGCGGCGCCGTTGCGCACCCGGTAGACGAGGACGCCCTCGGTGCAGGTCTCGGCGTCGTTCCCGGCCGCGCTGCGGGCCTCGATCGCGAGGACGCTGTCGGGGCCGGTCCTCACGACCGCGAGCCGGGTGCCGAGGCCCCCGTACTCCGGTGGCGGCGCGTCGGTCGGCTCCAGGCTGACGACCTGCGGCTCGGTGCCCTGGACGCAGGTGACCTGGGCGCGGGAGAGCCAGCCGAGCTTCCACTTGTGCCAGCCGAAGAGGTCGGGGGCGAGGCCGAACTGGCTGCCCATGACGTCCCAGTCCCCCACGTGGGTGTCCCAGTCCCCCTCGCCGTCCTCCGGGCGGTGGTAGAGATCGGCGAGGTCGAAGACGTGGCCGGTCTCGTGGGCGAGGACGTTGCGGTCGGGCGGGTGGCGCTCGAAGACGGTGACGACCCGCCTGATCTCGGTGCCGTCGGCCTCCAGCGGGCGGTCGAGGTTGACGACCTTCGTCGCGTCCGAGTCCACGCCGGGCGCGTCCGGGTCGGCGACCAGGTACACGATGTCGTACTGGGAGAAGTCCACGTCCTTGTCGGCGGCGGCGACGGCGTCGCGCAGGTAGGCCGAGCGGTTCCCCGAGTCCCAGTCCCGCCGTATGCCGTACGAGGTCGAGTCCCGCGGCATCTCGATCCACTCGCTCCGGGGGTGGGCGCGCAGGTCGAAGCGGCCGTAGGAGGCGCGGGTGAAGTACTCGCTGGTGGCGGGGAAGTGGTCGGCGGCGAGCTCGGCGGGGGTGGTGAGCGGCTCGGCGTCCGGGAAGGAGAGGAAGACCATGACGGCGTCGAGGGCCCGGGTGGGGCGCGCGTAGGAACTGTTCCAGCTGTCGAGGCCGAGCGAGTGATGGGCGCCGGTACGGGGCAGGGCGCAGGGGTTCGCGACGGTCGCGCCGAAGGCCGGGCCCGCGACGAGGCCGGTGGCGGCCAGGGCGGCGAGAGCCGTGAAGGCCGCCGCGCCGGAACGCAGCCGCGGGCGCTCCACTCCTCCGGGTGGCTGCTGACCCCTCACGTGGACCTCCGGATCGGTTGTGCGGGACACCACATCCACCTTGTGATGTTTTGCGGCGTTTCGCATGTTTCCGCTGCCCCGGTCGGGTGAGGAACGGCCCCCGCGTCGACGCGACACGAGCGGTCGTCAGCTCACGGAAAGTCACATTCGGTCAGGTCGGCACCGACCCGTGTCAGACCCGTGCAGAAACGATCGGCCGGGGCGGCCGACGGGGTCCTCCCCGCACGCCGGCGCCGCCGGGAGCCGCCTCGGAGCTGGAACGCTCCCCCGGCCTGGCTCTATGATCGGCTCACTTTTCCTTGGCCGACCATCCCGACCACAAGTGACCGGCCCGACTGCACTACGGGAGCGAGCGGTGAGCGGAACCCCCGAAGGACCGGTGCACTCAGAGCCGCCGGAGACGACCCCGACCGACCCCCTCCTCACGGAGCGTCACGCCCGGGCCTGCGCCGAGCGCGACTACCGCGCCGCCTTCGCCGTCGCCCAGCTCCCCATGGCCGTCGTCGACGAGGACGGCGTCGTCGTCGACGCCAACGACTCCCTCGGCACCCTCCTCGGGACCCCGTCGGCCGCGCTCCGCGAGCGGCCCGCCGCCGACCTCGTCGACCTCTCCTCCGACGGCCGCACCTGGCACGCGTACCGCGAGGTCCTCGGCGGCCGCCGCTCCCGCTTCCGCTGCACCCGCCGTCTCAAGCACCCCGACGGCCGCACCCTCTGGGCCGAGGTCACCGTCTCCCCCGTGCCGGACAGCCGCCGCGTGCTGCTCTCCATCGCGGACATCAGCGCCCGCCGCGAGCTCCAGGCCCGGCTGCGCCACCTCCAGATGCACGACCCGGTGACCCGGCTCCCCAACAGGGCCCTGTTCTTCGAGCGCCTGTCGGCGGCGCTGGAAGCCGCGGAGGCGTACGACTCGCACGACTCGTGCGCCTCCGACGAGACCTACCAGTCCGACGAGTCCGACGAGTCATACGGGTATGGCAGAACAGGGCGGATCGGTCTCTGCTACCTCGACCTCGACGGCTTCAAGGCCGTCAACGACACCCTCGGCCACCGCGTCGGCGACCGTCTGCTCACCGCCGTGGCCGACCGGCTCACCGCCTGCGCCGGGAACGGCGACCACCTCGTCGCCCGGCTCGGCGGCGACGAGTTCGCGATCCTCATCGAGGACTCCACCGGCACGGAGCAACTGGCCGACCTGGCCCGCTCCGTGCTGAGCGCCCTGGAACTCCCCTTCGACCTCGGCGGCCGACGCCTCTCGGTCTCCGCCTCCATCGGCGTCGTCGAACGACTCGCCCACGGAACGACCGCGACCGCCCTCATGCAGGCCGCCGACACCACGCTGTACTGGGCCAAGGCCGACGGCAAGGCCCGCTGGACCTTCTTCGACCCGGAGCGCAACGCCACCCGCATGACCCGGCAGGCGCTCTCCTCCTCCCTGCGCCCGGCCCTGGAGCGCGGGGAGTTCGCCCTGGAGTACCAGCCGCTCGTGGAGCTCGCGGGCGGGGCCGTACGCGGGGTGGAGGCCCTGGTGCGCTGGCACCACCCGCAGTTCGGCTCGCTCACGCCGAATCGGTTCATCCAGATCGCCGAGGAGGACGGCTCCATCGTCGAACTCGGGCGGTGGGTACTGCGGACCGCCTGCCGGCAGGCCCGGCAGTGGCAGCGGGACCACCCGCGCGAGCGCCCGCTCTTCGTCAGCGTCAACGTGGCGGTCCGGCAGCTCTGGGACTCCGACCTGGTCGCCGACGTGGCCGCGATCCTCGCCGAGACCGGGCTCGCCCCGCACCTGCTCCAGCTGGAGCTGACCGAGTCCGACCTCATGGGCCCGGCGGGACGGCCGCTCCAGGTGCTCCAGGCGCTGAGCGACATGGGCGTGTGCATCGCCATCGACGACTTCGGCACCGGCTACTCGAACCTGGCCTATCTGAGCCGGCTGCCGGTCTCCGTCCTCAAGCTCGACGGCTCGTTCGTCCGCGGCTTCCAGGACGAGGAGCACGCCAACCCGGCGGACGAGCTGATCGTGGAGGCGCTCGTGCAGCTCGCGCACCGGCTCGGGATCTCGGTCACCGCCGAGTGCGTCGAGACGACCGGCCAGGCGGCCCGGCTCCGCCGGATCGGCTGCGACACGGGCCAGGGCTGGCTGTACTCGCGGGCGGTCCCCGCCGACCGCATCGCCGAACTCATCGGCGGGACGGAGCCCTTGCGAGTGTAAGACGAAGGGCCTGCCCGTCCGGTCATCCGGACGGACAGGCCCCTCCTCACCTACTCGGCCGAGGCGAGCCCGACGAACCCCGCCCAGGCGGCGGGAGAGACCTGGAAGGACGGGCGGGCCACGTCCTTCGAGTCACGGACGTGCACGACTCCCGCGCCCGCCGCGACCTCGACGCACTCGCCGCCCTCGGCGCCGCTGTAGCTGCTCTTGAACCAAGCGAGGGATTCCGTGCTGTTCATAGCTCTCCCAACAACTTCTCGATGAACGCCAGCGACTCTCGTGGGCTGAGAGCCTGTGACCGGATGATTCCATAGAGGGCGGCGGCGAGAACTGCCCGCTTGGGGGCGGTCTCCAGGGAGCTGTTGCCCTGGACTTCGGCGTAGACGAAACGCTTGCCGTCCTCGCGGGTGATCACGGTGAACGGACCGTCCACGCCCGCGTTCTCGGCACAGCTGAGCGGCAGGACCTGGATCTCGACGTGCGCCCGCTGCCCCATGAGGAGAAGGTGCTCCAACTGCCCCCGCAGCACCTCCTTGCCGCCGTACTCCCGCCGCAGCACCGACTCGCACATGACGAAGCTCGTCAGCGGCTCGGGGCGGCGGTCGAAGATCGCCTGCCGGGCCAGCCGGGCACTCACCCGCTGCTCGATCGTCTCCGCGCTGAGCGGCGGACGCCGGTTGGCGAGGAGAGCCCGCATGTACTCCTCGGTCTGCAACAGGCCGTTGACCACCAAGGTGCCGAAGGACAGCAGCTCCACCGCTTCCTTCTCCAGCTGCGCCATCCCCTGGAAGAACGCCGGGTACTGCGCCTGCTCCAGCTCCTCCTTCCACACCTTCAACAGGCCGTCCGCGCCGACCTCGTGATCCGCCTGGTCGACCGCGCGCGGCGGCGGGATCCTCCGGCCCTGCTCGAACGAGGCGATCGTGGACGCCGAGTACCCGAGGAGCTTGCCCAGCGCCTCCCGGTCGATGCCCGCCCGCGTCCGGAGCGTCTTCATGCTCCGGCCGAAGGCCACCGCCACACCCGAGACGGGTGGCCTGGCTCCCGGTGTCGCGGAGTCCTCCTCGCGCCCCGACTCCAGGACCCCGTCGCTCTGTTCTTCCGTCATCGCACCCCACACCCTCTCGTGCCGTGGTGTCACTGTTCGTCACGCTAAGCCACCACGGGATGGCGCGTGGGCCCGATCGGAAAAGTACGAAGAACGAGGGGACGGGGACATGGGACTGCCCCCGGCCGGAGGGACAGTCCGGGCGGGGGCAGCGTTCATGAGGTGTTACTCAGGGGTGTTGCTCGGGGGTGCGGTTCAGCAGGCGCCGAGGTCCTGCCAGACACCCCACTCACCCGTGGTGCCGGGGGTCTCGTTCTGGGTCCACCACTTGGCCTTGTACTTGCGGCCGTTGTGGGAGACCTCGTTGCCCGAGTTGTAGATCGTGCCCGCGACGTACGCCGGGACCGTGCCGCAGCCCGTGGAAGGCGTGGTGGGCGGGGTCGTCGGAGGCGTGGTGGGCGGGGTGGTGGGCGGCGTCGTCGGCGGGGTGGTCGGCGGCGTCGTCACCGGCGGGGTGGTCGGCGGGGTGGTGGGAGAGCCGAGCGCGGTGTTGATCTGCTTCAGCAGGGTGATGTTGTCGTCCAGACCGAGGAGCGAGTACATCATCGCGCCGCCGAGGCCGCGCTGCTTGGCGTAGTCCACGCGGGCCTGGATGGACTTCTGGTTGAGGCCGGTGAAGAACTCGCCGTCCTTGTAGAAGTACGAGGCCTTCGCCTGGTCGTCCCAGAAGGTCGTCGACGCGTTGTCGACGATGCCGCCGAGCTCCTTGTAGTGCGCGATGCCGGCCTGCTGCGAGAGCGGGCGGACGTTGGAGCCGCCGGTGGCGGTCTGGGCGAGGCCGTTGGTGGTGCCGGCCGGGACGCCCTTCCAGCCGCGGTAGTAGAACTCGTAGCCCAGGGTCAGCTTGTTGGCGGGGAAGCCGCCGGTGATCCCGTAGGTGGCGTTGCCGTCGATCCAGGAGTCGATGGCGGCGTCGATGCTGTACTTCTCGGTGCCCGGCGCGATGACGTCGGTCGGGTCGTTGGTGCCCGAGTACAGCGGAGACTGGTGGTACGTCGGCCCGTCGCCGTCCCAGGCGCCGTGCATGTCGTACGTCATGATGTTCGCGTAGTCGAGGTACGCGCCGATCTTGTTCGTCTCGATGTACTTGATCTTGTCCTGGCCGGCCGGGAGGGCCGCGGTCAGCATGTACTTCTTGCCGCCGTTGGCCGCGCCGTACTCGTCGAGCTGCTTGCGGAACTCGGCGAGGAGGAGCGTGAAGTTCTGCTTGTCCTCGGGGGCGTAGTGGTTGCCCAGGTGGCCGCCGGAGGAGCCCGGGTACTCCCAGTCGATGTCGATGCCGTCGAAGATGCCGGCCGCCGTGCCCGCACCGCCGAAGCCGCCCTCGACGGGCAGGTTGCCCTTGATGTACTGGTCGATGCAGGAGGCCACGAACTTCTTGCGGCTCGCGTCCGTCTTGGCCGCGTCGCTGAAGTACTTGGAGTAGGTCCAGCCACCGAGCGAGATGTTGATCTTCAGGTGGGGGTACTTCGCCTTCAGTTCCTTGAACTGGTTGAAGACGCCCACGATCGGCTGGTCCCACTTGTCGGCGACGCCGTCGACGCTGTCCGCCGCGCTGAAGGACTTCTGGTAGTCGGCGTACGAGTCGCCCGCACCGTCACCCGCGTTGGGGTTGTTGTCGTCACCCGCGGCCTTGTTGGCCTCGAAACAGGTGAGGTTGGTGGGGTGGATGTTGCCGAACGAGTAGTTGATGACGTCCAGGTTGCTCGCGATGCCCCGGGTGTCGAGGTGCTTGGGGTAGAACGCGTTGCCGTAGACGCTCCACTGGTCGTAGTACGCGATGCGCACGTTGCCCGCAGAGGCACTGGTCGAGGTGTCGGCCGCCTGGGCGGAGCCGAGACCGACGGTCGCGGCGAGGGCGCCGCCGGCGAGGGCCGTGCTGAGGAGCGCGGCGATCAAGGGCTTACGGGGGTGCACGTGCGGCCTCCGAAATGGGGGGGTACTGGGTGCTGCCGTACAGGAGCTGAGGAAGTGATAACCGGCGTGTGAACGGCGCGTCAATGGTCTGAACCAGATTGAGGACTAGACCAATTTGCCGAGGAAACCCCTCGTCAGGGGGGTGCAGCACAAAGCAGAACCGCCCGCCACCATCGGTGACGAGCGGTTTAAGGTTCACTTATGGGTGGAGCGGGGGCGCCGGGGGAAGGAACCAGCCACTCCGGAAAATGCGGGGTACGGGACCTCTAGGGGACCGGCGGGACCGACGGGACCGACGGGACCGACGGGGGCTACGGGACCGACGGGGGCTACGGCAGCTCCGGGAAGTCGTACGCGTCCGCGATGAGTTCGAAGCTGCGCAGCTGCGCCTCGCCGCCGTGCCCCCGGCCGTTGATCATCAGCTCGTCCGCGCCCGTCCGCTTCCGCAGGTCGTCGAGGCCGACCCGCACCTCGTCCGGAGCGCCGTACACGACGTCGGCCATCCAGCTTTCCACGAACTCCCGCTCGGCGGAGCTGTAGTCGTACGCCTCCGCCTCCTCGGGCGACGGCAGCAACCCCGGCCGCCCCAGGCGGAGCTGGAGCATCGCGAGGGCGCCGGCCAGGGTGTGCCGACGGGCCTCCGCCGCCTCGTCGGCGGCGAACGCGGAGACGGCGATCAGCGCGTACGGGCTGTCCAGGACCTCCGAGGGGCGGAACGACTCCCGGTAGAGGTCGAGCGCCGGGATCGTGTTCCGGGCCGAGAAGTGGTGGGCGAAGGCGAAAGGCAGACCGAGCAGACCGGCGAGCCGGGCGCTGAAGCCGGAGGAGCCGAGCAGCCAGACCGGCGGGCGGCCCGTCGGCCCCTGGACGGGGCCGGGGACGGCGTGGATGCGGGAGTACCGGTGGCCGTCGGGGAAGTCGTCGTCCAGGAAACGGGTCAGTTCGGCCAGCTGCTCGGGGAAGTCGTCGGCGCCCTCGTTGAGCGTGGCCGTCCGGCGCAGCGCGGCGGCCGTGGCGCCGTCGGTGCCGGGCGCGCGGCCGAGTCCCAGGTCGATGCGGCCCGGGGCCATGGCCTCCAGGGTGCCGAACTGCTCCGCGATCACGAGCGGGGCGTGGTTGGGCAGCATGACGCCACCCGAACCGAGCCGGATGCGGCGGGTGTGGGCGGCGAGATGGGCCAGGATCACGGCCGGCGAGGAGGAGGCGACCCCGGGCATGGAGTGGTGCTCGGCCACCCAGTGCCGGTGGAAGCCGCGCCGCTCGGCGAGCTTGCTCAGCTCGACGCTGGTGGCGAGCGCCTGCGACGCGGTGCGCCCGCTGCCGACGGTCACCAGGTCCAGTACGGACAGCGGTACGGGCGCGGTGCCCCGCACCTCTCCTCGAATTGCGTCGGTCACCGTCGCGACCCTCTCCTCGGCACATGTGTCGAAGGACGAAACAGGAGGGTGTCTCCGCTTATTCCCCGACCAGTCGGGGGCGGGGTCATGACGTTGGCATATGCCCTGGTCGCCCCGCCCAGCGTGAGGCCCCGAACCAGCCCGCCATTCTCGTCAACAGCCCCCCTGCGAACGCCCCTTGGCGGCTATCGTGAAGAGAAAGCATGCGGTCACAACCTGGTAGGGGGAAACCGTGGCGCTGAAGCCCGAGCCCACCGCGCCGTTCCACTCGGTGCAGTACGCCCTGCGCGTGCTGGAGACGGTCTCACGGCACGGCGGCGGAGTGTCGGACGCCCAGATCGCCCGCGAGACCGGACTCCCCGTCGCCCACCTCACACCCCTGCTCCTCATGCTCCGCCGCGAGGGGTACGTCGAACAGGTCGCCGTCGGCGCGTACACGATCGGAGACTCGCTCGCCCTCCTCGGCTCCGGCCTCACCCGCCGCGAAGCCCTGGAAGTGAAACTCCAGGAATCCCTGACCGAACTGCGCGACTCCGTCGGCGCGGCGATCTACGTCAGCCGGTACATCGACGGCGAGGTGCGGATCACGCAGGTCGCCGACGGCCCCGGCACACCCGCCGTCAACGAATGGGTGGACTTCCGGTCCGCGGCGCACGCGAGCGCCGTCGGCAAATGCCTGCTCGCCCAGCTCGACGTGAACGGCCGGAAAGACCACCTCTCCCGCCACAAGGCGGCCCGGCTGACCTCCCGGACCATCACCGACGAACGGATCCTCCTGTCCCGGCTCGCCGGCCAGCCGCCGACGGTCCCCGTCCTCGACCTCCAGGAATACGCGGTCGGCACGGTCTGCGCGGCGGTCCCCCTCACGGCGGGCTCCACGGCGGGCTGCCTGGCGCTCTCCCTCCCCGTCGAGCAGGCCCACCGCCTGCGGGAGGCGGCGGACACGCTGAACCGGGGGGCGGCGCCGGTGTCGCTGGCGCTGGCGCTCTGAGGGGGCGCGGGGGCGGGGGCCGCTGCGCGGGGGCGGGGGGCCGCTGCGCGGGGCGTTTCCCCCACCCCGCCCCTTCCCGAAACCGGGGCGCCGCCCCGGACCCCGGTCCTCAAACGCCGGACGGGCTGAAAAGACTCGGGGCTCCGCCCCGGGCCCCGGTCCGCTGACGCCCGACGGGCTGAAGCGTTCGGGGCTCCGCCCCGGACCCCGCGCCTCAAACGCCGGCGGGGCTGGATTTTCCAGCCCGCCCGGCGTTTG